>NZ_JOEH01000003.1 GCF_000719095.1 Streptacidiphilus jeojiense | reverse complement strand
GCCGCTCACCCCCTGCAGATCCACCTGGTCGGCGGCAACACCCGCACCTGTCCCGCCCACGGCGACACCTGCACCACCAGCACCGGCGGCAGCAACTGAACGACCGGGGGCGCGACAGCCGCGGACACCCGCATGCGGGCAGGCGATGCGCACTGCGGGCGCGTCTGTTTCATGTGACAAGCATGTGGACTGTCGTCCAGACTGACCCGGTGCTGACTGATCTCGGACTGGACGGCTCCGCGGACGACGTCAAGGCGTTCCGCTATCTGGCGTCGGTGCCCAGTGCCTCCACGCGGGACATTGCGGACGCGCTCGGCTGCCCGCTCGCCACAGCCGAAGGGATCGTCGAACGCCTCGCCACGCACGGCCTGATGGCTCCGGTCTCGGGCGGGGAGGGTCGCTGGGCCGCGCTCCCGCCTGAGATCGCCTTGGGGCCGCGCCTGACCCGGCTGCGGGAGAGCACCCGGCGGGCCGAGGTCGCGCTCGCCGAACTCGGTGAGGCCTACCGCCGGGAACGGGGGTCTTCCCCGAGCGATCTCGTGGAGTACATCGACGGTCCCGCCCAGGCGCAGCGACTACTGGAGATCCAGTCCGCGGCGAAGGAATCCCTCTGGGCCTTCCAGACGGGCACCAACACCGTCACCTCCGTTGCCAGCACGGTCACCATGGAGCCGGCGGCACCGCCGGGCCTGGAGAACCGCGTCATCGTCGACAGCGAGTTCCTCACCGAGCCGGAAGCGGTCCGTGCGCTCAACGACCGGCTCAGCCTCGGCCACCAGGTGCGGGTGGTGGACCATCCGCTCATGAAGCTGGCGATCGCCGACCGCAGCGTGGCCCTGGTGCGCACCAGCCCGCAGCGGACCATGATGATCCGCCAGCCGCTCGTGGTCCTCGCCTGCGAGCTGTTCGAGGCGACCTGGCGACGGGCCCGGCCCTACCTGCGGGACGACAGCGGACTGGAGCCGCTGGACCGCCAGATCCTGCAGCTGATGCTCTCCGGCCTGACCGACACCGCCACCGCACACCAGATCGGCACCTCCCCACGTACCGTGCAGCGAAGGCTGCGCGCGCTGATGGACACCGCACGCGTCACCTCAAGGCTCCAACTGGCCTGGCACGCACTGCGCAACAGCTGGATCTGATCCCGGCCTGCCCCGGGACGGCTCCACGGGGTGCGGTGTGTCCCGGCCCGGGAGTTCCTCCCGGGCCGGGGCGGGGTGTCGACCCGGCGTCAGTCCTGGACCAGTGTCCAGTCCCTGGTCACCACGGACCTCCTAACCAGCTTCACGGTCGCGGTCTGCGGCACGAAGCCGTCCTTGGCCGCGATGACGGTCAGCGGGTTGTTCCGGGTGTCCATCCAGATCTGGTACTGACCGGCGGTGTCGGTGTGCAGGGTGTAGGAGGCCGTCCAGGTGGTGATCTGGACGGTTGCCCCGGCTACCGGCTTCATCTCGCCGTCCGCGTTCCGGTACTGCACGGTGCCGGCGATCTTCCCCCAGCTGGTCGGCGGGCTGACCGTCAGTGCGACCTTGACCGCCGCGACCGGATAGGGGGTGTCGGCGTCGGGGAGCAGCGAGGCGGTGTAGGTGCCGGGCTGGGAGATCGAGGGCACCGCGGCGTCGAAGTTCAGCGTCACCTTCGCGGACTCTCCCGGCTGCAGTGTCAGCTGGTCGCGGTCGAGGGAGAGCCAGTCGGTGCTGACACTGTCCGAGTACTCCCAGCCCGCCAGCACCTGGGTGGTGTTGGACGTACTGCCGAGGCCGGTGCTGCCACCGACGGTGTAGAAGCCGAGCGCGCCGGCGAACCGGTAGCCGGCCGTGGGGGTGTTCGGCAGGGCTGACCACGTGCCTGTGCCGGGATCGTAGGCATAGCCCCGGTTGGACAGGTTGTTCGCCTGGATGCCGTCCTGGAGCAGCAGTTGGCCGTTGGCGGCGGTGGTCGCGGCGCCCCACACGGAGGACGGCAGCAGGGCGATCGGCGACCAGGTGTTGCTCGCCGGGTCGTAGGCGTAGGAGTACGCGGTCGCGCCTGTCGCGTCGGCGACGCCTCCGGCGCAGTAGACCTTCGCGCCGACTCCGCCGCAGGACATCCAGGACTCCGCCTTGGGATAGTCGGCGATCTGCGTCCAGGTGTTCGTGGCTGGCTCGAAGGCGTACGCGGCGGTGCTGCCGCAGGCCGCGTCGGTGCATCCGCCGATGGTGTAGAGCTTGCCGTCCAGCACGGCGCTTCCCGAGCCGGCGTATGCCGTAGGAGCGTTGGCGGCGGTACTCCACGCGTCGGCGGCCGGGTCGTAGACCTCGGTCCGCGAGTCGGTCTCACCGGACGGCAGCCAGCCGCCGGTGACGTACACCTTGCCGTTCACGACGCCGTGCGCCGCGCCCTCACGGGTGTCCTTGGCCGGTGCCCGCTCACCCCACGTCTGGGCGGCGGGGTTGTACGCGTACCACTGGTTGGTGTCGTTGCTGCCGTCGTAGCCGAGACCCGTGTAGAGGATGCCGTTGACGGTGTCCGCGATGTTGTCACTGAGCGGGACGGGCAGGTCCGCAACGCTCTGCCAGTGGTCGGCGGTGTTGGCGCCGACGCCCGCCTGCGCGGCCTGCCGCGCTGTGCGGGTGGTGGCGAGCTGGTCGGGCGTGGCGTTCCTGGCCGCCAGGAGTTCGCTTCCGGACGTGGTGCTGGTCGGCACGGCAAGGGCGGGGACCTCGTCCGTGCCCGCTGTCACGCCCTGCATGGAGTAGCCGGTCGGAGTGTCCGTCAGGTGCACGGTGGCGGCCGCGGTGCCGGTGTTCTTGAGCGTGACGGTGCTGCTTGCGGTTCCGCCCCAGGCGGCCGTCCTGGCGACGGTGTCCGGGGAGGCGGTGATCTGGCCCGCCTTGAGGGCGAAGTCGGCCTCGGTGGTCCTGCCGGCGATCACGGCGGCCACCGTGGAGCCTGTGGTGTAGCGGGACATGGCGGCGGTGATGGTGCGGTCACCGGTGTCGGGTGAGAAGTACCAGTAGAACGCGCCCTTCAGGGCCGGGTCGGCCACTGCCGCGGAGGTGGCGGTGAGCTTGGCGTCGCCGGCGTCGACGATGGTCGAGCCCGGCACGGCGGCGGCGGTGTTGGCGTCGCTCACCGTGCCGACGACGAGGCCGCCGGTGAGGGGTTCGCAGCCGTACCTGCCCAGCACGACGTTGTCGAGCTCCCAGTACCAGGAGTCGGCCCCGGTGTAGTGGAACCGGACCTCGACCGCGGACTGGCCGGCCGCCTGGGGCAGCGGGAGGTTGACGCTCTGGGCGTATGTGGTGACCGTCGCGGAGTTCCACACCGTGGTCCAGGTGGTGCCGCCGTCGGTGCTCAGCTGGACCTGGCCGGCCGAGTTGGGCGCGACGTGGAAGGCGTTGGCGAAGGACAGCACCGGCGGCGCGTCCGCGCTGTAGGCGGACAGGTCGGTGGCGGGGGCGGTGAGATAGGAGTCCTGCGTCTTCCCGGCGCCCGCCCTGTCGCTGTCCACGATCGCGAAGCCCCCGGCGCCGCCGGTGATGTTGCCGCGCGTCGGGGACGTGAAGGTCCAACCGTTGTCCGTACCGGCTGCGTTGGCCACGGTCCAGCCCGCGGGCGTGGCCGTGGTGTCGAAGGTCTGGTGCAGACCGTGGTAGGCCATCGCGTAGCCGGCGGCCGTGCAGCCCGCGGCGATCGGCACCTGGATGTTCTGGACCAGGTTCGTCGCACCGAGGGAAACCTGCTGGGTGGTCACCTGGTAGCCGCGGTAGTAGGGCGTCACGTGCAGGGTGTAGGCGGAGCCCACCGGCAGGGAGAGGCTGTACCGGCCGGTTCTCGGGTCGGTGTGCACCGGTCCGCCGGGCACCCCGTCGACGGAGATCGAGGCGTACAACGGCCAGCCCTGGCCGGATCCGTCCGTCACCTTGCCGCTGATGGTGGCACGGGCCTCGGCGTCGAGAGCGAAGTCCCGGGTGAGGGTCCCGCCGTCGGTGACGACCGCGCCGGTCGCGCTGGCGCTGGTGTAGCCGTAGGCGCCTGCGGTGACGTCGTAGGTACCGGGGGCCAGGACGACGTCGTAGCTGCCGTCGCTCCCGGTGACGACCTGGTCGGACCCGACGGTCACAGCGGCGCCGGCGATCGGCTGCCCCGTCGCGGAGTCCGTGACGGTGCCCCTGACTTCGCCGTGCGGACCGGAGCGGAAGGCGTCGAGACCCTTGGGGGTGCCCAGTCCGGTCGGACCGTCGTAGCCGGGTCCGGCCGTGCAGAAGTAGGCCGGCGTACAGGTGCCGTTGCTTCCTGTCGTCACGTCATTGAGCGCGGACGCGACTGCGTACGGGTAGGAGGCCGGGTTGCTGCCCGCGACCGGGGTGCCGGCGTCAGCGTAGGTGGCGGTGATGATCGGAGCCGAGGCGGAGGTGCCGCCGTAGACGGCCCAGCCGCTGCCGCCGTAGGTCTGGTAGACGGCAACGCCGGTGGCCGGGTCCGCGACGGCGGAGACGTCCGCCACGCTGCGCTTGGCGCAGCCGGTGTCCTTCTGCCATGCGGGCTTGGCCTCGTACAGCGAGCACCCGGAGCCGCCGCCCTCGGTGGCACTGGTCTTCCACACCGACTCGGCCCAACCCCGGCCGGTCGTCGCGTCCTTGGTGAGCGAGGTGCCGCCGACGGCCGTGACGTACTGGGAGGCGGCGGGGTAGGCGACGCCGTAGGCGCTGTCGCCGGAGCTGGCCACGACGGCCACGCCCGGATGGTCGTAGTACGGGTCGTAGGCAGCGGCCTCGGAGGCGTCCTCGCCGCTGCCGGCAGCCGAACTGTAGGACGCCCCGTAGGAGTTGGACACGTACTTGGCTCCCAGGGCGACTGCCTCGTCCACCGCTGTGCCGAGGTCGGTGCTGGACGCCGTGGTCGCCTCGACCAGGACGACATGCGCGTTCGGCGCGACCGCCGACACCATGTCCAGGTCGAGTGAGATCTCCCCGGCCCAGCCGGAATTGGCCGCCGGGTAGCCGGTGCCGCCGGTCTGGTCGACCTTCTTGAAGCAACCGTTCGCCGTGGTGCAGGCGGGCAGCCCGTACTGGGTGCGGTACACCGCCAGGTCGGCCTCCGCGTTCGGGTCGTCGTAGGCGTCGACGATGGCGACGGTCGCCCCGGCGCCGCCGTTCGCGGGCAGGGCGTAAGCGGACAGCAGGTCCGAAGGACCGTACCCTGCGGGCGTGTTGGGTACGGTGTCGCCCGCGGCCGACACACCTGCGGGCTTCACTTTACGGCCGCGCATGACACCCTTGACGG
Organism: Streptacidiphilus jeojiense; assembly: GCF_000719095.1. Lineage (GTDB taxonomy): Bacteria > Actinomycetota > Actinomycetes > Streptomycetales > Streptomycetaceae > Streptacidiphilus > Streptacidiphilus jeojiensis. The sequence goes on along the minus strand of NZ_JOEH01000003.1, from coordinate 305,268 downwards.
CCGAGATGTCGGTGCGCTTCAGCGCGAAGCAGGACGCCCGGCCCGGCGCGGGTGTGCCGCACACCCGTTGGGAGCTGATCCGTCCCGTGCTCTGCTGGGTCTCGGTGGTGGTGGGGATCGAGGACGCTGGGGCCGTCGAGACGGCGGATCCGGCCGGGGAGCTGGCCGCGGCAGCCAGGGCGGGGTGTGCCGCGAGGCCCGCCAGGGCCAGGGCCGCGACGGCCATCGCCCGTCTGCGGAGTGGGATGCGCTGGTGCACGTGCTCTCCGTCCGTCGTGGAGGCCGGGCAGGTGCGGGACGGCCTGCGTGTCCGCACGGCTCGGGAAGCAGGGCGCTTCGGGGCGTCATCCTGACCCGGGGCGACGGTGGTCCGGGAGGGCTGTCGACTGGCGACAGCACGACATGGCGAGACCACGACATCTCAGCCGGCACGGGGGCTTGCGCGTACGCGGCGAGATCACGTCATGTCGCAGTCTCGACAGGGGAAGACCGTTCCGTCCATCCGGGATTCACCAGAATGATCTCGAAACGAAGCGCATCCGCTTCCCGAGCCGCGCCTCCGTCCGGGCATCCCGTTTCCGTGCGATCTCCCTGCAGGAACGGGAGCTTGTGCGCCCGCCCAGTCGGCGATCAGGCCCGGCCACGCACGCGACAGGAGCTCCAACCCGATGGGAATCAGACGCCTCCGGTTGACTGCCGCCACCGCGGCCGTCGGCGCGCTGGCGCTGGCGGGCCTCAACGGCCCGACGGCGCTGGCCGCCACCGCCGGAACCGCCGGGGCATCGGGCGCGACCAGCGCCTCGGCCCCGACGATACCGACCACGACGGACACGCAGCGGCACACCGGCGCGCCGCACAGCGAACCGGTCTGCACGACCGCGCCCAAGCCCGGCCAGGCCACCTGCTTCGCCCTGAAGCGCACCGACATCTCGGCCGTGAAGGGCGTCATGCGCGGAAAGGGCGCCAAGAGCGGCGCGGCGACCCCGGCGGACGCCCAGCCGAACACCAACCCGCCCGCGGGCTACGGCCCTTCCGACCTGCTCTCGGCCTACAGCCTTCCGGCAGACGGCGGCGCGGGCGCGACCATCGCCATCGTCGACGCCTACGACGACCCGAACGCAGAAGCCGACCTGGCGGTGTACCGCGCCCAGTACGGGCTGCCCGCCTGCACCACCGCCAACGGCTGCCTCAGCAAGGTCAACCAGACCGGCGGCCCTGCCCTCCCGCCCGCCGACAGCAGCTGGGCCGGCGAGATCTCGCTCGACCTCGACATGGTCTCCGCCGTCGCACCCGACGCCCACATCCTGCTGGTCGAGGCGAGCACCGCGTCCACCGACGACCTGGGCACCGGCGTTGACACCGCAGTCGCTCTCGGCGCGAAGTACGTGTCCAACTCCTACGGCAGCGGCTACTCCTCCGCCCCCGGGAGCGGCGAGGACGCCTCCGAGACCACCGCCGCCGACCCGTACTACAACCACCCGGGCGTGGCCGTCGTGGCCAGCTCCGGCGACAGCGCCTACGGCGTGACCTACCCCGCCGCCTCCCAGTACGTCACCTCCGTCGGCGGCACCTCGCTCACCAAGTCCGCAGGGACCGGACGTGGTTGGACCGAGTCGGCGTGGAGCAACAGCTACGGTGGCGGCGGCTCAGGCTGCTCGGTCTACGAGTCCAAGCCGACCTGGCAGACCGACACCGGCTGCGCCAAACGCACCGTCGCCGACGTCTCCGCCGTCGCCGACCCCGCCACCGGCCTGGCCGTGTACCAGACCTACGGCGGCAGCGGCTGGGCCGTCTACGGCGGCACCTCCGCATCGGCTCCGATCATCACCGCCACCTATGCCGACGCCGGCACCCCGGCCCAGGGCAGCTACCCGAGCTCCTACCCGTACAACGACCGCTCCGCGCTCAACGACGTGACCAGCGGCAGCAACGGCCACTGCACGCCGGCCTACTACTGCACCGCGCAGACCGGCTACGACGGCCCCACCGGCCTGGGCACCCCGAACGGCACGGACGCGTTCTCGGCCGCACCACACGGCCAGGTCAAGGGCACGATCACGGACGCAACGACCGGCGATCCGGTAGCCGACGCCGTCGTCTCGGCCGGCGGCCGCTCGGTGACCACAGCCGCCGACGGCAGCTACGACCTCTACCTCTCCCCCGGCACCTACGACGTCACCGCGGGGGCCTACGGCTTCGCGACCGGGAAGGCGGTGGGCGTCACCGTCACCGACGGCGGTGTGGTGACCGAGAACCTCGCGCTCGCCGAGGTGGCCCGGGTCAAGGTGTCCGGCACCGTCAAGGACGGCTCCGGGCAGGGCTGGCCGCTCTACGCCTCGATCAGCGTCGAAGGCGCCACCGGCGGCCCGGTCCACACCGATCCGAAGACCGGCGCCTACACGGTCTACGTTCCCGTCAACGCCGACTACACCTTGGACTTCACCCCCTACTACCGGGGCTACCAGTCCACCACCAGCACGATCAGCGCAGGCACGTCCTCGCTGACCGACGACGTCCAACTGCCGATCGACACCGCCGCGTGCACGGCGGCGGGGTACCAGCTCAACCACCACGGACTCTTCCAGAGCTTCGACGACAAGGCCGTCCCGGACGGCTGGAGCGTCGCCAGCGCGGCCGGGACCAAGGCCGGCTGGGTCTTCACCAACCCGCTGGGGCACTCCAACCTGACCACCGGTGACGGCAACTTCGCGATCGTCGACGCCGACGCGTACCAGGACAACATCCGTAACACCACGCTGACCAGCCCGGCAACCGACCTGTCCACCTTCACCGCGGACGACCCTCCGGTCCTCTCCTTCGGGGACGGCTACGCCAAGGGCACCGACACCGCAGGTGCCGTCCAGCTCAGCACCGACGGCGGCGCCACCTGGACCACCGTCTGGAACTCCCCCTCCGCCACCTCGATCCGGACTGTCGTCTCGGTCCCGCTGCCGCAGGCTGCCGGGCAGTCCCAGGTGCAGATCCGTTTCGCCTACAGCGCCACCACCGGCGGCTACTGGGAGGTGGACAACGTCCAGCTGGGCGGCGCCACCTGCGACCCCCAGCAGGGCGGCCTGCTCGTCGGCAAGGTGACCGACGCCAACACCGGTGCCGCGCTGGCAGGCGTGGCCGTCACCGATGCCGCCGACAGCACCGTCTCCGCCACGTCCACGGTCGTTGACGACACCGCCCTCGGCGGTGCCTTCTACTGGGCCTTCGTGCCGGGCGTCAGCAGCCACACCGTCGATGCCGCGCTGGCGCACTACGCCTCCGCCGCCTCGACTGTGGCCATCGTCCAGAGCACGGTCACCGAGGCCGACTTCGCCATGAAGGCCGGCCGCGTCGAGCTCTCCTCCACCTCGCTGTCCGCCACTGCCAAGATGGGCGGCACGGCGAAGACCACGCTCACCGTCCGCAACACCGGAACCGCGCCCGCAACGGTCACGCTCTCGGCCGAGTCCTCCGGCTACACGGCAGCGTCCGTCGGCGCCACCGGGAACGTCCCGACCCGGCGCATTGCCGGCCCGTTCTCCGCGGGACCCGCGGCCCTCGCCGCGGCGAACGCGACCCCCGCCGAGAGGAAGGCGGCCGCCACCGCTCTGACAGCGGCTCAGAACGCCGTCGGACCCGCCGATTCGGAGGGCTGGCAGCCCATTGCGGACGTCCCCGCCGCGAGCACCGACAACGTCGTCGAGACCGTCGGCGGTGTCGTCTACTCCGGCCTCGGGTTCGCCGGCAACGACGTGGGCGAAGTGAACACCCTCTACGCCTACGACCCCGCCACCGGGTCCTGGACGCAGAAGGCGAGCGCCCACGACAAGCGGGACGCACCCGCCCACGCCGCCATCGACGGCAGGATCTACGTCGTCGGCGGATGGACCCCGCAGTCCACCGTCGACTCCTCGATGGAGATCTACGACCCGGCCACCGACAGCTGGAGCACCGGAGCCACCATCCCGTCCGGACACGCGGGGGCCGCCAGCGCCGCGGCGGGCGGCAAGATGTACGTCGTCGGCGGCTGCACGAACACCGGCTGCGGCAGCACCGACGCCCTCGCCTACGACCCGTCGCAGAACACCTGGACGAAGATCGCCGACTACCCCGAGCCCACCGCCTGGGAGGCCTGCGGCGGCATCGCCGGCAAGCTCTACTGCGCCGGCGGGTACTCGGCGGCGAACGCCGACAGCGCCCATGCCTACGTCTACGACCCGGCCACCGACGCCTGGAGCCCGATCGCCTCGCTCCCGAAGACCGACTGGGGCACCGCCTACACCAGTGCGAACGGGCAGCTGCTGCTCCAGGACGGTGTCGTCGACACCGCTCTGTCCAACCAGGGCTGGGCCTACGACCCGGCCACTGACAGCTGGACCGAGCTGCCGAACACCCCGGTCGCCTCGTACCGCTTCGGCGGCAGCCAGGGCTTCTACGCCATCGGCGGCAGCATCGGCGTCGGGGACGCGCAGCCGACCGCTCAGGTGCTCGCGGGCTGGGACCAGCCCTCGGACGGCCCGGCGCCGTGGCTCTCGCTCAACACCCCCACGCTCACCCTCGCGGCAGGCGCCAGCACCAAGGTGACCGTCACCTTCGATGCCGCGGACGCCTCCGTGGCCCAACCGGGCAACTACACCGGGCGAATGCTGGCGACCACGGACACCCCGTACCGCGTCCCTGCGGTCGGCGTGACGATGACCGTCAAACCGCCCAACACGTGGGGCAAGCTGGCCGGCACCGTCCAGTACCGGGACGCCGCCGGTGCGCTGCACCCGCTGCCGGGTGCGACCATCCGGATCATCTCCAGAACCGCCTCGTACACCGTCCACAGCGACAGGAACGGCCAGTACGGGTACTGGCTGCCCAGCGACAAGGTCACCGTCCTCGCCGCCAAGGACGGCTACCAACCCGACACAGTCTCCGTCAAGGTCGCCAAGGGGGTGACCACCACCCAGGACTGGACCCTGCTACGGCAGTGACCTGGTGACATCCCGCCAGCCCCGAGGCCCGGTGCGACCGTCCCCCGTGAACGGTCGCACCGGGCCCGGCTGCTCCCGGTTCCGTCAGCGGACCGGTTGCCCCGCTCCGGCAGCGGAGCCGGCGAACAGGTCCGCACAGCGGCGACGAAGCTCGGCCATCTGCACCTTGCCCATGACGTTGCGGGACAGCGCGTCGACCACACGGCCACGAGACCCTGGTCGAGACCGTCGTGTACTCGCAGAACGAGACCTTCGAGAGATCATCCGATCTGATCCGACCGACTCTCAAAGCCGTTGGCGCTACTCCGACTTGCTAGGGCATGCGGGTAGGCGGGTGTCATCGAGATCGACGGACCACAGCACCGGGAGCATGCGGGCTACGATCACAGCCGAAGCCGTCTGCTGTTGAACGCAGGAGTGAAGCCCTTCGACCGGCTGAACGTGGACGACTCCACTCAACTACACTAGGTCGAACGATTCGTTGACGGCTTCCTCGCTCGCCAAAAGCGTTCGTAGTAGCCGGCCCTGGCCCGTAACCGTCTCTGCCTGGCTCATGCCGTGGGGAGGCGGGCCGCCACCTGCCACCGTCTGGTCGTCGTGAATCGGACAGTGGCAACACTGACTTGCGTAGACGCCAACGAGCCGGACCAGTGCTTCTGAACAGGCACTGGTGGCCCGCCTGATCAAGTATGCCGAAGCTGCCCCGACCAGACGCTCAAAGCCCCTGGCGTTACTCGACGTGCTGAAGCAGGTACGGCGAGGTCAGACCAGCAAGTCGGTTCATACGCACCAGCGTTGCACACGCCCTCGGCCGTAGGGTGCACACCTGGACGCCCGCTCGGCGCGTCGGGCCTGCGCACTCAGGGAGACAGGCGCCATCACCTGGTCGCCTCGGACGAGGTTGCCGGAGAGCTGGCGCGCAAGGTCTGGAAGGCCGCCCTGGCCGCCCGTCACAGCCTCAAGCGCCAGGTGTGCCCCCATCCGCCCGATCCGGGGAGCAGTCCTAGGCCGTTAGCGGGGCGCCCGGCCGGCCCGGGGGTCGGGGCCGGTGAACAGGTCCGCGTAGTGGCGGCGGAGCTCGGCCTTCTGCACCTTGCCCATGATGTTGCGTGGCAGAGCGTCGACCACGTGGACAGCCCTGGGGTGCTTGAAGCGGGCGAGGTGCTCCGCCACGGAGGCCAGGAGTTCCTTTTCCCGGGGCTCCTGGCCCGGTGCGGCGACGACCACCGCGACGACGGTCTCCCCGAAGTCCGGGTGCGGGACGCCGATGACGGCGGACTCGGCCACGGCGGGGTGGGCGTCGAGCAGTTCCTCGATCTCCTTGGGATAGATGTTGAACCCCCCGGAGATGACCAGGTCCTTGTCCCTGCCCACGATGTGGAGGTAGCCGTCCGCGTCGAAGCGGCCCAGGTCACCGGTCTTGAAGTAGCCGTCCGCGCGGAACTCGGCGGCCGTCTTCTCGGGGAGCTCCCAGTAGCCGGCGAAGACGTTGGGTCCGCGCACCTCGATCCCGCCCACCTCGCCGGCGGGCAGCTCCCGGCCGCTCTCCGGTTCCACCACCCGGACCGAGACGCCTGCCAGCGGCCTGCCGACCGTGCCGGGCCGGCGCGGGCCGTCCGCGTATGGGTTGCTGGTGTTCATCCCGGTCTCGGTCATGCCGTAGCGCTCCACGATGGCGTGGCCGGTGCGGGCCTCGAAGGCCCGGTGGTCGCTCGCGAGGAGGGGTGCCGAGCCGGAGACGAACAGCCGCATGGAGGCGCAGGCGGCAGGGGTGAGCCGGTCCTCGTCCAGCAGCCGGGTGTAGAAGGTCGGTACGCCCATCAACACCGTCGCCCGCGGCAGCAGCCCCACGATCTGCCCGGCGTCGAATCTCGGGAGGTAGAGCAGGGTGGCGCCGGTGGTCAGCGCCATGTTCACGGCGACGAACAGGCCGTGCACATGGAAGATCGGCAGCGCGTGGATCAGCCGGTCCACCTCGGTGAACTGCCAGGCCTCCACCAGGGCTGCGCAGTTCGAGGCCAGGTTGCCGTGCGAGAGAACCGCACCCTTGGAGCGCCCGGTGGTCCCGGAGGTGTAGAGGATCGCCGCGGGGTCCTCGGCGCGGGCTTCGAAGGAGCGCCCCGCCCGGTCGTCGGCTCCGGGGCCGTCCGGTCCGGGACCACCGTCCAGGAGGGTGCCGTCCCCCGTGGTGCCGAGCGTCTCCACGAGCATGCCATCGCCGGCCCGGTGGGCGTGCTGCTCGCGACGCTCGGGGGCGCAGACGAACACGCGGGGCCGGGCGTCGCCGATGAAGTAGTCGACCTCCGCGCCGGTGTAGGCGGTGTTGAGGGGCAGGAAGACGCCGCCGATGCGCAGGGTGGCCAGGTAGAGGGCGATGGCCTCGGGGGACTTCTCCACCTGCGCGGCGACCCGGTCACCGGGCCGGACTCCGTCGGCCAGCAGTCGGGCGGCGATCCGCCCGGCGGCCAGGTCGGTCTGCCGCCAAGTGACCCCGTGGCCGTCCGGTAGTTCGAAGAGCGTCCGGTCGGCGCGCAGCCGCACCTGTTCCTCGAAGGAGCGGTGGACGGGGGTGAAGGAGACCATCGGAAATTCCGTTCTCGTGATCGCCGTCCGCTTCCAGGGCGGGGACGTAGACATGTCGTTGCTGCGGTCGCGGCTCAGGTGCGGCGGTCCGGGGGTGGCCCCGGGGCGTGCAGGGCGCGCATGGGGCCGTCGACAGCCACCACGCCTCGGCGGACGAAGTCCTCGTGCCGGCGCTCCAGTTCGGCCGGCTCGTAGCGGTAGTTGACCATCGCGCCGTAGGACTGGTCCCAGGCCTGGGGGGAGGGGTCGGCCGGCCAGTCGAGCTGCCAGGCGGCGGCGCCGTTGCCCAGGTGGAAGCGGGCCACCGGGTCGAGCGGGCGCCCGTCCGCGCGGCGCTCGACCGCGATGTACCGGGCCAGGACCGGCAGCAGCCGGGAGCGCAGCCGGGCGGTCCCGGCTGGCCCGAGCATCGACGGGTCGCTGGAAGCATCCATGTCCGCTACAAGGCGCCGCAGTTCGCCGTCCTGCCCGGACTGCTCCGCCAGCCAGCTGCGGAAGCCCGGAATCGGCGAGAGTGTGGCGAACAGCGTCAGCTGCGGGAGCTGCTCGCCCACCTGCTCGATGACCTGTTTGATCAGGAAGCTACCGAAGGACACCCCGGACAGCCCGTCGAGGGTGTTGTTGATGGAGTACAGCGCGACGGTGTCGGCCGTGCCCGGGGGAATCGCGGGGCCGAGCGCGAGCAGCGGGGTGATCTCGGTGGGCAGTCCGCGCACCAGGGCGACCTCCACGAAGACCAGCGGGATGTTCCCGGTGGAGGGGTGGAAGAAGGCGTAGATGCGTCGGTCGGCGGGGTCCAGCCGCCGGCGCAGTTCGTCGGCGCCGGCCATGGGGTGGACCCGCTCGCCGCGCAGCAGGTGCGCGCGCAGCTCGGCCGGGGCGTCGGCGGTGACTTCCGCCATCCGCAGGAAGCCGCGGTTGAACCACGAGGTGAGCAGGTGGCGGAAGTCGTGGTCGAGGGGGCGCAGTTCCGGGTGGTCGGGCAGCAGCCGGAGCAGGTCGGCGCGCATGTCCACCAGGGCCGGGGTGGCCTCGGGGGCGTGGTTCATGCGGCGCAGCAGCTGCTGGCGGGCGGGCTCGACCGCGTCGAAGAGCCCGGTCAGCTCCTCGGTGCCCTGCCCCCCTGCCGCCCTCGCGGCCTCCCACTGCCGGTAGCTCGCGCGCACCCGGTCGGCGTCGGCGTCGTACGCCCGGGTGATGTGGGCGAAGAACTCCCGCTTGGCGTCGTCGTCGAGTTCCCCGTAGTGGGCGAGCGCCCGGGTGGCCACGGCGCGCACGGAGGCCTCGCCGCCGTCGCCCATCAGCGAGGCGCAGTCGGTGAGCAGCTGGTGCAGCGGGGAGAGGGTCGGCGTCCCCTCCGTGCGGTCCCGCTGCTGCTCATCGCGTGCGTTCATCGGAACTCCCGACTCGGTGTGTGGATCAGGACGACACGGGGGCCGGCGTGCTGGGCGCTGGTGCGACGGGGGTCGCGGCCGGACGGCGGAGCCGGACCGCGATCTCCGCCACCGTGGTGACGGCGATGTTGACGACCAGGGCGATCAGGCCGGTGTCCACGGTACCGACGTCCACTCCGCCGAAGGTCAGCCAGACCAGCACGGCCACCCCGGCCAGGATGCCGGCGAGGGCGGCTGCCGCGTGCAGCCGGACCGTACGGGCCAGGCCCATGGCGATCGCCGGGGCGAGCTGCGTCAGGCCGCCGTAGGTGAGCAGCAGTAGGTTGGACAGCAGTCCGGGGCGGGCCAGTCCGAGGGCCAGCGCCAGTCCGGCGGCGACGACCACGCAGAGGTGGTTGACCCGCAGCTGGGTGCGGGGGGAGCGGATGGCGACCAGGTTGCGGGAGAGCATGCTGGAGATGCCGACCAGGATGGCCGCCGAGGGCACCATCGCCGCCGACGCTGCGGCGACGGCGATGACGCCGACGAGCCAACCCGGCAGGGTCTGTCCGGCCAGGGTGAGGGCGACGCCGTTGGGCGCGGTGCCCTTGCGCACCAGCAGCACTCCGGCGAATCCGATGATCACCGGTATGCCGAGGGCGATCTGGTACAGCGGCAGCCAGATGGCGTTGGAGCGCAGGGCGCGCCCGCTGCGTGCGGCCAGGACCGGCGGCCACAGGTGGGCCATGGTGCCCAGCCCGCCGCCGATGCCGGAGATGAGGACCGCGGTGAAGAAGAAGGTCGCGTCGTATCCCTCCTGGTTCAGCGTGAGCAGCTGCGGGTGGGTGTCGCGGACGGTCGCGAACAGTCCGCCGATGCCGCCGTGGACGGTCACCGCGACGCCGATGAGCAGCGCGACCAGCCCGAAGATCATCAGAGCGTCCTTGAGGTAGGCGACCCTGGCGATGCCGCGGATGCCCGACCACAGCACGAATCCGACGGTCAGCACGGTCGCCAGGACCATGCTGAGGCGGCCGCCCGCGCTGCTGCCGGTGGCCAGCTGGACGATCAGGCCCAGGCCGGTGATCTGCAGTTGCAGGTAGGGCAGCAGGAACACTGCGCCCACCACCGCGACGACCCGTCCCAGCAGCGGGCTGCGGTACCGGTCGACGAAGAAGTCCGCCTGGGTCACGTACCCGCCGCGAAGGCCGAGTTGGCGCATGCGGGGGGCGGTGAAGTACTGCAGGACCAGGTTGATGGCGAGGTAGCACAGGGCGAAGCAGGCGGCGACGCCGGCGCTGAAGGCCATGCCTGCGAGGCCGAGGAAGCTGAAGGTGGTGAAGGACTCGCCGGCCTGGAGGAACCAGGTGGTCGCGGTGGAGAACCGGCGGTTGCCGACGGTCCACTCCCCCAGTTCACGGCTGGGCGGGCGGCGTCCGCTCAGTCCCACCAGCGCGACGAGGACGATGCCGGCGGTCGTGATGACCATGGTGGTGCTCATGCTGCTGCCTCCTGGGTGTCGTCGTACTCGTCGGACTCGTCGTCCCCGCCGCGGAACCGGCGGTCCACCAGGAGCAGGCTCACGGTGGTGCCGGCCGTCCACAGCAGGCACCAGAACATGACGGACGGAATGCCCAGCCACAGGTGGGGGCCGTTGACGAAGGGCAGGAACGGCGTGCCGAGGAGGGCCAGCACGGGCACGGCGGCCCAGAGCGCATGCGGAGTTCGCATCATGGTTGCTCCAGCAGAGGGAGTCAGGACGGGGGACGGAAGGGCGTCACGGCGAGCGTCGGCGAGAGCGACGCCCACGGGGTCGGGCGGGAGACCTACGGGAGGAGGGGCGCGGTCCGGCCGTGGCGGGTGGCCGCCTCGTACGCCGCGCCGACCCGCAGCACGGTGCGCTCGGCGCGCGGCGCGGCCACGATCTGCAGCCCCACCGGCAGGCCGGCGGGCGTGAAGCCGGCCGGTACCGACAGTGCGGGCGCGCCGAGCACGGTCAGCAGGTAGGCGGATCGCATCCAGTCGAGATAGGTGTGCTGCGGCCGGCCGTCGACGACGGTCGGGTACTCGATCTCCACGTCGAACGGCGCGACCTGGCTTACCGGGGCGATCAGCACGTCGTAGCGGCTGAAGAAGTCGGCGGCGGCGAGGTGGATCCGGCCGTGCTCGGCCTGCACTCGGGCCAGGTCGCCCGCGGTGAGCTTCAGGCCCTCCTCGATGTTCCACAGCAGGCTGGGCTTGAACCGGTCGGGGGACCCGTCGTTCAGGGCTCCGAAGCCGGTCCGGAAGGAGTGCGCCCGCAGGGTGCGGAAGACGTCCTCGGCACCGTCCAGGTCGGGGCAGTCCTCGGTGACGCGGCAGCCCAGCTCCTCCAGCACCGCGACCTGCCGGGCGACCACGGCCCGCACCTCGGCGTCGACCGGGACGCGCCCGCCGAGGTCAGGCGCGTAGGCGACGCGGAGGCCGGTGAGGTCGGGTGCGAGCGGCTCCCGGAAGACCGCTCCGGGGGTCTCCAGCGAGATCGGGCTGCGGGCGTCAGGGCCAGCCATTACCGACAGCAGTAGCGCGGTGTCGGCGACGGTGCGCCCCATGGGGCCCGCGACCGCGAGCGTCTCCCACAGGTCGTCGGCGGCGAGCACCGGGACCCGGCCGGGGGTCGGCCGCAGTCCGACCACGTTGCAGAACGAGGCCGGGTTGCGCAGCGAGCCGCCCATGTCGCTGCCGTCCGCGATCGGCTGCAGCCGAGCGGCGAGCGCAGCGGCGGCGCCGCCGCTGCTGCCTCCGGCCGAGCGGGTCGGATCGTAGGGGTTGCGGGTGGCCCCGAAGACCCGGTTGAAGGTGTGCGACCCTGCGGCGAACTCCGGGACGTTGGTCTTGCCCAGGCGAATGGCGCCGGCCGCCTCGATGCGCTGGACCAGGATGTCGTCCTGCTCCGGCACGTGCTCGGCGAAGATCGGCGAACCGTGCGTGGTGCGCATGCCACGGGTTTCGTGGGTGTCCTTGAAGGCGATGGGCAGACCGTGCAGCGGGCCCAGTTCGGCTCCCGAGGCGGCCAGTTCATCGGCCCGGCCGGCTGCCGCCAGCGCGCCCTCGGGGTCCAGCGTGACGATTGCGTTGACGGTCGCGTTCACCCGCCCGATCCGGTCCAGGTGGGCGGCGACGACCTCCCGCGCGGAGAGCTCCCGCCGACGGACCAGGTCCGCGATTTCGACGGCGTCGCGCGCACACAGCGCGTCGGCTTCGGTGGGGCTCACATGCATGGCGTTCCTCGGGCAGCAGGGCGTGTGCCACCACATTGGCCGATGTGACTTTTTTCGTCAATGGTTCAATCGATATGAACTTTTAAGACATGTCAGCCACTTGCATGAACTTTTCAGACGCACGAGCGGGGTAGTCAGTGCAGCGGACCCCCCCGGCCCACCACGCCGCTCCGCTTCCACGCCTCGACCACCAGATGCGACTGCACGGCCTCCGCCCGCCGCACCCACGCGGGCTCGGTCAGGAACCGGTGCAGCTCCTCCTTCGAGGGCTGGGTCACGTGCACCAGCAGCTGGTACTCCCCCATGACCACCGCCGCATACCGCACCAGCGGCGAGGCGACCAGCAGTCGGCCGACCTCCTCCACCTCATCCGGCCTGGTCCTGATCCACAGCAGCGCCTCGACCGGCAGGCCGAGCAGCGCGGGCTCCACCACGGCCCGGATGCTGACCAGCCCGTCGCGCGTCAGCGACTCCACCCGGCGCCGCGCCGTGGCCACCGACACCCCTGCCAGGGCGGCGAGTTCGTCGTTGGTACGCCGGCCGTCCTCGACCAGGGCTGCCAGCACCGCGCGCTCGTCAGGCGCCAACTCCTGCTCGGGCAGGCCCACCCCGTCGGCCGGCACGCCCCCGCTGTCGAGCGCCTCGACCTCCTCGGGGCGCAGGATCCCCGGCGACCACTCGTGGACCGTGCGGAAGTACCGCAGCACCGGCGAGACCTGCTGCTGCACCAGCCCGGGCAACGCGGGAACCTCGTCCAGCACCAGCCGCCCCAGCTGCCCGGGCGCGCACTGCAGTTCCGCGACGCAGTCGGTCACGCCGGCCAGGACGTAGGAGAAGATCGCGTCCTCGCGCAGCCCGGTGGCGACGGCGATGTCCCGCACCGACCCCGGCCGGCAGTTCATCCGCAGGATGACCGTCTCACCGCGCGTCGCCAACCCGCGCACCTCGACGTCCCCGCTCTCCAGGAGCCGGTTCCCGCGCCGCGCAATCTTCCGCTCGGGCTCGTCCAGAGCGGCGGCGATCCGCCGCCAGGAAGCCCGCCCGTCGATCTGCAGGGCGGCGACGATCCGCCGGTCCAGCGCGTCGAGCGCCTGCTGCAGGCCCGAAGTCATCGCGCCTCCCCCGCAGCAGCAGGGGTGAAGTCAAAGTCGGCAGTCACCCGCCGACCTTAACCACTGGAACCGCTGATCACCCAGCGCACCCGGGCACCCGCCCGCCTGGAAGCGGCCCAACGCACCCAGCCGCCGGGGCAGCCAAGCGGCCCTGCAGCGCAAGGCGAGGGCGCGACCTCGACCAGGCCACCGGATCGCCTGACACTACTCCGACTTGCTCGGCCTCAAGCCGGCGAGGATGCTCTCCCACTTCTCGGGAGTCCATGAAGGCGACTCGGCGACCTGCGCCGCCACCCAGGCTTCGATCTCCGCGTCGAGTTCATCACGTTCGGTACTCATGCTGTCACCTCTTGGCATAGGTCCAGTTCAGGACTACCAGCCTTTACAAATGCACTGGCACCAGTGGCACGCCGCATACCCGACGGACAGCAGCACCGGCACATCGCGCCGCGCAGCCTCGGCCATCGCCTCGGCCGACCAGGGCCACCAGTCGACCGGGTTGTCCGCGTGCTGAAGCAGATAAGGCGAGGTCGCGTCGGCAAGACGGTTCATGCGAACCAGCGTCTCACGCGGCTCAGCCCTAAGTGCTCACCCAGGTCGGCTCCGCCGTGGTCCGCCTTCCGCAGCCGACCAGGGAAATCCAGATTGAATGACAATACGATGATGCTAAGTTCCAGTGAATCGGCTCTGGAGAGCTTCCATTCACTGGAGGTAAACGGGATGGCGGTTGGAAGCGGCTGGAAGCCGCTGGAGGCGTTCTGGTCCGTACAGCGTCTGGTACGGGACCGCCATCAGTTGGTCCGGAAGATCAGTGAGTGCTACACCGCCGCGCACCCGAAGGACAAGAAACCGAGCCCCTCGGATGTCAGGTCCTGGCGTGAGAGCGTCTACGAGCTGGCGACCACGCTGGACAATCTCGGGCTCGGCCAGGTGCGGATGTTCATCGAGTACCTCGCCGACGGCCAGATGAACCACATCGACGTCGTCCTCGCAGGACAACATCCATCGGGACGGCTCAGCTACGCGGTCATCGAGCTCAAGCAGTGGGGCAGCATCGAGCGTCCGACCGTGTCGAAGACAGCCGGGCTCTGCGCCTCGTGCAGGGCGGTGGGTAACACCACGCTCTGCCAGCGCTGCGCCAGGGATCTGGTCTACGCGCCGTTCCCTGAGTACGAGAGGCACCTCAAGCATCCTTCGGTCCAGGTCGGCAACAACATGGACGACCTGCGCAGGCACCACAGCATGTTCGACGACCGCTACGTCAATCTCGTAGGCGCGGCCTACCTGCACAACCTGATGGATCCGGAGCACCAGTGGATAAGCCAGGTGTCCCCTCGCCCAGGGATCCCCACGTTCACTGCACGGCAACCGGGGGACCTGGAGAAATTCCTGACCGCGAACTTCAGCTCCGACTCCGGCGCGGAGGCCGCACAGGAGTTGCTCGGACGTCGACGCTCGACCAACCTTCTGACCGACGAGACCGCGGCGATCGTCGACGGCCACACCCGGTTCAGTCTCGTCGAACACCAACTGCGGGCGGTCCGGGCGATCGCCGATGCCACGGCAGCCGTCGGGTCGCAGGGGATGAAAAGGGTATTCGTCATCGAGGGACGTGCGGGCAGCGGCAAATCACTCGTTGCGCTCACCGCGCTGGGAGAAGCGCTGCAAGCTGGACACTCTGCTGCCTTCGTTTCCGGAGGCGTCGCCTCTCGCGACACCTTCAAGCGGGCTGCCAAGGGGCACCAGAAGGTCTTCAGGCCGCTGGTGCAGATTGCCGACAAGTTCGGTCCCGACGAGCTGGACCTGCTCGTCTGTGACGAAGCCCACCGCCTCAGCCTGCGACCGAAGACCGGTTCCTTCGGGATGCGGCAGACAGGGCCGACCTCGGTGGAGGAAGTCGTCACCCACGCTCGTGTGCCGGTCTTCTTCATCGACGGGGATCAACGCCTCTTCGCGGAAGAGGTCTGGTCCCCTGAGAGACTCAAGAGCGAGCTGCAGCACCTCGGCGTAGAGATCGTGCCGATCAACCTGGACCGGGTACTCCGAACCGTCGGCAGCTCGACATACGACACCTGGGTCAGCCGGCTCATGACCGGGAACCCCATCGCGTGGCGTCCGGACGGCGCCACCGACCCTGAGCCTTTCGAGCTCTACTACGCTGACAGTGCTGCCGAGATGGAGTCCTTCCTCCAGAGCAAGGACCCGACGGGCGTGAGCGCCCGGATGACCGCCGGAATGTGCTGGGGCTGGACCGACGACACCGGCACCTTCCCCGACGTCAGCCCCGATCCCGACTGGGCACGCCCCTGGAACGCCGGCGACAACCACAGCACCCAGGGAATACCCAAGAGGAAGTTCTGGGCGACCGACCCCGGAGGCTTCGGGCAGATCGGGTGCGTGCACACGGCCCAAGGGCTCGAGTACGAGTGGGGCGGCGTGATCATGGGCCCCGATCTCACGTGGGAGGACAGCGCCTGGGTCGCCCACCGCGAGCACGTGAGGAGCAAGGCCTCACAGATCAAGGACGACACCGAACTCATCCGGGCGTTGCGCAATGCCTACGGCGTGCTGATGACCCGTTCCATCCGCTGCCTGGCGCTCTACTCTGTCGACCCCGCCGCCAGGAAGCTCTTCGCCGATCTCGGCGTGCAGAAACTCTGATGCACCCGTCTGCTGCTTGCCGGGCGGATGGCTTGCCATGGGTCCTTCGGTCCCAGCCAGGTGATGCCAGCAACGTCCCGCCGAACCCACTACTCGGTTGACGAGTTCACTGGCACCAGTGGCAGCCGCATACCCGACGGACAGCAGCACCGGCACATCGCGCCGCCGCGCCTCCTCGAAAGCCTCCGGCGTCCAAGGCCACCAGTCGACCGGATTCTCGGCATGCTGAAGCAGATAAGGCTAGGTCGCACCAGCCAACCGGTTCATACGGCCAAGCTTCTCACGCCGTCCTCCAACGGCCCGCTGGGACCGAGGCCGCGGAGTGGCGGGGCTGCGCGGTGGGCCGCGCTCCCACGGAGCGCGGCCCCCTGTCGGGCAGGTGGTCAGGCAATCGCGGTGATCTGGCTCCAGTCGATGCCCGAGGTGGCGATGGGCTGTGCGGGACCGAAGCCGCCGGTCGCGGTGCCCGGGAACAGTACGAGGGTGCCGGCGCAGGTGACGGCGTACAGGTCGGGCAGTCCGTCGCCGTTGACGTCTCCGAGCGAGGTCAGCAGCGGGTAGTCGGAGGCCTTGAAGTGCTTGCCGATCTCCTTCCAGGTGCTGGGGCCGCCGAAGCTGCCGTCCGCGTTGCTGGGCGCCAGGAACAGCTTGCCGTTGTTGGCCTGGCGCACCAGGAAGTCGCCGTGGCCATCGCCGTTCATGTCGCCGGGGGCGACCAGGGTGGCGTCGGTGCCGAAGCCTGCGTCGATGACGGTGGACGTGCCCTGGATGCCGAAGCGAGTGCCCGGCCAGTCGAGCAGTTGCCCGTTCTCCACGCTGAGCAGGGTTCCGCCGCCGGATCCGGCGCTGACGGTGTCCGGGCCCAGGAGCGCGATCTGGGTGGCACCCGCCCAGGTGTTGCCGTCGCTTCGGTACCAGCCCGTGGAGCTGCGGTTGAAGTCGCCGAGGCCGTTGTTGACCTCGGTGCCGGCAGATCCTGCGGCGTTGATGCGCAGGATGTCCTGGAAGCCGTCGCCGGCTGCCAGGTCACCGTTCTGGGCGATCAGGGTGGAGGCCCAGTCGGTTCCGGAGTCGGCGTAGCTGGTGGCTGCTTGCAGGGCCCCGCCGCCGCTGCCGTACAGGATGTAGAGGTTGCCGTCCTTGCCGGTGGCGACCAGGTCGGGGAGTTGGTCACCGTTGAGGTCGCTGCGGGCGTCGGGTCCGTTCGACGTCGTGAAGAACGTGTAGCGGGTGGACTGGGACGTCTGGCCGTCCGCGTTCTCGGTGCGCACGTCGATCCAGTTGTTCCACTTGGTGGGGTCCAAGGTGACGGTCGCGGTGCCGTCCGCGGCGATCGGAACCCACCCGGATCCGGAGCCCGCCATGGTCGGCGAGGGGGTGGATCCGTCGACGGTGGACAGTTCGCTGTTGAGGTCGTACTGGAAGCGGACGGGATCCCCGGTAGTGCCCGCGCCCACGGTGAACGTCACCGTTCCCGGGGTGCGCATGAGCGGGGCGGTGCCGCCCGATCCGACGCTGGGGAAGTAGCTGGAACTGACGCTCGGCGCGGGCAGTGCATCGCTGGCGTGTGCGCCCGGGGCCAGCGCGAAGCCGGCCGCGACCGTGATCGCGGTGGCAATTGTGAGACGGCGTGACGTGGTGGTGCGCAACATGGTCCCCCCTGGTTTCGGTGTTCGCACCCGCGAGGCTACGGGCCGGCACTGACAGCGGGCCATCGTTTTGATCACCGGCGCGGCATCAGATACCGGGGCGAAACCGGCAGTTGTATGCCAATGGGGGTGGGCCGACTGGGGTGCTGGAGACGCTCCACACCGGGCTCAGGGGGCGGAATCGGGGACGGTCGGACTGAGGGCGTAGGCGCGCGTGGGTGACATGGAGCCGTGGCCGGGCAGGGTGACCACGTCGTCGTAGGTGCTGACCTGGGCGCAGCCCTTGGTGTCGTTGGCTGCCTGGGCGTGGGCGTTGGCCAGGGCGGCCTTGGTGTCGGCCGCGCTGGGGTGGTGCCTCTGCCGGGGAAGGTCGGGCCGGGCCTCCAGTCGGCACCGGTTCTGGCTGTCGGTGCAGGCCGGCAGCGCGGTCTCCAGGTCGCGCGGGATGCTCATCACCGTGGCGCTGCTGCGGTCGGCCGAGATGTGCACCACCATCTCCACGTCCGCCCGCTCGCCGCCCCCGCTGCCGCAGTCGCCACCCGGCTTGCAGTCGGCCGCGGTCAGCCGGCCGTCTTCTGCTGCCAGAAGGACTGGACGCGAATCCTCAGCGATCGGTTACATAGATGCGCAACTTAGCAAGTAATCGTCAGTCGCGGTGGCGGAACTCCGCGCCGGGCCCGCGCAGTAGCTGTGCGCTCCTGCGGCCTCCGCGGGTCCGTACCCTGGTGCGGTACGACACTCCACCACAGGGAGACACAGGTGACCCGCAGCAGTGCCGTCGGCGCTGTCCCCAGCCCGGACGTACTGGCCGAGGCCGCCAGTTCCTTCGGGATGCTGGCCTCCCCGGTGAGGCTGCACATCATGTGGATCCTGGCCTCGGGCGAGTGCGACGTCAGCGGGCTCGCCGAACAGGTCGGCGGCGCGCTGCCGGCGGTCAGCCAGCACCTCGCCAAGCTGAAGCTGGCCGGCCTGGTGCGCTCCCGACGCGAGGGGCACCGCCAGGTCTACCTGGTGGACGACCCGCACCTGGTGTCCCTGGTCCAGTCGATGATCAACCACCTCACCGGCCCGACCCCCGGGCAAGGGAACCGGCGTGGCCGGGCTGTCTGAGGCGTCCGAGGCGGCACGGGACCGGGGGCAGCCCCGCCATCCCGACCACGGCGACCACGCGGAACAGGACGTCGTCTGCATCCCCCCGGCCGTCGCCGCTGACCTCACCGAGCTGCAGGTCCTGCGCCGGCTCCGGAGCGGGCCGCGCGGGCTGTTGGAGGACCAGGCCCACCACCGGCTCATGGCCTGCGGCGAGAACGTCCTGGCGACGGTGGAGCCGCCGTCCTGGTCGCGGCGGCTCGGCCGCGCGCTGCGCGACCCGTTCACCCTGGTCCTCTGCTTCCTGGCAGTCATCTCCGCGGCCAACGGGGCGCGTCAGGGCACGGCCGTCATCGCCGTGCTGGTGGCGGTCAGTTGCGCGTTGCGGATGGCCGGGGAGAGCCGCGCGGACCAGGACGCCGCCGCGCTTCGCGACATCGCCTGCGGCACCGCGACCGTGGTGCGCCGCACCGTTGACGGATCGGCACCCACGGCCCGCGAGGTACCGCTGGGCGAGCTCGTCCCCGGCGACCTGGTTCGGCTCACCGCGGGCGACCTGGTCCCCGCCGACCTGCGCCTGCTCAGGAGCGTCGGACTCACCGTCGACCAGGCCCCGTTGACCGGCGAGTCGGCGCCGGTGCCCAAGCAAGCCGGATCCGATCCGCAGTCCCGGGGCGACCGCCGCCCGGCGCTTCTGGACCAGCCGCAGCTGTGCTTCCTCGGCAGCCGGGTGGCCGCCGGAACCGCTACCGCGGTGGTGGTGGCCACCGGCCGGGGCACCCACCTCGCCACCGCCCACCGGCATCTGGAGCGCGGCCGGCGGGCCACCGCGTTCGACCGCACCACGCGCTCGGTCGCGCGGCTGCTGATCCGGTTCATGCTCGCCTCCCTCACCCTGGTGCTGGCGGCGGGAACGCTGCTGGGCGGACGGGGTTGGGAGCTGGTGCCGTTCGCGATCGCCGTCGCGGTGGGCCTGACCCCGGAGATGCTGCCGGTGGTGGTGACCACCGTCCTGGCCCGGGGTGTGGCGGAACTGCGCCGCCGACGGGTCGTGGTCAAGCGGCAGCGCTCGCTGTACGACCTGGGCGCGATGGACGTCCTGTGCGTCGACAAGACCGGCACCCTGACCGGGGACCGGCTCACCGTGCACAGCACCCTGGACCCGCAGGGCCGCAGCGACCCCCGGGTGCTGCGGTGGGCCGCCACCAACAGCCTCGTCTGCCTGCAGCTCGGCGACCCGCCGGTGCTGGACAGCCTGGACCAGGCGCTGCTGGAAGCCGCGGACCAATTGGAGCCGTTCCCTGCCACGGCGACGGCCGGCCTCCAGGTGATCCCCTTCGATCCGGTGCGCCGCCTGGCCACCGCCGTGGTGCGCGGATCGGGTCGCCCGGGCGGGCACACGCTCGTCGTCAAGGGCGGCGTCGAGGACGTGCTGGACCGCTGCACCCGACTGACCGTCAGCGACGGCGGCAACGGGGACAGCAACGACACCCTGCCCCTCGACGCCGACCAGCGCACTCGGATCCACCGCCTCGTCAGGCGGCAGGCCGCCGACGGTCAGCGCCTGCTCGCCGTCGCGGTCGCGCACGGTCCGGCCCGCGGCCTCCGCTACACCGAGAGGGACGAGCACGACCTCACCCTGGTCGGGCTGGTCGGGTTCCGCGACGAGCCGGAACCCAGCGCCGGTGACGCCGTCGCCGCCCTCCGGGCGAACGGCGTGACCGTGAAGGTCATCACCGGCGACCACCCCGAGACCGCGGTCCGGGCCTGCACCGATGTCGGCATCCGCCCCGGACGCCCGGTCCTGGCCCCCGACCTGGACCGCCTCGACGACGCGGCACTGGCCCGGCTCGCCGCCACGACCACCCTCTTCGCCCGGGCCACCCCCGCCCACAAGGCCCGCATCGTCCGCGCCCTGCGGTCGACCGGCCGCACCGTCGGCTTCCTCGGCGACGGCGCCAACGACATCGCCGCCCTGCGCGCGGCCGACCTCGGCATCTGCCCCCACACCGCGGTCGACGCCGCCCGCGAGCACGCCGACATCCTGCTGACCGGCTCCGACCTGGCCGCCGTCAGCCGCAGCCTGCCCACCGCCCGCCGCTCGCTCGCCGGCATCGGCAACTACCTGCGGACCACCCTGTCCGCCAACGTCGGCAACGTGATCACCATGCTCGCCGCCGGAGCCTTCCTGCCGTTCCTGCCGATGCTCCCCGCGCAGGTGCTGGTCCAGAACCTGTGCTTCGACGCCGCCCAGCTCTCGCTGGCCTTCGACCGGCCGCTCACCACCGGGGCGCACCGCCCCGGCCCGCTCGACGCCCGCGGCCTGGCCCGCTACGCGCTGTGCTTCGGCCTGGTCAACGCCGCGGCGGACCTGGCGACCTTCGCCGTCCTGGGACACCTGGCCCACGGGCTCTCCGCGCCGCGGACCCAAGTCCTCTTCCACACCGGCTGGTTCACCGAGAACCTGATCACCCAGGCCGTCACCATCCACATCCTGCGGTCCCCCGGCGGCCGACCGCGCCTGCCCGCCCCCTGGCCGGTCCGCGCCGGGAACGGCGCCCTGGTCGCCGTCGGCCTGCTCCTGCCGCTGACGCCGCCCGGACGCTCGCTCGGCATGGGGGCGCTCCCCCTCGCCTACTACCCGCTGCTGACGGCGATCCTCGGCGGCTACGTCCTCGCCCTGTTCGCGGCACGCGCGATCCGGCGGCGGCGCGGGGGCGCGGTACGCCGCCGGCCACAGATAACGCAAAGGTAACAAGTCTAGGCCAGGTGGTCGACCCGGCTTCATGTCCCCGTCACACCCAGGCCATCAGGGCGCTCCATAGTCCCCACGTCGAACTCTCTCGCTCCGGAGGACTCACGTGGCTCCCGTAACCCGCCGTACCTTCCTCGGTTCCGCCGCCGCGCTCGGCGCGGTGCTCGGCCTGGACGCACTGCCCGGCACCGCGCCCAGCGCGGAGGCCGCGACCACGGGAACGATCGCCGACGTCAAGCACGTCGTCGTGCTCATGCAGGAGAACCGCAGCTTCGACCACTACTTCGGCACCCTCAAGGGCGTGCGGGGCTTCGGCGACCGCGCCACCGTCCAGCTCTCGGGCGGCTACAGCGTCTTCAACCAGCCCAACGGCAGCAGCCGCCAGTACCCCTGGCAGATGAGCACCACCGCGCCCGCCTCCGGCCAGACCGCGGAGACCATCGCCCAGTGCGACGGCTCGCTGGACCACTCCTGGTCGACCCAGCACAAGGCCTGGAACAGCGGGAAGATGGACTCCTGGATCTCCGCCAAGGGCACCAACCGGACCATGGGCTTCCTGTCCCGCAGCGACATACCGTTCCACTACGCGCTGGCCGACGCCTACACCATCTGCGACGCCTACCACTGCTCGATCCTCTCGGCCACCGGCCCCAACCGCACCTACCTGTGGTCCGGCATGATCGACCCGTCCGGCAGCGCGGGCGGCCCGGCCTACGACGGCGGCGACGAGTCGGGCCTGTCCTGGCAGACCTACGCCGAGGCGCTGGAGAACGCCGGGGTGAGCTGGAAGGTCTACCAGAACGCCAGTGACAACTACGGCGACAACGGCCTCGCCTACTTCAAGCAGTTCAGCTCCGCCGCCACCAGCAGCGACCTCTACAAGCGCGGTATGGGCTCGGTGCCCAGCACCGGCTCGACGCCGGACGACATCGCCGCCGCGATCAAGGCCGACGCGCTGGCCGGCACGCTGCCGCAGGTCTCCTGGGTGGTCGCCAACCAGGCCTTCTCCGAGCACCCCGACGGCCCGCCGAACGACGGCGCGCACTTCGTCAACCTGGTACTGCAGGCCATCGCGGCCGACACCACCACCTTCAACTCGACCGTGCTGTTCCTGAACTACGACGAGAACGACGGCTTCTTCGACCACGTCCCGCCGCCGGCCGCACCGTCCGGGACCTCCGCGGAGTTCTACTCCGGCACCAACATCGGCCTGGGCTTCCGGGTTCCGATGATCATCGCCTCGCCGTGGACCCGCGGCGGCCACGTCGACTCCCGGGTCTACGACCACACCTCGGTGATCCGCTTCCTGGAGACCTGGACCGCCGCCCTGGGCACCCCCGCCGTCTGCGGCAACATCTCCGCCTGGCGCCGTCAGGTCTGCGGCGACCTCACCGGCGCCTTCGACTTCGCCAACCCGGTCT
Organism: Streptacidiphilus jeojiense; assembly: GCF_000719095.1. Lineage (GTDB taxonomy): Bacteria > Actinomycetota > Actinomycetes > Streptomycetales > Streptomycetaceae > Streptacidiphilus > Streptacidiphilus jeojiensis. The sequence continues at coordinate 282,395 of NZ_JOEH01000003.1, read as the reverse complement.
ACGGCGCGCCGTCGCTCCCGGCCACCAGCACCGTCTTCGGCCAGGCCAACTGCGACCCGCTGCCCAACCCCGGCCCCACCACCAACGCGCTGCCCGCGCAGGAGTCCGGCACCAGGCCGGCCCGCGCGCTGCCCTACCAGCCCAACGCCTGGGTCGACCACCTGGAGTTCGACTCCGGCGGCAAGACCCTGGTCTGGATCCGGATGGCCAACCAGGGTGCGCAGGCCACCAGTTACGCGCACTACTCGATCTACGCCAACGCCTACCGCACCGGCGGTCCGTGGCAGTACACCGTCGCCCCCTACACCGCGTCGACCGGCACCGACGGCACCACCAGCGACTACTTCAACGTCGGCACCGGATACGGCAGCGGCAAGTACGACCTGACCTGTGTCGGGCCCAACCGGTTCCTGCGCCGCTTCACCGGCGACACCACCGCGGCCGGGAAGACCTGTGAGGCCACCACCAGCTACGCCGCCGCCCCGGACACCGGCGAGGAGGCGCTCTTCGTCCATCTGACCAACACCGGCACCAGCAGCGTCACCTTCACCGTCACCTCGAACAACTACCGCACCGACGGCCCCTGGACCTACCAGGCCGCCGCCGGAGCGACCGTGTCCGACTACTTCAACGCCGTTGCGTACCAGAACGGTTGGTACGACTTCACGGTCACCGTCAGCAGCGACGCCAGCTGGTCCCGCAGGGTGACCGGCCACATCGAGACCGGAGCGGCCAGCGTCAGCGGCTGAACCGGTCGTCCGGTCGGCGAGAAATCGGAAAGTCGGGCCCGTCCGGTATTGACAGGTATAGACCAATGGAGTTGAGTCTTCATCACGTCCCTCGTTGAGAGCGCTTCCAAGGGGGACGAATCCGTCCCCCACGACGTGCGGCCCCACCCGCACGAAGGAGTGACCCATGCGCCAACAGCGCCGGATATTCGCGCTGCTCGCCGCCCTCGCCCTCGCCTTCGGTATCGCCGCGGTCCTTCCCACCGCCAATGCCGCCACGGTGAGCTGCGCGGCAAGCTGGAGCTCGACGACCGTCTACACCAACGGGAACATCGCCTCGTACAACAGCCACAACTGGAAGGCCCAGTGGTGGACCCAGAACGACACCCCCGGTGGTTCGGTGGGCGTCTGGGCCGACCAGGGAGCCTGCGGAGACGGCGCCGGCGGCGGCACGACCACGCCGCCCGCCAGTGGCGGCTGCTCCTACCCCGCCTGGGTGGCCGGCACCTCGTACACGGCCGGGACCATCGTCCAGTACAGCAACGGGCTCTACTACCAGGCGACCCACGACAACCCGGGCTACGACCCGACCATCAGCACCTGGTACTGGTCCCCCTACACCTGCACCGGCACCGGCACCGGTGGCGGCACCACGACCGCGCCCAGCACCGGATTCCCGGTCAGCGAGGCCCAGTTCGACCAGATGTTCCCGAGCCGGAACTCCTTCTACACCTACAGCGGCCTGGTCACGGCGCTCAGCAAGTACCCCGGCTTCGCCACCACCGGCAGCAGCACGGTGCAGAAGCAGGAGGCCGCCGCGTTCCTGGCCAACGTCAGCCATGAGACCGGTGGTCTGGTCTACATCAACGAGGTCGACCAGTCCGGCAACTACTGCGCGGCGGAGTCCTACGGCTGCCCGGCCGGCACCTACGCCTACTACGGCCGCGGTCCGATGCAGATCAGCTGGAACTTCAACTACGAGGCGGCCGGCAACGCGCTGGGCGTCGACCTGCTCGACAACCCCGGCCTGGTCGCGACCGACGCGGCCGTCTCCTGGGAGACCGCGCTGTGGTACTGGATGACCGACACCGGCCCCGGCACCATGACCGGGCACAACGCCATGGTCAACGGCGCCGGCTTCGGCCAGACCATCTGGGCCATCAACGGCAGCGTGGAGTGCAACGGCGGCAACACCGCCGAAATGCAGGACCGGGTCAACAAGTACGAGTCCTACGCCGCGATCCTCGGCGTCTCCCCGGGCTCCAACCTCACCTGCTAGAACCGCTCGCGGCCGACACGGCGCCGTCTCCCGTCCCCTTCCGGGGCGGGGGGCGGCGCCTTCCCGTTCAGCCGTCGCGTTCAGCCGTCCCGTTCAGCGGGACAGCACGCAGTCCCCGCACAGCGCGCCGGCCCCGCCGGGGGCGGCACGGTAGATCAGGCAGCAGCTGCGGCGGCGGAATCGGCCCGTGCCCGGGGGCACCGTCGCAACGGTGCCCCGCAGCAGCGGATGCGCCAGCAGCAGCGCGGCCGCGGCCCGGGCCTCGGCGGCCAGTTCCGGACGCGCCCCGGCCAGCACCGTCGCGGCGCCGTTGACCGCGGAGGCGACATTGCCCCACAGCACCTTCGGGCTGACGGACAGTCCGGCCGTGGCCAGGACCAGCTCCCGGACCGGGCCTGCAAGGAGGTCGTCCGGCGTCCCGGGCTCGAAGGCGGCGGCGGCGAAGGAGAGCGGGAACGCCCCGCCGGGGACCGGCTGCCAGCGGGCCAGGTCCAGAGCCGGGCGCGGCCAACGGCCGGACAGCACGGCGACGCCCAGGGTCGGCGAGACCAGCCTGGCGGTCAGGCCCAGTTGGGCCACCGAGGCGGCCACCCGCAGCTCCACGTCCGCGACGTCCTGCCCGCCCGCGGCGGCGAGGTGGCCGCGGACGCCGTCCACCCGCTCCCGCAGCACGGCCGGATCCTCGACCAGGGTGCGCAGCTCCTGCCACGGCGGACGGGCGGGTTCGTCCCGGTGGTGGGTGTCGAGTGCGAAGAACGGCCCGAGGGCCGCGAGCTGGTCCACGGAGGAGCCTCCTTCAGGGGACCGTGATCATGCCGTCGCAGCATAACGGGGCAGCTCGCAAAGGCTTGGAAAGGTAAGGTTTCCGGGATCGCCGGGTCCTCCCCTGCACTATGGGGGTCACAGGTTCGAGATCCCCAGGGAGTGTTTATGGCAGGCCGACCGGAGCGCCGTCCGCAGCAGACCCACCGCGGCCGGGTGGAGCGCGTCGAGCGGCTCACCCCGCACATGATCCGGGTGGTCCTCGGCGGCGAGGGCCTGGCGGCCTTCGCCACCCGCGGACTCACCGACCACTACATCAAGATCCAGTTCCCGCGCCCCGGCGTGGTCTATCCGGACCCCTTCGACCTGGCCGTGATCCGTGCCGAACTCCCGCGCGAGGACTGGCCGGTGACCCGCACCTACACCGTGCGGCGCTGGGACCCGGAGGCGGGCGAGCTGACCGTGGACTTCGTCCACCACGGCGACGAGGGCGTGGCCGGGCCCTGGGCCGCGCAGGCCCGACCCGGCGACGAGATCCACTTCGGCGGCCCCGGCGGGGGCTACGCCCCGTCCCCCGACGCCGACTGGTACCTGCTGGCCGGCGACGAGAGCGCGCTGCCGGCCATCGCCGCCGCCCTGGAGCAGCTGCCCGAGGGTGCCACCGCCCATGTCTTCGTCGAGGTGGCCGGCCCCGAGGAGGAGCAGAAGCTGTCCACCCCGGGCGAGGCCGAGATCACCTGGCTGCACCGCGGCGCCGAGCGGATCGGCGAGCCCCTGGTGCGGGCCGTCTCCGCGCTGGACTTCCCGGCCGGCCTCCCCGAGGCGTTCGTGCACGGCGAGGCCGGCTTCGTGAAGGAGTTGCGCCGGCTGCTGCGGGTCGAGCGGAGCATCCCGCTGGACCGGCTGTCCATCTCCGGCTACTGGCGGACCGGCCACGACGAGGACGGCTGGCAGTCCTCCAAGCGGGAGTGGAACCGCAGTGTCGAGGAGGAGCAGGAGGGCTGAGACCGCCCGACCCGCCGCAGTTGTCCACGATCCGGGGACAACTGCGGCGCGGGTCAGCCCTGCGGGCCGGCCCCTCAGGTCACCCCTGGGCGGCGGCCCCGAGCGAGTCCAGCAGTGCGGCCGTGCGGGCGTCGCTGAGCCGGTAGCGGACGATGCGCCCGTCCTTGTGCGGGGTGACCGTGCCCGAGGCCCGCAGCAGCCGCAGCATCTGGGACACCGCGGTGTCGGAGATCCCGGTGGCGATGGCCAGGTCGGTGACGGCGATCGGGCCGCCGTGGTGCACCGCCAGCAGCAGGGCGAGCCGCCCCGGCTCCCCCAGCAGCGCGAACCGCGAGGACCACTCGGCGATCCGGGCGGTGTCGCCGATGCCCTCGATGGCCTCGCAGACGGTGTGCTCGTCGATGGTGCGCCGGTGCGCGCGCTCCTCCGGAACCAGATGCATGCGCCCCACTCCACTCCACAACCCGAGTGAGATGCAACACCTGCACAGCTGTGCAGGCTTGTTGATCTGGCCCTCGCCCGCCTACGGTGGTTCAGCCGTGGTGTTCGGGAAGACCGGTGACGGGCCCTCAAGGGGTCCCAGACCGGAGCGGCCCTCGCCACTGTGATCGGGAAATCTCCGCACCGCACCTGCTCCTCGACCGGGGAGCAGGCGGCCACTGGGCGCGCCCGCGCGCCTGGGAAGGCCGGGTGAGGAGGTGTTACACCCGTCAGCCAGGAGACCGGCCACGGCACCGCACGACTCACTGTCCACGAGGTGCTGGAGAGGCTGCCCCCATATGTCCATGCCCGGAATCCCCGCCCCGCCGACCGACGCGACCGCACCGGGAACCGCGATACCGGCCACACCCGTGCTCCGTTGGGAGCGCCGGGACTGGATCCGCACCGGCGGGCTGATGGCGGTGATCGCCGCGCTCCATGTCGTCGCCTTCGGGATCCTGGCCGTCATGGTCGCCCCGCACCACTACACCGTGGGCAAGCAGGTCTTCGGCCTCGGTCTCGGCGTCACCGCCTACACCCTGGGCATGCGGCACGCCTTCGACGCGGACCACATCGCCGCCATCGACAACACCACCCGCAAGCTGATGGCCGACGGCAAGCGGCCGATCTCGGTCGGCTTCTGGTTCGCGCTGGGCCACTCCACCATCGTGGTGGTGCTGGCGGCCGGCATCGCCGCCGGGGCGCGCTTCGCCGGCACCCTGACCAACGACTCCTCCAGCACCCACCAGGCCCTGGGCGTGGTCAGCACCAGCGTCTCCGGCGGCTTCCTCTACCTGATCGCCGCGCTCAACCTGGTCTCCCTGTTCGGCATCCACCGGGTGTTCCGGGCGATGCGCCAGGGGCAGTTCGACGAGCACGAGTTGGAGAAGCACCTGGACAGCCGCGGCTTCATGAACCGCATCCTGGGGCGGCTCACCAAGTCGATCACCCGCCCCGGCCAGATGTACCCGGTCGGCCTGCTGTTCGGCATCGGCTTCGACACCGCGACCGAGGTCACCCTGATGGTCATGGCCGGCTCCGGCGCGGCGGCTGGCCTGCCCTGGTACGCCATCCTGTGCCTGCCGCTGCTGTTCGCCGCCGGGATGAGCCTCTTCGACACCCTCGACGGCACCTTCATGAACTTCGCCTACCACTGGGCCTTCTCCAACCCGGTGCGCAAGGTCTACTACAACCTCACCATCACCGGCCTCTCCATTGCCGTCGCGTTCCTGATCGGCACGATCGAGCTGGTCGGCGTGCTGCACGACCAGCTCGGGCTGGACGATCCGGTCAGCAACTGGATCTCCGCGGTCAACCTCAACAACGTCGGCTTCGTCATCGTCGGGCTGTTCGTGGCCGTCTGGGCCTGCGCGCTGGCCTACTGGCGGCTGGCCAAGGTGGAGCACCGCTGGGGGCACCGGGCCTGAGACCGGTGCCCCGCGGTGCCGCCAAGTGCCGCTAGGCCCCGTGGGCGTAGTCGAGCGCGCCCATCCAGTCCACCACCACGACCTCCTGGTCCCCGACGACCCAGGCGTCGTGTCCCGAGGGCAGCGCGGTGACCTGACCGGGCGTGGCGTCGAACTCGGTGCCGTCGGCCATCCTGATCCGCAGGGTGCCGGAGACGTGGTACTGGAAGTGCGGCGCCTCGCACCACTCGGTGCCGGCGATCGGCTTGACGTCCGTGGACCAGCGCCAGCCGGGCTGCAGCACCAGGCGGCCGATGGCGGCGCCCTCGACGGTGAGGATCTCCGCACGTCCGTGGTCGAACCGGCGGACCTCGTCGGCTGCGGCGAAGTCGCGGTGCTCGGTCTGCTTCATGATCGCGTCCCTTCTCTTCCTTCTCGCCACTCGTCGTTCGTCACTCGTCGTTCGTCACTCGTCCCAGGCCTGCACGCAGGTCTGCCGGACGATCCGTCCGTCGTCGCCGAGGTCCAGCACGGCCGAGCAGAGCACCCGCACGCCGTCCGGGTAGCGGCAGGACTCCAGGAAGGCGGCGTGGCCGCCGTCGACCAGGACCCGCTCCAGGGTGTGCGTCATGTCCCTGCCGCTGATCTCCTCCAAGTGGTCCGCGATCTGTTCGCGGCCCTTCAGCGACCGCGGGCTGCTCGGCTGTGACTGCCGGTCGACCAGGAACAACTCCGCGTCATCGGCGTACAGGCCGATCAGGGCCGCCGCGTCCCGCTCCTCGACCCCGCGCCGCAGCGCCTCGGTGTCGAAACCGGAAGCCGTCTGCAAGGTGTTCATCGCCCTCTCCCTTCCTCCGGCCCCCACCCTGCGCCGGCACCGTCAATCCACCGTCAAGCCCCAGGTGACCGGCGGGTACGCGGGTACGCTGAAACGGTGGCGCTCAGCATCCGGCTGTTCGGCGAGCTCGAAGCGGAGCTCGACGGGCAGCGGATCGGACTACCGGCCGGACGAGCCTGCGAGCTGCTGGCCTGGCTGGCGCTGCACCCGGGGCCGCAGCCCCGGCCGCGCCTGGCCGCCCGGTTCTGGCCCGACGCCCCGGACAGCGCCGCCAGGGCCAGCCTGCGCAGCGCCGTCTGGGCCCTGCGCACGGCCTTCGGCCCGGCCGGAGCCCGGCAGCTGACCGCGGACCGCGGCAGCGTCGGCCTGTGCCGGGACGGGCTGACCGTGGACCTGGACGAGTTCCGGCGCCTGGTCGACCTGGGACGGCCGGCGGACGCCGTCGGCCTCTGCCGGGGCGAGCTGCTGCCGTCCTTCGGGCAGGACTGGGCGGTGGAGGCCCGTGAACAGCACGCCGTCCGGCTGTCCGCCGCGCTCTCGGCCCTGGCCGAGCGCTACCGGCAGGAGGAGGACCTCCCGGCCGCGATCGCGGCCGTCCGCCGGCAGGTCGCGCTGCTCCCCTTCGACGAGGCCGCCGCACGGACGCTGATGGCGCTGCTGGCGGAGTCGGGCGACACCCCTGCGGCCCTGGAGGCCTACGCACGGCTGCGGAGGCAGCTGGCCGAGGAGTTGGACACCGGCGTCGGACCGGAGACGGCCGCCCTGGCCCGGCGGCTGCGGGCCGCCGCCCGGGGGCCGACCGGACCGGGCAGCGGGCGGTCCCGCCTGATCGGCAGGGCCGAGGAGACCGCGACGCTGACCAGTGCCTGGCGCGAGGCCGCCGCAGGGCGGGGCTCGGTGCTGCTGCTCAGCGGTGACGGCGGGATGGGCAAGACCCGGTTGGTCCAGGAGCTGGGACAACTGGCCGCCGACGAGGGCGCCCGCACCCTGACCGGCTATGCCGGCGGCCCCGGCGGAGGCGCCCCGTTCGCGCTGTGGGTGGACCCGCTGGGCCTGCTGGTCGACGATCCGACCAGGGCCGACCCGCTGATCGACCCCAGGGCGGAGCGGATCCGGCAGCTGGAGCGGGCCACCCAGGCGCTGCTGCGGGCCGTCCGCGCGGAGCCGCTGCTGCTGGTCCTGGAGGACGTGCACCGGGCCGACCCGTCCAGCCTGGAACTGCTCGCCTACGTCGGACGGCGGATCGCCGGGCACCTGCCCGCGCTGCTGGTGGCGACCTGCCGGCGGATGCCCAGACGCCCCGAACTGGACGCCGCGGTGGCGGCGCTGCGCGCCTCGGGCAGCCTCGGCCGGGAGATCGAACTCGGCCCGCTGCCGCTGCCGACGATCCGTCGCATCGCGCTCTGCCAGGGCAACTTGACGGAGGATCAGGCCGCCGGGATCGCCCGTGTCGCCGACGGCAACCCGCTGCTCGCGGTCGAGACCGCCAAGGGGGTCGCCCTGCGCGGCGCGGATCTGCCCGCCGGACTGCGCGGCGCCGTCCGCGCCGCCTGCGAGCGGCTCGGCCCCGGGGCGCGCCGGCTGACCGACTACCTGGCCGCCGCCGGACGCGAGCTCAGACCGTCGGAGCTGGCCGCGCTGCCGTTGGCCGACGTGCGGCGCGCAGCCGGGGAGGCCCTCGGCTCCGGGCTGCTGGCCTACTCCGAGGCATCGGCCGGGGTCGGCTTCCGGCACGCACTGCTGCGCGAGGCCTGCTACGCGGACCTGCCGGCGCCGGAGCGCAGCACGCTGCACGCGGATCTCGCCGAGGTACTGGCCGCCGGAGCGGCCCGGTCGGCGGCCACCGGCACCGGTACCGCACGGAACGCCAGCCGCGCCCGCTCCGCCGCCGAGCTGGGCCGGCACCTGCGGCTGTCCGGGCAGGACGGTCCGGCCGGCGCCCGCTTCGCCGAGGCGGCCGCGGCGGCCCGCGCCGTCTGCGCGCTGCCGGAGGCGGCCGCCTTCCTCCGCGAGGCGCGCGAGCTCGCCCCGGACTCGGTCGAGATCCTGCTGGACCTCGCCGAGGTGGAGGCCTGGCGCGGGCGGCTGCCCAGCTCCGACGAGGCCTTCGAGCGGGCCGTGGAGCAGCTCGCCCCCTCCGACGGCCCGGCGCTGACCCGGGCCTGGCTGCGGCGCGGGCACTGGCTCCGCGGCGGTGTCTGCCACCCGCGCGAGTCGCGGCGCTCCTACCTCAGCGCGCTGGACCTGCTCGACCGGGCTCCGCAGGACGACCCGGAGGCCAGGGCGGAGGCCCTGGCCGGGCTGGCCTGGGCCCAGGCCGTCGCGGGCGACCCGGACCAGGTCGAGCGGATCCTGCGGCAGGTCGCCGAGGTGACCGGCCACCGCGCCCCGGGCGACCTGCTGGCCCACGACATCGGCTCGGCCCGCGGCCATGCCCTGATCCGCACCGGACGGCTGGTGCAGAGCTACGGGCCGCTGGTGGCCGCGGCGGCCTCGGCGGGGCGGGCCGGGCGCCCGGACCTGGCGTACGGCTGCATGATGAACGCGGCGAGCGCAGCCGCCGCGGCCGGCGAGTGGGACCGGGCCCTGGACTTCGCCGACCGCTGCCTGGCCCTGGTCGTCCCCAACGGGCTGCTCCGCAACACCGTGGGCACGCACTGCGCGCGGGCCTCGGCGCTGCGCAGGCTGGGCCGCACCGCCGAGGCCCGGACCGCCTGCGAACAGGCCAGGGCGATCGCGGAGCTCACCGGGCTGGCGGAGCTGCAGGCACTGGTCCACCACGACCTCGGCCTGCTCGCGCTGGCCACCGGCTGCCCGGAGGCGGCCGCCGACGAGCTGGAACTGGCGCTGGCTCCCGAGGCGCCGGTCAGCAGACCGCGGACCCGGCTGCTGCTGGCCGAGGCGCTGGCCCGCTCCGGCCGGCCGGCCGAGGCGGAGGTGCAGCTCAGGGCGGCGGCGCTGGAGCCGGTCGCCGCGAGCGACTTCCCCGACACCCTGGTCGCCCGGATGTGCCACGTCCAGGGCCTGATCGCGGTCGCCCGGGGGGACGGAGCGCTGGCGCTGCGCCGGCTCGCGGAGTCCGCGGCGGCGTGGGAGCGCCGGGGCACCGGCGTCGACGGCGAGGCCGTCCTCGGGGCGCTGATCGACCTGGGGCGGCCGCCGATCGGCTCGCTGGTCGAACCCGCCCTGGAACTGGCCGCCGTACGGACCGACCTCGCCGCGCTCGCGGCGGCACTCCACTCGACCAGCTGAGGAGGCGTCACCATGCCGGAGTTCGACGACAGCGTGATCGCGGCGGCGGCGCCGGAGGAGGTCTGGAAGCTGCTCTACGACCCGTCCCGCTTCCCGCAGTGGTGGGCCGGCGTCGGCTCCGTGGACAGCCGCACGGACGCCGGGTTCACCCTGTACCCGGAGGGCTACCCGGACTTCCCGATGCCCCAACTGGTCAGTTCCGACCCGGCGGGGCGCACGGTGACCATCTCCTGCCTGGTCTCCGACCTCCGCTTCGAGTGGCGGCTCCGTCCCGTCGCCGGGGGCACCGAGATCAGCGCGCACGTGGTGATCCCTCCGGCCGAGGCCCACCGCCTCGCCGCACAGACCGCGACGATCAGCGCCTCGCTGCACCGCCTGGCGACCCTGGCCGCCGAATCGGAGTGAACACCGCGCGGCGCGCCCTCCCGCACTCCTATTGCGCCGACTTCTGCGCGCACTGGTTCGCCGACGCCCGATTCGGACTTCGCATCCCCGGAAATCCTTCTTCCAGGGGGAGTTGAATTCCACGGGAACGCCTGAGCGAAGGAGAAGGTGTGTCGCTTTTCGACCGCATTTCCCAACCCGGCCCGGAATGGCGAAGAATCGAACACGCCCTTTCCGGACCCACCGGGCTGGGCACCTCCGCGGCCCGGGTCCCCCGCGCCCGCCGTCCGCCGGAGGACGGGCCGGAGGAGTCGGACGGGTCCTCCCCCGGCGCCGCCCGCGGCTCGGTCCGGGTGCCGCCGCTGCACTGCCCCGACGCGGTGCGGGACGATCCGGCGCTCGGGGAGGAGGTCAACAACCGGCTGGTGGACTGGGCCGAGGAGATGGGGCTCTTCCAGGGACGGCTGGAGCGGCTGCGTTCGCACCAGTTCGGACGGCTGTTCATGCTGGCCCACCCCGACTGCGACGACCCCGACCGCCTGCTGGTCGCGGCCAGGTGCGGCCTGGCCGAATGGGCCGTCGACGACCACTGGGTGGACGAGGGCGAGGACACCACCCCCGAACTGCTCGGCCACCGGCTGGCGCTGACCCATGCGGTGGTCGACCCGGTCCGCCTCCCGGCCCGCTACCTGGCGCAGTTCGAGCAGGTGGTGCAGCAGGAGCCGGTGCTGCGCGCCTTCCGCTCCTGCCTCGACCACCTGGCCGGGATCGCCAGCCCGACCCAGGTGGCCCGGCTCCGGCACGAACTGGCCGTGATGTTCGTGGGCTACTCCCAGGAGGCGCACTGGCGCTCCTCCGGCCGCACCCCGGCGGTCTGGGAGTACCTGCTGCACCGCTACGAGAACGCCTTCTTCCCCTGCATGGTCCTGATCGACCCGATCGGCGGCTACGAGCTGCCCGCCCACGAGTTCGCCGACGCCCGGGTCCGCCGCACCTACCTCTACGCGGCCACCGCCAACGTGCTGCTCAACGACCTCTACTCGATGAGCAAGGAGGACCCCACCGACACCAATCTGCCCAACCTCATCGCCGCGGAGGAGCACTGCTCGCTCCAGGAGGCGGTGGACCGCGCGGCGCAGATCCACGACGAGCTGATGTACACCATCGAGGCGGAGGCCGCGCTGCTGAGCGCGGCCGGCTCGCCCCAGCTCCGGCGGTTCCTGGCCGGGCTGTGGGCCTGGATGGGCGGCAGCAAGGAATGGCACGCCACCAGCGCCCGGTACAACGACTCCCCCTCCCCCGAAGAGAAGGACGCGACTTGACCGCCACTCAGGACTCCCCCCTCGCCAGCCCCTACCAGCACTCCGTCGCCTCGTACTGGAACGCCGAGAAGAACCCGGTCAACCTCCGCCTCGGCGAGGTGGACGGCACCTACCACCACCACTACGGCATCGGCGAAGCGGACTGGTCCGTCCTGGAGGGACCGGAGGAGACCCGCGAGGAGCGGACCATCAGGGAGCTGCACCGCCTGGAGTGCGCCCAGGCCGACCTCCTGGCCGACCACCTCGGCGACATCACCCCCGAGGACCGGCTGATGGACTCCGGCTCGGGCCGCGGTGGCGGCAGCTTCGTGGCCAACCGGCGGTTCGGCTGCCGGGTGGACGGGGTGTCCATCTCGGAGACCCAGGTGGCCTTCGCCAACGAGCAGGCGCGGAAGGCGGGGGTGGACGGCAAGGTCCGGTTCCACCTCAAGAACATGCTGGACACCGGCTTCGGGACGGGTTCCTTCCGCGGCATCTGGAATAACGAGAGCACCATGTACGTGGACCTGTCCCTGCTGTTCGCCGAGTACTCGCGGCTGCTGGCCCGCGGCGGCCGCTACGTCACCATCACCGGCTGCTACAACGACACCTACGGCCTGCCGTCCAGGGCCGTCAGCCAGATCAACGCCCACTACATCTGCGACATCCACTCGCGCAGCACCTACTTCAGGGAGATGGCCGCGAACCGGCTGGTGCCGGTCACCGTGGTCGACCTCACCGCGGCCACCATCCCCTACTGGGAACTGCGCGCGCAGTCGTCCCTCACCACCGGGATCGAGGACGCCTTCCTCAGCGCCTACAAGGACGGCAGCTTCCAGTACCTGCTGATCGCCGCCGACCGGGTCTGACCACCGCGTACTCTTGCCCTCCGGACCAGTGAGGTCCACGAACGGGGGGTAGTACCGATGGTCTTCAGCAGGCATGGAACAGCAGGTCGGGCGGGCTCGGCAGTCGCGGTCGCGCTGCTGGCGGCGGGGTGTTCGGCGGCCTCGCCGCACCGCCCCGCCGCAACCGCCTCCGCCGACGCAGCAGTTCCGGCGACGCAACCGAGCAGCGCACCGTGGGTGGACCCGGCCCAGAACCTGCTGGCGGAGGACGGCTTCAAGCTGATCGCCCGGAGCGGGAAGCAGACCCTCAACGGCTACCAGGGCACCCTGGCGGCGCACCGGGACGGCGGGACGGTCGACACCGCGATCGAATGCCAGGGCGTGGGGAAGCTGACGGTCACGATGGGCGCTACCTCGTTCACCTTCGCCTGCACCAAGTCGCCCTCCGGGGAGACCAACGAGGACGCCACCGGGTTGTTCTCCGCGGCGACCGACGTCTACTCCGTAACCGCACCGTCGGGTGTGGTCTGGGCCGTCGCCGTCGCCTGGGCACCCTAGACGAATGTGCCGCAGAACTCCTGACTCACAGGTACGCCTTCTTGACGCCGCGCCCGCGGCACGCTGGGATTGCTGACACTCCATGTCGGGGTGTCAGGTCCATGGCGTAGCAGGCGCGGCGGGGGTACTCAGGAGGACGGACGGTTCCATGCAACCAGTACCGAGCGGCAGCACCCCTCCGATCGGCCGCGACCTGCTCCTCGCCGCGGCCCGCGACGCCCTCCGCCCCGACCGGGGGCTGCTGCTCACCGGTCCGGCCGGGATCGGCAAGAGCGCGGTGCTGGACGCCCTCGCCGCGGAGGCCGCCGCCGCCGGCGTCCTGGTACTGCGCAGCGCACCCGTCCCGGAGGAGTCCGTACTCCCCTACGCCGCCCTCGGCGACCTGCTGTCCTGCGCGCCCCCCGACCTCCTCGCCCAGCACCCGCCGCTGCTGCTGCGCACCGCGCCCGGCACCGCCCAGGACCGGCTGGCCCTGCACACGGCCGCGGTCCGGCTACTGCGGACGCTGGTCCAGGACTTCCCCGTGCTGCTGGTCCTGGACGGACTCCAGGACCTCGACCCGCCCAGCGCCGCCGTGCTCTCCTTCCTGACCCGCCGGGCGGCCTCACTGGCGGTCACCGTGGCCGCCGCCGAACGCACCGGCTCCGGCGAATCCGCGCTGCGCAACCGGCTCTGCCCGCCGACCGCACTGGAGCTGGCCGTCCCCCCGCTCTCCGAGGACGCCGTCGAGGAGCTGATCCTCCGCCAGGGAGCCGCGACGCCGATCCGGGAGCTGCGCCGGATCCAGCAGCTCTCCGCCGGAAACCCCTTCTACGCGAGGGAGTTGGCCCTGGCCGTGCACAACCGTCCGCAGCCCGGCGGCCGTTGGGCCGAGGAGGAGACGCCGGTACCGCGCCGGCTGCGCAACCTGCTGCTGGCCCCGACCCGGGCGCTGCCCCCGCAGTCCCGTTCCGCACTGCTGCTGGCCGCCTGCTCGCCGCAGCCCACGCTCGGCCTGCTGCACGCCGCCGGCGTCGCCGATCCGGTGGCCGCCCTCGCCGAGGCCGAACGCCTGGGCCTGGTCTCGGTCGCGGCCCACGGCCGGGTACGGCTGCGGCACCCGCTGCTGGGCGCGGCGCTGCAGGCCGAGGCGCTGCTCCGGGAGCGGATCGCGGTCCACACGGCCCTCGCCGCGGCCACCGTGGAACCCATCGCCAGAGCCCGGCACCTGGCCCTGGCCCGCCCCAGGGAGGACGCCGAGGTGGCCGCCGCCCTCGCCGCCGCCGCCGACGTAGCCCGGCACCGCGGCGAAGCCGACACCGCCTACGAACTCACCGCCCTCGCCGCCGAGCACACCCCCGCCGCCGACCCCCGGCAACGCACCGCGCACCTGCTCGCCGCCGCGGCCCACGCCGCCGACGCGGGCCTGCACGAGGACGCCCGCCGCTGCGCCGCCGGGGTGCTCACCGACTCCGCCGACCCGGCCCAGCGGGTCCGGGCCCGGATGATCCTGCTGGAGACGGTGGGACAGGCACTGGACGAGGCGGGGGGCCTGATCCAGGGCGGGCTCACCGACGCCGGGGACGACCCGGCGCTGCTGGCGCCGCTCTACTTCTGGTCCGCCGTACGGGAGTTGCTGGGCGGACGGACCGGCACTGCCGCCGCCGAGGCGCAGCGGGCGGCGACCCTCGCCTTCGCCGCCGAGGACCGGGCCACCCGGGTGGAGGCGCTGGGCCTGGTCGCCACCGTGCAGGGGCTACGCGGCAACCCGATGGCCGCCGACGCCGCGCTGGAACTGGCACTGCACCTGGCCGCGGCCGAGCAGAGCGCCAGCCTGCTGCGCCGACTGGCCCTGGCCCAGCTCGACGCCGACCAGGTGCCGCAGGCCCGACGCCGGGTCACCGCGCTGCTGGACCCCGGCGCCGGGGCCGAGGGGGTGGAGGACACCCTGGCCACCCTGGTCGCGCTGGTCCGGATCCAGACCAGGGCCGGGGAGTGCCGCCAGGCCCTGGCCACCGCCGAACGCTGCACCGCGCTGGTCGCCGACGCCGGCCAGCCCTCCCCGCTGGCCGCCTACGCCGCCGCGCTGGCCGAGGCGGCCGGCGGCAGCACCGCCCGAGCGGCCGAGCTGGCCCAGCATGCCGTCGACGGCTGCGCGGCCGCCAGCGACCGGCTGTTCCAGGTCCGTGCGCTGGGGGTACTGGGCCAGGCGCTGCTGCTGACCGGCCGGGCCGAGGGCGCCGCCCGGGCCGGTGAGGCGCTGCAGCGGGCCCGCGAGCTGAGCGAGGCCATGGAACTGGCAGACCCCGACACGGTCCGGCGTCTCGCCGACCTGGTGGAGGCGCTGCTGCAGTCCGGCGAGACCGCGGAGGCGAGCACCGTGCTCGCGGAGTCGCGCAGGCTCACCGGCGGCTGGCCCGGCTCCTGGGGCGCCGGCGCGGTGGCGGCGCTGGACCGCGCCGAAGGCCTGGTCCTGGCGGCCCTGGGACAGACCGAGGAGGCCATCGCGGCGCTGCGCGTCTCCGCCTCACGGCTGCAAGACCTGCCGCTCCCGCTGGAGCTGGCCCGCACCCTGATCGCCTGGGGAGCCGTCGAACGCCGGGCCCGGCACCGCGCGGCGGCCCGCGCCGTGCTGGCCGAGGCCGAGACGGTCTGCCGGACGCTGCGCGCCGAACCGCTGCTGCTGCGGATCGAGCAGGAACGCGAACGCCTGGAGCCGGGAGACCGGGCCGGCGCGGCGGACGACCTGACGGCCAGTGAGCACCGCGTCGCCGAACTCGTCGCCGGCGGCGCCACCAACCGCGAGGTCGCCGCGGCGCTCTTCGTCAGCATCAAGACCGTCGAGGGCACCCTGTCCCGGGTCTACCGCAAGCTCGGCGTCCGCTCCCGCACCGCCCTCACCCGCGCCGTCGCCGCCCCCGGCCGGGCCGTGCTCACCACCCCGCACTGACGGTCCGTCGGACCGCCCGGGTCACATCGGCTGGTTCAAGCGACCGGCTGGTTCAAGTTACTGGAGATCTTGGCGAGTTCCTCCAGCCGGCGCTCCAGGCTGGGGTGGGTGGAGAACAGCCGCATCACGCCGGGCCCGCCCTTGCCGTCGGCGGGGGTGAACAGGAAGGCGTTGAAGGGCTGCGTGGTGCGCAGGTCCTTGTCGGGGATGCGGGCGATCTCGCCGCTGACCTTGGTCAGTGCCGAGGCCAGCGCCGAGGGGCGGCCGGTCAGCTGGGCGGCGGAGCGGTCCGCGGCCAGTTCGCGGTAGCGGGACAGGCTCCTGATGAGCAGGAAGCTGATCACATAGACGCCGGCGGAGACCCCCACCACCGCCCCGATCAGCGCGGCCGAGGTCGGGTCGCGCCGTCCGCGCAGCAGTTGGGAGTAGAACGCGAACCGGACCAGCAGCCCGGCCAGCACGCCGAGGAAGGAGGCCACGGTGATGACCGCCACGTCGCGGTGGGCCAGATGCGACAGCTCGTGGGCGACCACGCCCTCCAACTCGTCGGCCTCCAGCCGGCGCAGCAGCCCGGTGGTGACGCAGAGCACGGCGTGGTCGGCGCTGCGGCCGGTGGCGAACGCATTGGGCAGATCCGTCTCGGCGACGGCGATCCGTGGTTTGGGCAGGTCCGCCATGGTGCACAGCCGGTCCACCAGACCGTGCAGCTGCGGCTGTTCCTCGGCGCTCACCTCGTGGGCGTGCAGGGCGAACAGTGCGATCCGGTCCGAGAACCAGTACTGGGCCGCCAGCAGCCCGGCGGCGATCAGCACCACCGCGATCCAGGACCTGAGCAGGACCACCAGCGCCGCCATGAAGCCCACGTAGAGCAGTCCCAGCAGGAACAGCGTGAGCAGCATGCGGGCGGTCAGTCCCCGATCGGGCGCGAAACGGCCCTGGTTGGCACTCATCTCCGGATCGGACTCCTTCGTCTGCGGTGCGGCCACCACGTCCACAGCCTGCTTCCACTATCCGGGTCCGGCCGCCGGACGACCAGGGCCGGACCGGGCCGTTCTGCCCCGCGGCCGCCACACGGTCACCTTCGGCACCGTGCGCACCCTGCACAACACGGACACCGGAGGACACGCGGCGTTCACGCGGGGGGCAAGGGTTATCCCGCTTATGCGGGGGACAGCGCGCTCCTAGCGTGAGACCCGACCGCTTCCGGCGCCTCAGCGCACAAGTCCCCACCGGGACAAGGACGCTGCGCGCTCATCCGTCCCAGGAGGACACCCGTGAAGTTGCCCCTCCGCGCCGCCATCGGACTGCTGGCCGCCCCCCTGCCCATCATCGCGCTGGCCGTCGCCCCGGCCGCCCACGCCGCCGTTCAGCCGAACACCCAGAAGACCGCGCTGAGCAGCGACGTCCTGCCCGCGATCGCCCACTCCACCCGCACCGGCCAGGTCGCGGCGAACAAGGCGATATCCGTCACGGTCAGCCTCGCCCAGCGCGACCCGGCCGGACTGCAGACGTTCCTGAAGCAGGTCACCGACCCCGCGTCGAGCCAGTACAAGCACTACCTGACGGCCAAGCAGTTCGCGGACCGCTTCGGCGCCTCCAGCGCCACCGTCAGCCAGGTCACCGACTACCTGCGCTCCCAGGGCCTGACCGTCGGCGCGGTCACCGGCAACCACCTGACCCTGCAGGCCAGCGGTACCGCCGCCCAGGTCCAGAAGGCCTTCGGCACCACCCTGGCGACGTACCACGACGCCAGCACCAAGCGGGACTTCTACGCGAACACCGCGGCCCCGGTGCTGCCGGCCGCGATCGCCTCGGCCGTCACCGACGTGTCGGGCCTCAACACCTACGCGCAGTACTCGCACTACAGCACCAAGAAGGTGGTCCCGCAGGCCACCGCCAAGGCGGTCACCGGGCTCACCCCGACCAAGGCCCGTTCGGGCTACAACGTCGCCTCGGCCATCAGCGCCGGCTACACCGGCTCCGGGGTGACCGTGGGCCTGCTGGAGTTCTCCGGCTTCAAGCAGTCCAACATCACCACCTACGACAGCTACTTCTCGCTGAGCCCGTCCACCCCGGTGGTCCGCAGCGCGGGCGGCGGCACCACCGACCTGTCCGGTGAGGACGAGGTCGAGCTGGACATCGAGGTGGTCCAGGCGCTGGCCCCGAAGGCCGCGATCAAGGTCTACGAGGCGCCCAACAGCGACGCCGGCGAGGTCGCCGTGTACGCGGCCCTGGTCAGCGACGACGTCCCGGTGGTCTCCATCAGCTGGGGCATCGACGAGGCCGACGAGACCGCCAGCAACCGGGTCGCGCTGGACACCGACTTCCAGGAGGCCGCCGCCCAGGGGCAGTCGGTCTACTCCGCCTCCGGCGACAGCGGCTCCGACGACGCCGGCAACGGCGGCACCTCCGTCGACTTCCCGGCCTCCGACACCTACGTCACCGGCACCGGCGGCACCACCCTGACGCTCACCTCGGCCGGGGCCTGGAGCAAGGAGACCGCCTGGTCCGGCAGCGGCGGCGGCATCTCCTCGTACTTCAAGACGCCGTCCTTCCAGAGCTCGGTCAACACCGGCACCTACCGTGACGTCCCGGACGTGGCGGCCGATGCCAACCCGAGCAGCGGCTGGGCGATCTACACCGAGGGCGCCTGGTACGAGTTCGGCGGCACCAGCGCGGCCGCGCCCAACTGGGCCGCGTTCACCGCGATCTACGACAGCGAGGCGGCGGCCAAGTCCAAGTCGGCGCTGGGCTACGCCAACTCCTCGATCTACGCGCTGGCCTCGTCCAGCTACAGCACCGCCTTCCACGACGCCAAGACCGGCAGCAACGGCGCGTACAGCGCCGGCACCGGCTACGACAAGGTGACCGGCTGGGGCAGCTACAACGGCGCGGGCTTCCTCACCGCGGGCCTGGGCTGACGCCCTAGGCGCACACGACGGCGGGGCCCGGTCTTCCGGGTCCCGCCGTCGTGCTTTGGTGCGGACCGTAGATGGCTGGTCGCGCAGTTCCCCGCGCCCCTAGCTGGTTGCAACTGAGCCAGTTGCAGACCCCCAGGGGCGCGGGGAACTGCGCGACCAGCCCACTACAACCCGCACCCGAAGTCCCGCCAGAAACCACTACGCCGCGTCGCGCAACCCTTCGGACCACTTCTCCTCGACCCGCCCGTACCGCCAGATCAACAGCGCAGCGACCCACGTGGCCACGAACAGACCCACGATGACGAACCCCACGTTGTTCAGGTCCAACCCGGCCACCCACCCGATCGGCCCCCCGCTGACATCCAGTTCCTCGGCGACCAGCGAGGTGATCTCGATACCGCCGATGATCACGGCCACCACCACGCTCAGGCCGGTGATGGTGATGTTGTAGTAGACCTTGCGGACCGGCTTGGAGAAGGCCCAGTCGTAGGCGAAGTTCATGAACGAGCCGTCGATGGTGTCCAGCAGCGACATCCCTGCGGCGAAGAGGACCGGCAGCACCAGGATCGCGTACCAGGGCAGTGCGAACGCCGACGCGCCGCCGGCCAGCACCAGCAGTGAGACCTCGGTCGCGGTGTCGAAGCCGAGCCCGAACAGCAGCCCGACCAGGTACATCTGCCAGGGCTTGGTGACGGTCCGCATGATCGGGGCCAGGATGCGGTTCATCAGGCCGCGCTTGGCCAGGTGCTCCTCCAGCTCGACCTCGCTGTAGGCGCCGGTGCGCATCTGCCGGAAGACCTTGACGATCCCCCACAGCACCACCGCGTTCAGCACCGCGATGATCATCAGGAAGGTGCCGGAGACGGTGGTCCCGATCAGGCTGGTCCAGTGCTGCAGCCCGCTGGAGCTGTTCTCCACCTGGCCGGCCAGCGCCCTGACCCCCAGCGACAGCAGCGCGCACAGTCCGAAGACCACCGACGAGTGGCCCAGCGAGAACCAGAACCCGACCGAGAGCGGCCGCTGCCCGTCGGCCATCAGCTTGCGGGTGGTGTTGTCGATCGCGGCGATGTGGTCCGCGTCGAAGGCGTGCCGCATGCCCAGGGTGTAGGCGGTGACGCCCATCCCGGCGCCGAAGAGCTGGGTGCCGACGGTGTAGTGGGCCGGCGCCACGACCGCCAGCAGCGTGAACCAGCCGATGACGTGCAGGCCGACGACGAAGGCGGCCATCCCGCCCATCCGGGCCCACTCCCGCGGGGTCAGCGATCCGCGGATCCGCGCCAGCGTTCCAGCGCGCACATCTGTACCAGCCACGGCACACCCCTCCTGGTCGGTGACGACTCGACCACGTTAGGGGCTGTGGATGTGTAGTTGCAACTAATGTGCAATAGCGAGAGAGCTGCGACTACGGCTCGACGGTGGGCTTGGGGGCCGCCTTGGGCTGCGGCTCCGGCTCCTCGACGAAGTCGACCCGCCCGAGGGAGCGGTTCATCGCCTTGAGGATCCACCAGGTGCCGATGCCCAGCACGGCGAACACGACGAAGCCCAGGATGCCCGGGGTGACCTTGTTGTCGTCCAGGGCGAGCAGGGTGGTGGCGGCGCCGTGCGCCGCTGCGAGGGAACTCATGCCCCTATGGTCCCCCCACGGCGTTCGCGCGGGGGGACCGGGGTCGGGTCGTGCGGGTCGTCAGACCTGGACCACGTCGGCGGTGATCCCGGCGAACAGGTCGTCCTCCGGCAGCGAGGTGTCCACCAGCGAGCGCGCCAGCTCGTAGTCCTCGGTCGGCCAGACCTCCCGCTGGATCTCCAGCGGGATCCGGAACCACGGCCCGTCCGGGTCGATCTGGGTCGCGTGCGCCAGCAGCGCCCGGTCCCGCACCTCGAAGTACTCGCCGCAGGGCACCCTGGTGGTGATCTCCCGGGGCTTGCGGTCGCTCTCGTCCCAGCGCGCGATCCACTCCGCGTAGGGCGACTCCAGACCGCGCTCCTTCATCGCCGCGTCCAGTGCCTTGATCCGGTTCAGCGAGATGCCCTGGTTGTAGTAGAGCTTCAGCGGCTGCCACGGCTCCCCGGCGTCGGGGAAGGCGTCCGGGTCGCCGGCCGCCTCGAAGGCCGCCATGGAGATCCTGTGGGTCATGATGTGGTCCGGGTGCGGGTAGCCGCCGTTCTCGTCGTACGTGGTCACCACGTGCGGCCGGAACGAGCGGATCAGCCGCACCAGCGGCTCGGTCGCCACCTCCAGCGGCTGCAGCGCGAAGCAGCCCTCGGGCAGCGGCGGCAGCGGGTCGCCCTCAGGCAGCCCCGAGTCGACGAAGCCCAGCCAGGCCTGCTTGACCCCGAGGATCTCGCGGGCCGCGTCCATCTCCTTGGCCCGCACCTCGTGGATGTTCTCCTCGATCCAGGGGTCGCCCTGGAGCTTGGGGTTGAGGATCGACCCGCGCTCACCCCCGGTACAGGTCGCCACCAGTACGTCGACGCCCCGCGCCACGTACGAGGCCATGGTGGCCGCACCCTTGCTGGACTCGTCGTCCGGGTGCGCGTGTACCGCCATCAGTCGCAGCTGCTCAGTCAACGCCCCAAAGCCCTTCGTCGGTATTGCCTCCTTCTATAGTGACGGAACAGGACCCGCGGACATTCCGCGTTTCCGGGCCGGGCCACGCTATGGAGGCAAAAGTCCGATGGAGACTCCGACCAAGGTCGTAGCCGGGACCCCGCTTCCGGCCGGGCGCTACGGCGTCGATCCCGAGCAGCGCGAGCGGCGGATGCGGCGGGTCTACTACGCCTGCGTCGCGCTGGCGATCGCCGTGGTGGCGCTGGTCGGCTACAGCTACCTGGGCAAGGACTCGTTCAGCGGCCAGGTGGTGTCCTTCCAGGTGGACTCCGCCTCCCAGGTGCAGATCCACCTGGAGGTGTCCAAGCCGAGCGGCTCGTCCGGCAGCTGCACGGTGCGGTCGCGCGACGTCAACGGCAACGAGGTCGGCCGGGTGACCGTGTCCGTCCCCTCCGGCACCAGCACCTACGACACCGTGGTCACCCTGCGGACCTCGGGCCGGGGCACCACCGGCGAGCTGGTCAGCTGCTCCTGAACCGGTCCGGACCGTATTGACCGCGGCATGTTGGGTTGGAGTCCTCCCGGTCCGCTTCGGAAATTGTTAGGCTTCTGGTTTCGCCCCTTCCGGGGTAGATGTGCTCACACCACCCGGAAGTGGGCGTTGTCTGTTATCCAAGCCGGACCACACATGTACCTACGAGGAGCACCCGTGACCCAGACCAGCGAGAACGTGACCTGGCTCACCCAGGATGCGTACGACCAGCTGCGCGCCGAGCTGGAGCACCTGTCGGGTCCTGCACGCGCCGAGATCACCCAGAAGATCGAGGCGGCCCGCGAGGAGGGCGATCTCAAGGAGAACGCCGGCTACCACGCGGCCCGCGAGGAGCAGGGCAAGATGGAGCTGCGGATCCGCCAGCTCAACCAGCTCCTGGAGCGCGCCCAGGTCGGCGAGGCCCCGGCCGACAACGGCGTGGTCGGCCCCGGCATGGTCGTCGTCATCGCCTGGGACGGCGACGAGGACGACACCACCACCTTCCTGCTGGGCTCCCGGGAGGCGTCCTCCGACGACCTGGAGACCTACTCGCCGCAGTCCCCGCTGGGGCGCGCGATCGACGGACGCAAGGTGGGCGAGACCGCGACCTACGAGCTGCCCAACGGGCGCAAGACCAGCGTGAAGATCCTGTCCGCCAAGCCGTACCAGGGCTGACGTACTTTCCGGCTGCGGACCGTAGCTGGTTCCCCGCGCCCCTGAAGGGGCGCGGGGGACTGCGCAGGCTCAGCCGACGGCCGAGCGGTACTTGCGTACCGAGAGCCACGAGAACAGGGCCATGATCAGCAGCGACCAGCCGATCGACACCCAGACCGCGTGCACCATCGGCCACACCGTGGCCTGCGGTGCGGGCGGCGGCAGCAGATTGCCGAAGAGCTGGCGGGCCGCCTGGACCGAGGCGCTGAAGGGGTTCCAGTAGGCCACCGGCTGCAGCCAGCCGGGCATGCTGCTGACCGGCACGAACGCGTTGGAGACGAAGGTCAGCGGGAACAGCCAGACCAGCCCGGCCGAGGTGGCCGCCTCGGGGCTGCGGACCGAGAGGCCGATCAGCGCGCCGATCCAGGAGAAGGCGTAGCCGAGCAGGAGCAGCAGTCCGAAGCCGCCCAGCGCCTTCAGCACCCCGTCGTGGATCCGCCAGCCGATGATGAAGGCGACCACTCCCAGCACCACCAGCGTCAGCGCGCTCTGCACCAGGTCGGCGATGGTCCGCCCGACCAGCACCGCGGAGCGGGCCATCGGCAGCGAGCGGAACCGGTCGACCAGTCCCTTGTTCATGTCCTCGGCGATGCCGGCCGACGCGCCGGCCACCGCGAAGGTCACCGTCTGCGCGAAGATGCCGGCCATCAGGTACTGCTTGTAGGTGTCGGCGTTGCTGGGCGCGCCCGGGATGGTGATCGCGCCGCCCATCACATAGGTGAAGAGCAGCACGAACATCACCGGCTGCAGCATCCCGAAGACCACGATCTCGGGGATCCGGGTCATCCGGCGCAGATTGCGCTTGGCGACGACCCAGGAGTCGCGCAGGGCCTGCACCGCGCCGCCGCGCTGGACGGGCGTGGCGCGGCCGATCGCGCCGGTGGTCGTGGTGGTGGCTGACATCAGGAGTCCTTCCCTTCAACGGCAGCGCCCACGGTCGCCGCGGCGTCCCCGGCCTCGCCCACCTCGTCGCTGTCGCCCTCGCCCTCGCTCTCGTCGCCGAAGGTCGCGTGCCCGGTGAGCGAGAGGAAGACGTCGTCCAGGGTGGGGCGGCGCAGGCCGATGTCCTGGATCACGATGGTCCGGGCGTCCAGCTCCCTGATGACGTCGGCGAGGACGCTGGCGCCGCCGCTGACCGGGACGGTGATCCCGCGGGTGTGCCGCTCCACCGCGGGCTCGCCCTTGGCGTACGGGGCCAGCGCCTCCACGGCCTGGGCGAGGTGGGCCGGGTCCTCGACCACGATCTCCACGCGCTCGCCGCCGATCTCCGCCTTCAGTTCGTCGGCGCTGCCCCTGGCGATGACCTTGCCGTGGTCGACCACGGCGATGTCGTGCGCCAGGCGGTCCGCCTCCTCCAGGTACTGGGTGGTGAGCAGCAGCGTGGTGCCCTCCCCCACCAGGGTCTCGATGACCTCCCACAGCGCCATCCGGTTGCGCGGGTCCAGGCCGGTGGTGGGCTCGTCCAGGAACATCACCGGGGGGCGGACCACCAGGGCCGCGGCCAGGTCGAGCCGGCGGCGCATACCGCCGGAGTAGGTCTTGGCGGTGCGGTTGGCGGCGTCGGAGAGGTTGAACCACTCCAGCAGCTCCACCGCCCGGGCCCGGGAGTCGCGCGGGCTCATCTGGTAGAGCTCGCCGACCATCTGCAGGTTCTCACGCCCGGTCAGGTACTCGTCCACGGCGGCGTACTGGCCGGACAGGCCGATCAGTCCGCGCACCTGGTTGGGGTGCTTGAGCACGTCCACCCCGGCCACCACGGCGCGTCCGGAGTCCGGCCTGAGCAGGGTGGTGAGCACCCGGACCATGGTGGTCTTGCCCGCCCCGTTGGGGCCGAGCAGCCCGAGCACGGTGCCCTCCGGGACCTCCAGACTGACCCCGTCCAGGGCGTGCACGTCCCCGAAGGTCTTCACCAGGTCCTCTGCCTCAATGGCCGCCGCCATCGCTCACTCCCCGTGTCGTGCCGTGTCGTCGTCCCGTGTCGTGCCTGATGAACAGCCTCGCCGGGATCCGGACGGTGCGCGACCCGGCGTCAGCTCTGCCGCAGGATCGGGTAGCCCGACCGCCGCAGCTCCGACACTACGGTCTCGCAGTGCTCGGGGCCCTTGGTTTCCAGATGAAGGTCGACTTCGGCCTCGCCCAGGTCCAGCTTGGGGTCGGTGCGCACATGGGCGATGTCCACGACATTGGCGTCCACCCGGGTCAGCGCTACCAGCAGGGCGGCCAGCGCGCCGGGGCGGTCGGTGATCCGCAGCCGCAGCGAGAGGTAGCGGCCCGCGGCCACCATGCCGTGCCGCAGCACCCGCTGCAGCAGCAGCGGGTCGACGTTGCCGCCGGAGAGCACCGCCACCACCGGGCCCTCCAGTTCGCCGCTGTGCTCCAGCAGGGCGGCGACGGTGCTGGCGCCGGCCGGTTCGACCACCAGCTTGCAGCGCTCCAGGCAGATCAGCTGGGCCCGGGCGAGCGCGTCCTCGGTGACCGTCAGCACCCCGTCCGCCAGCCGTTGCACGATCTCGAACGGGATGTCACCCGGACGGCCCACCTGGATGCCGTCGGCCATGGTGGAGAAGCCGTCCAGGCTGACCGGGTGGCCGGCCGCCAGCGAGGGCGGGTAGGCGGCCGCGCCGGCCGCCTGCACGCCGACCACCTGGACGTCCGGCCGCAGTTGCTTGACCGCGGTGGCGATCCCGGCCAGCAGCCCGCCGCCGCCCACGCCGACCAGGATGGTGCGGACCTCGGGGCGCTGCTCCAGGATCTCCAGGCCGACGGTGCCCTGCCCGGCGACCACGTCCTGGTGGTCGAAGGGGTGGATCACCACGGCGCCGGTGCTCTCGGCGTACTCCAGCGCGGCGGCCAGCGTCTCGTCGAAGTTCTCGCCGGCCAGCCGCACTTCGGCCCCGTACTCGCGGGTGGCGGCGACCTTGGGCAGCGGGGCGGCGACCGGCATGAACACGGTCGAGTGGACTCCCAGGGTGGTCGCGGCCAGCGCCACACCCTGGGCGTGGTTCCCGGCGCTGGCGGCCACCACGCCGGCGGCGCGCTCGACCGGGCTCAGCCCGGCGATCCTGACGTAGGCGCCGCGCAGCTTGAACGAGCCGGTGCGCTGCAGGTTCTCGCACTTCAGGAACACGGGGGCGCCGAACAGCCGGGAGAGGTGCCGGCTGCCCTCCATCGGGGTGACCCTGGCCACCCCCGACAACATCTTGTGGGCGCCGCGGATGTCGTCGATCGTGATGGGCCAGGAGTTCATAGGCTTCAGCGTAGGGCGTTGCACCGTTACGCTCTGGAGGGCTCTCTGAGCAGCTCAGCGGAACGACAGATCGTGACGACGATGACTCCAAGCAATGGGGGAGCGACCCCCCGCACCCCCGCGGAACCGCAGCCGGCGGGCGTGAGCCACCCGGACGCCTCGGCGGCGGCGGCCGAGGACGTGCTCTACGACCGGCTCCAGTACCAGGTCGCGATCTTCGCGCGCCGGGTGGAGCAGGTGCGCATGGGCGGGGTGGGCGATCAGCGCAACTCCATGGACCGGGCGGCGTTCCTGCTGCTCAACCGGCTGGACTGGACCGGGGCCGTCGGTGTGAAGGCCCTGGCCCAGGCGATGGGGATCGACTCGTCCACGGTGACCCGGCAGGTCGCCCCGCTGGTGGACTGCGGCCTGGTGGAGCGGGTGCCCAATCCGGACGACGGGCGCGCGGTCCTCCTGGAGCTGTCCCCGCTCGGCCGGGAGCGGCTCCAGGAGGTGCGCGAGTCACGACAGTTGATGATGCATCAGCTCCTGGACGGCTGGTCCGGGGAGGAGCGTGAGCAGTTCTGCGAGCTGCTCACGCGCTTCAATGCGTCGATGCAGGTCTTCCGGCCGTGACCGCTTCGGCGCCACGCACCTACTTCAGCGCCTCGCCCAGGTCCGCCAGCAGGTCGTTCACCGACTCGATGCCCACCGAGAGGCGGACCAGGTCGGCCGGCACCTCCAGCGCGGAGCCGGCCGCCGAGGCGTGCGTCATCCGTCCGGGGTGCTCGATCAGGGACTCCACGCCCCCGAGCGACTCCCCCAGGGTGAACAGCCGGGCCCGGTTGCAGACCTCGACCGCGGCCTCCTCGCCGTCCTTGTGACGGAACGACACCATGCCGCCGAAGGCCTTCATCTGCTTGACCGCGACGTCGTGGCCCGGGTGCGAGGGCAGCCCCGGGTAGAGCACCTGGGACACCTTGGGGTGCCCGGTCAGGAAGTCGGCGACCCGGGCGGCGTTCTCGCTGTGCCGGTCCATCCGGATGCCCAGGGTCTTGATGCCGCGCATGACCAGCCAGGCGTCGAAGGGTCCGGCCACCGCGCCCATGGCGTTCTGGTGGTACGCCAGTTCCTCGCCCAGCGCGACGTCGTCGGTGACCAGCGCGCCGCCGACCACGTCCGAGTGGCCGCCCATGTACTTGGTGGTGGAGTAGACGACCACGTCCGCGCCCAGCGCCAGCGGCTGCTGGAGGTAGGGGCTGGCGAAGGTGTTGTCGACCACCAGGGTGGCGCCGGCGTCGTGGGCGATGTGCGCGAGCGCGGCCACGTCGGTGATGCCCAGCAGCGGGTTGCTCGGTGTCTCCACCCAGATCACCTTGGTGTTGGGCCGCACCGCCGCCCGTACCGCCTCGGGGTGGTGGGTGTCCGCCACCGACCACTCCACGCCCCAGCGCGACAGCACCTTGGCGAACAGCCGGAAGGTGCCGCCGTAGGCGTCGTTGGGGATGACGATGTGGTCACCGGGCTTGGTGACCGTCCGCAGCAGGCAGTCCTCGGCGGCCAGCCCCGACGCGAAAGCGAGCCCGCGGCGGCCGCCGTCCAGCGCGGCGAGGTTGGTTTCGAGGGCGGTACGGGTCGGGTTGGCGGAGCGGCTGTACTCGTAGCCGCCGCGCAGCCCGCCGACGCCGTCCTGCTTGTAGGTGGAGACCTGGTAGATGGGGGTGACCACGGCCCCGGTCTGCGGATCGGCCTCCTGCCCGGCATGGATGGCCAGGGTCTCGAAGGCGTGGTTGTGCTCGTGAGGGTGCGAGGTGCTCATGGGATCCGAGCGTAGTCCGAAACCGCGCCGTTCAAGCAGCGCTGCCCCCGGTGGCCCGGCCGGCCCGCGGAATTCAGTGGTGCACCGGGCTGCGGATGGGCACACTCACGTGCCATGACGATGCCCCAGCCGCCGGCCGGTCCGATGTGCACGCGCGACTCGATCGCCTCCGAACTGCGGGCGGCCGGGGTGCGTTCCGGCGAGACCCTGCTGGTGCACTCCTCGCTCAGCTCGCTGGGCTGGGTCTGCGGCGGCCCGGTCGCCGTCGTCCAGGCGCTGCTCGACGTCCTCGGCGACAACGGGACCCTGGTGGTGCCGGCCCATTCCGGCGACAACTCCGATCCGGCCATCTGGGTCAATCCGCCGGTGCCGGAGGACTGGTGGCCGGGCATCCGTGCCTCGATGCCGGCCTACGACCCGCGGACCACACCGACCGACGGCATCGGCGTGGTGCCGGAGACCGTCCGAACCTGGCCCGGCGCGGTCCGCAGCGCCCATCCGCAGACCTCCTTCGCCGCCGTCGGTCCGCGCGCCGCGGAGATCCTGGACGACCATGCCCTGGACTGCCGGCTCGGCGAGCGCAGCCCGCTGGCCAGGCTGGAGCAGGTCGGGGCGCGGATCCTGCTGCTGGGCGCCGGCTTCGGCTCCTGCACCGCGTTCCACCTGGCCGAGTACCGGATCCCGGCCCCGCTGGTCGATGTCTCCTTCGCGCTGACGACCCCGCAGGGCCGCCGCTGGGAGACCGTGCGCGACACTTCGATCGACGAGGACCGCTTCGACGAGCTGGGCGCGGCCTTCGAACGGGACCGCCCGGTGCTGCGGGCCACGGTGGGGGCGGCCCAGGTCCGGCTGTTCCCGCTGGCCGACGCCGTCGCCTACGCCGCAGTCTGGCTGGCCGAGCACCGGCCGCAGCCGACCCTCGGCTGAGCGGCCCCACCCGGCCGGAGACGCACGGTCACGGCACCCGCTACGATCCGGTCCTCGCTGTTCGAGATGTCGCACAGATGTGCATCTCCTGAGAGGGGCCGTTCTTCCATGCGTACGTCCGTGCGCGCCGTCCAGGCGCTCACCCTGCTGGCCGGCTTCTACGTGATCGCGCTGGGCTTCCTCGCCGCGCTGGTGCTGATGGACGTCGAGATCCTCACCCATCTGGACTCCGGCGCGAGCGCCGGGGCGCTCAAGCTGGTGCTGCTCAGCGTGGTGGTGGCGATCCCGCTGGTGCGCGGGGTGTTCCTGGTGCGCCGTCCCAGGGACGAGGCACCGCCCGGCGTCACCGTCGCCGCGGAGCGGCAGCCCGAGCTGTGGGCCCGGGTGCGCGGCCTGGCCGGGCAGGTCGGGACCAGGGCCCCGGACGAGATCCGGCTGATACCGGCGGTCAACGCCGCCGTCAGCGAGAACCCCAGGTTCCTCGGGCTGGTCCCGGGGCACCGCCGGATGCTGATTGGCGTCCCGCTGCTGATCGGCCTGACCGAACCCCAGCTGGACGCGGTGCTGGCGCACGAGCTGGGCCACTACAGCAACAAGGACACCCGGCTCGCCGGGATCACCGTGCGCGGACGGCAGAGCCTGATCACCGTGGTCCAGCACGCCAGGTCGAGCGGGCGCGCGATCACCGCGAACCTCTTCGCCGGCTACGCCAAGCTCTACATCCGGGTCTCCGAGTCGGTCGGCCGCCGCCAGGAGCTCAGCGCGGACCTGGCCGCCGCCCGGATCGCCGGCCGCGACCACGCCGCCGACGCGCTGCGCCGGCTCCCGATGCTGGACGCGGCCTACGACTTCTACCTGGACCGCTACGCCTCGGTGGGCTGGGAGGCGGGGCTGCTGCCGCTGCCCGAGGAGTTCTACGGCGGCTTCCGCTCGCTGCTGGCCGCCGAGGGTCGTCAGGAGGAGCTGGAGAAGCTACGCCGGGAGCCGCCGGCCCAGGAGACCACCCCCTACGACTCGCACCCGCCGATCAGCGAAAGGGTCGCCGCGCTGGAGGCGCTGCCGCCGGACGGACGCACCGTCACCGGGGCCGAGCGGCCCGCCCTGGCGCTGCTGCGCGAGCACGAGCTGCTGCTCTCCGCGGTGGCCGCGGCCGCGCTCTCCCCCGAGGCGGCCGACAAGCGTCCGGTGCCCTGGGACGAACTGGCCCGCGGCGCCGGCCGCACCGCCCTGGTCAACGACTGCGCCGTCGCCGCCGACGCCGCCCAGGCCGCCCTGGGCCGCCCGCTCACCGGCCTGGACGACCTGCTCGGCGCGATCGACGCGGGCTGGCTGGACGCCATCGCCGCCCGGCTCCCGCAGACCGACGCCGCCCCCCGCACCGCCGCCCACCAGGCCTTCCGCCCGCACCTGCTGCTGGCCCTGGTCGACTCCGGCCACGCCCGCTTCGCCCAGTCCTGGGACCAGGTGCTGCACCTCGAATTCGCCGACCCCGTCGGCACCGGACCCGCGGTCGACGCCGCTCTGGACGCCCTCGTCGCCACCCCGCCGGACACCGGCCCCTGCCGCTCCCTGGTCCGCCGGTGAGCGGCACCGACAGCGTCAGGAGAGCTTTCTCCGGCTCTCGATGCGGAAGACCGTGTGGCCGAAGGCGACCCGGTCGCCGGGGCGGACCGCGACCTGGCCGATGATGCGGCAGCCGTTCACCAGGGTGCCGTTGGTGGAGGCGAGGTCGCGGAGCATCCACTCGTCGCCGATCCGGCGCAGCTCGGCGTGGGTGCGGGAGACCGACTCGTGGGTGAGCCTGAGTTCCGACCCGGGCAGCCGGCCGATCGCAGCACCGGGGTCTCCGGGCCCGGCAGCACCAGGGGCTGCAGTCTGGGCGTCTGCCAGGCGCCGCGCAGCCGTACGCCGAAGCGGGAGACCGACGCGACGGCGCGCAGCGCCAGCCGGGTGAGCCGGCCCTGGTCGGGCAGGTCCGCGGTGAGTTCGTCCAGGTCGGCGCGGCGCTGGGCGGTGAGCGCCAGCTCGATCCTGCGGATGAAGGTGTCGGGCGACAACCGCCCCTGCACCGAGTGCTCGCGGAGCAGCCGGATCGCCCGGTCGCGTTCGGCGTCCGAGATCCGAGCCACCTGGGTCAGGGACTCCGGGGTCGTCATGATGGTGATTGTCCGGCCTGGCCCCGGGCTCCGTCCATACCGGTTCGTGGCGGGCCGGACGGGGAGTCAGACCGCGCTGCCGGCCTTCCAGCTGGCCCAGTCCAGGTTCCAGCCGTTCAGCCCGTTGGCCGGGTCCACGGTCTTGTCCCCGGAGTTCACCACCTCGACCACGTCGCCGGTGATGGAGCTGTTGTAGAACTTCGCCGCCGGGGTGCTGGAGTCGCCGGCTCCCTTGGTGTCGTGCATGGCGACGCAGCCGTGGCTGGTGTTCTCGCTGCCGAAGACCGAGGTACTGGCCCAGTAGTTGCCGTGGATGAAGGTGCCCGAGGTGGTCAGCCGCTGGGCGTGCGGCACGTCCTTGATGTCGTACTCGCCGCCGAGGCCGACCGTGGTCGAGTCCATCCGGGTCTGCAGGAACTTCTCCGAGATGACCATCTTCCCGGCCCAGGTGGTGTGCTCCGGACTGCCGCCGGTGATCGGGTACGTCTGGGTGACCTTGCCGTCCCTGGTGACCGTGAGCGTCTTCGCGCTGAGGTCGGCGACGCTGGTCTGGCTGCGGCCGACGGTGAAGCTTATGGACTTGGCCTGGGTGCCGTAGACGCCGCTGGAGCCTTCGACATCCTTGAGCGCGAGGGTGAGGGTGACCTTGGTGCCGGCGGCCCAGTAGGTCTCGGGCCGGAAGTCCAGCCTGGTGCTGCTGAACCAGTGGCCGACGATCTCCACCGCGGGCGAGGCGGTGACGGTGATCGCCTTCTGCACGGCGGCCTTGTCGGTGACGGCCTTGTTGAAGTTGATCGAGACCGGCATGCCCACGCCCACGGTGGTGCCGTTGTCGGGGGTGAAGTAGCCGATGAAGGTCTTCTCCGGGGCGCCGGTGCGGAACGAGACGCTCTTGGTGGCCTGCACCTGGTCGGAGTCGGTGCCGACGGCCGCGAGGGTGTAGCCGGTGCCCGAGCTGAGCCTGCCGGTGCTGGTCCAGCTCAGCTTGTCGGCGGCCAGCTCGCCGGCCACCTGCTTGCCGTCCGATCCGGTGAGGGTGACCGAGCTGAGCGTGCCGTTGCTGACGGCGACCTTCACCGGCTGGGTGAACACCGCGGACTTGGCGCCGTTGGCCGGAGTGGTGGTGATGGCGGCCTTGGACACCGGCGCGGCGCTGCTGCCGCCGCTGCCGCTCTTGTCCGAGGAGCCCGAGGAGCCGGAGGAACTGCATCCGGCGACCAGCGCCACCGGCGTCGCTATCAGTCCCGCCACGATCGTCCGCCTGGCCCAGGGGCCGCCCTTGCCCTTGCCTGACGTCGTCGTGTCGTCCACTGCTGCTCCTTCGTGTCGGCGGTGCACCGGTCGGCGTG
The DNA here is from genome assembly GCF_000719095.1 of Streptacidiphilus jeojiense. GTDB lineage: Bacteria > Actinomycetota > Actinomycetes > Streptomycetales > Streptomycetaceae > Streptacidiphilus > Streptacidiphilus jeojiensis. Next base: position 250,433 of record NZ_JOEH01000003.1, on the reverse strand, counting down.
GTCCCAGGTCCCAGGAGAGTTCACCCAAGTTATCTGATAGTCACATGAACATAGACCGAAACAACAGTTACATCCCAATCAGGAGCAAAGCCGACAGATGCTGACATGGCAACAGCATGAGGGAGGACGGTACGACGAAGGGCGGCCCCGGGACTCCGGAACCGCCCGCCTGCACTGCACCTGCCCCGCACATCGACCCGCTGGGTCGTTACTCCGCGTCGTAGAGGTCCCAGTCCTCGTTCTCCGGGTCGTAGTCGACCGGCTGGGACTCCCAGGTGGCCTCGGCCAGCTCCACCCCGGGTACGCCCTCCAGCATCGCCACCGGGTCGACGAAGTGTGCGATCGCCCCGGCCGGGTCGATCTCGATGGCGGCGACCGCCTCGGCGCGTTCCTCGTCCTCCAGGAACTCGTCGGCCCGTACCTGCTCCAGCGCCGCCACCTGGAGCGCCTTCTCGTCCGCGATCTCAACGATCAGTTCGATCTGCAGCCGGACGTAGCGCCGATCGGTGTTCTCAAGCCCACTGGTGTCACTAGTCATGGGTCCGAGGCTATCCAACGCCGCCCTGACTCATTAGCATCGTGCGGACCACGACACTCCGCTGGGAGCGACATTGACCACCCGCCGCCCGCTCACGATCACGGCCGTCGCCGCCGGCCTCGGCACCGCCGCCGCGCTGGCACTGGGCCCGATGGCCTCGGCTGCCACCTCCCAGGCGAGCCAGCGCGACGTGCAGAAGGCCGCCGCGCAGAGCAGCACCGGGGGCAGCACCGAGCAGCTGGCCGACACCGGGGTCGACACCACGCCGTACGCACTGGGCGGGGCGGGCTTCCTGGTCGCCGGGGTCGGCATGATCTTCGTGAGCCGCCGCTTCGCGGGCTGAGCCCGCACGGCCCTGCCCGCGGCGCCGACCCGGCGCCCGGGCCCGGGGCACATCCGTCATGACACACCAGTAGGGCCGGTCCTCGAAGGACCGGCCCTACTGTCTCCGCTGAGTTCCCCCACCCGGGAACGCGGAGCCTGGTGCCGCGGGGATCGCCGCACCCTGTTGATCGGTCGGGACCGACAGGGGCGGGACGACGGCGTTCCCCGCGGGCGGGGACGCGGCCGGCCGGGTCAGGGCCGTCCGACGCGTCCTGAGGTGACTGCGGGTCCGGGAGCCGCTCCGGACTTTCGCTGCCACCACGCTCGGCTTCTTGCCGTGGTGACAACATTGCCCGGGTGTTGTTAAGCGCGTGCTGCCGGTACGTGTCGTAGGTGTACCAGTTGAAGGCGATTCAGTGAACGCCGACACCGGTCCCGTGCGCCCCACCGAGCGCACCCCCGTGGGCGCTCAGGAACGCCAGCAGGTCCTGCCGGGTGACGATGCCCTGGGGCTTCCCGTCCACCAGGACGACCGCGGCGTCGGCCTTCTCCAGCACTCCCATCAGCCGGGTCACCGACTCACCGGAGCCCACCACCGGGAGCGGGGGCGACATATGAGGGCCGATCAGGTCGCCCAGCTCGAACCGCTTCGCAAACAGACCGTCGAGGAGGTCCCGCTCCACCACCGAGCCGATCACCTCACCGGCCATCACATCCGGGTGCCCGGCCCCCGGGGAGACCACCGGCATCTGCGACACGCCGTACTCACGCAGAATGTGCACGGCCTCACCCACCGACTCGTTCGGGTGAATGTGCACGAACTGCGGAATCCCGTCGTGCTCCAGGCCGTCCTTCCTGGCGAGGACGTCGCCGGCCACCGCCTCCGGACCGCCCTCGTCCAGGAAGCCGTAGTCCTGCATCCAGTCGTCGTTGAAGATCTTGGAGAGGTAGCCGCGGCCGGAGTCCGGCAGCAGCACCACCACCACGTCCTCCGGGCCCAGCCGCTCGGCCACCCGCAGCGCCGCCACGACCGCCATCCCGCAGGAGCCGCCGACCAGCAGGCCCTCCTCCTTGGCCAGCCGGCGGGTCATCTGGAAGGAGTCCTTGTCGGAGACCGGGACGATCTCGTCGGCCACCGAGCGGTCGTAGGCGGTCGGCCAGAAGTCCTCGCCCACGCCCTCCACCAGGTAGGGGCGGCCGGTGCCGCCGGAGTAGACCGAGCCCTCCGGGTCCGCGCCGATCACCTGGACCGCGCCGTCGGAGACGTCCTTGAGGTAGCGGCCGGTGCCGGAGATGGTCCCGCCGGTGCCCACGCCCGCCACGAAGTGGGTGATCCGGCCGCCGGTCTGCTCCCACAGCTCCGGGCCGGTGGAGTGGTAGTGGCTGGCCGGGTTCTCCGGGTTGGAGTACTGGTCCGGCTTCCAGGCGCCGGGGGTCTCCCGTACCAGGCGGTCGCTGACGTTGTAGTAGGAGTCCGGGTGCTCCGGCGCGACCGCGGTCGGGCAGACCACCACGTCGGCGCCGTACGCGCGGAGCACGTTGATCTTGTCGGTGGAGACCTTGTCCGGGCAGACGAAGATGCAGCGGTAGCCCTTCTGCTGCGCCACGATGGCCAGCCCGACCCCGGTGTTCCCCGAGGTCGGCTCGACGATGGTGCCGCCGGGCTTGAGCGCGCCCGACTTCTCCGCCGCCTCGATCATCCGCATCGCGATCCGGTCCTTGACCGACCCGCCCGGGTTGAAGTACTCGACCTTGGCGAGCACGGTCGCGCTGATGCCCTCGGCGACCTTGTTCAGCCGGACCAGGGGGGTGTTGCCGACCAGATCGATGATCGACTCGTGGTACCGCACGGGTTCTCCTCCGCGGTTTTTTGTTAGGGACGCACGGTTTGTCGCCCTGTTGGGATCAGACTAGTGGGGCAGACTGCCAAGGTAAGGACAGGCAGAGACAGCTTGGGGGTCGCTCATGTCGAGAGCGAGGGTGGCACGGCGGATCGCCGCCGCTGCGGCCTACGGAGGCGGCGGGATCGGACTGGTCGGGGTCGGCTTCGCCGGCGTCCTGCTGACCGAGGCCAAGCTCGCCGAGCACACGCTGAACACCCTGCAGGGAGAGCCGCCGCCGGCCGACGGCGTCTACGGGCGCGCCTTCGCCGCCGACGCCGACGCCGAACCGCTGCTCTTCGCGGTGCTCGGCGACTCCACCGCGGCCGGCTTCGGGGTGACCCGCGGCCGGGACACCCCGGGCGCGCTGCTCGCCGGCGGCATCGCCTCCATCGCCGAGCGGCCGGTACGGCTGTCCGTCGCCGCGGCCAACGGCGCCACCTCGGAGGACCTGGAGCGCCAGGTCGACCTGGCGCTGCGGGCCGAACCGGACATCGCGCTGATCATGATCGGCGCCAATGACGTCACCCAGCGGGTCAGGCTGACCGCCTCGGTGCGGATGCTCGGCGCCGCCATCCGCCGGCTGCGCTCGGCCGGTGCCCAGGTGGTCGTCGGCACCTGCCCCGACCTCGGCACCATCGAGCCGGTGCGGCCGCCGCTGCGCTGGCTGGCCCGGCGCGCCAGCCGCCAGCTCGCCGCCGCCCAGACCATCGCGGTGGTCGAGGCCGGCGCCCGCAGCGTGTCGCTCGGCGACCTGCTCGGCCCCGAGTTCAGCGGCCGTCCGGAGATGTTCGCCTCGGACCGCTACCACCCCTCGGCCCAGGGCTACGCCACCGCGGCGATGGCCATGCTCCCCTCCCTCTGCGCCGCACTGGACCTGTGGCCGGACGGCGGCGCCGAGGAGCGCCCCGACGCCTTCCGCGGCGAGGGCGTGCTGCCGGTGGCCCAGGCCGCCGCCGAGGCGGCCGGACGCGGCGGCACCGAGGTGGCCGGCGCCGCCGTGCTGGGCTCGGAGTCCGGGCCGCGCGGCCGCTGGGCGCTGCTCAAGCACCGCCGCAGGCGACACCTGCCGGAGGGGAACCCGGCCGAATCGGCGGAGCCCGCAACGGCTCCGGCCGATGACGCAAGGTCAGGTAATTCACACGCCGTCGGCGCTGACGCGGGTTCTACCTGAGGGTAACTTGTCCCCCGAGCGCCCTCCCCACCCTTGGAGTCCCCATGCCCGAAGCCGTCATCGTCAGCACCGCCCGCTCGCCGATCGGCCGGGCGTTCAAGGGCTCACTGAAGGACGTCCGCCCGGACGACCTGACCGCGACGATCATCCAGGCCGCGCTGGCCAAGGTCCCCGAGCTGGACCCGCGCGACATCGACGACCTGATGCTGGGCTGCGGCCTGCCCGGCGGCGAGCAGGGCTACAACCTGGGCCGGGTGGTCGCCGTGCAGATGGGCATGGACCACCTGCCCGGCTGCACCATCACCCGCTACTGCTCCTCCTCGCTGCAGACCAGCCGGATGGCGCTGCACGCGATCAAGGCCGGCGAGGGCGACGTCTTCATCTCGGCCGGCGTGGAGATGGTCTCCCGCAGCATCAAGGGCTCCTCGGACGGCCTGCCGGACACCAAGAACCCGCTGTTCGCCGACGCCGAGGCACGCACCGTGGCCACCGCCTCCACCACCGGCGCCCCAGTCTGGGAGGACCCCCGGCAGAGCGGGCTGGTGCCCGACGTCTACATCGCCATGGGCCAGACCGCGGAGAACCTGGCCGGCCTCAAGGGGATCAGCCGCCGCGAGCAGGACGAGTTCGGCGTCCGCTCGCAGAACCTCGCCGAGAAGGCCATCGCGGACGGCTTCTGGGAGCGTGAGATCACCCCGGTGACCACCCCGGACGGCACCGTGGTCGCCAAGGACGACGGCCCGCGGGCCGGGGTCACCCTGGAGGCGGTCTCCGGCCTGAAGCCGGTGTTCCGCCCGGACGGCACGGTCAACGCGGGCAACTGCTGCCCGCTGAACGACGGCGCCGCCGCGCTGGTGATCATGTCCGACACCAAGGCCCGCGAGCTCGGGCTGACCCCGCTGGCCCGGATCGTCTCCACCGGCGTCTCCGGCCTCTCCCCCGAGATCATGGGCTACGGCCCGGTCGAGGCGTCCAAGCAGGCGCTGAAGCGGGCCGGGATGGCCATCGGCGACATCGACCTGGTCGAGATCAACGAGGCCTTCGCCGCCCAGGTCATCCCCTCGTACCAGGACCTGGGCGTCGACCTGGACCGGCTGAACGTCAACGGCGGCGCCATCGCCGTCGGCCACCCCTTCGGCATGACCGGCGCGCGTATCACCGGCACGCTGATCAATTCGCTCCAGTGGCACGACAGGCAGTTCGGTCTGGAAACGATGTGCGTGGGCGGCGGACAGGGCATGGCCATGGTGATCGAGCGGCTCTCATAGATTTCTCAGAATGACCCGTTTGGCCCCACATCAGATGGGTAAGGTCCAGGTCACGCTACGGCGCGGCCTGGACCGCTTTCTTTGCGAAAAACCGACGGATTGTCGACGCAACGTATTCGTCCGATTGCTCTGCGTGCAATTTTCCAGCCGAATCAATTCGGTTGATGTCGGACGTCACAAATGAAAAGGACATTACGCACTGCCGCAATCCGCCGCCGTGGGGCACTGTGGGGTTGACCGCCAGTTCAACCCTTCACTAGGGGTGCTTCCGTGAACATCCTCGTCTTCGTCCTCACCGCCCTGCTGGTCTTCACCGCAGCCACCGCGACCGCCTGTCTGTTCGCGCTGCGCGCGCTCAACCGGCGCTTCGACTCGGCCGTACGCGAATCCGTCGCCGTCGCGCTCGCAGACGACCGGGAGCGGGAGATGGCGGAGGCACGCTCGTTCTGGGCCGAACAGGAGGCCCGGATGGCCGAGGACGACCTCGGCGGCGGCCCGCTGTTCGACAGCGAGAGCGTGGTCATGCTCCCCGCACCGCGCGGCTATGTGGACGAGCAGGGCGAGATGGACCCGGAGTTCGCCGACGCGCTGCGCTCCGCCCTGGAGGAGATGATCTCCGAGACCAGCAGCGGCTCCGCGGGCCACCCGGTGGCACCGGCCGGGGACCGTCCGGACCGGGCCGAGCTCCCCGAGCGCCCGCTGCCCTCGGACCGCCCCGCGCACCCCTCCGTGCCGGGCTTCGTGCCGCGGCCCACGCCCACCCCCGAGTGGACCGACCTGCGGCTGGACGAGCTGGTCGCGGTCGGCATCACGCTGCGCGACGTCCGCCCCGGCCCGATGGGCACGCTGGACGTCTACATCTTCGAGGACGAGACCACGCTGTGCATCGCCCCCGGCGACCCGGTGGCCGGCGCCAAGCTCCGTGCCGCCGTCGACGCCGGCGCCCAGGTCCGGCTGCTCGGCAACTCCCGCCTCCCCGGCGGCCACGCGCTGACCTTCGCGCTGAGCACCGACAGCACAGGAACCACGGACGACGGCGAGCACGCCGCCGAGAGCGCCGACGAGACCGTCTACATCCTCGCCGACCGGGTCGTCGCCAGCCTGTAGCCGTCCTCCACCGCGGCCAGCGCCTCCGCCAGCACCGCCTCCGCCTCCTCGCGGTCGGCCTCGCGCAGCGCCTCGGCCAGGTCGTGCGCGGCCAGCGCGATCTGGTCGCCGACCGCGAAGATGCCCGCGTCCGGGAGCTCGGAGCGGGCCGGACCGCCGGCCACCGCCTCCTCCTGCCGGGCCAGCCGCCGGGCCAACCTCAGGCCCTCCGGAGCCAGTTGGGTGAGCCTGCGCTGCGGCATCGAGCGGAAACGGTCCGCCAGCCGGTCAGCCGCGAAAAGGAGAGGGGTCGGATCGGACATGCCGTCAGCGTATCCTCCGGCGACTGTTGCCAAGGGGTCTGCCCTCGGGCAGAGTCGAAAGAGTCGGCCACACCCACATCGGGCCGACCCAGCACCGGCCCACCTCTGGAGGCGCCCAGTGTCCCTCATGTACTCCACGGAAACCCACCAGAACCTGCTGTCCCGCATTCCCGCCGTCACCGGCCGCCCGCTCGGCGACTGGCTCAAGGCGGTCGACGAGGGACCGAGCCTGCTCCGCTGCGAGGAGAAGATCGCCTGGCTCCGCCGCGAGTACGGCATCTCCTACGGCTACGCCAAGGCCCTGGTGCACGAGTACGGTCTGCGCCGCGCCGCCGCGCGCATGTCAATGTAGCGAGGGGACGGGTGCCCGGAGCCGGATTCGAACCGGCACGGCCTGGCGGCCAGCGAGGTTTAAGCTCGCCGTGTCTGCGTTCCACCATCCGGGCCCTTCCGCACTCTGAGCCTAGCCGCAGCTGACCCCTCAGATGCCCACACCTGTGGGGAAGTTGTCTTATTTCACCGTTACTTGACGCATCGTCGGTGCAGAGCGACCGTCCCGGGACCGCAGTCGACCCCCTCAGGGGCGCTGTCATACCTGGGGAGGAGAGCGCGCTGCGTCCCCTACGACGGCAGGCAGTACCCGCAACCGTCCGGTCGGGCGACTACACGGCGTGACCAGGCCGGGAGGATGGATCCACACCCCATCCTCTCTGACTGGAGTAGTCCTGTGACGACAACCCTGCTCACTGCCGCGGCTCGCGCCGTCGGCCTCAGCAAGGTCTACGGCGAGGGAGACACCCGCGTCACCGCGTTGGACCAGGTCTCCGTCGAGTTCGTACGGGGTCAGTTCACCGCCATCATGGGCCCCTCGGGTTCCGGCAAGTCGACGCTGATGCACTGCATGGCCGGCCTGGACTCGGTCACCGCCGGCTCCGCCACCATCGGCGACACCGAGCTCGGCGGGCTGAAGGACAAGCAGCTCACCAAGCTCCGCCGGGACCAGATCGGCTTCGTCTTCCAGTCCTTCAACCTGCTGCCCACGCTCAGCGCGCTGGAGAACATCACCCTGCCGATGGACATAGCCGGCCGCAAGCCCGACCATGCCTGGCTGGACCAGGTGGTGGCCACCGTCGGCCTGGCCGACCGGCTCGGGCACCGCCCCTCCCAGCTGTCCGGCGGCCAGCAGCAGCGGGTGGCCTGCGCCCGCGCCCTGGCGTCCCGGCCCGCGATCATCTTCGCCGACGAGCCCACCGGCAACCTGGACTCCCGCTCCGGCGCGGAGATCCTCGGCTTCCTCCGCAACTCGGTGCGCGAGCTCGGCCAGACCGTGGTGATGGTCACCCACGACCCGGTCGCCGCCTCCTACGCGGACCGGGTGGTCTTCCTCGCCGACGGCAGGATCGTCGACGAGATGTACGGCCCCACCGCCGACAGCGTCCTGGACCGCATGCGTCGTTTCGACGCCAAGGGCCGCACCAGCTGAGAGGGGGTCCGTCATGTACCGCACCGCACTGCGCAATGTGCTGGCCAGCAAGGGCCGGCTGCTGATGACCATGCTGGCCGTGCTGCTCGGCACCGCCTTCGTGGCCGGCACCATGGTCTTCTCCGACTCGGTCGGCCAGGCCTTCAAGGACAGCCAGTCCTCCAGCTTCGACAACATCTCGGTCCAGGTCCACAACTCCGCCGCCGGCAGCGACGCCAAGGCCTCGGACAACAACAGCTCGGCGCTGCCGCTCACCGACGCCACCGTCCAGAGGATCGCCGCACTGCCGGGGGCGCAGTCCGCCCGCGGCACGGTGACCGGCTTCGCCGGGCTCTCCGACCCGCAGGGCAACCTGATCGGCGAGCGCGGCAACACCCAGGGCTCCAACTGGGTGCCCGGCGCCGACGGCCGGGACAGCACCTACCCGATGGTCCAGGGCACCGGTCCGGTGAACAGCCGTCAGATCGCGGTGGACCAGCGCACCGCCGAGAAGAACGGCTTCAAGGTCGGCGACACGGTCCGGCTCGCCGTCAACGGCCCGGTCATGCAGATGACCGTCACCGGCATCTTCACCACGGTCGACCCGCAGGTGAAGGCCGGCGGCTCGCTGGTGCTCTTCGACACCGCCACCGCACAGCAGCTCTACCTCAAGGCCGGGCAGTTCACCACCATCCAGGCCGTCGCCAAGCCCGGCACCAGCGAGCAGCAGCTGCTCTCCGAAGTCCTGCCGGTGCTCCCGCACAGCGGGAACATCACCGCCAAGACCGGGGTGAAGCTCAGCGCCGACTCGACCGCCGCGGTGCAGGCCGCCACCTCGGGGATGCGCACCGCGCTGCTGGCCTTCGCCGGGATCGCGCTGTTCGTCGGCATCTTCCTGATCTCCAACACCTTCACCATGCTGATCGCCCAGCGCACCCGGGAGACCGCGCTGATGCGCGCCATCGGGGCCAGCCGCCGCCAGATCACCAACTCGGTGCTGCTGGAGGCCCTGTTCGTGGGGGTCTTCGCCTCACTGGGCGGGCTGCTGGCCGGGATCGGGATCGGGGCCGGGCTCAAGGCCTTCCTCGGATCCGGCGGGAACCTGCCCGCCGGCGGCCTGGTGATCGCCCCCACCACGGTGGTGGCCACGCTGCTCACCGGGGTCGTGGTCACCGTGGTGGCCGCGCTGCTGCCCAGCATCCGCGCCTCCCGGGTCCCCCCGGTCGCCGCGATGAGCAGCAACGACCAGCCCGCCACCCAGAAGTCCCTGGTGGTCCGCAACTCCATCGGCGCCGCCTTCTTCGGCACCGGCCTGGCTGCCGTGCTCTACGGCGCGCACCTGGGCGGCAGCTCCGGTCGGCTGCCGGTGGGCGCCGGCGCCGGGCTGATCCTGATCGGCGCGTTCGTGCTGACCCCGCTGCTGTCCCGTCCGCTGATCGCCCTGGTCGGGCCGCTGTTCGCGCGGCTGTACGGGGTCTCCGGCAAGCTGGCCAAGCAGAACGCGCTGCGCAACCCGCGCCGCACCGCGGCCACGGCGTCCGCGCTCACCATCGGGCTGACCCTGATCAGCGCGCTGACGGTGATCGGCGCCTCGGTCACCGACGCGGTCACCAAGCAGGTCACCTCGGGGATGAAGGCCGACTACGCGGTCAGCGTGATGCTCGGCGAGCCGGTCTCGCCCAGCGCGCTGCCCGCCATCAAGTCCACCGCGGGCGTCAGCGCCACCAGCGTCATCGACTCCCAGTACGTCAAGGCCGACGGCCGGGACCTCTCGGTGAGCGGCTTCGACGCCGACAGCTTCAGCCGGCTGGTCGCCCCGACCATGCTGGACGGATCGGCCGGCGCGATCGGCCAGGGCGCGGCGCTGGTGGACAAGTCCACCGCGGCCTCGCACCACTGGAGCGTCGGCGGGAGCGCCCGGTTCACCTACCCGAACGGCAGCACCGGCACGGTCCGGATCGGCGGCATCTACCAGGACAGCGGCCTGCTCGGGCCGGTGATGATGAGCGAGTCGGTGCTCTCCCCGCACACCACCGCGCCGTACTACAGCGCGGTGCTGGTGTCCGGCACCGCGGGCGCCTCGCCGGCGCTGGAGCAGGCCCTGAAGGACTCCACCGGACGCAACCCGCTGGTCCAGGTGCAGTCGCAGCAGCAGATGGTGAAGGAGTTCAGCTCGCAGATCAGCCTGCTGCTGAACGTGATGTACGGACTGCTGGGGATGGCCGTGCTGATCGCGGTCCTGGGGGTGGTCAACACCCTGGCGATGTCGGTCTTCGAGCGCAAGCGCGAGATCGGGATGCTGCGGGCGATCGGCCTGGACCGGCGCGGGATCAAGCGGATGGTCCGGCTGGAGTCGGTGGCGATCGCGCTCTTCGGCGCGGTGCTGGGGGTGGCCATCGGCGAGTTCCTGGCCTGGGCGGCGGTACAGCTGCTCAAGTCCTCGCTGACCGGCCTCACTACGGCCTTCCCTGCGGGACAGCTGGCGGCCTACGTCCTGGCAGCCGCCCTGGTGGGCCTGGGCGCCGCCCTGTGGCCCGCCCGCAGGGCGTCCCGCCTGGACATCCTGGACTCCATCAAGACCTCCTGAAACCGCCCCTGACGCCCCGTACCCCGGCGAGAAGCCGCGACGGTGGCCGCAGGCTCCAGAGAAACGCCAGTGCCCCGGCCCCTCCGTGGAGGAGGAGCCGGGGCACTTACGGCAGCGGTGCCGGTTATGAGCACCACGGGTGTGGTCCGGCGACGCTGCCGGGCAGGAGGGCGTGCGGTGGAACGATCAGGCAGGGACCTTCTCGGTCTTCGCGGCCTCGGCCGCGACCGCGGGCTTCGGCTTCGGGGCGGGCGAGGCCGCCTCGATGAACACCTCGCGCGGCTTCTCCATCTCCACCAGGGAGACGGTCTCGCGCTTGAGGAACATGGCCAGGGTCCAGTCGGCGAACACCCGGACCTTGCGGTTCATGGTGGGTACCCGGCTGCCGTGGTACAGGCGGTGGAACCACCAGGCCGGACGGCCCTTCAGCTTGTACTTGCCGAAGAGGATCGCCACACCCTTGTGGAGGCCCAGGCCGGCAACCGCGCCGAGGTTCTTGTGCTTGTACTCCTTCTGCGGGAAGCCCCGCATCCCGGAGACCACGTTGTCGCCGAGCACGATGGCCTGACGGACCGCGTGCTGCGCGTTCGGCGGGCACCAGGCGCCCTCGCCGACGGCGAGGTCCGGCACCTGGGCGTTGTCGCCGGCGGCCCAGACGTTGTCGAAGCCCTGGACCTGGAGGGTCGGGGCGGTGTCGACGTGGCCGCGCGGGCCCAGCGGAAGACCGAAGTTGGCGAGCGCCGGGTTGGGCTTGACGCCGGCCGTCCACACGATGGTGGAGGCGTCGACCTCGATGCCGTTCTTCAGCACCACGTGCTTGTCGACGCAGGAGTCCATCGAGGTCTCGATGTAGATCTCGATCCCGCGCTCCTCGAGCTTCTCCTTGGTCCACAGACCGAGGTCCGGGCCCATCTCGGGGAGGATGCGGTTGGCCGCCTCGACCACGATGAAGCGCATGTCCTCACGCTTCACGTTGCGGTAGTTCTTGGCCGCGTCGCGGACCATGTCCTCCAGCTCGGCCACGGTCTCGATGCCCGCGAAGCCGCCGCCGATGACCACGAAGGTCAGCGCCTGCTTGCGGACCGCCTCGTCCGTGGTGGACTCGGCCTTGTCCAGCTGGGCGATCACGTGGTTGCGGAGGCTGATGGCCTCCTCGACCGACTTGATGCCGATGCCGTTCTCGGCCAGGCCGGGGATCGGGAAGGTGCGGGAGACCGAGCCCAGCGCGACGACGAGGTACTCGAACGGCAGCTCGTACGAGTCGCCCGCGGCCGGGGAGATGGTCGCGATCTTGCGCTCCTGGTCCACCGCGGTCACGTGACCGGTGAGGACCTCCGCACCCTTGAGGGTGCTGCGCAGCGGCGCGACGAGGTTGCGAGGCGCGACATTGCCGGCCGCCGCCTCGGGAAGGAAGGGCAGGTACGTCATGTAGGACCGCGGGTCGACGACCGTGACGGTCGCCTCTCCGTAGCGCATCTTCTTGAGGATGCGCATCGCGGCATACATGCCGACGTATCCACCGCCGACGATGAGAATGCGAGGACGCTCCGTGGTGCTCATATCCGAAAGTATCCAGCACCGTCCGGAGCAGCCCTTGTGGCCCTCCTCACATGCCTCTGGACACCACCTGCTACACTACGCGGCCCATGGTTCCCACTGGGTGCCCTGCGACCGGCCCGCTGCCGGGGTGCCGGGTATCGCCGCAGCTCGTCGCACTCATTGCGATTGTGCGTGCGAAAAAGGCCCCCGGCCTTGGATGCCCGGGCCGACGCCCGCCAGGGGCCTTGGGTCTCGCAATTCGGACGAACCGGCCCTTCGGGTGACCCCAAAGCCGGGAACCCCATGTGAAGAAATTCACGAAGTTTCTGGAGCGCCCTCGCGAGCCGTCTCCCCGGCCGCGCTCCAGGCGATGCCGTCGAGGATGTCGTGCTCGCTGACGACCAGCTCAGAAGCCCCGCTGCGCTCCATGACGGCGAGCAGAACGAGGGCCCCCGCGGCGATGACGTCCACCCGTCCGGGGTGCATCACCGGGATCGCCGCGCGCTCCTCCGGAGTGGACGCCAGCAGCATCGCGGTGACCTCGCGGACCTTGGCCAGCGGGATGCGCGAGTGGTGGATCGCGGCGGAGTCGTAGGCAGGCAGGCCGAGCGCGATCCCGGCCACCGTGGTGACCGTCCCGGCCAGGCCGACCAGGGTCGCCGCCGAGGTCAGCGGGACGGTGGCGGCGGCCAGGTCCAGCGCCGCCTTGATGTCGGCCCGCATGGCGATGGTGTCGCCGCCATGACGCTCCGTCATCCGGACGCAGCCGATGTCGACCGAGCGGGCCGCCTCGACCCGGTCGGAGCCCAGCACGAACTCGGTGGAGCCGCCGCCGAGGTCGAACACCAGGTAGGGCGGCGTCAGCCCGTCCTCGCCCTTGAGCTCCCTGGTCGCGCCGGTGAAGGAGAGCTGGGCCTCCTCGTCGCCGCTGATCACCTCGGGCTCGACGCCCAGGATCGCGCGGACGCCGCTGACGAACTCGTCGCGGTTCTCGGCGTCGCGCGAGGCGCTGGTCGCCACGAAGCGCAGCCGCTGGGCGCCGTGCCCGGCGATGACCGCCGCGTAGTCGCGGCAGGCGGCGAAGGTGCGCTCCAGCGCCTCCGGGGCCAGCCGCCCGGTGCGGTCCACGCCCTGCCCGAGCCGGACGATGGTCATCCGCCGGTCCAGGTCGTGCAGCTCACCGGTGTCCGGGTCGAGGTCGGCGACCAGCAGGCGGATGGAGTTGGTCCCGCAGTCGATCGCAGCCACACGCTGAAGCGTCACTTGTCGCACCCCTCGGCACCGTCGGCGGTGGGCACGCAGACGCAGGGGCCCTTGCGCCACCACTCGGGCAGCATCGCCAGGGCCTCGTCGCCGAGCGGGTTGACGCCCGGTCCGGCCGCCAGGCTGTGGCCGACCAGGACGTGCAGGCACTTCACCCGGTCCGGCATCCCGCCGGCGCTGGGGAAGCCCTCCAGCACCTCGATGGCGTCGCGCCGGGCGATGTAGTCCTCGTGGGCCCGCTGGTAGGCGGCGGCCAGCTCCGGGTCCTCGGCCAGCCGGGCGGTCTGCTCCTTCATCACCCCGTCGGCCTCCAGCGTGCCGATCGCTGACGCGGCCCTGGGGCAGGTCAGGTAGAACAGCGTGGGGAAGGGACTGCCGTCCTCCAGCCGCGGTGCGGTCTCCACCACGTCCGGCAGGCCGCAGGCGCAGCGGTGGGCGACGGCGCGCAGCCCGCGCGGCACCCGGCCGAGCTGGGCGGCGATCGCCGCCACGTCGTCCGGGGCGACGGCGGGCACGGCGTCCTGGGGCGCGCCTTCCCGGGTGGCGCCCTCAGGGGTGTCAGGGGTCTGCGTCATTGCCTTGCTTTCTTGGATGGCTCTAGTTCTGGGGTGCGGTCGCGCCCGCCGCGCCGGTCCGGTCGGACGTCTCCAGCGACTGGAACAGGCTGTCGTACCAGGGCTGCTGCGCCTGGGCCGCGGCGGGCGTCCCGGAGGTACCGCTCGCGCCGGTGGTGGGGGCGACCGAGACGAACGGGGTCTCGCCGGGATAGCCGTAGTGCAGCCGCTCCCTGGCCTGGGCCGCCACGTACGCCGGGTCCTGCCAGCGGGCCTTCTCCCGGCGCAGCTCGTCCACCTGGGCCTGGGCCTGGGCCGCCGCCGCGCGCTGCTGGGCGATCTGCGAGCGTTGGGCGATGAACTGCCGGGTCGGATAGGCCAGCGCGGCGACCAGCGAGCACAGCACCAGGGCCAGGACGGCGGCCCGGCCGGTCAGCCGCGGCCTGCGGGGGGCGCTGCCCCTGGCTGTGCTGCCGCTCACGTACTCGCCCTCCCTGGCCCGATCCGGCTGACGCTGTGCCGGCTGTGATGTGCCGGTGCCCCGCCACCCACCCTAGAGGGTGAACGCGGCGGGGCACCGGTCAGGCGCGCTGCGCCTGCGGGTCAGGCCTCGCTGTGCTGGAACCGCGGGAACGCGCCGCGGCCGGCGTACTCGGCGGCGTCGTCGAGGATCTCCTCGATGCGCAGCAGCTGGTTGTACTTGGCGACGCGCTCGGAGCGGGCCGGGGCGCCGGTCTTGATCTGGCCGCAGTTGGTGGCCACGGCGAGGTCGGCGATGGTGACGTCCTCGGTCTCGCCGGAGCGGTGCGACATCATGCAGCGGAAGCCGTTGCGCTGGGCCAGCTCGACGGCGTCGAGGGTCTCGGTCAGCGAACCGATCTGGTTGACCTTCACCAGGAGGGAGTTGGCCGCGCCCTCCTTGATGCCGCGGGCCAGCCGGGTCGGGTTGGTGACGAACAGGTCGTCGCCGACGATCTGCACCTTGTCGCCGATCTTGCCGGTCAGCACGGTCCAGCCGGCCCAGTCGTCCTCGAACAGCGGGTCCTCGATCGAGACCAGCGGGTACGCGGCGACGAGCTCCTCGTAGTACTCGGTCATCTCGGCGGCCGAGCGGGACTTGCCCTCGAACTCGTACTTGCCGTCCTTGTAGAACTCGGACGCGGCGCAGTCCAGGGCCAGCGCGACGTCCTTGCCGGGGGTGTAGCCGGCCAGCTGGATCGCCTCGACGATGAGGTCAAGCGCCTCGCGGTTGCTGTCCAGGTTCGGGGCGAAGCCGCCCTCGTCGCCCAGGCCGGTGGAGAGGCCGCGCTTCTTCAGCACGCTCTTGAGGGTGTGGTAGACCTCGACGCCCCAGCGGACGGCCTCGGAGAAGGACTCCGCGCCGATCGGAGCGATCATGAACTCCTGGATGTCGACATTGGAGTCCGCGTGCGAGCCGCCGTTGAGGATGTTCATCATCGGGACCGGCAGCACGTGGGCGTTGGGGCCGCCCAGGTAGCGGAACAGCGGCAGGTCGCTGGCCTCGGAGGCGGCGTGCGCCACGGCGAGGGAGACGCCCAGGATGGCGTTGGCACCGAGGGAGGACTTGTCCGGGGTGGCGTCCAGGTCGAGCATGGCCTGGTCGATCAGGCGCTGCTCGGTGGCGTCGTAGCCGATCAGCTCCGGGCCGATCTGCTCGATGACCGCGAGCACGGCCTTCTCCACGCCCTTGCCGAAGTAGCGCGACAGGTCACCGTCACGCAGCTCCAGGGCCTCGAACGCGCCGGTGGAGGCGCCGGACGGAACGGCGGCACGACCGGTGCTGCCGTCGTCGAGGCCGACCTCGACCTCGACCGTGGGGTTGCCTCGTGAGTCGAGGATCTCCCGGGCTACGACGACGTCGATGGACGGCACAGGCATCTCCTAGGGGGGAATACAGGGGTGCTTACGACAAGAGCCTAGCCGCAGCCGGGGGCGTGGCCACCCGGACCTTCGGCCTGTCTCACCGGACAGAGCCCCTACTCACCAGTAGTTCACCTGGCGAGCAGGGGCTCCGCGCCCTGATGGCTGCGAGCCGAACGGGGGTCAGTCGACAGCCGTGTCAGACCACGACGAGCTTCTGGCCGGGGAAGATCAGATCCGGGTTCCCGCCGACGGTGGACTTGTTGTCCTTGTACAGCTCGGTCCAACCGCCGCTGAGGTGCGCGGCGGCGGCGATGCCGGAGAGGGTGTCGCCCGACTTGACGGTGTAGTTGCCGTGACCGACCTTGGGCGCGGCCGTGCTCGTGGTCGTCGTCTTGGCTGCCGGCTTGGTGACCTTCGAGGCGGAGTCCGTGGCGGCGGTCGACCGGTGCTTGCCGGTGCTGGTGCTGGTCTGCTCGGTGCTGCTCTTGGTCGAGTCGGAGCTCGACGAAGAGGACGAACTCGAAGAGCTGGAGGAAGAGGACGAACCCGAGGTGCTCACCGAAGCGGCGGCGCCCCCCTGGGTGAGCCCGGCCTTCGGCCCGCAGACCGGCCAGGCGCCGGGTCCCTGCGAGGCCAGGACCTTCTCGGCTATCGCTATCTGCTGGCCCTTGGTGGCGTGGTCCGCGGTGGAGGCGTACTGGCCGCCGCCGTAGGCGCTCCAGGTGGAGGCGGAGAACTGCAGCCCGCCGTAGTACCCGTTGCCGGTGTTGATCGACCAGTCACCACCGCTCTCGCAGCTGGCGACCTTGTCCCAGGTGGACACCGAGGCGGCGGAGGCGCTGGTCGCGCCGATCAGCGGCAGGGCGATGCCGGCGGTGCCGAGGCTCGCGGTCGCGACCAGGCGCTTGGTCTGGCTGGTGCGCGGCTTGCGATGGCGTCCGGGCGTAGTGAAAGGCATGGCAGGTACCCTCTCCGACGCCTGCGAGGTGAGCTGTCGGGTTCGGGCTGTGAGGTAGCCCGGGCGCTGACGCGCCTTCACCCCAAGCCGCAGCCTTGCGAACTGCGGCGACTTACCTGGGTCCCCCGCTCCTGCCCAATCCTGAAGTTCGGATTCCACCCCCCGGCTGGACAGGACTCGGCGTCCCGAGGAGCAGTGCCCACGCATGCGGGCGTTCCCGGAAGGCTAGACATATGAGCTACATAATCACAAGCCCGTAACGCCCCAGCGGCACTAACCCGCCCGCCCGTCACCCTCGTACCAGCGCAGGAGTTCGGCCCGGCACTCCTCCTCGGAACTCACGCGCTTGAGGCGGAGCGGATCCGCCGCCTCCCTGAGCGTCCGGTGCAGCCAACGCCCGCCGGCGGCAAGCGTGCGCGGGGTCGGATCCGCGGAGTAGGCCAGCGCAGCCCTGATCGTGTTCGGATAGAACGACTGGGCCCGCTCGTAGTCGATGAAGTGACGGAGGTCCTCGGCCAGCCCCTTGACGCTGGCCGGTGATCGGTCACCGACGACCTCCTCCCAGCGCCTGATCACCTCCACCTCCTGCTGGCGCGGGTAGCGGGTTCGGCAGAGGTGCGTGGCCAACTCGTACAGCGGGTCCCCGTAGCTGGCATGCTCCCAGTCCAGGACCGTGACCCTGGTCCTCCGGTCGACGATCACGTTGCCCCGGTGCAGGTCCGTGTGCAGCAGCGCGAAGGGGCGGTCGGTGAGCGCCGGGAGCCACTCGCCGAACTTCTCCATGGCCCACGGACCCACGCCCAACGACGTGAACAGATCGCCGAATCGCCCCGCATTGCGGTCGGCCAGCGTCCGCTGGGCGAATTCCACCCGTTCACGTAGAAAGGCGGACGAGTTCACAGCGAACGGCCGGCCGCTGGAAGGCTCGGGCAACTCCTTCGCCGCCGTTTCGGTGAGCTCGGCAAAGAGCCGCAGAATCCTCTCCACCACCCGGACCGGAAGATGTGAACCCTCCGGATAGCGATCCGCCAGCGATGTCCCGGGCACATAGCTGTGCACTGACACACCGTCATGGGAGTGGTGGAGCAGCAGCGGCACGCCCACCGGGAGTCCTCCGGGCCAGGAGCGCAACAGCTGGAGCAGCTGCCCCTCGTCCTCCCAGACGCGTTCGACCAGGTCGATCGCAGGAACCCGACGACGAACCTTCACGGTGTCGTACCGAAGCATCCGATAGCCGCGACGCGGAACTCTCAGGCTGAGATTGAGATGGTGGTATCCACTGCCGACAGGACGGCCCTTGGCAGACAGGCGCTCCATGGCATAGCTGAACTGACCGAGTGACAACTCGGTCAGCGATCTGGCCTTCAATGCCGATGCGGACCGTGAACCGCCTGCCATGGGGACTCCTGTACAGCTGTCTGATCGCCCCGGCGGCTCAGCGGGCACCCTTCTGGGTTTGAACGTGAGCGTAGCGGGGAACGCGGCGACAATCGAGGTGTCCAACGGCACTGCGTCAGCTCAGTTACGCATCAAGTGCCGCTCGGACCTCAGCCAGGCTCCCGAACACCTGGTCCGCGCCGGCGCGGCGAAGCTGGCGGCGCTTGCGGCGGCGCCTGGAGTAACCGACGAAGTCGATCTCGGCAGCGACGGCGGCCTGGTAGTCGGAGACCGAGTCCCCCAGGAGAACCGCCCGGTGTTCTTTGGCATCAATGCCGAGTGCCTTGAGAGCTTCGTTGACGCAGTCGGGCTCCGGTTTCATGGCGGCTATCCGCCCGCGCCCGAACACCATGCCGTCGAAGACCGGCCTGATGCGCGCCGAGCGGTCCTGGTCCAGGTAGTCGTGAATGGCCTCGTCAGCGTTGTTGCTGGTGATTGCCATCTTCCAGCCGTCCTCGTGCAACTGCAGGACCAGTTCCTCGGCCCCGAGCGTGGGAGCGGCATCCCGAACCGCGCGCCGTTCGGCCGTGGCAACCAGCGCAAGCAGGTATGTCTCTATCGCATCCTTGTCCTGCCGGTTCCTGGTCAGGTCGGGGAATGCCGCGATGGCACCGTGGCAGTTGCTCCGTCCCCGCACTGGCCGGTATCTGATGTCCCATCGGCGGCGCAGATCCCTACGGACCTCCTTGGCGACGCGCGCCGCCGAGTAGCCCGCGAAGAGCTTCACGAGCGGCCCGTCGAAGTCGAACAGGATGCAGCGTGCGACTCTTTCGGAGCCGGAGAGCGGGGGTGGATGCTCGAGAGTCACTCGCTCAGTTTGGAGTCCACCGCGATGATGGACCAGAGGGAGTCGAACCACTCCTGGGACTCGGCCACGGCATGCGGGCGCTGCAGGAGCAGGTTGGCGTCCAGTCCCATGAAGTCGTAGATATCTACGTCCTCCATGCCCGAGCCGCTCCGCTCGGGCAACTCGACCTTGCGGCGGACAAGTTTGTACCAACCACGCAGGGCCAGATCCTTGTTGATGACGAACAGCTTCACCTGAGGTGTCATCGGCACGGTTCGCACTTCGAGACTGGAGTCGAGAACGGCGTTCCGCGATCGAAGATCTTCCACGGCCTCCCTCAACGAACCGACTGACCGCGACGCGACGCCGCGCAGCCGCTCCAGGGGACGGGGGTCGTCAGCGGCATCGACGGCACGTGGAACTGCGAGCCTCTCCATGTCGGGAAGCAGAAGCCTGATGTGGAGGCTCTCGGGAGGAGTCGAGTCCGTGAGCCACACCCGGACCAGTCGCGGTGTCAGTTCCTTGGCGAGGGTCTCGGCGGTGAAGCCGAAGAAGTCGATGGTGACGTGAGGGGCTTGAAAGGCTCGGTCCAAGTGCGGTCCCAGGGCCAGGATGGCCGGCTCCAGCTCGTCCCCGTCGACATCTGCATCCGGTACCGCTCCGGCGACAAAGGTTCCGCTTCCGCGGATGGAGTCGATGAGGCCCTCCTCCGAGAGGAGTTTGAGGGCCTTCTGGACGGTGTCGCGGGAGACGTTGAACTGTTCCGCGAGTTCCTCCTGGGACGGGAGGGGTGCTCCTCCGCCCAGGCGCTCACTCCAGTAACGCACCGCGTCGGCCACGCGCTGGACCGCGGTCTTCGGGGAACCGTTCATGCCTGCCTCCCTGGCTGCGCTTCGACCCTACAACTACCAGTCAGATTTAGTGAAGGTCAGACGAGTTGAATGATAGTTGAGTTAGAAGCAGGCATGCGGCGGGCATCCCCTTCATGAGAGCAGTCAAATCCACCAGCATCAATGAAATCTGACTGAAGCTGACTGACTGCCGGGGGACCGCGTGGCCACAAGTCGATGATGCCTCGTTTCCGCGCTTCCCAATCCCCCACCCCCTGAGGGGACGCTGGAGGTGGTCGACGTGAAACTGAGGTCCGGCTGGCAAATGATCTACGTGGCGCTGCTGATGCTGCTCAACTACCGGCTCCAGCAGCACAACAGCGAGTTGTGGTGGTTGTTCGCAGCCCCCAACATCCTGCTCTGCAGTGAGATGGGGAGCGGCGGGGAGGTCTCCCTGAAGAGCTTCCTGACCGTGGTGGCGGTGTGCTGCGTCGCACACAGCATCCATCTGCACTTCTGATGGTGAGCAACAAGCCTGCCTAGGCTCCGCCCTCCTGACTGAAGTTGACTGGGAGTTGGCGGAGCCCTCGCATGATCAGGCCGCCGCGCCAGCGGAGGTCGTCCGGGTCCGCGGCGAGGGTGAGGTCGGGGAGGCGTTGGAGCAGGGCGGAGAGGGCGTACTGGGCTTCCAGGCGGGCCAGCGGGGCGCCGATGCAGTAGTGGATGCCGTGGCCGAAGCCCAGGTGGGGGTTGTCGCGGCGGGCCAGGTCGAGCAGGTCGGGCTGGTCGAAGCGGTCGGGGTCGCGGTCGGCGGCGGCGAGGACGACCAGGACCGGGTCCCCGGCGGCGACGGACTGGCCGCCGAGGGTGATCGGGGCGGTGGCGTAGCGCCAGGTGGCGAGCTCCACCGGGCCGTCGTAGCGGAGGAGTTCCTCAACGGCCGTGGCCAGGAGGGCGGTCTCGCCGAGGGCGATGGAGGACTGGAGCTGGGCCCGCTGCTGAGGGTGGGTGAGCAGGGCGTACAGACCGTTGCCGATCAGGTTGACCGTGGTCTCGAAGCCGGCGAAGAGCAGGATGAAGGCCATCGCGGCGGCCTCGTTCTCGGTGAGGTGCTCGCCGTGGTCGCTGGCGCGGATCAGGTCGGAGATCAGGTCATCGGCGAGGTCGGCGCGCTTGCGGTGGATCAGTTCGGAGAGGTAAGCGCGCATCTTCTTGACCGAGCGGGCGACGCCGCCGCGCGGGCCGCCGCCGTGACGGATCATCATGCCGGCCCAGTCGCGGAAGTCGTCCTGGTCCTCCGCCGGCACGCCCAGCAGGTCGCAGATGGCGTAGATGGGGAGCGGGAAGGCGAAGTCGTGGATCAGGTCGGCCTCCCCCTTCCCCGCGAAGCCGTCGATCAGGCGGTCGGTGATCTCGCGGACCCTCGGTTCGAACAGCGCGACGCGGCGCGGGGTGAAGGCCTTGGAGACCAGGCGGCGCAGCCGGGTGTGGTCCGGGGGGTCGATGTTCAGCAGGTGGGTCATCAGGTCGGCGCTGCGTTCCCCGGGGATCCCGGTGCGGCCGCTGCCGGCGCCGTGGTTGACCGGGTTCTTGCTGAGCCTCGCGTCGGCCAGCGCCTGCCGGGCGTCGGCGTAGCGGGTGACCAGCCAGGCCTCGACGCCGCTGGGCAGGGTGGTGCGGTGCACCGGCGCATGGGCGCGCAGCCAGGCGTACGCCGGATAGGGGTTCGTGGCGAACTCCCAGGTGAAGAGTTCCGGCATGGCGGTGGGGGGCGGTAGCGGCTTGTGCACTCCTTGACGTTAGCTGGCGGTTGGGTTGCATCGTGGACGGGCACTGTTGCGGTGGCGGGCCGGATGCCTACGATCACCGGCAACGTATGCGGGTCCGTGCGGGGACCGGTGGGAGGAAGGCAGCAGACATGCAGGTACGCGGAGCCGTCGTGGTGGTGACCGGTGCGGCCGGAGGAATAGGGTCCGCGCTGGCGCGGCGCTTCGCTGCCGAGGGCGCGCGCGGGCTGCTGCTCGCCGACCTGGACGCGGGCCGGGTCGAGGACCTGGCGCTGGCGCTGGACCGTGAGGGTTGTCACACCGTGGGCGTCGGCAGCGACGTCTCCCGGGAGAGCGACGTGCAGGCCCTGGTGGAGACGGCCGAGAAGCACCTGGGCCCGGTGGACCTGTTCTGCAGCAACGCCGGCATCGGCTCGGGCGCCGGCATCGAGGCGCCCAACGAGCTGTGGCAGGCCTGCTGGGAGATCAACGTCATGGCGCACGTCTACGCGGCGCGCGCGGTGCTGCCGGGGATGCTGAAGCGGGGCAGGGGCTACCTGCTGCACACCGCCTCCGCCGCCGGGCTGCTGCAGATGCCGGGCGACGCCGCCTACACGGCGACCAAGCACGCGGCGGTGGCCTTCGCCGAGTCGCTCGCGGTGGCCTACGGCGGGCAGGGCATCAAGGTCAGCGCGCTGTGCCCGCAGGGGGTGCGCACCGCGATGACCGAGGACCCGGCGGTGGCCGCGGTGCTGGGCGCCTTCGGCCGGATGCTGACGCCGGAGCAGGTCGCCGACGCGGTGATCGACGGCCTGGCCGACGAGCGCTTCCTGATCCTGCCGCACCCCGAGGTGGCCGAGTACGAGCAGGGCCGGGCCGCCGACCGCGACGGCTGGCTGGACGGCCTGCGCCACGCGGTCGGCAAGCTCGGCTCCGCGGTGGACCCGGGAACCGGCAGCCTCAGCCTGGGCTGACGGCGAGGACCGCGGCCGCGACCGCCTGGCGGCGGTCGCGCGCCGTGGCGGTGCCGTCGAGCATCTCCGGCGTCGGCAGGATCGCCGGTACCGGCACGGTCACACCGTTGTCGGCGTAGTGACGCAACTGCTCGCGCACCCGCTTGGCGTCACCGTGGACGATCAGGGCGTCCACCACCTCGTCGGGCACCGACGCCGCGGCGCCCTTGCGGTCGCCCGCAGCCCAGGCGTCCCACATCGGCTTGAGCGCCTCCTCGCGGCCGAGCCAGCGGTGGAACGCCGCATAGGCGGGGACGGTGAGGTAGCCCGCGATCAGCCGACGGCCCAGCGCCCTGGCGTGGTCGGTGTCGGTGGTGGGGCAGGTGAAGATCCTGGCCGCGACGGTCTTGCCGGCCCCTCCGGCCTGGTCGAACTCACGGACGGCGGTGGTCACGTCCTCGGCGGAGAGCCAGTTGAGGATGGTGCCGTCGGCCTCCTGCGCGGCCAGCCGCAGCATGCCCGGACGCAGCGCGGCGAGCAGCACCGGCGGGGTCTGCGCGGGGACCCGCTCCAGCTTGAAGCGGCGTACGGCGAAGGTCTCGTAGGCGGCGTCGACCTTCTCCCCGGCCAGCGCGGACTTCAGGAAGCGGACCATGTCACGGCTGCGCTGGAACGGCTGCTCGAACGGGACGGCGTTCCAGTCCTGGACGATGACCGGCGAGGAGGCGCCGAGGCCGAGGGTGAACCGGCCCGGGGCGGCCTCTGCCAGGGCGGCGGCCTGCATGGCCAGCAGCGCCGGGCCGCGGGTGTGCACCGGGACGATGGCAGTGCCCAGGTTGAGCTGCGGCGCCCAGACCGAGGCCAGCGCGAGCGGGGTGAAGGCGTCGGCGCCGGCCGTCTCCATCGACCAGAGGTCGGTGAAGCCCAGGTCGGGCAGGGCCTCGACCAGGCGGCGCTGGTCGGCCAGCGGGATGCCGTCGAGCGGGAAGGTCAGGCCCCAGCGGGGGCCGGCCGGCGCGGTGTCGGCGGTGGAAGCAGAGCTGGTGCCGGCGGAGGGGGTGCCGGCGGAGGGGGTGGTCATGGGCTCGATGCCACCACGGCCCGCTGCTCAAGACAAGGGGACACCACTCCGGTCGGCGGCGGCCAGCGCGTCGCGGCAGAGCCGGTCGGCGAAGGGGGTCCCCCCGGCCGAAGGTTGGGGGAGGGTGGTCTCCGGGAGGCGGTAGCGGGGGGCTGCTGCCAGGACCTGGGCGCAGGCGTCGTCCAGGGTGATCAGGTGGCCGGTGGAGACGGTGACCGGTTTGACGCCGTCCTGGGTGCGCAGCATCCGGGCCACCACCTCGCCGCCGTCCCGCACGTCGGCGCTGTCGCCGCGGAACGGGCCCGGCTCGTCCCAGCTCCCGAGCAGCGGGGTCTTGGCGACGCCGAGGGTGGGCAGGCCGGTGAGCACGCCGAGGTGGCAGGCCAGGCCGAAGCGGCGCGGGTGCGCGAGGCCCTGTCCGTCGCAGAGCAGCAGGTCAGGGGTGGTCGCCAGCTGCTCCAGCGCGGCGACCAGCACCGGCAGCTCGCGGAAGGCGAAGAGCCCGGGGACGTAGGGGAAGCCGGCCGTGCCGACGGCGGTGGCCCGGTCCACGACCTCCAGCGTCCGGGCGTCCAGGACGACCACGGCCGCCGCCACCCGGTCCTCCGCGCTGCCGTGGCCGCCCTCGTAGGCGACATCCAGCCCGGCCAGGGTGCGCGGCGGAGCAGGCAGCGGGCGGTTGCGGACCAGCGGACGCAGCCGCTCCTGCACCCGGTGCGCCCCGTCCTGGTCCGACGGCCAGTCAGGGGTGAGCTGAAGCCGCATCAGCTGCCCTGCTCCGCCTGCCGGATGGCCTCGCGGTAGCGGCGGGCCGCGGCGCGCAGTTCGGCCTCGGGGTCCAGGCCCTGCTGCTGGGCCTGGACGGCCAGGTCGAGCAGCCGGTCGCCGATGTCCGGGCCGGTGGGACGGGCGGGCTCCAGCCCGGCCTTGGCCGCGCGGGAGTGCAGCTTGGCGGCCAGCGCGAGTGCGGGCTGCGCCAGCGGCACGCCGTCCACCACGGAGTCGCGCTGCTTCTCGGCGGCCTTCAACTGCTCCCAGTTGGCCTCGACGTGCTCGGCCGTGGGGGCGTGCACGTCCGCGAACACATGGGGATGGCGATACATCAGCTTGTCGACGATGCCGCCGGCGACCTCGTCGATGCCGAAGGGCTGCTCCGGATCCTCCTCGGCGATCCTGGCGTGGAACATCACCTGGAGCAGGACGTCCCCGAGCTCCTCGCGGAGCATCTCGCGGTCGCCCTCCTCGATCGCCTCGACCAGCTCGAACGCCTCCTCCACCAGGTACTTCACCAGCGACTCGGAGGTCTGCTCGGCGTCCCAGGGGCAGCCGCCGGGCGACCGCAGCCGGTCCATCACCGCGACCAGGTCGAGCAGCCGGGCCCCGGGCAGGTCGTAGGAGCCGGGCAGCAGCTCGATCTCCGGGACGGTGCCGGCGGCCGGGCCGCCGCCCTCGACGGCGATCCGCGCGAGCGCGTCGGTCAGCCCGGGGTCGCCGTCCACACCGCCGATCCACACCGCGGTGCGGCCGGAGGCCGCCTCCGTCAGGGTCCGGGCCAGCGCGTACGCGGGTACGTCCAGCACCTCGACGGCGACGCCTGCGGCGCGCACCGGGGGCAGCTGGGGGTGCGCCGGGTCGCCGACCAGGACCCGGTCGGCGCTGCGCAGGGTGTCCCAGGCGGGCCAGGAGAGCAGGCCGGGGGCGACGCGGTGGGTGCTGGAAAGGAGGACGAGCCGTCCGGCGGGGGTGAAGTCTCTTTCTGCCACGACCTGAACTTACCGGTTGGGCGTTTCTTGTTGGCTGCGGCGTCTGCCTGGCTGGGCGCGCAGTTCCCCGCGCCCCTGACGGGGCTGCAACTCACCCACGGTGGTTCAGTTGCAGTTGGCCAGGGGCGCGGGGAACTGCGCGACAAGCCAGGCAGACGCCGCAGCCGAAAACCCTGTTACGCCGTCGTGGACGCCGTCTTCTTGAGCCACGGCTGGTCCGCCGCCGCCAGGGTGAGGGCCTTGGCGTCCCAGCTGCCGTAGCGGGGGTTGACGGTCACCCCGATCTCGCCGCTCGCCTTGGCGACGATCTGCTGCAGCGCGCTGTCGGCGGTGCTGGAGCTCGGGTCCACCCCGGCCGCCTGCAGCAGCAGCACCTGCCCGGCCTGGAGGTGGGCGTAGATCTCCAGGTCGGCGGGGGCCAGGAACAGGTTGTCCACCACTGCCTGCCGCAGCGCCTGCGCGCTGCCGGCCTGCTGCAGGTAGGCCGCCTCGACCTGCTGCACCTGCCCCTCGGTGACGGACTTGCCCTCCTTGGCCAGCGCCTGGTCCACCAGCTGCTCCGACACCAGCAGGGCCAGCGTCTTCTGGGAGACCCCGGCCTGCTGCTGGGCGGCGCTGTCGCCGACGGCCGCGCTCTGGAAGGCGGAGACGTGCGACTGCAGGGTGGCGACGGTGATCCGGTCGTTCCCGACCACGGCCGCCGCCCCGGGGTGGGCCGGCCCCGAGGAGCAGGCCGTGAGGGCACCGGCGGCGCACAGGGCGAGGACGGCGGCGGCGGTGCGACGGCGGTTCACGGGGCCTCCCGGCGGTGGCGCCTACGGCGCGCTGCGACTGCATGTCACGTACGGGTCTGACGATACGTCTGTTACTGCTCCGAGCACCGAGGATAGGCAGCGCACCAGGCCGATGTCACCAGGTCGGCGTCACCGGGTCGGCGTGGGCATGTCGCGGCCGTGCGGCGTCACCACGCCGGTGGGGGCGGCCCGAAGCCGGTGGGCATCCGCGCGGCCCGCCCCGCGGCGGCCGAGCGGGCCGCACCGAGCAGCCCGCCGACCTCGGCCACCCTGGCGTGGTGCGGTCCGTAGCAGCGTTCCAGGTCGTGCCAGAGCGGCAGCAGCGCGGCCTGCGCCGCCTCGGGATCATCGGCCGCGAGCAGCAGTTCGCCGATCCGCTGCCGGATCCGGAACACCCGCTCCGGCTCGACCGCGAGCCCCTGCATCCGGCGCCGCTCGTAGCCGGCCAGCACCGCGCGGCACTCGGCGAGCGCGCCCACCGCGTTCCCGGAGTGCGCCAGGCACTCCGCCGCACTCGCCGCGCACTCCAGCGCCTCGACGGCGTCGGGGCCGCGCTCGGCCGCGTAGGCCCGGGCCAGCAGGTCGTACTCCTCGTGGGCCCGGCGGTACTGCTGATCGTCCATCAGCACCCGGGCGTGCAGCCGCCGCAGGTCGCGCACCGGGGCGGCGGTGCTGCCGTGCTCGGCCGCGGCCCTGGGCACGGCCGAGGCGAGCAGCGCGGCCGCCTCGCCGTAGCGGCGCGCCTCGTAGAGGCCGGAGGCCAGCCGGGCCGCCTCGGCCGGCGCGGGACCCTCCGGCGCCGAACCCGCTCCCGGGCCCGCGCCCGGCCCCGGCGGGGGCGCCGCCGGATGCCGGAACGGACGGGACGGATCCGGCTGGACGCCGGCCCGCAGCGCGGCGGCGGAGTCGGTGCTGGAACGCGGGAGCAGCGGCAGCAGCAGCCGGTAGACCTCCTGGGCGGAGGCCGGCCGGTCGGCGGGGTCCTTGGCCAGCAGCCGGGTGACCAGCTGCTCCAGCGCGTCGGGGAGGTCCGGGCGCAGCTCGCGGACCGGCCTGGGCGGCTGCGACACGTGCTGGGTCATCACCGCCAGCGGGGTGCGCCCCTGGAACGGCGCGTCCCCGGTGAGCATGGCGTAGAGGGTGCAGCCGAGCGCGTAGAGGTCGCTGCGCGGCTCGGCCCGGCCGCTGAGGGCCTGCTCCGGCGCCATGTAGCTGGGCGTCCCCACCGGGTGCCCGGTCCGGGTCAGGGTGCTCAGCTCCGGTTCGAAGGCGGAGGCGATGCCCAGGTCCAGCAGCACCACCCGGCCGTCCGGACGGACCATCACATTGCCGGGCTTGAGGTCGCGGTGGACCGCGGGCACGGCGTGGACCGTGGCCAGGGCCGCGCAGAGCTGGGCCGCCACCGAGACGGCCCAGGAGTAGGGCAGGTCGTCGTTCTCGGCGATCAGATCGGCCAGCGTCATTCCGTCCAGCAGTTGCATCACCAGGAAGTGGTGCCTGCCGTCGCTGCCCGCGTCGAACACCGTGACCAGGCCCGGGTGGTCGAGCCGTGCGGTGATCCGGCACTCCCGGGTGAACCTGGCCTGCTGGTCCGCCAGGTCCAGCGAACTGGTCACGGCGGCGCCGGTGGTGGAGGAGACCAGGTCGTCGCGGAGCAGCTTGACCGCGACCCGGCGGCCCAGGCGCAGGTCGGTGCCGGCCCAGACCTGGCCCATGCCGCCCTTGCCGATCAGGCTGTCCAGCCGGTAGCGCTCGGCGACGACGCGCTGCGCCGGGGTCACTGCCCGGGCTCCCCGCGGAGCCGCTCGCTGAGCTTGCGCAGTTCGGCGCCGACGTCCTCGGTGGCCGGCGCGGGACGGTCGTACGACAGCGGGTTCGGCTGCACCGGAGCCGGCGGTTGCACCTGGTAGGGCTGGGCCACCTGATAGGGCTGCTGGTAGGGCTGCGGCGGCTGCTGGTACGGGTTGGGGCCGTAGGACGGCGGGACCGGCGGGTACGCCGGTGGCTGTGCCGCCGCGCCGGCGTCCCAGGCGGTCTGCCGCTGCCAGTGGCGCAGGCTGATCACGAAGTGCCCGACCGGGGCGGTCATGGTCAGCAGGAAGAACGCCCCCGCGGCCGCGCTGGGACCGTTCTTGGGCGCGGTCTCGCTCAGGTACATCTCGAAGCCGCTCATGGCCGCGATGACTCCCAGCGCCACCCAACTGGCCGCATTGCGCCGCAGCACCGCGAGGTAGGCCGCCGGGGCGAAGGCCAGCAGCCCGCAGCTGACCACGGGCACCAGCGCGAGCAGCACCGTCCCGGCGTGCCAGCGTGGTGCCTGACCAGGAGGTATCGCTGCCATGTAGTGCTCCGGATGCCGCGGGTGGGCGATGCTGAGCACACGCTACCGCCGACGGCGGACGGCCCGCCCGGTTCCTCGGTTCCTGGTCACCGCGGGGTGGTCACTGTTCCGGCGCCAGGCTCCCGTCCACCAGGCCGGAGAGGATGCCCAGGGTCAGCCGGTCGCCGAGGTCCGCGGCCTCCAGCAGGTTCCGCCGGAACACCGCCAGCTGCCGGAACGGCCGGGCGTAGCTTGCCTGTTCGGCCAGCGGCAGCCGGGGCACCCGGGTCCTGCGGACGTCCCTGCGGGTGGCGGCCGAGGCGGCGGCGGAGAGGGTGCTGGAGCTGCCCGCCGGCAGCGCGGCGGACGAGGTCGTCGACCCGGCGCCGGCCGTGAACGACGAGGAGACGGCTGTACCGCCCCCGGCCCGTTCGGTGCGGACCGTCGCCTCGACGAAGCCGGCCAGGAACCACGGGTCCAGCACGGTCGGGTCCGGACGCAGCAGCAGCGCCGGCGCGGTGGCCTCGGCAATGGGCCGACCTCCGGCCGACTCTCCCGCCGACTCCTCCTGGACGTCGACCCGGCCCCCCGCCCCGAGCAGCACGACCACGTCCCCGGGCTGCGGCGGCTCGCCCTCGGGCGGCAGTTCCACCGCGCCGGCGCGGATCAGCTCGGCGATCGTGGGCGCGGCGCGGTGCGAGCCGTCGTCGGCGCCGGGGCGGTGCCCGGGCAGGCTCCCCTGAAGCGGCGTCAGTGCGTCCAGCAGACCGTCGAGTTGCTGCTGAGCCTCGGTCAGGGTGCGGTGGGCGTCGGCCGGTCGCTGCGGGAGGTGCCGGGCCGGAGTCAGGTCGGTCTCGTCGTCCAGCAGGTCGACGATCGGGACGGCCCGGTAGCGCCCCGGCTGTTCGACGGGATCCGTGTCGGCCGCGCCGTCGAAGGCCGTCCAGGCCTCCAGCACCCCGTCGAGGGCCCCGGAGCCGCTCGCGGAGCCGCCCCCGGCGTCGACCAGCAGCACCCGGACCGGCGGGGGCTCGCCCGGGACCGGACGGCGCAGCACCCAGATGTGCAGGGCGGCCGCATACGGTGCGGCGATGCCGACCGGAAGCGCGGCGACGGCCCTGAGCGCTCCCCTGCGCAGCAGTTCGGCCCGGATCCGGCGGCCCGAACGCCGGGCCGCGACGGCCCCCGGGAGCAGCAGCACGGCCGGGCCGCCCGCCCTGACCCGGGCCAACGCATGCTGCACCCAGGCGAGTTCGGACTCGGCGCGGGCAGGGAGGCCGTACTCCCAGCGCGGGTCGTAGCCGAGCTCCTCCGCACCCCAGTTGCGTTCGTTGAACGGCGGCCTGCTCAGCACGGCGTCCGCGCGCAGTTCGGGACCGGCGTCGGCGCGCAGCGCGTCGCCGGCCGCGACGGTGAACGGCAGCGGGACCAGCCGGTCGGCCGGTGCGTC
Organism: Streptacidiphilus jeojiense; assembly: GCF_000719095.1. Classification (GTDB taxonomy): domain Bacteria; phylum Actinomycetota; class Actinomycetes; order Streptomycetales; family Streptomycetaceae; genus Streptacidiphilus; species Streptacidiphilus jeojiensis. The sequence continues at coordinate 220,412 of NZ_JOEH01000003.1, read as the reverse complement.
CAGCGCCAGCCGGAGCAGGGCCACGGCCGCCAGGTCCTGGTCCGCCTCCTGCCCGTGCAGCGCGGTGGCACCGCGCTGCACGGCCTCCAGCAGCAGCGCTCCGTTGCCGCAGGCCGGATCGAGGTAGGCACCGGTCCCGCCACCGGCGGCGCGGGCCAGTTCGGCGAGCAGCCCGGCCAGCGGCGCGGGGACGTTGGCACCCTGGCGTCCCGCGGTCTCGCCCAGGGCGCCGACCAGTTCGGACGCGGTGTGCGCGATGCCGCGCTCCTCGGCGAGCTCGGCCAGCAGCCGGCACAGCTCCACCTGGGTGCTGCCGAGCAGGGCGGGGAGCCGCAGCAGCCGCGCGCCCTCGGTCCCCAGCGTCCGCACCGCCTGTTCCTGCAGTGCGGCGGGCAGTTCGGCGGCGATGCGGAGGTCGTCGCCGGGGGCCGGCAGCTGCCGGGCGACTGGGTCGCGCTGCAGCAGGAGCAGCAGGGCCAGGGCCGGGACCAGCGGAGCCGCGGGCGAGCCGGCCGGGTCGCGCAGCAGCTCGATGCGCCCGCGCACGCGTTCCCGCAGCGGGAGTTCGACGATCTTGCCCTGGGAGCGGAGCCAGCCCTCGACCTCGGCCAGGGAGAACGCCGGGCTGGTCTCGGTGCCGCCGACAGGGCGCGGGAAGTCGGCGTGGCGCCGGCGCCAGTTGCTCACGGCGGCGCGTCCGACGCCGGCCAGCCGGGCGATCTCCACCGCGCTCACCTGAGCGCGGTGCTCCTGGTCCGGCATCCGTGCCTCCTGCTTCCCCTGCTGCTGTGAACGTGAGCATAACGAACCCTGGCCGACGCCGTGAACAACTCAGTTTCGATGTGAGTGGTTGACGACGTACACAGCACCTGCTTTAGTTATGCCAACAGCCCGGCGGGTGCCGGTCTGGACCGTCAACCAGGGGGTTCACCATGCGAGTTCAGAGCAGCAAGCAGCGCAGGACGGCCATCGCCGTGTTCACAGGCGGGCTGATCCTGGCCACCGGCACCGCCTGCTCGATGCCGAGCAGCACCGTCGCCACCTCGGCGAAGTCCACCGGATCCGGCTCGACCGGCAGCACGGGCGGCGCCGCCACCGCCAAGGCGGCGGCGAAGGCGGCCGCGAAGGTCGGCGACACCATCGCGCTCAGCGGCTTCGAGGGGGAGAAGGCCGACGTCACCGTGGTCAAGGTGGTCGACCGGCCCAAGGGCGCCGACGAGTTCACCGCACCGGAGAGCGGCAAGCGCTTCTACGCCGTGCAGTTCCGGATCAAGGACACCGGCAGCAAGGCCTACAGCGACTCCCCCTCCAACGGCGCCAAGCTGGTGGACAGTGCGGGCCAGTCGTACGAGGCGGACTTCAGCGACACCAAGGCCGGCGCGAGCTTCCCCAGCGCCGTGAACATCGCCTCCGGCAGCAGCGGCCTCGGCTTCATCACCTTCCAGGTGCCGACCGGCGCGAAGATCACCCAGATCCAGTTCGGCCTGGACAGCGGGATGGCCGACCAGACCGGTCAGTGGAACGTCAGCTGACCGGGGTCGCCCGGTCCGCGGGCTGCTCCGCGTGCGCCGGATCGGCGGCCCCCTCCACCGGGGCGACCTCGCCGAAGCGGGCCAGCGCCAGGGCGCCGGCGACGGCGACGGCGAACCCGGCGACGGCGAGCGGCATCAGCCCGTGACGGGTGCCGTCGCCCAGCAGCACCACGCCGAGGACGGCGGGCAGTGCGGTCTCGCCGAGCACCATCGCCGCGGTGGCGGTGGTGACCCGGCCGCCGCGGACGCCCTCGGTCATGTAGGCGAAGGAGACGGCGCCGCCGGCCAGCAGCGCGTAGGTCGCCGGCTCCTTGAGCAGCGGGACCAGGTCCAGGCCGTGCACCGAGGGGAGGACCCGGACCGCCAGGCCGACCACGCCGAAGCCCAGCCCGCAGAGGGTACCCATGACGGCGGCGCGGCGCGGCTCGCGCAGCTTCCAGGCGAGTCCGCCGACGGCCGCGAGGGCGGCCACGGCGGCGAGGAGGGCCCAGTGGAAGGCCTCGGACGGCTGCCGGTGCCCCTCGGCGCCGGCCGTCGCACCGAGGACGGCGAGGCCGACGCAGACGCCGGCGACGCCGGCCCACTCGGCCCGACCCAGCCGGATCTTGAGCATCGCCGCACCCAGCACGGCGGTGACCGCGAGGGCTCCGGCGAGGGCCGCCTGCACGACGTACAGGGGGAGCGAGCGCAGCGCGATCAGCTGGGCGACGAAGCCGAAGCAGTCCAGCAGGAGGCCTGCGGCGAAGGGGAGGTTGAGCATGGCCTTGGCCGTGCCGAGGAGGCCCTCGCCGGGGGTGGACTGGTGGCGCTGGGCGCCGAGGGCTTGCAGCACCATGGCCACGCCGAAGCACAGGGCGGCGGTGAGGGCCATTGTCAGACCTAGGAGCATGGTGCTCGTCCTTGGGTTGGTGCGGGTTATAGGTGGCTGGGGTTTGCGCAGTTCCCCGCGCCCCTAAAGACAAGGCTAGGCGAGAACCGTGGTCAGGAATTCGGTGCACCAGGTGAGGAGTTCTCGGCCGACGACCGGTTTGCCGCCGATCTTGCCGGTGCTGGGGCGGGGGACGAGGAGGAGCTTGGTGGAGGCCTTGACCTGGCTGCGCGGGTAGATCCGCTGGAGCCTGAGCTCCTGCGACTCGCGCAGTTCGACCGGGCCGAAGCGGATGTTCTGACCCTGCAGGGTGATGTCGGAGATCCCGCAGCGGCGGGCGAACAGCCGCAGACCGGCGACCAGCAGCAGGTTCTCCACCGGTTCGGGGAGCTTGCCGTAGCGGTCGACGAGTTCGGCGCGGACCGCGGCGATGTCGTCCTCGGAGTTGACCGAGGCGATGGACCGGTAGGCCTGCAGCCGCAGCCGCTCTCCCGGAGCGTAGTCGTGCGGGACGTGGGCGTCGACTGGAAGCTCGATCTTGACGTCCAGCGGCTCCTCCTCCGGCTCCCCGGAGCCGTCGACGTTCTCGCGGTACTCGGCGACGGCCTCGCCGACCATGCGGATGTAGAGGTCGAAGCCGACACCGGCGATGTGGCCGGACTGCTCGCCGCCGAGCAGGTTGCCCGCGCCGCGGATCTCCAGGTCCTTCATCGCGACGTACATGCCCGCGCCCATCTCGGTGTGCTGGGCGATGGTGGCCAGCCGCTCGTGCGCGGTCTCGGTGAGCGGCTTCTCCGGCGGGTAGAGCATGTAGGCGTAGCCGCGCTCGCGGCCCCGGCCGACGCGTCCGCGCAGCTGGTGCAGCTGGGACAGGCCGAAGGTGTCGCCGCGCTCCACGATCAGGGTGTTGGCGTTGGAGATGTCGATGCCGGACTCCACGATGGTGGTGGAGACCAGGACGTCGAACTCCTTCTCCCAGAAGTCGACCACCACCTGCTCCAGCGCGGTCTCCCCCATCTGCCCGTGCGCGGTGGCGATCCGGGCCTCCGGGACCAGCTCCTTGAGCTTGGCCGCGGCCTTGTCGATGGACTCGACCCGGTTGTGGATGTAGAAGACCTGGCCCTCGCGCAGCAGCTCGCGCCGGATCGCGGCGGAGATCTGCTTCTCGTCGTAGGCCCCGACGAAGGTCAGCACCGGGTGCCGCTCCTCGGGCGGGGTGGTGATGGTGGACATCTCCCGGATGCCGGTGACCGCCATCTCCAGGGTGCGCGGGATCGGGGTGGCCGACATGGTCAGCACGTCGACGTTGGCCCGCAGCTTCTTCAGCTGCTCCTTGTGCTCGACGCCGAAGCGCTGCTCCTCGTCCACGATGACCAGGCCCAGGTCCTTGAACCTGGTCTCGGCGGAGAACAGCCGGTGGGTGCCGATGACGATGTCCACGCTGCCCTCACGCAGGCCCTCCAGCACGGCCTTGGCCTCGCTGTCGCTCTGGAACCGGGAGAGGGCCTTCACCACGACCGGGAAGTTGGCGTAGCGCTCGGAGAAGGTGGAGAAGTGCTGCTGCACCAGCAGCGTGGTCGGTACCAGGACGGCGACCTGCTTGCCGTCCTGGACCGCCTTGAAGGCGGCCCTGACCGCGATCTCGGTCTTGCCGTAGCCGACGTCGCCGCAGATCAGCCGGTCCATCGGGACGGTCTTCTCCATGTCGGACTTGACCTCGGCGATGGTGCTCAGCTGGTCCGGGGTCTCCGCGTAGGGGAAGGCGTCCTCCAGCTCGCGCTGCCAGGGGGTGTCCGGGCCGAAGGCGTGCCCGGGGGCGGCCATCCGCGCGGAGTAGAGCCGGATCAGATCCCCGGCGATCTCCTTGACCGCCTTCTTGGCCCGGGACTTGGTCTTGGTCCAGTCGGCGCCGCCGAGCCGGTGCAGCGAGGGGGCCTCGCCGCCGACGTACTTGGTGACCTGCTCCAGCTGGTCGGTGGGGACGAACAGCCGGTCGCCGGGCTGGCCCTTCTTGGCCGGGGCGTACTCCAGCACCAGGTACTCGCGGGTGGCGCCCTGGACGGTGCGCTGCACCATCTCGACGTAGCGTCCGACACCGTGGGCCTCGTGCACCACGTAGTCGCCGGCCTGCAGGGCCAGCGGGTCGATGCCGTTGCGGCGGGCCGAGGGCATCCGGCGCATGTCCTTGGTGGAGGACTTCTGCCCGGCCAGGTCGGTCTCGGTGACCAGGTGCAGCTTGAGGCCCTCGGAGTACAGGCCGTACTCGATGGAGCCGCAGGCCACGTGCACCACGTCCGGGTCGGGGAGACCGACCAGGTCGGGGGTGAGCCGGGCGCCGATGCCCTCGCCGGCCAGCATCTCGGCGATCCGGGAGGCCGGGCCCTTGCCCTCGGTGACCAGGACCACCCGCCAGCCGTCGGCCAGCCGTCCCTTGGCGTCGGCGATGGCGCGGGCGGTGTCGCCGCGGTAGGCCTCGGCCGGGTGCAGGTCCAGGTGCAGCACGTCGGGGCCGGTCAGCACCTCGTCGTCGGCGGCGAAGGGGCTGACCGACCACCAGGGCAGCCCGATCTCGGCGGCGTGCTCGCGGATGTCGGCGATGGACCACAGCGAGGCGGCGCCCACGTCCAGCGGGCGGTCCCCGCCGGAGGCGGCGGCCACCCAGGAGGCGTGCAGGAACTCCTCGCTGGTGGCGACCAGGTCGGCGGCCCTGGTGCGGACCCGCTCGGGGTCGCAGACCACCGCGACGCTGCCCTGCGGCAACACGTCCACCAGCAGTTCCATGTCGTCGACCAGCACCGGGGCCAGTGACTCCATGCCCTCGACGGCGATGCCCTGGGCGATCCGGTCCAGGATGTCGGCCAGCTCCGGGTGGTCGGCGGCGAGCTCGGCGGCGCGGGCCCGGACCGGCTCGGTGAGCAGCAGCTCGCGGCAGGGCGGGGCCCACAGGCCGTGCTGGGCCACCTCCAGCGAGCGCTGGTCGGCGACCTTGAAGTAACGAATCTCCTCGACCTCGTCGCCCCAGAACTCCACCCGCAGCGGGTGCTCCTCGGTGGGCGGGAAGACGTCCAGGATGCCGCCGCGGACGGCGAACTCGCCGCGCTTCTCCACCAGTTCGACGCGCTGGTAGGCGGCCGCGGCCAGCCGCCGGGTGAGGTCCTCCAGGTCCACCTCCTGACGGACCCTCAGGCTCACCGGCTCCAGCTCGGCCAGCCCCTTGACCTGCGGCTGCAGCACGCTGCGGATCGGGGCGACGATCACCTGCAGCGGTCCGGCGGACGGGTCGTCGGCGCTGGGGTGGACGATCCGGCGCAGCACCGCGAGCCGGCGGCCGACGGTGTCCGAGCGCGGCGAGAGCCGCTCGTGCGGCAGCGTCTCCCAGGCCGGGAACTCGGCGACGCTGTCCGGGGGCAGCAGCGAGCCCAGCGCCGCGGCCAGGTCCTCGGCCTCCCGGCCGGTGGCGGTGACGGCCAGGACGGGGCGGCCCCGGCTGCCCCTGGCCTCCTCGGCCAGGGCGCGCGCGAGCGCCGCGACCGCGAACGGGCGGGCGGCGGGCGGACCGACCAGGTCCAGGTGGCGGCGGTCCCCGGCGAGGGCGGACCGTGCCGCCTCCGCGAGGGCGGGGTCGGCGACGACGACGTCAAGCAGGCCGGTCAGGCTCATGGACTTCTCTCAGCGGGTCTCAGCCGTGGGCAACGCGAAGCACCCGGAACGCGTTGCGCACCGGGGGTACCCAGGGTACGCCCCCGGGCGGACACCGGCCGGAGCACGCTCAGCTCTCGTCCGCCGCGGCCCTGAGTTCCTCGGTCGGCAGCTCCGCCGTCTCGACCTGGACCGCCTCCAGCACCGCCGTCTCGGCCTCCGCCTCGACCGCTGCCCCGTCCGCTGCCTCGACCGCTGCCGGGAGCGGAACCTCGGCGGTCGCGCCCTCGCTGCCGTCGGGGTCGGCCGGGGCGTCCACCGCCCCGGTGAGGGCGGTCAGGGTGGTGCGGATGTGGTCGAGATGGGCCTGCAGCTCGTCGCGGCGCTCGGCGAAGGCCGCCTGGTCGCGCTGGGCCGCGGCGGCGATCCGCTCGGCCTCGCGCTGGGCGGCCTCGACGATGCGCTCGACCCTGGTGGCGGCCTCCGCCTCGATCTCCTCGGCCAGGGCCTGCATGGCCTTGCGGTGCCGCTCGGCCTCGCCCTGCTTGCGCTCGGCGCCGGAGGTCAGCTGCTCCTCCTGCGCCACCGCGGCGGCCTCCGCCGCAGCCAGCTCCTGGTCCGCCCGGTGCTGCAGCGCCGCCAGCCGGGCGCGGGTGGTCTCGGCGATCTCCTGGGCCCGGTCCCGCACGCCGCCCGCGTAGCCGGCCGCCTCCTCGCGCAGGGTGCGGGCCTCACGGTCGGCGTCGGCCCGCTCGGCCTCGGCCCGGGAGCGGGCCCGCTCCAGCTCGCGCCGGTGGCCCTCGTCGGCGGCGGCGCGCAGCCGTACCGCCTGGTCGTCGGCCTCGGCCCGGAGCTGCTGGCCGTCGGCGCGGGCCCCGGCGTCGAGGGCGTCGATCCAGTCCTCCGCCTCGGCCCGGATCGCCGAGGCCTCCTCCTCGGCGATCACCAGCAGCCGCCCGGCCCGTTCGCTGAGGTGCGCGAAGGACGGCGGCTCGGCCTCCTCGGCGGCCTTGGCGGCGTCGATCAGCTGCTGCTCCAGCGCGCGCATCCGGTTGCCGAGGCCGGACAGCCGCTCCCAGGCCTGGTCACGGCCCTCGGTGAGCTCGGCCAGCGCCCGTTCGACCTGGTCCGGGTCGTAGCCGCGCCTGGTCATGGTGAAACCGTGCTGCGGAGAGACGGCGTCGCTCATCGGCTGGTCCTCTCATCCGGATAGTGGAATGCCATGCAAGCAAAATGATCAGATTTCGATCCATTTTGCACACGTCCCCTACCCGGACGGAGACACCGACACCCGGCGACGCCGCCTTCGTGTCAGAGCAGTCCGTCCCACAGCTGTTCGAGCAGCACCGCCCACCAGGTCTCCGGCGAACCCAGTGCCGCCGGGTCCAGCGCCGCCAGCTGGGCCTGGAAGTCGGTGGTCCAGTGGCCCGCCTGCTCCGGGGTCAGCCCGTACCGGAACCGCCACATCCGGCCCAGCAGCGCCATGCAGCGCAGGAACTCGGGCAGGCCGCTGTTGACGAAGCGCGGCTGCTGGGCCTCGACCCCGGCCGGCTGCGTGGCCGTGCCCAGGTCGACGGCCACGATCGCCGCCGTCCCGTACTGCACGCACAGCTGGCGGCCGTAGTCGTTGCCCAGCACCAGGTAGGTCCCCGCGTCCGGCTGGGCCGCGATCCCGCGTTCGGCGGCCAGCTCGGCCAGCGTCGGCATCGGACGGCCCGGCTGGGCCTGCGCCCAGAAGAAGGGACCGAACTCGACCGGCAGCCCGGCCCAGGTCAGCGAAGCCGAGACGGCCTCGGGAATGCCCTGCCTGGACACCGCCTGCGGTTCGTAGCGGAACACGTTCTGCGGGCCGAACGCCTGCTGCAGCTCGTCCGCCAGCGCCTGCGGCGGCACCGGCGGCGCGGGCTGCACCGAGCCGGGGGCCGGCAGCGGCACCCGGAACGGGCGCTGCGGGGCCGGTCCGGCGGCATGGGTGTGCAGCTCGCCGTGGTGCTCGAACAGGTGCTGGACGCCGCGCTGCCGGGCCGCGTGGTCCCGGCCGTACGGGGCGATGCTGCTCACCCTGACGTTGGGCCAGGCCTCCTTGACCATCCGCTGGCAGTAGCCGCCGGGCAGGTCGCAGCTCTCCAGCTCGGTGTGCAGCTCCAGCACCTGCTCCGGCGGCACGTTCAACCGCCGGACCTCCTGCAGGATCTGCCACTCCGGGTGCGGCAGGCCCAGCGTGGAGCGCTGGATGATCTGCTGCTCCGAGCCGTCCGGGCCGCGGTAGCGGAGCACGGCCATGTAGCCGGGGCCGACCGTGGGCACGCCGGGCGCGGCGGCCTGCGGCGGGACCTGCTGCGGGTGCGGGGCCTGCGGCTGGGGTGCGGGCGGCGGCGGGGGCACGGCGGGCCCGCCCGGGGCGCCCGGGCCCCGGGGCGGGAGGTTCAGCGACGGGGCGAGCTGGGTCGGGACGTAGCTGTCCCCGGCGCCGGCCGGCGGCGCCGGCACGCCACCGGGCGGAGTGCCGCCGTACAGCCCCGCCGGGGGCGGGGGCGGAGGCATGCCGGGAACGCCGGCGGGCGGGCCCGACGGCGGCGCGGGCGTGCCGGGACCGCCACCGGGACCGACCAGCCCCGGCGGGGGCGGCGGCGGCATCCCCGGACCGCCCGCGGGCGGACCCGACGGCGGCGGCACCACGGGTCCGGAACCCGGTCGCGCCAGCATGGTGGGGGCGTAGTCCAGCGACCCGCTCTGCGGACCGCCCTGCGGGCCGGGCGGAGGCGGCGGCGGACCCGCGGGGCCCCCGCCGATCACACCGGGCGGGGGCGGCGGAGGCATCCCGGGGCCAGCGGCGGGCGGACCCGACGGCGGTGCGGGCGTGCCGGGACCGCCACCGGGACCGACCAGCCCCGGCGGGGGCGGCGGCGGAGGCATCCCCGGTCCGCCCGCGGGCGGACCCGACGGCGGCGGGGGCGGACCGGCGGGACCGGGGGCGAACCCGCCCGGCGGAGGCGGCGGCGGACCGCCCTGCCCACCGCCGTAGGGGCCGCTCTGCGCCGGCACCGGCCCGGGACCGGCGGGAGCGCCGGGCCGGGCCAGCATCGTCGGCGCGTAGTCCAGCGACCCGCTCTGCTGCCCGCCGGCGCCCGGCTGCGGCGCGGGCGGCGCGGGCGGGGCGGCCGGGGACGGCGCAGGCGCCGGGGCAGGCGCAGGGGCGGACGGCGCGGGCCGGAGCGGAGGCGCCCCCGCGCCGGAGCCGGAGGACCACTCCGGCGGCGGTGCCAGCATCGTCGGCACCTCGCCCGGCGGGTTGGACGAGATCGGCGGTGCGACCAGCAGCGAGGGCTCCTCGGCATCGGCGGCGGCCCGGGCGTTCTCCGCCGCCATCGCCGCCGCCCCGGCCTCCTCCAGCCACTGCGGCGGGCTGAGCAGGAACGACGTCGCCTCGGCCAGACCTCGCTCCGGCGGCGACTGGGTACCGGCCGGGGTCGCCCCGACCGGACGCCCGTAGGCCTCCTCGTAGCGGCGCACCACGTCGTTGATGGGCAGCGCCGGCCACAGCGTGGTCATCCCGCTGTCCCTGGCGATCACCATCCGCACCGCGCCGCCGTCCGAGGACGGACCCTCGGCGCGGTCCACCGCCCAGGCGACGAAGCCCAGGTCGAACTCGCGCACCCGCACCTCGCGGCGCTGGTAGGCGGGTACGCCCTCGTTGATCCACTCCTCGGCGCGCTGCTGCGCCTCCGCATAGGTCACCACGCGGCTGCTCACCCCTCCACCGGGACCGCGCGGGCGAAGCCGCCGTCCACCATCAGCTCGGCCACCGTCTGCAGCTCGGGCGGGTTGCCGGCGAGCCGCAGCAGGAACGCGTCGAAGTCCTCGCCGCAGGGCAGCAGCAGCTGCGCGCAGCGCTGCTGCGGCGTCAGTTGCGCCGTGCCGTCGTCCCGGGCGTCGTCGTAGGGCAGGAACCAGACGGTGCCGATGTCGCCGCCGCGCACCTTCAGCGCCACCAGTCCGCCCTGGACGTAGCCCACACCCAGGTAGTCCTTGGTCAGATGGTCGCGCAGGCACTTGTTGACGTACACCACGTCGTCCAACGTGCGTTCCTCACGCAGCGTCAGGAACGGCTGGTCGACCAGGACGCCGAGCTCGGTGTCCAGCGCCACGCCCTTGGGGCCGCGTCCGCCGGCCGCCTTCAGGAAGGTCCGGTACGGTCCGGGCAGCCCGTAGCCGAGGCCCTCCTCGGCGGCCTGCACCCGCTGCTCGCTCGCGCCGGCAGCCGGCGACTCCGCGCCGGACTCCTCCGGGGCCGCGCCCAGCGGGCCCTCCCCCAGCTCGAAGTGGACCGGCCGGCGCTCCTGCAGCGGCCTGGTGCCGCGCTTGCGGTGGTCGGCGGTGGACAGCGCCAGGCCCGCGTGGTGCCGCAGCAGCGCCTTGACCTCGACCGGGACCAGTTCCATCCGGCGGTGGCCCGGACGCGCCCCGGCCACCGCGTGGTGCCAGGTCCAGCCCGGAGGCGTGGACACCGGGGTGTCGACGTCCGCCCACAGGTCGTGGCCCTGCGCGTACAGCGCCGCGTTGGCCGAGACGTAGTCGGTGAGGCGCAGTTCGTCCACACCGAATCCCTCCGGCGGGTCGGCGACCTCGGCCGCGGCACGGACGTACGGGCCGAAGTCCGGGTGCCCCTGCCCGTCGACCCTGACCCCGTCGGGGTACTTGCGGGCTCGCAGCGGATCAGGGAAGTGCACGACCTGCCCGGCATAGGCGGCGTTGGGCCGACCTGTCGTCATCGAGTTTGCCCCCTGCTGGAACTGAATGCCGACCCCCAGCCTAGGGGGTGCACCCCTCGAACGGATCTCCAGAGTCCGCACAGGCTTCTGCGCACCGCATCCGCACTGCTCCGGCGCCGTCCCGGCGGCCCCGCCGGGACCCCGACTTCCTCAATGTCACCGGCATTTGGCAGGCTGGGGTCCTGCAGCAGCGGCGGGTCGTCTCCCGCCAACGGGGGCTGCCGCGCGGCAAGTACCCTGCTCCGCCGTGCGCACGCGCTCAGCTGCCCCGCGGAGCCACCGCCCGTTCCACCCTCACCGCCAGTGAGTCCGTGGGACGCCGGGACCGCTCGCCGGGGAACTGGAGTCAGGGAAGGAACGACCGTACGTGGACACAACCGAGGACCGCCGCCCGGCGGCCACCGCACCGCTTCTGAGGAACCGTCGGGAGAGCCTGATGCCGATCGTCGCCTCCGCACTGTCGGTGCGCGGCGACACCTACACCTGCGCCGGCGACAAGGCCGACCAGCCGCCGCAGCTGCACCCGCTGGTCTCCGGGTTCCTGGCCGGACTGCCGGTGTCGGAGCGCGAGCGGTTCACCGGACGCTGCCCGGAGGCCGTCCTGCTGTCGCAGTTCTTCACCACCGCCGAGGACAACCGCTCCAAGCGGGCCGCGCGCAAGCCGCTCAGCGACGGCGAGGCGCGCAAGGCGCTGCGCGGCGCCCGGATGACCTCGGTGCGGATACGCGAGGAGGGCGACCCCGCGCACGGCACCCACCAGCCGCCGTGCCGCTCCTGCGTGCCGCTGCTGGCCCACTTCGGGGTGCAGACCGTGGCCCTCGCGCCGAAGGGGGCGTGACCGCGATGACCGACGACTGGGTCCCTCCGGCAGCCGCCCCCGCCCCCGCCGCGCGCTTCCCGGCCGAGGTCGCCTCGGTGCTGGCCAAGGCCGGCTGGCATCCGGGGCGCAGGCAGCTGCCGCGCGCCGAGCAGTGGGCCGACACCCTCTCCGGGCACTTCTCCGACGAGGGCCACCGGCACTCGGTGTTCCCCGCCGCGATCGAGGCCTGGGCCGAGTTCGGCGGCATCGAGGTGACCCTGGAGGGCGCCGGCGTCCAGCAGGCCCGCACCGCCTTCACCATCGACCCGCTGCTGGGGCTGCACCAGCCGCGCACCCTGGCCGACCTGGGCCGCTGCCTGGAGCTGCCGCTGGCCCCGCTGGGCGAGGAGCGGGACGGGCAGGCCCTGCTGGTGATCGACGCCCTGGGCCGGGTGCACAGCCTGGACCACAGCGGCGAGTGGTTCCTGGGCCAGACCGTCGACCAGGCCCTCAGCCTGCTCATCACCGGCCGCACCCCCGAGCGCCTGCGCTTCGTCGCGGACGCGCTGTGACCTGCGGACCGTAGCTGGCTTGTCGCGCAGTTCCCCGCGCCCCCAGGTGATTGCAAGCGGGCCAGTTGCACATGTCAGGGGCGCGGGGAACTGCGCGAACAGCAACCATGCACCTGCCGCACCCGAAAACCGGCAGCTACCCCCCGTAGGCCGCGTCCAACGCCGCCACCACCACAGCACGAGCCTGCTCAACCGGGATGCCCAACCCACGAACCCGCTCCGCGTACTGCTCAGCGGCCAGCGCCGCCGCCGCGAGCGAAGCGTCCCCCGCCGCGGCGATCACCGTGCCGTGCCGCCCCCGGGTCTGCACCACCCCCGCGGTCTCCAGCTCCCGGTAGGCCTTGGCCACGGTGTTGGCCGCCAGGCCCAACTGCTCCGCCAGCCCCCGCACCGTCGGCAGCTTGGTCCCCACCGGCGCCTCCCCGCTCCGCGCCAGCTCGGCGATCTGCGCCCGCACCTGCTCGAACGGCGGGACGGCGGAGTCGGGGTCGAGGGTGATCAGCACGGTGTGGTCTCCGAGGTGGGCGGCAGCAGCGGTGGTGCACTGCGACCACGGTAGTACCGACGCACGCTCGGCTGCCCGAGCACGATCACGAAGAAGAACACCGTCATGCCCAGCACCGTCCACACGTCCCCGGCCAGCGCCGCCGCCCCCGGGTTCCGCGCCGCCACCACGGACAGGACGGACCGGAGTCGTAGCGAGGCCGCCAGGTAGACGCCCAGCGGCAGCAACGGCGCCAGGTCGAGCACGGTCCGCACCCGGAAGGCGTCGTCGAAGGCCAGCGCCTGCGGGGAGCCCGGCGCCTGGCGGCCGTTCAGAACGGCCAGCTGCCGGCTCTCGACGCCGTACAGGGCCACCATCGCCATCGCCAGCAGCGCCGCGAACATGGAGACGCTGAAGACCTGTGCGAGCCCCTGCCGCTGGAACCACCACAGCAGCCCGCCGGCCAGCACCGGCGGGGCGAGGGCCAGCACCCGCACCGCCCACACCGCCCAGGTGGGTACCGCGTGCCGCAGCCCGATGTGCACCGGCCGGTTGCCCCGCAGGGCGTCCGCGCGGCGTGCCCGTTCCAGCTCCCACAGGCCCGTCGCAGCATTGGCCACCAGCAGGGGGGCCATCAGCACCAGGGCGATCGTGGGTCCGCGCAGCGGCGAGGCCAGGTCGGCGGCCGAGTCCGGGAGCCCGGAGGCGAGATATCCGCCCTCCAGCGCGGCCACCGGCACCGCGATCAGCACCGACAGCATCAGCGCGACCAGGGTCCGCCGCTGCAACCTGGCCGCCAGCGGGTTCACCAGCTCCCTCGGCAGTGCCAGATCGGCCTCCTTCGCCCACCGGACCGCCCGCCGCAGCCGCAGCTCCTCGCCGTCGCGGCGCCAGGCCAGCCCGGCCGCGCCCAGGAGCAGCAGCGCCACCCCGGCCAGTCCCAGCCCACCCAGCAGCACGGCCCCGTTCACACCCACCCCCACGCAGTACCGGCACAGGCGCGCATCATCGCACCCGCCCCATTCCCCACCGCACTCCACTCCCCATCCCCACCGCGCCCCGCCGGCCCCCGCACCCCGTCCGCCCCCACACCCGTCCGCCCCACAACGCCGCGCTACCGCGCCGCCGCCCCCATCGCCGTCAGCCGGCACTCCACCCGGAAACCGCCCTCACCCGTCGGCTCCGCCGCGAACGTGCCGCCCAGCGCGGTGACCCGCTCGCGCATGCCGACCAGGCCGTTCCCACCGCTGGGCAGCGACCGCCGGGTGCGTTCGGCACCGCCGCCCTCGCCGCCCTCTCCGCCCTCTCCGCCACCGTCCGGGCAGCTGTTGGACACCGCCAGCGCCACCCCGCCCGGCACATAGGCGAGCACTACCTCGGCGTCCGCCCCCGGGGCGTGCTTCAGCACATTGGTCAGCGCCTCCTGCACCACCCGGTAGGCCGTCCGCTCGGTCTCCTCGCTCAGCCCGCGCCGCGCCCCGCCCACCGTCAGCCGCACCCGCAGCCCGGCCGCCCTGGACTCGTCCACCAGCCGCGGCACGTCCGCCAGACCAGGACCGTCCGACGAGGGCACCGCCAGCACCGCGGCCGCGACGTCGCCGCTGACCGCGTCGGTCTCCACGGTCCGCAGCACCCCCAGGATCTGCCGCAGCTCGTCCAGGGCCTGCCGGCCGATGTCGCCCATCAGCTTGGCGCTCTCCGCCGCCTTGGCCGCGTCCTTGTGCACCACCCGCTCCAGCGCGCCGGCGTGCACCACCAGCAGGCTCACCCGGTGCGCCACCACGTCGTGCATCTCCCTGGCGATCCGGGTGCGCTCCTCCATCCGCGCCCGGCGGGCCCGCTCGGTGGCCTGCTCGGCCAGCAGCGCCAGCTCAGTCTCCAGACCCTCCGCGCGCTCGTGCAGGGTCTCCCACAGCCGCCGCCTGGCCCCGATGTACAGGCCCAGCATGGTCGGCGCCACGGTGATCCCCACCGACACCAGCACCGAGATGATCACCAGCGCGTAGCTGGGCACCCCGCGCCGGATCGCGTCCGCCTGCTGCGTGCCGATGGTCAGCGCCGACACCACCGTGGTCTCCACGATCGCCACCGCGCACAGCAGCGACATCGCCCGCCGCTCGGAGAACTTCCTGGCCACCCCCTCGGTGTTGTACGCGCCCAGCGTGTACAGACCCACCATCAGCAGCAGGTACCCGGCCGACAGCGGAATCGTCGCCAACGCCGCCAGCACCGGCAGCAGCGGCCAGCGCCGCCGGAACAGCAGCGTGCCCGCCGCCAGCGCCCCGAACACGCCCAGCAGCGCCGAGCCGGGCAGTCCCACCCCCTGTTTCGTCGCGAAACTCGCCGCACTGGCAGCGCACTCGGCCGAGGCCAGCGCCATGACCCCCAGGTCGAACCACATGCTGCGGCGCCGCGCCCAGAACTTCGTCCACCACCCGGTCCGCATCCCCGTCACGCCCACATCGGGCGTCGCCATGCTCATGGGCCCAGCCTATGCGGCCCCCGCGCCGCTGTGTCCGGCATACGGCCGCCACCTCTGCCGGAGGCGACCCCGCACCTATGCTGGTCGCGTCGGACAGCGCCGTCCGGGAGCCCGCCACCACCGGTCACCACCCACCGGTACCACCCACCCGCACCAGGGAGCACCAGCGTGAGCGACGCAATCCAGGCCGCCGCAACGGCAGCAGCGGCAGCAGCACCGGGAGCGCCGTCGGCCGAGGCCGACAACAGCGCCCTGCGCGCCGACATCCGCCGACTCGGCGAACTCCTCGGCGCGACCCTGGTCAGGCAGGAGAGCCAGGAACTCCTCGACCTGGTCGAGCAGGTACGCGCACTCACCCGCAGCGACGGCGCGGCCGCGGCCGCGCTGCTGGAGGAGACCGACCTGGAGACCGCCGCCAAGCTGGTCCGGGCCTTCTCCACCTACTTCCACCTCGCCAACGTCACCGAGCAGGTGCACCGCGGCCGCGAACTCGGCGTCCACCGCGCCCAGGAGGGCTCGCTGCTCTCCCGCACCGCCGACAAGCTCGCCGACGCCGACCCGCAGCAGGTCAGCGACGCGCTGTCGCACCTCGCCGTGCGCCCGGTGTTCACCGCGCACCCCACCGAGGCCGCCCGCCGCAGCGTCCTCACCAAGCTGCGCCGGATCGCCGAACTGCTGGAGCAGACCGACACCCCGACCCGCCCCAGCGGCCGCCGCCAGGCCGACCGCCGCCTCGCCGAGGTCATCGACCTGCTCTGGCAGACCGACGAGCTGCGCATCGCCCGCCCCGAGCCCTCCGACGAGGCCCGCAACGCCGTCTACTACCTCGACGAGCTCTACAAGCGCGCCGTCCCCGACGTGCTGGAGGAGCTCAACGAGGAACTGGCCCGGGTCGGCATCGCGATCCCCGACGGCGTCCGGCCGCTCAGCTTCGGCACCTGGATCGGCGGTGACCGCGACGGCAACCCCAACGTCACCCCCGCGGTCACCCTGGACGTCCTGCTGCTGCAGCACGAGTACGGCATCAAGGACGCCCTGGACGTCGTCAACGAGCTGCGCGACCAGCTGTCCTCCTCGGTCCGGCTCTCCGGCGCCAGCGAGGAGCTGCTCACCTCGCTCGCCACCGACCTGGAGGCGCTGCCCGAGATCAGCCCCCGCTACAAGCGGATGAACGCCGAGGAGCCCTACCGGCTCAAGGCCACCGCGATCCGGCAGAAGCTGATCAACACCCGCGAGCGGCTCGCCAACGGCACCCCGCACGTCGAGGGCCGCGACTACCTCGGCACCGCGCCGCTGCTCGCCGACCTCCAGGTGATCCAGGACTCGCTGCGCGAGCACCGCGGCCAGCTCATCGCCGACGGACGGCTCTCCCGCTCCATCCGCACCATCTCCGCTTTCGGCCTGCAGCTGGCCACCATGGACGTCCGCGAGCACGCCGACGCCCACCACCACGCCCTCGGCCAGCTCTTCGACCGGCTCGGCGAGGAGGCCTGGCGCTACACCGACATGCCGCGCGAGTACCGGCAGCGGCTGCTCGCCAAGGAGCTCAAGTCCCGCCGCCCGCTGGCCCCCACCCCGGCCCCGCTGGACGCCGCCGGAGCCAAGACCCTCGGCGTCTTCGAGACCGTCCGCGACAGCTTCGACCGCTTCGGCGACGAGATCGTGGAGAGCTACATCATCTCCATGTGCCAGGGCGCCGACGACGTCTTCGCCGCCGCCGTGCTGGCCCGCGAGGCCGGCCTGATCGACCTGCACGCCGGCGTCGCCAGGGTCGGCATCGTCCCGCTGCTGGAGACCACCGACGAGCTCAAGGCCGCCGACACCATCCTCGACGAGATGCTGCGCGACCCCTCCTACCGCCGGCTGGTCTCGCTGCGCGGCGACATCCAGGAGGTCATGCTCGGCTACTCCGACTCCTCCAAGTTCGGCGGCATCACCACCAGCCAGTGGGAGATCCACCGCGCCCAGCGCCGGCTGCGCGACGTCGCCCACCGCTACGGCATCCGGCTGCGGCTCTTCCACGGCCGCGGCGGCACCGTCGGCCGCGGCGGCGGCCCCTCCCACGAGGCCATCCTGGCCCAGCCCTACGGGACCCTGGAAGGCGAGATCAAGGTCACCGAGCAGGGCGAGGTGATCTCCGACAAGTACCTCATCCCCGCCCTGGCCAGGGAGAACCTGGAGCTCACGGTCTCCGCCACGCTGGAGGCCAGCGCCCTGCACACCGCACCGCGGCAGTCCCCCGAGGCCCTGGCCCGCTGGGACGCCACCATGGACACCGTCTCCGACGGCGCCCACACCGCCTACCGCCGCCTGGTCGAGGACCCGGACCTGCCGGCCTACTTCTTCGCCGCCACCCCGGTCGACCAGCTCGCCTCACTGCACCTCGGCTCCCGCCCCAGCCGCCGCCCCGACAGCGGAGCAGGACTGGACGGGCTGCGCGCCATCCCCTGGGTCTTCGGCTGGACCCAGTCCCGGCAGATCGTCCCCGGCTGGTACGGCGTCGGCGCCGGACTCGCCGCCGCCCGCGACGCCGGACTCGGCGACATCCTCGACGAGATGCAGAACGAGTGGCACTTCTTCCGCAACTTCCTGTCCAACGTCGCCATGACGCTGGCCAAGACCGACCTGCGGATCGCCCGCCACTACGTCGACCAGCTCGTCCCCGGCAACCTCAAGCACATCTTCGACCTCATCGAGGCCGAGCACGCGCTCACCCTCAAGGAGGTGCTGCGGATCACCGGCGAGAACGAACTGCTGGAGCACACCCCGGTGCTGAAGCAGACCTTCGCCATCCGCGACGCCTACCTGGACCCGATCTCCTACCTCCAGGTGGCCCTGCTGCGCCGTCAGCGCGAGGACGCCGCCCAGGGGCTCCCGGAGGACCCGCTGCGCTCCCGCGCCCTGCTGCTGACCGTCAACGGCATCGCGGCCGGGCTGCGCAACACCGGCTGATCCGGCGTCAGACGCACTGAACGGAAAGGCCCGCATTCCCCGGCCGGGGAGTGCGGGCCTTTCCGTCGTGTCAGCTACTGCTGGATCAGGCGTGGCTGCCCGCGGCCCGACGGCGCAGGAAGAACACCGTGGCGCCACCGGCGGCGACCAGGACGGCGCCGATCCCGGCGAACAGACCGGCATCACTGCCGCCACCGGTGCTGGCCAGCACGGTGCCGGTGGGCGAGGCCGTCGCCTCGACCGCGGTGGACGCGGACGGCGAGGTGGTCGCCTCGACACTGCTGGAAGCCGAAGCCGAGGCGCTGGGCACCACGACCGGGGCGGAGGAGGACTCCGAAGCGGAGGCCGAGGCCGACGCGGGCGCGGACTCAGAGGCGGAAGCGGAGGCCGAGGCCGACTCCGAAGCCGGCGCCGACTCCGAGGGGCTCGCGGACTGGCTCGGCGGGGTGCTGGGCTGCCCGCAGTCACCGCCCGGCACGGGGATGCTCTTCGGCTTGTTGTTTCCGAAGTTGTAGTTGTCGGCCTGAGCCGTCAAGGTCCAGCTGCCGGAGGTCTCCCAGGGGACCACGACGGTCTGCGTGTTGGCCTTGTCCTGGCGGGTCGCGTGGAACTCGACGCTGCCGACCTTCTGGCCGTTGTAGTCGATCTCAACCGTCGCGTGAGTACGGCTTCCGTCGCTGTCCTTGATGGTGAGCAGGGCGTTGCCGGAGGACTGCTGGCACGCGGCGGTACCGGTGAAGTCGGCGGCCGCGCAAGCGAAGGCGCTACCTGCAACGCCGAGCGCGAGAGCGCCTGCGGCGGAGGCCACGCCGAGAGAACGCACTGCAAAGGCAGTACGGCGGGATATGGACACGTCTTCCCCTAACTGGACAAAACCAGGCGGATGCAGCCATGGGCTCACCAGCGCCACCCGTGAGACGGGCGTCGAACCGGGAAGAACGGCGATGTCATGCACGCCACCCCCATGAGCACCACACATCGTCTTTTCACCACGGAGCCTTGTCAATTCACTCCAAACCCGGCAATGCGCCTGCCCACCAGGGGTTTTGACGGACCAAAACGGCACGAGAGCCACAAAGCACCCAAACATGTGCCGCATAACGATTCGATAGACATGGCCCCCTGCGGCCCTCCCCGACAGGAAAACACCAGCGTGCGGCCGTACCCCGGGCACGCCGACGGCCCCACCCCGTGTGCGGGCAGGGCCGTCAGGGCACGATCGGCTCAGGAAATCCCCAGGGTCGCTTAGGGACCGCTTAGGGCCTGCTTAGGAGTTGTACGTTCCCTGGGCCCGCTCCAGGCCCTCGGAGAGCAGGGCCTCCACCGCGTCGGCGGTGCGGTCGACGAACCAGGCCAACTCTTTGCGTTCGGTCGAGGAGAAGTCCTTGAGGACGAAGTCCGCGACCTCCATCCGGCCCGGCGGACGGCCGATGCCGGCCCGCACCCGGTAGTAGTCCGGACCCATCGACTTCGTCAGCGACTTCAGTCCGTTGTGGCCGTTGTCGCCGCCGCCCAGCTTCAGCCGCAGCGTCGCGTAGTCGATGTCCAACTCGTCGTGGACCACCACGATCCGGTCCAGCGGCGCCTTGTAGAAGTCGCGCAGCGCCGTCACCGGGCCGCCGGACACGTTCATGTACGAGTTCGGCTTGGCCAGCACCACCCGCCGGCCCCCGAGCCGGCCCTCGACCACCTGGTTGCGGCTCTTGTGCGCCTTGAACTTCGCCCCGATCCGCGAGGCCAGCAGGTCCACCACCATCGCCCCGATGTTGTGGCGGTTGCCCGCGTACTCGGGACCGGGATTGCCGAGGCCCACCACGAGCCACGGACCCGTGTACTCCTCGCTCACCGTGAGACTCCTTCGGGTATGCCGCTGCCCCGGTCAGCGGGGACCGGGGCAGCGGCGGGGTACGACGGAACAGCAGGACAGCGGTACAGCCGGGCCGATCAGGCCTCGGCGGCGGCCTCGTCCTCGGCGGCGTCCTCGGCCGGGGCCTCGGCCTGCGCGGAGACGACGTGCAGCACGACGGTCTCCGGCTCGACGGCCAGGGTCGAACCCTTGGGCAGGGTGATGTCCTTGGCCAGGACGGAGTCGCCGGCGGTCAAGCCCTCGATGGAGATGGTGACCGACTCGGGCAGGTGGGTGGCCTCGGCCTCCAGCGGGAGGGTGTTGAGGACGTGCTCCAGCAGGTTGCCGCCGGGGGCCAGCTCGCCCTCGGTGTTGATCTGGATCTCGACGGTGACCTTCTCGCCGCGCTTCACCAGGATCAGGTCGACGTGCTTGAGGTTGCGCTTGATCGGGTCGCGCTGCACGGCCTTCGGCAGCACGAACTCGTCCTTGCCGTCCACCGGGATGGAGATCAGGGCGTTCGGGGTCTTCAGCGCCAGCATCAGGTCGTGGCCCGGCAGGTTGATGTGGACCGGCTCGGTGCCGTGGCCGTAGACGACCCCGGGGACCAGGCCCTCACGACGGGCGCGGCGCGCCGCACCCTTGCCGAACTCGTTGCGGGGCTGGGCTTCCAGACGGATCTCGGCCATGACGGCACTCCTTGCACGGGGGCGGGTGCCATCCGGGTGAGCTCAGCAAAAAGCCGCCGGCAGAACCTCACCCGAAGAATCAGGGATGAGTCACCCGGCGGCAGCACAGCCACACCAGTAAGTGGAGCAGCGCGTCGATAACGGAGTGGGAACTCCCTCGCCGAGCAATTCCAGCAGTCTAGCCGATACCCGGCGAGGGTCCCAAAACGATCAGTTGAGCCGTGTTTCAGTGCGCGCCGTCGAACAGGCTGGTCACCGAGCCGTCGTCGAAGACCTCACGGATCGCCCGGGCGATCAGCGGGGCGATCGAGAGCGTGGTCACCTTGTCCATCTGCAGCTCGCCCGGCGTCGGCAGGGTGTTGGTGAACACGAACTCGCTGGCCCGCGAGTTCTTCAGCCGGTCCGCGGCCGGACCCGACAGCACACCGTGCGTCGCCGCCACGATCACGTCCGCGGCGCCCTGCTCGAACAGCGCGTCGGCGGCGGCACAGATCGTGCCACCGGTGTCGATCATGTCGTCGACCAGCACGCACACCCGGTCCTTGACGTCACCGACGACCTCGGCCGACATCACCTTGTTGGCGACGTTCGGGTCACGGCGCTTGTGGATGATCGCCAGCGGCGCACCCAGGCGGTCCGACCACTGGTCCGCCACCCGCACCCGGCCGGCGTCCGGCGACACGATGGTCAGCCGCTCGCGGTCGACCTTGCCGCCCACGTAGTCCGCCAGCAGCGGCAGCGCGAACAGGTGGTCCACCGGGCCGTCGAAGAAGCCCTGGATCTGCGCGGTGTGCAGATCCACCGACATCAGCCGGTGCGCGCCGGCCTGCTTCAGCAGGTCCGCGACCAGACGGGCCGAGATGGGCTCGCGGCCCAGGTGCTTCTTGTCCTGCCGGGCGTAGCCGTAGAAGGGCATGATCACGGTGATGCTCTTGACCGACGCCCGCTTCAGGGCGTCGATCATGATGAGCTGCTCCATGATCCACTGGTTGATCGGCGCCGTGTGGCTCTGCAGCACGAACGCGTCCGCGCCGCGCACCGACTCCTCGTAGCGGACGTAGATCTCACCGTTGGCAAAGTCCAGCGCCTTGGTGGGGACAAGGTCCACGCCCAGCTGCTCTGCCACCTCCCGGGCCAACTCGGGGTGTGCGCGGCCGGAGAAGAGCATCAAGTTCTTCTCACCGGACGTTTTGATCCCGGTCACTGCACCGTCTCCTCATTGCGTAGCTGACGCGCGCCTCAGCTCGCCGCAGAGCGCGGCGCAGCTGCTGGGGGGTTGGCTGGAGCACCGACGACAAACACAGGCTCGCGGCGCTTGGATGTCCCCCAGGTTACGCGGACGCGGCAGCTCCCGTCGCCTCCGGGTCGACCCGCGAGACGCCTTCCGGGGCAGTTCGGGGCCCACCAGGGGGCATGTCAGGGGGCGCTCGGAGCATCCTCGGAGCGCGCGGCCTCCGCCGCGCGAGCCGCCGCCGTGTCCGGACGCTTCCGCTCCACCCATCCCTCAACATTGCGCTGCTGCGGACGGGTGACACCGAGGGCGCCGGCCGGAACGTCCTTGTAGATAACGGAACCTGCCGCCGTGTAAGCACCGTCCCCGACCGTCACCGGAGCGACGAACATGTTGTCCGCGCCGGTCCGGCAGTGGCTGCCGATGGTGGTGTGGTGCTTGATCACGCCGTCGTAGTTCACGAAGACCGAGGCCGCGCCGATGTTGGTCCCGTCGCCGATTGTGGCGTCGCCCACATAGCTGAGGTGCGGGACCTTCGTCCCCTCCCCGATGACCGCGTTCTTGGTCTCCACATAGGTCCCGATCTTGCCCTTGGCACCCAGTACCGTCCCGGGTCGCAGATAGGCGTACGGGCCCACGTTCGCGCCCGCCCCGACCACCGAGCGCTGGGCTGTGGCATTGCTCACAACAGCCCCGGCACCCACGCTGGTGTCCTTCAACGTGCAGTTCGGCCCCACCTCGGCGCCCGCCCCGATCGAGGTGGCCCCCTGCAGCTGGGTGTTGGGCAGGATCACCGCGTCCTGCTCGTACGACACCTGCACGTCCAGCCAGGTCGACGCCGGATCCACCACGGTCACCCCGGCCCGCATCGCCCGCTCCAGCAGCCGGTCGTTCATGATCCGCCGGGCCTCCGCGAGCTGCACCCGGTCGTTGATCCCCAGGATGTCCCGGTAGTCCCCGGCCACCAGCGCACCCACCCGGTGCCCCGCCTCCCGCAGGATGCCGAGTACGTCGGTCAGGTACTCCTCACCCTGGCTGTTGTCCGTCCGCACCTGGCCCAGACCCTCGGCCAGCAGCTTGCCGTCGAAGGCGTAGACGGCGGAGTTGATCTCCGCGATGGCGAGCTGCGCCTCGGAGGCGTCCTTGTGCTCCACGATCGCCCGCACCTCGTGGCTGGGCCCGCGCACGATCCGGCCGTAGCCGGTCGCATCCGGCACCTCCGCCGTCAGCACGGTGACGGCGTTGCCGTCGGTCGCATGCGCCTCGACCAGCCGGCGCAGGGTGTCCCCGGTGAGGAGCGGGGTGTCCCCGGTGCTCACCACGACCGTCCCGTCCAGCGTGATCCCGTCGGCGGCCAGCGCCTCCAGCGCCACCCGCACGGCGTGACCGGTCCCGTTCTGCTGCTCCTGCACCACGGTCCGGGCCCCGGGGTCGACCTCGGCGAGGTGAGCGGCGACCTTGTCCTTCATGTGCCCGATGACGACGATCACCTGCTCCGGCGTCAGCTCCCGGGCGGCAGCCAGCGCATGCCCCACGAGCGTGCGCCCGCACATCGGATGCAGCACCTTCGGCAACACCGCCGACTTCATCCGGGTGCCCTCGCCAGCAGCGAGAACGACAACAGCGACCGGCGGGTTGAAGCTCACAGCAGGAGGCTCCTCGATCGGGAGGTACAAAGGGTCCGCCGGGGACACCAGAAGGCTCCGCACAGGCGATCCCGGACTGGACCGAGGATACCGGCCACGGCGAAGTGGCCGGGATACGGGAAGCGGGGCCAGGTCCCGAACCGGACCTGACCCCGCCAGAAGTTGCAACGCTCCGCTGCCAGGATTTGAACCTGGACCAAGGGGACCAAAACCCCGTGTGCTGCCAGGTTACACCACAGCGGAATTTCAGGAATAAAACGGACATCAGCTGCTTCCAGCTGCGCTGTTGTGCTCCTGCGTGGCTCCTACTATGCCGTACCACCAGCCCTCGATGCGACGATAAAGCTCCGCGCCTTCGAGCACGCGGATCGCCAAGCAGCCTCGATAGCCGTCCTCGATGTTTCTGCGGTTGGTCTTCGGATTGTGCCTCTTGAGCGTCGTCTTGCAGAACGACGTACTCGCAGCCCCGACCAACTCACGCCAGTAGCCCTCGGCGGCTTCGACGTCGGCGGACTCATGGATCTGCACCGCGAACCTGAGCCTGGAGCGATCGACACCGACCAGGTCGAGCCAGGCAAGGAAAACCCGGATCATGTTCGGGTCGCTGTTGACGAAGTTGACGCGCTCGCGGCGAGCGTAGCTCTTGTCCTTGTTCCCCTCCGCCCAGTAGAGGCCGATCCCGGCGATGAAGATCTCGCGATCCGTCATCTCCCCGATCTCTCGCGCAGCGGCGGCCTTGGTGATCTTTCGCTCGTTCTCCCGCAGCTCCCTCCGAGGTGCCCAACAGATGTCCTGCATGTACTGACGGCGCTGCTCACCGCCCTGCCTGCGCGCCGGCCTCGGCAGATCACGCACCCAGAGCGAGACCGAGCTCTTGGAGACCCCCAGCGCGTCCTGAATCTCGTCGTAGGTCCTACCCGCGCGCCGAAGTTCCCGAGCCTGCGCGCGCAGGTCGTCCTTGGCGTTGGGGCGTTTCGTCCATTCGGGCGGGGGCTCGCCCTTGAGCAGGCGGTTCAGTTTGTCGTTGTTCCAGATCCTGAGCTCGTCCCTGATCTGACGGCGGCTCATTCCGGCACGCCGCAGTGCGACCACCTGCTCGCGCAGGTCCTGTTCGTCGTCCATGGGCAGAGCCTCGCCGCCGGCGTCAGGTGCCCGCGGGAAAACTCGTTCGGAGCACACGTTCGAGCGATTCGCGCCATGATCGGGAACTCGGTTTGCGAATGTCGACTTGTCGGTGGCCAGGGCGGCAGCTGCGGCGATGCCCCGCCTCCCCCACGACGTACCCGCCACGCGGGTGCCCGCCACGCCCGGTGTGGTTGGAAGTGCGTGTCCTGGGGCAATCAACCTACGATGCCGTAAGTTACGGACCCGTAGGGACGGTCGACCGGGCGGGCGGACGATCCGTCGGCCCTCGCCCGTCTCCGCGCCGCATCCCTGAACCAGCATGAGGTAGCCGCTATGACGATCCAACCCGCCGAGGAGACCGTCGCCGTTGCTGCGACATCCGCTATGCCGCAGTCCGAGGGGTTCGAAGGAGACAAGCAGCCACGGCCGCCGGCCATGATCTCGGCCACCCGGGGCGGGGAGAAGCAGGGGGCGGCGGAGCGCTTCGCGCTGGCCTCGTTCATCGCGGTGCCGTTCCTCGCCGTGCTGGCCGCGATCCCGGTGGCCTGGGGATGGGGCCTGGGCTGGCACGATGTCGTGATCATGGTGGTGATGTACTTCACCGCCTGCCACGGGATCACCGTCGGCTTCCACCGCTTCTTCACCCACGGCTCGTTCAAGGCCAACCGCGCGCTGAAGATCGGGATGGCCGTGGCCGGCAGCCTGGCCATCGAGGGCCCGATCGTGCGCTGGGTGGCGGACCACCGCAAGCACCACAAGTTCTCCGACAAGGACGGCGACCCGCACTCCCCCTGGCGCTACGGCGAGTCCGTCCCGGCGCTGCTGAAGGGCCTGTGGTGGGCGCACATGGGGTGGCTGTTCGACGAGGAGCAGACCCCGCAGCAGACCTACGCACCGGACCTGGTCCGGGACCGGGACATCTCCTGGATCTCGCGCCAGTTCGCCTTCTTCACGCTCACCTCGATCCTGCTTCCGCCGCTGGTCGGCGGGTTGTGGTCGTGGTCCTGGGAAGGCGCGCTGACGGCGTTCTTCTGGGGCTCGCTGGTCCGGGTGGCGCTGCTGCACCATGTGACCTGGTCGATCAACTCGATCTGCCACGCGGTGGGCAAGCACCCGTTCAAGTCGCGGGACCGTTCCGGGAACGTGGCCTGGCTGGCGGTGCTGTCCTGCGGCGAGTCCTGGCACAACCTGCACCACGCCGATCCGACCTCGGCGCGGCACGGGGTGCTGCGCGGGCAGATCGACTCCTCGGCGCGGCTGATCCGCTGGTTCGAACTGGCCGGGTGGGCTCGGGATGTCCGCTGGCCCAGCCCGGAGCGGATCGAGGCCCGGCGCGCGGCATGATGGTCCTGTGAACGAGAGCAGCAGTGGGTCGGACGGCGCGGGGGATCCAGGAGATCCACCCGCGCCCGCGCGGGCCGGCCGGGGGGCGGGGGGCGCACGGACCAGGAAGGCTCCGGCGGCGCGGGCCACCCGGGTCCGGATGAGCGGGAAGCAACGGCGGGAGCAGCTGCTGGACGTGGGCCGTGCGCTGTTCGCGGAGCGCGGCTACGAGGCGACGTCGGTGGAGGAGATCGCGGCGAAGGCCGGGGTGTCCAAGCCGGTGGTGTACGAGCACTTCGGCGGCAAGGAGGGGCTGTACGCGGTCGTGGTGGACCGCGAGATGCAGTTGCTGCTGGACATGGTGACCGGTTCGTTGACGGGCGGCCATCCGCGGGAGCTGTGCGAGGAGGCGGCGTTCGCCCTGCTGGACTACATCGAGACGTCGACGGACGGCTTCCGGATCCTGGTGCGGGATTCGCCGGTGGCGCAGTCGACGGGGACGTTCGCGTCGTTGATCAACGACATCGCGACGCAGGTCGAGGACATCCTGGGCCATGAGTTCAAGTCGCGGGGCTATGACGCGAAGCTGGCGCCGATGTACGCGCAGATGCTGGTGGGGATGGTCGCGCTGACGGGTCAGTGGTGGCTGGACGTGCGGAAGCCGAAGAAGGCCGAGGTCGTCGCCCACCTGGTGAACCTGGCCTGGCACGGCCTGGAGGGCATGGAACGCCGCCCCCAACTGGTGGGCCGCCGGAAGAGCTAGCGGCGTCGGCCGTCGGCCGGGCCGACGGCCATGGGTTCGAGGAACTCGATGCGGTTGCCGACCGGGTCGCTGGAGTAGAAGCGGTGGTGGCCGGGGAGGTCGTCGTCCCAGCTGACGGGGGCGCCGAGGGCGGCGATGCGCTCCGCGTAGGCGTGGATGCCCTGGATGCGCAGGGCCGGGTGGGCCTTCCTGGCGGGTACGAAGGGGGTCTCCACCCCGAGGTGCAGTTGGACGCCGCCGCCGGGGGTCTGGAACCAGCAGCCGCCGCGTCGCGCCAGTACCGGCGGTTTGGGGATCTCCTCCAGGCCGAGGATCCCCGTGTAGTAGCCGCGCAGCGCGTCCTCGCTGCCGGGTGGCGCTGCCAGCTGGACGTGGTCGATGGAGACGATCATGAGGCCGCGGCCCTCACTTCCTGGTGGCGATGACGAAGATGCGCCGGTACGGGAGCACGGTGCCGTGGCGGGTGGCCGGGTAGGCACGGTCGAGGAGGGCGCCGTACTCGGCGAGGAAGTCCGCGCGTTCGGCGGGGTCGGTGAGGGCGGCGAGGGCGGGGCGCAGCCCGGTGCCGAGCATCCAGTCGAGGACCGGGTGGGCGCCGGTCAGGGTCTGGTAGTAGGTGGTCTCCCAGGCGTCGACGGTGCAGTCCAGGGCGCTGAGCCGGGCCAGGTAGTCGGCGGGTTCCAGGACGGCGGGGCGTTCGGTGCCGGCCAGGCGGCCGTTCCAGCGGGCGCTGCCGCGGAGTTCGGCGAGCAGGGTGTGGGTGGGGGCGTCGAAGTTGCCGGGGATCTGGAAGGCGAGGGTGCCGCCGGCCGGGAGCGCTTCGGTCCAACGGGGCAGCAGGTCGGCGTGGCCGGGGACCCATTGGAGGGCGGCGTTGGAGAGGATCAGGTCGGGGTTGCCGTCCTCGGCCGGGTCCCAGGTGGTGATGTCGCCGATGCGGAAGGCGAGACCGGGGTGGTCGGCGCGGGCCTGTTCGATCATCTGCGGCGAGTGGTCGATGCCGGTGAGGGCGGCGTCGGGCCAGCGGTCGGTGAGGGTGGCGGTGGTGTTGCCGGGCCCGCAGCCGAGGTCGACGATGCGGGCCGGGGTGCCGGGGACGCGGTCGACGAGGTCGTGGAAGGGCCGGCTGCGGTGGTCGGCGTGGCGGAGGTACTGGGCGGGGTCCCAGGTGGTGCTGGTCGCGGTGCCGGTCATGGGCGAAGCCTCCATATATCTTGACGTCAAGATACTTCGAGTCTGACCGATACCTTTTCTTGATGTCAAGAGACTTCATGTCGACACACCGCCCACTACACTGATCAACCATGGAGGACGAGGTCGACCGGCTGGTCGCTGCGTGGCGCCGAGAGCGCCCGGACCTCGACGTGGAACCGCTCGAGGTGCTCAGTCGGATCAGCAGGCTCGCCCGCCACCTCGACCGGGCCAGGCGCACCGCCTTCGCCGAGCACAACCTGGAGCCGTGGGAGTTCGACGTCCTGACCGCGCTGCGCCGGGCCGGCTCCCCGTACCAGCTCTCCCCCGGACAGCTGCTGACGCAGACTCTGGTCACCTCGGGGACGATGACCAACCGTATCGACCGGCTCGCGGTCAAGGGACTGGTCCAGCGGCTGCCCGATCCGGGCGACCGGCGCGGGGTGCTGGTGCGGCTGACCGGGGCCGGCCGCGATCTCGCGGACCAGGCGCTGGCCGGGCTGCTGGCGCACGAACGCGCCCTGCTGGCGGAGCTCTCCACAGCTCAGCGCGGGGAGCTCGCCGGACTGCTGCGGCAGCTGGTGGCCCCGTTCGACAACCTTCCTGAGTAGTAGCCGGGCAGAACCTGGGCGGAAGTCCCGCCACACCCTTGACTGCGCACCGGCAAGCGGGCCATCCTTGCCGAAATCGAGTTAGGAAACTTTCCTAACTTATAAACAGGCACCCTTCCCCCACGAAGGAGAACCACCAGATGGTTCGTCAGTTGCGCTCTCCCGCACGGAAGATGGTCGCCACGGTCGCGGCGGCCGGCTGTATCTGCCTGGGTCTCGCCGTCACCGGCGGAGCCAGCGCCTCGGCCGCCACCACTCCGGCGAAGCCCTTCCCCACCCACGTCACCTACAAGGTCGGCGTGCTGCCCTCGGCGTCGCAGTCCAGCCGGGACGCCGCGGTGGAGAAGCAGTACGACTCCTGGAAGAAGACCTACCTGGTCAAGGGCTGTGCCTCGAACGAGTACTACGTCTCCACCAAGGGCGACGACGACGCCCCCAACAACGGCACGGTCTCCGAGGCGCAGGGCTACGGCATGAACATCGTGCCGCTGATGGCCGGTTACGACAGCAGCGCGCAGACCGAGTTCAACGGGCTGTGGCAGCTGGTCAAGGACCACAAGGACGCCGACGGCCTGATGGAGTGGCAGCTCGACGGCAAGAGCTGCAAGTACACCGACAGCGGCACCCCGGACTCGGCCACCGACGGCGACCTCGACGTGGGCTACGGCCTGATCCTGGCCGACCAGCAGTGGGGCGGCTACACCGCCGACGCCAAGGCCTGGCTGGCCAGCGTCTACGCCCACGACGTGGCCTCGGACGGCCACCTGAAGTGCGAGGACGACGGCCCGAGCACCGACACCCGGCCGTCCGACATGATGCTGGACCACCTGCGGGCGTTCGCCAAGTACGACACCGCGCACGACTGGAGCAAGGTGGTCACCCGCACCGAGGCGGTCATCAACGAGTTCACCGCCTCGTACTCGGCGAGCTCGGGCCTGCTGTCGGACTTCGTGGTCGGCGCCAACGGGACCAGCCCCAAGCCGGCCCCCGCCGACTACCAGGAGGACCAGCCCGACAACATCGTCGGCTACAACTCCATCCGGGTGCCCTGGCACCTGGGCACCGCCGCCCTGGTGAACGGTTCGACCACGGCGGCCACCGCCTACAGGGTGGCCAAGCTGGAGTCGGCCTGCCTGAAGTCGCTGTCCGGCGGGAACCCGGCCAAGGTCCAGCCGCACGTGAAGCTGAACTGCGCCAACGGCAACGTCTCCGGCGACACCCAGGCCGAGGAGGCCGGCGACTCGGTCGGCCCGGCGGCGATGGCCTCCGGCGACCAGGCCTGGACCGACGCCATCTGGAAGCAGTTGGCGTCCAACCCGTTCGGTGACGCCTACTACGGCGAGACCATCAAGATGCTGGTCTACATCGTGATGGCCGGCGACTACTGGAGCCCAGCGAGCTGACACCGACTCAGGTCGGCGCCCCACCGTCCCGCATCCGACCGCCTGACCGCCCGTACCCCGCCGCCCCCTCGACTCCTGGGTCGAGGGGGCGGCGGCACCGTTCCTTGCACGGGTATTGCCACAAGCTACCGGTGAGTTGGGATACTCCCTGGGATCAGGAGTCGCACCGTCGCGGCTCCTCCCACAAGGGGGGCACCACCTATGCCCAGCACCACCTCCCGGCTGCGCCGCGCCTTCGGCGTCCTCGCGACCGTGGCCCTGGCCACCGCGGCGATGACCGGCACCGCGTCCGCGCACGACCGGGGCGGACGGCACCATCCGCAGCCGCACTACTACGTCTCGCTCGGGGACTCGCTGGCGGCCGGCTACCAGCCGAACGTCCGCACCAACACCGACGTGTCCTACACGGACCAGCTGTACACCCGGCTGAAGAAGCAGGACCCGACGCTGGTCCACGTCAAGCTGGGCTGCAGCGGCGAGACCACCGAGACGATGATCGCCGGCGGCATCTGCAGCTACCCGGGGGCGACCTCGCAGCTGGGCGCGGCCGAGGCGTTCCTGCGGGCGCACCGCGGCGAGGTGGAGTACGTGACCCTGGACATCGGCGCCAACGACGTGGACGGCTGTCTCAGTGCCACCGGCATCGACCAGGCCTGCACCGCCAAGGGCATCGCCACGGTCGCCACCCAGCTGCCGCAGATCGCCTCGGGGCTGCGCCGGGCCGGCGGCCAGGGCTGGGGCGCCCCGCAGTACGCCGGGATGAACTACTACGACCCGTTCCTGGCGGTCTGGCTGACCGGGGCCACCGGTCAGGCCGAGGCCCAGCAGTCCACGGTGCTGTCGGACACCCTGAACGGCGTCATCGACCAGGGGCTGTGGAAGAGCGGGTTCAGGCTGGCCGACGTGGCCAAGGCGTTCTCCACGGACGACTTCACCGACCAGGCCACCCTCCCGGTGTTCGGCACGGTTCCGCTGAACGTGGCCAGGATCTGCGCCTGGACCTGGGAGTGCACCCAGTACCAGGACATCCACGCCAACCCGACCGGTCACGCGGTGATCGCCGGAGTCTTCGAGAAGGTGCTGCGCCGTCGGTGACCCCGTACGGACCACCCGCTGACCCCGTACTGACCCCGAGGTGAGAGCCCTCGGCGTCAGACCGTAGCCAGAGCCCGCCCCCCGCCGTTCGGGGGGCGGGCTCTCGGCGTTCCGGGCGACGATGTTGCGGAAATGTTATGCAATTATGAGGATTCACCTATAAAGGATGGGGAGGGACGTGTCGTCCGAAACTGCACCGAACCGACTCGCGGTCTGGCGCCCTCGCGCCGCCGTGTTCGCGGTCTGGTACCTGCGGGTGGCCGCGGTACTCAACTTCCTCGGAGCCGTCTCAGCCCCATTCCACAGCCAGGTGACCCGGCACAACACCGGCGACTTCTTCACCCCGTACATGATCACCGCCGGGTTCACCTCGGGTGCCCTGGCGCTGTTCCTGGCCATGATGATGCGCCGCCGCAAACGCGCGGCCTGGATCTTCAACGTGATCGTCGTCGGCCTCTACGTGTTCCTGATGGCCCTGCTGCTGGCGCTCTACCCGGAGGTCAGGGAGCACTGGTTCAACTGGACCTCGGCCACCGTCACCCTGCTGATGTTCGCCGCCCTGCTGGTCGGCCGCAGGGAGTTCCACGCCAAGGGCGACCGCAGCAACCCCAGGCTGGCGCTGGCCGCCCTGGTCGGCGGCGGCGCGGTGGGCGTCCTGGTCGGCACCCTGCTGGTCACCCTGACCAACGAGGCGGACGGATCGTTCCTGCGGCACCGGATCCAGTACGCCGCCATGCGGGTGTACACCCTGGCCCCGTCCGGAACCGGTTACCGCAACATCGTCATCCCGCACTGGGTGGACATCGCCATCAACGCGATGAGCGCGTTGATCTTCCTGCTGGTGCTGTACGCGCTGTTCCGCTCCCCCAAGGGCAAGGAGTACCTGTGCCCCGACGACGAGAAGCGGCTGCGGGAGCTGCTGGACCGGCACGGGGAGCGTGACTCGCTGGGCTACTTCGCGCTGCGCCGCGACAAGTCGGTGCTGTTCTCCCCCTCCGGGAAGGCCGCCGTCGCCTACCGGGTGGTCGGCGGGGTCTCGCTGGCCTCGGGCGACCCGATCGGCGACGTGGAGGCCTGGCCCGGGGCGATCGACCGCTGGCTGGACCAGGCCCGCGAGCACGCCTGGGTCCCGGCCGTGATGGGCGCCAGCGAGGAGGGCGGCACGGTCTACTCCCGGCACGGGCTGAACGCCCTGGAGCTGGGCGACGAGGCCATCGTCGAGGTGGACGAGTTCACCCTGGAGGGGCGCGCCATGCGTGGCGTGCGCCAGGCGCACAAGAAGGTCGGCCGGGCCGGCTACACCGTACGGGTGCGCCGCCACGCGGACATTCCCGACGACGAGATGCAGACCCTGCTGGAGCGCGCCGACACCTGGCGCGACGGGCAGACCGAGCGCGGCTTCTCGATGGCGCTGGGCCGCCTGGGCGACCCCGACGACGGCCAGTGCGTGATGCTGGAGTGCCACGACGGGCAGGGCGAGCTGCGGGCGCTGCTGAGCTTCGTCCCCTGGGGGCGCGACGGCCTCTCGCTGGACCTGATGCGGCGCGACCGGGACTCCGACAACGGACTGCTGGAGTTCATGGTCATCGAGCTGCTGGGGCAGGCCGACACCGTCGGCATCAAGCGGGTGTCGCTGAACTTCGCCATGTTCCGGGCCGTCTTCGAGCGCGGCTCGAAGCTCGGAGCGGGACCGGTGCTGCGGCTGTGGCGCTCGGTGCTGATGTTCCTGTCGCGCTGGTGGCAGATCGAATCCCTCTATCGGGCGAACGCCAAGTACCGGCCCATCTGGGAGCCCCGCTACCTGCTGTTCGCCCGCAGCAGCGACCTGCCCAGGATCGGCCTGGCCTCGGCCCGGGCCGAGGGTTTCATCACCGCACCGAGCCTGCCCAGCCTGTTCAAGCGGCGGCACAGCCGCGCGCTGGACGGCGAGGGCGGCGGTAGCGGCGGTAGCGGCGACGAGGGCGCCCACGGCAGCACCCCCAGCT
Organism: Streptacidiphilus jeojiense; assembly: GCF_000719095.1. Taxonomy (GTDB): domain Bacteria; phylum Actinomycetota; class Actinomycetes; order Streptomycetales; family Streptomycetaceae; genus Streptacidiphilus; species Streptacidiphilus jeojiensis. The sequence goes on along the minus strand of NZ_JOEH01000003.1, from coordinate 187,404 downwards.
CCGAGGGCACGGCGGCAACCGACACCAAGCAGCCAATTGGCTAGTTATGTCCTATTTTCGTGGGATGAGGCACTCCCAGCTACAGGCGGCCCTGCGGTCGGCGCTGAGCGTCGAGTGGGGCGGGCTCTACCTGGCGGTACGCGAGAGCCTGGCCCGGGAGCGGCTGGCGGCGCTGCGGATGACGTTCGCGGCGACGGCGGCGGTTCTGGGCTTCCAGCTGCTGCAGCACGCCGCGGGCGGGGCGGTGCTGGTCGAGCGGGTGGGCGTGGTGCGGGCGGCGCTCCCGCTGTGGGAGTCGCTGGCACGGACGCCGCTGTCGCTCTTCGTACCGGCGCCGGACCTGCCGGCCTGGGGGGCCGCGGCACAGGTCTTCGTGGTGTTCGGCATCGCCGAACTCACGCTCGGACGGCGTAGCACCCTGCTGGTCGCCTACGCGGGCACCCTCGCCGGGACGCTGTACGCCCGCCAGGGGGTCCGCCAGGGGCCTGCGGCGCTGTTCGGGCTGCCCTGGGAGGACGCGTGGGTCCGTGACACCGGCCCCTCCGCAGCGGTCGTCGCCCTGGCGGTCGCCGTCGCTTGGCGCTACCGCGCGTGGGTCACCGGGGGTGTCGTCACCGGAGCGATGGTCCTGGAGGAGCTTCTGTTCCCGAATCTGGCGGGAGCAGAGCACCTGGCGGCAATCTTCGTGGTTTCGGTACCGGCGCTGTGCATGGTGCCGTTGGAACGCGGGTGCAGCTCTGCTGTGGCTTGTCGCGCAGTTCCCCGCGCCCCTAGATAGTGCAAGCGGGCCAGTTGCAGACACCTGGGGGCGCGGGGAACTGCGCGACAAGCCATGCAGCCACCTGCACTAGTCCGCCGGCCCCACCCCCGCCCGCCGGGCCAAGGCGACAGCCGCAAGCGTGCTGTGGACGCCGAGTTTGCCGAGGACGTTCTGCATGTGCGTCCGCACCGTGTGCGGGGAGAGGAAGAGCCGGTCGGCGACGGCCTGGCGGCCCAGACCGGCGACCATGCAGCGCAGCACCTGCTTCTCGCGCGGGGTGAGCGACTCGACCAGCCGCTCGCTCTCGGTGCGGTCGCGGCGGGCCGCGGTGAGCTCCCTGATGACCCCGGTGAGCAGCAGTGGCGGAATGTGCGTCTCGTCCCGCATGACGCCCTTGATGACGGCCATCAGCCGTCCCAGCGAGCTCTCCTTGGCGACCCAGGCGCCGGCCCCTGCCTGGAGGGCCTGGACCACCCGGCGGGGGTCGTCGTCGACGGCCAGGACGATCACCTGGAGGGTCGGATGCGCCGCCCGGGCCCGGGCGGCGAAGCTGAGGCCGTCACCGGCCGGGGCAGCGGGCGTCGTCGCCGGGGTGGTGGCGGGGTTGGGCGTCGCGGCCGTGCTGCCGTTGGTGGAGCCGGAGCCGCCGGTGCGGGGCGCCGGGATGCGGGCGGCCGGGCCTGCGCCTGCCGGCCCTGCCCCCGCCGGTCCCGCCCCTGCGGGGGGCGTGCCGTAGCCGGCCTTGCGCTGGGCGGGGAGGTGCACCACGGGGGCGCGTTGCGGGGGCGCGAGGGTGCGCCTGGCTTCGGGCAGCCGGGGCTGGCTCCCGGGCGGTGGCGGGGCACCGCCCGGGGTGAGGTCCGCGTCCACCAGCAGCACCTGGAACGGCCGGTTCTCGGCGGCGGCGCGCTCCAGCGCCCGCTCGGCGGCCTGCGCGCTGCCTGCCGCGGCGACGTCCACGTCCGGTTCGGCGGCCAGTGCCGTGGCGAGCGCCTCGGCGAAGATGCGGTGCCCGTCCGCGACCAGGACCCGGATACGCGCCACTGCTGCCCCCTGATCCTGCCTCAGTCCGGCCCCCCAGCCGGATGTTGATTCAGGGTAGCGAGATCGCGCACCGCCGTCGTCCTTGTTGCCGCATGCCGTTCAACAAGCAGGTCCCCGTGCCCCCGGAACCCCCGGGGGCACGGAGACCTGCGCGACCGGTCCGGCGCCGGCTACGCGAGTCGCCTGGCGCCCGCCGAGGGCACCGCGGTGAAGGCCCGGGGCGCGGTCCACCCCTGTGCGGCGAACGCGTCGGCCACCGCGGCTGCCACGGCCTCCGCGTCGGCCTTCTCGACCAGGGCGATGATGGAGCCGCCGAAGCCGCCGCCGGTCATCCGCGCACCCAGCGCGCCGGCCGCGACGGCGGTGTCGACCGCCAGGTCGGTCTCGGTGCAGGAGATCCGGTAGTCGTCCCGCATCGAGGCGTGACCCTCCGTCAGCAGCGGGCCGATGGCCCGCAGTTCACCGGCGTCCAGCAGTGCGGTGACCTGCTCGACCCGGGCGTCCTCGGTGACGACGTGCCGGACCAGGGCGCGCAGTCCGTCGTCCGGCAGCCGGTCCAGCGCGGCGTCCAGGTCGGCGAGGGCGAGGTCGCGCAGGGCCGGCAGGCCCAGGATCGCGGCGGCCTTCTCGCAGCCCCGGCGCCGCTCGGCGTAGGCGCCGTCCGCGTGGGCGTGCTTGACCTGGGTGTCGATGACCAGCAGCACCAGGCCGGCGCCGGCCAGGTCCAGCGGGACCTGGCGGGTCCGGCCCTCGGCCGGGTCGATGCTGCGGACGTCGACGAAGAGGGCGGCGCCCTCCGCGCAGCAGCTGGAGGCGAGCTGGTCCAGGATGCCGCAGGGCACGCCCACGAAGACGTTCTCGGCGTGCTGGCTCAGCAGCGCGAGCCGGGTGGGCGTCAGGCCCAGGCCGCAGAGGTCGTTGTAGGCGGCGGCGACGGCGCACTCCAGGGCGGCCGAGGAGGACAGGCCGGCGCCGACCGGTACGTCGCTGTCGAAGTACAGGTCGGCCCCGGGGACGGCGTGCCCGGCGTCGCGCAGCGCCCAGACCACCCCGGCGGGGTAGCCGGCCCAGCCCGGCACGGAGCCGGGGACCAGCTCGGACAGGGACAGCTCGGTGATCCCGGAGCCGTCCGGGGACTGGGCGCTGTGCAGCCGCAGCACGCCGTCCTCGCGCAGCGCGGCGGCGAGACGGGTGGCGTGCGGCAGGGCTATGGGGAGCATGAAGCCGTCGTTGTAGTCGGTGTGCTCACCGATCACGTTGACCCGCCCGGGGGCCTGCCAGACCACCTGCGGGGTGGTCCCGTACACGGCCTCGAAGCCCTTGGCCACGGCCTCGCGCACGGCCCCGTCTGGGCCGGTCCTGACCGGGCCGGTCCCGTCCTGATCGGTCACTGCTTACTCCTGTTCCAGTGCGAGGGCGAAGTTCCACGCGTCGGCGACGATCGCGTCGAGGTCGGTGCGGCGGGGGTTCCAGCCGAGCAGGGTGCGGGCCCGGGCGGCGGAGGCGACCAGCGCGGCGGGGTCGCCGGGGCGGCGCTCGGCGGTCACGGCCTTGATCTCGCGGCCGGTGACCCGGCGCACCGACTCGACCACCTCGCGGACCGAGAAGCCGCTGCCGTTGCCGAGGTTGCAGATCAGGTGCTGTCCGGACTCGGCGGCGGCGAGGGCCAGCAGGTGGGCGTCGGCGAGGTCGGCGACGTGGATGTAGTCGCGGACGCAGGTGCCGTCGGGGGTGGGGTAGTCGTCGCCGTACACGGCGATGTGCGGGCGCTTGCCCAGCGCGGCCTGGATGACCAGCGGGATCAGGTGCGACTCCGGGTCGTGCCGCTCGCCCTGGACGCCGTAGGCGCCGGCGACGTTGAAGTAGCGCAGCGAGACCGCGGCCAGGCCGTGGGCGTTCGCCTCGCTGGTGATCATGTGGTCGACGGCGAGCTTGGTGGCGCCGTAGGGGTTGGTCGGCGCGGTGCGCGCGGTCTCCTCGATCGGGCTGACCTCGGGCTCGCCGTAGACGGCGGCGGTGGAGGAGAAGACCAGGCGGCGGACGTCGGCCTTGCGCATGGCGCTCAGCAGCTCCAGCGAGCCGGCCACGTTGTTGCGCCAGTACTTCTCCGGGTCCGCGACCGACTCGCCGACCTGGGAGCTGGCGGCGAAGTGCAGCACGCCGTCGAAGGACCCGTCGAGCACGTCCGCGGCGTCCTGGATCCGGCCCTGGACGAACTCGGCGCCGGCCGGGACGGAGACGCGGTGCCCGGTGGAGAGGTCGTCCAGGACGACGACCTGGTGGCCGGCCTCCAGCAGGTGCGCGGCGACGACGCCGCCGACGTAGCCGGCGCCGCCGGTGACCAGGTATTTCGCTGACTGGGGGGTCATGGGGAGACCTCTCGTAGGCGCTTCGCCGCCGTCTCCGGCGACACGTCGTTGATGAACACGTCCATGCCCGATTCGGAGCCGGCCAGGAACTTGAGCTTGCCCACCGTACGACGGATCGTGAAGAGCTCCATGTGAAGTGCCAGTTCCCCGCCTGTGCCGGGCGGGCCGGAGCGGACCGGGGACTGGTGCAGCGCGGCGATGTAGGGGGTCTTGTTGGTGCCGGAGCCGTCGGTGTCGAACAGCAGGTCGAAGCGGCGCAGCAGGTCGAGGTAGACCGTGCAGAACTCGGCGCGCTCGGCGTCGTTGAGGGCGAGCAGGTCGCCGACCCTGCGGTTGGGGTAGAGGTGCACCTCGTAGGGCCAGTGCGCGGCGTAGGGGACGAAGGCGGTCCAGTGCTCCCCGGCGATGACGACCCGGTCGCCCTCGGCGCGCTCGGCGGCGAGCAGGTCGTCGAAGAGGTTGCGCCCGGTGCGCCTGCGGTGCGCGGCGGCCGAGGCGAGCATGCGCTCGGTGCGCGGGGTGACGAACGGGTAGGCGTAGATCTGGCCGTGCGGGTGGCCGAGGGTGACGCCGATCTCCTCGCCGCGGTTCTCGAAGCAGAACACCTGCTCGACGCCGGGGATCGCGGACAGTTCGGCGGTGCGGTCGGTCCAGGCGTCCAGCACCAGGCCGACCTGGGCGGGGGTGAGGTCGGCGAAGGAGGAGTCGTGGTCGGAGGTGAAGCAGACCACCTCGCAGCGGCCGTTGCCGGGACGGGCGTGGTGCGGCAGCGTCCCGGTGACGGTGTCGGGAGCGCCCGCGGCCGAGGTGGTGAGCGAGGGGAAGCGGTTCTCGAAGACCACGACGTCGTAGTCGGGCGCCGGGATCTCGCTGAGCCGTCCGTCGCGGGAGGGGCAGAGCGGGCACTCGTCCGCCGGCGGGTGGTAGATGCGTCCCTGGCGGTGCGAGGCGATGACGACCCACTCGTCGAGCAGCGGGTCGTAGCGGATCTCCGAGGAGGTGGCGGTGGCTTCGAGCGGCCGCAGGTCGGGGTCGTCGCGCACCGTGTCGTCACGGGAGTCGTAGTAGATCAACTCGCGGCCGTCGGCCATCCGAGTGCTGGTCTTCTTCACTACGCGCTCCATTTTTCACACTACGGCGAACCCCTTACCAACATATTCAAACACAACACATCATGAGTCAACACCCTGAACGAGCCGGTCGCGATCAGTCGTCCTGGGCGACCCGTTCCAGCAGCCCGGTCCGGGCCGCCACCGCCGCCGCCTCCAGCCGGGTCCGGGCGCCGAGCTTCATGAGTACCCGCTGCACATGCGTGCGGGCGGTGCTGGGGGCGATGGACATCCCCACCGCGATCTCCCTGGTGTCCTCCCCCTCGGCGATCCGCATCAGCACCTGCACCTCGCGCCGGGTCAGCAGCCGCAGCAGCCGCACCGCCTCGTCGTCCGGCTCGGCCGAGGGGCGCAGCAGGTGCTGGAACGCCGCCTGCAGCAGTTCCGGGGCCACGGCGGCCTCCCCGGCCCTGACTCTGGTCAGGGCGCGCTCGACCACCTCGATCCGGTCGTCCTGGCGGACGTATCCGGCCGCCCCGGCCCCGAACGCGGCAGCCACCCCGGCCAGGCTCGCGGCGCCCCCCATCACCACGACGCCCACCTCCGGACGCTCACGGCGGATCCGGCGCACCGCGTCGAAGGACGCGCCGTCCTCCGGGTGCGCGACCCCCAGCAGGCACACCTCCGGGCGCCGGTGCAGCACCAGTTCGGCCGCCGCACCCACCGGGGTGCCCACAGCGAGGATCCGGTGCCCCCTCAGCTGCAGCGCGGTCGCCAGTGCCTCCGCCAGCAGTCGGTGGTCGTCAACGACCACGAGCCGCACGCCCACGATTCCCCCTCGAAGTGACGCATTTGGTGTGACGCACCATCACAGCCCATGCCGTACACGTACCGCCAGCATGCCGCGCTGGGGAAGTCCCTGGACGGGTGCGGGCAAACTGGGGGCATGCACTCCGCACCCCACCAACTCGTCGACGAGGCCGTCCGTCTGCTGGACCGGCCCGGGCGGCGGCTCCTCGGCCTGTGCGGGCCGCCCGGGGCCGGCAAGTCCACCCTCGCGGCCGCGCTGCTCCACGGTGTGGACGCCCGGCTCGGCCCCGGGACGGCGGCGCTGCTGCCGCTGGACGGCTTCCACCTCTCCAACGCCCAGTTGGAACGGCTCGGGCTGGCCGACCGCAAGGGCTCCGCGCCCAGCTTCGACGTCCAGGGCTACCTGGCGCTGCTTCGCCGCGTCGGCAAGGGGACCGAGGCCGCCGACCACGACGTCTACGCGCCCGACTACGACCGGCTGCTGCACGAGCCCGTGGCCGCCCGGCACGTCATCGCCCCCGGCGTCCGCCTGGTCGTCACCGAGGGCAACTACCTCGGCCTGGACCTGCCGGGCTGGCGCGAGGCCGCCGCGCTGCTGGACCAGCTCTGGTACGTCGAGGCCCCGGACGCCCTGCGCGAGCAGCGGCTCGGCCGGCGCCACCGGGGCAACGGCTCGTCGCCGGCCCGAGCCCGCTCCCGGGTCGAGGGCAACGACCGCCCCAATGGCGACCTGGTGAAGGCCGTCCCGGCCGACCGCTACGACCTGGTGGTGCCCGGCAGCTGAGGGGGCGTCATGCGGCTGCGCGGCTGTACGGCTGTGCAGTTGTGCGGCTTGTACGACGAAGGCCCCCCGCCAGTGGCGGGGGGCCTTCGGTCCTGCTGGAGCCCCCATGCGGAATCGAACCGCAGACCTTCTCCTTACCATGGAGACGCTCTACCGACTGAGCTATAGGGGCGAACGAGGAAGACAATACCTGGTCATCGCCCCAGCATCAAAATCCACTCCCGCACACGTTCGACGTCACGGCGGCGGGGCCGTGACCACGGCCGCGAGGGCGGCCAGGGTGGGGCTGCCGGGGTCGAGGTAGTGGGAGTGCGGGTTGCCGTCGGGACCGTCCTCGGCGGGGAGCAGGCGGGCCCCGAAGGCGGGATCGGCGGGGCGGGTGCCGAACCAGCCCCGGGCCCGGTGCGACGCCCCCAGCTGCACCGGGAGCAGTGCCGCCGGCGCATGTCCTGCCAGCAGCGAGGCCAGCAGTCGCGGTGGGGCCGGCAGCCGCTCGGTGACCGGGTCGTCCGGGGCGGCAGCGGCCCAGACGTGCCCCGGCTCCATGCCGAGCTGCTCCGCGCGGACCGCCCCCGTCCCCGGGCTGCCGAGCAGGACGATCTCGTCGGCGGCGATCCCGCCGGGCCGTTGCGCGGCCTTGCCGACCAGCAGCGACCCGTAGCTGTGGCCGATGGCGGTGAGATGGGGCGGCGTGCCCCGGGCGGTGGTGGCCCGCAGCCCGGCCAGGAAGCGTCCGTAGTGGGGCGCACCGGCCATGGCTCGGGCAGGCGAGGCGCCTTCGGGAAAGCCGGACGGCGGGTCGTAGCCGAGCCAGACCACCGAGGAGGTCGGCCGCAAGCGGGGGGCCAGCGCCGCTGCCGCGTCGTGGACGGCCAGGGCGCGGGCCCCGTCCTTGCCGGCGACGTCGGCCAGAGTTGTCCCCATTCCGGGGACATAGACGGCGACGTCGGCCGCCCGGTCCGGATCGCCGAAGGCGAGCACGGCACGGCCCTGGCCCTCGACACCGATCGAGAGCAGCAGCGTCGACGGCGCCCCGTCCCGCCGGTACCTAAGCCGCTCCCTGACGGCGGTGAGGGCGGCGCGGCGGGACACGTCCCCCTCCGTGTCGATGAGACGGTCGAGCAGCACCCGATTGGCGCGGTCCCGGTCCGCGCAGGGGATGCCGTCCAGACCGCCGATGAGCTGTGGCGCGTCGGCGATGATCATCCGCCGCTCGTCGGCGCTGCGCTGCCACCACCAGTCCCGGACCTGGGCGGGACTGCTGCCGCGAGGGGGCAGCGAACCGGCCACCAGCGCGGTGGCAGAGGCTAGTTGCGTGGTGGCGGTGGGCAGGTCCAACGCGCTGCCGTCCCTGGCCTGCGCAGCCGAACGCAACAACTCTGCGGCGCAGCGCCCGTCGACTTCCGCCGCCTTCGCCATCGCGACGGCGAGGGCAGCGCCGTTGCTGTCGCCGTTGCACAGGACCGCGCGCACGGCGCCGCTCGTCTCCCGCAACTCCTCCGCGTACTGCGTCAGCAGGACGGCCAGCCCCTGCATCTGCTCCCCGGCCGCGATCAACCGCAACCGGTCGGCGTCGACGGCAAGGCCGGCCCGGAAGGCGGCCTCGCCCTGCCATGCCTCACCGGTGGCGCAGCGAGCACCACTCACCACGGCGGCCTGCTCGGCCAACTCCCGCGCCAGTGCGTCACAGGCCCGGCCCGCTGCGGCCATGGCTCCGACTTGCAGCTCGGCCACCTGCCCCGGTGTCGGACTCATGGGAGCACCGGCTGAATCGCCATGGAGGCCCGCACCGCCGCATCGGCCTCGCGGTAGTTCCGCGCGCTGACCCGCAATCGCCCGGCATGCCCGTCCAACGCCGCGACCACGGCCGCCAGGCGCACGGCCCAGGCCGCAGCACACTCCTCCAACGCAGCCCCGGCCCGCCAGCCCGCGAGCGCTCCCCCGGCCGCCGCGATCTCTCCGAGCCCACGTCGCACCGCGGATTCGACCTGAAGCGCCGCCGAGTTGAGCGCACTCGCCTCCGCGTCCAACACCTCCGGCCGAACCGCCAGCCCACCGCCCTCGATGACGTCCATGGAAGACCCTCCCGAGATGACACTCCGTCACCGAGAAGCCTAGAAAGCAACGGAGAGTCAGGAAGCGATTCGCCTTCCATTCACCCCAAGGGGTGAGCGCGGGGGCCAACTCCTCGGCGAGAGGCAGGGGAGCACAGCGAAGAGCATCAGCACTGAGCCGATGATCAGCAGCCAGCCCAGCGCCTGCTCCGCTCGCGGGTCGGAACTCCCGGAGATCTGTCCACCGACCCCTGCCAGGGCCTGGCCCACCATCCCGCACCAACTCCATGCCGCCACCCAGGCCAGGGCCAGCAGGACACGGAAGGCCATCGGCCGCGGCGGAGGGAACAGCGCGCAGACCGAGACACCCGTCGTCACCCCGGCCAGAACCGTCAGACCGACGCCAGTCGACGGGTACACATTCCCCACAGCCTTCGCCGCGCCGCTGGGCTCCCACAGCAAGGCAGCGCACATGCCGATCGGATAAAGAACGAGCGGCCTTCCCGTCGTCGGACGGATCACGAAGAGCAGAACGACGATCAGCCCGACGGCGAACAGCGGCATCAGCCCCCTGCTGATTCCTTCCGTGGGGTCGTTTCCGTAGAACACTGCCCGTCGAGCCGCGCTGCCACTGGTCAGCCAGACGATCAGGGGGACCAGAAAACAGACTTCGACAAGGACCACGCTGAGGAATCGGCAAGTGACCCAGATCTTGGACGCGTTCGCCGCGGCCCTGGCCCGCCGCGCCATCACGCTGCCTACCGGCCAGCCGGTCTCGTCGACGACGACGTTGCCGGAGGGCGGGGGCTGCCATCCCTGCCTGCGCGGACCTCCCGGTCCATCCGTGTAGTGACCGCTGTCAGACATTGACGGCCTTCGGCCAGTGCCCGAATGGGAATGCGCTCTGATCCACGGCTTCGTTCTGGAGATCGGAGAGTGCGTCAGCCTGCCCCTTGGCGAAGTTCGTCAGGGCGGAGACCAGAGCCACCACAGCAGTGAGGACCGCGGCACTGCCGCCGAGCGCGACTACCAGTCCGCCCGGGGCGGCGACCCCGGTAGCCGTCGCCGCTGATGCGACCCCGTAGGCAAACAGCAGCTGGACCGCTTCGACAAGTAGCCCGAGGTAGAACAGCGCTCCGCCCTCGGCGCACGATGCCAGCAACCCCTGGACCTTGTCGGCAATAGAGCCCAACCGCGCAGCTGCTGCCGACTGCGGACCGATCGCTTGGGTGTAAGCGGTAGCGGCCGCCCCCGTCCATGATCCGACCGAGCCCAGCGTGGAAGGAGTCACATTGGCAGCCACTCCAGTCGCGGACCCGCGCAAGCTCTGCCATCCATGATGGTTCTCCCACATCGACCAGGGGGCCCCGATGCTTTCCAGCGCATCCTCGAACATGCTGATCAACTGCTCGGTCGTGGTGTTGATCCGGCTCACCAGCTCGAGGATCACCTCCGCCACCGGTTCCGGGATGTACCACTCGTCCGCGAGATGTTGAGCCTTCACCTCCAGCTCAGACGCATGCAGATGGAGGATGCGAGGCTGCTCCCCGAGCTTCGACGTGGCTTCCTGGTACTGCGAAGGACTGAACATGCTTCCCCCTTGGGTCCGTCAACGCTGGAGTGCCTTGAACGACTGAGCCGTGGAGGCCTCTTGCTCGCGGTAGCCACGATCCGTTGTACGCAGGGCCTGCGCGATTCGGTGCATCTCCGAGCTGCCCTCGTTCGCACGCGCGGACACGGTCGATACCAGGTCATCGTGGGCGGTGACGATCATCTGAAAGATCCCGGCCGTAACGCGGTCAAGCCGAAGGCCTCCAGCCTTCGACGCAATGCTCTGCAACTGATCGGCATCGCTGTCCCATACACCGGCCTCCTGTTCCAGGGTGCCGTCCGGCACCGCATATCCGTCTTCGGCGGCCGGCATCAGCAAGCCCCTTCCGGCAAGGTCCGCGTCCCGGCACCTCTGCGTTCAAGCGCAGCCGTGATTTCGCCGATCAGTTCGTCCGAACGTCTGCCAAGTCGAGCGGCTGCGTTCTCCGGTGCGGCTGCCATCGCCGAGCGGGCTGAGGCGACTGCGGCTTGCAGCGCGGACTCAACCTCGTTGTCGGACACCGTCGCAAGCCAGCCCTGATCGAACTCGCACGACTGAAGGGTCTGCGCTGACAGCTGTACCCTCACCCGTCCATCCGCCGCAGTGCCTCGTTGAGCCGTGGACCCGGCGGAGGAGGATGCCAGTGCCTGCTCCATTACCGCCAGCGTCACAAGAAGATCTTCTACGATCTCCGACGGCTCGCGAACGCTCGGAGAGGGGGGCTGATGGCCACTCAGCCGTGGTGTGGGCACACTGCTCGTGACGCCTCCGCTCGGGCTAGTGAGCTGCTGCTGCGGTCCGGCGATTCCCTTGGCGACAAGATCGCGGCTCCACTGCGTCACCCGTTCCGCTACGGCCAGCTGAGCCGCCTCAACGACAGCGGAGCCGAGCGCCGAGGCCGATGTCGTCCGCCGCCAACCCGCGTGCAGTCGAACAGACTCCGGCAATCCGTCCAGGGCCAACCGCACCGTTACCGCGCCGGATCGGTCCGTCGCCTCGGCAGTGGGCAGCGGAATCTGCTCGAGTCTGCCGATGAAGTCCAGCGTGTCCGTCAACTTCTCCTGCAGCGCTTCAAGGCGCTGGAGCGCATCATCCATCCTCTGACCCCCGATTGATCCAGGTTGGACTCATGGTTGGACATCTCCATCGCGTGTCCGCCTAGGACCCAGCAGACTACCGGTGCACCGTAGAGCCGTACACGAATTTCTCTGACCAGGAAGGAGAATCGGTAGGTTTGCTACTGTCGGTACGGGTCGGGGAGGTGCCCGTACGGGTTGGACGGGGCGGAGGGCGGGGGCGGCGGGGGGCCGGGGCGCTTGTTCCTGCTGCGCAGGACGAAGGCGGCAACTGCGCCGAGGACGACCACGACGCCGACACCGATGCCGATGAACAGACCGGTACTGCCACCGGACTTCTTCGCAGCCGCCTGCGGCGCGGCGCTTGCCGACGCAGTCGCCGCCGGGGTACCCGACACGACGGGCGCGGCAGCGCTGCCACTCGGAGCGGCGGAGCTGCTGGCCGTGGTCTGCGAGGTCAGCGGGTTGACGTCAGCGGGACCGGGGTCGCCGGGGTTGGTGAGAGCGATCCGGGGACGGATGATGCCGTAGCCGTAGTACGGATCCTGCACGCCGGGTTGGTCGCCTTGGCTGGCCGTGTTCTTGAGGACGTTGAGTACCTGGTCCGCAGTCCAGGAGGGATGAGCGGACCAGAGGAGGGCAGCGGAGGCGGAGAAGATGGCGGTGGCATCGCTGGTGCCACTTGAGTAGCAATACCCAGTCGGGCCGTTGCATGCGTTGTACATGCCGTCGCCTGGGGCAGTGAAGTCTACCTGCGGGCCATACTCGGAGTATGAGGCAACCTGGCTCTTCGCATTGATGGAGCCGACCGCCGCAACACCGGGGAAGGCAGCAGGATATTCGACCGGATTCCCGATCTTGGCGTTGTTGCCGACACCCGCTACAACCAGTTTCCCTTTAGATAGTGCATAAGCCACGGCGCTGCGGACGTTCGGTTCATCCTCGATCTGAGCTTGCGAGATACTCAAGATCTTGGCGCTACTGTCCGCCCCGGCTCTGATAGCCGCAGCCAGTTGCGGGGAGTAGTTCGCGGCGAACGCAGCTTCGTTGTCGCCCTTTCCTACGATCCGCAGCGGAAGAATCTTCACTCCGGGGGCTAGGCCATACATGCCCTTGCCGTTCAGTCCCTTTCCAGTACCAGCAATCAGGCTCGCCATGCCGGTGCCATGGCTCTCCTTGTCGACGTCAGTAGTAGCCCCACCAGGCAGCCCGGAGAAATTTTGACCCGCAAGTACCTGCCCCACCAGGTCTGGATGGCTTGCATTCACTCCACTGTCAATCACCGCAACAGTGATGCCCTTGCCTGTCGAGACCGGCCACATCTGGTCGGTCGCGTGCATGCTTGTGAGCCACCACTCCTTGTCTCGAACGTCAAGGCTCGCCGCCCGCGCTGGGGCTGCGCTGCCCATGAGCAGCGCAGCTACCGCGCAGAAGGCTGCGATGGCAGGAGGCACCGCTCGTCCACCGGACCGTGCCACTGTGCTCTCCTTGCCCTCGCGCTCGATCATCCGTTCAAGAACCTACTGGATCACTGTCGGGTTGGCCTGGACGTCCTGGGTCCAGGTCTCCTCGTCCTCGGTGAGGTAGGCCGCGCGCTGACGCCTGCGCCCCTTGCCACCGGCGGCGCCACCCATGCCTCCGCCGCCCATCGGCATCATGCCGCTGCCGTGGCCCTCAGCCGCAGCCGCTGCTGCTCCTTCGCCGGCGGCGGAGGAGCCGAGCCCGGAACGCGCCGTGCTCGAACCCGCGCTCTCAGCCATGGACGCTGCTCCGCCGGTCGCCGCACCCTCGACGCCTGCCGAACCACCGCCGATACGGCCCCGCCCGAGAGCGGAGGCGGACATGCCCGCGCCGTCTCCCTCTGCACCGATCACGCCTGAACCCGAGCGACTGGTGCTGCGGGCGCTGACTGGAGTGGGCACACCACCGTGGATCCCAGTCTCGGGCTCCCCGGTCACGCCTCCCGTCCGGCTGTTACCGCCACCGATTCCGGTGCTGCTCGAACCGCCCGGTTCCGTGCCACCCGAGGTCACGCCGCCGGGGCCCTGGCTGCCGTTGTTGGTACCGCCGTTCACCCCACCGGGCGGGGGCGCAATGACGCTGCCGTTCCCACCACCCGTGCCGCCGTTGCTGCTGCTGGAACCGCCCGTCGTACCGCCGCCGCCACCTGTGTTGGTACCACCGGATCCTGACGGATTGTTGGGATCCCCAACACCCTGCAGTGTCGTCGAACCACTGCCCCCTGTGGAACCGCCACCCGTCCCGGTGCCAGAACTGGACCCGGGGGACGTCACCGGCTCGAAGGTGCTCGGCGCGGGATCATCGCCGGAGGAAGAACCTGAAGTGCTCTTCTTGGTGGTCTTGGTACCACTGGCGGTGGTTACCACACCGCCGGTGACGCCACTGCTAGTGGAGCCCTTGCTGACCTCTCCGAGATTGCCCCCCGAACTATAAATCCCGCTCCCCTGCGGCGGCATCAGCGCCGCCGGCGTCGGCGGGAACGTCGGGATCGTGCTCACCGTCAGGGTCGACTGGGCGCCCACGTATGCGCCGCCCAGCTTCTCCATCTGGCCGATGGCTTCCTGGTGCGCCGCGTCGAGGCGGGTCTGCGCCTGGTACGCGGTCTCCTGGCTGACCAGGTGGCTGATGGCGGGGCTGACGGTCCCGCTGTTGAGCGTCGGGTTCGTGGAGAACAGCGGCTTGGCGACCTTGGCCTCGCCGTCCGTGCCGATGAACGTCTGGGCACCGAACTGCTTCTTGTACGCGTCCACCGTCGCCTGGTCGGCCGCCGGGATCGGCGGGACCTGGGTGCTGCTCAGGGTCTCGCCCGCCATGTTGATCCCCACCGCGGTGTTGCTGGTGAAGATGGCGAGGGTGTCCGTCGCGGAGACGACCTGGCGGGCCCAGGTCTTGAAGGCGTCGCCCGCGTCACCGTCCCAGACCAGCCCGTTGATGTGCGTCGCAAGGTCGTCGGCGAGGCTCTGCATGTGCGTGCTGGCCTCGGCCAGCGTGGTGCCGACCTTGGTGACTGCCGCGGGATTGGCACCCGCCATCATCTTGAGCAGGTCAGCGTGCGTGAACTGCTCGAAGTTGGTGTTGGCGGACCACGAGTCACCGCCACCTGAGTCTCTCATGCCCCTACTCCCCGTTGCCCCTGGTCCTACAGCCCTCGGTTGTCCGTGTTGCCTGCGTTGCCCGTGTCGCTGGTACCGCTCGGCACGCTGGTGTTGCTGCTCGGCGTCGTCGTTGCACCAGTCTGCGGGTGCGGGTGCGGCGGCCGGTCGTCCTGCTGGTTGGCGATGTCGATCTGCTGCTGCACCGTCAGATTGGTCTGGCCGGGCGGCGGTACGGCGGCCGCGGTCTGCTGCTGGATCGTCCACAGCGTATCGACCTGGCTGGCTTCGACATTGTTGTAGCCGACCTGGGAGATCTGCACGGTGATGCTCATCGCGTTGATCTGGTCGGTCAGTGTCTGGGAGAGCTTCTGCAGCTGCTCCTGCACGGTGCTGTAGGTCGAGAAGAGGTCGATGACCTCGTCGAAACCCATCTTCCCGTCACCGGTGAAGACCGTTGTCCCCAGGCTGTTCATGTCGAACTGCTGACGGCCCATGGACGTGCTCGACGCAGGGCTGGCGGTCAGCGACGTGAGCAGTGAGTCCACCCTGTCGCGGAAGGTGGTGAGCGTGCTGAGCTCGGTTGTCAGGTCCGGCGCTGTCATGGTCCCCCTCCATGTACCCGTCATGCCAATCTGATCGATGACAAAGTTACCGCACAGCTCTGACGTCTCTCATGTGCGGGGCGGTTCCGGAGTACACGAAGTTGACTCCGGACCCCCTCCGCACGCCGCCGCCGGCGGCTTCGTCGGGCGTCCTCGGTCGGCTCGCGCCACTCCCGTCCTTACTCACCTCCCCCGTTCCCGGGTGCACGAAGCGCCGGGTACCCGGAAGCGGGACCACGGGCTCACGTCCCACCCGCTCGTCGGCCCACCCGTCCGTCGCAGGGCTTCGCTAACATCGGCAGCCACACGAACGATCGAGAGGTTGGCGGGCATGGCGGGGGACGACCTGGCGCTCGATCGCGCGCTGAATCCATGGATGTTCGACAAGTCCGGTGTTTCGCAGTACATCGACACACTGGCCTCCGGCTACAAGACGGATGCGACCCCGCAGAGCATCCAACAGAGCGGCCACCTCGACAGCCAGGCTCAGCAGGCGACATCGGACGCGGCGCAGAAGGCCGTGACCCACGCACTGCAGGGATCCGGCCTCAGCGCCCAGCAGATCAACGACTACGCCAGCACCGCTTCGACTGGGGCCTTGAACGGCTACCAGAACGGAGCCGGGGATGACGACCGAGTCAATGGGAACTACTCATAGTGGCAAAGGGACATCGTCGCACCATCGCCATCGCACTGGCAGCGGCGATGGTCGCCGTGGGGTTGACGGCACTCGTGTGGCAGCCCTGGCAATCGGACTCAGTGGCAACAAGCCTCCCGAATTCGGCTTGCTGGGGCGTGCTCAACCAGGCGGATGCTGCTTCAGTGATGGGTTCGAGCAAAAAGGTGACCAGCAGTGACGACGGCACATTGGTCACAGGCCTGTCCAACTCGGCACGTTCCGCCTGCTTGATCTATGGAGGAGGCGGAAAAACCCTGCTCTCCCGCGTGTGGGTGTTCTCCGAAGCGTCCAACGTGGCGAGACTGAAAGGGATTTCGGGCAACCGGATCACCGCACTGAACTCCGAGGTCAACGTCGTGGCCTTCCCCACGGGAGTCGCGCTCTACTTCAACTGCCAGGACGCGGCTTATGCACAAGGGTGGCCCTACGCTGCTGTACAGGTCGACTCCGGCTCCACGTCCTCGGCCAGTGGCTGGCAGCCCGGGTACGCGAACATCGCCCTGAAGATCGCCAAGGCCGTGGCTCCGCAGGCCCCGTGCAGGAACACCATCACGTGGCCGACCACCATCCCCTCCAGCGCGGCGTCGCCGTCGTGACCATGTCTCCCCCGACGTGCGCCGCGGCGGCTGCCGAGTGGCGGTCCGCCACCGAGGGCCCGGAGCAGCGCGCCGTCACCGACCGGGCGCGCTCGGTCGACCGCAGGGTCCGCCGGTGATCGGGACGCTGCGGGAACTCACCCTGACCAGTCGGCACACCCTGCACACCACGACCTTCGAGGTCTCCGTGGAGGGACAGCCGGACCCGGTCGTCCGGCTGCACAAGGACCATGTCTTCACCTCGGTCCACGCCCTGGCCGTCCACTCCGGCCCCGGTCTCGACGTCCTTGAGGGCTGGGTGACCCCGCGCTGGGCCGCGGACGAGAACAAGACCCGCCTGGGCACGGTGGACCACACCGACAGCCGGGTCGTCGGCGGCGAGCGGTGGACCTTCGAGCAGATCGGTCTGCCCGCCCTGGTCGGACGCCCCACCGGGACCACCAGGGCCCGCTACAGCGGCCCGCTGAACCTGGCCCCGATGAAGCGGACCATGGACATGCTCTTCACCTACCGGGTCAGGTTCCGGGGCCCCGGGTCCGAGGGGTTCGAGTTCGCCCGCCTCGCCGGTACCCGCCACCCGCGCTACTCGCTGCGCCTCCACGACGAGCGGGTCAGCACCCTGCTGGCCCTCTCCGCGGTCTACTACTACGACCGCGTCCTCGACGACGACCCCCGCAAGGGCCTGATGAACGCCTTCAAGTCGTTCCGGCCCGGCAGCTGAGCAGGACGGGACACGGGGCGGGGCCGGGCCCTCACACGTCCTCGGCGAGTTCCAGCCACTCCAGTTCCAGCTCGTCCCGCTCGTCCTTCAGGGCGCGGAGGCTGGAGTCCAGCTCGGCGACCTTGCCGAAGTCGGCGGCGTGCTCGGCCATCTGCGCGTGCAGCTTGGCCTCCTCCTTGTCCAGCTTCTGGATCTGCCGCTCCAGGCGCTGGAGCTCCTTCTTCGCGGCGCGGGTGTCCCCGGTCTTCTTCGGGGCGGTGGCGAAGGTACCGCCGCTGGACAGACCGGAGGAGGCCGACGGGGCGCTCGCGGCCTCCATCGCGTGCCTGCGGTCCAGGTACTCGTCGATGCCCTTGGGCAGCATCCGCAGGGCCCGGTCGCCGAGCAGGGCGTACACCTGGTCCGTGGTCCGCTCGATGAAGTAGCGGTCGTGGCTGACGATGACCAGCGAGCCGGGCCAGCCGTCGAGCAGGTCCTCCAGCTGGCTGAGGGTCTCGATGTCGAGGTCGTTGGTGGGTTCGTCCATGAACAGCACGTTGGGCTCGTCCATCAGCAGGCGCAGCAGCTGCAGCCGGCGGCGCTCGCCGCCGGACAGGTCGCCGACCGGCGTCCACTGCTTCTCCTTGCCGAAGCCGAAGGTCTCGCAGAGCTGGCCGGCCGACATCTCGCGGCCCTTGCCCAGGTCCACCCGGCCGCGGATCTGCTCGACCGCCTCCAGCACCCTCAGCGACGCCGGGAGTTCGGCGACCTCCTGGGACAGGTAGGCCAGCTTGACGGTCTTCCCGACGATGATCCGCCCCGCCACCGGCTGGACGTCGCCGTCGCTGGCCCAGGCCGCCTGCATGGCGCGCATCAGCGAGGTCTTGCCGGCGCCGTTGACACCGAGGATGCCGATGCGGTCGCCGGGGCCGAGGTTCCAGGTGAGGTGCTCCAGCAGCACCTTGGGTCCGGCCTGGACGGTGACGTCCTCGAGCTCGAACACCGTCTTGCCGAGCCGCGAATTGGCGAACTTCATCAGCTCGGCGCGGTCGCGCGGCTCGGGGACGTCGGCGATCAGCTCGTTCGCCGCCTCGACCCGGAAGCGCGGCTTGGAGGTACGGGCCGGGGCGCCGCGGCGCAGCCAGGCGAGCTCCTTGCGGACCAGGTTCTGCCGCTTGGTCTCCTCGGTGGCGGCGATGCGCTGGCGCTCGGCGCGCGCGAAGACGTAGTCGGAGTAGCCGCCCTCGTACTCGTGGACGGTGCCGTCCTGGACGTCCCACATCCGGGTGCAGACCTGGTCCAGGAACCAGCGGTCGTGGGTGACCACGACCAGCGCGGAGCGGCGGACCCGCAGGTGGCCGGCGAGCCAGGCGATGCCCTCGACGTCAAGGTGGTTGGTGGGCTCGTCCAGGACCAGCAGGTCGGGTTCGGCGATGAGCAGCTTGGCCAGCGCGATGCGGCGGCGCTCGCCGCCGGAGAGCGGGCCGATGACGGTGTCCAGGCCCTGGGCGAAGCCGGGGAGGTCCAGGCCGCCGAAGAGTCCGGTGAGCACGTCGCGGATCTTGGCGTTGCCGGCCCACTGGTGGTCGTCCATGTCGCCGATGACCTCGTGGCGGATGGTGGCCGCGGGGTCGAGCGAGTCGCTCTGGGTGAGCGCGCCGACGCGCAGCCCGCCGACGTGGGTGACCCGGCCGGTGTCGGCCTCCTCCAGCTTGGCCATGATCCGGGTGAGGGTGGTCTTGCCGTCACCGTTGCGGCCGACGACGCCGATCCGGTCGCCTTCGCTGACGCCGATGGACACACCGTCGAGGACGGCACGGGTGCCGTAGACCTTGACGACATTTTCGACGGTTACGAGATTGACTGCCACGGGTGCTGCGCTCCTGCGGGGCTGGGGGCTGCGCGGACGGACGCGTCTGCGACCCCTCCAGCCTAGTCGGAAGCGCGCGTCCACCCGTTCGGGTGAGGTCTGGGCATATGCAGGACGGGTACGCCGGAGCCGCCCTAGCGTCCGACTCATGGTCAGCTCCTCGCACGAGGCGATGCACCGGATCTTCCAGGAGGATCCGGGGATCTTCGCCCGAACCTTCGCTGCGCTCGGTATCCCGTTCCCGGAGCCGATCGCGGTCTCGCTCCTGCCCACCGACCTCACCGAGATCCAACCGCTGGAACGGCGGGTCGACAGCCTGCTGCAGATCGACACGGCGTCCGGTGTCAGCTACCTGCTGGCCGTGGAGGCCCAGGGCAAGAGGGATCCGGACAAGCCGGGGAACTGGGCCTACTACCTGGCCCACCTGTACGCCAAGTACCGCCTCGCCCCAGTGCTCCTGGTCACCTGCCAGGACCGGGCCACCGCCCGGTGGGCGGCCGAGCCGGTGATCATCGGGGTGGCCGGCTGGGAGACCTTGACCGTACGTCCCCTCGTCCTGGGGCCGCACAATGTGCCGGCGATCACCGACCCGGCAGTGGCCGCCGCCGACATCCCCCTGGCGACGTTCTCGGTGATCACACATGGTAGGGATCCGAACGCCGCTGCCATACTGAAGGCACTCGCCACCGCTCTGAAGACGATCGACGAGGACACCGCCCAGATCTTCGCCGAACTCACCGAACTGGGTCTGGGCACCGCCCCCGCCGCCGACCTCTGGAGGGACCTGATGACCGTGGACCTCGACTTCTTCCGCTCCCAGACCTCCCAACGCATCCGCGAAGAGGGCCGTGAACAGGGCCGTGAAGAGGGCCGCGCCGAGGCACAGGCCGCAGCCATCTTCGAGGTCCTCACCCTGCGGGGCATCAAGGTGTCGGACCGTGGACGTCGGCGCATCGCCGACTGCAGCGAATTCGACCTGCTCCACCAGTGGTTCCGCCGCTCACTCACGGCGACCACCGAGGACGACGTGTTCAGCGACGGCGACGAGCACTCTGGTCGGCTGTGACGGTCATGAGTTCCTCGGCCAGTGGCCCGACGGTAGCGGCGCTCAGGCCGGTTCCGGACTCGCCTCGGTGAGGGATCGGTCCCGGGTTTCGGGCAGGGTTGCGGTGCAGAGGGCGGAGACGGCGCAGGTGGCGGCGAGGTAGGCACCGACCGCCGGGGCGCCGAAGGCGGCGGCGAGGCGGGTGGCGACGAGCGGGGCGACGGCGCCGCCGACCAGCCCGCCGAGGTTGTAGGAGAGGGACGCGCCGGAGCAGCGGACCGCGGTGGGGAAGAGCTCGGACAGCAGTGCCGGGACCGGGCCGAGGCAGATGCCCAGGGCGATCAGGGCGCCGGTGAGTCCAGCGAGCATCAGCGGGGTGCGGGCGGTGTCCAGCAGCGGGACCAGCAGGGGTGACCAGAGCAGCCCGGCCACCGTGCCGACCAGGATCGTCCGGCGGCGGCCCCAGCGGTCGGAGAGCCTGGCGGAAGCGTAGGTCGCGGCGGCCAGGAAGACGTTGGCGATCAGCAGCAGGCCCAGCATCCGGGTCCGGGGCAGGTGCAGGTCGGTGGTGGCGCGGGCCAGGCACCAGGTGGTGGCGGTGTAGAAGAGGACGGAGCCGGCCATCACCGTGCCCGCGCCGAGCAGCAGCGGGCGGAGGTGACGCTGCGACAACTCCCGCAGCGGGGTGGCCGTCGCCCGCGTCCGGACGTCCGCCAGGAAGGCCGGCGTCTCCTCCACTCCCAGCCGCACCAGCAGGCCGAAGCCGACCAGGGCGATGGACGCGACGAACGGCAGCCGCCATCCCCAGGCCTGGAACCGGTCCTCCGGCAGCAGCACCGAGAGCAGCCAGAACAGGCCCGTGGCCAGGGCGAACCCGACCGAGGGCCCGAGCTGGACGAATCCGGCCAGCCGTCCGCGCCGCCCCTCCCCCGCGTGCTCGACCGCCAGCAGCGCCGCGCCGCCGAACTCGCCGCCGAGGCCCACCCCCTGGAGGAACCGCAGCACGGTGAGGGCGACCGGGGACCAGACACCCCACTGTGCGTAGCCGGGCAGCAGCCCGACGGCCGTGGTCGACAGGCCCATCAGCAGCAGCGAGACGACCAGCACCCGCCTGCGTCCCACCCGGTCGCCCAACTGCCCGAACACGGCGGCGCCGGTGGGACGGCCGAGGAAGCCGACCGCGTACACGGAGAAGGCCGCCAGCAGCCCGTTGACCGGGGTCAGCGCCGGGAAGAAGGTCCGGCCGAAGACCAGGGCGGCGGCGGTGCCGTAGATGAAGAAGTCGTAGAACTCGATGGTGGTCCCGACCAGCACGGCGGCGGCGATCCGGGCCGGGCGCACCGGGCGGGCCGGGCGCATCGGGCGCCCGGGCTCGGCGTCGGCGATGGGCTGACGAAGCGGCTGAGTTCCTGACATGTCGCCATAGTGACGGAGTGTGACCATCCGCCGCGATCACACGGGAGGGTGATTGCGACTGTCCGCCCCGCCCCGTCGCTCAGTCCAACACGGTTGCACCCGGGACCGGCCCTGCGGCCGGGAGGGCGGTGCGGCAGGTGCCGGAGGCGGTGAGGGTGGTGGCGAGGGCGGCGGCGGAGGCGGCGTCCTTGGCGAGGAACGCGCAGGTGGGGCCGGAGCCGGAGACCAGGGTGCCGATCGCCCCCGCGTCGGCGCCGGCCCGGAGGGTGGCCGCGAGGGCCGGGCGCAGCGAGAGGGCCGCGGGCTGGAGGTCGTTGCTGAGGGCGGCGCCCAGGGCGGTGGCGTCGCCGGTGCGGAGGGCTTCGAGCAGCACCGGGTCCGCGGCCGGGACCGGCAGGTCGGTGTCGGCGGAGCCGCCGTCCAGGTCGCGCAGCCGGTCGCACTCGCCGTAGACGGCCGGGGTGGAGAGTCCGCCGTCGGCGACCGCGAAGACCCAGTGGAAGCTGCCGCCGGTGGGAACCGGGCTGAGCACCTCGCCCCGCCCCTCCCCCAGGGCGACGCCGCCGAGCAGGCCGAACGGGACGTCGCTGCCCAGCTCCGCGGCGAGCTCGGCCAGCACGGCCGGGTCCGCGCCGGTCCCCCACAGGGCGTCACAGCCCACCAGCGCGGCGGCGGCGTCGGCGCTGCCGCCGGCCATGCCGCCGGCGACCGGGATGCCCTTGTCGATGTGCAGGTGCACCTGGGGGGTGATCCCGTAGCGGGCGCCGAGCAGCACGGCCGCGCGGGCGGCCAGGTTGCTGCGGTCGGCGGGCACCGCGGCGGCGTCCGGCCCGGCGACGGAGACGGTGAGCCGGTCCGCGGGGGTGACCGTCACCTCGTCGTAGAGGCCCACCGCGAAGAAGACGGAGGCCAGGCCGTGGAAGCCGTCGGCACGACGGCCGCCGACGGCGAGCTGGACGTTGACCTTGGCCGGGACCCGGACGGTGATCGTTGAGGACACGCGCCTATTCTGCCGCACCGTCGGTGTCGTCCTCGGCGGCGCGGTCCTCGGCGGCACGGTCCGCGGCGGCACCGCCCGGGGCCGGCCTGGCCTCGGCGATCCGGGCGAACTGCTCCACCGTCAGGGTCTCGCCGCGCAGCCGGAAGTCGATACCCGCGGCGGTCAGCGCCTGCTCCGCGGCGGCGGCCGAGCCGGCCCAGCCGGCCAGGGCGGCGCGCAGCGTCTTGCGGCGCTGGGCGAAGGCCGCGTCCACCACGGCGAAGACCTCCTCGCGGGTGGCCGTGGTCTCCGGGGGGTCGCGGCGGACCAGCGAGACCAGGCCGGAGTCCACGTTCGGCGCCGGCCAGAACACATTGCGGCCGATCGCCCCGGCGCGCTTCACCTCGGCGTACCAGTTGGCCTTGACCGAGGGCACCCCGTAGACCTTGTTGCCGGGGGCGGCGGCGAGCCGGTCGGCGACCTCGGACTGCACCATCACCAGGGTGCGCTCGATCGAGGGGAAGGTCTCCAGCATGTGCAGCAGCACCGGGACGGCGACGTTGTAGGGGAGGTTGGCGACCAGCGCGGTCGGTGGCGGGCCCGGGAGCTCGGCGACGGACATGGCGTCGTCGTGGACCAGCTCGAACCGATCGGCGCGGTCCGGCATCCGGGCGGCGACGGTGGTGGGCAGGTGCTGGGCCAGCAGCGGGTCGATCTCCACGGCGGTGACCCGGTCGGCGACCTCCAGCAGGCCCAGGGTGAGCGAGCCCAGGCCCGGGCCGACCTCCACCACCACGTCCTTCGGCCCGACCCCGGCGGCGCGGACGATCCGGCGCACCGTGTTGGCGTCGATGACGAAGTTCTGCCCCCGCTGCTTGGTCGGCCGGACGCCGAGGGCCGCAGCCAGGCCGCGGATGTCGGCGGCGCCGAGGAGCGGGCCCGGCTCCGCGGGGGCGCCGCCGAGGACGTCGGCGGGCTCGGAGGCGGGCGTGGGGGTGGGGGGTGTTCCGGGGCTGCTGCTCACGGGGTCAAGACTAGCCGCCGGCGCGGTGCCCGCAGGTGGGCCACGGTGAGCTGCCGCGCTGGTGGTAGAGCTGGCGGGCCCGGGCGGTCTGCTCGCCGGCCGGGGCGTCCTGCGGGCGGCCGTGGCCGCCGAGGTGGTGCCAGGTCGTGCTGTCGAACTGGTACAGCCCGCCGTAGCGCCCGCTGGGGTCCACCGCGTGCGGGTTGCCGCCGGCCTCGCAGCGGGCCAGGGCGGACCAGTTGAGCTCACCGGTGCCGTGGTAGGTGCTCGGGGAGGGGGCGCTGTCGGCCGACCGGGTGCGGTGGTGCCGGAAGTAGTCGCTGGTCGAGCGGTAGTGGCGCAGCGGCGGGCGGGCCGGCTCCTCCGAGCGGGAGGACCGGTCGGCCCCGGCCCGGACCGGGACCGGCATGGACCGGGCCAGCGGGGCCGACGGCACGTCCGGGGTGAGCATGGTGAGTGCGGCCGGCGGGGAGGGCAGCAGGTGGTCACCGGCCTGCTCGGTCTCCGAGGTGGGGTCCGCGTCCAGCGCAACGCGCTGGGGCGCGCCGTCGGCGGTCAGATGCGCCTGGTGCTGCTGGTTCACGAACGCACCGGTGCCGCCCACCAGCAGGGCCAGCGCCAACGCCTTGGGCAGCTTCCGCCGCACCTGCTCCGCAGAACCGTTCACTCGAATCCTCACGCCGACCGACAGGGCACTTGCTGAAAGCTCAACGATCGGGCGGCGAAGCGGTCACCGAGCGGCATCGGCCACCACGACCCACGTGGGGGCACGGGGGGTCGCCCCCCGAAGGATTGGAGTATCCGAATCCTCACGCCGACCGACAGGGCATTCGCCGCGCATCACTGCACTTGCTGAAAGCTCAACGACCGACGGGCGGAGCGGTCACCGCCGGACCGTCAGTAATCGAAGGCGCGTGCGGTGTTGGCGGCGACGGCAGTGGCCATGGCGTCCTCGTCCAGGCCGCGGACGGCGGCCATCGCGCGGAGCGTGATCGGGATCAGGTACGGCGCGTTGGGGCGTCCCCGGTACGGGGCCGGGGTGAGGAAGGGGGCGTCGGTCTCCACCAGGATCCGGTCCAACGGGGCCACCGCCAGCGCCTCGCGCAGGTGGTGGTTGGCCGGGAAGGTGACCGGTCCGGCGAAGGACAGGTAGTAGCCGGCCTCGGCGCAGACCTTGGCCATCTCCGCGTCGCCCGAGTAGCAGTGGAAGACGGTGCGCTCCGGGGCGCCCTCCTCCGCCAGGATGCGCAGCACGTCCTCGTGGGCGTCCCGGTCGTGGATGACCAGGGCCTTGCCGTGCTTCTTGGCCAGCGCGACATGCCGTCGGAACGACTCCTGCTGCACCTCGACGCCCTCCGGGCCGGTGCGGAAGTAGTCCAGGCCGGTCTCACCCACCCCGCGCACCTGCGGCAGCGCGGCAAGGGCGTCGATCTCGTCCAGCGCCTCGTCCAGGGCCTTCATGCCGCCCGGTCCGCGGCGCTGCCCGGACCAGCCGTCGGGGTCGCCGAGGACGATCCGCGGCGCCTCGTTGGGGTGCAGCGAGACCGTTGCGTGGACCCGGTCATGACGCCCCGCCAGCTCCGCCGCCCAGCGCGAGCCGGGCAGGTCGCAGCCCACCTGGACCACGGTGGTGACCCCGACCGAGGCGGCCCGGGCCAGCCCCTCCTCGGGGGTGCCGTCCTGCATGTCCAGGTGGGTGTGCGAGTCGGCGACCCCGACCCGCAGCGGCTCGGGGAGCGGCGGCGGGACCTTGCGGTCGGCCTGGGACTTCTTCGACGCCGAAGCCATCAGGCCGCGGCCTCCGGTCCTGCGGTCGCCGGGGCCTCCGGCTCGGCGCCGAACCGGGTGCGGTAGGCGTCCAGGTCCTCCTCGGTGATCTTCGCGAAGAGCACCGGCGGGACGGTGAACGGCGTCCCGGCCGGGACCAGCGCCAGCGCCCTGGCCTCGTCGGCGGAGACCCAGCTGCGGGTGTCGTCCGGCAGGGCGAACGCGGCCCGCATCGCGGCGCTGCTGGCCGGGATGAACGGCTCGGAGACCACCGAGTACAGGTGGATCAGGTTCATCGCGGTGCGCAGCGTCAGCGCGGCGCCGTCCAGGTCGGTCTTGGCCTCCAGCCAGGGCGCCTTGGTCTCCAGGTAGGAGTTGCCGGCGCTCCACAGCGCCCGCAGCGCCTGCGCGGCCTTGCGGAACTGCAGCGCGTCCATCTGGGTCTGGTACTCGGTCAGCAGGTCGGCGATCTGCTCGCCCAGCTGCTGCTCGGCCTCGCCCGCAGCGCGCCCGGCCGGCACCTCGTCGCCGAAGCGCTTGCGGGAGAAGGACAGCACCCGGTTGACGAAGTTGCCCAGGACGTCGGCCAGGTCCTTGTTCACCGTGGCGGAGAACAGCTCCCAGGTGAAGTTGGTGTCGTCCGACTCGGGGGCGTTGGCCATCATGAAGTAGCGCCAGTAGTCGGCCGGCAGCAGCTCCAGCGCGGCGTCGCTGAACACCCCGCGCTTCTGGCTGGTGGAGAACTTGCCGCCGTAGTAGTTCAGCCAGTTGAAGGACTTGAGGTAGTCGACCTTCTTCCAGGCGTCGCGGGTGCCCAGCAGCGTGGCGGGGAACATCACGGCGTGGAAGGGGACGTTGTCCTTGCCCATGAACTGGGTGTAGTTGACCGTCGCGTCGGCCTGGTACCACCAGGACTTCCAGTCCCGCTGCTCGCCCTCGGAGGCCGCGTCGGCCCACTCCCGGGTCGCGCCGATGTACTCGATCGGGGCGTCGAACCAGACGTAGAAGACCTTGCCCTCGGCCGCCAGTTCGGGCCAGGTGTCGGCCGGGACCGGGACGCCCCAGTCCAGGTCGCGGGTGATGGCACGGTCGTGCAGGCCCTCGGTCAGCCACTTGCGGGCGATCGAGGAGGACAGCACCGGCCAGTCCCTGCCGTGCTCGTCCACCCAGGCCTCGACCTCGCCGGCCAGCTTGGACTGCAGCAGGAACAGGTGCTTGGTCTCGCGCACCTCCAGGTCGCTGCTGCCGCTGATCGCCGAGCGCGGGTCGATCAGGTCGGTGGGGTCCAGCACCCGGGTGCAGTTCTCGCACTGGTCGCCGCGGGCCTTGTCGTAGCCGCAGTGCGGGCAGGTGCCGACGATGTAGCGGTCCGGCAGGAAGCGGCCGTCGGCGTTGGAGTACACCTGGCGGATCGCCCGCTCCTCGATGAAGCCGTTGGCGTGCAGCTGGCGCGCGATGGTCTGGGTCAGCTCGCGGTTCTGCGGCGAGGAGCTGCGGCCGAAGTAGTCGAACGAGAGGCCGAAGCCCTGGTAGATCGCCTTCTGCGCCTCGTGCTGCTCCGCGCAGAAGGCGTCGACCGGCAGCCCGGCCTCCTTGGCGGCCAGCTCGGCCGGGGTGCCGTGCTCGTCGGTGGCGCAGATGTACAGCACCTCGTGGCCGCGCTGGCGCAGGTAACGCGCGTACACGTCCGCCGGGAGCATGGATCCGACCATGTTGCCCAGGTGCTTGATCCCGTTGATGTAGGGAAGCGCGCTGGTGATCAACTGGCGGGTCATCTCTGGGATGCTCCTTCTTCAGCGGCGCCGGGGTGGGTGCCGCACGGGGCGGGACGGGCAGGACGAGCAGGGCGTGCGGGACGTGACGAGCCCGACGGGGGCGGAAGTCCGCCCCGGAACCGCTGAACCCGACACCGCCCGGAGACGTCATCCTATCGAAGGGTGCACATCGCCCCTGACTGATTACTTTCTGTGACCGAACGGTTGCCGAAGGGTCTAGGCAAGCAGTCATGGGCAGTGTTCCCTGGAGGGGGCTAGGAGGGTGCTGCAGGTCTAGGCCGGATCAGGGAGCGGCGTCCTGGTGCTTCGATGGCAAGGCGGAGGAGGGAGCCAACCGTGGTTGGTTGGCGACCGACGACAACGCGGCCAGCGGAGTGCCAGGACGACGCGAGCCCGGCCTGGACCTGCAGCACCCTCCTAGGGGGCTCAATCCTTGGAAGGCAGCGCTGAGGGGGAACAGTGCAGGCACTTGAATCGGACGACCCGCCGCAGCTGGGCGGCTACCGACTGCTGGCGCGACTGGGCGCGGGCGGCATGGGACGGGTGTACCTGGCCAGGTCACGGGGTGGGCGCCGGGTCGCGCTCAAGGTGATCCGGCCGGAACTGGCGGACGACCCGGACTTCCGGGCCCGGTTCGCCCGGGAGGTGGCCTCGGCCAGGGCGGTCGGCGGGGCCTTCACGGTGGCGGTGCTGGACGCCGATCCGCAGGCGGCGACGCCCTGGCTGGCCACCGAGTACGTACCGGGCCCCTCGCTGAGCACGGCCGTGCGCGAGCACGGACCGCTGCCGCTGGAATCGGTGCGGGCGCTGGCGGCGGGGCTCGCCGAGGCGCTGGCGGCCATCCACGCCGCCGGGGTGGTGCACCGCGACCTCAAGCCGTCGAACGTGCTGCTGGCCGCAGACGGGCCGCGGGTGATCGACTTCGGCATCTCCCGGGCGGCCGAGGCCACCGAGCTGACCCGGACCGGCATGGTCGTCGGCTCGCCCGGCTTCATGTCGCCGGAGCAGATCGAGGGGTCCGCGGTGACCCCGGCCACGGACGTGTTCTCGCTGGGCGCGGTGCTGGCCTTCGCGGCGACCGGCGCCGGACCCTTCGGGGAGGGCGCGACACCGGCGCTGCTCTACCGGGTGGTGCACAGCGAACCGCGGCTGGAGGGCGTGCCCGAGGAGGTGCGCGGCCTGATCGGCGCCTGTCTGGCCAAGGAGGCCGCGGCGCGGCCCTCGCCGGACGGGCTGCTGGACCGGCTGGAGGCCAGCGAGCCGGCCGACGCCGGGCACGACCCGACGCAGACCTGGCTCCCGGCCGAGCTGACCGGAATGATCGCCCGGGTGGAGGCGGACCTGCCCAGCAGGCTCCGGTCCCTGGGCGGGAACACCGACGCGACGGGGAAGCGGCCCGCGAGCGGCCCGGGGATCGCGGCCGCGGCAGGAGCGGGGGCCGCGGGGCTCGCCGTGGGGGCGGCGGCAGGTGCGGCGGCCGAGGCCGAGGACCATCCCGGGACGGAACGGGTGACACCGGCGAGCGGCACCGGGGCTGCCGGCGGCGCCGGGTCTCGGGTCGGCCCGCCGGGTGCCGGCGCCACCCCGGCCGCAGCAGGCACCCCGGGCGGGGCGAGCACCCCGGGCGGGACCGCCGCGACGGTGCCGCAGCAGCCGGCCGGGCAAACCGGGTCAACGCCGCCGGCGACGCCGCCGCCCGGCTTCGGCCCGGCTCCGGCCGGGTTCGGACCGGCCCCGGCCGGCTTCGCCGCGGAGGGCAGGCCCACTCCCCCGCCGGCCGGCAGGGGCCCGAACGTCACCGGCCCGGGCGCGGCCGGCGCGGGCACGGTCGGCCTGGGCATGGCTGCCGCCGCCGGGGCCTCGGGATCCTCGGGGGCCACCACGGAGATCGGTCCGGCCGGGTCTGCGGGTGCCGCCGGGCGGAAGCGCAGATGGCTGATCGCGCTGGCCGGAGCTGCGGCCCTGATCGCCACCGCGGTCGGGGTGGTGATCGCCGAGACCGGCGGCAACACCGGCAACTCGGGCAACGACTCGACGGTCTCCGGCGGCGGCCAGTCGTCCAGCAGTTCCTCGGCCTACCCGAGTTCCTCCGACTCCGCCGGCTCCTCCAGCTCCGCCTCCGCGAGCAGCGGCAGCAGCAGCTCGACCGGCAGCGACGGCGGGTCCTATGTGACCGTGCCCTCGGTGCTCGGTCAGCCGGTGGACTACGCCAAGCAGCAGTTGGAGAACGCCGGGTTCGGCGCCTCCGCGATCTCGGTGAGCTACCACTGCTCCAGCAGCGGTTCCGGGGTCTACGCGCAGACGCCGAAGGCCGGGAGCCGGTCCGCCACCGACGCACAGGTGACGCTGACCGCCTACGAGACCGACTGCGTCGCCTACACCGACGAGGTGGGAAAGCTGCTCTCGACCGCGCAGAGCGACCTCGGCGGCTTCTCCCACGTCGGCGTGGAATACACCTGCGTCTCGGGCGCCACGGCCGGCTATGTGGTGGGCCAGTCGCCGCAGCCCGGTTCGGCGAGCGCCTACCCGCCGGGCCGGCAGATCACGCTCAAGGTCCAGCAGGACGGCTGCGGCTCGTCGTCCTCCGCCTCCTCCTCGGCGTCCGCGTCGGCCTCCTCGTCACCGGCGGCGAGTGCCACGTCCTCCTACTCGGGGTCGACCTCGGCCCAGGGCGGCGGCGGTCAGGTCCGGGTCTCCGGGTCAGCGGCGCCGTCGGCCACGCCGACGGCGAGCTGACCGCCGACGGCGGGCTGACAGCGGCGGGCCGACGGCGCGGCCGACCCGGCCGGTCCTAGGCCTCCGGGGTGGTGTGGTGCTCGCGGCGCAGCCGGAAGTGGAAGGGGAGGTGCAGCCGGCGGCGCTGCCGGGCGGGCGGGGCCGGCGGCTCCGGGTGGGCCTCCTCCTCGCGGGCGCTCGGGCGCTCGGGCGCGGGGGCGTGCCAGTGGGCGATGGTCTGCGTGACTCGTCCGGCCCGCATGATGCGCACGTGCTCGCCGCCGCACCCGGGGCAGGACGGCTTGGTCAACGGCGAGGGGACGGGAACGCCGTTGGCCCGGTAGCGGGCGTGCATCAGGCCCTCGCGGTCCACCTGGTGGCCGATCTCGTAGGCCTGCTCCCAGCCGAACCCGCAGTTCATGCAGGCGAAGGCGTAGGCCTCGTGGGTGACCGGACCGATGTCGTCGGCGCTGCGGGCCTTGCGGAGGGTGGTGCTGGGTGCGGGGTCTGCGACGAATTCGCTCATGACGACTCCAACTTTTCGGGGAGCGACCCCCGAGCCCCCGTAACGCCCGGTGCCCGGCGGGCGTTCGCCCGCTTGGGGTCTTTCTCCCTCCAAGAATTACCCCTCCGGATCTCCCGGATTCGATCGGGATGAATTCTTGGGGGAGAGTTTTGCCTTCTTGGTACGGCCGCTACCCGATCACGGGTGTTACTTGGCTTTCTTTTGCCAAAGTTACGCCGCGAGCGCCGTACCTGCGAGTTCCTTGTGAGGCGGCTTCGGCGGCGCTGGGCCGTTCCCGGGGACCGGGGTCCGGCTCAGCCCTTGTTCTTGGCCGCCACCACCGCGTCGAACACCTCGCGCTTGGGCACCCCGGTCTCCGCCGCGACGGCCGCGATCGCCTCCTTGCGGCGCTCCCCCGCCTCCTCACGCACAGTGACCCTGCGGGCCAGCTCGGCCGGGTCCAGCGCGGACGGGTCGGCCGGCGGCGCGCCCTGCACCACGACGGTGATCTCGCCGCGCACCCCGTCGGCGGCCCAGACCGCCAACTCGGCCAGCGGGCCGCGCTTCACCTCCTCGTAGGTCTTGGTCAGCTCCCGGCAGACCGCGGCCGGGCGCTCGCCGCCGAAGGCCTCGGCCATCTGCACCAGCGAGTCCTCGATCCGGTGCGGGGACTCGAAGAAGACCATGGTCCGCGGCTCCGCGGCGAGGTCGCGCAGCCGGGAGCCGCGCTCGCCGCCCTTGCGGGGCAGGAAGCCCTCGAAGCAGAAGCGGTCCACCGGCAGGCCGGACAGCGCCAGCGCGGTCAGCACCGCGGAGGGGCCGGGCACCGCGGTGATCCGGATCCCCTGCTCCACGGCGGCCGCGACCAGGCGGTAGCCGGGGTCGGAGACCGAGGGCATCCCGGCGTCGGTCACCAGCAGCACCCGGGCCCCGCCGAGCAGCGCCTCGACCAGCTCGGGGGTGCGGCCCACCTCGTTGCCCTCGAAGTAGGAGAGCACCCGGCCCTTGGGGGTCACCCCCAGCCCATTGGCCAGCCGCCACATCCGCCGGGTGTCCTCGGCGGCGACGACGTCTGCGGCGACGAGCTCCTCGGCGAGCCTCGGCGGCGCGTCGGTGATCTCGCCGATGGGAGTTCCAGCCAGAATGAGTAGACCTGTCACGCCTTCATACTCGCAGTTGGCGAGGTCGCCGTTCCACTGACAGGGTTCGCCCCTACGATGCACGGGTGAGTGGTGACAGGTCGACAGGGGCAGCGCCGAACGGCGACGGGGCGGATCTTCTGACCAGCGAGCGGGACGAGGACTCGTCCTGGCACGACGGGGAAGTGGATACCAGCCCGGTCAACGGCCTGCACAGCACGCACAGCCGTCCGCCCCGGCCGTTGAGCGCCTGGCAGCAGCGGCTCGCCCGGCTCGGCTACCGCGAACCGGACCGCAGACCGCTGCGCGAGCGCCTGGTGCCGCCGATGCCGGACGGACCGGGGATCTCGACCGGGGCGCCCTCCGCGCTGCTGGCGCGCTTCGGCATCCGGCTGCCCCCGGGGCTGTGGCTGTGGCTCTGCCGCTGGTCGGGCTGGATCGGCCCGCTCGCGGTGACCCTGTTCGGCGCCCTGCTGGCGTTCGTGAACCTGGGCAACCCGCACGCGATCATCTTCGACGAGACCTACTACGCCAAGGACTCCTGGGCGATCTGGCACTACGGGTTCGAGGTCAACTGGCCGGACTCGGCCAATGCCTCGATCCTGGCCAACCCGCAGCACATCCCGGCGCCGACCGGGGCCGCGTTCATCGCGCACCCGCCGGCCGGCAAGTGGGTGCTGGGCATCGGCGAGATGATCTTCGGGCTGAACCCGTTCGGCTGGCGCTTCATGGTCGCCCTGTTCGGCAGCCTGGCCGTGCTGATGATCTGCCGGATCGGTCGGCGGCTGTTCCGCTCCACCCTGCTGGGCTGCATCGCCGGGCTGCTGATGTGCGTCGACGGCATGCACTTCGTGATGAACCGCACCGGGCTGCTGGACCTCTTCGTGATGTTCTGGGCCCTGGCCGCGTTCGGACTGCTGCTGATCGACCGGGACCGCACCCGGGCCAGGCTCGCCGACGCCGTCGGCGCCACCGCCGACAACCCGGACGCCCCGCCCAGCCACGAACTGGCCACCGCGGCCCGGCTCGGCTGGCGCCCGCTGCGGCTGCTGGCCGGGATCTGCCTGGGCCTGAGCTGCGCCACCAAGTGGAACGGCCTGGACTTCCTGGCCCTGTTCGCGGTGATGTCGGTGCTCTGGGACGCCGCCGCGCGCAAGACCGCGGGCGCCCGCCACCCCTATCTGACCGCGCTGCGCCGGGACACCCTGCCCGCCTTCCTGTCCATGGTCGTGGTCGCCTTCTTCACCTACCTGGCGTCCTGGAGCGGCTGGCTGTTCAGCAACGCCCACGTCGGCAACACCTACGGCGGCTACGACCGGCACTGGGCGGACCACCGTGGCGGAACGTTCAGCTGGGTGCCGGCGCCGCTGCGCAGCCTGTGGCACTACCACTCCGAGATCTGGCACTTCAACACCACGCTGACCAGCCCGCACACCTACATGTCCAACCCGTGGAGCTGGCTGGTCAACGGGCGTCCGGTGTCGTTCTACTACGAGAGCGGCAGCATCAAGCCGGCCCAGTGCGGGGGCGCCCAGTGCTCCAGCGAGGTGCTGGCGATCGGCACCCCGGTGCTGTGGTGGGCGGCCTGTTTCGCGCTGGTGTACGCGCTGTACCGGTGGATCTTCGTCAGGGACTGGCGGGCGGCGGCGATCTGCGGCGGCATCGCCGCCGGTTACCTGCCCTGGTTCCAGTGGCAGCAGCGGACGATCTTCCTCTTCTACTCCATCGACTTCGAGCCCTACCTGTGCCTGGCACTGGCGATGATGATCGGAGCGATGCTGGGCAGGGCGACGGCCTCCAGGGACCGCCGCCTGGCCGGGGGCATCGGCGCGGGCGTACTGGTGGTCGGGATCATGGCCACCTTCCTGTACTTCCTGCCGCTCTACGACGCGCAGATCATCACCTACACCCAGTGGCAGGCCCGGATGTGGTGGACGACCTGGATCTGACGCTGTCCGGCCTCGGTCGCGGTCACGCTATGTCCGCTTCGACCGGATGTCTGGTCACAGTTTCCTCTCTACTCCCTGGAACCACCTCGACGAGTGGCGACGCATACGTACGATCCTGTTGAGAAACAGTGAGAGTCCGTAGACGAATGTCGTGGATGTGGTATTTGCATCCAGTCGGGGGAGCAACATGAACAGGGGCGCCAAGTCGGCGGTCATAGGAACCGTCGTGGTGCTGTTCGCCGCCGGCGGCTACGGGGCCTACAACGTGGTCCACGCCGTCGCGAACGTGGGCTCCGGGAGCACGCCGAAGACCGCCTCGACCGCGATGGCCACGACTGCGCCCAGCGAGGCGGACGCGGTGAAGCGCGCCCAGTCCTTCCTCGACAGCTGGAAGAGCGGCCCGGACCACTACACCGGCGCCGCCAGCCAGACCACCGACCCCGGCGGCGCGCAGGACGCCTTGCAGGCGTACGCGACCGGGGTGAAGCTCTCGGCGATCTCCTTCAGCGACGTGGCCGCGGCCGCCCCGACCGCGGCGCTGCCCGCGACCGGGAACTCCAGCGGCGACGCCGCCCTGGAGACCCATGTGACCTTCACGGTCACGGCCCAGGTCAAGGGCGGCACCTGGAGCTACCCGAGCTCCCTGGACGTGGTCCAGTCCGCAGGCGGGCTCACCTCGGTGAACTGGGCACCGAGCGTGCTCTACCCGAAGCTCAAGGCGGCCGAGTCGCTGGCGGCGGGACCGGTCACCGCTGACGCCGGCAGTGTGCGGGTGCTGGCCCGCGACGGGAAGACGGTGCTGACCGGCGCCAAGTACCCGTCACTGACGGAGATCATCGCCACCATCGCCCAGCACGGCGGCGGCAGCGGCAGCAGCGCGGCCGAGAGCGGCAGCGGCATCGAGATCGTGGACTCCAACAACGACCCGGTCGCCACCGCGAAGGTGTTCACCGCCCCCAAGGGTGCGTCCATCACCACCACGATCGACGCCCGTCTGCAGGCCGCGGCGGAGGCGGCGGTGCGCGGCAGCGTGCTCAAGGGGATGCCCGCGGCCGTCGACGCCATCGACCACAGCAACGGGCAGATCCGCGCCATCGCCTACGCCGGGACCGGATCGGACGGCAACACCGCGATCAACGCGGCGCTGGCGCCGGGGTCCACGATGAAGATCGTGACGGCGGCGGCGCTGTTCGACCACACGTCGATGACGCCGTCCAGCAAGGCGCCCTGCGACGCCACCGCGACCGTGTACAGCCAGACCTTCCACAACGACACCACCTCGGACACCGATCCGAACGCCAGCCTGACGAAGGCGTTCGCGATCTCCTGCAACGTCTCCTTCATCAAGGCCGGCTTCAACCAGCTGGTGACTCCCTCCGACGCCTCCGCGCTCCACAACGAGGCCGTCCAGGTCTTCGGCCTGGGCAGCTGGAGCATCGGCGGCGGTGTCCAGACCACGGACCCGAGCGTTCCGGTCCCGCCGGCGAACAGCCCCGACCAGGGCGCCCAGTTCATGGGCCAGGGACAGATCACCATGAGCCCGCTGGTGATCGCCTCGCTGGCGGCGACCGTGGCCGAGGGCCGCTTCGAACAGCCGGTCATCCTGCCCGGACAGCAGCAGAGCGCGGCACCGCAGGCGATGTCCTCGCGCACCGACGGCTACCTCAAGACGCTGATGCGGGCCGCCGCACATGACAGCGACGGCACCGCCTACCCCCGGATGAAGGACTTCTCGTCCACCACCGGCGCCAAGACCGGCACCGCCGAGACCAACTCCACCACCAACGGCTGGTTCACCGCCTACAACAGCGAGATCGCGGTCGCGTCGCTGGTCCAGGGTGGCACCACCGGCGTCGACTCGGCCGGATACGTGGTGCAGGCGGTGCTCACGGCCGACGAGTGACCCGAGCCCCGGGTACCCGACCCGGGGTCAGGTCGCCGAGCCGGCCGCCGCGCCGGTGGCGAGTTCGGCGCCCCAGCGGGCCAGGGCGGCGTCGAGGTCGAGGCGCTCCAGGCCGCCGCCGTCCGTCGGCCAGTCCTCGCGCGGGACGCGCCACATGACCTCGAACTCGACCCCGTCGGGGTCCTTGGCGTAGAAGGACTTGCTCACGCCGTGGTCGGTGGCGCCGACGAGCGAGCCGCGCCGCTGCAGCTCGGCGCCGATCTCGGCCAGCTCACCGAGCGTGCCGACCTCCCAGGCCAGGTGGTACAGCCCGACCTGGCCCTGGACCGGACCGGCGGCCTGGCTGCCGAGGGCGAAGAGGCCGAGGTCGTGGTCGTTGAGCGTGCCGGGCGCCCGGAGGAAGGCGGCCCGGCCGGGGATCTCCACCGCGACCTCGAAGCCGAAGACCTCCGTGTAGAAGGCGACGGAGCGACTGACGTCGCGGATGTAGAGCACTGCGTGGTTGAGTCGGCGGACGGCCATGGGGGCTCCTCGTTCGCGGGGTCGTGAGTTCGGGCTTTCGACCGGGACAACAACATCTTCCCAGGAAAGTATTCCGGACGCAGTGTGCGATCGATCGGGAGGGCGTGCCGTTGCAGGTGCGGAGCGGAGGGCGTCACCCCGTGCTGCGGCGTCGCAGGGCGATGGCTGCTGCGGCGGCGCGCAGCGGGACCCGGAGGTCGAGCTTGCGCATCGGTGCGGCACGGGCGAGGCGGAGGGCGGGCCAGTTGGGGCGGTCCGGCCAGGTTCCCGCGGCCAGCCGGGGCCAGAGGACCAGCAGCAGCGGGAGTTGGAGGTAGCCGAAGCGGCCCGCCGGGGCCAGCAGGAAGGCCACGGCGACGCCCAGGGCCAGTCGGTCCGCGGCCTGCACGGTGCTGCGCGGGGGGCGGCGGAGCAGCCAGGCGGCGACGGCGAGGCAGCCGAGGGCGAGCAGGGCGAAGGAGGCCGCGCGGCCCATCGGGCCCAGGCCGGCCAAAAGGTGGCCGGGGAGCGGGCTGCCGGCCGGGGTCTTGATCCGCGACATGCCCAGCGGGAAGCGGACCACCTGCTCCAGCACGGCCCCGGGCGTGATCAGCACGGACGGGACGATCAGCGCGGCGGCGACGGAGGTGCCGACCGCCGCGCAGCGCAGCGCGGCCCGGCGTCCGTACAGCTGGTGCAGCAGCAGTGCGGCCACCGGGAGCGCGGGCCAGGCCGTCCACTTCACGGCGCAGGCCAGGGCGAGGACCAGGCCGGCCCTGGTGGCGTGGCCGCGGCCGGCCAGGGCGAGGCCCAGGCAGCAGCAGCCGATGAGTGGGAGGTCGACGCCGCCGGTCACAGCGACCACGGCGACCAGCGGTGAGGCGGTGACGGCGGCGAGGGCCACCCAGCCGGAGCCGGACCCGAACCCGGTTCTCGAACCAGACCCGGACCCGGACCCGGCGTCGGTGCCCGGGCGCAGCAGGCGGTGGCAGGCGGCGAGGCAGCCGAGGAACGCGGCGAGGAACCAGATCCGGGCGTCGCCGAGGAGGGTCGGCAGCCAGCCATGGCTCCCCAGGACCGCTCTGGGGAGTCCGAACAGGGTCATTGCCGGGAAGTAGGGGTCGTACTCGTAGGTCTGACCCGGTTTCGGCAGGTACGGACTGCCGGTGTGCAGCAGTTGGACGGCGGAGTTCTGGACGACGTGCACCTCCGACTGCGCCCAGTACTCGACCGACATCACGATCAGCGGCACGACCACGGCACCCAGCAGGGCGACCGCGGTCGAGACGGTGGCGGCGCGGCGGCGCGGGAGCCAGGCGGCGGCGCCGGCGGCCAGCAGGTAGCCGACAGCGGCCATGGCGCCCCAGGCCCGCTGCGGAACGAGTGCGGAGGCGAAGGGGAACACGGCCGCCCAGACGGCGCAGACGAGCCAGCCGAGTATCCAGGGCAGGCGGGAGCCGCTCCACCGTTGCGGGTGGTGCGGCTGCGTGAATGGCTTCTCGTGCATCTCCCCGTGCCCGCGTGGGACACGCGGCATGTGAGTCGTCGTCACATGTGAAGACGCTACGAGAACCCGGGGTCGGGTGTCGTCAACCCACAGGGTGGAAGGCGTGTCGTCCTCTGGGGGTGGTCAGCCCTCGCCGACCACCCCCACCAGGCCGTTCTCGTACGCGAAGACGACGGCCTGGGTGCGGTCCCGGAGTTCCAGCTTGGCGAGGATGCGGCCGACATGGGTCTTGATGGTCTGTTCGCTGAGGAACATCTCCTCGGCGATCTCTCCGTTGGACAGCCCCCGGGCCACCTGGCGCAGGACGTCGAGCTCACGGGCGGTCAGGGCGGCGATCGCCTCCGGACGGAGGCTGCCGGAGCGGCGGCGCCGGGCGACGTCGTCGATGAGCCGGCGGGTGACCGAGGGTGCGAGCAGGGCCTCGCCCGCGGCGATCACCCGGACGGCGTTGATCAGGTCGCGGGCCGGTGCGTCCTTGAGCAGGAAGCCGCTGGCACCCTGCGCGAGCGCCTCGTAGACGTACTCGTCCAGGTCGAAGGTGGTCAGGATGAGCACGCGC
This sequence comes from Streptacidiphilus jeojiense, assembly GCF_000719095.1. Lineage (GTDB taxonomy): Bacteria > Actinomycetota > Actinomycetes > Streptomycetales > Streptomycetaceae > Streptacidiphilus > Streptacidiphilus jeojiensis. The sequence continues at coordinate 149,520 of NZ_JOEH01000003.1, read as the reverse complement.
GGGCCCGCGACGGGTGCGTCGGGACCGGGTGGGCCGACGATGCGGGCGGTGGCGGCGAGGCCGTCCATGCCGGGCATCCGGATGTCCATCACCACCACGTCCGGGCTGAGCTCGGCGGCGAGTTGGACGGCGCGCAGGCCGTCACCGGCCTCGCCCACCAGTTCGATGTCGGGGGCCGAGGAGAGCAGCGCACCGAGCCCGTCCCTGACCATCTCCTGGTCGTCGACCAGCAGCACCCTGATCACTTTGACCGCTGATTCCGCGGCCTCCACTGCGTCCGCCATGGCCTGCTCCCCCGTCAGCTGTCCTCATCGTCCCCGGATGATTCTCCTCCGCGCTGCGCCGGCACCCCGTCCAGGGGCAGTTCCGCCGTCACCTCGAAGCCTCCGTGCTCGCGCGGGACGGCGCGCAGGGTGCCGCCGAGCATCGCCGCGCGCTCCCGCATACCGGTGAGGCCGTGGCCGCCGTTGCCGCCCGGGGCCGGGCCGCCGTTGCTGCGGCCGTCGTCGGCGACGTGCACCTGGACGGCGTCCCGGGTGCGGACCACCTCGACCTCGACCCTGGCTCCCGGCGCATGGCGGCCCGCGTTGCTCAGCGCCTCCTGGACGATCCGGTAGACCGAGACGTCCACCACCGCGGGCGGCCGGTCCGGGCCACCGGCCAGGGTGAGGTCGACCTGCATGCCGGCCTGGCGGGCGGCCCTGACCATCTCGGGGATCCGGTCGATGCCCGGCTGGGGTGCCCGTTCGGCGTTCTCGTCCTCCTCCCGGAGCAGGCCGATGACCCGGCGCATCTCGGTGAGCGCGGTGGTGGAGGCCGCGCGGATGGCGGTGAAGGTGCGCAGGGTCTGCTCGGGCAGACCGGGTTCCTTGTAGGGGGCGGCCTCGGCCTGGATGGCGATCATCGACATGTGGTGGGCCACCACGTCGTGCAGCTCGCGGGCGATCCGGGAGCGCTCCTCCAGCACGGCCTGGCGGGCCAGGCCCGCGCGGCGCTGCTCCTCGGCGGCGACCAGGTGGCGTTCGGCCTCCTGCCGGGAGTGGATCGACTCGCCGAGCACCAGCACCAGGCTGACCACCACGGCCGCCACCGCGAAGACCACCGGGGGCAGGGCCACCAGCGGGACGGCCGGGGCGAGCACCGCCAGCGCGGTGAGCAGGTCGATGCCGACGGCGACGTCCCTGCCGTAGACCTGGGCGGTGGCGAAGAGCAGCAGGGTGTAGGCGATGCAGCCGCTGACCGGCCAGGGCCAGAAAGGGGTCGGCGCGTGGCCGACCTCGGCGAAGGTGGTGAGGGTGAGCCCGATCGCGGAGATCCGCCAGGCGGCGAGGGGGCGGGTGGCCGCGAGCAGCAGGGGCAGTACCTGGAGCCCGGCCAGGGCCCAGGCGAGGCTGCCCGGGACCAGCTGGTTGAGCTGGGTGTCGGCGGTGACGGTGAGGACGAGGACGGCTCCGCCGAGGGTCGCCGCGAGGGCGTAGCGGACGCGGTTGTGGGAGGCCAGGGTGGGCAGCAGGAGGACGCGCTGGTCGGGGGCGGCCCAGGCGGCCTGGCGCACCAGCGCTGCCAGATGGACTACTGGATTGAGCACTCGGGACAGGACGGCAGGCATCGTGTCTTGAGGATATGCGGCGTGACCGGATGTCAGGGGGTGCAACGGACTGAGGGTGTCGGGTGCGGGTCGGGGGTGGTTGGCAGCGCATGCTGTTCAGCAAGCAGAGCCCCGCGCCCCTGGCTAGTGCGCTCGTAGGCGGGAGTGTTTGAGGCTGTAGGTGAAGTAGACCCAGGCGGCGCCGGCCAGCCAGGCGGCGAACATGGCGAAGGTCAGCGGGTGCAGGCCCTTGATGAGGTAGACGCAGAAGGCGACGCTGAGCACCGGGGTGACCGGGTAGCCCGGGACCTTGAAGCCGCGTTCCAGGTCGGGGTTGGTGCGGCGGAGGATCATCACACCGATGGAGACGACGCTGAAGGCGACCAGCGTGCCCAGCGAGGTCAGGTCGGCCAGTACGTCCAGCGGTACGAAGCCCGCCAGCAGGGCCACACCGGTGCTGACCACCGCGGTGTTCCAGATCGGGGTGCCGGTGCGCGGGGAGACCTGGGCGAAGCGCGGGGGCAGCACGCCGTCCCGGCCCATGGTGTAGAGGATGCGGGTCTGTCCGTAGATGACGACCAGGGTGACGCTGAAGATGGAGACGATCGCCCCGAGCGCGAACATGATGGAGGGCCAGGTCTGGCCGGTGACGTCGCGCAGGATCTGGGCCAGGCCGGCCTGCTGGCCCTCGAACAGGGTCCACTTCTGCGCGCCGACGGCGGCGATGGCCACGCCGATGTACAGGACCGTGACCACGACCAGGGCGATGATGATGGCCCTCGGCAGGGTCCGGTGCGGGTCCTTGACCTCCTCGCCCGCGGTGGAGACGGCGTCCAGGCCGATGTAGGAGAAGAAGATGCTGGAGGCCGCGTTGCTGATGCCGGCGAAGCCCATCGGGGCGAAGGGCCTGAGGTTGCCGGAGTGGAAGCCGGTCAGGGCGATGGCGACGAAGAGCACCAGGACGCACAGCTTGATGCCGACCATGGTGGCGTTGGCCCGGGCCGACTCCTTGGCCCCGCGCATCAGCAGCAGGCAGCAGAGCAGCACCAGCACCATGGCCGGGACGTTCACATAGCCGCCGTCGCCCGGGGGCTGGGCGATGGCGTCGGGGAGGGTGAAGCCGAAGGCGTCGCTGAAGAACTCGTTGAGGTACTGGCCCCAGCCGACCGAGACGGCCGAGGCGGACACCCCGTACTCCAGCAGCAGGCAGGCGCCGACGCCGAAGGCGACGATCTCGCCGAGGGTCGCGTAGGCGTAGGAGTAGGACGATCCGGAGACCGGGATGGCGGAGGCCAGTTCGGCGTAGCAGAGCGCGGTGAGCCCGGCGGTGATCGCGGCCAGCACGAAGGAGACGACGACGGCCGGGCCGGCCACCGGCACCGCGGTGTTGAGGACGAAGAAGATGCCGGTGCCGACGGTGGCGCCGATGCCGATGGCGGAGAGCTGCAGCAGGCCGATGCTGCGGCGCAGGTGCGGGGCGGCCGCGTCGGCGTCCAGCGGCGGGTCCAGCGGGGTGTCGGTGTGCAGGTCGCCGCTGCTCTCCTCGATCAGCACGGACACCGGCTTGCGGCGCAGGACCTGCTGACCGAGGGTCGCCTTGCTGGCCATGGTGGGCTGTCCTCCGGTCGCGTCAGGGGGTCTGACGCATCGTCGCATGATGGTGCGACAAAAAGGACAAACTACCTAGGGCAGGAAGTCGTGTCCCAGCAGCTTCTCCACCTCGGCGCGGGTCGGCAGTGAGGGCTGCGCGCCGGGGCGGGTGGTGGCCAGGGCGGCCGTCGCGTTGGCGTTCCGCACCGCCTCGTGCAGCGGGAGGCCCTCGGCGACGGCGCAGGCCAGCGCGCCGCAGTAGGCGTCCCCTGCGGCGGTGGTGTCCACCGGGGTGACCGCCAGTGCGGGTACCAGCAGAACGGCGCCCTCTTCGCAGAGCAGTGCTCCGTCCGCACCAAGGGTGACCACCACGGCGGACGGGCCACGCAGGGTGCGGGCGGCGTCCGCGACGGCGTGCAGGTCGTGCAGCTCGTGGCCGACCATGGCGGCCAGCTCGGCGCGGTTCGGGACCAGGATGTCCACCATGTCCAGCAGGTCCCGCAGCGACTCCCGGGTCATGGTGGACCGGGCCGGGGCCGGGTTCAGCAGTACGGTGCCGCCGGCCAGCCGGGCCGCGGCCTCGACGGTGGCGGCCGGGATCTCCTGCTGCAACAGCGTGACGTCCGCGTCGCGGAGCACCGTTCCCGAAGCGGCGCAGTGCTCCGGCGCGAGAGCGGTGTTCGCACCCGGGCTGACGATAATCGAATTCTCACCCGAGGCCCGGTCCACCGCGATCAGCGCCCGCCCGGTCCTGAACCCCGACTCGGCCAGCACCCAGCGGACGTCCACCCCCTCCCGCTGCAGGGCGGCCCGCAGTACGGAGCCGGCCTCGTCGTCGCCGACCCGCCCCACCATGGCGACCTGCGCCCCCAGCCGGGCCGCCGCGACGGCCTGGTTGGCGCCCTTGCCGCCGGGGTGCTCGGCCAGCTCCCCGCCCAGCACGGTCTCCCCCGGCACGGGGTGGTGCGGCACCGGGACCACCAGGTCGAGGTTGATGCTGCCCACCACTGCGATCTTCGGCATGAGCATTACTCTAGGCGGCCGTCGGGGGTCCGGCCCGGATCGGAGCGCGAGGTCATCCGTTGAGGACGGCCTGCATCACGGCCTTGGCGACCGGCGCCGCCAGGCCGCCGCCACTGACATCGGCGCGGTTGGCATTGCTGTCCTCGATCACCACGGCGACCGCGACCGGGGAGGCCGCCGACGCGCTGGGCCTGGCGTAGCAGATGAACCAGGCGTAGGGCGTCCCGCTGTTGTTCACGCCGTGCTGCGCCGTACCGGTCTTGCCGCCGACCACGGCGCCCGGGATCGCCGCATTGCCGCCGGTGCCGCCGGTGACCACGCTGACCATGGCCTGCTGGATCTCCGCCGCCACGGCCGGGGTCACCGGCTGGGAGAAGGTCTGCGGGGCGAAGCTCTGGACGGTGGTGCCGTCGTCCCTGGTCACCTTGGACACCAGCATCGGCTTCATCAGCGTGCCGTTGTTGGCGACGGCCGCCACCACCTCGGCCATCTGCAGCGGGGTGGCCGCCGTGTCGTACTGGCCGATCGAGGACAGCGCCAGATAGGCCTGCCCGGTCAGTCCGGTGTCGAAGTTGCTGCGTGACACGCCGACCGGGATGGTCTGGCTGCTCTGGTTGAAGCCGTAGGCCTGCGCCATCTTCACCATGTTCGCCTCGCCCACGTCCACGCCCAGCTTGGCGAAGACCGTGTTGCAGGACACCTGCAGCGCGTACTTCAGGGTCGCGTTCTGGCAGGCGTCGCTGGAGCTCTCGTTGGTGATGGCCGTGGTGGTGTCCTTGGCCGTGTAGGGGTCGGGCGAGTCCGTGGCCACGTCGATGCCGCTGACCACGTTGTTCGCCAGACCGGCCGACATGGTGACCACCTTGAACGTGGAGCCCGGCGGGTAGGTCTGCCGCAGCGCCCGGTTGAGCATCGGCTGGGTGGAGTCGCTGTTGAGCGTGGACCACTTCTGGGTGACCGCGCTGCCGGTGCCGGTGATCCCGTTGGGGTCGTAGGAGGGGGTGCTGGCCAGGGCCAGGATCCGGCCGGTGGAGGGTTCGATGGCGGCGACCGCGCCGCGCTTGCTGCCGAGACCGGACAGGGCCGCCTGTTGGGCCTTGGCGTTGATGGTGGTGTAGACGTCGCCGCCGGGGACCGGGGAGCGGCTGATCGCGTCCAGCAGCGGGCGGGTGGAGAGCGAGTCCGCCGAACCGGAGAGGATGTCGTCCTCGACGCCCTCCAGCAGGGTGTTCCCGTAGGTCTGCGAGGAGAAGCCGGTCACCGCGGCGTACAGCGGGCCGTCGGTGTAGCTGCGCCGGTACTGGTACAGGCTGTCGCCGGTCTGCTTCGACCCGGTGACCGGCTTGCCCGCCACGATGATGTCGCCGCGGGGCTGGGCGTAGCGGGCGATGGTGGAGCGCTGGTTGGCGGCGTTGTCGTTGTACTTGTTCGCCTGGACGACCTGGATCCGGCTGAGGTTCACCAGCAGCACCAGGATCAGCAGCAGACAGAACATGCCGGCCCTGCGGGCGGTGCGGCTCAGCGAGAGGCGCACCGCGCCGGCCTGGGCCGCGGAGGCGGCCTGCTGCTGCCCGGGCTTCCGGTTCTTCCGGCCGAAGGGGCTCATGGCCTGGGCACCGCCTGGGTGTCGTCGTCGCCGTGGTCGTCGTCATCGTCGTGGTCGTGGTCGTCGTCGCCGTGGTCGTCGTCGCCGTGGTCGTGGTCGTCACTTCGGTCGCCGGTCCCGGGCGGGGTCGACTGCTCCGGCGGGGCCGACCCCTCCGGGGCTACCGGCCGCGGCGCGGGCGGGACCGCCAGGACGCCGGGCTCCGGCGGCAGGTCGGGGCGGCGGGCGGCGTCGCTCATCTTCAGCAGCAGCGCCACCAGCACCCAGTTGGTCAGCAGCGAGGAGCCGCCCTGGGCCAGGAAGGGCATGGTCATCCCGGTCAGCGGGATGAGGTCGGTGACACCGCCGGCGACCACGAACACCTGCAGCGCCAGCAGCGTGGCCAGGCCGATCGACAGCAGCCGGCCGAAGGGGTCGCGCAGCACCCGGCCGGTCCGGTAGCCGCGGACCACCACCAGCGCGTACACCAGCAGCAGCGCGGCCAGGCCGACCATGCCGAGTTCCTCGCCGAAGGTCGAGAGGATCCAGTCGGACTTCACCGCGAAGCCGATCAGGTAGGAGTGGCCCTCGCCGAGCCCGGTCCCGAGCAGGCCGCCGGCCGCGAAGGCGAACAGCGACTGGGCCAGCTGGCCGGCGCCCTCTCCGGCGTCGATGCTGGCCATCGGGTGCAGCCAGTCCACGAAGCGGCTGTGCACATGGGGCTCCCACAGCGCCACCGGCACCACCGCGACGCCGACCATGACCAGGCCGACGGCGATCCAGCCGATGCGTCCGGTGGCGACGTAGAGCATCACCACGAACAGGCCGAAGAAGATCAGGCAGGTGCCGAGGTCCTGCTCCAGGAACAGCACCGCGGTGCTGAGCAGCCAGATCACCACGATCGGGCCGAGGTCGCGGCCGCGCGGCAGCTCCAGCCTCCAGATCTTCCGACCGGTCAGCGCGAGCACGTCGCGGCTGACCGCCAGGTAGGCCGCGAAGAAGATGGCCAGGGCGATCTTGGCGATCTCGCCCGGCTGGAACGAGAGCGGACCGACCTTGATCCAGATCTTGGCCCCGTAGACGGCCGGGAGGAAGATCGGGACGATCATCAGCAGGATGGCGCCGAAGGCCAGCACGTAGGCGTAGCGCTGCAGCACCCGGTAGTCCCGCAGGAACAGCACCACGGCGATGAACAGCGCCACCCCGATGGTGGTCCACATCAGCTGCGAGGGTGCCGACGAGGTCGCGGTGGCGCGGTCGAGCCGGTAGATCACCACCAGCCCGAGGCCGTTCAGCAGCACCGCGCAGGGCAGCAGCAGCGGATCCGCGTACTTCGCCCGCAGCCGCACCGCGAGGTGCGCCAGCAGCGCCAGCACGCCGAGGCCGACCCCGTACCCCAGGGTGTCGGCGGGGACCTTCCCGTCGATGGAGGAGCCCACGTCCGCGTAGCCGAAGACGGCGATGAGCACGGCGAGGACGGTGAGCAGCAGTTCCGTGGCGCGGCGGGTGCGGACCCGCGGCGGCGCAGGGATCGCAGGGGCAGTCGCGGCGGCCATCGACATCCTCGGAACGGAGGGAACAGAGCCGACCCGGAGGGCGTCAGCCCTGTGCGGCGCGGACGGCCTCGCGGAGGTGGGTCTCCTGCTCCTCGCTGAGCGAGGTCTGGATCAGCTGGCCGCCGAACGGGGCGATCTGCGGGACGACCTTCTCCTGGACGGCATTCTGGACCAGGACGAACAGCGCCGCGGCGCCCGGGACCAGACCGGCACCGACCTTGCGCATGAAGTCGTCGTCGACGCCGAAGTCCTGGGAGGCGCCGACCGCGGCCCCGGTGGCTCCGCCGATGGCCGCGCCCAGCAGCGGCATGAAGAACAGCAGCCCGATCAGGCCGCCCCACAGCGCGCCGCCGGCCGCGCCCGCGCCGGTGGTGCTGACGGCCTGGTGCAGCTTGACCTTGCCGTCCTCCTTGCGCTCGACGACGACCGCGTCCTCGAGCTGGATCAGCTTCTGCTTCTGCAGGTCGCCCAGGAGCGCGCGGACCTTCTCGGCGGTGGCGAGGTCGGGGTAGGCGACAGCGATCAGAGTGCTCACGGTTTCTTCCCGTCTGTGGCTGGAACTACCAGGGAACCTAACCGCGTTTGAGCTATTTGTCCGATTTGCTGGTCGGCGTGTCGTTCAGTTCTGCCATTTCACACCCTGTCAGATCGCTGCCGCGTCAGATCGCCAGGGTGAAGCCGATCTCCGCCCCGCCGCCGTCCGCCTCGGAGCGGTTGCGGGCGTAGACCGTGCCGCCGTGGCTCTCGGCGACCTCCCGGACGATCGACAGGCCGAGCCCGGAGCCCGGCAGGCTGCGGGCCTTGGTGGCCCGGTAGAAGCGGTCGAAGATCCGGTTGAGGTCGGCCTCGTCGATGCCGGGGCCCCGGTCCAGCACCGAGACCAGCCCGGGGCGGACCCGGAGCCTGATCTCGGACTGCTCGGGGGTGAACTTGGCCGCGTTCTCGACCAGGTTGGTCATCGCCCGCTGCAGCGCGCCCGGGCGTCCCACGCCCGGGGTCGGCACCGAGTCGACCACGATCTCGCGGCCGGTGCGGCGCCGGGCCAGGTCGGCCACCCGGTCGGCGAGCACGTCCAGCTCGACCTCGGTCGGCTCCTCGGCCTCCCTGCGGTCGGCCGCCAGCTCCACCAGCTCGTTCACCAGCACGCTGAGCTCGCGGGTCTCCGTCGACAGGTCGTCCAGCAGCGCCTCGCGCGACTCCGGGGGGAGCCGGTCCAGATGCGGCAGCGCGGCGATGTTGGTGCGCAGCGAGGTCAGCGGGGTGCGCAGCTCGTGGCCGGCGTCCTGGACCAGCCGGCGCTGGTCGTCCTTGGACCTGGCGAGCCGTCCCAGCATGTCGTCGAAGGCCCGGCCGAGCCGGCCGATCTCGTCGCTGCCGCGGCGGGGCACGTCCACGTCGAGCTGCCCGGTGGAGGCGACCTGCTCGGCCGCGCCGGTGAGCCAGACCAACCGGCGGGTGATCCGCCCGGCGAGCCACCAGCCGGCCGCGCCGGCCGCGATCACCACTGCGGTGGCGACCAGGGTGACCCGTTCCAGCAGCAGGTCCAGCAGGTCGTCGGTGGAGCTGAGCAGCTGGGAGAGCTGGACCGCGCCCTGGCGGTCGCCGAGCGAGACGGTGACCACGAGGTAGCGGTCGCCGCCGATGTTCTGGTTGACGCTGCGGTCCTTGCCGGCCGCCATGCCCATGGCGAGCTTGATGTCCGCGGCGTCGACCGGGAGCGGGTCGGGGGCGCCCTTCTCGACCACCGTGCCGTCCCCGGCGATCACCTGGATGCCGATGTCGCCGGACTGGGTCAGCCGGTCCTCCAGCTGGTCGTGGCTGGTGTTGGAGGGCAGGAAGTCGCTGGTGTGCAGCTGGGACTGCTGGACCGCGGCGACCAGGGTGTCCAGCGACTGGCTGAAGTCGCTGGCCCGGTCGTGCCGGATCAGCGTCGCGGCGGAGTCGTAGCCGAGCACCCCGACCAGCACCGCCACCAGGGCGGCGACCCCGGCGAAGGCGAGCGCGAAGCGCGCCCTCAGGCCCGCCGGAAGCGGGCGCCGCGCCAGCCGGACCGCGCCGCCGAGGGCGGAGCGGCCGGCGCCCCGCTCCTTCACGGCTCGCGCAGGGTGTAGCCGACGCCCCGGACGGTGTGGATCAGCGCCGGTGCGTCCGGCAGCTCCAGCTTGCGGCGCAGGTAGCCGATGTAGACCGCGAGGTTCTTCGAGCCGGGGCCGAAGTCGTAGCCCCAGATCCGGTCGTACACGGTGCTGTGGTCCAGCACGATCCCGGCGTTCCTGGCCAGCAGCTCCAGCAGGTCGTACTCGGTGCGGGACAGCGCGATCTCGGTGCGCTGCCGCCAGACCCGCCGCGCGGTCGGGTCGATCCGCAGGTCGGCGACCTCGATGACGTCCTCGGTGGCGAAGGCGTTCTGACTGGACGGGGGGTCGGCCGGGACCGGGACCGGCGTGGCCCGGCGCAGCAGCGCGCGCAACCGGGCCAGCAGCTCGTCCGCCTCGAAGGGCTTGACCATGTAGTCGTCGGCGCCGGCGTCCAGCCCGGCGACCCGGTCGGAGGTCTCGACCCGCGCGGTGAGCATCAGGATCGGCGTGCGGTCGTTCTCGGCCCGGAGCACCCCGCACACGGCGAGGCCGTCGATGCCGGGCATCATCACGTCCAGCACGATGACGTCCGGGTGTTCCCGGTGGATCGCGGCCAGCGCCTGGATACCGTCGGCGACCGCGGTCACCTGGTAGCCCTCCAGGGTGAGCAGGCGCACGACGGAATCGCGGATGGCCCTGTCGTCCTCGGCCAGAAGTACTGTCGACGTCACGGGACGATTCTCGCCGCCGTGCGTGAGAGTGAAGTAAGAGGGCCCCCCTTCGGCGTGTTCGACCGGCCTCGACCAGGCCCCCGGGCAGGTCAGCGCCCGGGCGGATCGGAGCCGTAGACGGTGAGCACCGCGCCGTCGATCTCGATCCGGCGGGTGCCGATGAGCTCGCCCCGGCGCAGCGCGGCCAGGCAGCGGCGGAACAGCAGCATCTCCTCGCCGTCGAGGACGGCCGCGGCGAGGTCGAGCACCTCGTCGAGGTTGCTGTCGGTGAGCACCGCCGGCAGCTCGCCCGAGAGCAGCACGACGGACTCGCCGCTGCTCCCCCGGACGACGGCGGTGGTGGGGCCTCCCTGAACGACCAGCATGGATTCCCCCTGGTCCCGGGGGGCAGCGTGCGACTCACCCGCCCCTCTCCGGAATGACGCTAGTCGCATATGCGGGCGAGAGCGTGGGTCACCGCCGATATTCGCCCGATCCGGTCATGTCCGGGCATTCAGGGAACCGCAACTGCCAAAGGAGACGTGTTAGTTGTCCGTCTGTTGATGATCGCCGCGGTCCAGCAGCGACTCGACCAGCGCGGCGACATGGCGGCGGTCGTCGACCGAGAGCTTCTGCAGGCTGGCGATCAGCACGTCCACCTCCGGGTCGGGGGCGACCGCGGCGCCGGCCGGCGGCTCGCCCGCGTAGAGGTGGATCCCGCAGGCCTCGGCGGCGGCCCGGCGGATGGCGTCCAACGGCAGGTCCAGCGCCCGGGCCAGCCCCTCCAGGGTGGCCGGCTGCGGCATCCTGACCAGCCGTTCGGTGGTAGCCAGATGGTGCACGGTGGAGCGCGGGATGCCGCCCCTGCGGGCCGCCTCGCCATAGGACCAGCCCTGCTGGTCCAAGCGGCTCCTCATCAACTGCTGCAGCGCGTTGGACACCTGGCTGACGCCTCCTGTCGGCTGCCCCTCCGGCTGCCTGTGACGGTCCGATTCTACGGCGATCACCGGCCGCGTCACCGGTTCACCCGCTCCCACCTGGCAATTTCTCTCTGTTACCAGTCCGTTGCAGAAAGTCGCGGCGGAATCGCTTGCGCCGCCACGCTCAGGCCTACTACTGTCCAATCTCGTTGGACAAGACGTCCGACCGAGTTGGACGGGAGTGGGGGGGATCCCTCCCCGTCCGACCGCAACTGTCCATTCCTTAGGGGGAATTGACCATGCTTGAGATGCACGAGATGGACAACGAGTCGGCCGAGCTGCTCCCCGGCCGGGAGGCCCTGAGCACCTTCAAGTTCACCAAGGTCTCGGTGACCAACGTGACCAAGCACGTCGCCAACGTCGGCGCCAGCAACTCCTCGTCGGCCGGCAACTGGCTGTCGCTGGGCTCCACCGCGCAGTCCGGCGCCGACCAGGGCATCAGCATCAGCCAGTAGTACCACCGCGGTTACTCACACACCGTCAGTACGCACAACCGGCACCCACCGCCGGAACCCATCGTCAGTACACCACGAAAGGCACTGCCATGAGCATGGACATGCACGAGCTCGACGCCGAGTCCGCCGAGCTGCTCCCCGGCCGCGAGGCGCTGTCCACGGTGAAGTTCAGCTTCACCAAGAAGGTCAACGTGACCAAGCACATCGCCAACGTCGACGCGAGCAACTCCTCCGTCGCCGGCAACTGGGGCTCGATCGGCTCGGTCGCCCAGTCCGAGGCCTCGCAGGCGATCAGCATCAGCCAGTAGCCGGCACCTGAACGACCCGCACCACACCTGCACCACCTGCACCACCGCACAACCCGCAGTACGCAGTACGCAGCACCAGGGGCGCGGGCCGCGCCAGGGGAGGGCGCGGCCCGCGCCGGGGGAGGACAGGCACAGCAATGACCGTCAGTGTGGAGCCGGGGGCACTGGTACCCGGCCCGGGGGGATTCGCCACCTCCCTCCAGGGCGTCCCGTACCAGCAGGACGCCCGGGAGTTCATCGATTTCGCAGACCCGCAGGCGGGGCCGCACCAGTTCGCGGCCGCGGACCCCGTACCCGTGTTCCCCGTGCCGCGGTTGAGCGCGGGGCTCCGCCTGCACGGCGAGTACCAGGGCTCCGGGTTCACCGAGCCCAAGTACATCGCACGCCGAGGGGACGGCCAGGTGGTGCAGCTCTCGCGGCTGCTCCACCTGGTCGCCGGCGCCGTCGACGGCATCCGCGACACCGAGCGGATCGCGCACCGGGTCAGCGCGCTGTACGGACGCGAGGTCAGCGAGGAGAACATCGCCTACCTGGTCGAGCAGAAGCTCCAACCCCTCGGCGTCACCGTCCCGTTCGGGCAGGAGGACGACGAGGTCACCGGCGCGCCCCGGTCCGACCTGCTGCTGGCCCTCAAGGGCCACCGGGTGATGTTCGACGCCAAGCGCGCCAACACCATCGGCCGCTCGCTGGCCTGGCTGCACCGCCCGCTGATGGTGGTGCTGGTGCTGGCGTCCATGGTGCTCATGGACGTCTGGCTGTTCGGCTTCTACGGCGCGATCACCCCGGTGCTGGAGGTGCTCAACCAGCCGGTGCTGCTGCTGGCGGTGTTCGGGCTGACCGTGGCCTCGGTGGTGTTCCACGAGTTCGGCCACGCCTCCGCCTGCCGCTACGGCGGCGCCCACCCGGGCTGCATCGGCTGCGGCTTCTTCCTGATCTGGCCGTCGATGTACACCGACGTCACCGACGTCTACCGGATCGGCCGCGGCGGCCGGATCCGGACCGACCTCGGCGGCGTCTACTTCAACATCGTCTTCATGCTCGGCATGGGCGGTGCCTACTTCCTGACCGGCCAGCAGTTCTTCCTCAGCGCCGTCTACCTGGGCCACTTCGAGGTGCTGGAACAGCTGATGCCGGCCGTCCGGCTGGACGGCTACTACATCCTGGGCGACCTGGCCGGAGTGCCCGACCTGTTCGGCAAGATCAAGCCGATCCTGCTGAGCATGGTGCCGGGGAAGCCGGTCCGCCCCGAGGTCGCCGGGCTCAAGCGCTCGGCCCGGATCATCGTCACCACCTGGGTCCTCACCATGGTGCCGCTGCTGCTGGGCGACCTGGGCTACGCCCTGTGGAACCTGCCGCGGATCCTGGCCACCGGCGCCCGTTCACTGGTGGCCCAACTGAGCGGCACCGCTTCCGCTTTCGCCGACGGACACCTCGCCGTCGGCCTGGTCGGCGTGCTCGGCAGCTTCATGCTGGTCTGCCCGCTCGCCGGAATGGCCTACCTCTCGATCAGGCTGGGCGGACGGCTGCTGCGCACGGCGCTGCGGGCCACCAGCGACAGTCCCAAGCTGCGGCTCGCCTTCTGCGCCGTCGCCCTCAGCGCGGTCGCCGGACTCGGCGTGGCCTGGGCCGGGGGCGCCACCCCCAAGCCGCTGCCGCAGCAGCCGCCGCTGGTGCCGGTACTGCAGCCGGGCGTCCCCACCACCCAGCCGGCCGCCCCGGGCCAGGGGTCAGGACAGCCCTCGTCCGGCGGTCCCGGCGGCTCGGCCTCGCCCGGCGGCGGGATGAGCAGCGGGGCCGGCGTCATCCCCGGGTCCACCTCGTCGGCCTCGGCGACCGCCTCCGCCACCGCGACCTCGGCCGCGTCGACGCCCACCGCCGGCCTCACCACGGCCCCGGCCACGGCGCAGAGCACGGCGGCCGGCCGTCAGGTCCCGCCGCCCACCACCGCGCCGGCCACGCACGGGACCACCACCCCCGCGCCCACCACCCCCGCGCCGACCACCGCGGCTCCGACCACCACCGGCCCGACGGCGACCGCCACGGCGACGCCGACCCCGACAGGCAGTGACACAGCTCCCCCGGCCACGGCAACCCCGTGAACCGCTGCGCACGGCCTCATCCCGCAGGACATCCGTCAGGCAGGACACAGGCAGGACATCCGTCAGGAGAGAACGCATGCATTCCAACGAACACCGCCTCAACGAGCACCGCAAAGCAGCACCGCGCACCGGCGCCGGCCGCAAGGCCGTCCGCCTGGGCCTGCTGGCCACCGTGGGCCTGGGCGCCATCGCCACCACGGCGACCGCGCAGGCCGCCGCCCCGGGCACCTTCTCCAGCAACGCCCACGGCGTGGCCATCGCCGACAACGCGGCGCTGTCCTACGCCAACCCGGTCCACCGGACCGACTTCGACGACTCCTTCACCGTGCACCAGTACGGCACGGTGTTCGCGGCGTCGGCCTACAACCAGGCCTCCGCCAGCTCCTCGGCCTGCACCGCGGCCAAGCCGTGCCGCTCGGTGGCGCTGTCCTTCCAGATCATCACCATGGCCGGGGAGAACATCCACCTCAACGCCCAGAACCACAGCCGGTCCGGCAACAACCACTGCGCGGACTGCCAGACCTTCGCCGGGGCCTACCAGTTCATCGTGTCGACGCCCAACCCGTTCACCCTCAGCGCCTCGGCACAGCGTCAACTGGCGAACATCCACCGCTCGTTGGACGCCCTGGGCCGCTCCGACGCCTCGATCGCCTCGGTCCAGGCCCAGGCCGACGCGCTGGCGGCCCAGGTCACCGCGATCCTCAAGGCCGGTGCCGCCAGCGCGCCCAAGGGGCCGGGCGTCGACGCCCTGGCCGCGATGGCCCCCACCGTCACCATGCACCGCATGCTGACGCACTGACGGGTCCGCACCGTCCGGACTGCTGCGCGGGTTTGGCATGTCCAAAAAATATGAGCACTGCTCTTGTTTTGTTACCCGCCGGTACCTAGCATCTGGCACTGATCGACGCTGTTCTCCCGCTCCGCACTCCCACCCCCCGGCCTCCAGCCGGGGGGTGTTCCCTGCATCCAGAGGAGCCCCGCGTGACCAGATCAGTCCTGCCCCGCACCGCCGCCCTCGCCGCGTCCTGTCTGTTCGCGGCCCTCGCCCTGAGCGGCGTCCCCGGCTCGGCCTCGGCCGCCGCCCCGGACCTCGCACCGGCCGCGGCCGCCGCGACCCGCACCCCCGCGATCGTCGCCCTGGGCGACAGCGCCATCTCCGGGGAGGGCGCGGGCACCGACACCGCCGACGGCTACACCGCCGGGACCGACGGCCCCACCAACTACTGCCACCGCCACCCCCAGTCGGAGATCTACGACACCGGGCTGGCCGGGATCACCGGCGTCGACCTGGCCTGCTCCGGCGCCCAGACCGGCGACCTGGTCAGCGACCCGACCCTGGCCAAGGTCACCGGCGGCGGCAGCGGCGACTTCGGCGAGGCCAAGCAGGACCTGCAGCTGGCCCAGGCCGCGGCGACGTACCAGGTGAAGATGGTCGTGGTGACCATCGGCGCCAACGACGACTTCGACTTCAGCGGGATCATGGAGAGCTGCCTCGGGCAGTACTTCCCCATCCCCCAGTCGACCGGCTGCCGCGACACCATCGGCAGCGCCGCCATCAGCGCCCGCGCCAAGGCCGTGATCCCCAAGATCGAGGCGGCACTGACCGACGTCCGGCAGACCATGCGCACCGCGGGCTACGCGGACGGCGACTACCAGCTGGTCATGCAGTCCTACTTCAGCCCGATCACCCCGGACATCCGCAGCAACAGCTACGCCGACAAGGTCGCCCAGGGCTGCCCGGCCTTCCCCGAGGACCTGGCCTGGGGCCACAACTGGGTGGTCCCGCAGCTGGACGACGCGCTGCGGACGGCGGCCGAGGCGGTGCCGGGCGTGCGCTTCCTGGACCAGCGCCGGGTCAGCTACGGCCACGAGGTCTGCGCCGAGATGACCACCTCGCCGTACGAGTACACCAACGGCGACGTGATCGACCTCAGCGAGAACACCCGCAACGGCTGTGACTACTCCATCGGCATCCTCGGCCTGTGCGAGAACGAGATCCGGCAGTCGTACCACCTGCGGGTGGCCGGGTACCAGGGCGAGGCCGCCTGCCTCGCGGAGTTCTACCGCGCACCGTCCCAGCAGGAGGCCTACTGCACCCTGGACCAGGGCGACGGCACCACCATCGAGCCGCTGACGGCCGGTCAGCCGTTCGCCGACGCCCCCGACGACGGCGCCTGGTTCCAGCTCACCAGCCGTGCCGACGGCAATGTGCTGGACCTCTCCGGAGGCGGGACCTACGGCGACAGCACCAAGGGCAGGGTGGCCATCACCTATCCGGCGACCGGCGGCCTGAACCAGTCCTTCGTCTTCGAGGCCCAGTCCGACGGCAGCTACACGCTGAACTTCAGCGGCAACCGGGCGATGTGCCTGGACGCGGCCAACGGCTCCACCGCCGCCGGGACCCAGCTGCGGCAGTGGACCTGCAACGGCACCGGCGCCCAGCACTGGGTGCTGAAGCCGGCCGGCAACGGTCTCTACGAGATCGCCGACTCGCAGAACACCGCGATGGTCGCCACCGCGGGTCCCGCCGCCGACAGCTCCGGCAACCCGCTCACCCAGCTGCAGCCGGACACCGGCGCGGCCGGCCAGCTGTGGCAGCTGACCAAGCTCGGCATCGTCTACCTGCACGGCTGACGCCGCACCCGTGGATATATTTCACGAGTAAATTACCTGCTAACATTGACGGTATGGCGACAGAGACGGCGACGCGCACCCCCGGGCCGACCAGGCAACTGCGGGTGCGCAGCGCCCTGCGGCTGCGGCAGGTGGCGGCGGGGTGGCACCGGCCGGCGCTCAGCGCGGTGATCGCGCTGGGCGCGGCGGACCTGGTGCTGCTGGCACTGGGCCGGCTCGACCTCGCCCTCTACACCTCCGGCGGCGGACTGTGCGCCCTCTACGCCCACGGACTGCCGTACGCGGCCCGGGCCCGCACCCTCGGCTGGGTCGTGCTGAGCATGACCGCGAGCGTGGCCATCGCGCTCACCACCGCCGCGAGCACCGACTCCACCGTGGTCCGGGTCGCCGTCGCGGCCCTGCTGGCGGCCGTCCACAAGATGCTGTGCGACGCCACCCGGATCGGGCCGCCGGCCAATCTCATCCCCACCTTCATCGCCGCCAGCTGCGTCTTCGTCCCGCAGCGGCTCGCGGACGTGCCCGCACACCTGGCCCTCACCCTGGCCGCCGGCGCCTTCGCCTGGCTGGTCTGCATGGCGCCCGCGCTGCTGCGCCCGCAGGGGCCGCAGCGGCACGCGGTCGCCCGGGCGCTGGAGGCGGCCGCCGGGCAGGGAGCACCCGCCGCCCGGGCCGCGACGGCGGCCGCGGCCTGGCGCACCGTGCTGCTGGTGCCGGCCCGCAGCACCGCGGCCGTCGCGGACCGCGGCCGGCTGGAGCTGCTGCTCATCCGCGCGGGATCCGGCACCGCCGAGCCCGGGCAGCTGCGCCTCTGGGCCGGCGCGCTGCGGAGCCGGGGGCCGCTGCCCGACCTCTCCCCCACCGGCGCCGAGACCGCCGAACTGGCAGACCTGGATGCTGTCCCTGGGGCTGGCACCGGCGCCGGGGTCGAGCGATCGCCGAGCGGGGGCCACCTGCACCGCCGTGCTCCCCTCGCCCCCGGAACGGACGGCCGGGTACCGCTGCTGCGGGCGCTGCGCCCCGGATCGCCCCTGCTGACCATCGGCGCGCGGGTGGCCCTCGGCTGCGCGCTGGCCGGCTGGGCCTCCATGGAGCTGGGCGTCGGACGCCCCTACTGGGCCGTGGTCACCGCCGCCTCCGTCTTCCAGGCCAACACCGTGCTGAGCTGGAACCGGGCGCTCAACCGGGTGCTCGGCAATGTCATCGGACTGGTGCTGTTCGCCGTCCTGCTGCCGCTCACCGGGCTCGGCGCGGCGGTCCTGGTGCTGGCCGCGCTGGCCTGCCAGTTCGCCACCGAGGCGACCATCAGCCGCGGCTACTGGCTGGCCAGCGTGTTCGTCACCCCGATGTCGCTGCTGATGGTCCAGTTCGCCCAGGCCCAGCCGGCCGGCGAGCTGATCGCGGACCGGGCCCTGGACACCGTGGTGGGCGCGGCAGTGGGCCTGGCCTGCTGCTTCCTGATCACCGACCGGCATGTCTCGGACCGCGCCGAACGGGCCCTCGCCGCGGTCGCGGCCACCCGCGCCGAGGCCGCACGGCTGCTGGACGCCCCGGCCCGGCAGGTCGACCGTTACGAGCTGGGCTGGGCCAGGGACCGGCTGACCAACGCCCTGGTCGAGCTCCGCGAGGCCGCGGACACGGCGGGCGGCGAGTGGCGCCAGCGGACCCTTCCCGAGGACCGGATCAGCGCCGCCGAGCAGCGCAGCCACCCGGTGCTGGCCGAGCTGAGCCGTCGGCTCGACCCGGCCCTGCGGGGGCTGCCGACCGCGGCCTGAACCCGCCTGGACGGATGCGGACCGACGTGAACCGGCGCGAGCCGTGCGGACGCGTAGGATCGGCAGCCGAGCGAGAGGAGGCGGTATGGAAGACGTGGTCGAAGGGGTACTCCGCCAGTGGCACCGGCTCGACCCCGGCCTCGACACCGCCCCGATGGCGCTCATCGGACGGATCAACCGCTGCTCCGCACTGCTGCAGCAGGCCGCGGACGCCCCGCTCATCGGCGCCGGGCTGACCCGTCCCGAGTTCGACCTCCTCGGCACGCTGCGCCGGGTCGACCGTGATCTGACGCCCAGCCGGCTGGCCCGGGAGACCTTCTCCTCCGGCGCCGCGGTCACCAAGCGGGTCCGGCAGCTGGCCGACCGCGGCCTGGTCGAGCGCCGCGCCGACGCCCGCGACCGCCGCGTCGTCCACCTCTCGCTCACCGACGCGGGACGCGATCTGATCGACGGTCTGCTCCCGGACCAGCTGGCGTACGAGCGCGCGCTGCTGTCCGGCCTCGGCGAGCAGCGGCAGGGCGAACTCTCGGAAGGGCTCAGCGAGTTGCTGGTGGTCCTGGAGGGCCGGCTGGGAAGCCTGCTGCCCTACTGAAGCTGAAGTTCACTCCCGCTCCCCGGCCCCGAGCTCCAGCACGGCCCCGCCGCCGGCCCGCAGGGTGAATCCGACGATGCGGTCCAACTCGGCCCGGGTCGGCACGACATGGCGGAACACATAGTCGGAGATCTTGCCGAGGACCGCGTGGGTGGTCAGCGAGGCGTCCATCTCCGGGTCGGCGCTGCCCAGTTCGGCATAGGGCCCGTGCAACAGGGCGGCCAGCGGGGCGACATGCGCATAGCGGGCCGAGGCCGGACCGTCGCCGAGGTTGCTCCCGTTCCAGAGCAGGGCCCGGGTCGCGGCCGCCATGTCCTCCCGGGTCTGGCAGAAGACCGCCTCGACCCAGCGCCGGACCCGTCCGGCCGGGGTCGTCTCCTTGCCCATCTGATGGACGGTGTAGCTCACCAACTGCTCGGTGCCGTGCAGCAGGAGAGCCGCGACCAGGGCGTCCTTGGAGCGGAAGTAGCGGTAGAAGGCGTCGTTCGACAGGCCTGCGGCGGCCACGATGTCGGCGACCCGGGGGCGCGACTCCGTCCCGCAGCGCGTGATGACCTCATAGGCGGCATCGAGCAGGCGGCGGACATCGCTGGCATGGTCCGCCTCCTGCTTGGCCAGCGACCGCCGGGCGATACGCGCGGCAATATCGTTTGCCTGCTCGGGAATCGCGCTCTCTATCATCAAAATCTGATTCTGCCACAGCAGGGCACTCGGACGGGCCGGCGTCCGGACAAAGGGAAGCCCCGGCTGGACGGGGGAGGCCAGCCGGGGCAGATCGTGGTCGGCGCGACCGCCGACACCTAGTAGAACGGTCAACCACCCATCGGTGTTCCGCCCCGGGCCGGGCGGAGGTGTGACCTGCCCCACCCCGCACTAGTGTCGTCGACATGACCGACAACACCCTTCGCTCCGTCACCATCGAGCGGACCAGCACCGGACACTTCACCGCGACCAATCCCCGCGGTGGCACGATCAGCTTCGGCACCGGCTCCGGTCCGGACGGCGACAGCGAGTTCAGCCCGGTCGAGCTGCTGCTCGCCGCGATCGGCGGGTGCACCGCGGCCGACGTCGATGTCGCCACCGGCCGGCATGTGGAGCCCAGCGGATTCACCGTCACCGTGACCGGCAACAAGATCAGCGACGAGCTCGGCAACCGGATGACCGACCTCGCGGTCAGCTTCTCCGTCACCTTCCCGGAGGGGGAGTCCGGAGATCGCGCCCGGGCGATCCTCCCCCGGGCGGTCAAGACCTCCCACGACCGCCTCTGCACCGTGAGCCGCACCATCGAGATCGGTACGCACGTCACCGCGACGGTCGTGGAGGCCTGACCGCGCCGCCCTCAGAGGCTGCGGGCGCTGATGTCGCCCTGGGGGGTGGTGGCGTGGATCCGGAGTTCGGTGCTGCCGTCGTTCTTGAGCGCGTTGCTGACCCGGCCGTAGCCGGTGCCGGCGTCCAGGGCGGCGGAGACGCCGGGGGCGGCGCCGACCGAGATGCTGCCGGACTGGGTGCTCAGCTCGACGATGCCGCGGACGGCCTCGGCGATGGTGATGTCGCCGCGGGCGGTGCTGATCGTCGCGGGGCCACCGAGGCGACCGACCTCGACGTCGCCGTCGACCGCGGTCAGCCGCAGGCTGGCGGCCTCGTCGATCTTGATGGTGCGGTAGGCGCCGTCGAAGACGACGTCACCCAGGCGTCCGACGCCGCGCAGCTCGGTGCTGGCGGCCTTGGCCTGGACGTGGGAGCCGGCGGGCAGTTGGACGGTGACCTCGACGGAGCCGGAGGCGCCGAAGAGCTGGTTGCCGGTGGCCTCGGCGGTGACCCGCAGGACGCCGTCGGCGTACTCGACGGTGGTCTGCTCGGCGGCCTTGACGTCGCGACTCTTGGCCGGGTCGGCCGGCCGGACCTCGACGGTGGTGTCGGCGCGGTCCGCAGCGATGAACTGGACCCGGCCGGCGGGGATCTCCAGGACGGCGGAGACCGGGGCGGGGGTGTCGAACTTCTGCATCATGCTCTCCCGTAGTCGTTCGCTGTTTCCAACAAGAGAAACGCTACGTTGCTTTCCATAATCCGACAACATGCCCGTTGCGGCAGATCAGCATCTATGCAGGTAGACCCAAGAAAAGTGTTGCAACGGCTCTGAATCTAACGCAACGACAGCGCGCTCCATCATTGCAATGGATGAGAACTGAACGCTATAGTGAGGTCAGCGCCGCGAGGCACCACCACCACCGAGGAGACCGTGATGCCGGGAGGCAGGCTCACCCAGCAGGAACGCCAGCAGATCGCGCTGGGGCTGGCCGACAGCCTCCCCTACGCCGAGATCGCCCGACGCCTCGACCGTCCGACCTCGACGGTCACGCGTGAGGTGATGCGCAACGGCGGCCCCACCGGCTACCGCGCCGACCTGGCCCACCGCGCCACCGAACGCCGCGCCCACCGGCGCAAGCAGGCCCCTTCGCCCGGACAGCAGGCGCCGGCCCAGGCCCACGGGCGCGACGACAAGGCAGTGCGCGAGTACGAGGAGGCATTCACCACCCTGCTGATGCAACAGGGCCTGCCCAAGATGACGGCCCGGGTGCTGACCTGCCTGTTCATCGCCGACGACAGCGTCACCGCGTCCGAACTGGTCCGGCACCTCCAGGTCAGCGCGGCGTCCGTCTCCAAGGCGATCACGTTCCTCGACGGCCAGGGCCTGATCCGCCGGGAACGCGACGAACGCCGCCGCGAGCGCTACTCCATCGACGACGACGTCTGGTACCAGTCCACCGTCGCCAGCGCCCACGGCATCGCCCAGGTCGCCGCCACCGCACGGCAGGGCGTCGCCGTCCTCGGCCGCAACACCCCGGCCGCCGCCCGCCTGGAGAACATCGCCCGCTACAGCGACTTCATCAGCGAGAACATCCTCCGCGCCGCCGAACAGGTCCGCGAAATCCTGCACACCAAACCCGAGACGACCCCGGACGCCACCATCTGAGCCACTGTCAGATCGCGGACGGACAGTCGCGCCGACGGCGACGGCTGCCGGCACCGGAGTCCGAAACCACGAAATCCCGCCCGATCAGTGAAGATCGGGCGGGATTTGTTGGTGGAGGTCCTACGCCGATACTCGAACCGCCAGTATCTCCTAGGTCCCATGATCGATGTACTGCGTATGATCGAAAACGGGGACCGGACGAACCTACCGGGCGTGCAATCGACGGGCAAGGGCGGCGGGGTGATTCCAGTCTGCGAACGCTTGAGCGAAGCGGAGCTCTCCGAAATGCTCCGCCAGTTCCGGACCGGGGCGGCGACGAGGCAGCAGCTGGCCGACCAGTACGGCGTCAGCCTCAGCACGATGAAGCGGTTGCTGAGGAGGCACCGGGAGCACTGATACCAACAGCCGCATCAGCGCTCCGACGCCTCGATCAGATCCGCAACCCCAAACGCACCGAGCGCAAGCAGCTCGTCCAATAGGTCCAGGACTTGAGTGCGCTGATTCCTGGAAGTGACCTGTGCATACGCGCGAACAAGGAGTTCGCCGACGCGTTGAGCTTCGCCTGCCGGGGCCGTTCTAATGTCTCCAGCTTCTGCCCCGTGCACATCGATGAAGCGGCGCGAGCACTCCAGGACCAAGTCGTCTACTCGGTCAGGGGCTCGCTCCAGCGTGATGAGCAACTGTGGCAACGAGTACGTAAATGCCGTCGATCTCATGAGCTGAGTCAACAACTCCCTGTGAGGCTGGAGCCGTTCGCCCCGCAGCGCATCTGCAAGACTAGCGGCGGCCTTTCGAACATCGCCTTCCGAATCGTCGAAGAATTCCGCGAGCGCTCGCTGAGCTATCACGGGTTCAGTCGCGTGCGACTGTCCATGAGCACAAGTTGTTGCCGCCCCCTGACGACTCGCAACATCTGCATTCGACAGCACGATTTCGAGTAGGTCCGGCATGCCCCACTGCATGGCGGCCAGGGCTGCCATCCGCCCTCCCACAATACGAGCTTCGGGGATTGGCGATTCAAGCATCCTCTCAATCACGGGCCTGGCTAGCGCTGGGTCCTCATAGCCCAGGAATGCAACCAGGCGCTCTACTGTGTGTGCTGCTAGAAGTATTTCATCAGCCTCAATGAGATGGCCAAATGCCTCCAGCGCTTGTGGACGCGCATGACGCATGCAGGCGTGAATAAGGTGAGCAACACACGCGCGCACAGTGATGGCAGGATCTGTCGCCAGTCGATCTAGCATCGGAAGGACTACGGCTGTCCGGGAGCCATCCGCATCATGGATGATGAGATCACCTAGTACCTCAGCTGCGCTACCACGAGCCGAATTAATCCCGGAACTATAGAGATCCCGGCCTCCAGTAGGTTCGCTCCCGGTCTGTCGAACTGTGCGAACCGTCAGGCTTCCGTTGGCCGGATCGCCCGCGTTGGCTGCTCGATCGGCGATGAGCATAACAAGGTCGAGAGGAACTTCTTTGAGGTATTTCCGCAACGGCCATGCCAGCCAGCGATCATTCGCTGACTGTCCGAGTGAAGCAATGTGCCAGACAGCTTCGAACACTGAAGTTGGGGCGGGCAGGGTTTCACCTTCTCCCAGTCCGAGCAGGATAGCGCCTGCGTAGACAGGGTTCGTCTCCCTGGTAATTCTAAGGGCAAGTTGAGCGAATCTATCTGGATCCCGCTTCGTCTGTTCTTTGAGTACTCCTGACAGTTCATGGGCGCCGCCAGCCCCCCAGTTCCTACCCGTCGCATTGTGCTTCGCCATTGCGCTCAGCCACTGCCCGTCGTTCATGTGCTCCGCAGCGCCCTGGCTAATTGGCGATGCGATGAAGCCCCCCGTTACTCCCTGCGGCTCCGCCGGCTCGTCGGCATCGAAAACCCGCCTTAGCTCACCTAGACGGCGACGCCCAAGCTCTGAGAGGCGAGCTTCATCCATTCCCGAAATCAGATTGAAGGTGTGCCAGCCTTTGGATCGCCGGGGATAGCGGAGTGCCAGGATCGCATTCTCAAGGCGCTGGAAAGGCTCTTCAGGCATAAACGAACTTGTGGCTTGAATCAGCTGGCGGGCCATCCACACGCCGTTCTCGGAGTAGCCGCTCATGAATCGGTGCGAGCCTTGCAGGAGCAGGTCGGCCGCCCACTGTGCGAATGTTTCGCCGTCAGCGCGCAGCCCCTCGTACAAGAGCCACTGAGCGGCGTCATGAGGATCGGCGGCGAGCGTTTCGAGGATCGGCCGAGCCTCGCTGTGCTTCTGTTCAACTACAGCACGGATAGCGGAGGCGGCCCCGGCCAGGAGGGCATCCCCCAACTGGCGTAGGTTCGTGTTTGGGTAGCGAAACGAGAAGTGCCGATCTCGAACCGGACGGTGATCGTCGCTCGTGTCATACGCGGTCGTCGCCATCACTCGGAGCATGTAGGGAAGCAGGAGATCGCAGAACTGCTGGGGCGCACCGGCGGCTCCGAGGCGTGCCAGCTCGGTGGCGGTGTGGTCTCGATCGAGGAGCGCCGCCACCTTGCCGTCAGAACCCAGTGCCATAGCCTCAGGTCGGTCGACAAGGTAAGCAGCCAGCAACTCGACGGCCCACGCAGGTTGCTGTTGGCCCAGTTGGTGAGCCGAGAGCCACAGCTCTTCCGACGGACTTCCGTATTTCCCATCGCGAACGGCATCCAGGACAAGATCAAACATAGGCCGGCTCTCGCCAAGGTCAGTGAAGCGAGCAACCCAGCGCAGCCAGTTTGGGTATGCGGGCTCGGCGATGTAGGGCCGAAGGATCTGGGCCAATCGGTCCGGGTTCTGTTTCACCGTACTTGTCATGATCTCAAGAGCCCGAGCCTGCTCGGCTTCTGTCCCGGCCAGCCAGTCCTCGATCACGCCCTCCGTGTCCAGACGCTTAAACCAGCCCGGTGCTCGAAGGGATTGCCATAGCGCCTCCTCGAAGGTCGGATGTGCATTGAGGACGGTAGCAACCATTTCCCATTCGTGCAATGTTGGCTCGGGCAATTCCTTGAGAAGGGCCAGCACTACATGCTTGATGTGGTAGCGAACCCCAGGGCTAAGAAGGAGTTGCTCAACTTCAACAGCAAAGCGGTCGGGCTCAAGCTCGCGCAGGTGATTCAAAATTTGCCGCACCTGCGCTCGGCGGAATAGCTCTTGTTCCCCACTGGTCAAGAATTCAACGAGCGGCTGATTGCGGGCGACCCAGCCGCGAGCAAAGGCGTAGTCGAAAAAGCTCTCATGGAAGAATGCGACTTGCTGCCCATCGCGAACCAGTACATGCTCCGACACCAGCACATCGGCATCAACGACCAGATCATCCACGTCCAAGACGGTGGCAGGAACTGAGAGCCGTTGCTGCAAGCTGATTGCCTCGGCGACAGTTGCGATCACCTTGCCGAAGCCTATCGATGCACGCCTTTGTGTACTGTTTGTCAGCTTGCGCCTCCAGAATGCATCGAAGAGGTTCTTGGTTGTATGGAAAGCTAGGGCGTCCGTATCTCCGGCGATGCTCTGCAGAAGCACAAGATGCAAAGGTATCCGCAGTAGTTTTAGCTGGTGAGTATTTAGGGCTGCAGCATCCAAGCCCATTGCCTGAACGGCTTCTGTCACCTGCGCATCGGTTAGTTCGGCAACTTCGATGCGCGTGGAACTCTTGTCGCTGACAAGCTCGCGAATGCGGTAGTCGTTTTCAGCGTCGAATTTTCGACAAGATAGTACAACACGCATGTTGCGAAACGCCGATGCTTCTCGTACCAGGTCCGCTACCGCATCAAAGCTTCGCGGCATTCGGCCCGACATAAGGCTGACAGCGTCCACCTGGTCCACGATGAGTACGCTTCGACGGTCTCCGGCCACTGCCGCAAGCGCGGCGACTGGCGACACACTCAGGCCAATTCTCTGGCCAAGCTCGGTTGTCGACGCGAAGGGATCTAGGCGATCAATCCGGAAGCCGAGAACCGTCAGTGCATCTCGCTCAAGTTGCCTGAAGGCGTGGTGCAGAACAGCGCTCTTGCCACCCCCGGCGGCTCCCATTAGCAACAGCAACTGATCCGAACCGTGGATCAGTTCGACAAGCCGTTCAGACTCGGTGCGGGCGATGGTGGGCTTAAGGAGCTCGCGTTCGACGCTGGCGGCCCACGCCGTGGAAACCTCCTGAAGCCCTACGACAAGAGAGATTCCCTGAAGGGACTGACGCCTCTTCAGTTCATATTCCCGAAGCCGAGATTCAATCGCAGGCCCATCTAGATGAACGCCCAGATTGTAAAGAGCGAGATCTCCCAGCCCAACCGCTGCCAGTCTTCCGGAGGCGCCTTCTAGCACGAGCTCGGCGAGCACCGAGTTCATTGTCACGACGTCGTGCTCGTCAGGCCATTGAATCCAAAACCCGCGCAGGACCCTCCAAGCTATCTCTGCGGAGCCAAATATGGCGGGAGACGCTAGGTCATTGAACAGTTCTCCTAATTTTCCCGTCAACCACTTATCAACAAATTCCGCAAGATCTCCCGAGCGCCTTGCGCGATCGGCCAGCTCCTGGAGTGGATACGCTGGGAGCAGGGATACAAAGTGAAATTGTCGGCCAGCCTCGACATGGCGTCGCGCGTTTCCCCATACCTCCTTGCCCTGGAGAGACTGGACAGTCCAGCTATTCGCGTTACGGTTCTGGCGCTTGACTTGATGAACTTCTACGACATCGCCACAGCGATATGTGAACTCGGCGCCCTCGGCTAGCTCGTCAACGTCTTCGACAGTAATTGATTCGGCTCTGCCCTGTAGGACATAGAGAAGATGCCGGACCGTCCAAGCTCCTTCGTAACGGTTGCCGAATTTGTCGGCGTCGCCTCCAGGCCTGGGACTCACGAGACTCTCCTGAGCTGTCGCAAAGATTGCGTCATCTGCTTCATGGAATACTCGGAGACCGTGTTAGTGTCTCCACCCTTCTAAGCGACTATGTTACTACTGATTGTCACGCACACGCTACGCACGGCGCTGTTCAGCGTGTGAAGTCGACTCAGTAAATGGCTAGCGCTGCGGCATGAAGACGTTCAACTGCCTAAAGGTCGGGCAGCCGTGGACCGCTGATCTCGCGCGCATCGGAACCCCAAGCACCCTCGCCCAAGCGGCCAAGGGGGCCACAGAAATCTAACGCAGGCGCAGCCTCGTCGCTACGCTGGCCATCACCATCGCGCTGAACTCGCAGGATCGGAACCGCCGTGCCAGACCTGTTCGGACCGCTCAGTCAGGATCAGCAGCTACTCATCGAGACGATGGCCGGTGCCTTCCTCAAGGACAACCAGTGGCCGGTCTGGGACGCCGTACAGCGGATGCTCCGCCGCCACAGGCTCGATGCCACCCAGGTCCTCAACTCGCTCCCCCGGGTGGGCTCGCAGAGCCTCGCTGGGGTTTCATACGGGCTGGTCTGGTCGGACCGGCCGTACCCAGCCGACAACACTCGTCCGGCCCTGACTATTGCTGCCGGGCTGCACGTGCCCGACTTCGCCTCGGCCGTCGCCCGACCGTTCCTGCTCGTCCTGGGCACGGTAGCCGAGCTGGAGCGCAATGCGCCCATCTCCACCCAGACGGTCACCGAGGTGCGAGTGACCTCCGCCGACATCAAGCGGGCCCACCCGTCCGTTAGCGACATTTTCATGGGCTGGCTCCCTGACCTCATGGATCACGAGCCTCCGACCTGGGCCAGTAGCCCACGCACCGAAGCGGATGGCGGTTGGAGCCGAGATATCCGGCCCCAGATCAGCGACTACGAGGACGTCCGGGACCTCCCAGCTTACGTCGAGCGAGTCGTACAGCTGATGCCCACACCCGCGCAGCCGCAGGTGTACGAGGTCGGCACTGCCATGCCTCCGGGGATAATATTCCGGCCGGCTCAGACCTTCCCCCTAGCTCCCGCAGCCGAGCCGCTGCCTCGGCCGGAGTACGTCGACGAGTCCCTGATCAAGGAACTGGAAGACGAGGCCGGGGAGACCTCATGGCATCTGGACAAGCTGATCGGCCTGATCCGCGAGCTCAACAGCAACTTTGCCGACGAGCACCCGTACGCATGCCATACCTTGCTGCGGGCGATCCTCGACCATGTCCCGCCAATCTTCGGCGCGGGCACCTTCGAGCAGCTGGCCAGCAACCACAAGTGGCCGACGCCCGTCGACAAGTCCTACATGGGCAACTTGAGCAGGTTCAAGACGCAAGGCCACGACGTGCTGCACCGTCAGATCAGCAAGAAGGCCAACCTGGTCAGGATGCACGATGTTCCGCCGCCCCTGTGGTTGAGCACGCTGCTACGCCACTGCATCGACACCCTGTAGCTCACAGCTGCACTCAGCTGCCGGATTTCCTGTAGGGGGTTCTCAGGCAACTAGCCGAGAAAGATCGTCCCGTTTGCTGTCAGCTTGAGATTACGACTTTGCAGAAGGTCAATGAAGTCCTGGGGGCAGGTGAGACCGGCCAGGTCGTCTGAGGTGATGACCAGGATACGAATGCCACGGACTAGAGCGCTCGTACCAATGGCGTAGGCTCGGTCACGATGCTCCTGCCGCCCGGTAATTCCGTTGGCCGCCGCTAGCACACCCAAGGTGCACCCCCGATCAACGACCACGTTTACAAAATAGCCAAGGACCGTGCTGTCGACTGGTGCCGACCAGTTCTTGCACTCAATAAGGAAGAGCTCGGGCAACATGGGTAAGCCATCTCGGTACCGATAGTTGGCAACAGTGATGTCCACCTCCTCGGTCCCATAGTTGTTAAGCGAGTTTCGCTCGATCTGGCAACCCGGAACGCTTTCGAGTAGGTAGGCCAACAGGTTCTCGTAGTAGCGGCCGCGGATTCTGGGGTCCGTGTGGTTCTTGGCTCGTTTCAGGTATGCCCCGATGCGGGCTTGGAAGAAGCCAGTCACTGCGGCCTGCCGTGAACCAGAGCATTCCTAGCCCGCACGATCAGCTGCGCCAGACTCTGCCGCTCAAGCTGCGTCAGCAGATCGCCCACTTCGAAGGCGATGACCATTGGCCAAACCCCTGAAGGTGGCCGTAGCGGCTGACGAGACAGTGAGTAGTAGAGCAGAAGCCCCATCGCGGCATTTCGGCTAGCGGCAGTGTGTTGCAGCATATCGAAGTCGCTACGGCTGAGAGTCGGCCGGCTGACAAGTTTTGTCTCAATCAGGAGCGGCCCCGGCAGAACTGTCTCGGTACCGGGCACCCAAGCTGCAATATCGAAACCTTGGCCACCAGCACGAGGCCCGCCCTCGGTCGAGGCGCCGCAAACCTCAAGCAATCTGACCACAATGTCTTCGAAATGCTGATACCTATATGAGATGGAGGCATTTTCTGGCTCCAATAGAGAATCCAGTTCCCGGCGAAACGCGTGCAGTGTCTCGATATCGGGGCGGGGTTGTTCAATCGGAGGGATCGGAGACTGTCCCATCGACTTGAGGAAGGCGTTGAGCCGGAAGGACAGGGCCGACGCACTACCCAAAGGCAGCTGCACGACCTGGAGTGGCGCAAGCACCGAGTCGGCGACCCGAGGCGGTTCGACGATCACCAGGGTTGGAAGCCCCGAGCCAATCGCTACACCGATGTCCATATAGATCGCGGGTGGAGTGGGTGCCTCAAGGCGACCGGCGAAGACCACGCAGAGGAAGTCAACCTCGGGCAACCAGGGCAGGCGCCCACTGCGCGCGAACCCCGCGTAGCCGCGTTCGGGCGTAACTACCTCGATCCCAGCGGCACGCAGTACTTCCTGCAAGGTGCTCGTGTCGGCGGCCTGTTCGGCAACCAGATAGCAGCGCACGATACGAGACCCTAGTGCCTTGGGCGGCTGAGGTGGAGCAGCCTCACCGTTCGCTTCAGCTCCTGGCCTACACCAGCCCCCACCCGCCGGCACTGGTCGGGCCGAGGAGCTGCAGCAGGGCGGCTCACGGCGGCGAGCCCACCCAGCCACCGGATTTCCTGTACTGGAAACTCGATGTACTTGTGCGTATCCCACCCGACTAGCCACCATCGGAGCGACAGCACCCAGCGCGACGGAGGGGAACCCCACAGCCATGCGCGTCACCAGGTTTGTCGGTAGCTGCGATGAGAATGAGTGCCCGACGGTCTACGCCACGGACCGGGATAGTTTCCTGTTCCAAGGCGAGGCCGTCGTCGGCCACGGTCTGACCATCCCGGACGGCGAAGGGGTGGTGGAGCTGCCCGCCGCGCTGGTCCGTGACCTCGTCCAGAAGGCGATCCGCGATGGCCTCGTCTAGGAACCTGTTCGAGGAGTTCGAGCGCGAGGCCTTCCGGCTCGAAACCTTGGACAACTACAACATCCCCCGGGGCTCAGACGACCTCCGGGCCTTCCTGGCCGGGGAGGAGCAACCGGAGAGCTACCGCCAGAGCAGTTGGGTCACCACCGTGCGGGAAGCGACCACCAGCGGCAAGCGCATGTACCGGGTCCATGTGCTGGCCCGCCCGCTGACGGACTACCTGCGCTTTGAGCTGGACTGGGGCTACCACCGCAACGCCGCGGCTGGGGAGGAGTTCTTCATCCTCGACACCACCGACCAGCCCAACCCCCTGATGGGGGTACCGGACTTCTGGCTCTTCGATGATGCCATCGTGAACGTCATGCACTACGACGAGACCGCCGCCTTCACCGGCTCCGAGATCCTGGCCGACGACCGGACGGCGGAGTTCATCGCCTACCGAGACACTGCCTTGGCCCAAGCCGAGCCGTTTGTTGACTGGTGGGCGAAGCACGGGACGTGAACAAAGGCGAACTGGGGACCGCGCTGCGGGCACTACGGGAGGGCTCCGGTAAGGAGGCCAAGGCCGTAGCCCGCAGCGCCGTCATGTCCGCCTCGAAGCTGAGCAAGATTGAGACGGGGGCTATCGCTCCCAGCATCACGGACGTCGACCGTATCCTGACCGCCCTCGGGGTCTCGGAGGCGGTCAAGACCCAATACATGGCGGTGGCCAGGGCGGAGGCCACCGAGGCCACGGCCTGGCGGCTGGTGCGCCGGATGGGGCACTACCGCAAGCAGCAACAGACCAAGGCGCTCGAAGCCCAGATGCGCTTGTTGCGGCTGTTCCAACCGGCGTTGGTGCCGGGACTGCTCCAGACCCCGGAGTACATCCGGGCGGTGCTGGGCCGCCACGACCTCGGAGCCGACCAGCTCAGCCGCACCCTCGGGGTGCGCATCGAGCGGCAGGCCGTGCTGTACGACCGGACCAAGGACCTGCGGTTTGTCATTTCGGAGCCGGTCTTGCGCTGGCGCATCCTCCCGCCCCCGATGATGGCGCTCCAGCTGGACCGCATCATCTCGGTGTCGCGCCTGCCCAACGTCGACATCCGGATCGTGTCGCTGGCCGCTCCACAGACCGACTTCCCCAACCACACCTTCGTGATCCGGGATGACCGCTTGGTGACGGTGGAGACGGTCCATGCGGAGCTAGCGATTACGGACCCGCGCGACGTGGCGCTGTATATCCGCAAGTTCGACGGCTTCGCCGGGCTGGCCCTGGCCGGTAAGGAGGCCCGGGCGCTCTTGGCGACCATCCGCGACGAGTTCTTGCGGGAACAAGAAACCGGAGAAGCACCCGGCGAATAGATCCCTAGCCTGGGGACAGCAGCCACCCGCCAGTCAGGCCAAGGGGAGCACCATGACGACGAGCACCGGCCCCGATATCGACAACGATCCCTACCGCCTGGCCATCGTGGCGGCGGAACGGTTGCGCGCGGCGCTGTCCGCCCATGGCCTCACCATCCCGTCGCTCCGGGGCAGTTACCCCTCTCGGGACGTCCCGTTTGTAGAGCTGGGCGGCTGCTCGGCCGAGGTCGCCGATGCGCTGGCCACGGCATTGGAGAAGGTGGTCGAGGCGTGACCGGCGCCACCTGGACCCCGCCGCCGGACTTCGACTATGCGTTGCGCCAAGCGGACCCGCAGCCTGTCGCCGGCTGTGATGATTGCGAGCGGTTGGCCCAGCGGCGTAGTGCTGCCCGCTCGGCTGGAGATGGCAGCGCGGCCACCGACGCCAATGTGCTCCTGCGGCAGCATCTCCAGCAGGATCACCCCTGATGGGCACCAGGAAAGTGCTGCGGTTCCGGGGCTACACGATCCGGGAGGAGCCCATCACAGGCTTATTGCCCCGGAAGGCGCAGGGATACTCTCAATCTGGATGTCGCCACCAATATAGGGGCTTGGGTAATCGCTGCTCGCGAAGAGCGTGTTGATAGTCTCAAGTTCAAGCCGGATGAAAGCGGCCAGCTCATCAAGCGACGCCGGTCTCCTAAACTTCCAACTCGGCTCATGCCATACCTGTTCGTAGAACTCCTGAAGCTTTTGCATAGCCCCGTAGTAGGCGATTCGGCCGGGCGTGTATCCGTTGAAGTATCGCTGGGAGTTACCCGCCGCGAACATACCGACTGGTGCTTGAGGGTAGTCTCGCGTCCAGAAATCTTCCGTGACTTGGTAAGTCGGGGTCACGCCTTCGTAGTCGCCAGTTGTGGCATTGATACCTCGAATGTTACGCACAAAATAGAACTCAGGGTGTAGGCCGCCCGCGTCCTTGACGTACCCCGCTATGTGGAAGAGTCGAGCTTTGCCAGGCGTGGGGCTGGACTGGAGCTGAGTCGCTAGATGGTTCGCGAATCCGCCGAGCGATGGCGTAGCCGACGCCGCATAGGTCGCAATGCAAGCAGCCAGCCATCTGTCCATAGGCACGGTTCCGACCGAATATGTCCCTGCTAGCGATAACGCTCCGTCAACAAACCCGAGCCTGAAGACCTTTGGACCGGCTCCAACTAATCCGGATGGACTCGTGAGGTTCGAATCGGACGCCTGGATGATGCCGTACTTGCATATGACTGTTGCGATGAGGGTTATCGGAATCCCGCGCCTTTCAGAATATAAGGCCATTATATGCCGCGATTCAGTCTGCTCTACTTCCCTCGTACGATAGTGCTAGATCTATGATGGTGCTAGACCTCGGCTTCGCCAGAGCTAAACGAGAAGAGCCCCCGGCGCGAGGCCGAAGGCCTTCCCGCTAGGGGCTGCTGTGGAGTCGCCTCCTGAGCATCGTTGCCCTAGGTGTGACTGTCAGCTGGCCGGAGCCAGCAGCATCTTGGTCCAGTCCCAGCCGCTCGTTCCCGGCAGCGACCGCGTGATGGTCGTGGTGTTGCCGAGTGGCGAGGTGCCGGGGCCGCCGTAGAGGACGTGAACATCGGCCCCACCATCGGTGCGCTGATGCAGTATTGCCAGATCGGCGTAGGTGTTGCCGTTGTAGTCGCCGCTCTCGACCATCATCTGCGACCAGTTCCACCCCGACGCTGCGGGCAGACTGCGCAGCCAGGTAGTGGTGTTGCTGAGCGGAGAGGTTCCCCCGAACAGCAGGTGGACATCCGATCCGCCGTCACTCGTTTGGTGCAGGATCGCCAGATCGCTGAAGTGGTCGCCGTTGTAGTCACCGGCGGTTACCTTCATCTTGGTCCAGTCCCAACCGTCAGCGCTCGGCAGCGACCGCGTGATGGTCGTGGTGTTGCCGAGTGGCGAGGAACCGGGGCCGCCGTAGAGGACATGCACGTCGGCGCCGCCGTCGCTGCGCTGGTGCAGTATCGCCAGATCGGCGTAGCCGTTCCCGTTGAAGTCGCCGCTGGCGATCTTCATCTGCGACCAGTTCCAGCTCGCCGTAGCCGGCAGACTGCGTAGCCAGGTAGTGGTATTGCTGAACGGGGTCGTGCCGCCGAAGAGGATGTGGACATCCGCTCCGCCGTCAGCAGTTTGGTGAAGCACGACGAGGTCGCTGAAGTGGTCGCCGTTGTATCACCGGCGGTCACCTTCATCTTGGTCCAGTCCCAGCCCGGTCCTGGCAGCGACCGTGTGATGGTCGTGGTGTTGCCGAGTGGCGAGGAACCGGGGCCGCCGTAGAGGACGTGAACATCGGCCCCACCATCGGTGCGCTTGGCCAGGATGGCCAGATCTTGATAGCCATTCCCGTTGAAGTCGCCTGTGACGGCTTTCATGTTGCTCCAGCTCCAGCCCGCTGATCCGGCGAGGCTGCAAAGCCAGGTACCGGAGTTGCTCAGCGGAGAGGTGCTGCCGAACAGCATGTGCAGATCTGCACCTCCGTCAGTGACCTGATGCAGGATGGCGAGATCCGAGAACCCGTCCCCGTTGTAGTCGGGGTTGGGATCTACTACCTGAACCGACTTACAGCTTGGTAGTTGCGGATTGCCATCACCTGCGCCGGTGTTGATGGCGTAGGTGCAGACCTGATGGGTTCCGACGCCCACCGTGTATTCCGCGTAGTAGCCGTGGTTGTCGCCGTAGCCGGGGTAAGCGGTTCCGACATCCGGACGGTAGGTGTTGGCCGTAGTGGCCCCCATCAGGTTACCGTCGATATACGTGTGCACCGTGATGGCACTCGTCGTGTCCGGGTCGATGGCCCAGCCGCGAACGTAGAGCTTGCCCACCGTCATCCCCGAGTCATCGAGGAAGCCGACCGGATTACCGATCAGTGAGCCTTTTCCAACCTGGTTGCAAGGGTGGTGGGTTGGTTGCGGAAGGCTGTACAACGCAGTGAAGCTCCTGGTAGACGGGTTCACGACCAAGATCGCCCGTACCGCCAGGAGCTTCTGTGCTTGTTTACCCGTCCGGGATCTCCCTGTCCAGTTCGACCCTGCAGTTCCTCGCCCGTCATCTGCGTCAACGCCGGCGGGAGATCGGAAGCCGGTGGCGGCGCCTGTCAGCGAGGCGTCAGGCCCTGCTCGCTCTGGCGCACCTGCGCTGCGGTGACACCTACAGTCAGCTCGCTGCGGCGTTCGACATCGGCATCGCCACCGTCTACCGGTACGTCCGCGAGGCCGTCGAGGTCCTGTCCGCCCTGGCACCCAGCCTCGAACAGGCCGTCAGGACAGCGGCAGCGAAAGCGTTCGTGATCCTGGACGGCACCCTGCTACCGATCGACCGCATCGCCGCGGACAGACCCTTCTACTCCGGCAAGCACAAGAAGCACGGCATGAATGTGCAGGTCATTACCGACCCGTTCGGTCGCCTGCTCTGGGCTTCGCCCGCGCTGCCGGGTGCGGTCCACGACATCAAGGCCGCCCGCACCCACGACATCCCGGCCGCCCTGGCCGAGGCAGGCATCCGCTGCGGCACCATCCGCGTCCCCTACCGAGGCCGCTGGGACAAGCTCTCCGCAGGCCAGCGCGCTGTCAACGTCTCCCACGCCAAGATCCGAGCGCTCGGCGAGCAGGCCATGGCCACCCTCAAGACCTGGCGGCTCCTACGCAAACTCCGCTGCAGCACGACCCGAATCACCGGCATCGTCCAGGCCGTCCTCGCCCTCCACCTCGCGGCCTCGGCCTGAGGTTGGAAAAGGCTCACTGGCAGGTACTAGCCATGGTCAACCGGCTCCGGATCGCCAGCGGCGAGCAGATCCAGCGGGTGTGCTTCGCCGACCTCGGAGAAGGTCGCAGCCGGGTCGTGAGCCGCAGCCGGGTGGTGGCCCGGCTGGTGAGCTGGCGGGTGCTGATGCCGCTGGAGCGTCGGATTGGCGGGGCGGAGCGGGGCTCCAGTGCGGGGGTGTACGCGCTGGATACGGCCGGAGCGCGACTGCTGGCACGCAGCCAGTTGGCGGACGGCGAGCGCGTACGGGTGCGACGGCCGGGAACGCCGGTCGAGCGGACGATGCGCCACATGCTGGCGGTGAGCGAGCTGTACGTGCGGCTGGTGGAGACGGCGCGCAGGGACGGGTTTGGGCTGCGGGAGTTTAAGTCCGAGCCGGGGTGCTACTGGCCGAACGGGGTCGGCGGACTGGTGAAGCCGGACGCCTACGTGCGGCTGGTGCGCGACCAGGTAGAGGACCACTGGTGGATTGAGCACGACGAGGCGACGGAGAGCCTGCCGACGGTGCGGCGGAAGTTGGAGGCGTATCTGAGTTTCTGGAACCGGGGGCAGCTAGGGCCGGGCGGGGTGATGCCCCGAGTGTTGGTGTCGGCGGTGACGGCAGCTCGCGCCAAGGCGATTAACGCCACGCTGCCGCGCGGGCCGGAGGCAGAGAAGATATTTGCGGTAGTTGAGAGCCAGCGGGCAGCGGAGCATATGGAAGAAATACTGCTGGAATGAGTGAATATATAGACGAGTGTCGAATTGAATGATCCTCGGAAATTGCAAGAAAACGGTACAATGATATTGAAATTGGCGGTGGTGGAAATCCCGGGCACGGAGCCGAAAGAGGAAGGCTGTAGTAATGGACACGAAAACACTCAATGGGCGCACAGCGGAGGCAGGGCCCGGAACGGGCGACACCAAGCGAGCCGTGCTCTACCTGCGGGTCTCCACCACCGGCCAGGTCAACAACGACTACAACCCGGAGGGCATCTCCATCCCAGCTCAGCGGGCGGCCAGCACGGGCAAGGCGGCTGAGCTGCGGGCTACGGTCGTAGATGAGTACGTGGAGCCAGGGCGAACGGCCACGAGCATAGAGCGGCGACCGAAGTTCCAGGAGATGATGGCGCGGATTAAGACCGAGCGCGACGTGGACTACATCATCGTTTACCACTTCAACCGCATCTTCCGAAACACGATTGACGCCGCGCTAGCGAAGCGTGAGCTGCGCAAGCTGGGGGTGCGGATTGTCTCGACGGTGATGGACCTGGGCGATACCCCCGAGAGCAACATGGTGGAAACGATCGTCGGAGCGGTGGATGAGTACCGGGTCCAGGCGGATGCAGCTGACATTAAATACAAGATGGGCCAGAAGGCCAAGAACGGCGGCACGATATCCCGGGCCAAGCTGGGGTATCTCAATGTGCGCATTAACATCGACGGCCGAGAGGTGCGGACGGTGGAGACCGACGCCGAGCGTGCACCCTTCATCCGGCAGGGCTTCGAGTTGTACGCCACGGCGTTGTACTCGGCCCGGGAGGTAGTCGACCAGCTGGCGGCGGCGGGGCTGAAGACGCGCGGCAACCGGCGGACGGCACCGAAGCCGCTGTCAGTGCAGCAGCTCTACGACATCCTGGTTGACCGCTACTACCTCGGGGTCGTAGAGCACGAGGGTCGGGAGTACCCCGGGCGGCACGAGGCTTTGGTGACGCCGGAGCTGTTCGACCGAGTGCAGCAGGTGCTCGCGCTCCACGGAGGCGGCGGGACCAGGCAGCGGCGGCACAACCACTACCTCAAGGGCACGGTGTGGTGCGGGCGGTGTGGCAGTCGGTTGGTCATCATGCCGGGGAAAGGCAACGGCGGGACGTACTTCTACTACCTGTGCCGGGGCCGCCAAGACGACGAGGGCTGTACGCAGCCATACATGCGCGTCGAGGCCATGGAAGCGGCGGTGGTGCGGCACTACGCGGCGGTGGCACTGGGCCGTGAGCTCTCGGAGCGTATCCGGAGCAGCCTCGACACCGTGATGCTCGACGATTTGGCGGGCATGAGCGGGCTGAAGAAACGGTTGACGGCCCGGCTGGCAGAGCTGGACGCAAAGGAAGATCAGTACTTGGAGCTGATTGGGACGCCGGGATGGCCCAAGGAGAAGCTCCGGCGCAAGCTCGACAGCATCCAGGCGGAGCGGGACGAAGTGTCAGGGCAGCTCGCGGACACGGCTTCCAAGTTGGAGGTGGGTCGGCAGCTCTTCTTGTCCGCTATGCAGCTGCTGCGCGATCCCCAAGCCTTCTACGAGCAGGGCGGCACGAGCCTGAAGCGGGCGATGAACAAAATCATCTTCCCCAAGCTGTACGTGGACGGCGAGGAGATCTCCGGGCACGAGCTGGGCGAAGCGGTCTGCGATGTACTGGAGGCGCAGCGTGTCGCGGTGCGCGACGGCGGTGCGCGGGCGGCAACAAGCAGCCAAAACGCCAGCAGCTCCATCCCGGAGGATGGAGCTGCGTGGTTGAAACTGACCTGTGCCGATCTGCTTGCCGTGACCCTGGGGGGTCACGGTTCAAGTAGACCTGCATTGGTTGGTGGAGCTGAGGGGATTCGAACCCCTGGCCCCCTCGATGCGAACGAGGTGCGCTACCGGACTGCGCCACAGCCCCAACGAGAAGAAACTCTATCAGGTCCGGGCGGGTGCTCCTGCACCGGTTTTGGTGCTGGTGGGGCCGGGTGTCATTCGTTGGCGGCGCGGGGGTGGGAGGCGGGTTCGTCCGCGTACTGGTCGAAGAGGGGGGTGGACGGGGGGCGCTGCTGCCTGGGTGCGGGCGCCTGCTGGGGCTGGGGGTGCGGCTGGGGCGGCGGGACGACGGCGCGGCCGGCGCTCCAGGTGTCGGGGGCGCCGAGGTCGAGGCCGCCGGTGCGGCGGGGGGCGACCGGGGCGGTCACATAGGTGGGGAGCGGGACCGGGACCGGGTCCCAGCCCTCGGCGTCGCCGGACTGGTCGCGCGGGCCGTCGTGCCAGTCCTCCGACTCCTCGGCGGCGGCCGCCGCCTCGACCAGGGCCCTGGTGCGGTGGAGTCCGGAGCCGCTCGCGGTACGGCCTGCGGGCTGCGCGGTCTCCGCAGCCGGACCGGGCGCGGTGGGCGCCGGCGCCGGGACGGCCTGGGTCTCCGGGACGGCCGCGGCGCGGCGGCGGTCCCGCTCGCGCTCGCGGACCCGCTGGGCCGCCTCGGCCGCGCGCCGACGGTCGATCTTGACCTCGAAACGGCGGCGCTCCTGGCGGCGCAGGTGCGCGATGTAGACGGAGAAGAGGACGGCCGGAACGGCCGGGAGCCAGAGCAGGGCGACGCCGCCCACCGCCGCGGCGACCATGCCGAGGGTGAAGGCGGCGAACAGCAGGATCACCATGCGCCGGCGGCGGGCCAGCAGGGAGGCGCGCCGCTGCTGGGCCTCGGACCGCTGAGCTTCGGACCGCTGAGCTTCGGACCGCTGAGCTTCGGACCGCTGGGCGTCGGCGCGACGGTCCGGGGCAACGGCGGCGGCTCCGGCCGGCTGGGCCGTCTGCGGGGCAGGGCGCTGCGGTTCCGGTTGCGCCGGTCGGGGCGGAGTCGCGGAGCCGGCGGCAGGCTTGATCGCCGACGCCGCGCCGGACCGCGGAGGCGGTGCTCCGGTCGGGTCCTGGGCTTCGCCCTCCCGGTGGCGGGAGACCTTGCGCTCCATCGCCGCCCGTCCGGACAGCAGTCGGATCGCGGTGCTGAAGCGCTCGGTGGGCCGGGCCTCGTTCAGTTCGTCCTGCCGGCGGAGCCACATCGGCACCAGATAGGCAGCCCAGGCCCCCACGATCACCGCGTAGATGAGGCCGCTACTGCTCACGCTTCACACCGTACGGGCGTGGAGTAGTGCCCCGTGGCAATTTCGGCCGGTGTGTCGCACGCTCATGCTCATCCCACCCTATTTTTGTCGCTTTGAATCACAGATTCCAGACACATTCGAACATGTTTGTGAATGCAGCGCTAGGAATTGGCTGCCGACGTACTGTTCCCGCGCCAACGACGCAGCAGCCCCTCCGGGACCTCGTCCGCCGTCAGCGCGAAGACCAGGTGGTCCCGCCAGCCGCCGTCGATGTGCAGGTAGCGCGGGCGGATTCCCTCCTCGCGGAAGCCGAGCTTCTCCACCACCCGCCGGCTGGGTCCGTTCTCCGGACGGATGCACACCTCGATCCGGTGCAGGCCCATGGTGCGGAAGCAGTGGTCCACCACCATCGCCACCGCCGTCGGGATGATCCCCCGCCCGGCCACCGACTCGTCGACCCAGTAGCCGATGTTGGCCGAGCACATCGACCCCCAGGTGATGCCGCCGACGGTGAGCTGTCCGACCAGCTGCCCCTCGTAGGTCACCACGAACGGCAGCATCCGCCCGGAATGCGCCTCGGACCGCAGGAAGTGCACCATCTGACGGTAGGTCGGCCGCGGCGTCGACGGGTTGCCCGGCTGGGCCGGGGGAACGGTGGCCTCCCAGCGGCGCAGCCAGTGCCGGTTGCGGCCGCTGACCTCCTGCCAGGTCCTGCGGTCGCGCACCCGGATCGGTCGCAGTCCGACCGGGCCCTCGTGCAGCTCGACCGGCCAGAAGGCGTTCAGTGCAGTTCTCCTGACGGGAGGTCGGGTCTCTCGGTGTCGTCGGGACGCCGGTGGTCCCCGCCGTGCACCTGGTCGACCGCATGGGCCAGCAGCGGCGCCAGCACCGCCAGGCCGTCCCTGACCCCGCCGGTGGAACCCGGGAGGTTGACGATCAGTGTGTTCCCGGCCAGTCCGGAGAGCCCGCGGGACAGGGCCGCGGTGGGCACTCCGGCGGCGCGGCCCTCGGCCCGGATCGCCTCGGCGATCCCGGGCGCCGGGCGGTCGATCACCTGCGCGGTCATCTCCGGGGTGAGGTCCATCGGGGTGAGCCCGGTCCCGCCGGTGGTCAGCACCACGTCGTAGCCGTCGGCGACGGCCGCGCGCAGCGCCGCCAGCACCGGCTCGCCGTCCGGCACCACCTGCGGGCCCTCCACCCGGAAGCCCATCGCGGTCAGGCCCTCGACCAGCAGTGGGCCGCCCTTGTCGGCGTAGACGCCGGCCGAGGCGCGGTTGGAGACGGTGACCGCGAGCGCGCGCCTCACCGAAGCTCACCCCCGGCCGCCCCGCGGTGCCAGTCACCGCTCTTGCCACCGGTCTTGGACTCCACCTGCACCGCGTCGATCCTGGCGCCCTTGTCCACGGCCTTGACCATGTCGATGACGGTCAGTCCGGCCACGGCCACGGCGGTCAGCGCCTCCATCTCCACCCCGGTGCGGTCGGCGGTGCGGACCGTGGCCGACACCTCCACCGCCTCGTCGGTGACGGTCAGCTCGACGGTCACCCCGGAGATGGCGATGGGGTGGCAGAGCGGGATCAGGTCGGGCGTGCGCTTGGCGCCCATGATCCCGGCGATCCGGGCCACCGACAGGGCGTCGCCCTTGGGCACGCCCTCGCCGCGCAGCAGCTCCACCACCCGGGGCGCGACCAGCACCCGGCCGGTGGCGCGCGCGGTGCGCACCGTGGCGGCCTTCTCGGAGACGTCGACCATGCGCGCCGCCCCCGTCGCGTCGACGTGGGTCAGCCGGTCGCTGTGCGAGCTACTCAAGGTGTCGTCTCCTGGGGGCCGATGCCGTGCGGGCACAGGCTATCGCTGCCTGGCGGCTCCGTCAGATCGGGCGGTCCGCGGCTTCCAGCAGGACGACCTCCACCTGCTCACCCGCCTCGACCGAGGTGGTGTCCTCGGGGACCACGATCACGGAGTTGGCCTGCGCCAGCGGTCCCACCAGGTGCGAGCCGGCTCCGCCGACCGGGGCGACGCTCCCCGGCTCGCCGGGCCCGCCGGCCACGTACCGCGCCCTGGCGAACTGCCGGCGCCCGGACGGGGACCGCAGCCCCTGCGAGAGCACCGCTCGCACCACGGGGCGGTGCACTTCCTCGGCGCCCAGCATGGCCCGGATCGCCGGGCGGACGAAGAGCTCGAAGGAGAGGTAGGCGCTGACCGGGTTGCCCGGCAGCGCGAACAGCGGGACGGTGCCGTCCAGCAGGCCGAAGCCCTGCGGCTTGCCCGGCTGCATCCGCAGCTTGCGGAAGGAGATCGCGCCCAGCGGCGGCTGCTCGCCGCCCTCCGGCGCCAGCGCCTCCTTGACCACGTCGTAGGCCCCCACGCTGACACCGCCGCTGGTGACCACCAGGTCGGCGCGGATCAGCTGGTCCTCGACGACCTCGCGCAGCCGCGCGGCGTCGTCGGGGACCCCGCCGACCCGGTAGGCGATGGCGCCGGCGTCCCTGGCCGCCGCGGTCAGGGCGAAGCTGTTGGAGTCGCTGATCTGCCCGGGACCGACCGCGGTGCCGGGCTGCACCAGCTCGCTGCCGGTGGAGAGCACCACCACCCGCGGACGGGGCCGCACCCGCACGCTGTCCTGGCCGATCGCCGCGAGCAGTCCGATCTGGGCCGGGCCCAGCAGGGTGCCCTCGGGCAGCACCACCTGACCGGCCGTGATGTCGTCGCCCCGGCGCCGGACGAAGGCGCCGTTCTCGGCCGGCTGGAACACCCGGACCTCGCCGCCGGCCCCCTCCGGCGAACTGCTGTGCGGGGCCATGCCCACCGCGGCGTCCTTGCCGCCGCTGCCGCCGTCGGTCCACTCGACCGGGACCACGGCCTCGGCGCCGGGTGGCAGCGGCGCCCCGGTCATGATCCGGGCGCACTGCCCGGGGCCGACCACCGGCAGGTCGGCGGCGCCGGCGGCGATGTCGCCGACGACGGTGAGCACCGAGGGGTACTCCTCGGTGGCCCCCTCGATGTCGGCGATCCGGACCGCGTAGCCGTCCATGGAGCTGTTGTCGAACGGCGGCAGGTCGACCCCGGCGGTGATCCGTTCCACCGTCAGGCAGCCCTGGGCCTCCAGCAGTTGCAGGTCGAGCGGGGGCAGCGGGCCGACCGTGCCGAGGATGTCGGCGAGGTGCTCGTCGACCGTCCAGTACCGCTCGGCTCCGCTGTCGGCGGCGCAGGGGTCTCCCTCGGCGGTGTGCTCGTGCTGGTGGTCGCTCACTGTTCTCCCCCTGCTTGCCGTGCTGCGTTCGTCCTCCGGCTGCCTACCCCCTCCAGGACCCGAAGATGTCCTGCCGGCGGTTACTCGGCCCCGGTGAGGGTGTCCAGCTCGCCGCTGCCGACGAGCTCCTTGAGCCAGGTCCGGAAGTCCGGGCCCAGGTCATCACGCTCGCACGCCAGGCGGACGATCGCGCGGAGGTAGTCGCCGCGGTCGCCCGTGTCGTAGCGGCGGCCCTTGAAGAGGACGCCGTGGACCGGGCCGCCCCGGCCCGGGGTGCGCTGGGCGAGCACCCGGAGCGCGTCGGTGAGCTGGATCTCGTCGTTCTTGCCGGGCGGGGTCTCCCGCAGCACGTCGAACACGGTGGGGTCGAGGACGTAGCGGCCGATCACCGCGTAGTTGCTGGGGGCCTCGCCCTCGGCGGGCTTCTCCACCAGGTCGGTGATCCGGACGATCTCGTCGTCGCCGCCGAGGGTGCCGTGCCACTCGGCCGGCTTCACCGCGGCGCAGCCGTAGAGGTGCGCCTGCTCGGGGGCGACCTCGATCAGCGCCACGACGCTGCCGCCGAGCTCGCGCTGGACGTCGATCATCTTGGCCAGCAGCGGGTCGCGCGGGTCGATCAGGTCGTCGCCGAGGAGCACCGCGAACGGCTGGTCGGCGACGTGCGGCTCGGCGCAGAGCACCGCGTGGCCGAGCCCCTTGGGGTCGCCCTGGCGGACGTAGTGCATGGTGGCGAGGTCGCTGGACTCCCGGACCCGGGCCAGCTTGGCCTCGTCGCCCTTGCGGACCAGCAGCTCCTCCAGCTCGTACGCGCGGTCGAAGTGGTCCTCCAGCGGACGCTTGTTGCGCCCGGTGATCATCAGCACGTCGGTCAGGCCGGCGGACGCGGCTTCCTCCACCACGTACTGGATCGCGGGCTTGTCCACGACCGGCAGCATCTCCTTGGGAGTCGCCTTGGTCGCCGGAAGGAACCGGGTACCCAGACCCGCGGCAGGGATCACAGCCTTGGTGATCTGGCGCGCACGTGCTTTCGTCATACCGATGACTGTACTTGCCCACCGTCGCAGGTCAGGCCTGACCCCGGGCATTCACTGTCAGGTCACAGACAGGTCACATCCCTGTGCCAGCAGCCGGTAAACGGGCTGCGACACGGCAGTTGACGGCAGGGATTGATCGCCGGTCCGGCAGGTGTCCTGGTCGGAGCCGGGGTCGGCGGCCTCCGCCGGACCGCTGGTGGGAGCGTCCGGCGGCGCCTGCACGGCCCCGGACACCGATTCGGACATCGGTTCGAACGTCGACTCCGGTGCGGTCGTGGACCCGGAACCGCCCGATGGTGGCGGCGCCGAGGCGTCCGCCGCGGCGGCGCGGGCCGCGGCCAGTGCCCGGTCGGCCGCGCGCAGCAGCAGCGCAGCGTGCGCGCCGTCCCTGGGCAGCACGGCGGTGCCGACCACGGCGCCGAGCCCGTTGACCGGGGCCGCCCCCGGGCCGTCCGCCGGCACCGGGACGGACGGCAGCGCCAGCGGGTGCCTGCGGACCGTCCAGCGGAGCCGTTCGGCGACGTGCTCGGCCCCGGCGGCGTCCGTGTCCGGCAGCAGCACCAGGAACTCCTCCCCGCCGTAGCGGCCGAAGACGTCGGTCTCGCGGACCTCCATGGCCAGCCGCTGGGCCAGGTCGCGCAGCACCGCGCCGCCGCGCTGGTGGCCGTGCTCGCGGCGGATCTCGTCGAAGCCCTCGATCTCCAGCAGCAGTACCGAGAGCCGGTCGGCGCCCTCCGGCTGCACCGGCCGGCGGGCGCAGCGGGCGATCTCCCGGTCCAGGGCCAGTTGCAGGTAGCGGTAGTTCCAGACCCCGGTGAGGGCGTCGGTGTAGGAGGTGCGTTCCAGTTCGGCCCGGCCCTGCTGGAGCCGCTGCAGCTCCTGCCGCAGGCTCAGCTCGCTCGCGGCGGCGCTGCCGCGGACCCGGCGCAGCCGTACCAGCGCCACGGCGGCGAC
This sequence comes from Streptacidiphilus jeojiense, assembly GCF_000719095.1. GTDB lineage: Bacteria > Actinomycetota > Actinomycetes > Streptomycetales > Streptomycetaceae > Streptacidiphilus > Streptacidiphilus jeojiensis. The sequence continues at coordinate 105,118 of NZ_JOEH01000003.1, read as the reverse complement.
GGCCGAGGCGGTCAGCAGCAGCGCGGCGAGGGCCGCTGACAGTACGGTCGGCAGGTCCATCGGCGTGCCCCTCCGTCGGCGCGTGCAGACTGGGCGTGCCCCGCCCGGCTCGCGCACGAAAGGCCCGCTCATCCCATGTTGAACGACAAGACCGCCCTGAGGTCACGCCTGTTGGCCGCCCGCGCCGCGATGTCACCCGAGCAGCGGCAGCAGGCGGGGCTGGCGCTGGGCCACCGGGCGCTGGAGCTCCTGCCGGCCCGCCTGCCCGCGGTGGTGGCCGGCTATGTCTCGGTGGGGGCGGAGCCCGGCACCCTGGCGCTGCTGGACGAGCTGCGGGCGCGGGGGGTGCAGGTGCTGCTGCCGCTGCTGCGCCCGGACAACGATCTGGACTGGGGTGCCTACCAGGGCGCGGAGAGCCTGGTCGGGGCGCGCCGCGGGCTGCGCGAACCGGCGGGTGCGCCGCTCGGCACCGAGGCGGTGTGCCGGGCGGACCTGGTGCTGATGCCGGGCCTGGCGGTGGACCGACGGGGCGTCAGACTGGGCCGCGGCGGCGGCAGCTACGACCGGGTGCTGGCCCGGCTTGCCGCGGCGGACTCGCGGGCGCCGCTGGTGACCCTGCTCTACGACCACGAGGTGCTGCCGGAGGTCCCGGCCGAGGCGCACGACCGCCCGGTGGACGCGGCGGTCACGCCCTCGAAGCTGTGGCGCTTCGGGGCGTGACCGCCCTGGCCCCGCGGGTTCGGGCCGCCCGGCTACGGCGTCAGTGTCAGTTTGTCGACGGTCGCCGCCTGCACCGCGCTCTTGGCGAACGGCCAGGTCAGCAGCTGGCCCTCGGCCCAGAGCTGGGTCTGGTCGTTGTAGTGGGCGCTGTAGGCGTGGCCGGAGGCGCCGCCGACGTTGATCCAGCGTGAGGCGTCCAGGTCGGACAGGTCCACCACCATCCGCATCGAGGGCGCCCAGTCCACCTGGTAGCCCGCCGCGGCGTCCCATCCGGTGGCGTCCACCGCCGCGCTGCTGCCGTCCAGCTGGTACGGGCCGCGGTCGAGCAGCTTGTGCACCAGGCCGGAGAAGATCGAGGAGTTGTCCGTGCCGAGGGTCTGCTCCTTGAGGGTCAGCGTGTGGATCCGGCCCCAGCTCCAGGTGCTGATGTCCTTGCCCATCAGCGAGGTCAGCTGCTTGCGGGCGTCGACCATGGCCTTGAGCAGCATGTTGTCCAGGCCCTGGACCTGCGCGCCCTGGGCGTCGGTGTAGGTCCACCAGTCGCTGTTGGGCTGCTTCAGCAGCGCGGTGACCACGGTGGTCCACTGGTCGCCGCCGTCCGGCTGGGCCTGGTCCGGGCTGCGGGTGCCGCAGACCGAGACCCGCTTGGGCGCCGCGTTCACCCCGTCCACCGGCACCTGCGCGGTGCCGGCCGGCAGTTGCAGCACGCAGTCGGTGGTGGCCCGGACCTGCGCCGGGAACTGCTCGTCGAAGGCCAGGTGCAGCAGGTTGCTCCAGACCGCGTTGTAGTACGCGGCGGCCGCCGATCCGGCGTCCTGCTTGTAGTTCCAGTCCTTCAGCAGCTGCTGCGCGTCCTTGTAGTAGGGGTCGCTCAGCGGAACCTTGAGCAGGTAGGGCACCAGGGTCTGCGCCATCACGCTGGTGTCGTCGGTCTGCATGCTCTGCATGTCGTCCGGCGAGATCTTGCCGCCGTTCGCCAGCTTGGACTTGATCAGGTCGGTGATCTGCTGGGACCGGGTGCCGTAGCCCCAGTCGTCGGTCAGCTCGTACGGGTAGGAGGTGTCCACCACGGCCTGGTTGGCGGTGACGATGTACCCGGAGGCGGGGTTCTCCACGTACGGCAGCGCCGCCTGCGGGATGAAGCCCTTCCACTGGTACTGGTCGGTCCAGCCCGGCATCGGGTAGGTGCCGTCGTCGCCCTTGGCGCGGATCGGGATCTGGCCGGGGGCCTGGTAGCCGATGTTCCCGGCGGTGTCGGCGTAGATCAGGTTCTGCGCCGGCACGGCGAAGTCCCGCGCGGCGGCCTTGAACTGGGTGAAGTCGGTGGCCCGGTCCAGCTCGAAGACGGCGTCCATGGTGTTGCCGGGGTCCAGCGCGGTCCAGCGCAGCGCGATGGCGTAGCCGCCGTTGCGCGGTGGCGCGGTGCCGTCGACCGGGGCGTCCTGGCCGACCGACTGCTGCTCGGTGTTGTGGTCGGAGATGATCGGCATGCCGTCGGCGGTGCTGCGCACGGTGATGGTCTGGTCGGCGCCCCCGGCGACCTTGATCACCTCCTGGCGGGTGGTGAACTTCTTGTTCTTGCCGTCGTACAGGTAGGTGTCGTCGCCGGTGACCTGCTCCAGGTAGAGGTCCTGGACGTCGGCGCCGAGGTTGGTGAAGCCCCAGGAGATCGACTGGTTGTGGCCGATCACCACGCCCGGCATCCCGGCGAAGGTGAAGCCGGTGGTGTCGTACGGGCACGCCGCGTTGACGACGTTGCAGTGCAGGCCCATCTGGTACCAGATGGACGGCAGCCCCGGGCCCAGGTGCGGGTCGTTGGCCAGCAGCGGTTCGCCGGTGGTGGTGTGACTGCCGGAGACCACCCAGGAGTTGGAGCCGATGCCCTGACCGGGGTCGCCGAGCAGCGCGGGAATGCTGTCCAGGTTGGCGGCGAGCTGGGTGGTCGCCGACTGGGAGGCCTGCACCGCACTGGAGACGGCACCGCTGCTGCCGGTGGTCGAGGAGGCCTGGGTCGTCGTGCCGGAACTGCTTCCGCCGCTGCCGGACGAGCCGCCCGACGAGCCCGAGGAGCCCGACGACCCGTCACCGGCCGCCGGGTGGTAGGTGGCCTTGGCGGTGCCGGCGTCGGTGACCGTTCCGGTCTTCAGGATGGTGCTGTTGGTGCTGTACGGGTAGGACGGGTACAGCTCCGCGATCTGCTCCTTGCTGAGCTTCTGCGAGAGCAGCGAGCGGTCGATCTCCTGCTGCATGTTGCCGCTGAGGTCCCAGGCCATCGCCTTCAGCCAGGACACCGAGTCCACCGGGGTCCACGGCGCCGGCTTGTAGCCGCTGTAGGCCGTGCCGAGCAGGGCGTACTCCAGCGAGGCGCCGGCCCCGCCGGGGTGTTCGGCGAGCCAGGCGTTGACGCCGTCCGCGTAGTCCTGGAGGTACTGCTTGGTGGTGGCGTCGAGCTTGGTGTCGTACTCCTGCTGTGCCACGTCGCGCCATCCCATGGTGCGGATGAAGGCGTCGGTCTCCACCTGTCCCTTGCCGAACATCGAGGCCAGGGTGCCCGCGGTGATGTGCCGGTCGACGTCCATCTGCCAGAAGCGGTCCTGAGCCTGCACGTATCCCTGGGCCTTGAACAGGTCCGCCGGGGTGTTCGCGTAGATCTGCGGGATGCCCTTGCTGTCGCGGTCCACGCTGACCGGCGCCGAGAGCCCGGCGAGCCGCAGCGTGCCGGTGGTCTGCGGGAACGAGGACTTGACGGTCCTCACCCCCAGCCAGCCGCCGAGTCCTGCGCCGGCGACCAGCAGCAGGACGACAAGGATCACCAGCAGTCGGAGCCGGCGGAACTTCTTGGTGCGGGGCATCAGGGTCCTTGTGGGGCAGGGGCTCGTCCGCCGCCTGAGGGCGCGGTGCTGTGCGGCGGAGCCGACGCTAACACTTGAACCGAACGGCCCGATGACTGGTATCGGCCTCCGCATTCGCCCAGATTCTTCACCCTGGACAAGAGATCACCAAGGCAAGGTAAAATGTTAGACAGAGTAATTATCTGACTGCCCGTCTGACGCCTGCCGTTGTGAGGTGCCCCTGAGTGACAGTCCACCATCTCGACACCCTGCTCCTCGCCTTCTCCCTGGTCCTCCTCGTCGCCGTGGCCGCCGTGCGGCTCGCCTCCCGCAGCGGCCTGCCCAGCCTGCTGCTCTACCTCGGCATCGGCGTCGGGCTGGGCCAGGACGGACTGGGCGTCGGATACGACAACGCGTCACTCACCCAGGTGCTCGGCTACGCCGCGCTGGTGGTCATCCTCGCCGAGGGCGGCCTGAGCACCAACTGGACCAGCATCAGACCGGCGGCCCCGGCCGCCGCGGTGCTGGCGACCCTCGGCACCGGCGTCAGCGTCGGGGTCACCGCCCTGGGCGCGCACCTGCTGGTCGGCACCGACTGGCGGCTGTCGCTGCTGCTCGGCGCGGTGGTCTCGTCCACCGACGCCGCCGCGGTCTTCTCGGTGCTGCGCCGGGTCCCACTGCCGTCCCGGCTCAGCGGGCTGCTGGAGGCCGAGTCCGGCTTCAACGACGCCCCGGTGGTCATCCTGGTCGTCGCCTTCGCCACCACCGGTCCGATCGACAGCTGGTACGTGCTGGTCGGCTCGATCGCCATGCAGCTGGCCATCGGCCTGGTCATCGGGCTCGCCGTGGGCCGGCTGGGCTCGCTGGCGCTGCGCCGGGTCGCGCTGCCCTCCTCCGGCCTCTACCCCATCGCGGTGACCGCGCTGGCCCTGCTCGCCTACGCCGGCGGCGCCCTGCTGCACGGTTCCGGCTTCCTCGCCGTCTACATCGCCACCCTGGTGCTGGGGAACTCCCGGCTGCCGCACGGACCGGCCACCCGCGGCTTCGCCGAGGGGCTCGCCTGGATCGCCCAGATCAGCATGTTCGTCCTGCTCGGGCTGCTGGTGACGCCGCACACCATGGGCGACGCGATCGTCCCGGCGCTGGTCGTCGGCCTGGTGCTGGTGTTCCTGGCCCGGCCGCTGTCGGTGCTGCTGACGATGACCCCGTTCGGCATCACGCTGCGCGAGCAGACCCTGCTCTCCTGGGCCGGGCTGCGCGGGGCGGTGCCCATCGTGCTGGCCACCATCCCGGTGGTCGGACAGGTGCCGGGCGCACACCAGCTCTTCAATATCGTGTTCCTGCTGGTCGTGGTGTTCACCCTGGTCCAGGGCCCGACGCTGCCCTGGGTGGCGCGACGGCTGCGGATCGGCGACCCGGGCCACGCGGACCGGCTCGACGTGGAGTCCGCGCCGGTCGAACGGCTGCGCGGGCACCTGCTGTCGCTGACCCTGGCCCCCGGGTCGAGGATCGCCGGCGTCGAGGTCAGCGAGCTGCGGCTGCCCAAGGGCGCCGCGGTCACCCTGGTGGTCAGGGACGGCGCCAGCTTCGTCCCGGGACCCACCACCGTGCTGCGGGCCGGGGACGACCTGCTGGTGGTCACCACCGACCAGGTGCGGGACCGCGCCGAGCGCCGGCTGCGCGCCGTCGACCGGGGCGGCAAGCTCGCCGGCTGGCTCGAACAGCGGGACAGCTACTGACCGTCGCGGAGGCGTCACGGCTCGCATTGCCACAGCTCACAGTGGTCACGGTGGACTATCGCCGCGGAATACCGCATCATTGACCGTCGTTAGCACTCATCAGGCGAGAGTGCCAGCCAGGAGGAAAAGACAGTGCCGACGTACCAGTACCAGTGCACCGAGTGCGGCAACGGCCTCGAGGCGGTCCAGAAGTTCACGGACGACGCCCTGACCGTCTGCCCGACGTGCAACGGCAGGCTCCGCAAGATCTACTCCGCAGTCGGCGTGGTCTTCAAGGGCAGCGGCTTCTACCGCACCGACAGCCGCTCGTCCTCGAGCAGCACGGTGGGGGCGGCCAAGCCGGCCGCGGCCTCCTCGACGTCCTCGTCCGGCGACTCGTCGTCGAGCTCGGGCGGCAGCCCCAGCCCCGCGCCGTCCACCGGGAGCAGCACCGGTTCCAGCTCGGGAAGCAGCTCCCCGGCCGCCTGACCGCACCGAAATTCCTTATTTCCACCGCACGTTGGAAACAATAGTGATCCCAGCGTGACCTAAAGTCATCCCCCTGTGCGCCCGGCTCTGTCACCATCGGTATCCAGCCAAGGCTCACCCGGGGGGGTGTTCATGGGGTTACTCGGCGACGACCAGGCCTTTGCCCGTGCGCTCACCCGCCAGGAGTACGAAGCCTTCCTGGCGCTGGGCCCACGCCGAAGTCTCCCCGCCGACACCGGTCTCATGGTCGAGGGTGACCGCAGCACCCATGTGCTGCTGCTCCTCGACGGCTGGGCCACCGTCTCGGTGAGCACCGACCGCGGCGCCACCCGGCTGATCCTCGGGATCCGCGGCCCCGGCGAGTTACTCGGGGAGCTCGCAGCCCTCGACAACCGTCCTCGAAGCGCCACCGTACGAGCGCTCGGACCGGTCGAGGCAGTGGTGGTTCCGGGCGACAGCTTCCGTCGCTTCCTCGCGGTCAATCCCCGCATCGGCGCCCTGGTGATGCGCCAGCTGGCCTCCCGCCTGCGCAGCGCCGACAGCGAGCGCTCGGCGCTCGCCTCCATGACCGTGCTCCGCAGGCTCGCCGCCCGACTGGTCGAGCTGAGCACCGTGAACGGCACCGGCCCCTACACCCCGGCCGGCCCCTCCGACCGCCGGGGCCGAAAACCGCCGACCGCCGTCGTGCACCTGCCCCAGGACGAACTCGCCGCGACCGTGGGCGCGACCAGGGAAGCCGTGGCCAAGGCGCTGCGCCTGCTCCGCGACCAGCAGGTGGTGCGCACCGGCAACCGCAGGGTGGAGATCCTCGAACCCGCCCTGCTGAAGCTGCTGGCCGACGGGGCGGACGGCGGCACCGGCGAACGCCGAGCGGCGGACCGGAACCTGTAAACGGTCACAGACACCGCGACCACAGCGGCCAAGACTGGGATTCGAGCACAGAACACAGCAACAGCAGAAGCAGCACCGCCGGCACACCACCAGGGGGGATCGTGCTCGAAGCGACCAACGGCAGCAGCGGGAGCGAAGGCGTCTACGAACTGGTGGTGAGCGTGGACGCCCGCGGCTCGGGGCAGTACGACGACGCCGCCAAGACCCGGATGCGCAGGCAGCTCTACCGCGTGGTGCACGGGGCCTTCGAGTACGCCCGGATCAACGAGGGCGCACTGCACCTGGAGGACCGGGGGGACGGGGTGCTCGCCGCCCTGGCCGGGATGCCGCCCAGCAGGATGCTGGGGCTGTGGGTGGTCGAGGTGAACGAACTGCTCAAGGAGGAGAACGCGGGGCAGGAGCGGCCGCTGGGGCTGCGGGTCGGCATGCACGTCGGGCCGGTCCGGCACGACGAGGAGGGGATCAGCGGGCAGGCGGTGGACCTGGCCTGCCGGCTCGCCGACTGCCGCACTGCGCGGCTGGCGCTGGAGCAGGCCCGTGCCGACCTGGTCCTGGTCACCTCGGACCGGCTGCACACCGAGGTGGTGCTGCCGGGCGGCCGCTACATCGACCCGGACCAGTACGTCCCGGCCCGGGTCCAGCTGAAGGAGGGGCCCGCGACCGCCTGGTTCATGCTGCCGGGGCGTCCCGCGCCGGTACTGGCGGACGAGACGGCGACGCCGGAGGCTGCCGGGTCCGCGGGGGCTGCGGGCTTCGTGGAGGAGCAGGCAGGGGAGGCGGGGCGGGAGGGCCCGGACCCGCTGGCGCGGGTCCGGGTCGACAACGGCGACGTCTCGTTCAACTCGCACAACCGCTACGAGGGCCCGACCCACATCGGCCGCACCAACAACGTCGGTGGGGGCGACCGTGCCTGACGACCCGGACGGCGGTGCCGTCGAAGCGCAGCGGCCCCGTCGGGGCGGGGAGCACGTCGAGGGTGCCGAGGGCGCCCGGGAGCAGGGCGAGGGCAGGGGCGCGGACCAGGGCGAGGGCCAGGGCCGGGACGAGGGCCGGGACGGGAAGGTCGAGCAGGCCGAGGCCGAACGCGAGGCCGACCGGTTCCGGGAGCTCGCCAGGAAGCCGCTGGGCGAGGGCCAGGACGGCGAGGCGGACGAGCAGGCCGCCGACATGGCCGCGGCGTCCCGGGCCCGCAGCTCCACCCGTGCCAGCTTCCGGGCCGGCGGCGACCTCAACAGCTTCGTCAGCTCGGTGTTCCACCGCGCCCAGATCGGCGATGTGTTCAATCTCAACCTGGGCGCCGGCCGGCCGAGCGCCGCGGCGCGCAGCGGGCCGGTGCCCGCGGAGGAGCTGCGGCGGCTGCGGCGGTACTACGAGGAGCCGCAGGGATACCTGACGCTGCGCCGGATGCTGCACGCCAACCGGCTGCTGCTGCTGGGAGCCGCACCGGGGACCGGCCGCACCAGTACCGCGCTGGCCCTGCTGGACGATCTGACGCCGCACCGGACGGCAGCCCCCGGCCCTCGACCCGACGCGTCGGGCGAGCCGGCGGGCGCCGTCGCCACGGACGACGCGGGCGGTGCGTCCGGGGGCCCGCTCCCGGACGGGGAGGGGAGCACCGCCCGCGTCCGCCGGGTGGAACCCGGCGCCGACCTGACCGCGCTGGACCGGACGGTGCTCGACGGCGATCACCGCGGGGTCGGCTTCCTCCTGGAACTGCCCGCCGGTCTGCCGTCCTCCGCCCTGCCGAACGAGGTGCACCTGGACGTGTTCGCGGCGGCCCTGGCCCGGCGCGACTGCTACGCGGTGCTGGTCGTCACCGTCGGCGCGGCGGTGGTACCGCTGCTGGGCGGGCGCTACGGGACGACCTGCCCGCCCCCGCCCGCAAGCGCACTGCTGGAGTCCCGGCTGCGGGAGCAGCTGCGGCAGCCCCCGGCGGTGCCCCCGACCGGAGCGGGTCCGCAGCCACACGTGGGGATGGCTGCGGGCCCGGCTCCAGAGGAACCCGTTCCGCCCGAACTGCTGCGCGAGGCGGCGGCATTGGCCGAGGACCCGGAGGTGCTGGCCGCGGTGGGCCTGGACGAGCTGCGCCCGGCCGAGGTGGGGCTGCTCGCCGGACTGCTCGCCGGTCACCTGCGCGGCAGCCTGACCCGTCGACAACTCCTGGACGAGTGCCGGACCCTGTCGTTGCGTCAGGCCCAGGAGTGGTTCGCCGGACTGGACCGGGACGCCACCGCCCCGGGCCGCGCAGCCGACTCCGCGCCGGGTCCGGACCGGCTCCCGCACCACCGCACCGCCGACGTGCTGCACCCGGCCGCCTTCCGGGTCGCCCTGGCCGTCCTCGGCGGCCTCACCTACAGCACCGTCTCCCTGGCTGCGCACACGCTGACCTGGGAGCTCTCCATGGAGACGGATCCGGAACGGACCCCTTCCCGGCCGCTGTTCTCCGACGACCCGGAGTCCGACCTGCTGCTGTCCCGCGCCGAGGTCCGGGAGGGGGTGACCGAGACCGCCGGCATCGAGGTGCCGGCCCGGCTGGTCGGCTACCGGGGCGGCGCCCTTCCCGGCGCCGTGCTGGCCGAGGTCTGGGACCGGCACCACGCCGCCAGGGCCCCGATCGTGCGCTGGCTGCGGCAGTTGGCCGACGATCCGCGGCCGCAGGTGTGGGTCCGCGCCGCGGTCGCGGTCGGGGAGCTGTGCGCCCGGGACTTCGACCACGGCCACGAGGAACTGCTGCGGCCGCTCGCCGGCGCCGCCTCGCTGCGCCGCAGGCTGTTCGCCGCGACCGCACTGGACCAGGCGGCCCGGCACGACCGCTACCGCGAGCCGGTCCGCGCCCTGATCGAGGACTGGTCCGGCACGGAGTCCGCGGCGCTGCGCTGGACCGCCGCCATGGGCCTCGGCTATCCGCGCGGCGCGCGGCGCACCTCGGCGGCCCTCGACCGGCTGGCCGGCATCGCGGTCCGGGGCGAGGGCGCGCAACTGCCGGTGGCCTCCTTCAATGTGATCAGGCTCGCGGTCGACGCCGACAGCAGCCTGGCCGTGCTGCGCCGGCTGCACGCCTGGACCAGCGATCGGCGCCCGTCCCACCAGAACCTCGGGCTGGTCGCCATCGTCCGGCTGGCGCTCACCGAGGTGGCGGAGGTCTGGGACGACGAGACCGCCGCCGACCTCGCCGACCGGCTGGACTGGCCGCTGCCGCTCGCGCTCGCCGACGCCCGGCCCGCCCTGGCCGAGCCGCTGGCCGACCTGATGTGGACCGCGCTGCACACGCCCCGGTCCAGGGACGCCGCCCTCGACGCGCTGGAGCACTGGTTCCGGGCCGCCTGGGCCGGCGACCGACCCAAGGCGCTGCCCGGGCTGACCGCGCTGCTCCCCGCGCTGGTCACCCGGGAGGGGGACCGCAGGCCGGTCCGCCAGGTCGTCGAACGCATGCTCCGGGACGAGGACGACCCGATCAGCAGGGCCCGGGCCAGTGAACTGTGGCGGCTCGCCCGCCCGGCCGCCGGGCCCGCCACTGCCACCACCACAGCCACCGAGGAACCCGCTCCGCCGCGGAGCGGGCCGCCGCGCCCGCGGGTCCACGCCGACCACCCAGGAGGAAGACGCCCATGACCGACAGCACCGACGCCGCACCGCCCCTCGGCCCGTTCCTCCGTGACTACCCGGCCGAACGGGGCTTTCGGCATGCCGGCGCGCGGACCGTCTCCGTCGTGCTGCACGGCAACGGGAGCTACACCGTGAAGAGCGCGCACGGGTCCGAGACGCACGGGCGGCGGCCGCTGCTGGGCAAGAGCGACACCGTCTGCGAGATCGCCCTGGGCAAGTTCCAGTCCACGCTGGAGCTGCCGCTCCCCGCCGCCGGCGGCGCCACCTTCTTCGACGCCGTGGTGGACATCCACTGGCGCGTGGACGACCCCTACCTGGTGGCGAAGGCCGTGGTCAGGGACGTGGTGCTGGAACTGGAGGCGCCGATCCTGGAGCGGCTGCGGGAGATCACCCAGAACTACCCGGTGCAGGCGGCCAAGAGGGCCAACGACGCGGTCACCGCCGAGTGCGCCAGCGGACGCTGGAACGACCTGGGCGACTCCATCGGCCTGTGGACCCGGCTGTACGTCCGGCTGAACGTGGACCAGCAGGCGGTGGAGTCGGCCGCGCTGCTGCGGGCCGCCCAGGAGGAGCACCTGCACAAGTCGGAGCAGGAGCGGCTGGAGGCGGAGCGGCTTGGGCTCCGGATGCAGCGCTTCCGGGGGATGCTGGAGGGCGGCCAACTGGACCAGCTCAGCTATGTGCTGGCGGACAGCCCCGGCGAGGCCGCCGAGTTCCTGGAGAAGCTGCGGCTGGAGAGCCGCGAGGACCACCTCAGGCTGCAGGGCCATGTACTGGACATGATCGACAGCGGCCGGCTGCACTCGGCCGACCTCGAGCAGCAGATGCGCAGCACGCTGGCGGCCCACTCGCCGTACTCGATCGACGGACCGCTCGGCCCGCACACGGTGCGCCGCGACAACCGTCCGCAGCCGGCGCTGGAGCAGGGCCGCGGGACGGACCCGGAGCCGGTGGACACCCCCTGGTGGGTGGAGTCCGACAGCCCGTCAGGCAGCCAGTCCGGGGGCCCGTCCGGCGGCCGTGAGTCGCAGGCCGTGGACGACCCGGAGGACGGCTGGTCCTGGGCCGACGGGGGGACGTCATGACGGCCGGACCCGCCGTGGAGCCGGCCGACCGCTTCGTCGCCGAACGGCTGCTGGCGACGGTCAGGGAGGATGTCGGCCGCGCCGACACCAAGGCGTCCATCCTGCTCTCCGGCGCGGTGGCGGCGCCCGCGCTGCTGATCGGCGGCCACTGGCCGGCGGCCGGCGGCGGGACAGCGGCGACGGCGCTGCTCTCCGCCGGCGCGCTGCTCTGGCTCCTCGGCGCGGCCGCGCTGGTCCGGACGATCCTGCCGCGCACCGGAACCGGACGGGCCGTCGGCGATCTGACCTACTTCGGCGACCTGCTGGCCGCCGAGAACCCGGACCTGCTGGTGGCGCGGGTCGCCTCGGCCGGCCGTGACCCGGTCCGCTGGCTGCTGGTGCAGTCGGTGGACGTGAGCACCATCCTCGCGGCCAAGTACCGCTGGATCCGGCGGGGGGTGGCCTGCATGGTGCCGGGAGCGCTGCTGGCCGTCGCCGGGCTGCTGCTGCGCCGATAGCTGTGAATTTCATAACGGATCGTCAAACAACTTATACAGAACCATATCTGACGCTATAACAGCAATTGTCGCACATTTTTTGGGGGGACCAAGGATGACGCGCTACCGGGTCGCGGCCGTGCTCACCGCGTTGCTGCTGGGGACAGTCCCGCTGTCGGCCCAGGCCCAGGGCCGGCCGCTGGCCGCCGGCGCGAGCCCGGCCGCCACTGCCACTGCCGGCACCGCCACTGCCACCGCCGCCGACCAGACCATCGGACCCATCAACTACTCGATCGCCGTGGACGAGTCCGGCAGCATCTCGGCGGCCGACATGGCCGCCGAACGTGACGCCGCGACCCGGATCGCCCTCGGCGACATCTCGTCCACCTCGCAGGTGAGCGTGTTCGGCTTCGCCAGCGCCGACAACGCCTCCGAGCGCCCGGTCGACACGGACTGCACGCCGACCCAGCTGGACGCCGCCGGACGGGACCGGATCGGATCCTGCAGCGCCAAACTGCAGAGCCGCAGCGCCGCCCAGGGCCAGGGCACCGACTTCCCCAACGCCATCCGCCAGGGGATCTCCTACCTGACCCAGGGCACCGACCCGAGCACCCCACGGGTGCTGTTCGTGCTCACCGACGGGAAGCTGGACGTCTCCACCAGCCCGGAGTACGGGGACACCGCAGCGCACCGGCAGGCCGCCGGACAGCAGCAGCTCATCCAGGTGCTGGCGCAGGCCGCCGCCGACCACATCCAGGTCTGGTCGCTGGGCTTCGGCCCCGCGCAGGACCTGGACCGGGCCACGCTGACGCAGATGGCCGCCGGCGGCTACCAGAACGGCTGCGTGGACCTCCCGGACGCCAGGCCCAGGGCCACCGAGGTGTCCGACTCCACCGCGGTCGGCTCCGCCCTGGAGACCGCCTTCGCCGCCGCGCACTGCCTGCGCCGCGGTTCGGACGTGCACGGCTATCCCCCGACCGACCTGACGGTGCAGATCTCCGCGCTGGCCACCACCGGCAGCATCGTGGTCTCCAAGGGCGACCCGGCGGTGACGGTCAGCTACTTCGACCCGGACGGGAACCAGATCCACCCGGGCACCGACGCCAACGGCTCCAGTTACGAGCTGGCCGGCAGCGGCCAGCTGGTCGAGTCGCTGCGGATCACCGACCCGATGCCGGGTCCCTGGCGGATCCACCTGGACGCGCCGTCCGGGCACCGGGGCAAGCTGGCCACCGCGGGTGTGCTCTGGCGCGGTGAGCTGCGCGGCTCGGTCACCCTCGACCCGCCCTCGCCGCTGCCGGGCCAGCGGGCGGTGGCCACGCTGCGACTGGAGACCCGGCTCGGCTACAGCATCACCGACCCCGGGGACTACGCCGGGCTGCAGGTGTCGGCCGAGCTGACCGGCGACGGCTTCACCCCGGTCCCGGTCCCGCTCGCCGACAACGGCGCGGTGCCCGACGCCAAGGCCGGCGACGCCTCCTTCTCCGGCTATGTGACGATCCCCCGGAGTGCTTCCGGGGCACTGAAGATGACCGGGACACTGACCGCCGTCGGGCTCACCGCGGAGAGCGGCATCACCGCCCCCGGCTGGATCGGGGCGCCCACCGCACTGGTGAGCGCGGACCTGACGATCGCCGGCGGGGCGCACCACCCCGGGGACCGGATCAACGGCAGCCTGGCCGTCCACAACGGCGACTCCAGCGCGCACACCCTGCTGCTCAGCGTGCCCGACGTGGACGGCGGTCTGCTCACCTTCGGGCCGGACCGGCTGGTGCTCGCCCCGGGCGCGACCGGCACCCGCACGGTCACCCTGGTGGTCGGCCCGCGCGGCGCCTTCGGCAACCGGCTGGGCGGCTCCCCGCTGCCCCTCGGCGCCACCCCGACGGTCATCGACAGCAGCGACCACGGCCGGGTACTGGCCAGTCCCACCGTCTCGCTGACGCTCACCCCGCGCCCGGGCCTCTGGCAGCAGCTGTGGTGGGCCTTCGTCGGGGCGGCCGTGCTGGTGCTGCTGGCCGGCGCGCTGCTGGTGGCGCAGCAACGCTACCGCAGGCGGCGGATCGCCGCGGACGGCCTGAGGATCACCCTGATCAGCGGCGAGGGAAAGGAGCTGGGCACCTACACGGCCCGCTCCGGCCCCAAGGGCTGGTTCGAGTTCGACATCGAGGAGCCCACCCGGCCCTTCCCGCGGATCCGGGCCAGGGCCGGCGGGGCCTACGCGGTGCGCGGCAGCGTGGACGGCGCCGGCGTCCTGCGGATCGGGAACAACGTCCGGATCAAGCTGTCCGTCGGGGTGCCGGAACCGCTGGAGCACGGGCTCAGCCTGCGACTGGGCGAGCCGTCCGGTTCGGTGCCCGAGCCGGACGGGAGCGAGCCGAACAGCTATCTGTGACCCGGTGTTCATGACCCGGCAGCCAGACCCGCACAACGAAGCAGACGACCCGGCCGCAACCCGCGGCCGGTTGGGGGGACGGAACAGATGAAGATCTTTCAGCCGATGCTCTTCGTCGGCCTGGGCGGCACCGGCGGCCTGATCGGCGCCGAGCTCGAACGTCGGATCAGGGCCGACCTGTGCGGTCCCGACGGCAACCTGATCACCCACATCACCGGGCAGCCGCACCAGCTGCCGGACTGCCTGCAGTTCGTCTACGCGGACTTCAGCGACTCCGACCTGGAGCGGCTGCCGCACCGCACCGTGGACCCCAGGCTGCGGCCCGCGTACAACCGCACCTCGCGCTCCACCTACCACCTGCTCCCCCAGTACGACAGCTCGCCCGAGGTGACCCAGATGCTGCGGGCCGCCATGCGCGAGGAGACCCGCGGCTGGCTGCCGCCGCACGACAACGAGCCCCGGGTCACCCCGCTGCGCAACGGCGCCGGTCAACTGCCCACCGTGGGAAGGGCCGCGCTGTTCGGCACGCTGCGGCACAGCCTGGCCCCGGTACTGGAGCCGCTGACCCAGGCCATCGACATGATCGCCGGTTCCAACGGGCAGCTGGACCAGCTCGGCGGCGGCGGGATCAACGGCTACGACGTGTTCGTGGCCTTCTCGGTGGCCGGGGGCACCGGCGCCGGGATCTTCCTCGACTACCTCTACCTGATCAACCAGGCGTTCCAGGAGAAGGGGCTGCACGGCGTCAAGATCTACCCGCTGGTGGTGATGCCGTCGACGTTCCCGGCCGCTGCCGGCGGCGGACGGGAGGCCGAACTGAACTCGGCCCGCGCCCTGGTGGACCTGTTCCGGGTGGTCGACGAGCAGAACGCGCCCAGGGCCGGCCATGACATCGGCGAGACCGGACAGGACCGGGCGCTGCGGATCACCTACCCCAACAACCCGCAGCCGATGCGGCTGCGCACCGGCATCCTGCCGACCGCCTTCCTGTTCAGCGGCACAGCCGGGATCCGCCAGGACGACCTGCGCCGCTCGATCGTCTCGCTGATCCTCTCGCTGATCGGGACCGAGCTGGGCGACGGCAGGCCCGGCGTCGCCGCCCGGGCCGACGACGACTACCAGACCTTCGCCGCCAGCTTCATCAACCGCGGCCTGCACCGGGCCGCGCCCGCGGACTCGGGCATCGGGCGGCAGGGCGTCTCCACCGCCCTGGTGGCCTCGATGACCGCCCCGCTGGACGACCTGGCCGAGCTGATCGCAGGACGCCTGCTGCGCTCCGCGGTCAACCAGCTCGGCGACCCCAACCGCCGTCCCGGCAGCCAGGACCCGGTCGCCCTGATCAAGCGGATGTTCGCCGACTCCGGGCTGGAGGAGCTCTGGGAGCGCAAGCAGCTGGACGTGGGCGAGGTGGACCCGCTGCCCAAGGGCGGTCCGGCCATCGAACGCGCGCTCAGCATGCGGCTGCGCGACATGCAGGTGCTGCTCGACGACCTGCGTCCGCGGTCCGCCGACGCCGCCGCCCGGATGGCCGACCGGTTCCTCGCCGGCGCCGGCGAGGCCGCCGACAAGCTGCTGCAGACCGTGGACCCGTTCCTGCTGGAGCAGGTCGTCAAGGGACTGCCCGGCGCCGACGACCCCATCGCCCAGCTGGGCTTCCTGGGCATGCTCGACAGCCGCTCCCGGGTGCCGGTGCGTTCCGCTGCGGTCAAGGACCAGCCGCCGCGGATCCCGCGGATCAAGGGCCGGGTCCCCGGCATCAAGGCGCGCTGGGGCGACGAGGACGTGCAGGCCGCTCTGCGCGCCCAGGACGCCTGGTACTCCTGGCGCAGCAAGGCCGTCTGGCACGAGGCCTGGCGGGACCAGCAGCGGCGCTGGCAGCCGGCCGCCGAGGGGCTGGCCGCCGATCTGAACCGGCTGCTCAACGCCTTCCGCCAGCAGGCCGAGCAGGAGCCCAGGAGCTCCGAGGTACGCGCCTCCGAGCTCTACGAGGACCGCAGGGGGATCTCCTACCTGCTGCCGCCGCAGGGCGAGATCAACCACTTCTACGAGGACCTGCGGGCCAGGCTGGCGGTCCGTGAGGGGCTGCTGAAGTCGGACCGGGAGGCGGCCCTGGCGCTGCGCCTGATCGACGGCAACGCCTGGAGCGCCGCCTTCAGGGACAGCCGCCGTGCTCCCGCCAAGGCCGTGGCGGACATCAAGTCCCTGCTGGTGGGCCGGATCACCCGGCTGTTCGCCGAAGCCGGCGACCAGGTGGAGGAGACCCCGCTGCTGCCGTCCATGGGCACCCTGCTCTCCGCCGCCGCCGGGAACGCCGAGGCGGCCGCCCAGGTCAGCCAGGAGGCCCAGAACAAGTTCCGCACCAAGCTGGCCGGGCTGCTCCCGGCCGGGTTCACCCCGGACGGCACCGGCCGGCTGAAGGCCCTGGTGGTCTACCCCAGGGTGGCCAACTCGGACGACGTCGAGGACTACCTGGCCCGGGCGCTGCGGCTGCCCAACGACACCAGGCTGACGGTGGAGTACCGCGGGGTGGACACCAACGCCATCACCGTGGTCCAGTTCCGCAGCGAGATGAGCCTGACCCAGGTGCCGGAGGCCCGCAAGGTGCTGCGGCAGTGGGCCCAGGCCAAGGACGACGAGCAGGCCGAGGACGTGCTGCGCTGGCGCCAGCGGCTCGGCCACCGGGACGACTGGCTGGTCAGCGGCGAGGAGGACCGCAGGACGATCCTGCACCGGCTGCTGTGCTGCCTGTGGAACGGCCAGGTGGAGGTGCTGGCCGGCAAGCCCGACTCGCCGCGCCAGGTCAAGCTGCGGCTCTACCCGGAGCGGGGCTCGGACCAGCCCGGCGTGCGG
The DNA here is from genome assembly GCF_000719095.1 of Streptacidiphilus jeojiense. Taxonomy (GTDB): domain Bacteria; phylum Actinomycetota; class Actinomycetes; order Streptomycetales; family Streptomycetaceae; genus Streptacidiphilus; species Streptacidiphilus jeojiensis. The sequence continues at coordinate 88,060 of NZ_JOEH01000003.1, read as the reverse complement.
CTGCGGCTGCCCGAGTTCGACGACGACGTCTCCTCCTGGGCCGAGCTGCTGCGCACCTACGAGCGCTGGACCGTGATGGACGACGAGCGGATCGTCGAGGAGTACTGCCGCAGGCTGATGCGGGCCCAGCCGGTCGGTCTGAACCGCTCCGGCAGCGAACCCGACCCGCTGTTCGTGCAGCTGGTGGAGGAGGTGGCGCCGCGTCAGCTCGCGCTGCTGCGCGAGCGGGCCGAACGCGGCGGGGCCAGGGCCGAGGGCTGGGTCAGGCCGCTCTGGCAGTTCTGGGCCAGGACCCTGCCGGCCGCCCTGGACCTGGAGTTCGCCGACCAGCGCGCGGTCCAGCCGAACCTGCGCAGCCTGCTGGCGGCGATCCGCTCCGGCGACCTGGACCCGCACCGCGCCGAGCCCGCGGCGGGACCCGGCCGTCGCCGGGCCCCGCGGGTGGACGTCGAGGACGAGTGGAGCACCGACGGACCGCTCGACGACCGCGGCCGCCCGGACCGGGCCGGCGCCGACGACGACGCCTCGGACTACCGGACCGCCGGCCCCTCCAGAGCTCCCGGGGCGGGGTACGACCCGTACCGCAAGGGTCCGCAGCCGGAACCGGAGGACCATGGCGCCGGCTTCGACGACGGCCCCGACCTGTTCGACGACTTCGACGACGAGCTGTGAGGGGAGGACTCCGGTGACGACGTACCAGCCGGTCTCCGAACCGGTGATCAGCATCGACCTGCGGGACAGCGACGGGCGCTACGACAGCGGTCCCGAACTGCGCGCCGAGGTGCTCCGGCAGCGGGGCGGGCGCGGCCCCTCCCGTTCCGACCGGCTTCGCTTCCTGGTGGTCGACACGCCGGCCGGGCTCGCCGGGAACCGGCGGGCCTACGAGCGCATCCGCCGCTTCCCCGGCGGCAGTTCGGTGCACCTGGTGTGCCTGCTGGTCGGGGACGCCCCGGAGCAGGGCGAGCGGGTCCTGCTGAAGCCCGACACGCTGCGTTCGGCGGCCGGCACCTGCGGGCTGCTCTGGGCCGGGGACCTGCACGCGGCGCACGGGCTCCTCGACGGCGCCGCTCCTGACGACCCGTCCGCGCTGGCCCCGCTGCGCGACCTGCTCCGGGTCCCGGACCTGTTCGACGCGGTGCTGGAGCAGCTGACCCCGCTGAACGAGTCCGTCGCGGCCCCCGCCGTCCGGCTGCTGGAGCAGCAACTGGACCCGCAGGCCAGGGACCGCGCCTGGCGCGGGGCGCTGACCCAGTTCGCCGGCGGCCCGGCCGAGGGCGCCGGCGGCGGATGGGCCGAGGTCCCGGCCGAGCAGCTCCCCAAGCCGCTGGCCGACCTGGTCCTGGGTCAGACCGCGGGCGGCCGCGGCCACCGCGTGCCGGGCGGGGAGGCCGACCGGGCCTACCGCGACTGCACCGACGCCCTGGACGGCACCGCCACCGCGCTGCTGGACCTGGCCAGGATCACCGGGCTGGTGGGCACCGGGGCGCTGCTCGCCTTCGAGGCCGAGGTGACCGGCGCCCGCCGGGCCCTGGACGGCTACCGGGAGCTGGTGACCGGGGTGCTATCGGTGGACACCAGTCCCACCGGACCGGGTTCGGCCGCCACCCTGGAGCTCTTCCGGCACAGGGGGCTGCAGGTGGCTCCCTCGGAGGGCGCCGGCGAGGGCATCGGCGATGGGCTCAGGCGGCTGGCCGAACGGCTGCTCGGCGACGGGCTCTCGGTGCGCGGCACCGCCCAGCGCTTCACCGCCCTGTCCGGACGGATCGCGCCGGTTCCGGGCTCGACCCTGCTGCCCGCCCTGGCCAGGTACGGCAAGGACAAGGTGGCCGGCCTCGGGCCGCGCCGGGGCGGCCCGCGGGCCGCGCTGGAGCCGGGTGGCTGGCGCGCCCCGGCCTGCCTGGCGGCCGGGCTGCTGGGCGGGCTCTGGGCCTGGCCGCTCACCCTGCTGGCGCTGCTGGTCCCCGCCCTGGTGCTGGGCAGCGCGGTCCTCGCCCGACGGCGGCTGGCCGGGGCCACCGGCGACGGCGCCCGGCTGCTCGGCGGCGGCGCCCTGGTGGGGGCGGTCCTCGGCGGCGCGGGCGGTGCGGTGCTGCACCCACCGCTCTGGGTCGGAGCGATCGGCGTGCTGCTCGGCCTGGTGCTGGCGCTGACCGCGGTGGTCACCGGCTGGCGCGACGCGGTCCACGCCTGGGGCGGGCGCAGCGGCACGGCCGCCGTCCAGGAGGCCCTGGACGGCCTGGACCAGGTGCTGGCCCGGGCGGTCCGGGAGCACTGGGCCGCCCGGGCCCGCAGCGACTGCGCGGACGCGGCCGGCGCCGTTGCCGGGGTGCTGCGCGCGGCCGCCGACGAGGCGTACCAGCAGGCCGTCGGCGCCGAGGACCTGTTCGGCACGGCCGAGGCGTTCGGCACGGCCGGCGCCGCCGCCGATCCGGACGCCGACGAGGCCTGGCTGTCGCAGCCCTCCGCGCCCGGGGAGTTCGGCGAGAGCACCTCGGACGACTTCGACTACGACTACGACCCGGACGAGAGCTGGGCCGGAACGGACCCCATCGGTCCGGCATCCGGTCCGCAGCCCGGCCCCGGGCAGCCGGCCGCCCCGGGCAGCCCGGTGGACGACTGGGCCCAGCAGTTCGCCTGGGGGAACGGCTCGGACCCGTCCGCCCCGGGAGCGGCAGCAGCGGCCGCACCGACCCCGGCGGCCGCGGCCGCGGCCCCGACCGACCCGGACGCACCGCCCCCGCCCTGGCTCGACCGGGACTCCGGCCTCGGCGGTCCGGCCCTGGTCAGCACCCTGGCCGGGGATCTGACGGACGCCGTGATCACCGAACTCGCCTCGTACTGGGGCACGGTGGAGCGCGGCGAGTCGGCCGCCGCGGCCCAGCAACGGGTCGGCGCGCAGGTACGGGCGATGCTGGCGCGGGCCCGTGCCCATCTGCGCGAGAACGACGTCGCCGCGCCTCCCTCCGCCGGACCGCAGCGGGTCCGGCCCGGTACGTCCGAACTGCAGGGACTGAGCCTGCAGCGCCTGGTCCAGGCGGCGGGCCCGGACGCCGATCCGGCGACGGCGGTGCCCCTGGTGTCGGCGGAGCAGGAGGTGCTGCTCAACCGCGATCCGGAGATGACGGTGTGGCTGCGCTTCGCACCGGCGGCCGTGCAACCGCAGATCGAACAGGCCGACCGGGCCACCGGCGGCACCGGCACCGCGGTCTGGCTCTCCTCGGGCCGATACGCCGGCCTGCTGGGACTGGTCCCGCTGCGCGGCGGCGCGGTGCGCAGCGTCCGGACCCTGGAACGCGGTCCCGGCGACCTGGACACCGACGGCCCCGCCGACGGCCCCAGCGGCGGCCGCCCCGACGAGGGGGACGAGTGGTGAGCCCGCCCGACCTCTCCTTCACCACCCCGGCGGGCAAGCGGATCGACGTCCCGGTCCGCTTCGGCGCCGAGGACCGCCGTGACGGGCAGTCACCACTGCGGGTGCGCCGGGCCCTGCTCGGGACCTCCACCCAGTGCGTCCAGTTCCGGCTGTCCGTGGTGGACGCGGCCGTGCCCGAGGCGCAGCAGCGGCTGGACGCCGAGGTCTCGGCCGCACTGCGGATCAACCGGGCCTTCACCGACATCGGTTACACCGAGCTCTTCCCCGACGTGCTCGGCTACGACCTGGACTGCGCGGAGCCCTTCGTGCTCTACCGGCCGCCGCGCGGCACTCCGGCCGCCTCCTACCGGGCGGCCTCGACCAACGACCAGTGGGCCGTCCTCAGCGGGCTGATGCTGGCGCTGACCCTGCTGGAGCAGCAGGGCCTGGTGCACCGCGGGGTCACCCCGGCGACCGTGCGCTGGGACGGCAGGGCGGTGCAGCTGTGGGGGCTGAACGCGGTGCAGCGCACCGGAACGCCGCGCATCCCCTGGGGCACGGCCCCCTACGCCTCGCCCGAGCAGCGTCTCGGCACCGGGACCGCCGACCCCAGGGACGCGGTCTGGAGCAGCGCCCAGGTGCTGTACCGGATGGTCACCGGGCAGGACGGCCCGGCCGACCGCGCCCCCGCCGACCTCGGCCTGCACCGGCTGCTGGCCGAGACGCTGGCCGGAGCCTTCGCCCCGCAGGCCGGCCACCGCCCGGGCCCGGGAACGCTGCTGGACGTGCTCTCACCGGGCAGCAGTGCCCGGGCCCGGCTGGCCGCGGCCGGGGACGAGTTGGAGCCGCACCGGACCGCCTTCGACGAGGCGCTGGAGCTCAAGCGCCGGGCCGACCCGACCCTGCGCGGCCCGGCCGCCGAGCCGCGCCACACCGACCCGGCCGACCAGGGCAAGGTGCTCTGCCCGTACTGCCTGGAGCGGATCAGCTACGACCCCAAGGCCCTGTACACCGCCAACGCCACCCGGCAGTTCACCGAGCTGGACCTGTCCAGGGTCAGCAGTCCGGTGCTGCGGGAGGACCGGCGCCGCGCCGCCTACCAGCTCTGCCGCGGCGGTGCCGGGATCGCCCGGCACCACGTCCCGGTCCCCTACCTCACCAACGGCCGTCCGCTCACCGTCGCCATGGTCGGGCAGTCCGCCACCGGCAAGAGCCATCTGCTCACCCAGATGATCGCCGAGATCACCGACGGCGGGCTGGAGCCGTACGGGATGAGCTGGCAGTCCGTCAATCCGCAGGAGCACGCGCTGTTCGTCCGCGAGCGGGTGGCGCCGCTGCGCAGCGGCGAGGTGCTCCAGCACACCGCCGGGCTCGGCGAGACCGGCCAGGTCCGCTTCGTCGAGGCACTGCTGCTCAAGGACGCCACCGGGCACACCCGCCCGCTGGCCTTCTTCGACCTGGCCGGGGAGGACCTGCTGCGCACCGACGCACTGCTGCAGTTCCTGCTGGGCGTGGACGCGCTGCTGTTCGTCGTCGACCCGGTGCTGTCGCTGCCGCTGCCCGTGCTGGACGTGCTCCGCGGCGCCGCCAGCGACCTGGAGGTGAAGCGGGACGGCGACCCGGCGTTCGACACGGTGCTGGACCGGCTGCCCCGGCAGGGCCCCTACCTGGACGTCCCGGCCGCGATCGTGCTCGGCAAGGCGGACCTGCTGCGGTTCGAACCGCCGGTGGACCGCTGGCTCGGCCGTGCCGTCGAGGCGCCGCTGTCGCGCGCCGCCGTGCAGGCCGAGAGCAGGGACGTCTACGCGCTGCTGCACCGCCATGCCGGACGCGCCTGGCTGCGCCCCTTCGACGCGGTCCGCCAGTGCACCCTGCACGTGGCCTCGGCGACCGGCGGACGCGAGGACCGGGGCCGGTACCCGCGCGGGGTTCAGCCGCAGCGGGTGCTGGCACCGCTGGTGTCGCTGCTGGCCATGCACGGGCTGGTGCAGGCGCCGGCGCAGTCCGGCGACGACCGCTACGACCTGGGCCGGTGACGGGCCGTGACCACTACCGAGGGCGGGTACGGAATGTACGAGAACGACCGGCCCGGCGCCGAGCCGCACGGGGTGCACCGGGCCCCCGCCAGGGGCGGGCAGCGGGAGCCGAAGGAGCAGTGGGTCGACCAGTTGGTGTTCCGCTGGTCCGGCAACCGGGGCCGGCAGGGCACCGGCATGGCGGCGGTCGCCCACTCCTGCGGTCCGGCCCGGGCCGAGGAGTTGGCCGAGGAGCTCGGCCCGCTGCTGCGGGTCGAGGGGCGGAACACCCGGCCCAGCCTGGTGCGGGTGCGCACCAGGCTGGGCGAGGCGGCGCTGATCCAGCGCTGGCCGGTGCGCGACCGGCAGGGACGCCCCAACACGGCGTGCCATGTCCTGCTCGGGGAGGAGGCGACGCTGAGCCCGCTGGGCTCCGTCCTGTCGCACGGCTGGAACTGGTGCGGCCCTGAGTTCGCCATGCAGGCGGAGGGCGAGTTGGAGCGGGTCCACCGGGGCGAACGGCTGGCGCCGTACTGGGACCTCGCCCTGGACCGGGCCAGGAAGGAACTCGGCGACCCGAGCGTGCTCGGGCCGCTGTCGGTGGCGGTCGCGCACTGGCTCGCCAGCCCCGGGGACCGGATCTCGATCCGTGCCGCGGCGCTGCCCCGGTGGCCTGAGGACAACCTGTCGCCGGTGCTGCTCACCGGGCTGTACCTGATCTTCCGGCGCTGGCTCGGCACCGCCTGGACCTTCGCCACCTTCGACACCACCGACGCGCATCCGCTCCGGATCACCTTCGTCCCCGAGTGGCAGCTCGACTCCGGCGAGTCCGGTCCGCTCGCGCGGCTCGACCCCGGCCGGACCACCCTCGGACCGGAACAGTCCGTCGCCGCGCACCTGATCAGACGTCAGGCCGCCGCGGGCTGGCCCCAGCAGGCCGGCGACAACCTGCTGAAGCGCCTACCCGACGGCGTCAGGATGCCCCCCGAACAGCGGCTCCGGGCACTGCTGGCGCTGGTCGAACAGGACAGCGCCGGCAGCCCGGCGGCGGCGACCGCGTCACGGCCGCCGATTCCCCCGCAGCAGCCGCAGCAGCCGTACCCGTCGCAGTCGGCGGAGGGCCTGTACGGGGACATCCGCCCGCCCTCGGACCCCGGGCCGGACCCGGCGTCGAACCCCGCCCCTGCACCTGCTCCGGCGCCTGCTCCGGCCCCTGCCCGGCCGTCCGCCCAGGACGATTCCGCGCTCCGCTGGACGGAGCGCGTCTTCCCTGCCCTGCGGCGGCTGGACGAGGAGCCGCCGTCCGCCCAGGACCTGCGGCTGGTCCAGGATCTGGCGCAGTGCTCGGACGAGCAACTGGTCGGCGCGGTCCGGTCGTTGCGCGACCACGAGCGGGCCCTGGAGCTGTTGCTCCAGGAGCTCGGCGAGCAGCAGCGGACCAACGGGCGGGATCCGGAGCTCGCCTCCAGGCTGTGCGAGACGGTACTGGAGCTGGGCCTGTGCCATGTACCGAAGGGCGGCACGGACGACGCCGCGACCGCGCGGGCTGCGGACCTGTTCGTCTGGGCCGTCGCGCCCTTCGCCCGAAACCCGCGACACAGCCGCGGGATCGCCGAGCTCCTGACTCTGACGGCACGTCAACCAACGGTCCCACAGCAGTACTTCCTGGAGCTGACGGTGATCTCCCCACGGCGCGGCCAACCGCCGGACCTTCCCCCGCAGGTGTGGCAGGAGCTGCTCAAGGGGCTGGCTGGGAACCGGCCGGAACCCCGGCCTCAGCCGCAGGCCCCGGCCCGGTCGCAGCCGCTTCCGCTTCCGCTTCCGCAGCAGGAGCCGACCGGCGAACCACCTCCGTCCCCGCCCTCGGCACCGTCGGCGGCCCTGCCGGCGGCCCCGTCGGCGGCCCCGTCGACGGTGTTCCCGACCCCGTCGGGTACCCACCGGGCGTCCGACGACGGCAAGGACGACCGCACCATCGTCTTCGCGGTGTTCGGGGTCCTCGGCGTGATCCTCGTGCTGGTCGTCGTCATCAAGCTGATGGGCTGAGGACCCGACGTCCGCAGAACGTAAGGGCTCGGGGCTACGGCATGCCCTCCGCTCTTCGTATGCTGCCGTCCATGGCCATCGCTCAGCAGCACGACGCATCCGCAGCCGATATCGGGATCATCGGCGGAACCGGTCTCTACGCCCTGGTGGACGACCTCGCCGAGGTCTCCGTCGACACCCCCTACGGGCCGCCCAGCGACTCGCTGTTCGTCGGAGCCTTCGGCGGTCGCCGGGTGGCGTTCCTGCCCAGGCACGGCCGCGAGCACCGGATCCCCCCGCACCGCATCGACTACCGGGCCAATCTGTGGGCGCTGCGCTCGCTGGGCGTGCGGCAGGTGCTGGGACCGTGCGCCACCGGCGGCCTGCGGCCCGAGTACGGCCCGGGGACGCTGCTGGTCCCGGACCAGTTCGTGGACCGCACCTCCGGGCGGAAGCAGACCTTCTACGACGGTGAACGCCGCAGCGACGGGCTGCTGCCCGAGGTGGTGCACGTCTCCGCAGCCGACCCCTACTGCCCGACCGGACGGCTCGCCGCCCTGAAGGCCGCCGGCGCGGCCGGCTGGGAGCCGGTGGACGGCGGGACGCTGGTGGTGATCGAGGGGCCGCGCTTCTCCACCCGGGCCGAGTCCCGCTGGTACGGGGCGCAGGGCTGGTCGGTGGTCGGCATGACCGGGCACCCCGAGGCGGTGCTGGCCCGTGAACTGGGGCTCTGCTACACCTCCGTGGCGGTGGTCACCGATCTGGACGCGGGCGTCGAGGCCGGTGAGGGGGTGACCCACACCGAGGTGCTGCGGGTCTTCGCCGGCAGCATCGACCGCCTGCGCGGGGTGCTGACCGGCGCCGTCGCCGGGCTGCCGGCCACCGAGGACCGGGACTGCGTCTGCTCGCACGCGCTGGACGGACTGGAGACCGGCCTGGGTTTCTGACGCTCCCTCACCCCTGTCCTCACCCCTGCGGGTGAGGACGTTTTCCACACCCCCCGAGTTGTCCACAGGAGACGTCCGGGCCGCCACGGAACGACGGGCGAAGGGACATTGTGGAGGCAGCCGGTCGGGAGCAGCCCGACCGTCCTGCCAACCAATCCAGGCGGTGTCCTATGTCCCTGATGACCGAGTCCCTGCTGGGCGGCGGCCCGGTGCGCCGCGCGAACCGGCACCGCGCGCACTCGCTGCGCCCGGGCCCCGGCCGCGACCACCCGCAGCCCGTCCACGAGGCGCTCCAGGAGCCGGAGGCCTGGGACGATCCCGGCTGGGACGACGAGGGCACCGTCGCCTCCGCCGCGGGCAGCGTCCCCGAACCCACCCCGATGACGGCCCGCACCCCCGCGCTCGCGCCCCGTCCCGCCGCGCTGCCGTGCGAGGCCCCAGCGGTACCGCCGCGGCGGACCGTCGGACCGTTCCCGCCGATCCGGGCCGGCGGCGGGCGGCACCGGCTGCCGGCCGCGGTGCGGCGAAGGCCCGGGCCGATCGCCGCCGGGCTGATGGTCGCGGCGACCACCCTGGCCGCCGGCTCCCTGCGCGGCATCCCGGTCCCGCCGGCCGGCCACCCGGCCGCCGCCGGGGCGCCGCTGCACATCGAGGTGGTCGACGATCCCCCGCAGGAGTGATGTGCCCGGGTGAAATCGGAGCACCGCGCCATCCGCGAGCCCTCACCGGCGGACCTCCGGAGGCGTGACGTTTCCGCAGGTGGGAACCGAGGTCCCCAGGCCGCTCCGAGGCCCCCGGTCGGCCGTACGGGTGAACCCGGCGCGCGCGGCGGCACGCGCCGACTGCCATAGGTTCCGAGCACCCATCGGCCATCACAGCTTTGCGAAGGAAGAGATCCCTTGAAGGGCTTCAAGGCATTCCTGATGCGCGGAAACGTCCTCGACCTCGCGGTCGCGGTCGTCATCGGCGCAGCTTTCACCGCCGTCATCAACTCGATCGTCAACGGCGTCATCAACCCGGTCGTCGGCCTGTTCGGCACCTCGTCCCTGAACGCCTACAAGTCCTGCATCAAGGACTGCCCCAGCGCCCCGGGCAGCAGCGGCGGCATCTACATCATGTGGGGCTCGGTGCTGGCGGCCGTGCTGCAGTTCGTGATCACCGCGGCGGTGGTCTACTTCTGCATCGTGCTGCCGGCCAACCACTTCATGGCCAAGTACATCGCCAAGAAGAAGGCCGAGGAGGAGGCGCTGAAGGCCGCCGAGCTCACTGAGGTGAAGCTGCTCGGCGAGATCCGCGACCTGCTCGTGCGCCAGCGCTGAAGCGCGTCCGGACACGCAGACACGCAGACACGCAGAAGGCCGGGGCGCACGGCCCCGGCCCTTCGCTCTGCAATGTGCTCAGTCGCCGTGGTGCGGCGGGGTCTCCCGCCGGTACCAGGCCTCGTCCCGGCCGCCGGACTCCTCGCCGCCCCAGCCGGTGTCCGTGTCGTCACGGCTCGGCCGGCTCAGCGGATCCTCGAAGACCAGCCGGGCCCGCCCGGTCCGCGGCGGCTCCGCCTGCGGCTGAGGGTGGGACTCCGGCGGCTCCGCGGCTGCTGTCGCAGCGCTGTCGTCTGTCATGGCTTCAGGATAGGTCGGATGCTCAGGCCGCTTCGAAGCCCGAGTGGTCCGCGATCTTGCGGAGTTCGGCCAGCGCGTGCTTCTCGATCTGCCGGATCCGCTCGCGGGTGAGGCCGTGCTGCTTGCCGACCTCGGTGAGGGTCCGCTCGCGGCCGTCCTCCATGCCGTAGCGGGAGCGGATGATCGACGCCGTGCGGTTGTCCAGACGGCCGATCAGGCCCTCCAGCTCCTCGCGGCGCAGCATCACCAGGACCGCGTCCTCGGGCGAGGTCGCCCCGGTGTCCTCGACCAGGTCGCCGAACTGGGTCTCCCCGTCGTCGTCCACGGTCATGTTGAGGCTGACCGGGTCACGGGCCCAGTCCAGCACGTCCTTGATCCGCTCGACCGTGGTGTCCAGCTCGGCGGCCACCTCGGCGTGCTCGGCGTCGCGGCCCAGTTCCTTGGACTTCTCGCGCTGGACCCGGCGGATCCGGCCGAGCTCCTCGACCAGGTGGACCGGGAGGCGGATGGTGCGGGACTGGTCGGCGATGGAACGGGTGATCGCCTGGCGGATCCACCAGGTGGCATAGGTGGAGAACTTGAAGCCCTTGCCGAAGTCGAACTTCTCGACGGCGCGGACCAGCCCGGCGTTGCCCTCCTGGATGAGGTCGAGCAGCGGAAGTCCGCTGCGCGGGTAGCGGCGGGCGACCGCCACGACCAGCCGGAGGTTGGAACGGATGAACACATCCTTGGCGCGGGCACCATCGGCGGCTATCGCACGCAGCTCGTCCTCGCTCGCGCCGCCGGCGGTGTCACCGGTCGCGAGCAGGTGCTCGGCGAAGACGCCCGCTTCGATGCGGGTGGAGAGCTCGACTTCCTGGGCGGCGTCGAGCAGCGGGGTCCGGGCGATCTCGTCGAGATACATGCCGACGAGGTCGCGGTCGGCCTCACCGCTGGTCGGACGCGCATTGCGGGTCCGGTCGGCCTTGTCGCGGACGACGGCACGGGTGGCCATGCTTACTCCCTCTCGGAGGACGTGACGGGCCTGGCTGACCCGTTCGTGGCTGCCTTTCATAACGATGCAACGATCAGAATCCGGACATCATTCCCAAGGTGAGGATTTTTCTCCGCAGTTGCAGTATGCTGGCCAATTTTGCCGCGTTCGCATGCGGAGCGTATCCGGTCGCTCACCCGCCGACGGTGGCGGCGGTCAAGGGCTGCGGCCGCTGGGGGTGTCCGCCTTTGGAACACTGCGCGCCTACCCCGTATGCCCCGGCCTGTGCGGGGCGTCCTGTACTGACTCACACGATTGTCCGCCGGGCCCCGGTTCCCTGCCCGTCGGAACGCGCCGCCCGTCAGAACCGTCGGAACGCCCCGGGCCCACGACAGGACGGCCCGCCGTCCCTTGAAGGGGACGGCGGGCCGTCGGGTACCTCGCGGTGGTCAGGACTTGCAGTAGTACAGCTTCTCCGTGGAACTGGAGGCCGCGGTCGACGTGGACGTGGACGAGGAACTCGTGGAGCTGGTGCCGCCGTACTCGGAGGCGCTGACCACGGTGCAGGTGGAGGTGACGTAGGAGGTCGCCGCGGAGTTGGCCTGGCCGCCGCCGGGACCACCGCTGCCGCCCGCCAGGACGTAGTGCAGCTTGCCCGAGGAGATGTACTCCTTGATCTGGGCCAGGCTCATCGCCGGGTCGTCACCGGTGAAGCCGCCCATGGCGATGGCGGCCTTGCCGCCGGTCTGCAGGATGATCTCGTCGGCGGTCTGGGCGCTGGACGTGGCCACCAGCCAGGTGGCGCCGTCCTGGTGGGCCTCCAGGTAGCTGAGCATCTTGCTGTCGACACCGCCGCCCATACCGCCGCCACCGCCGCCGAAGCCACCACCGGCTGCTCCGCCGGTGCCGCCGGTCGGCGCACCGCCGTCGGTGCCGCCCGGGAAGCCGCCGGTGGGCAGGTCACCGGTCTGACCGGTGCCGGTGCCCGTACCGGTGCCGGTCTGACCCGTCTGGCCGCCCGGGGCACCCTGGCCGCCGCCCGGCATCTCGCCGGCCTGGCCGCCGCCGGGGAAGCCCTGGCCGCCGGTGGTGCCGGTCGGACGCTCGCCGCGCAGGCCTCCGCCCGCACCACCGCCGAAGCCGCCGCCACCGCCGGGCGCACCGCCGCCGCCGAAGCCACCGCCCGAGGAGGGGCCGCTGCTCGGGTTGGTGCCGTTGATCGCACCGGCGGTCGCCGTGTCGGCCGCGTAGGCGGCGGGCCCGGCCAGCAGGGCGATCAGCGCAGCCGCCGCCCCCACCGTGAAGAGCGGTCCGGCCACCCGCCCGAAGCGGGCGACCAGCAGGAAGACCACCGCCGCGAGCGCCAGCACCGCGATCGTCGGCCACAGCCAGCTGTCGAAGCTGGTGGAGCGGCGCAGCAGCGCGATCGCCCACACCGCCGACACCACGATGCCCAGCGGGAGCACCCAGGCCCAGGCCGCCGAACGGACCCGGAAGGCCCGGAAGATCGCGGTCCCGCCGGCCCCGGTGAGGGCGGCGATCGCGGGGGCCAGCATGGTCGTGTAGTACGGGTGGAAGGTCCCCGAGGCGAAGCTGAAGGTCACGTAGTGCGTCAGCAGCCAGCCGCCCCACAGCAGGTAGGAGGCGCGCTGCAGGTCGGTGCGGCGCCTGCGGCCGCGCAGCACCAGGGCGCCGACCAGGGCGATCCCCGCGAACGGGATCAGCCAGGAGATCTGGCCGCCGAGGATGCTGTTGAAGAGGCGTCCGATCCCGGCCGTGCCACCGAAGTTGGCACCGCCGCCGAAGGCGCCGCCGGCGCCGGAACCGCCGCTGTCACCGGTGATGCGCGCCAGGCCGTTGTAGCCGGTGACCAGGTCCCAGACGGTGTCCTTGGTGCTGGAGCCGACGAAGGGCCGGTCGCTCTTGGGGATGGAGTCGACGATGACCATCCACCAGCCGCTGGACACCACCAGCGCCACTCCGGCGATCAGCAGGTTGCGCACCCGCTTGAGCACGCTCCCCTTCGCTGCCCAGACGTAGGCCAGGAAGAAGGCCGGCAGCACCATGTAGGCCTGCAGCATCTTGGTGTTGAAGGCGAAGCCGACCAGCACCGCGGACCAGACCAGCGGCTGCAGCTTGCCGCTGCGGATCGACTCCAGGCAGCACCAGGCGGCGGAGACGGTGAGCAGCACCAGCACCGGGTCGGGGTTGTTGTCCCGGGTGATCGCCACGGTGATCGGGGTGAGCGCCAGCACCAGTCCGGCGACGGTCGCCGCGGTGTGGCCGAAGACCCGGCGCACCGCGCTGTAGAGCACGCCGACCGCGGCGATCCCGCAGGCCGCGATGGGCAGCAGCATCTGCCAGGTGCCGAAGCCGAAGATCCGGCAGGAGGCCTCCATCACCCAGAGCGCGAACGGCGGCTTGTCGACGGTGATGAAGTTCCCGGTGTCCAGCGAGCCGAAGAACATCGAGGACCAGCTCTTGGTGCCGCTGAGCACCGCCGCGGCGTAGTACGAGTTGGCGTCGCCGTTCTCGCCGAGGCCGTAGACGTACACCGCGGCGGAGAGCAGCAGCACCCCCCACAGCGCGGGGCGGGCCCAGCGGGGTGCGGTCTCCCGGCCCAGGAAGATCCGTTGCAGCAGTGATCGTCCCTGGTTGCGGGCAGTGTCGCTGCCGGCCGCCGGAGGGGCGGTTACGTGCGCGCTCATCAGTGGTTCAGCTCCTGGTTGTGCGAGGAGGAGGCCGCGTGGCGGCGGGCCTGCCGCTTGGGGTTGAACACCCAGACCCGCATCAGCAGGAAGCGGACGACCGTGGACAGTGCGTTCGCCCCCACCAGTGCGGCGAGTTCGACGACATGGGAGGCCCCCGGGGCGGCGACCCTGACGACCGCGAGGGTGGCGGTGCTCAGCACCAGCCCGATGACGAAGGCGATACCGCCCTCGACCTGGTGCTTGAGGGCGTCGGCCGTACCGGTGACGCCGAAGGTGAAGCGCCGGTTGGCGGCGGTGTTGGCGATCGCGGTGGCGAACAGGGCGACCGCGTTGGCCAGGACGGCCGGGGCGAGTTGACGCAGGATCAGGTAGAGCGCCAGGTAGGCGACGGTGCTGATGACGCCGATCACCGCGAAGCTGGACAGCTGCCAGCGCATCGCGGGCGGCAGCTGGGCCTGCTGGACCCGGGGCGGCACCGGCAGCCTGGTGGCTCCGGAGAGCGTCTTCCTGGCCACCCGCCACATCCCCTTGAGGTCGTCCTTGACCGTGCGGACGATGTCGACGCGGCTGTCCGGGTCGTCGACCCAGTCCACCGGGACCTCGTGGATGCGCAGACCGCTGCGCTCGGCGAGCAGCAGCAGTTCGGTGTCGAAGAACCAGGTCTGGTCCTCGACCGAGTCGAGCAGCGCCTTGACCACGTCGGTCCGCGCGGCCTTGAAGCCGCACTGGGCGTCGGAGAACTTGGCCGCCATGGTGGTGCGCAGCATCAGGTTGTACGTACGGGAGATGAACTCGCGCTTGGGACCTCGGACCACGGCCGAGCCGCGGTGCAGGCGGCTGCCGATGGCGAGGTCGCTGTGGCCCGACAGCAGTGGCGCGACCAGGGGCAGGAAGGCGTCGAGGCCGGTGGAGAGGTCCACGTCCATGTAGCTGACGACGTCGGCGTCGCTGCTGCTCCAGACCTGGCGCAGGGCCCGGCCCCGGCCCTTCTGGTCCAGGTGCACGGCGCGCACCTCGGGGATCTCGGCGGCCAGCCGGGTCGCGACCTGCCAGGTGGCGTCGGTGCTGGCGTTGTCGGCGACGGTGATGGTGAAGCGGTACGGGAAGTTCTCCGCCAGGTAGGCGTACAGACGCCGGACGCTGTGCTCGAGGACGTGCTCCTCGTTGTAGACGGGGACGACGATCTCAACCAGTCTGGCCCGGCCTCCGGACTGCGGGGCCGGCTCCGGGTCCGCGGCGGGCTGGGCCGCCAGCACTGTCGGTTGGCTCATGTACTTCAGACTTCGGCACCGGTCTGTGCGGAAGCTGTGGCTGGGATAGGGCGGTGGTGAGAGTTCCGCACCAGTTAGCCGTCATTCATCCCCTGAGCTGGCCCTTCAGTATTTTGCCCGAGGCGTTCCTGGGAAGTTCGGAAATGAATTCGACCTGCCGGGGCACCTTGTAGTTGGCCATCTCCCGGCGGGACCAGGCGATGAGCTCGGCTCCGGCCTCCGCGGCGGCGTCCGGCGCCAGCTCTCCGCGCGGGACGACGAAGGCCTTGCCGACCTCGCCGAGCCGGGGATCGGGGACGCCGACCACCGCGACGTCGGCGACCAGCGGATGCCGGGCCAGCACCTGTTCGATCTCCGCGGGGTAGGCGTTGAACCCGCCGACGGTGTACATGTCCTTGAGCCGGTCGGTGATCCGCAGATTACCCTCGTCGTCCAGCACGCCGATGTCGCCGGTGCGCAGCCAGCCGTCGCGGGTGAAGGCCGACTCGGTCTCCTCCGGGTCCTCGAAGTACTCGCGCATCACCGTGTAGCCGCGCACCTGCACCTCGCCGGGGGTGCCGGCGGGCTGCTCCTTGGACTCCTCGTCGGCGACCCGGACGGTGACGCCGGGGACCGCGCGTCCCGAGGTGGCCGCGATCAGGCCGGGGTCGTCGCCGCGGCGGCCCATGGTGACCAGGCCGCAGGACTCGGTGAGCCCGTAGGCGGTGAGCACGGTGCGGAAGCCCAACTCGTCGCGGATCCGGGTGACCAGTTCCAGCGGGACCACGGCGGCCCCGGTCACCGCCAGCCGCAGGGTGCGCAGGTCGTAGGAGCCGCGGGCCGGGTGGTCCAGCAGCGACTGGTAGACGGTGGGCGCGCCCGGAAGCACGGTGACCCGCTCGCTGGAGACCTTGGCGAGCACCGCCTCGGCGTCGAACACCGGCTGCGGCAGCACGGTCGCCCCGCGCATCAGCGCGGCCAGCACGCCGGCCTTCCAGCCGAAAGTGTGGGTGAACGGGTTGACCACCAGGTAGCGGTCGCCCTCGACCAGACCGGCGATGTCGGCCCAGGTGGCGAAGGCCCGCAGGGACTGGGCGTGGGTGGTGACGGCGCCCTTGGCGCGTCCGGTGGTGCCGGAGGTGAACATGATGTCGGCGGGGTCGTCCGGCTGCACCGCGTCGGCCCGCTCGCGGACCGCCCGCGCGGGCACCTCGGCCGCGTCGGCGAGGAAGCCGCGCCAGTGCTGGAACCCCTCGCCCGCCTCGGCCCGGTCGCCGAGCACCACCACGGTGCGCAGTTCGGGCAGGTCGCGCAGCGGGCCGCGGTTGCGGGCGCCGGCCGGCGCCGCTCCCCCGGCGGCGGCGCGCAGCGCGGAGACGTAGCCGACGCCGAGGAAGGTGTCGGTGACCAGCAGCAGCCGGGCCCGGGTCCGCCGGAGCAGTTCCACCGCCTCGGCGCCCTTGAGCCTGGTGCCCAGCGGGACCAGCACCGCGCCCGCGCTGACCGCGCCGAGCGCCGCGACCACGTAGTCCGGGGTGTTCGGGGCCCAGATCGCGACCCGCTCGCCCGGTCCCACCCCCGCGGCCATCACCGCGGCCGCGGCCCGCTCGACCCGTGCTCCGAGGTCGCGGTAGCTGAGCCGGGTCCGCGGACCGACCACGGCCTCGCGCTCACCGTGGGTCTCGGCGGCGGCCCTGACCAGCCGGGGAACGGTGCCCCACTCCAGATCTCCTCGCACGGCACCCTCCGTATCGACCCGAGCATCCCAGCAGCACAGCACTCATGACGCCACGTCAGATTAGATCGGCAACGGCCTTCCGGCCAGACCCCCGGACACCTATTCTGACGCCACGTCAGATCCCGAGACGATGTCGGGTCAGCACCTGACCCGTGCCCGAGCCAACGGGGGAAGCCATGCTCAAGGACCGTACGGCGATCGTCGGCATCGGCCAGACCCGCTTCGCCAAGACCCTCGACGAGCCCGAGAAGACCCTCGCCTGCCGGGCCGTGCTGGCCGCCCTGGACGACGCCGGGATCGACCCCGCGGAGGTCGACGCCCTCGCCTCCTACACCATGGAGGAGACCGACGAGGTCGAGCTGGCCAAGTCCATCGGCGCCGGGGACATCACCTTCTTCAGCCGCACCGGCTTCGGCGGCGGCGGCTCCTGCGCCACCGTCGCCCACCTCGCCATGGCCGTCGCCACCGGGCAGGCCAGCGTCGGTGTGGCCTGGCGCTCCCGCAAGCGCGGCTCCGGCGTCCGGCCCTGGACCAACACCAGCGTGCAGCTGCCCACCCCGGCCCAGTGGACCCGCCCCTTCGGCCTGCTGCGCCCCGCCGACGAGATCGCCATGCTGGCCCGCCGCTACATGCACGAGTACGGCGCCACCCGGGACCACCTCTTCAACGTCGCCCTGGCCTGCCGCAACCGCGCCAACCAGAACCCGGCGGCGGTGATGTACGACCGGCCGCTGACCCGGGAGATGTACATGGACGCCCGCTGGATCTCGGAACCGCTCTGCCTCTACGACAACTGCCTGGAGACCGACGGCGCGCTCGCCTGCGTGGTGGTCAGCGCCGAGCGGGCCCGCGACTGCCGGCAGCGGGCGGTGTACATCCACTCCGCCGCACAGGGCCTGCCGGCCCAGCACCACGGGATGGTCAACTACTGGAACGACGACCCGCTGACCGGACCGGCCTGGACCGCCGCGCGCCACCTGTGGAAGACCGCCGACCTCGGTCCACAGGATGTGGACACCGCCCAGATCTACGACGCCTTCACCCCGCTGATCCCGCTCTCGCTGGAGGGCTACGGCTTCTGCGGCCGCGGCGAGGGCGCGGCCTACACCGAGGGCGGCGCCCTGGAACTGGGCGGGCGGCTGCCGATCAACACCGCGGGCGGCGGCCTCTCCGAGGGCTATGTGCACGGCTTCAACCTGATCAACGAGGGCGTCAGGCAGCTGCGCGGCAGCTCCACCTCCCAGGTCCCCGACGCCGCGACCTGCCTGGTCACGGCCGGCGAGGGCGTCCCCACCTCGGCCCTGCTGCTGCGCAACTGAGGGAGTCCCATGTCTGTCACCGGAACACCCGCCACCGGAGTACCCGTCACCGGAACATCGGTCACCGAAGCGGTCCACGCGGCCGGGGGCATGGCCGGCGGCCTGCTGCTGCCCTGGCCGGACACCGACGGCGAACCCTTCTGGCAGTACGCGCTGCGCGGCGAGCTGCGGGTGCAGGCCTGCGCCGACTGCGGGTTGCGGCGCTTCCCGCCCCGGCCCGCCTGCCCGCGCTGCCACAGCTTCGCCGACGAGTGGCGGCCGACCTCCGGACGCGGACGGATCTGGTCGTTCGTCGTCGCCCACCCGCCGCTGCTGCCCGCCTACGCGGAACAGGCCCCCTACCCCGTCGCGGTGGTCGAACTGGACGACGACCCGACGATCCGACTGGTCGGCACGCTCACCCCCTCGGTGCGCCGCCCCGACGCCCCCTGGAACGCCGTCCCGGTCTCCCGGCTGCGGATCGGCGCCCCGGTCCAGGCCGTTTACCAGATCCTCGCCCCCGGCGTGGCAGTTCCGCGATGGGCGCTGACCACTCCCTGATCCTCGGCCGGGGCCGCCGGCGGGGCAAATAGAATGCGGTCCCATGACTTGGTTGATCACGGGTGGGGCGGGCTACATCGGTGCACATGTGGTGCGGGCCATGGTCGAGGCGGAGCTGGGGGTCGTCGTCCTGGACGACCTGAGCAGCGGCGACCCGGCTCGGCTGCCGGCCGGTGTCCCGCTGGTCGAGGGCTCCACCCTGGACCGCCCGCTGCTCGACCGGGTGATGAAGCAGCACCAGGTCACCGGGGTGCTCCACATCGCCGCGAAGAAGCAGGTCGGCGAGTCGGTCGAGCAGCCACTGCGGTACTACCACGAGAACGTCGAGGGCCTGCGGCTGGTGCTGGAGGCCGCGGCCGACGCGGGGGTGCGCCGGTTCCTGCTGTCCTCCTCGGCAGCCGTCTACGGCATGCCGGACGTGGACGTCGTCACCGAGGACACCCCGTGCGCACCGATGAGCCCCTACGGCGAGACCAAGCTGGTCGGCGAGTGGCTGGTCCGCGCGGTGGGCCGGGCCCACGGCATCGGGACGGTCGCGCTGCGCTACTTCAACGTCGCCGGGGCGGCCACGGCCGAGCTGGGCGACCCGGGGGCCACCAACCTGGTGCCGATGGTCTTCGAGCGGATCACGGCGGGCAAGCCGCCGCTGGTCTTCGGCGACGACTACCCCACCCCCGACGGCACCTGCATCCGTGACTACATCCACGTGGCGGACGTGGCCACCGCGCATGTGGCCGCGGTGCGGCGGCTGGAGGACGACCCGGACGGAACCGAACTGGTCCTCAACATCGGCCGCGGCGAAGGGGTCTCGGTCCGCGAGATGCTGGACACGATCGGCACGGTCACCGGGCTGGACACCACCGGCGAAGTGGTCTCCCGCCGACCGGGCGACCCGGCCCGGGTGGTGGCCTCCGCGGACCGGATCACCTGCGAGCTCAACTGGTCCGCACAGTTCGACCTGGAGGCGATGGTCGCCTCCGCCTGGTCCGGCTGGCAACTGCGCAACCCCTGACGGCCTCGTTTTTCAGGGGCGCGGGGAACTGCGCGACCAGCCCCCTACGAAGGTGCATGGTTGGCAGCGCAGTTCCCCGCGCCCCTGAAGGGGCTCAGTCCCGCGTCGCGGTGCCGCGGGCTGCGTCCAGGGCGTAGACGCAGCGGTCCTTGCTGCAGGCGAAGACACGGCCGTCGACCGCCACCGGGGAACCGGTGATCTCCCCGCCGGTGTCCAGCTTCCAGCGCAGCCGCCCGGTGGTCAGGTCCAGGGTGTAGAGCGAGTGGTCCCTGCTGCCGAAGTGCACCAACCCGCCGAACGCCGCAGGCGCCCCGGTGAGCTCGCCGCGCGCGGTGTGCCGCCAGCGCTCCTCCCCGTCCCGCGCGGCGAAGGCGTAGACCGTGTCGCCGCTGCCCACCAGGACGGTCCCGTCCTCGTGGACCACCGGGTCGATCCCCTGCCGGCCGCCGGTACGGGCCTGCCAGCGCAGCGCACCCGTGCCGGTGTCCAGCGCGAACACCGCGCCGAGGTAGTCGGCCGCGAAGAGGCTGCCCTGGTCGTCCAGGGTCGGCGGGGTGAACAGCACCACCGGGGCCTTGAAGCGCCAGCGCTCCTCCCCGGACTCCTCGTCCAGGGCCAGCACCCGGGCCCCTGAGGTCAGGTAGAGCACGCCCTGGCGCAGCACCGGCCGCGAGGGGACGTCCTCGCCGACCTGGACCGCCCAGCGCGGCCGACCCGTCGTCAGGTCCAGGGCGCGGAGCATCCCGCCGCCGTAGTAGTAGACCGAGTCGCCCACCACGCAGGGGCCCGACTGCGGGCTCTCGTACTCCTGCTGCGCGTCGCCCACCTGCCACATCTGGCTGCCGTCGATCGCCGAGCGGACCTGGACGCCGCCGCCCCTGGTGCCGGCCACCAGCGCGCCGCCGCCCGCGTCCAGGGAGTAGGTCCAGCCGTCCAGGGTGACCCGCCAGCGCTCCTCGCCGTCCGCCGCGGCGAGGGTGAACAGGCTCGGGCCGTCCGCGGCGTGGACCTGGCCGTCGGCCACGGACATCGCCCAGGCGACGTCGCGGGTCTTGAAGCGGCGGCGCCCGGTGGCGATGTCCAGGGCGTGCACCTCGAAGCTGGTCACATAGAGGACGCCGTCGCTGACCTGCGGCACCCCCCAGACGTCGTTGGACATCCGGAACCGCCAGGGCCGCCAGCGCGAGCCCGAGGTGGGCGGCGCCGGCACCGCGGCGGCGGGCTCCGACGTCGCCGCGGCCTGCCGTCCGTGGTTCTGGTGGGTGGCGTTCTCCCGGTTCGAACCGGGGCCCTGTCCTCCGGGGCCCTGTCCAGGGACGCGTCGCACCCAGCCGGTGGCGGCGGGCGGCAGCGAGTCGTCCGGCCCGGGGCCGCCGGTCTCGCCGGCCCTGACCCCGGGGCCGATCGCCACGGAGCCGCCGAGCAGCTGCACCACCGGGGTGGGCGTGGTGGACGGTACCGGAGCCGCCACCGGCGCCTGAGCGGCTGCCTGGGCCTGGGCGGCCGGTGCCGGCTCCGGATCGGGCGCGCCGGCGTGCCTGCGGCCGCCGCCCGCGGCCGGTTGGACCTTCTTGGTCGGCGCGTGCTCGTCCAGGGCCGACGGCTGGGCCACCGGCGCCGGGTGCGCGGTCCTGGGGTCGTAGCCGGCCGACGGGGCCGCGACCGGGGCGGCCACCGGGGCCGCCAGCGGCACCGGGGCGGGGACCGGCGCGGGAACAGGCACCGGGACGGGCGGCGGAGGCGTGTTGCGCCGTCCCCGCTTGCGGTCGATCAGCTCCAGGGCGGCCGGCGGCAGCCAGTCGCGGGAGTCGTCGTCCCCGTCGCCGTTGGAGTACAGGTGCGGGGCCAGCTCGGACTGGATCTGGGCCGGGGTCAGCCGCCGCTCCGGCGCCGGGCGCATGCAGGCCTTCACCAGCGGGGCCAGGTCGGGGGCGAGGCCGGACAGGTCCGGGGACTCCCGGAGCAGCATGAACACCGTCTCCACCGGGTTGGCCCCGTGGTACGGGGCGTGCCCGGTGGCCGCGTAGACCAGCATCGAGCCCAGCGAGAACACGTCGCTGGCCCCGGTCACGCTGCGGCTGTCCCTGGCCTGCTCGGGCGACATGTAGGCGGGGGTGCCGACCGCGACGTTGGTCATGGTCAGCCGGGTGTGCGAGACCCCGGCCGCGATGCCGAAGTCGATCACCCGCGGTCCGTCCTCGGTGACCAGCACGTTCGAGGGCTTGAGGTCGCGGTGCACCAGCCCGGCCGCGTGGATCGACTGCAGCGCCTCGGCGATCCCGGCGACCAGCCAGCGCACCGCGCCGACCGGCATCGGACCGCACTCGGCGACCAGGTCCTCCAGCGAGGGCGCCGGGATGTAGGCGGTGGCCAGCCAGGGCACCGGGGCGTCGGCGTCGGCCTCGACCACGGGCGCGGTGTAGAAGCCGGAGACGGTGCGGGCCGCCGCGATCTCGCGGGCGAAACGCACCCGGAACAGCTGGTCCTCGGCCAGCTCGGCGCGCACGGTCTTGATCGCCACCCGTCGGCCCGCGGACGACCTGGCCAGGTAGACCAGCCCCATTCCGCCCGCGCCGAGGCGCCCGAGCACCTCGAAGGGGCCGATCCGCCTGGGATCGTGCGCCGTCAGCTGGTCCACGTCCTCAGCCACCTCCCCGTTAGTTCCACGCCGGCACCGTGGTGTCGCCGCACCGTGCCGTCGTTGCTGTGCCTGATTGTCCAACGTCGACCGCCGCTGTAGCCAACCAGCCCCGAAAAATCGTTCCGGCCGGGTTTTGCGCGCGGACCTGACGAGGTGCCACCGCGCCATGCATGGGCAGGGGTCCAGGAGGGGCAGTAGGCCATGCGTGTGGACACATTCGGGTGTGTCCTACGACTCGATCGGGAATTCGGGACGCCGTCGTTAGATGGACGAAGGCGCAGGCGCACGGGAGGCGCGGGATGGGTGGCAAGGTGACAAAGACACAACAAGAAACCCAGCGGAAGGCCCGGCGACAGCAGGCTCCGGCGAAACTGCTGCGGAAAGCGCTGCCGGGCCAGGGAACGGCCGGCCAGCTGGTCCCGGTGCTGGAGGACCTGCTGGGCGCGGAACTGCCCGTCCGGCTGCGCACCTGGGACGGCGGCGAGGCCGGCCCGGCCGGCGCCCCCGCCCTGGAACTGCGGAACCGGCGGGCGCTGCGGCACCTGATCTGGCGTCCGGACGAGCTGGGGCTGGCCCGCGCCTATGTGTCCGGCGATCTGGAGATCGCCGAGGACAGCGACCTCTACGACGTGCTCGACGCGGTGGTGCGCCTGGTCGAGCAGACCAACGCGGCCAGCCTGCGCCCCAGCGCCCGCGAGATCTTCGGTCCAGAGGGCCGCCGGCTGCTCCGCACCGCGATCGGCGCCGGGGCGGTCGGCCTGCGCCCGCCGCTGCCGCCGGAGGAGGCGACCCGGGTCAAGGTCGCCGGCACCCGGCACTCGCTGATGCGCGACCGCAAGGCCATCAGCCACCACTACGACGTCGGCAACGACTTCTACCGGCTGGTCCTGGGCCCGTCCATGGTCTACAGCTGCGCCTACTGGCCGACCGGGACGCACACCCTGGAGGCCGCCCAGGAGGCCAAGCTCGACCTGATCTGCCGCAAGCTGGGCCTGCGCCCCGGGATGCGGCTGCTGGACGTCGGCTGCGGCTGGGGCTCGCTGCTGCTGCACGCCGCCGAGCACTACGGCGTCGAGGGCGTCGGGGTGACCCTCTCCACCGAGCAGGCCCGCGGCGCCCGGGAACGGATCGAGGAAGCCGGCCTCTCCGACCGGCTGACGGTCCGCCTGCAGGACTACCGCGAGGTGGACGACGGGCCCTACGACGCCATCTCCAGCGTCGGGATGGCCGAGCACGTCGGCTCCGAGCAGTTCCGCCGCTACGGCACCCAGCTGTACGGGCTGCTGCGCCCCGGCGGGCGGCTGTTGAACCACCAGATCGCCCGGCGCCCCAACCTGCCCGGCGAGCGCTACCGGATCAGCCCCTTCATCGCGGCCTACGTCTTCCCCGACGGCGACCTCGCCCCGGTCGGGCAGACCGTCAGCCTGCTGGAGGAGTCCGGCTTCGAGATCCGCGACGTGGAGTCGCTGCGGGAGCACTACGCGCTGACGCTGCGGGCCTGGGTGACCAATCTGGAGGCCGACTGGGACCGGGCGGTCAAGCTGTCCACCCTGGGCCGGGCCCGGGTCTGGCGGCTGTACATGGCGGCCTCGGCGCTGGCGTTCGAGGAGAACCGGATCGGGGTCAACCAGATCCTCGCGGTGCGCACCGGGGCCGACGGGGACAGCGGCCTGCCGCCCAGCCGGGAGGAGTGGCTCGACCGGGTCGTGACCCGGGAAACGGACGGCTCCTCAGACCCCGGAGCCGGCGCTCCGTCCGGCGGTCCGTCAGCCTGACGGACCATTCGGGCCACTGCCGAATAGCGCGGGGATCTTGCCACGGTAAACTGACGGCATGACAGGACAAGTTCGCACCGTCGACGGGCGTGTCGCCGGGCGACGCGGGCAGGCGACGCGGCAGAAGCTGCTCGAATGCCTTAGCGAGATGCTCAGCACATCGCCCTACCGGGACGTCAAGGTCATCGACGTCGCCCGGATGGCCGGTACCTCCCCCGCAACGTTCTACCAGTACTTCCCCGACGTCGAGGGCGCTGTCCTCGAGATCGCGGATGGAATGGCCCGGGAAGGCGCCGCCCTGAAGGACCTGGTCGCCGAGAAGTCGTGGGCCGGCAAGTCCGGCTACCAGACGGCTGAGGAGCTGGTGGAAGGCTTCCTCAACTTCTGGCGCGACAACGAGGCCATTCTCCGCGTGGTGACGCTGGGATCGGCGGAAGGGGACAAGCGGTTCTTCAAGATCCGCATGAAGATCCTCAACGCCGTGACCAACTCGCTCACGGACTCCCTCAAGGCCATGCAGGACACCGGGAAGGCGGACAAGTCGATCAGCGCACCGGCTGTCGCCGGCTCCCTGGTGGCCATGCTGGCCGCCGTCGCCGAGCACCAGAAGGGCTTCGACTCCTGGGGCGTCAAGGCCAAGGAGCTCAAGCCGAACCTGGCGCTCCTGGTCTACCTCGGCATGACCGGCAAGAAGCCGCCGAAGTAGCCGAAGCAGTGCAGTAGCAGCACCGTCCTGGGTCGCGGGCCCCGGCCGCCTGTCCGGTCGGGCCGAGCTGCCGGGCGTGCCTCGGGGGAGGTACTCCGGTTCGAGCCCCGCACCCATGTCCATCAAGGGCGGTCGTCCCCGAAAGGGGACGACCGCCCTTCGCTTGTCCATGTTCGGCGGCAGGTGCCTCAGTCCTGCTTCTTCTCGACCGGCGTGAGCCGGAAGATCCGGATCTGCCGTTCGATCCGCGCCTGGTAGGTCGCGTACGGCGGCCACATCCGCAGCAGCGCGGCCCAGGCCTCGGCCCGTGCCTCGCCCTCCAGCAGTTCGGCGGTCGCCTCCACGGTCCGGCCCCGGTGCTCGACCAGCGCCCTGCCGTCCGCGATCAGGTTGCCGGTCCACGCCGGGTGGGCCGGGCGGCCGAAGTTGCTGCCGATCACCAGGAAGGTGCCGCCGGACTCCGGCAGGCAGGCCATCGGGGCCACCCTCGGCTGCCCGGTGCGGCGGCCGGTCGTCGTCAGGAACAGCGACGGCAGCATGTACTGGCTGATCATCACCTTGCCGCCGGTGACCCGGTGCACCATCTTGTCCATCGGCGGCAGCACCCGGGGGGCGATCCTGGCGAAGACCGGGCTGGAGGAGACCTTCTGGACCACCGCCTCCAGCCGCGAGCTCGGCGGACGCAGCTCCGGTGCCGGCGCGGGGGCGGGTGTCGATGGGGGTGTCGCCATGTCAGGCCTCCTGGCGGACAGGGGTGCGGACGGGGATGCGGGCAGGAACGGGCGTCGGGCCGAACAGGTTCGCGCGCTCGGCGGCGCGGGCGCGCAGCAGGTGCGGCGGCCCGAACAGCAGTTCGTCGGCGGCGGCCCGCTTGAAGTAGAGCTGGGCGTCGTGCTCCCAGGTGATGGCGATCCCGCCGTGCAGCTGGACGGCGTCGGCCGCAGCCGTGCGCAGCGACTCCAGTGCGTGCGCAAGCGCGAGTGGTACGGCGGTGGCGGAGGCCCCAGCCTCGCCCTCGCCGTCCCCTTCGTTCTCGCTCTCGTCCCGCTCCAGCGTCCAGGCCGCGTAGTGGACCGCCGAGCGGGCCGTCTGCACGGCGACGTACACATCGGCGAGGCGGTGCTGCACCGCCTGGAAGGAGCCGACCGCGCGGCCGAACTGCTTCCTGACCTGCACGTACTCCACCGTCCTGGTCAGGCACTGCTCGGCCGCGCCGACCGCCTCCGCCGCCACCGCGAGGGCGGCGTACCGCCCGGTGCGGGCGAGTGCGGGCCCCGCGTCGCGCTCCGGGTCGCCGAGCGGAACGGCCGGGGTGTCCCGCAGCTCGACCCGGGCCAGGGTCCGGGTGTCGTCCATCGCGGCCAGCCGGGTGCGGGTGAGGCCGGGTGAGCCGGCCTCCACCAGGAACAGCACGGTCCGACTGCGCGGGAAGCCGCCGGTGTGGGCGGCGACCACCAGAAGGTCGGCGCGGGCGCCGTCCAGCACCTGGCCGGCCTCGCCGTAGAGCAGCCAGCCGTCGCCCTCGGGGGCGGGCCGCGCCTGGACGCCCCCGGCCCGGCCGCCACCGGCCGTCGTACCGTCCGGCAGGCCGTCGCCGGCGCCGGCCGGGACCAGCCCGAGCGCGAGCGCCGGCGCCGCGGCGGTGACCAGGGCGCTGGTGCGGGCGCCGTCGGCCAGCGCGGGCAGCAGGTCGGTGCGCTGCTGCTCGGTACCGACGGTGCGGACGGCGGTGGCCGCCAGCACCGAGGAGGCCAGCAGCGGCGACGGCAGCAGCGCCCGGCCGCTCTCCTCGCAGGCCAGGGCCAGCTCGACCGGCCCCAGGCCGACCCCGCCGTACTCCGCCGGGAGGGCGAGCCCGGGCAGGCCGAGCTGGTCGGCGAGCCGGTGCCACAGCTCGGCGTCGTAGCCCAGCGGTCCTGCGGCCGCCGCCCGCACCTCGTCGGGGCCGCAGTGCTTGGCCAGCAGCTCCCTGAGGGTGCGGCGGACGGCTTCCTGTTCCGGGGTCAGCGCGGGGTCCATGCCGCCTCCTCTTTCCGATCTGACGATCCGTCATACTAGAAGCGCGGATGCACAGGGCACAGGGGCGCGGCGGCATGAATCTGATGTACCGTCAGATCCTGTGCCCAAGCCCGAGGGAGCTGATCGCCCGTGCCCGAGCCGTCACTGCACTCCCCCGTCCCGGACAGCTCGCCGCGCCGTCGCCGGGTCGCCGTGGTCGGCGCGGCGCTGGCCGACTGCGGCCGGGTGGACCGGGCCACCCCGTTCCAGCTGCACGCCCAGGCCGCGCGGCGGGCCCTCGCCGACTCCGGGCTGCCGCGCGGACTGGTCGACGGCGTCGCCTCGGCCGGGCTGGGCATCCTCGCCCCGGTGGAGGTCTCCGAGTACCTGGGACTGCGTCCGACCTGGACCGACTCGACCTCCGTCGGCGGCTCCACCTGGGAGGTGATGGCCGCCCACGCCGCCGACGCGATAGCCGCCGGCCACGCCGAAGCGGTCCTGCTGGTCTACGGCTCCACCGCCCGCGCCGACCTCAAGGCCGGCCGCCGCACCGCCGGGATCGCCCTCGGCGCCCGCGGCCCCCAGCAGTTCGAGGCCCCGTACGGACACACCCTGATCTCCAAGTACGCGATGGCGGCCCGCCGCCACATGCACGAGTACGGGACCACCCTGGAACAGCTCGCCGGCGTCGCCGTCCAGGCCAGGGCGAACGCCGCCGACAACCCCGACGCGATGTACCGGTCCCCGCTGACGGTGGACCAGGTGCTGGCCGGGCCGGAGATCGCCTCCCCCTTCACCAAGCTGCACTGCTGCATCCGCTCGGACGGCGGCTGCGCGGTGCTGCTCGCCGCCGAGGACTACGTACCCGACACGCCGCACGACCCGGTGTGGATCCTCGGCACCGGAGAGCATCTCAGCCACAACCTGATGTCCGAGTGGGAGGACTTCACCGTCTCCCCCGCCGCCGTCTCCGGCCGGCTTGCCTACCAGCGGGCGGGCGTCACAGCGGACGACATCGACCTGGCGGAGATCTACGACGCCTTCACCTACATGCCCCTGGTCGCCCTGGAGGACCTGGGCTTCTGCGCCAAGGGCGAGGGCGGCCCCTTCGTCGACGCCAAGGCCGGCCGCCTGCTCCGCGACGGCGAGCTGCCGGTCAACACCGACGGCGGCGGGCTCTCCGCCTGCCACCCGGGGATGCGCGGGCTGTTCCTGATCGTGGAGGCGGTCCGACAGCTCCGCGGCGACTACGCGGGAACCGGACGCCAGGTGCTGAAGCGCGGCGGTCTGCCGGAACTGGCCCTGGTCAGCGGGACCGGCGGCTGGTTCTGCTCCTCGGCGACGATGGTGCTGGGCCGGGGCTGAAGGCGGCCTGCAACGGCTCCGGCGGCTACGCCGCCACCGCGTCCAGGAAGTCGTGGAGCTTGCCCCGGGTCCGTTCGACCTGCTGCTCCAGCGTCAGCGACTCGTGCAGGCGGGCGCCCACGCCCGTCGCGCTCTTGAGGCCGCGGAGGTAGAGGGAGCAGGCCAGGTCGGTGCAGAGGTAGATGCCGACCGAGTTGCCCTCGCGGCCGGCCGGGCCGGCCTTGCGGGCCACCATCAGCGAGACGCCGTCGCCGGAGTGCGTGGTGAGGCAGAGCGAGCACATGCTGCGGCGGACCAGGCCGCGCCGCTGGGAGGGGTAACGGAGGGTCAGGCCGACCAGCGCGCCGTCCCGCTCGGTGACCAGGTAGCTGCGGTCGGGGGCGGAGAGGTCGGTCCAGCCGAGGAAGTCCAGGTCGCCCCAGGGACGGTCGGCCAGGTCCCGGGGGACCGGAAGGCGCTTGGCCTCGCCCTTGGTGCAGTTGACGAACGACGCGCGGATGTCCTGCTCACTTGCTGCCTTCATTCCGCCGACGCTAACAACGCCCTGAGCAGGCGGGCAACCGAAAAACCCGGGGCCGCACCGACCTCGGGAGCGCAGCGGCGGCTCAGGGGCAGCGGACCACCTGGCCGGCGTAGGCGAGGCCGCCGCCGAAGCCGATCAGCAGGACCGGGGCGCCGGAGCGCAGCTCGCCGCGTTCGACCAGCTTGGAGAGCGCCAGCGGGATGGAGGCGGCCGAGGTGTTGCCGGAGTCGACCACGTCGCGGGCGACCACCGCGTCGGGGGCGCCGATCTTCGCGGCGATGGCGTCGATGATGCGCAGGTTGGCCTGGTGCGGGACGAAGCCCTCCAGGTCGGCCGGGGCGATCCCGGCCTTCTCGCAGGCCTGCAGCGCCAGCGGGGCGATCTGGGTGGTGGCCCAGCGGAACACGGCCTGGCCCTGCTGGCTGATGGTCGGGTCCCAGCCGTCGATGCGGACCGCGTCGCCCTTGGACGGGTCGGAGCCCCAGACCACCGGGCCGATGCCGGCCTCCTCGGAGGCCTCCACCACCGCGGCGCCGGCGCCGTCACCGAAGATCACGCAGGTGCTGCGGTCGGTCCAGTCCAGGACGTCGGTCATCTTCTCCGCGCCGATGACCAGCGCGCGGGTGGCGGCGCCGGCCCGGATCGCGTGGTCGGCGGTGGCCAGGGCGTAGGAGAAGCCGGAGCAGACGGTGTTGATGTCGTAGGCCGCCGGGGCGGCGATGCCCAGGCGGGCGGCGACCTGCGCGGCCGTGTTGGGGCTGCGGTCGATGGCGGTACAGGTGGCGACGGTGACCAGGTCGATCGTGGAGGCGTCGAAGCCGCTGGTCGCCAGCGCCTTCTCGGCGGCACGGAAGGCCAGGTCGGCGACGCTCTCACCCTCGGCGATGTGCCGGGTGCGGATGCCGACGCGGCTGCGGATCCACTCGTCGTCGGTGTCCACCAGCTTGGCGAGGTCGTCGTTGGTGAGGACCTTCGGCGGCTGGTAGTGGCCGAGCGCGACGATGCGGGAACCAGTCATGTGTCCACTCAAGCCGGTTACCGGCGGGTCATCGGGCACTGCCTGGGACAGTATCCGAGGGGGGATGCTGTAGGGGCCGGACAACTTCCGTACGGCGACTGGCCTCGCCCCGGCGGGGTCACGCGGCGAGCGAGGCCGCGTCGCCCATCACGATCACCGGGTGCTTCGACGGGTCGAGGTCCTTGAGCAGTATCGCCATGTCCGCCTTGGCCAGGCTGACGCAGCCGTGCGTCGGGCCGCCGTGGTCCACGTGGACCCAGATGCCGCCGCCGCGGTTGGCGCCGAGCGGGCGCTCGGCGGAGAGCGGGCTGGTCCCGGCGACGTGGTTGTAGTTGATGGCGACCACGTAGTCGAAGGCGTCGGCCAGCGACTCGCCCTCGAAGCCGGTGCCCAGCGCCTTGAAGGCGGAGGAGTGGGTGTACGGGAGCTTGGTGCCCGGGTTGGCGTCCAGGCCGCCGGCGTCGGTCAGCGAGTAGACGCCGATCGGGCTGTGCAGGTCACCCTCCATGTGGTGGGTGGTCCAGCCGTCCAGGGCGTTGTGCGAGGGCCAGGCCGTCCCGGCCAGCCAGCTGCCGTCGGCGGTGCGGGTGTAGAGGGTGGCGGTGCCGGTGTTGGCGTTCTTGCCGGTTCCGGAGACCAGCAGGACCTGCTGGGTGTTGGCGGGGATCTGCTTGCGGAAGTCCGCGCCGAGGCCGGGGAGCTGGGTGAGCGCGGCCGCCGGGGTGGCCCGGTCGGTCGAGCGCGAGGTGTCGGCCGGGGTGGTGCGCTGGCCGGTGGCCACCGGTGCGCTGGTGCGGGCGGTGGCGGTGGTCGCGGTCTTGCCGGTGTTCGGGTGCACCAGCCCGGCCATGGCGATGACCGCCACGGCGGCGACGGAGCCGACGCCGAGGAAGCCGTTGCGGACCCTGCGCCTGCGGCGGGCCCGGGCCCGGGCGGCGGCGCGGGCCGCGACCCGGCTGCCGGAGCGGGGTCCGGTGGAGCGGGGGGCCTCGGCGCGGGGGGCGGCCGGGGCCGCGTAGTCGCCGTAGCCGGAGTCGACGAACCGCGGGTCGGTGTGGTCGGAGTAGCCGGAGCCCTGGTAGCCCGCGTCGCTGTGGCCGGGACCGGGGTACGCACGTTCGGCGTAGTAGGGGTCCGTCCGGTAGGCCGGTTCGCTGTAGCCGGGGTCCGCGTAGCCGTTCTGCGCGTACCCGCCCTGTGCGTAGCCGTCCTGCTGCCCGTAGTAGCCGTCGTAGCTGACGCCGTATCCGCCGTCACTGTCCGTGCCTGGCGCGGTTCCGCCGGAACCGCGCCGGTTCGGGTCGGAGGCAGGGCGGGCGTAACTCGACATGGACGTTTGTTCCTCGCGGGATCGGGGGCGCATACGGGTGGGGGCCCTGAGGGGCGGCCTCGGCGGGTGGCTTCCGGTCACTCCTGGTGATGTCGTCGGCCGCACCGGTCTGCGCAGCCGTCTCCAGCGTCACGGTACCCCCATCGTGTGACGTGACACAGGAGCCACAGCGTCGTTGTCACGAGGCCCTCACACGTTCACCGGCAGTCCCACCCCCTGCCTTACGTCCCGCTGACGTTGAATCATCAATCCCGGAGCGGGCCGAAAACGGGGGCGGCGAGCGGCGCCGGATCGACCGCGTCCCCGGGCTCAGCTGTGGGCAAGCTCACATGCAGCGCCATGCCGACGCTCAGCTCGGCCGGGTCGCAGCCGACCACCGCAGTCATCATCCGGGGCCCCTCGGCGAGGTCCACCACGGCGGCGACATAGGGCAGCCGGTCCCGGAACGGCGGGAGGTCGTTCACCTGAACCAGTGACCAGGTGTAGAGGACGGCGTCACCCGAGGCCTGCTCCCAGACCACCTCCTCGCTCCAGCAGTACGGGCAGAACTCGCGGGGGTAGTGGTGCGCCCGCCCGCAGGAGGCGCAGCGGCGCAGCAGCAGCCGGCCCTGCGCGGCCGCCTCCCAGTAGGGGCGGGTGAAGGCGTCGGGCTCGGGGCGGTCTGCCGGGGTCACGGCCTCATCCCTCTCCTTGATTTCTGACGTGCCGTCAGTTCAACGCATGCGGTGAGCTGGGCGCAAGAGCCGCGGTGCCTGCCGACCCCTTCCAGCAAGCGTTTCCTGCCAGTAATCTGATGGAACGTCAGATATAGGGAACGGAGGCAACGCCATGCTGGACCCGGACGACGAGACCGATGTCGGCGGCCGCCCGGTGCGCTCGCGCCCGGTCGACCTCGACGCCTTCTTCCGCCCGTCGAGCGTGGCGGTGATCGGCGCCTCGGACACCCCGGGGCGGCCCAATACCGGCATCACCCGGCAGCTGGCCGCCTGGGCCGAACGGGTCGGGGCCCGGATGTACCCGGTCAACCCGGGCCGGACCGAGGTGGACGGCCGGCCCTGCTACCCGGACCTGGCCTCGGTCCCGGTCGCCGGCGGGGAGCCGGTCGACCTGGCCGTGATCCTGCTCGCCGACCCCGAGCCGGTGGTGCCCCAGCTGATCGAGGCCAAGGTGAAGTTCGCGGTGGCCTTCGCCTCCGGCTTCGCCGAGACCGGCGCCGAGGGCGCCGAGGCCCAGCGGCGGCTGGCCCGGCTGATCGCCGAGGCGCCGACCGGGCTGCGGCTGCTCGGCCCCAACACCAACCTCAACGCCTTCGAGCGGTTCCGCGAGGACCTGACCGGGCCGGCCATCGCGCTGATCACCCAGAGCGGCCACCAGGGCCGACCGCTGTTCTCTCTCCAGTCCCTCGGCATCCGGCTCAGCCACTGGGCCCCCACCGGCAACGAGGCCGACCTGGAGGTCGCCGACTTCGTCCGCTGGTTCGCCGACCAGCCCGAGGTCGGCGCCATCGCCGCCTACATCGAGGGGCTCAAGGACGGCCGGGCCTTCCTGCTCGCCGCCGACCACGCCGCCCGGCGCGGCGTCCCGGTGGTGGCCGTCAAGGTCGGCCGGACCCGGGAGGGCGCACGGATGGCCGCCTCCCACACCGGCAAGCTCACCGGCGCGGACGACGTGGTGGACGCGGCCTTCCGGCAGTTCGGGGTGATCCGGGTGGACGGCCTGGACGAACTCCAGGACACCGCCGCGCTGCTGGCCCGGGCCAGGCCGCCGCAGGCCGACGGGGTCGCCGTCTACTCCATCTCCGGCGGGACCGGCGCGCACCTGGCCGACCTGGCCTCGATGGCCGGGCTGACCATGCCCCGGCTCTCCGAGCAGAAGCAGGATGAGCTGCACCAGTGGATCCCCGAGTACCTCAGCGTCGCCAACCCGATCGACAACGGCGGCCACCCGGTCGGCGACTGGCGCGGCCGGAGGATCCTGGACGCGATCCTGGCCGACCCCTCGGTGGGCGTGCTGATCTGCCCGATCACCGGGCCGTTCCCACCGATGAGCGACAAGCTGGCGCAGGACCTGGTCGAGGTCGCCGAGACCACCGACAAGCTGGTCTGCGTGGTCTGGGGCTCGCCGGACGGCACCGAGGACGCGTACCGGCAGACCCTGCTCGGCTCCTCCCGGGTCGCCACCTTCCGCACCTTCGGCAACTGCGTGCGGGCGGTCGCCGCCTATCTGGAGCACCACCGCTTCGTGGCCGGCTACCGCAGCCCGTTCGAGCACGCGCCGCGGACGCCCTGCGCGGGCAAGGTCAAGGCGCAGCGGGTGCTGCGGCCCGGGCAGCAGCTCAGCGAGGTCGCCGCCAAGCAGCTGCTGCGCTCCTACGGCCTGCGGGTGCCGCGCGAGCAACTGGTCACCAGCGCCGCCGGGGCGGTGCGGGCGGCCGGGGTGGTGGGCTACCCGGTGGTGCTGAAGGGCTCCGCGCCCGAGGTCGCCCACAAGACCGAACTCGGTCTGGTGCACGTCGGGTTGACCTCGGCCAGCCAGGTGCGGGAGGCGTTCCGCGAGCTCACCGACAACGCCCGGGCCGCCGGAATCCCCCGGCTGGAGGGGGTGCTGGTGTGCCAGATGGTGGAGGCCGGGGTGGAGATGGTCATCGGCGTCACCCAGGACCCCAGCTTCGGGCCGACGGTCACCGTGGGCATGGGCGGGGTGCTGGTGGAGGTGCTGGCCGACACCGCCGTGATGGTGCCGCCGTTCGACTGCCTGGACGTCAGGGCCGCACTGGACCGGCTGCGCTGCCGGCCGCTGCTGGACGGGGTGCGCGGCGGCCCGCCGATGGATCTGGACGCCCTGGTGGAGGCCGTGCTGCGAGTGCAGCGGATGGCGGTCGAACTGGACGGCGAGCTGGCCGAGCTGGACATCAACCCGCTGATGGTGCTGGAGCGCGGCAAGGGCGTGGTCGCCCTGGACGCGCTGGCGGTGTGCCGGTGACCGGGCCGCTGCTGGTGGCCAGGGACGGCGGGGTGCTGCGGCTGACGCTGCACCGGCCGGAGACCCTGAACGCGATCACCGCCGAGCTGCGCGAACTGCTGATCACCGAACTGGCCGGCGCCTCGGCTGACCCGTCCGTCCGCGCGGTGCTGCTGACCGGCTCGGGCCGCGGCTTCTGCTCCGGCGCGGACCTGCGGTCCGGCGCCCCCGCCGCCGGGCCGCCGGTCCCCGGCGATGTCGAGCGGATGCTGCGGACCGGGGTGCAGCGCATGGTCGCCGCGGTGCTGGACTGCGAGAAGCCGGTGCTGGCCGCGGTGAACGGCACCGCCGCCGGGGTCGGCGTGCACCTGGCGCTGGCCTGCGACCTGGTGCTGGCGAGCGATCAGGCCAGCTTCGTGGCGGCGTTCGTACGACGCGGGCTGGTCCCGGACGGCGGCGGGGCGTATCTGCTGCCGCGGCTGGTCGGTCCGCAGCGGGCCAAGGAGCTGCTGTTCTTCGGTGACAAGCTGTCGGCCGCGGACGCGGAGCGGATGGGGCTGGTCAACCTGGTGGTCCCGGCCGAGGAGTTGGAGAAGACGGCGCGGGAGTGGACCGAGCGGCTGGCGGCCGGGCCGACCCGGGCCCTGGCCATGACCAAGCGGCTGGTCAACGCGTCGCTGGAGTCGGACCGGGCCGCGGCCTTCGCCGCGGAGGCGATCGCCCAGGAGGTCAATATGACGACGGAGGACGCCCCGGAGGGGGTGCGCGCCTTCGTCGAGCGGCGGCCGCCGCGGTTCCAGGGGCGCTGATGCGGGGGCCGGCGACGAGCGGACCCGTGACAAGCAGGCCGGCCACGAGCGGCGGGACCGGTCAGGCCTCCAGCACCTCGACGGCGCCGATGTAGCCGCCGGTCTCCTGCAGTACCAGTTCGGGCTCGCGGCGCAGATAGGACACCGCCGCGCCGGAGTGCAGCCGCGCCGCGTGCCCGGTCAGCTCCAGGTCGAGCAGCGTCGCCTGCCAGCCGTGGCCCAGGTCGGTGGGCGAGTCGACCTTCAGCACCACCTGCGACCGCCCGTCCGGGCCCGGCTCCCACAGCCCGGCGACGGACACCAGGCCCCCGCTGGTGACGGTGAACACCCCGTCCGGCTCGAACTGGAGCACACTGCCGCCGCCGTCCCAGACCCCGGGCACCGCGGCCGCGACCAGGCCGGTCCTCGGCTCCGGCCGCCGGCCCCAGAGCACCCAGGCCCCGGCGATCACCGGCACCGCGGCGCTCTGCAGATCGTTGGTCAGGCCCCAGACCAGCGCCGGGCCGCCCAGCGCCATGCCCTTGAACTCGACGAAGACGTCGATGTACGAGCCCAGCAGGAGCAGCAGGGCCGTCACCGCCGTCGCGAAGCGCCCGTGCAGCAGCCAGCGGCTCACCAGCCGTGCCAGCGCGAGCAGGCCCAGCAGCACGACCGTCTCCACGGCGGTGCGGACCGCCTGGTCCGCCACCAGGTTCCAGAGCACCACCTGGGACGACCCGTCCGGGCTGAACGCCGGCTGGGAGAAGGCGCCGCTGGCGTAGAGGTTCTCGGCGCCGAGGAGCAGCTGCACCCCGAGCACCGCGCCCAGCGCCTGTATCCACCGCTTGGCCCGCCGGTCCATCGCCGTCCCCCTCGCCCGGTTCTCCCCAGAACCGCACGTCCACCCTACGCAGCGCCTGATCATCGGCGTCAAGGGGCAGAGTCGCCCTTCTCATCTGACGCTCCGTCAGGTTCAATGGTGTCCGGAACCCCTTCCGGGACCCTTCAGGGACGAGACCTCTGCGAGGCAGCAATGGGCCACGAGGGCATGGCGGTCGCCGCCATCCGGTACCTCCGCGCGTCCGCCGCGCCGCCCCAGGAGGCTGAGCCGGACGCGCCGGTGGTGTCGCCGCTGCGCGCCGTGGGGCCCGACGAGCGCCTGCCCGGGGCGGTCACCGACCCGCTGCTGATGCGCTCCGTGCTGGGCCACTTCTGCACCGGCGTCACCGTCATCAGCGCCCTGGACCAGGACGGGACGCCGGCCGGCTTCGCCTGCCAGTCCTTCTCCTCGCTGTCCCTGGACCCGCCGCTGGTGAGCTTCAACGTCGCCCGGACGTCGGCCTCCTGGCCCAGGATCGCCCACGCCGGCCGGTTCTGCGTCAGCGTCCTCGCCGCCGACCAGGGCGACCTCTGCCGGACCTTCGCGGTGAGCAGCGCCTCCGGCGCGGACAAGTTCGCCGGCGTGGGCTGGAGCCCCTCCCCCGGCACCGGTTCGCCGCGCCTCGCCGACGCGCTGGCCTGGATCGACTGCACCATCCACGCGGTGCACGTCGGCGGCGACCACCTGATCGTGCTCGGCCGGGTCTGCGAGCTGTCAGTGGGACGGACCGACGCCGGGCCGCTGCTCTTCTACCGCGGCGGCTTCGGCGAACTCACGCCGTGAGCGGGACGGTTGCCACCGGGGGGACGGTCGGCTTGGCCCGGAGCAGCAGGGCGCAGCTCGCCGCGATCACGCACAGCGCGCCGGCGCCGTACCAGGCGGCGTCGTAGCTGCCCAGCTGGTCGCGGACCATACCGGCGCCGAAGGCGACCAGGGCGGCACCGACCTGGTGGCCGCAGAACACCCAGCCGAAGACGATCGGCGCGTCCTCGCCGAACCACTCCCGGCACAGCGCGATGGTCGGCGGAACCGTGGCGACCCAGTCCAGGCCGTAGAAGACGATGAAGATCACCATGCTGGGGTGCACGGTCCGGGCGAACAGCGCCGGCAGGAACAGCAGCGAGGCGCCGCGCAGCAGGTAGTAGACGCCGAGCAGCTTGCGGGAGTCCCACCGGTCCGTCAGCCAGCCCGAGAAGACCGTGCCGACCACGTCGAACACCCCGACCAGCGCGAGCAGGCTCGCGGCCGTGGTCTCCACCATGCCGTGGTCGCCGGCCGCCGGGATGAAGTGCGTGCCGACCAGGCCGTTGGTGGTCGCCCCGCAGATCGCGAAGGATCCGGCCAGCAGCCAGAACGGCCTGGTCCCGGCGGCCTGACGGAGCAGCCGCAGCGCCCGCAGGCCCTTGGGCTCGGCCGCCGCCTCCGCCGCCGGGTCGGCGGGCTGCTCCGGATCGGGCTCGGTCTGCCCGTACGGCAGCAGGCCCAGGTCGGCGGGGCGCTCGCGGAGCAGCATCAGCACGATCGGGACCACCGCCAGCGAGCAGATGCCGACGGTGAGCGAGGCGCTGCGCCAGCCGTAGGCGCTGATCAGCCAGGCCAGGATGGGCAGGAAGACCAGGTTCCCGGCGGCGCTGGCGGCGGTCAGCACACCGGTGACCAGTCCGCGCCGGGCCAGGAACCAGCGGCCGGTGATGGTCGCGGTGAAGGCCAGCGCCATGGACCCGCTGCCGATGCCGACCAGGACGCCCCAGCACAGCATCATCTGCCAGGGCGCGTCCATGTAGACGGTGGCTCCGGCCCCGACGGCCATCATGGTCAGCGCCACGGCGGCGACCCTGCGGATGCCGAAACGGTCCATCAGTGCGGCGGCGAAGGGCGCGGTCAGGCCGTTGAGCACCATGTTGACCGAGACCGCGGCCGAGATGACGCCGTGCGACCAGCCGAACTCGGTGTTCAGCGGCTCCATCAGCAGCGCCGGCGTGGACCGGAAGCCGGCCGCGCCGAGCAGGACGAGGAGGCAGACGCCCGCGACGATCCAGGCGTAGTGCAGGCGCGGAGTGCGGGGCGCGGGCGCGGGCCGGGTGGCGGCGGGGACTGTCTGCTGATCGGTCACACCAGGATTCTCGCCAGTGCCCCGTCGCGGCTGCGAGTGGCCGGAAGGACAGCTTGCGCAAGGATCGGGCCACGGCGCAGGATGGACGCATGACCCGACCGCACCGCGTAGCCGTCCTCGCCCTCCCCGGGGTGATCGCCTTCGAGCTGGCGACACCCTCCCGCATCCTGGAGTGCGCACATGCGGTCGGTGACCCGCCGCTGTACCGGGTGGCCACCTGCACGGTGGACGGGAAGCCGGTCCGGACCAGCACCGACTTCGGCATCACCGTCGAGCACGGACCGGAACTGCTGGCCACCGCCGACACCGTGGTCATCCCGGCCACCCACGGGTCGAACCTGGCCGAGACCGAGGGACGGCTGCCGCAGGAGGTCGCCGACGCGCTGGCACTGATCCGCCCCGGCACCCGACTGGTCTCCATCTGCACCGGCGCCTTCGTCCTGGCGGCGGCCGGACTGCTGGACGGCCGCCCGGCCACGACCCACTGGATGCACACCGACAACTTCCGCCGGCTGTTCCCCAAGGTGCAGCTCAACCCGGACGTGCTGTTCGTGGACGACGGCGACGTGCTCACCTCCGGCGGGGTCGCCGCCGGGGTCGACCTGTGCTTGCACCTGGTACGCCGCGACCACGGGTCGGCCGTCGCCAACCGGGTGGCCCGGCGCTGCATCGTTCCGCCGTGGCGGGAGGGCGGCCAGGCCCAGTACGTGGACCTGCCGGTCCCGGACGAGGGCAGCGAGGGGACGGCGGCGGCCCGGGCGTGGGCGCTGGAGCGGCTGGGCGAACCGCTGGCCCTGCGGGACCTGGCCGCGAAGTCGGGGATGAGCGTACGGACCTTCACCCGCCGCTTCCGGGAGGAGACCGGGGTCAGCCCGGGGCAGTGGCTGATCCGTCAGCGGGCGCATCGAGCAAGGGAGTTGCTCGAAGGAAGCGAGATGACGGTGGACCGGATCGCGCGGGAGGTCGGGTTCGGCACAGCAGCGAGCATGCGGACGCACGTTCGGGAGTCACTGGGGGTGGCGCCGAGTGCGTACCGGCGTACGTTCCGGACGGTGGGCGCGGAGTGACGGTACAGCACGTGCATGGTTGTTCGCGCAGTTCCCCGCGCCCCTATGGGGCGCGGGGAACTGCGCGAACAGCAACCCCCGCTGAGGGTCAGAACGCGAGTACCGCCCGGGCCACCCGCCCGCCGTGCGTGGCCTCTGCGGCGGCCTCGAACTCCTCCACCGGATAGACAGAGGTGACGAGTTCGTCCAGCAGCAGCCGCCCCTCGGCGTACAGCGCAGCGTAGAGCGCGATGTCCACCTGGGGTCGGGACGACCCGTAGCGGCAGCCCAGGATGGACTTGTCCAGGAACATCTCGGCCGGCCGGAAGGCCGCCTCCGCGTCCGGACGGGTCATCCCCAGCAGCACCGCCTGGCCGTGACGGTTCAGCAGGTCCACGGCCTGGCGGACCAGAGCCACCGCTCCGACGCACTCGAAGGCATGGTCCACCCCCTCCGGGAGCAGCGCCTTGACCGCCTCCACCGAGTCGGTGACCGCCCGCGCGTCCACGAAGTCCGTCGCCCCGAAGGTGCGGGCCGCCGCCTCCTTCGCGGCGACCGCGTCCACCGCGACGATCCGGGAGGCGCCGGCCAGCCTCGCCCCCTGGATGACGTTGAGGCCGATCCCGCCGCAGCCGATGACCGCGACGGTGTCGCCGATGCCGACCCTGGCCCGGTTGAGCACCGCGCCCACCCCGGTCAGCACCCCGCAGCCGATCAGCGCCGCGGAGGTGAACGGGATGGCCGGGTCGATCCGCACCGCCTGGACCGCCTTCACCACGGTGCGTTCG
The DNA here is from genome assembly GCF_000719095.1 of Streptacidiphilus jeojiense. Classification (GTDB taxonomy): domain Bacteria; phylum Actinomycetota; class Actinomycetes; order Streptomycetales; family Streptomycetaceae; genus Streptacidiphilus; species Streptacidiphilus jeojiensis. The sequence goes on along the minus strand of NZ_JOEH01000003.1, from coordinate 48,627 downwards.
GCGAACACCGAGGTGGAGGCGAAGTTGTAGAGCGGGGTGCCGGGTTCGGAGCGGCGGGTGAAGGGCTTGCCGGGGAAGCCGATGGCCTTGCGGCACATCGTCGGCCGTCCCCGGCCGCACTCCACGCAGGTGCCGCAGTTGGCGAGGGTGGACAGGGCGACATGGTCGCCCGGCTGGACGTGGGTGACGCCGGGGCCCACCGCCTCCACCGTCCCGGCGCCCTCGTGGCCGAGCACCACCGGGACCGGGAACGGGATGGTGCCGTCGATCACGGACAGGTCGCTGTGGCAGAGCCCGGCGGCGGCGATCCGCACCAGCACCTCGCCGATGCCGGGGTCGCGGACCTCCAGGTCGTCCACCACCTGGGCCGCCTTGCCGTCGAAGATGACGCCCTTCATGTGAATACCCCTCAGATCATGTCTCAGGATTGCCAGATGACGGCCTGGACCTCGCTGTAGGCCTGCAGCCCGTAGGAGCCGCCGTCGCGGCCGACACCGCTCTGCTTGAAGCCGCCGAAGGGGGCCTCCATGTTGCGCTGGGCGGTGTTGATGCCGACATGGCCGGTCCGCAGCCGGGCCGCGAGGGCGTAGGCGCGGGCGGTGTCGGCGGTGAAGACGTAGTCGTACAGGCCGAACTCGGTGGAGTTGGCGATGGCGACGGCCTCCTCCTCGTCCCGGAACGGGATCACCACCACGACCGGGCCGAAGACCTCCTCGCGGGCGATGGTCATGGTCGGGGTGACGTCGGCCAGCAGCGTCGGGGCGACGTAGAAGCCGGTGTCAGGGAGGACCGGGAAGCCGTCGGCGTGCTCCTTGCGGGTGCCGCCGCAGACCAGCCGGGCGCCTTCGGCCAGCGCCCCGGCGATGTAGCCCTCGACCCGGTCGCGGTGCTGTGCGGTGATGACCGGACCGACGACCGTGTCCGGCGACAGCGGGTCGCCGACGGTGAGCGCGGCGGCGTAGGCGGCCAGGGCGGCCACGACCTCGTCGTGCCGGGACTCGTGCACCAGCACCCGGGTGGGCGCGGTGCAGATCTGCCCGGAGTGGAAGGACCAGGCCGAGCCGACGGCGGAGACGGCGGCGCGCAGGTCGGCGTCCTCCAGGACGATCCCCGCGCCCTTGCCGCCGAGTTCCAGCAGCAGCCGCTTCATGGTGAGCCCGCCGTCGGCGGCGATCCTGCGGCCGACCGCGGTCGAGCCGGTGAAGCTGATCATGTCGACGTCGGGCGAGGCGACCAGCACCGCGCCGGTGGCCGCACCGGAGCCGGTGACCACGTTGAAGATCCCGGGCGGGGCTCCGGCCTCCTCGAAGACCTCGCCCAGCTTGAGGCAGCCCAGCGGGTCCTGCGGGGCCGGCTTGGCCACCACGGTGTTGCCGGCCGCCAGCGCCGGGGCGAGCTTGCCGGCCAGGTTGACGATGGGGAAGTTGTAGGAGGTGATGCAGCCGACCACGCCCACCGGACGCCGCGCCGCGACCGCACTGGTCAGCCCGCCGGCGGCCAGCGGGGTGGCGGCGACCGGCTGCGGGGCCAGCGCGCTGACGGCCGGTTCCAGCGCGCCGCGGGCGTAGCGGCGGAAGCGCTCGGCGGCCACCGGGACCTGCATCGCCGAGGCGACCCTGATGGTGGCCCCGGTCTCGGCCTGCAGCAGCGGGACGAAGTCGTCGTTGCGGGCCAGCAGCAGGTCGGCGATCCGGTCCAGCACCGCGGCGCGCTGGGCGGGGCTGGTCCTGGACCAGCTCTCGAACGCCTCCCTGGCGGCCGCCACGGCGTCCGCCACATCGTCGGCCGAGGCCTCCGGGGCCCGGCCGACCGGCTGCTCGGTGGAGGGGTCGACGACCGGGTAGCTGCCGTCGCCGCCCTCGCGCCAGGCCCCGTTGACGAACAGTCGGGCGGTCGGCACTTCGGCCACGGCGGTCGGTGCTTCGGAGGTGGCGGTCATGACGGGCTCCTGCTTTCTCGGGGCAGGCCGAGGACGCGCTCGGCGATGAGGTTGCGCTGGATCTGGTCGCTGCCGCCGTAGATGGTGTCGGCGCGGGAGAAGAGCATCCGGTGCTGACTCTGCGTCAACCTGAGGGTCCCGGCGTCGTGCGGTCCGCGGCCCAGGGCCGCGGCCGCTCCCTGTACCTGCAGCGACAGTTCGCCGAGCCGCTGGTGCCAGCCGCCCCAGACCAGCTTGGCCACGGCGGCGGTGCCCGGCTCGGCGGTGCCCAGGGTGCGCAGCGCGTTGCAGCGCATGACGTGCAGCTCGGCCCACTGACGGGTGAGCCGCTCCCGGAGCACCGGGTCGTGGACCGCGCCCGAGGCCCGGGCCAGCGCGATCACCCCGTCCAGTTCCCGGGCGTAGCCGATCTGCCGGGCCAGCATGCCGACGCCGCGCTCGAAGGACAGCAGGTCCATGGCGACCCGCCAGCCGTCGCCGACCTCGCCGAGGACGTGTTCGGCCGCGGCCTCGGCCCCGTCGAAGAAGACCTCGCTGAACTCGGAGTCGCCGTCGAGCTGCCGGATCGGGCGCACCTCGATCCGTCCGGGCTGGTCCATGGGGAGCAGCAGCAGGCTGAGACCGTGGTGCCGGAGCGACCCGGGCTCGGTGCGGGCCAGCACGAAGCACCAGTCGGCCCACTGGGACAGCGAGGTCCAGGTCTTCTGGCCGGTGACCCGCCAACTCCCGTCCGGGGAACGGGTTCCGGTGGTGCGGACGGCGGCCAGGTCGGAGCCGGCGCCGGGTTCGCTGTAGCCCTGGCACCAGATCTCCTCGCCGCTCGCGATCGGCGGCAGGAAGCGTCTGCGCTGGTCGTCGGTGCCGTGCCGGATCAGGGTGGGGGCGAGCAGTTGCTCGCCGACGATGCCCAGCGGGGCCGGTCCTGCGGCGCGGGCGTACTCCTCGGACCAGACGACCTGCCGGGAGAGCGGGGTCACCTCGGGCTCGGACCCGGGCTCCGACGCGGCCTCGGCCTCGGACTCGGACCCGGCCGACGCGGGTTCGGCGGGCCAGCCGAGGCCGATCCAGCCCCCGCTGCCGAGTTCCCGCTCCCAGGCGCGGCGGCGGTCCGGGTCGAAGCCCTGGGCGGTGCGCAGATCGGCGAAGGGGCCGGCGTCGTCGAGGCGTTCGGCGAGCCAGCCGCGGGCCCGGGCCCGGAAGGCCTCGTCGGCGGCGCTGAAGGAGAAGTCCATGGGTGGCTGCGCGCCTCTCAGGCGTTGGGGCGCTGGTTCGCGGCCGCGGCCCTGGCCATGGCCTCCAGCTGGGCCAGCATCGGCATCGGGTCGGTGCCGACCGCGCCGGGGAGCACATCGGCGATGCGCTGCGGGGTCCAGGAGATCCCGTCGGCCCCGGCTCCCCCCGCGTGCACGGAGCGCAGTTCGCGCGGCTGCGCCCAGACCGCGATCTTGGGTCCGGCGACGGTGTAGACCTGCCCGGTGATGTCGGCGGCCTGGTCGGAGAGCAGGTAGACGACCAGCGCGGCGACGTCCTCGGGCTCCCCGATCTCCTTGAGCTCCATCGGGACGTTGGCGGACATCCGGGTCCTGGCCACCGGCGCCACGCAGTTGGCGGTGACCCCGTACTTGTGCAGGCCGAGCGCGGCGCTGCGGACCAGCGAGATGATGCCGCCCTTGGCGGCGCTGTAGTTGGCCTGGCTGACGCTGCCGGTGTGGTTGCCGCTGGTGAACCCGACGAGCCTGCCGCCGCCCTGACGTCGCATCAGTGCGGAGGCGGCCCGGAACACGGTGAAGGTGCCCTTGAGGTGGGTGGCCAGCACCGGGTCCCACTCCTCCTCGGACATGTTGAAGAGCATCCGTTCGCGCAAGATCCCGGCGACGCACACCGCCCCGTCCAGCCGGCCCCAGGTGTCCACGGCGACCCGGACCACCCGCTCGCCGCCGGCCATGGTGGACACGTCGTCGGCGACCGCGACCGCCTCGCCCCCGGCCACCTGGATCTCCTTCACCACTCCGTCGGCGACCTCGCTGGTCGGGTCGCCGCCCTCGATGCCGACCCCGTAGTCGTTCACCACGACCCTGGCGCCCTCCGCCGCGCAGGCCAGGGCGACCGCACGTCCGATGCCGCGCCCGGCGCCGGTCACCGCCACCACCTTGCCGTGCAGGAACTCGCCCACGTCGCAGCCCTCCTCAAGAATCTGACGGACCGTTAGATTCTAGGTACCGGATCGCGCCGCGCAACAGTCCTGACAGGTCGTCAGAATTGGTAGCAGCAGAATCACACGGCAAGGGGAGGCCGCACATGCCCGCACTCACCGACTTCGACGAGTTCCGCGACATCGCCAAGCGCGTCAACAACTGGGGCCGCTGGGGCGCCGCCGACGAGATCGGCACGCTCAACCTGATCACCCCGGAGACGGTCCGGGCGGCCGCGGCCACGGTGCGCAGCGGACACCGGGTCCCGCTCGCCCTGCCGTTGCAGCAGTACGGCGTGCAGACCGGCATGATCCAGGGCCGGGTCAACCCGCTGCACACCATGGTCGCGCTCAACTGGGAGATGTTCGAGCCGGGCGCCATCGCCACCAGCGACGACGTGGTGACCATGGGCCTGCAGGCCGGCACCCACTGGGACGGCCTGGGCCATGTCAGCCACGGCGGCCGGATCTACAACAACCGCGCCGCGAGCACCATCACGGCCCAGGAGGGCGCCGAGTACAGCGGCGTGGAGAAGGCCCCGCCGGTGGTCGGCCGCGGCGTGCTGCTGGACGTCGCCCGCGCCCGGGGCGTGGACCGGCTGGCCGGCGGCCACGCGGTCACCCCCGAGGACCTGGAGGCCGCCGAGGCACTGGCCAGGACCACTGTGCGGGCGGGGGACATCGTCCTGGTCCGCACCGGGCAGATCCAGCTCTACCTGGGCGGCGACCGCGACTCCTACGCCTTCCCCTCCCCCGGCCTCTCGCTGCGCACCCCCGAGTGGTTCCACGCCAGGGACGTCGCCGCGGTCGCCAACGACACCCTGACCTTCGAGATCTTCCCGCCCGAGGTGGACGGCCTCTACCTCCCGGTGCACGCGCTGGACCTGGTGGAGATGGGGATGATGCAGGGTCAGAACTGGAACCTGGAGCAGTTGGCGCAGGAGTGCGCCGACGACGGGAGGCACGAGTTCCTGCTGGCGGCACCGCCGGAGCCGTTCACGGGCGCGGTGGGAGCGCCGGTCGCGCCGGTGGCCATTCGGTAACTCGGTTGGCAGCTCATCGGTTCAACCGACAAGCGGCTCGGGTGACACCCGGAGCCGGGCGGTCCAGACCGCTGCCGGATCCGCGGAGCGCCGGGCGAACGAATGGGTGGCGAGACGCCGTACTCGCCTCGAGCACGATACGGAGTCTCGCCACCCAGCCTCGACGCATTGGCCCTGACCAGCGCCGACACAATTCGCACTCGCCAAGGACAGCCGGATGCGACTGCTGTCACCGGTGCCCTCGACGTCCCCTCGCAACGAATTGCTCAACCCAAGAGTGATCAGGTGAATACGTCACGTCAATGGGTTGTCCGCAATTCGGATTGGTTGCGTACGCTTTCGGACGACTGATCGACTGGCCGTTTCGGCACTTCACTCCCCCTGCACGCCCCCGGCGCGCGACCCGCACACCCGCGTCCGCATGCCTCAGCGGGCGCCTTCGAGCGCCGCATAGCGCTCCCCCATCAGCCCCTGGGAGCGCACATCCGGATGGAGTCCGTCCGAAAGACCGCCCGCCGCGGCGTCCTCCCCGCTGAACAGTTCTCGGCCATCCATCCAGGTCAGAGCCCTGTCACCGCGCCTTTTCAGGACCTCCACGGTGTCTTCGAAAATCCGCCTCATCTGACGCAGTGTCAGATCCCCCGCCACCTCCATGCCGCTTCCGTCCGCGTTCCGGCGGCAGGCGACCACCGAGTCCTCACGCTCCCCACCGTGCACCGGGCCGAGGACGGTGACCGGAACCCGGGGCTGGTGCGACCGGATTGTGGCCAGGAATCCATGGAGCGACGGAGCCAGGGTGCGCTCGCGCAGACCGGCGGTGTTGTGGATGTTTATCCCGATTTCCAGGGTGATGTGCTCAGTTGTCCGCTCGCCGATCATCCGGGCCACCAGCGGATCGAGCAGGCAGGCCCCGCCGAAGCCCAGATTGGTGACGTTCCGCCCCAGCAGCCGTCCGGCGACGGCGGGCCAGGTGCTCGCCGGCGAGGCGGGCGGAAGGGCGAAGCCGTGGGTGATGCTGCTGCCGTAGACCGTCCACCGGGGCCTGCGGTCCGGCCCGGCCGGGAGCAGCGGCAGGCCGTCGAGGGTCCGCAGCCCGCGTACCCGGACCGGGGCCAGACTCGGCAGCCAGAGCTCCAGCAGTTTGTCCCCCGGCGGCAGGTCCGCGAACACCGCGCCGTGCTCGCCGAGATCGGCCCGCCGCCACCGGTCGCCGCCGGGGGCCGGGGCGGCGTCGGCACCGAGGGAGGTCCCGATCAGCAGGTCGCAGACGCCTGGCAGGTCCGGGCCACCGTCCAGCCGCACCGTCTCGGCGTCCAGCCGAAGTGCGCGGGCCTCCGTGCGCACCCTGATCCTGCCCCCGCAGGCGCTCATCGCGGGCAGCACCAGCGCGGGGTGGTGCAGTTCCAGGTCCGCCACCGGCAGCCGCCACGGCATGAACCACGATCCGTCAGGACCGTGCTCCAGGTCGATGACGCCCTCCAGGGCCGCGGCCACCCTAGGTGCCGCCCAGAAGGACCGGGTCGCCCCCGCCGTGTCGGATCCCACCGCCGACTGTCCCCCGATCCTCAGGTCGGTCAGCCGACCAGCAGTTGTTGCAGCGTCAGCAGGGTCTCGGCGTCCAGCGCCGGCGGCCCGCACTCCCGGGGCTCGCGCTCGATCTCGCACCACACCCGCTTGCCCCCGCCGTCCGGGAACCAACCCCAACGGTCGCAGAGGTTCTCCACCAGTTCCAGGCCGCGGCCGTTGGTCGCCTCACCCGGGGCGTGCCGGGGACGGGGCGGACGCTCGCTGGCGTCGGCGACCTCGACCCGGACCGGGCGCCGGTCGGCCTCGTCCCCGCCGACCGGGAACTGGAGGCACAGCACGGCCGGATTCCCGGTGTGCACCACGGCGTTGGTGACCAGCTCGGACACCACCAGTACCAGCGCCTCCGCCAGCGCTGCGTCCGGGTCGAAGCCGCATCCGGTCAGCCGTGATCTGGTCCACCTGCGAGCCCGTCCGACCTCGGCCGGATCCGCCTCGACGGCGATCTGCACCTGAAGCACCTGCACCGCTCACACCACCCGTACTAGCGGGATCAGTCGCGCCCCTGGAACCGTCCGGCTCCCCGGGCGGCGCACCGATGCGCATCTGATCCAGGATGATTTGCCTGCACCGATTCCAGCAAGCGCTTCGGGCATATTCCAACATTGGGACCGTCCAGCGGTGCATACTGCCCCTGCTGGTCCCCAACCCTGGATGTTCAGGACGTTCTGGACGCGGCATGGCCGCTCAGCAGGCCCAGCACATCGATCCGTCCGCACACTCCGGAGCGTAACCGAAACGCGCCGAATTCCTGGGAGACCGGCGGACGTTCCCGGAGATACCACCCTTCCTACAAGTGTCCGACGCCGTGGCCGGCACCATGACCGAGACCTGCCACGGACAGGCCCTCGGCCAGCACTTCCGCGCTCTCCGGCGTCCTGGCGAAGGATCCCTCGTACACCCAGGCCCGCTTCAGCAGCAGATGGACGTCCGCCTCCCAGGTGAAACCCATGCCTCCGTGCACTTGCAGGCAGTCACGGGCGCCGCGCACCGCCGCCTGGTCCGCGAGCAGCTTCGCCCCCGCGATCTCGACGGACAACTCCGCCGTCGGCACCCCGGCGTCCGCGCCCACGGCGGCCGCCCGCACCGCCGCCCGGGCCGGCTCAGTCCGCGCCAGCATGTCCGCGCAGAGGTGCTGGACCGCCTGGAACGCTCCGATCGGTTGGCCGAACTGCTCACGCTGCTTCGCGTAGCCGACGGCCGTGGCGACCGCCCGGCCCGCCAGACCCACCTGGAGTGCCGCGGTCAGCAACGTCCCCTCCGCCCAGAGCCGTCCGGCGTCGACGCCCGGCAGCGGTTCCCCGTCCGGCACCGGCCCTTGGACCTCCCACAGCGGCGTCAACGGATCCACCCCGCGCCTGCCACGGGCCCGGAGAGCGGAGGGGCTCAGCGAACGCACCTCGCCGGTGAGGGTGTCCGGCAGCAGCAGCACGGCGAGCGCGGGCAGCCGCTCCACCAGCAGCGGGCCGCGCCCGGCGGGCTGCCTCCGGCACAGGCCCGCGGCCCGGTGCGGCGGGAGCGAGGCGTGCACGGTGGCGAGCTCGGTCGCCACCAACGGGCCGGGCACCAGGGCCCGTCCGACCTCCTCGAACGCCAGCACCGCCTCGGCGAGGCCCAGACCGAGGCCGCCTTCCCGCTGTCCCGATCGCTCCGGCTTCCGCAGCGAGAACAGCCCGGCGTCGGAGAGCTCGGACCACAGCGGGAGCCCGTCGTCATCCGCCCCGCTCCCCGCCCCGGCAACGGCGGCACGCAGCCGCTCGGGCCCGAACCTGCCCTCCAGCAGCTCGCGGAGCCCGGTCTGCAGGGCGATCTGGTCGTCCGTCAGCCGAAAGTCCATCAGGCCCTCCCGGGTTTGGGCAGCCCGAGCACCCGTTGGGCCACGATGTTCCGCTGGATCTGCGAGGTGCCCGCGGCGATGGTGTAGGAGAGGCCCTGCAGCCGCTGCGCCGTCCAGTCGTCGCCCGCTCCGTCCGCTCCGTCCGCTCCGTCCGCTCCGTCCGCCAGCACCAGCGCTCCGGAGCCGAGAACCGCAGCCGCGAGGTCGTACAACTCCTGCCGCGCCTCCGAGAAGCACAGCTTGAAGACGGACGCCCCGGGCCCGGGCACCCCGCCGCCCTGCGCCTCGGACACGTTCCACTGCACCAGCCGCCACAGCGCGCCGAACCGCGCCGACAGGACGCCGAGCGAGCGCCGCAGGCCGGAGTCCTCCCAGGCGCCGTTCCGCCGGGCCAGCCCGGCCAGTTCCGCCAGCGCCCTGCGGCAGGCCACCACCTCGCCGGCGAAGGCGGTGCCCCGTTCGAACGACAGCGTCACCATGGTCACCCGCCAGCCGTCGTTCTCCGCGCCGACCCGGTTCGCCACCGGCACCCGCACCTCGTCCAGGAACAGCTCGGCGAACTCCGTGGTCCCGATCAGGGTCCGCAGCGGACGGACGGTCACCCCCGGGGCGTCCATCGGCAGCACCAGCCAGCTGATGCCCCGGTGCCTGGGCGCGGTGGCGTCCGTACGGACCAGCAGTTCGCACCAGTCCGCCACTTCGGCGTGCGAGGTCCACAGCTTGCTGCCGGTCACCACGTAGTCGTCGCCGTCGCGGACCGCCCTGGTCCGCAGGGCCGCCAGGTCCGAGCCCGCGCCCGGCTCGCTGAAGCCCTGGCACCACACCTCGGCACCGCTGAGGATCCCCGGCAGCCAGCGACGGCGCTGCTCGGGCGTCCCCTCGGCGGCGATGGTCGGCCCGGCGTGCAGCAGCCCGACGAAGTTCGCCCCCACGTACGGGGCCCCGGCCCGCTCGGTCTCCTCCAGGAAGATCAGGTACTCGGCCGGGGTCGCACCCTGGCCCCCCGCCTCCCGGGGCCAGTGCACCCCCGCGTACCCGGCGTCGTACAACCGCCGCTGCCAGGCCGTGTCGTGGACCCGCCGGGCCGGCCAGTCCAGCGGATCGGGCGGTGACGGGACGTCAGGCAGCACCTTCCCGAGCCAGTCCCGGAGCCCGCGGCGGAACTCCGCCTCGGCGGGGGTGTCCTGGAGGTCCATCAGGCCACCCCGCCCGCCCCGTCCAGCCCCAGCCCCAGCATCCGGATCGCGTTCCCCCGCATGATCTTGTAGACCACGTCCTTCGGCAGTCCGCGCACATGGTCCAGGGCGACCGCCGCGGTGTCGGGCCAGGTCGAGTCGACGTGGGGGTAGTCGGTCTCGAAGGTCACGTTGTCGACGCCCACCGTGTCCAGCGAGGCGATCCCGTGCTTGTCGCGGAAGAAGCAGGCGTAGATCTGGCGGTAGTAGTACGTCGACGGCGGCTCCGGGATCAGGTCGCGCACGCCGCCCCAGGCCCGGTGCTCGCGCCAGACGTCGTCGGCGCGCTCCAGGGCGTAGGGGATCCAGCCCATCTGGCCCTCGCTGTAGGCGAGCTTCAGCGCCGGGAAGCGGACCAGGACGCCGGAGAAGAGGTAGTCCGTCATCGAGGCCATGGCGTTGTTGAAGCTCAGCGTGGCCTGGACGGCCGGCGGGGCGTCCGGGGAGGCTGCGGGCATCTGCGAGGAGGAGCCGATGTGCATGCAGACGACCGTCCCGGTCGCCTCGCACTCGGCGAAGAAGGGGTCCCAGTAGCCGGAGTGGATCGAGGGCAGGCCCAGGTAGGTGGGGATCTCGCTGAAGCAGACGGCCCGTACGCCGCGCGCGGCGTTGCGGCGGATCTCGGCGACGGCCAGCTGCACGTCCCAGAGCGGGATCAGGCAGAGCGGGATCAGCCGGCCGCCGCTGTCACCGCACCACTCGTCCACCATCCAGTCGTTGTAGGCGCGGACGCAGGCCAGCGCCACCTCCTTGTCGTGGGCCTCGGCGAAGGTCTGGCCGCAGAAGCGGGGGAAGGTGGGGAAGCAGAGCGAGGCCTCGACATGGTTGTTCTCCATGTCGTCGATCCGGGCCTTGGGGTCCCAGCAGCCCCGGCGCATCTCCTCGCGGGTGATGCCCTCCAGGGTCATCTCGTCGCGGTCGAAGCCGACGGCGGCGATGTTCCGCTTGTACGGGAACTGCAGGTCCTCGTAGATCCACCAGTCGGTGGGCGGGCCGTCCGGGTCCATGCTGATCCGGTACTTGCCGCCCACGTAGGCGAGTTCGCCGATTCCGGCCCGCAGCGGTTTGGGGCCGCGGTCGCGGTACTTGGCGGGCAGCCAGGTCTCGAAGAGGTGCGCGGGTTCGATCACATGGTCGTCGACGCTGACCACCATCGGCACGTCGGCCACGGTCGTCACCACGTCAAGGCCCGGCTGCGACTCGGGGTGGTCCATGGGGGTCTCCCTCCGAGGTCCGGCTGCCCGGACCCTTTACCTGACGCTCCGTCAGATTCAGACTAGTGAGCCAGGGTTCGGGCGGCAAGCGCCCGACGGAGTGAGAGGCGGGGCCGGGCATGGCGGATGCCAGGGAGCGCTTGGAACGTCTGCTGGACCCGGCCCGCACCGCGCTGGTGACCTGCGAATGCCAGAACGGGGTACTGGGGGACCACGCCGTCTTCCCCGAGCTCGCGGCGGCCGCCGAGAAGGGCGGGCTGGTCGGGCAGGTCCGGTCACTGGTCGGGGCCGCGCACGCGGCCGGGGTCCCGGTGCTGCACTGCACGGCGGTGCGCCGGCCGGACGGGCTGGGCGCCAACGCCAATGCGCGGCTGTTCGCGGCTGCGGCGCGGGTGGCCACGGCGCAGCCGGGCGCGGCGCTCACCCCCGGCAGCGAGGCCGCCGGACTGCACCCCGGTATCGGCGCCGACCCGGAGCGGGACCTGGTGCTCCCCCGGCTGCACGGCCTCGGCCCGTTCCAGGACACCGGACTGGCCTCGGTGCTGCGCAACCTGGGCGCGCGGACCCTGGTCTGCGTCGGGGTCTCGGTCAATGTCGCACTGCTGGAGCTGGCGTTCGGCGCGGTGGACGCGGGCTTCCAGGTGGTGCTGGTCCGCGACGCGGTGGCGGGCACCCCTCCCGAGTACGCCGAGGCGGTGCTGACGCACACCCTGGCACTGGTGGCGAGCCTGACCGACACGGACACGGTCGTCGCCCGCTGGTCGTCCGGCTCCCCGATCGCCCCTCAGGTCCTCTCTGGGCCTAGGGCTTGAGGGGCCGCGCCGCCGCGGTTAGCCTCGTCACACATCTGACGGTCAGTCAGTTGGGTGGTCCGCTCGTCAGGTAGTCGGTCAGTCCCACGGGAGGTCCCCATGCCCAGCAACGCCACGCCCGGCAGCGTCGCCGAGGCCAGGACCCTCTGGGACCTGCTGGAGCGGCGGGTCGCCGCGACGCCGGACGCCCCGATGCTGATCCAGGAGGTCGACGCGCAGGCCGGGACCGACCGGGTGCTCAGCTTCCGCGAGGTCCGCGACCGGGCGCTGCGGGTCGCCGCCGGGCTGCACGCCGAGTACGGCGTCGGCGAGGGCACACCGGTCGCCTGGCAGCTGCCCACCCGCGTCGAGACGGTGCTGGTCTCGCTGGCGCTGGCCCGGCTCGGCGCCGTGCAGACGCCGATCATCGCCATCTACCGGGGCGCCGAGGTGGCGCAGATCCTCCAGGAGGCCCGCCCCGAGCTGTACCTGACCCCCGGCAGCTGGCGCGGCTTCGACTACACCGCCTTCGCCGAGAAGACCGGCAGCGCGCTGCCGCAACCGCCGCGCGTGGTCACCGCCTACGCCGAGTCCGACCTCCCGCTCGGCGATCCGGCCGCACTGCCGGCCGCGCCCCGGACCGACCTCTCCGACGAGCGGGCTCCGGTCCGCTGGATCTACTACACCTCCGGCATCACCTCGGCCCCCAAGGGCGCCAAGCACACCGACCGCACCCTGATCGCGGGCGGCTCCGGACTCGCCGACGCACTCGGCATGAGCCCCGCCGACGTCGGTTCGATCGCCTTCCCCTACGCCCACATCGGCGGCCCCGACTACCTGGTCACCATGCTGGTGCACGGATTCCCCGCGCTGCTGGTGGAGGTCTTCGCACTGCCCGAGGCGCTCCCCGCCTACCGGCGCAACCACGTCACCATGGCCGGCGGCAGCACCGCGTTCTACGCCGCCTTCCTCGCCGAGCAGCGCAGACTTCCGCCCGGCGAACGGCTGCTGGCCGACCTGCGGATCATCTCCGGCGGCGGCGCGCCGCGCCCGCCGGAGATGTACCGGGAGGTGCTGGAGGAGATGGGCTGCGTGCTGGCGCACGGCTACGGGATGACCGAGGTGCCGGCGATCTGCATGGGCTCCCCCACCGACACCCCGGAGCAGCTCGCCAACACCGAGGGCCACCCGGTCACCGGCTGCGAGGTGCGGGTGGTCCGCAGGGACGGCGACGAGGCCGTGATCGGCGAGGAGGGGGAGGTGTGGCTGCGCGGGCCGATGGTCTGCCGCGGCTACACCGATCCGGCCCTCACCGAGGAGAGCTTCGCCGTTGTCGACTCCGCCGGCCCCTGGCTCCGCACCGGCGACCTGGGCCGTGTCCGGGACGACGGACATGTGGTGCTCACCGGACGGCTCAAGGACATCATCATCCGCAAGGGTGAAAACATCTCGGCCAAGGAGATCGAGGACCTGCTCTACCAGGACCCGCGGGTGGGCGCCGTCGCGGTGATCGGACTGCCCGACCCGGTGCGCGGCGAGCGGGTCTGCGCGGTGGTCGAGCGCCGGCCCGGGGTGCGGCCGCCGACGCTGGCGGAGGTCGCCGAACGGCTGCGCTCGGCCGGACTGATGGCCCAGAAGATCCCGGAACAACTGGAGGTCGTGGACGCGCTCCCGCGCAACGAGACGCTGCGGAAGGTGCTCAAGCACCAACTGCGCGACCTGTTCTCGGCCCTCCCCTGGCAGGACCCGCAGGGCTGATCCTGCGCCTGTCCATCCGGGACTTCCCGGAGGACGTACTCCCCGCTACCCCGCCGGATGTCCGGGACGAAGGTCATCCGACGGTATGAGGCTCACAGCGGGCATCCAGGTAGGCTCAAGGCAAGCTCGCGTCCCGGAATCGCCATGTGGCTGCGAAGAAGACCCCTGCAAGCAACCTGATGGCCTTGCCGTGCGTCTTCACCTGCGGATTCCGTCCAGCGGGGCCCCTCGGCCCCTGCCGACGACGGCGGGAGAATCCGGAAAGGTCAGCGATGAGTCTCACAGGTACGCCGTTCTTCGTCGTCACCATCCTCCTGGTCGTACTGACCGTGGTGGTCCTGGTGCTGGTCTGGAACCGGATACCGGGGCCGGCCCCGGTGAAGACCACCGCGAGGGTCGGCCTGATCGTCTTCAGCCAGTTCACCGCCGTGCTCATGGTCCTGGTCTTCGTGAACAACCGGATGGGACCGTTCTACGACACCTGGGGCTCGCTGTTCGGCCAGGACGCCAGCGTGCAGCTGACGGCCTCCGGCGGGAGCGGCGACGGCAGGGGCGCGTCCGGGGCGAGCGACGTCTCGGCGCAGAAGCTCAGTTTCGGCAAGTACAACAGCGACGTGCTCTCGGCGGACGCGGTCGGCCCCGAGTCACGGATCAAGGGCGACATCTACGTGTGGCTGCCCCCGCAGTACAACGAGCCGGCGTACGCGCACACCGACTTCCCGGTGCTGGAACTGCTGCCGGGCACCCCCGGCACACCCAAGGCCTGGTTCGGCAGCATGCACGCGGACTCGGCGATGCGGACGCTGATGAGCGAGGGCAAGGTCAAGCCGATGATCCTGGTCTCGGCGAAGATCAACATGTTCGGCGGCAGCAGGGACTCCGGCTGCGCCAACCTGCCCGGGAGCTACCAGACCGCGACCTGGCTGGCCAAGGACGTCCCGGCGCTGATGAAGCACAACTTCCGGGTGTCCGGGAACCCGAAGAACTGGGGCATCGCCGGCTACTCGGCCGGCGGCTACTGCGCGGCCAACCTCACGGTGAAGTACCCGCAGGTCTTCCACGCCGGGGTGAGCATGTCCGGCTACAACGCCCCGGACGCCGCCGTGGTGCTCAAGGACCCCGCGCTGGCCGCCGCCAACAACCCGCTGCTGCTGCTGGAGAAGGCCAAGCAGCAGCCCGACATCGTGCTGATGGCCCAGGGGGTGCGGACCGACGGCACGACCGTCGAGGACGCCAGGGCGCTGATCAGGGCCCTGCACAAGCCGGGGACCAGCCAGGTGCTGACCCTCTCCAGCGGTGACCACGACACCAGGACCTTCATCAAGGAGATGACTCCGATGCTGACCTGGATGTCGAAGCAGATCACCGGACGCTGACCGGAGAACTGACCATCCGTCAGTCCTGGGCCCCGGCCCCCGGGGCGACCGGCAGTACCGCACGGACCACGCGTTCGGCGGCGCCGCCGTCGTCCCAGGGGCAGAAGCGCTCCCGGAACGCCGCGCGCAGCTTGGCCGCACCGGCGCCGGCGAAGCCGCTCGCCGAGCGGTCGGCCAGGACCGCGGTCAGTTCCTCCTGGGTGGTGGTGACCAGGCCGGGCGGCTGCTCCATCAGGTCGAAGTACACCCCGCGGATGCGCTGGTAGTCGTCCCAGTCCGGGGCGAAGACCACCATCGGGCGGTCCAGCACCGCGTAGTCGAACATCACCGAGGAGTAGTCGGTGACCAGGACGTCGGCGGCCAGGTAGAGGTCCTCCACCGAGGAGTGCCCGGACACGTCCAGGATCCCGGCCCGCCCGGCCCCGCTCCCGTCCGCGCCGCCGGCCGGGTCGGCGCCGTCCGGCCGGGCGTAGAAGTAGTGGGTGCGCACCAGCAGCGTGTGACCGGGTCCGAGCGCGGTCGCCAGCGCCTCCAGGTCCAGCGCCGAGACGTACTCCGAGTGCTGCTCCCGGTGGGTGGGCGCGTAGAGCACCGCGGTGCTGCCGGCCGGGATGCCGAGGCCCTCCCGGATCGCGGCGACCTCCTCGGGGGTGGCCCCGACCAGCCGGTCGTTGCGCGGGTAGCCGGTCTCCAGCACCTGGTAGCCGCCCGGGTAGGCGCGACCGAAGGCGTCGGTGGAGTGCGGGTTGGGCGAGACCAGGTAGTCCCAGCGGGCCACGTGCTCCAGCAGCCGGTCGAAGTCCATCCCGGCGGCGGCCTCGGGGCGGTCCCGCAGGTCCAGGCCGAGGTACTTCAGCGGGGTGCCGTGCTGGGTCTGGATGTGCACCGAACCGGGCCGCTTGGCCTGGGTGTGCGGGAAGTTGACATTGTTGACCAGGTACTTCGCGGTGGCCATCAGCTTGAGGTAGGCCGGGGTGTTCTCCAGCACCCAGGGCACGTCCGGGGGCATCGCCGCGCCCTGCGCCCTGGTCTGCACCACCCACACCCCGCGTACGTCGGGGGCCAGTTCGCGGGCCTTCTGGTAGATCGCGGCCGGGTTGCAGGCGTAGCCGCGGTACCAGTAGGCGGCGTAGACGGCCAGGTTCTCGTCCAGCGGGAGCCGGCGGTAGGCCGTGGCCAGGGTGCGCCTGGCGGTGCTGCGCACGGCCCGGCGGGCCATCGGCAGTCCCCGCCGGGCCCCGCGGCGCACGCCCCGGCGGACGGTGCGCGGAAGCGTCTGCAGCGGGCGCAGCCGCTGGTACGCGCCCCAGGCGTCGCGGTCGACCAGCCGGTACTGGACCCCGCGCAGCCCGCCGGGGTAGCCGTAGCCCTCGGGGCGGTACCGGCGGAAGTGCGCCGAGGCGCGGTGGAAGAATTCCGCCCGCAGTCCGTCCGGGACCAGGCCCGGGGTGTCCAGCAGGGTCACCGCCTGCTTCACGGTGCGGTCGAAGACCAGCCGGCGCAGCCCGGCGGGGATCTCCGGGTGGCGGTCCAGGAACGCGAAGACCGCGTCGTACTGGGCGAACACCTCGGCGTGCCGCGGCGAGGCGGTGTTGGTGATCGCGCCCTCGCGCTCGCGCCGGTAGAAGTAGAGCTCCTGCGGGAGCAGGCTGATCCGCTCGGCGGCCAGCAGCAGCGGGTAGGTGACCGAGAGGTCCTCGTAGAAGCCGTCGCCGAAGCGGACGTCCAGGCCGCGCAGGAAGTCGCGGCGGACCACCTTGTTCCAGGCCGAGAGGATCATGTTCAGCAGCGCCGGGCGCTCGGCCAGGGTGAGCGTGGCCGGGGCGTCCGCCATCGCCCCGCGCCAGGTGTCGGGCTCCACGCCGCCGTCGGCGTAGACCCGGGCGAAGCCGGTGACCAGGACGTCCGGGCTGTCCGCGGCCAGCCGCTCGACGACCGCCTGCACCGCGCCCTCGGCCAGCCAGTCGTCGCTGTCCACGAACCAGACGTAGTCGCCGGTCGCCTGCTCCAGGCCGGCCTCGCGGGCGCCGCCGAGGCCGCGGTTGGCGTCCAGGTGCAGCACGGTGAGCCGGGGGTCGCGGGCGGCGTACTCGTCCAGGATCGCGCCGCTGCGGTCGGGCGAGCAGTCGTCGACCGCGATGACCTGCAGCCCGGGGAGGTCGGCGGCGAGCACGGAGTCCAGGCAGCGCGGCAGGTAGTCGGCGACCCGGTACACCGGCAGCACGACGGAGAGGGAGACAGCGGTGGCGGGCGCGTTCACGTGTTGGTTCTCACTCCAGGTCCGGTCCGGGGTCGAGCCCTCCGAGACTACTCGGCGACCCTGGAAGAAACCTCGGACCGGCCCCCGCTCCCGACCGGACAACTGGCCGGACCGCTGGCCGAGACCAGGTCGGGGTGGATGTCGAAGAGCCGGCGGATCCCCAGGGCGTTGAACACCCGGTGCACCTCACTGTTGTAGGAGTTACTGCTGCCGCGGTTGTCCCGGGCGGCCGGCAGCACCAGCCGCAGCTCCCCGGAGCAGGAGCGCAGCAGCCGGCGGGCGGCGATCAGCACGCCGACGCCGGTGGAGTCGCAGAAGCGGACCTCGCTGAGGTCCAGCAGGATCCGGCGCTGCCCGGCGGCGACGGCGTCGTGCACCTGGTCGCGCACCACCGCCCCGGTGGCCAGGTCGATCTCTCCGGCCACGCGCAGCAGGGTCCAGTTGTCGAGTGCCTCGGCTGTCACTGTCAGTGTGCTCACGCTGTGCCGCGATTCTCGGGTCGTTGGGGCGGTGGATGGGACGGAGGTGGCGACAGGGGACAAAAGTCCGGGAAAAACGGTCACCGAGTGTCCTTGACGAAGCATCAGGCTATCGGGAGCCGACGGCGGACGACAGTCCGGATCACAGTCCGTACAGGGTTACGATCCGAAACGGTCCGATCCGAAACGGTCGGCGGCGCGGCACTTTCCACGAAGCAGCCTGCCACCGCGGTCGGCAGCGCTAGGTTCGAAGCAGGGACATTCCGAGCAGGGGCACTCCGAACTCCCCGGGGCCCGAGGAAGGGTGGTGCCCATGGCGACATCGGCCCCCATCCGGTGGGACCGCCAGATCCAGCGGCGCCTCGCCAGGGGCGAGGAGTCCGCACTGGGTGAGCTCTACGACCAGTTCGCCCCGCTGGTGCTCGGACTGGCCAACCGCGTCCTGGACGACTCCGAGGCCGCCGAGCAAGTGGTCAGGGACGTCTTCGCCCATGTCTGGGAGCATCCTGCCGACTTCGACCCGGCCCAGGGCTCGATGCGGTCCTGGATCGGTACCTTCACCCACCGCCGCGCCGTCGAGCGGCTGCGCCGGGACCAGGCGCCGGCGGCCGGCTCGGGGAACGGCAAGGAGGACCCGGCGGCCCCGCCGGAGTCCTCCAGCATGGAGGAGCAGGTCCTCGCCGAGGCGACGGCGGCCCGGGTCCAGCACGTGGTGACCTCGCTCCCGCAGGCGCTCAGGGAGACCCTGGTGCTCACCTACTTCGGCGGCCGCACCTACCAGCAGGCGGCGCGCGAGCTCGGCATCAGCGCGGCCACCGCCAAGCACCGGATGCGGCTCGGCCTCCAACTCCTGGCCACCGCCCTCTCCACGGAGCACACCTCATGAGCGCCCCGATACGTCCGGGCGGGCCGCCCGACCACGACACCCTGCGCGGGCTGCTCGGCGCCTGGGCGCTGGACGCCTGCCCGGCCGAGGAGGCCGCCCAGGTCCAACAGCACCTGGCCGGCTGCCCGAGCTGCACCGAGGAGGCCGGACGGCTGCGGGACGCCGCGGGCTGGCTCTCCGCCGACGAACCGCTGGATCCGGCGCCCAGCCTGCGCACCCAGGTGCTGTCCCGGGCGCTGGCCCGGCGCCCGGCCGAGGTCGGCGTCCCCGAGTACGCGGGCGCCTTCGTCGCCGAGACGGCCCGGTTGGACGCGCTGCTGCGCGACCTCGGCGAACTCGACTGGCTGGAGCGCGCGGAGCTGCCCTGGCACGGCGGTACCGAGCAGAGGCGTCCGGCCGAGGTGCTCTGCCACCTCGCCGCCGTGGACGGCGTGGTCTCCCGGGCCCTGGGCCTGACCGACCCGGTGCCCTCCCCCGACGGCGGCATCGACCTGGTGGAGCGCACCGAACGGCTGACCGCGTTGCAGCGGCGCCGCGGTCCCGAGTCCGTCCGGGCCTTCTGGCGCGAGCAGACCCGGGCCCTGGTGGAGACCGCCGCGCTGGCCGAGGCGGCCGGACGGGCCACGCCGGCCGGGGACCTGCTGGTGGACTACGGCGCGTTCCGGCTCCCGCTGCGGGACGCCTTCGTGGACCGCGCCTTCGAGTGCTGGGTCCACGCCGAGGACATCGCCGAGGCGGTGGGCTGGCCGTACGGACCGCCGCGCGGGGTGCACATCCGGGCCATGGTCGGGCTGGCGACCCGGCTGCTGCCGCATGCCCTGGCCGCGCTGCGCGCGACCGGTGCGGCGGCCACGCCGACCGGCCGGCAGGACTCGTCCTACGGCGATCCGCGGGGTGCCCGGGCGGTGAAGCTGATCATCGAGGGCCGCGGCGAGAGCGAGTGGCTGGTGCCGCTGGACGTCCCGGCTCCGGACGCCCCGCCGCTGCCGGCCGACACCGAACCGGTGGCCACCGTCGCCATCGACGGCGTCGAGTTCTGCTTCCTGTGCGCGGCGCACCGCGACCCGGACCGGACACCCCACGGCATCACCGGCGACCGCAGCGCGGCGCGCGACCTGCTGCACGCCGCTCCGCTGCTCTCCCGGCCCTGAGGCCCGCCCCGGGCGTCAGGCGAAGACGACGGTGCGGCTGCCATTGAGCAGGACGCGGTGCTCGGCGTGCCACTTCACCGCGCGGGCCAGCGCCTGGCACTCGGCGTCCCGGCCCAGCGCGACCAGTTGCTCGGGGGTGACGTCATGGCTGACCCGGACCACCTCCTGCTCGATGATCGGGCCCTCGTCCAGCTCGGCCGTCACATAGTGCGCGGTGGCGCCGATCAGCTTCACGCCCCGGGCGTGCGCCTGGTGGTAGGGCTTGGCGCCCTTGAAGCTCGGCAGGAACGAGTGGTGGATGTTGATCGCCCGCCCGGTCAGGGCCTTGCACAGGTCGTCCGAGAGCACCTGCATGTAGCGGGCCAGCACCACCAGGTCCACCTGCTCGGCGTCGACCAGCGCCAGCAGCGCCGCCTCGGCCTCGGACTTGGTCGCGGCGGTCACCGGGATGTGGTGGAACGGGACCCCGTAGGAGGCGGCCAGGTCCTCAAAGTCGGTGTGGTTGGACACCACCCCGACCACGTCCACCGGAAGCGCCCCGGTGCTCGCCCGGAACAGCAGGTCGTTGAGGCAGTGGCCGAACTTGCTGACCAGCAGCAGCACCCGGGCGCGCTCGGCGGAGGGGTGGATCTGCCAGTCCATCCGGAAGGCGTCGCCGGTGGCGGCGAAGCTGGCCCGCAGCTTCTCCAGGGTCACCGGGGCCTCGGCGGAGAAGTGCACCCGCATGAAGAACAGCCCGCTGGTGCCGTCGCCGAACTGCTGGCTGTCCACGATGTTGCAGCCGGTGAGGAAGAGGTAGCTGGACACCGCGTGCACGATGCCCTGCTTGTCCGGGCAGGAGAGGGTCAGTACGTACTGGCCCGTGCCGGGCTGCTGCTGGGACACCGGAGACTGCCTTTCGTGCGGACTGCTGAGCAGACAGCGTGCCACAGACCGCCCGGCGCCCGACGACCCGTCTCACCCGACGGCCCTCAGGCGACGGCCCTCAGGCGACGACGCGGGTCAGGATGGACAGCACCTCCAGCGAGCGGGGCGGGAGGTTCGGGTCCTCGCCGTCGTTCAGGGTCAGCCGGACGTGGGCGTCGTGGCACGCGCGGACCGCCTCGGGCCAGCCGTGGTGCGCCAGGTACGCGGCGGAGGGGGCGTCCGGGCCGACCTGGTGCATGATCCGCAGCACCCGCAGCACGGCGGTGTCGACCAGGGCGGCCTCGGCCGAGTCCCGGACGATCGTCCCGACGTACTTCTCCGCGGACCAGCGGTCCAGCCAGGTGTCCTCGACCAGGCGGTACACGGCGTCGGTGACGTCGCCGTAGCCCTCCCGGCCGGTGGCCCAGCATTCCTGCTGGAACGCGGGGTCTCCGAGCATGTGCAGGGCTGAGCGGACCCGGGCCCGCCAGCGCCACCAGGGGATGTCAGTGAGCGGCATGGCGCCCATGCTCCCCGAGCGAGGGGTCGTTCGAGAAGGCTTTTCGGAACTGCGCTGCGAACCCTGCATGAGAATCGATCCTACGTTCCCATTGCCACGGCTGTTCCCACGGCGTTGGCCCGGCGTTCCCCGGAGCGCCGCACCACTGTCCCCAGCCGCCCCGAGGCTTTCCCCCGAGCTACGTGGCGGGCCGACCGGAGCCCGCCCCCCAGGGAGGGAACGGCGTGCCATGAGGTCCACCGCACGATCGAGCCGCACCGTCGCAGCGGTCGCGGGCACGGCCCTGCTCCTGGGTGGCCTGGCGGGCTGCGGCGGCAACGCCGACGCCTCCGAGCACGACACGGTCACGGTGATGACCTGGGCCCCCGAGGAGGGCACCGTGGGCAGCCAGGCCGGGATGCCGGCACTGGCCACCGCGATAGCCAAGGACTTCAACGCCACCGGCGGGATCGGCGGGCGCAAGCTCAAGGTGCTGACCTGCGACGAGCACAACACCAGCGCCGGCGCCGTGGCCTGCGCCAACCAGGCGGTCGCTGAGGGGGCGGTGGCGGTGGTCGGCTCCTACAGCCAGTTCGGCGGCGACTTCATGCCGCTGCTGGAGGCGGCCGACATCCCCTACCTCGGCGGGTTCGGGCTGTCCGCTGAGGAGTTCAGCGCGATCTACTCCTACCCCGTCAACGGCGGCTACCGGACCCTGCTGGCCGGGAACGGCGAGCAGCTGGTCAGGGCCGGCTGCCACCGGGTCGCCGTGGTCCGCCCGCAGAGCCAGCTCGGGGACACCATGCTGGGCTCCCTCAGGGCCGGACTCTCCACCGGCCAGGTGACCACCGTGGACGTCCCGGTCGACTCCGGGCTCAGCGGCTACGCCAAGGCGGCGGTGCAGGCCATCGGCGACGACCAGCCGGGCAACTGCGTCACCACCGCCCTGGACCCCGCCTCCACGGCGACCTTCTTCGACGACTACCGGCTGCAGGCCCCCCGGCACACCCAGCTCTCCTCGGTCATCGGCAGCGTCCAGCAGTCCCTGGTGGACTCCACCGGCGGTGCCGGCGGCCCGCTGCAGTCCCTGCTCGCCACCGGCTGGTACCCGCCGGACAGCAGCCCGGTCTGGAACTCGCTGCACACCCTGGTCAAGGCCTACGCCTTCACCGACAACCGGATCAACACGGCCGACCCGGGCGAGGAGACCACCTGGATCGCCTACGAGGTGCTGCGCAAGGTGGTCTCCGGGATGACCGGGCCGGTGGACGCCAAGTCGGTGCGGATCGCCCTGGACTCCAGCGGGCCGATCGACACCGGCGGCCAGACCCCGCCGCTGTCCTGGGGAATGGGCGACCAGCTTCCGCTGGCCGCCGCACCCCGGCTGGTGAACACCAAGGTGACCTTCCTGAGCGTGCAGAAGGGGCAGCTCGCCGAGAGCACGTCGGGGCTGCAGGACGTGCGGACGCTGCTGCTGAAGCAGTAGCGCGGCGGGTGGCCGGCTCGGAGCGGGCGGGCTCCGGGCCGGCTCAGAGCTGGGTCGCCGACAGCTTCGGCAGTCCGGTGTCCGCGGCGATGGCGTTCCACAGTCGGGACGCCTTCGCCTTGGCCGCGCTCGCCGTGCCGCTGGCGGCGTCGGCCGCGTTGCGACCGCCGTTCCTGGGCTTGTTGTCCTTGGCGCAGCTGCCCTTGGACTCGGCGGCCCAGGAGGCGTAGTGGCTGTCGGCGCTCTCCGAGGCCTTCCAGCCCTGCTGCAGCGCTGCGACCAGCGCGGCTCCGTCCTTCAGCTGGTCCGTCTGCATGCTGCCCAGCTGGTCGACCAGCTGCTTGCGCAGCCCCGCCGCGGTGGTGAGGTTCTCCTTGGCCTGGTCCAGGTTCTGGCAGTGGGTGATGTCGTTCACCGCGCTGATCACCGCCGCACGGCTGTGCGAGGCGGTGGCCAGCAGGTCGGACATGGCCTTGGCCTGGGTCATCGCCGCCGACGCGGAGGTGCTGCCGCTCGCCGCGGAACTGGCGGCCGTGGAGGCGGTGCTGCCGGCCGCGGTCGCACCCTTGGGCGAGCCGCCGCCGGCCAACGCGGCGGCCACCACGATGCCCACGACCGCGCAGCCGGCCACCACGGCGATGCCGATGGTGCGGGTGCTGAAGCGGCGGGCCGGACGGTCGTCGTAGCCGCCGCCCTGGCCGTAGCCCTGGGCCTGCGGGTGGGCCTGGGTGGCGTAGCCGCCCTGGTCGTACCCCTGGGCCGGCGGGTAGCCCTGCTGCTGGGCGGGCTGCTGGTAGCCGTTGCCGTAGGAGGGCTGCTGCGGCTGCGGCGCCGGCGGGAACGGCGGCAGGAACTGCGTCGACGCCTCCTGCCCCGGAGCGGCCTGCTGGGCCGCAGGACCGTAGCCGGGCTCACCGCCGTAGCCGGGCTCCCCGTAGCCGACCTCGCCGTAGCCGGGCTCCCCGTACGCCTGCTCGCCGTAGTACTCCGGGTGCCCCTCCGGCTGTGCCTGGGTCGGGGCGTTCCACGGCAGGCCGTCCGGCGAGGACCGGATGATCTCGCCCGGCATGGGTGCCCCCGGCTGCCGACCACCCGCCGGGCCGCCGGCCGGTTCGGGCCTGAACAGGTCCTCGGGGGTCAGCTCGTCGTTGCTGGGGCGACGGAGATTCAACGCGCTTCCTCACTTCGCCCGGTGCGCGGGCTGCTCTGCCCCCGGCACCGGGGCGGGACCACTGGCCGACTCAGGACACCTCTGCTGCTACGACGGCGCCATGAACAGCCCCACGCTACCGGTTCGCCCGGAAGAGTGGCTATGAACCCTCCTGTATTGACGGCACCCCGGCTTCGCACCAGCCGCTCAGGCCGCGGCCTCCGCCAACGACCGCGCCTGGAACTCCCGTACCACGCGCTGCTCGCGGAAGGGTTCCAGCCTGCGCCGGAAGTCGTCGAGGTACTCGGCGCCGCGCGCCGAACGCAGCCCGGAGAGCAAGTCCACGGCGCGCGCGCCGGTTTCGCACGCCTGCTCCACGTCCTTCAGCTGCAACTGCGCCGTGGCCAGCAGCACCAGGTCCACCGCGCGGCGGCGCACCCGCGTCTCCGGATGGCCGCGCAGCGCCTCCTCGGCCTTCCGGGCGGACTGCCGAGGCTGCTCCAGGTCCCGGTGGCAGTGCGCGAGTTCGTCGGCCAGGTAGGCGCCGTCGAAGTGGCCGATCCAGGCCGGGTCCTCCTCCGGGCGGCTGTGCTCCATCGCCTCGGCCGCGCGCGCGGCCACCGCCTCGCAGGAGCGGGCGTCGCCGAGCAGCGCGTGCCCGCGGGCCTCGGCGACGTAGAACATCGCCATCGCGGTGGGCGTGGCCGCGCCGCGCGCGCCCTCCTGTGCGGCGCGGGCGAGTTGGGAGATCTCCCGGGGGTTGCCCAGGGTGGCCGCGAGATGGCTCATCGAGGCCGCCAGGACGTAGCCCCCGTAGGCGCGGTCCCCGGCCGCCTGGGCCAGCCGCAGCGCCTGGATGTAGTACCGCTGGGCCAGGCCGGGCTGCCCGGTGTCGATGGCCATGTAGCCGGCCAGCTCGGTGAGTCGGGCCACCGCGGCGAACAGCGCCCGCCCGGTCTCCTCCCGGTAGGAGCCGGAGAGCAGGCCGGAGACCACGCTGTTGAGGTAGTGCACCACCACCGGGCGGACGTGCCCGCTGCCGAACCGGTGGTCCAGTTCCACCAGCATCTCGGTGGTCGCCCGCACCGCCTCGACGTCCGCCAGGCCCACCCGGGGGCCGCCGTTGCGGGCCACCTGCTCGTCGGGGCGGGTGATCAGCCAGTCCCGGCTGGGCTCCACCAGGGCCGAGGCGGCGACCGAGGTCCCGATCAGGAAGTCGCGGCGGCCGACGTCGCTGCGCCACAGCTCGCAGACCTGTTCGACGGCTCCGGACAGGGTGGCCGAGAAGTGCAGCCCGATGCTGGAGGAGAGGTTGCGGCCGTCCGCCATGCCGATCTCCTCGACCGTGACGGACCGTCCGAGCTTGCGGCCGATGGCCTCGGCGATCACCGCGGGAGCCTGCCCGCGCGGCTGCTGGCCGCGCAGCCAACGGGCCACCGAGGTCTTGTCGTAGCGGAGGTCGAGCGCGTGTTCGGCACCGCAGAGGTTCACCCTCCGGGCCAGCCCGGCGTTCGAGCAGCCCGCCTCCTGGATCAACGCCTGGAGGCGTTCGTTGGGCTGTCGTGCGACCAGTGGTCTGGCGGCCATGGACGTGCCTCCCCCTCGAGCGTGATGGTCACCCCGACAGGTCATCAGCATTCCCCGCAAAGGGGCATGTGAAGCCTGTCCGGGCGTCAATCCCCTGCATTGACGGCACGACGCCGTCAGAAGCTCGCCGCAGCACGGCAATTGAGACATTCCGTCCAGGGTAGCCAGAGGTCTCCCCGAGGGGATACCCGTTGGCGGCCCCGGGGCCCCCTGTGCGCCCCGTCCGTGCACCGACGCGCCCCCGCCCGCCGGAGGACGCAGATCCACTTTCGTGGCAACGCCCGTAACCCGCTCCGTCCTCGCAAGTTGTGCACGGCGTGGAAGACACCCTGGGAGCCACTCGGCCGAACTCCATCGATCACGACGCCGTCCGTCACGACGCCGCCGTCCATCAGGACCGCACCCCCCGTCAGGACACCGGCCGTGACCCGCTGATCGAGGCAGCCGTCCGCTACGCGGAGGAGCGGCACTGGGAGGTCGCCGCCGGGAGCTGGCTGATCGAGGACGACGGCCCGCTGCGCTGCTCCTGCGGCGACCCCGGCTGTCCCGCCCCCGGCGCGCACCCGACCACCCGCGACTGGGCCCGCAAGGCCAGCGCCGGCCCCGGCGTGGTCCGGCGCTGGTGGACGGACAACCCGCTGGCCTCGGTGCTGCTGCCGACCGGCCGCGCCTTCGACGCCATCGACGTGCCCGAGATCGCCGGCTGCCTGGCACTGGCCCGGATGGAGCGGATGGGCCTGCAGCTGGGCCCGGTCCTGGCCGTCCCCGGCGGCGGGGCGGGGACCGCGGGCCGCGGCCGGCGGCTGGTCTTCCTGGTGCTGCCCGGTTCGCTGCCCAAGCTCCCGGAACTGCTGCGCAGGCTCGGCTGGGGGCCGGGCAGGCTGGACCTGATGGGCCACGGCGAGGGCGACTGGATCGTGGCCCCGCCGACCCGGGTGGGCACCTTCGGCTTCGCCCAGTGGGCCAGGGAGCCCACCACCCTGAACCGCTGGCTGCCCGAAGCCACCGAGCTGATCAACCCCATCGCCTACGCATGCGGCCGAGAGGCGCCGTTGTCGTCGCCGGTCTCCTGATCCTGAGCGACCGTCAGCCGCAGCCCGGCATCCCCCTGTGCCCCCGACCGGCCCCGACACCTCCGGGCCGCGGGGGCACAGCTCTGCGCCCGTTCGCTCCGGATTCCCGACAGTTTCTGACGGAATGTCATCCCTACCCATGCATGCGGGTGAAAAAGCCCCACTTTCGAGTGACAGCGCTCAAGGATTGCGGATTGCTGCCGAGGGGAGGAATGGGGTCGTAAGGATCAACCGTCCGGAAGGAGCCGCCGCAGGAGAGGCCGCGAGTGCGGGGGCACGAGGGGGAGCCCGGAGGGGAAGCCGGGCGGGGGGAAACGGCGGGGGAGACGGGGGGAACGGAAGGACCCGGCGCTCGGGGAAAGAGCCGGGTCCTTCCGTCCTGTACAGGCGGTGTCCGGTGCCTCAGGCGCGGACCACGAACACGTGGGCGGCGATCTCCTTGTCCAGCTCCGCGGCCTCGCCGCCACTGCTGACCAGCACCCCACCGGGCGCGTCGGTCACGCTGACCACCGCTCCCGGCTGCACCCCGGCCCGGCGCAGGGTGTACATCAGCTGCGCGTCGGTCTGGATCGGCTCGCCGATCCGGCGGACCACCACGCTCTTGCCCTCGGACCCCGGGGCCAGCAGGTCCAGGGTGACCAGCGTCTCCAGTGCCGACTCGTCCGCCGGGACCTCGCCCAGCTCCTCCAGTCCCGGGATCGGGTTGCCGTACGGCGACTGGGTGGGGTGCCGCAGCAGCTCCAGCACCCGGCGCTCCACCGCCTCGCTCATCACGTGCTCCCAGCGGCAGGCCTCGGCGTGGACCTGCTCCCACTCCAGCCCGATGACGTCCACCAGCAGGCACTCGGCGATGCGGTGCTTGCGCATCACCCGCGTCGCCAGCTGCCGGCCGCCCTCGGTCAGCTCCAGATGGCGGTCGTCGGCGACCTCCAGCAGGCCGTCCCGCTCCATCCGCGCCACCGTCTGGCTCACGGTGGGGCCGCTCTGCTCCAGGCGCTCCGCGATCCGGGCGCGCATGGGGACGACGCCCTCCTCCTCGAGTTCGAAGATGGTGCGCAGGTACATCTCAGTCGTATCGATCAGGTGACCGCTCATCGCCGCGGGCTCCGTTCCTCGTCGTCCAGCGTCGTCGCAGACCAATTCTGACGCATCCCACCGACAAACCCGTTGTGCGTCCGTCCGGTGGCTGTTGACAGGGCACCGGCGGAGGCGTCAACGTGCCAGCGGATGACCCCCACGAAAGGGAGCACAGACCCGATGAGCGATCTTGCCGGGCAGTACTTCGACGCCGCCGTCTCCCTGCTGCAGCGGGTCAGGGACGAGGAGGCGGCGGGCATCGAGCGAGCCGCGCAGGTGCTGGCCGACACGGTGCGGGACGGCGGCCGGATCTTCACCTTCGGCGCCGGGCACTCCTCGCTCGCGGCGCAGGACGTGGTCTACCGGGCCGGTGGCCTGGTGCTGATGAACCTGCTGGACGTACCCGGGGTCACCGGGGTGAACGTGGTGCCGGCGCATCTGGGCAGCTCGCTGGAGCGGGTGGCCGGGCTGGCCACCACCACCCTGGACGCGGGTCCGGCCCGGCCCGGCGACCTGCTGTTCGTGATCTCGCTGTCCGGGCGGCAGGTGATGCCGGTGGAGCTGGCCGCGCACGCCCGGGAGCGCGGGCTGACTGTGATCGGAGTCACATCGCTGGCCTATCCGCAGGCGGTCTCCTCGCGGCACCCCTCGGGCCACTACCTCAAGGACGAGTGCGACATCGTCCTGGACAACAAGATCGCGGTGGGTGACGGCGAGCTCACCGCCGAAGGGGCCGACACCACCTTCGGGCCGGTCTCCAGCATCACCACCATCGCGCTGATGCAGGCCGTGGTGGCGGTGGCGGTGGGCAAGCTGGCCGCCCAGGGCCTGACCCCGCCGCTGTTCCGCTCGGGCAACGTCGACGGCGGGATGGACTGGAACGCCAAGCTGATGGCGGAGCACCGGGACCGGGTCTTCTACACCTTCTGAGCCGGCTACACCTTCTCAGCCCGCTACACCTTCTGCGGCGTCCCGGCCAGGTCCACCGCCGCCGCGACCCTGGCCGCGATGTCCTCGGCGTAGGCGGTGTCGGCGCGGTCGAAGCGCTGGCGCCCGGAGCCGCGCAGGAAGGTGATCACGCCGACGGTGCGGCCGCGGCTGCGCAGCGCCGTGCACAAACCGTGCACGGTGCCGGCCGGCCAGCGCCGCAGCAGGGCCCAGTCCAGCACCGGACCGGGCCCCTGGGACGGGGTGGTGGGCACGGTGGGCGCGCCCGAGTCGGAGACGATCACCGTTCCGGCCCGCTCCAGCGCCCGGACCGCCGGGTGGACCTCGCCGTAGCGGGCCGGGATGCCGGTCGGCTCCAGGGCGGCCGCCTGGGCCGGCGCGCCGACCGGGGAGACCGCGGCGCGCACCAGGTCCCCGCCGGGGGCGGAGTCGGCCGTGCCGCCCGCACCGGTGGCAGCGGTGTCCGCCGGCGCCAGCACGTCCAGCAGCGCGTAGTCGGCGAACCCGGCCAGGACGAAGTCCAGGTAGCCGACGGCGCCCTCCATCGGGTCCTCGCACTCCGCCGCCGCCTGCCCGGCCCGGCGCAGCTGGGTGGCCCGGAACCGCAGCACCGTCCCCTCCTGCTCGGCCTGCTCGTGCAGGGTGACGTCCTCGAAGAACCAGGCCACGCCCAGCGGCACCGGCTCCTCCCCGAGCGGGGAGCCGAGCCGGACGAACTCGCTGCGCCAGCAGCGGCGCCGGGACGGGTCGGTGCGCAGCGCGGCCCACAGCTTGACGCCGCTGAGCGGCTTCCCGGTGGCGAGGACGTGCTGCAGCGCGGCCTCCAGCTCCTGGACGCCGTCGCCCAGCACCTCACCGAGCGGGTGGCCGAGCAGCGCGTTGCGGTCGCAGTCCAGCCAGCGGGCCGCGGACTCGCCCACCGCGGCGGGGCGCAGATCGGCGTCGACCAGGACCACCCCGGTCGGCGCCTCGTCCATCATCGCCTCGGCCAGGGCCAGCGAGCGCTCCAGCTCGACCTGGGTGCCGGCCTCGGAGAAGGCGAAGTACAGGCCGAGCGGGCGGCTGTCCGGGGCGGTGACCCGGTGCGCCTGGGCACGGACCAGCACCCGGCGGCCGTCCCGGGTGAGCAGCGCGAACTCGTGCACCCGGGGCGTTCCGGCCACGCCGAGCAGCTGCGCGCGGACGGCGTCGGAGTCCCCCGGGCGCAGCGCCCAGCCCTCCAGGCCGACCCGGCCGACGGCCTCCTGGGCGGTCCAGCCGAGCAGCCTGGCGGCCTCGCGGTTCCAGTGCGTCAGCACGCCGTCGCGGTCCATCGCGGCGAGGCCGACCTCCATGCCGTCCAGCAGGGCCGACAGCAGCCTGGCATCGGCGTCCAGCGGCGGGGCCGCCGGGCCTTGGGCGGGAATGTTCATGATGAGAGGCGCCTCCCCCACCGGGCTTCGATCGATCCGTTGGGCGAAGCCATTCAACTCGCCTGTCCCGCCGTGTACACAGGTTTCCGCCAAATGTCCCCCGACCGGGAGGATTCGCGCTATTGGGGGCCGGCGGCGGGGCGCCGGTGCAGGGACCGCCGAAATAATGCCGTTGCCGCCGCCGCGGGAGCGTGCCTACAGTGTCGGCACACTGAAAGGAGGTGATCCGAAAGTATGAGTACTTCCGGGACTCGTGAGGTGGCTGCTTCCTAGCAGCCCTTACCCGCTGTGCGCGTAAGGGCGGCGGGGCAATCCAGAGCAGTCACCCGGCCCCTGGGCCCGCCGGCCGTCCTCCGGCGCCTGTCACCTCCTCGAGGGGACAGGAGCAGGCCCAGGGGCCGTTCCCATGCCCGCACGATGGGCTTGAATGGCAGGTATGGACAAGCACGCCCGACGCACCGCCCTGCTGGAGCTCCTCGGCCGCTCCGAGCAGCTCTCGGTGGAGCAGGCCGCACAGCACCTCGACGTCTCCCCGGCGACCATCCGCCGCGACTTCGACGAGCTGGACCAGCAGCAGCTGCTGGTGCGCACCCGGGGCGGGGCCAAGGTCAGCGGGATCACCTACGAGCTGCCGCTGCGCTACAAGGCGGCCAGCCACGCCGAGGAGAAGCTGCGGATCGCCGTCGCTGCCGCCGCCCTGGTGGAGCTCGGCACCATGGTCGGGATCAACGGCGGCACCACCACCACCGAGACGGCCAGGGCGATCGCGCTGCGGCTGGTCCCGCTGGCGCTGCCGGCCGACACCGAGGCGGTGACCCTGGTGACCAACGCCCTGAACATCGCGCACGAGCTGACCATCAGGCCGGAGGTGAAGGTCGTCCTCACCGGCGGCGTGGCCAGGGCGCGCTCCTACGAACTGGTCGGCCCGCTGGCCACCCCGGTACTGGCCGGACTGACGCTGGACCTGACCGTCCTGGGCGTCAACGGCATCGACGCCCAGGACGGCGCCAGCGCCCGCAACGAGGCCGAGGCCGGCGTCAACAAGCTGCTGGTGGAGCGGGCCCGGCG
Source organism: Streptacidiphilus jeojiense (assembly GCF_000719095.1). Classification (GTDB taxonomy): domain Bacteria; phylum Actinomycetota; class Actinomycetes; order Streptomycetales; family Streptomycetaceae; genus Streptacidiphilus; species Streptacidiphilus jeojiensis. The sequence continues at coordinate 17,677 of NZ_JOEH01000003.1, read as the reverse complement.
GGTGGTGGTGGTCGCCGACAGCAGCAAGGTCGGCCGCCGCGCCTTCGCCCGGATCTGCGGGATCGACGCCGTGGACGTCCTGGTCACCGACTCCGGCGCGAGCGACGAGCAGATCAAGCCGTTCCAGCAGGCCGGTGTGCAGGTCATCCGGGCCTGACCGTCGGTCAACTCCCGCCAGGCGTATCGAAACTTCGGCGGATACGTGTGCTGTGCCGCACCCCTGGGCACCGTCACACTGGCGAGGACGGTCGAGACAAGGGGGATGTCGATGGTCCACAAGGATCCACCTGGCCACCGGGAGCGGCAACTGCTCCCCGAGCCCTTCTGGACGGCCGACCAGGCGTCGCTGCAGGGCCAGGAACGCTCCATCCGCTGGTACCGGGGCCAGATACTCATGCTGGTGCTGGCCGCGCTGGCCGGGATCACCGATGTCCGGCACAACCACCTCAACTGGTTCCAGGCCGTCTCCGCCGCGTTCTTCGCCGGGGCCGGCTACTTCTGGTGGCGGCTGGGCCACGAGAAGCCGCAGTCGCTCTGGTACGAGGGCCGCGCCGCCGCCGAGTCGGTGAAGACCCTGGTCTGGAAGTACGTGGTGCGGGCCTGGCCGTTCGCCGGCGAGGGCGAGTCGCTGGACTCCGACAACGCCTACCTGGAGCAGATGAGCGAGGTCTTCGCGGCGTTCCAGAAGAGCCCGGTGATCCCGCCCGGCGCCAAGCCGATGATCACCGACGAGATGCACCGGCTGCGGCAGACCCCGCTGAGCGTGCGCCGCGACCTCTACCTCCAGGAGCGGATCAGGGCCCAGCGGGTCTGGTACCTGTCCCGGGCCGAACGCTGCGAGAACGCCACCACCACCTGGCAGTTGGTCTCCACCGGCACCATCATCCTGGCCGTGGTGGTGGCGCTGACCCAGTTCCTGGGCATCCTCGACCTGCACCTGCTCGGGGTGTGCACCACCATCGCCGCCGCGGTCACCGCCTGGATCCAGCTCAAGCAGTTCCGCCCGCTGGCCGCCGCCTACCGCCTGGCGGCCAGTGAACTCGACCTCATCGAAGCCCAGTTGAGCCGGCTCGACCTCACCGCCCAGCACGCCGAGGCGGTCTGGGCCCGGCTCTCCAGCGACGCCGAGGACGCGGTCTCCCGGGAGCACACCATCTGGCGGGCCAGGCGCGACCGGAGAGTCTGAAGCACATGTTCGCGTTCTGTACGGCAGCGGGTCCACTGGGCAGACTGATGGAAAGCCTAGGGGGACATGGATGCCGAATCAGGACCCACCGCGCAACCGTGAGGCGGAACTGCTTCCGGACCCGTTCTGGGCTGCCGACCTGGCCTCGCTCCGGGGCCAGGACTTCGCCCTGCACTGGTACCGCTGGCAGTTGGGACTGACCATCCTGGCCGCCCTCTTCGGGGCGCTGCCCGAGCACCGGATCAGCGGCATCAACGTCGTGCCGCTGATCTCGATCGCCTGCTTCGCCGGCGCCGCGGGCACCGCGCTGCGGCTGCACCGCCGGGCCCCGCAGGAGCAGTGGTACGAGGGCCGTTCGGCGGCCGAGTCGGTCAAGGCGCTGACCTGGAAGTTCGTGGTCCGCGCCCAGCCCTTCGACGGCCCCGCCGAGGACGCGGACGCGATCAAGCGGTTCGACGCGATGGTCAGGGACATCCCCTTCACCTTCGGCGACGGCCCGGCGCCGGGCCCCGACTCGCAGATCAACGCCGAGATGCGGTTCCACCGCGGCGAATCGCTGCGCCGGCGCCGCGAGCTCTACCTCTCGGAGCGGGTACGGGCCCAGCGGGTCTGGTACCTGGCCCGCGCCGACGACTGCGACCAGAAGGTCCAGCTCTGGGGCGTGGGGATGGCCGCGGTCTTCGCCGCCGGCATGCTCATCGCCGCCCTGGAGGCCACCGCCCTGCCCCAACTGCGGGCCCTGGGCATGGTCTCCGCCTGCGCCGCCGCCACGACGGCCTGGATCCAGCTGAAGCAGTACCGCCCGCTGGGCGCCTCCTACCGCCTCGCCGCCCGGGAGCTGGACGGCATCGACATCCGGCTGAGCCGCCTCGACCCGGACAGCCCGGGCGCCGAGGCCGAGTGGTCCCTCCTGGCCAGGGAGGCCGAGGACGCCATCTCCCGCGAGCACATCGTCTGGCGGGCGCGCAGCCAGCACCGGGTGTGACCCTACGGTGCCGGCGGCAACGGGCTCGGCTACACCGGCTGGAGCTCCAGGTCGTGTCCGTTGCGCTTCCAGCCCCTTGCATTGCGGGTCATCGGGTGCTCCTCCCCGAACTGCCGGATCAACTCGTCGACCACCCGGCCACGCAGTTCCACGGCCTCGGCCCGACGGCCGGAGTCACGCAGGGTGACGGCCAGGTTGCCCTCGCACACCACCACGTCGGGGTGGCGCGACCCGTACCGGTGGACCAGCCCGCGCAGCGCGGTGCGGCCCAGGTCCTCGGCCCGGTCCAGGTCCCCGATGTCGCCGTAGCAGTTGGCGAGGTTGACCATGACCGAGAGGGTGAACGGGTGCTCGGGGCCGAGCACCCGCTGCATGGAGGCCAGCGTGGACTCGCCCAGCGCCGTGGCCTCGGCCAGCTGACCGCTGTCACGGAGGTATATGCCCACGTTGTTGGCGCAGGCCAGGGTATACGGGTGCTCGCTGCCCAGTGACTCCCGGTAGCCCTGGTGCACTTCGGCGGCGAAGTCCCTGGCGGCCTCCTTGTCCCCGGCCGCCGAGTAGTCCGCCGCCAGGTTGAGCGCGCAGGCCAGGGTGTCGGGGGCGACGGCGCCGTAGCGCTCCAGGTACTGGCCGTAGGTGTCCCTGGTGAGCTGCCTGGCCTCGCCCAGTCGGCCGACCCTGCGCAGCGCCACCGCATAGCTCTTGGCGTAGCGCAGCTTGGGCAGGTCGGTGACCGGCACCTCCCGGTACGCCTCCTGGAACTCCTCCAGCAGCTGCACCGAGCCCTCGTAGTCGCCGAGCGCCCGCAGGTCCTCGGCCAGCGCCGCCTTGCTGGCCAGGGTGTCCTGGTGGGTGGAACCGAGCACCGCGTCGCGCTTGTCGTAGGTCTCCTGGTCCAACTGGCGGGCGGCCTCGTAGTCACCGGTGAAGCGGTAGTCCAGGGCGAGGTTGTTGGCTGTCAGCAGGGTGCGGTTGCTCAGCTCCCCGTAGGTGTCCCTGAGCTTGGCGTAGGTCTCCATGTCCAGCTCCATGGCCTCCCTGAAACGGCCCAGCGCCCGCAGGTCGCCCGCCAGGCTGCCGGCCGTCATCAGCGAGTGCAGGTGGTCCGGCCCGAGCAGCCGGCGCTGCCGGTCCCAGGTGCTCTGGTCCAGTTCCAGGGCCTCCCCGAAACGGCCCTGCGAGCGGACCACGTTGGCCAGTTGGAACCGCAGCAGCAGGGTCTGCCGGTCGTCGGGGCCGTGCTTGGCGGTCCAGGCGTCCTCCAGCCGGTGGCCCAGCTCCTGGGCCACCTCCAGCTCGCCGCGCTTCCACAGGTAGCGGACGCGGTCGATGAGCAGCTGGCGGACCTCCGACTCGTCGCAGTCCTGGGCCAGCGAGGGGCCGAGGTGCGGCCAGATCCGCTCGAAGTCGGGCCAGCTCGCCCAGTCGTCGATGTCCAGCGACCCGGGGCGGGCGCCGGCCAGGATCTGGTGCACCTCGTGCATGGTCGTCTCCTGCTGCTCGGTGGTCAGCTCGGAGCGGATCACCGCCTGCACCATCCGGTGCATCTGGAAGGTCCGGCTGTTGGAGTCGACCTTGGCGAGCCCGTACCGGGTGATCGCCTGGACCACCTTGCCCAGCATCACGCTCTCCTGCAGATCCGGATCCAGCGCGACCAGCGAGCGCATCATCTGGTCGTTGTAGATCAGGCTGATCGCGATGGGCTCGGCGGAGAAGTACGCGCACAGTTGGAGCAGCCGGTTCGCGGCCGGGGACTGCTCGCGGAGCCTGGCGATGGAGACGTTCCAGGTGGCGCTGAACCGCCGGGGGTAGTCCGGGACCTCCTGCTGAGTGGTCGTCAGCGCCCTGACCGCCTCCCCCTGGAGCTCGGCGATGTACGAGCTGACCGGCGTCCCGGTGGTCTCCAACCAGGCGGCGGCGATCTCCACGGCCAGCGGGAGGTCCCCGACCGCCTCGGCGACCCGGTCGGCGTCCGCCCGGGACATCCCGGTGTTGCGTCGGCGCAGGTGCTCGACGCTCTCCTGGCGCGTGAAGACGTCCACCGGCAGCGGTTCGGCCTGGCCGGTCCAGGCCTGGTTGCGTGAGGTGATCAGGACGTGTCCGGGGCCGCCCGGCAGGAATCCGGCGATCTCCGAGGGCCGGTCGGCGTTGTCGAAGATCAGCAGCCAGCGTCCCACCTTGCTGCTCTGCCACAGTGCCTCCCTGGCCGCCTCGGCCGCCTCGGCCGCGTTGTCGCCGGGACGCAGGTCGAGTTTGACGGCGAGTTCGGCCAGGGACAGCATCACCTGGTCGGGCTGCTCCGCGTCGACCCACCAGACCAGGTCGTAGTCGGCCATGAAGCGGTGCGCGTACTCCAGCGCCACCTGGGTCTTCCCGACGCCGCCGAGGCCGTAGAGCGTGGTCGGTGTCGGCAGCACCACGGCGGGGTTGCCGCCGCGCAGCTGGTCCCGCAGCCTGTCCAGGATCGCCGACCGGCCGGTGAAGGCCGGGTTGCGCGGCTTGACGTTCCAGATCGCCGGACGGGTGCCGGGGAACCTGGGCCCGCCGGTGACCAGCAGCTTGTGCACGTCCTGCTCGCCTCGGCGCAGGGCACGCAACAGCTCCGACGCCGCCTGGGCCTCGTCCAGGCGCAGCACGTCCACCTGGTTGCGGTTGTTGAACGGAGCGGTGAGGCGGACGTCGCCGACCCGCACCGGGATCAGCTCGCGCCGGACGCCGGCCGGGTCGAAGTCGGCCACCGAGTTCCACACCGCATGCGCCTGTGGCGAGCGCACGTACGCCGGGGACAGCACCACCAGGGTGCGGGCCGCGGCGTCCATCCCGCGCTCGGCCTCGGCCCTGGGGTCGGCGCCCACCTCCCTGGGCAGCACCCGCAGCCCGGCGCGGGTCAGCAGCGCCTCGATCCAGTCCGCCCACATCCGGTCCTCGGGCGCGTAGGACAGGAAGATGTCCTCCCTTATCGCCGGACGGCGCCGGGTGAAGGAGTCGGCGTAGCGCAGCCGTACGTCCTCCGGCATCGGCGGCAGGCCCACCACCTGGTCCCGGGTCAGCGCCGCCGTCAGCCGCTCGCAGGCGGAGAGCATCGAAGTCGGCGAGCCCGGCTGATCCCCGAAGCCGGCCAGGATCTCCTCGTAGGCGTAGAAGGGCCGGTACGGGATCTCCACCGCGCCCCAGTACTGGGCGAGCTGGGCCTCGTTCATGTCCTCGGGCAGTCCGCCGAAGCGCTGCCGGGCCAGCGCCCGGCCGGCGTCCGCCTTGACCTTCTCGAAGTCGTCCACCCGCATCGGGACGGGCAGGATCCGGATGCCCCTGCTGCGGTAGCGCTCGTTGATGGTGCGGGCGATGGCCGAGGCGCCCTCGATGCTCTGGTCGCTGAGGGTGAAGCAGACCACCAGGTCGTCGGGCATCTCCACGGTGCAGATGTCGGCGATGTCCGACAGTCCGGTCCGGCTGTCGATCAGGACGTAGTCGTAGTGGGCACGCATGTCGGTACGCATCGCCTGGAAGAACTTGCTGCCGTCCAACTCGGCGTAGAAGTGGTCCCAGTTGATGGCGGCGACGGTCGCCGCGTAGTCGCTGCGCACCTGACCGGCCGGCAGTAGGTCCAACCGCCCCCCCTCCTGGAACATGGACCAGTTCAACGAGGTCGCATGCCGCCGGACCGTCGCGAACTCCCGGTGCCAGCCGTCCTCGTGGAATTGCTCCCGAAGGGCCTCATCCCGGTAGTCCATGATCAGGTCGATCACTCCCGTGGTGGCCGCGAGATCGTCCTGGTCCAGGAAGGGCCGGAAGAAGTGCGCCAGTCCGGGCGCCTCCAGGTCCCAGTCCACCGTCAGCACCCGATACCCGTTGGCAGCCAGGATCCAGGCGGTGTTGGCCAGCGCCATGGTGCGCCCGGTCCCGCCCTTGTAGGAGTAGAAGGTGATGATGCGGCCGCCCCGATCCTCCACCTGGTACTCGCTGGTCATGGGTTCCCTCCGCCGGATCTCGTTCACTGCTGTCGGTGGCGCGGTGCTGTCAGTGCAGTAGCCTGCGGTCGGTCGTCGTCGCCCCGTCACGGTCCGGCAAGGTCCCGGCGCGCAGGGTGGAGCGGCCGGAACCGCCGAAGTAGCCGCCCGGTGGCGGTGAGGGTCCGCCGCGCCCGGCGAAGCCGAGGATGGCCCGATGGATGGCCTCGGGTACCTCCGCCTCGAAACAGTCCAGGGTCGGAAGCCCGTCGGATCCGCCGCGCAAGCTCGGTCTGCTGTCCCGCCGCCAGTGCCTCAGCGCCTCCTCTGCGGCGTTGTGCAGGCTCTCGTCCGCCGCCTGGCACTCGGGGTCATCCGGATCCCAGGGCTCCATCAGGCTGATCCAGGCCGGGCTGCACCGGTCGAAGGCCTTGACCAACTCCAGCCGAGCCGGATCGAGCAGTGCGAACCGGTCCAGCAGCAGCAGGCCGGGAGCGGTCGGCTTCTCCGCGTTCAGCACCGCACCGGCCTCCTCCTCGAACTCGTGGATGCTCGGGTGGAAGCCCAACTGCCGGGCCGCCTGATCGGCGTGCAGCACCAGCGGGCGGCTGGACTCCGAACGGTAGGGCTGCCAGTCCAGCTGGCTCTCGCCGTACGCTGCCGAAGAGCGGCCCTCCGGCAGCCGGGTCGAGTCGCAGGCAAGCACCGCTATCCGCAGCCGGCGCGCGGGAACGGGCTTCTCGAAGGCGCTGGGCCGGGACTGGAAGTCCAGCTCCTGACCTACCGGGATCATCGTCTGCTCGGCCATCTGCACGATGCGCTGCGCCAGCCGGTGCACCGCGAGCTGGTACGCGTCGCGGAAGTAGTTGAGCTTCAGCAGGGCGTAGAGACCCTCTCGCAGATAATCCTCGCCGAACTCGCTGTGGTTGAACTGCAGTTGGCTTGCCGCGAGGGGCAGGTCGTGCTGCCGGCCGGGGACCCACAGCACCGGCACGATGCCGGTGGCAGGGCCCAGTGTGCCGGGTATCCGGTAGACCGGGCGCGAGGAGAAGGCCTGCCACTCCTGGCCGCAGGCGACGCTCTGGAAGTACCGGGAAGAGTAGAGCGGGACGAACACCCGACAGTGCGCCAGGGCTTCACCGATCCGCTCGGCCCATCTCTCGCCGACGTTCATTCCCCGGTCCATGAAGCCGGGCGGCTCGCCCTCCGGGAGGTCCGTCAGTTCCATGACGGCTGCGCACAGGTCATTGAACAGGCGGTGCACCCAGTGGTTGGGGTCTCCTCCGACCTGGCTGCTGGCCGGGGTGTGTGCGTAGCTCAGGAAGAAGAAGGGCCGAGGCGTGTCCTCACCCCACCCGCCGCGGACACTCAACGGGCACCCCCACTCAACAGAGCCTGACGTGTCGTCATGAACTCCTTCAGGGAAAGGGTACGCAACTCCCCGCTGTCGCGCTCCACGGTGGTGAAAGTGCATGATTCGGACCAGAGTTCGGGCGGCATGCAGCAGGTGTGGAGCCTGCGGATGATGCCGTAGGCGGGGGGCGTCATCCGGTCGGCGAGGTAGCGCTCCATGATCCAGCGGCGGGCCGCGTCCACCGCCGGGACCAGCGGAACCAACAGGCTGTCGGCCGCACCGACCTGCCCCTCCCCGAAAGGGACCTCTCTGCGGATCCGCTCCCCCATCTCCGGGAAGTGCCCGTCGTCCAGGTCAACGGCGTTGAAGAGCTTCCAGCAGCGCAGGCGGTGCTCGGTGCTGACCAGTGCGGCGTGCACCCGCACCGGCGGGTTCGGCGGGTAGTACTCGGCGAGGTGGTACGGGGTGAACGTCCGGTCGGTCACCCCGAGCAGCAGTCCCTGGGCCTGCATCTCGTAGAGCCGGCCCACGGGGGAGTCCTCACCGAGGTGGCAGTCCAACCGGTGGTCGGCCACGATCTCCGCCGCCCTGGGCCCCATGGCCGCGAAGGAGGTCTGCGGGTGCGCGCTGCGCAGTGCGCCCGGGGTGGTCCGGACGGCCTCCGAGACGATGCCGACCGTCCTCCGCGAGCTGGGGGTGCGGTCGATGTCGAAGGGCTCCATGGCGCGCCGATAGGCGATCTTCTGGCTTCTCAGGACCATTCCCGCGGTGTCCGCCAGGTACGCCGGAGAGCTCAGCGAGTTCTCCGGGGTGGCTGTGTAGACCACCAGCGTGCCCATCGGGCCGACGGCCTCCAGCAGCGCGTCCACGACGGTGCGGACACCGCCGCGGACCTGGCCGATGCTGCGGAGCGAGGCCTGCACGAAAAGCACTCCGCCCGGACGGACACCGATGCGGCCCAGGTCGTCGACAAGCTGCCGTCGGCCTATCACCTTACGTGGGAGGCAACCGGCCGGGCGCTGTCGCCGTCATCGCTGTCGAGTTCGTCCAGCCAAGGCCTCAGGGTGGCTTCCATGCCGGCGACGAAGCGGCCGCCGAGCCCGGTCAGCGACCCCGATGCGGACAGGGACCCGAGTGCCTGGGCGGTGTCGGCCAGACAACGTGCGAACTCGTCCTGGGCACGGTCGGCCGCCGTGCCGAAACCGTGCCGGCCCCGCAGGTCCTGCCAGCGGGCGCGCCAGTACTCCGTCACGGCGACATGGGCGTACGTCCCCTGGAGCAGACCCTCCAACGGACGCGGGTCCTCCCGCCACGGCGCGTGGAACGCCCGGGCGTCGTTCCCGTCGATGAGGTCGTCGAGGTCCAGCACCGCACCGAGCTTCACGTGCTGGAACTCATGGACCAGCAGCAGTGCCAGGGTGTCCGCAGTCGCAGGCCGGGCGATGCCCACCGCCCCGAAGGCGCTTCGCGCGGACGAGCTGATGTCACGGCGCCCGGAGGGCCGCTGCAACGGGGTGATCACCGAGAGGCCGGCGGCGATGCCCTCGGCGTATCCCGGCAGTATGCGCTTGATGAGCGCCCAGGCGCTGGTCAGGTCGCGTTCCCAGGCGGCGAACTCCTCCGGACCGAGGCGCGCGGACACCGGATGTCCGTGGGCGTCCCGACAGGGGTCGGTGTCCTCCAGACGGACGGTCCAGTCGGCGTCGGCAGCCACCGTGCGCGTCGGCTGCCAGCGCGGGTCCTGCTGTGCCCAGGCGATGCGGACCGTCGCCCCGGAGTCGGTCGTGGCCGTGAACCCGTCCTCGCACGACCGCACCGATACGAAGGCCGCGTCCCCGTCGACCAGCAACCGTCCGAGGCCCGGAAGCCTCAGTACGCCGCCACGCAGCGGGACCCGCACCTCCGCCTCGGACCCGGCGCGCAGGGCGACCGCTGCGGCCGACTCCGCCAGCCCGTCGCCGCTGTCACCGCCGTCGCCGCGCTGCCACCGCCCCGTCGCCCAGGTGCGGTTGTAGGGGTGGGACATGACCTGGTCGCACGCGTCGGGCACCTGGACGTCGAACTCCGTCAGCAGCCGCCACGAGGCCGAGGTCGAGGCCGAGGGTGCGGAGGCCGAGGTCGCGACGTGGGCCAGCAGGGTGCGGTCGATCTCCAACTGCTGGCCGACCAGGACCCGCACGGCCTCGGTGCCGCCGTGCCCGGCCGCCAGTTCGTCCCACTGCCGGTCCGTCAGTCCGGTGCCGGCGGTCGGCTCCGTCCGCGCGGGATCCGTCCCCTCTCCACGTGCCGCGACCATGGTGATGAACTCCTTGAGGTCTCCGCAGAAGACCGAGGGATTCTCGAAGCCGTTCTCCTCCCGGTACCGGTGCGCGTAGAGGCCGCCTCCGCAGGAGCTGACCACCGGACAGGACCGGCAGGTGGCGCAGAGGCCGGCCAGGCCCAGCTGACGGTCGATCATGCCCGGGTGCCGTGCCGCCCGGTCGAGGTCGTGGTCGAAGACGTTGAACCCGGTCCCCGCCGCCCCGTCGAAGGCGGTGCGCAGCGAGTCCGCCTGCTCCAGGGTGCCGTCCGTCTCGATCACCACGAGGTCGGCGGGTTCCAGCCCGAGGTTCTCGGTCAGGCTGCTCAGTCCGTGCAGGGTCCTCAGGACCGAATCGAAGGTGCGCACCGGCACCGGCCGTCCCTCGGCCTCCCAGCGCTCGTAGATCGCGCCGAGCCAGGCGGCGTAGGGAGTGCTCTCCGGGCCGTCGGGCCGCAGCGGGGGGTGCACCCAGGTCGCATGGGGGAGCAGGAAGTCGATCCCCGGGGGGTCGAGTGCCGTCAGCGCCTCGTACACCGCCAGAGGGTCGTTGCGTACGTCGATGGTGCACAGGATGCCGGCGAAGAGGCGCCGGTACCCGGGCTCCTGCAGCAGCGCGACAGCACTGAGGACCTTGCTGTGGCTGCTGCGCCCGTCGGCGTAGCGCCGGTGCAGGTCGTTCGCCGCCCTGTCCCCGTCGAGGGAGATGCCGACCCTGATGTCGTGTTCCAGGAAGAGGTCGCAGAAGCGCCGGTCGAGCAGCACCCCGTTGGTGTGGATGCGCAGGTCGAGCCCGCACGAATCGGGCAGCGCGGCCCTGAGCTGTTCCGCCGCGAATCCGATCGTCTCCGGACCGGCGAGTAATGGTTCACCGCCGTGCAGCACGACCCGGACGCTCGACAGCCGGTGCGCGGCAGCGTGCTCGGCGATCCTCACGGCGGTCTGCTCCAGTACCCGCCTGGGCGAGGCCATGGGTCGGCCCCGCCACTGCGTGTCCTCGTGCTCGTAGACGTAACAGTGGTCGCAGGCGAGGTCACATCGGCTGTGGAGCTTGAGGACGAACTGCCGGAAGGGCACCAACTCGACATCCCTGGTGTGGCGGAGATGGAGCACCCGTCAGGTCTGCGGTGACCTGTTCGATCGGGTCTGCACACCCATGATTGGGGATCCGGTCCGAACCCGCCAGAGGGTGTACCGGAAGAGGGCGCTACTTCGGCCAAAGAAGGCGAAACTCGTCCAAGCAGGTTTCGCGGCCCCGTCAACCGTGGCCATACTGAAAGCCCCACTGTCGCCAGGGAGGGCTCGGTAGGTAATTATGTGCCAGAACCCTTTCTCTGGGGCTCATGTGACGTATTATCACGTCCACGTCGCTAGTGCGACCCAGGGGGCTGGGGGCCGGCATGACACGCTGTCGCATCGCACGAGAGTGCCCTCCTTGATCCAATCGTGTGAAAACGGAGGGGTGAGCTCGTGTTTCGTGGGTTAGTGCTGAAGGCTGACGGCATGACGGGTGACTTCATGCGCCACAGGCACAGCCCGGGACGCGAGCTCGGCTGGGAGGTCGGCGACTGATGCCGCAGCATCTCGCGGAGAAGCCGGCAGCGCTCTCCACCCCGCTCTCCCCTCCCCCTGACGCCCGCATGGTGAGTGCCAAGAACGGTCGACAGCTGTGCGTGAAGGAGTGGGGCAAGAAGAACGGCACCGCCGTCTTCGTGCTGCACGGCACCCCCGGCAGCAGGATCGGCGTGGCCCCCCGCGACGGCGTGCTCTACCGCCAGGGAATCAGGCTGATCGCCTACGACCGGCCCGGGTACGGCTGGTCCGACCGGCACCTGGGGCGTCGTGTCGTCGACGCGGCCGAAGATGTGGAAGCCATCGCCAACCAACTGGACGTGGATCGCTTCGCCGTCGTCGGACGCTCCGGCGGCGGCCCGCACGCGCTTGCCTGCGCCGCCAAGCTCGGAGACCGGGTGATCGGTACCGCGGCCCTGGTCAGCCTGGCCCCCCGGATCGGCGACGACGGCATGCGTGACTCCTGGTTCGAGGGCATGGGCCCGGGGAACCGGGAGGAGTACGGCCGAGCGATGGAGGGTCTGGAGGCCCTCACCGAGAGCCTCCGGAAGCGCGCCAGGGCCATCCACAAGGCTCCCGAGGAACTGATCACGCAACTCCTGGCCGAGGTGCGGGCAGCCGATCTCCAGGTGATCGCCGACGCCGGCATCCGCCGGATACTCAAGGACAGCTACCGGGAGGCCCTGCGCCAGGACGGCGACGGGTGGATCGACGACGCGCTCGCCTTCGTCGACGACTGGGGCTTCCGGCTCTCCGAGATCACCTCCAGGGTCCTGCTGTGGCACGGCACCGACGACGTCTTCTCACCGGTCAGCCACTCCTCCTGGCTGCACGAGCACCTCCCCGGCTCCGAACTGGGAATGGAGCCGGGGGCGGCCCACTTCGACGCCATCGCGCGCCTGCCCGACGTGTTGAGCCTGCTCACCAAGCCTGGAGTTCCAGGATGTGATTGATCCGTTCCCACCCCTCGGCACTGACCGTGTCGGGGTGGGTCTCACCGAAGTTGCGGTCGTGGTTGAACGCCTCGACCGCTTCGTCGTGCAGGCGCTGTGCCTCCACGGTGCGGCCCAGGGCCTTGAGGGTCACCGCCAGGTTGGACCGGCAGGCGAGGGTGTCCGGGTGGTCCTCACCCAGGTGGACGGCGAGCCGGGACAGGCAGGACCGTTCGCTGGCCTCCGCCGCCGCCAGCTCCTCCAGCTCGGCCCGGGCATTGGCCCAGTTCACCTCAGCGCACAGGGTGAAGGGATGGCTCGCGCCCAGCAACTCCGTCAGCCGGGTGGTGGCGGTCTCCCCCAGACCGGCGGCACGTCGGCGGTCCTGGCGGCTGGCTCCCGGCGTCCGGAGGTAGACGGACACATTGTCACTGCAGGCCAGCGAATTGGGGTGGTCGTCGCCGAGAAGGCGACGGTAGCGCTGCCAGACGTCCTGCGCCCGGCGCAGCGCGTCCCCCGGACGGCCGAGGCTCCAGTCGTCCGCCGCCTTGTTCAGGGCGCACTGAAGAGTATCGGGGCCGTCCTCGCCGTAGCGCTCCACGAACCGTGCCAGGGTGTCATCGGTGAGGGCCGCGGCCCGCTCGTACTGACCCAGCACGCGCAGGGACACGGCGAGGCTCTTGGCGGCGCGCAGGGTGTCGGGTGAGTCGTCGCCCTGGAGCCGACGGAACGCCTCGTGGAGCCGTTCCAGGTCCGCTGCCGCGTCCCTCAGCTCGCCGCCGTCCCGCTTGTCCCGGGCCAGGTAGAGCTGGGATGCCAGGGTCCGGGCGTGGTCCGGTCCCAGCCCCTGCCGGCGCAGGCGCTCGGTGCGCTCGTCGTACTGCTGGGCGCTCTTGGCGTCACCGAGGAGCCGGTAGTCGATGGCCAGGTTGTGAGTGAGGTTCAGAACCTGGCGGTCCTCCTCCAGGAACTGCTCGACCAGGCTGGCGTGGGTGAGCAGGTCGCGGTCCAGCGCCTCCTGGTAGCGGCCCAGCGCCCGCAGGCCGCCGGCCAGGCCGCGGGCGGTGGCCAGGGTGCTCAGGTCGTCCTCGCCCAGCAGGGTGGACTGCTGCTCCCAGGTCCGCTGGTCCAGTTCCAGGGACTCCCGGTAACGCCCCTGGTCGCGCAGGACGTTGGCCCTGATGGTGCGCAGGGCGAGGGTCTGCGGATGCTCCGGGCCCAGGGTGGAGCACCACAACGCGTCCAGCCGCTCCCCCTCGCTCTTGGCGAGGGTGTAGTCGCCGTTGCGCCAGTGCAGCCGGACCAGATCGATCATCAGCTGCCGCACCTCGGAGATCTCCGACTCCTCAGCCCCGCAGGCCGCGAGGTGGGGTCGGATGAGTTCGAAGTCCGGCCGGTTCTCCGGGTCCTCCACCTCGCCGTCCAGTGGCCTGCACTCGGCGAGCACCAGCTGCACCTCGCGCTGGATCTGCTCGCGCTCGTCCTCGGTCATCTGGGCCCGGAGCAGCGCCTGGAGCACCCGGTGCACCTGGATGGTGCCGCGCCTGCCGTCCACCTTGGCCAGCGAGAGGCTTCGGATCGCCCGGCTGATCCCGCCGAGCACCGACGCCCCGCCCTTGCGTACCCGCGGGTCCTGCACCGCGAGGGCGGTCAGCATCGCCGGATTGCGGTGCAGCAACTTCTGCGAGAACGGCTCGGGCCCCAGGAAGACGGACATCTGCATCAGCCGGCGGGCGGACGGCCACTCCTTCTCCAGGGTGTTCAGGGACACCGCGAAGGTGGTCCTGATCGGGACGGGGTAGTCCGCCGCGAGCGGAGCCTGGTCGAAGATGTCCGCCGGGTGCTGCTTGAGCAGGTCCATGTAGGTCTCCACGGGCATGCCGCTCAACCGCAGGAAGGCTGCCGCCTGCTCGACCGCGAGCGGCAGGTCCCCCAGCTCCTCGGCCAGCTGGGCCGCCTCCGTGTCGGACATCTCCGGGACACGGCGCTCCAGGTGGGAGACGCTCTCCTGCCGGGTGAAGACGTCCACCTCCAGCTCGGACGCCTCCTGGCTCCACACCTGTTTCCGGGAGGTGATGATGACATGGCCGTCCCCGCCCGGCAGGAACTCGGTGAGAGTCTCCGGGTCCTCGGCGTTGTCGAAGATCAGCAGCCATCTGCCGATGCGCGTTCCGGCGGCCAGGGTGTCCTTGACCAGGATCGCGGCGTCGGCCTCACCGAGGGTTCCGCGGATGCCGAGACGGTCGGCGATCGCCGCCAGCTCGGTCGTGATGGAGGAGGTCTGCTCGGACGGCACCCACCAGACCAGGTCGTAGTCCGACATGAAGCGGTAGGCGTACTCACGGGCGAGCTGGGACTTGCCCACCCCGCCGAGGCCGTGCAGTGCCTGGGTCCCACTGGTCGGCTCCTGGGCGGACCGCCCGGTGAGGGTCCGCCGCAGCTCGGCCAGCTCCTTGGCACGGCCGGTGAAGTCGCTGTTGCGGCTCTGGAGGGCGACGAACTCGGGACGGATGCCCGGGTAGCGCGGGGCGTCCGGCGCGTCGAGGGCGGTCCTGGCCGCCTGGACGGCGGCCTCGTCGCCGCCGAAGTACTTGATCAGCTGTTCTGCCGCCACGACCGGAGTCAGCGCCGGGGAGGTCAGGTCGAGCGGGAAGCTGTGACCGCTCGGCGCGCCCGGCGGGACCGAACCCAGGCGCAGGCCGAGCGTCCGCGGCCGGGTCAGGGCCAGGCTGCTGCTGGAGACCGGGCCCCAGAACTCACTGGCCCTGGCCGCCTGGAGAAAGCGCACCGTGAGCAGCGGCACGGTCACCAGGGGGTCCGGCGAACCGCCGTTGGCCGCCCCCTTCGCCTCGTCGGGCGCGTCGGAGTCGATGCGGGAGGCGGCGAAGCGGTAGCCGGCTGCCTCCAGCAGGTAGCTCGTCCAGTCGAGCCACATCTGGTCCTCCACCGCGTACCAGAGGTGGAACCGGGTGTCCTCCCCGCCGCCGATCGGCTTGCGGTCGAACTTGGCGACGGTGGCCAGCCGCAGCGGCTCCGCCATGGGCGGCAGGGCGGAGACCTCACCCCTGGTCAGTTCGCGGGTCAGCCGCTCGCACGCGCCGAGCACGGTGTTGGGGATGCCGGTCTGGTCGCCGAAGACCGCCAGGATCTCCTCGTAGGCGTAGTAGGGCTTGTAGGGGATCTCGATGGAGCCCCAGTACTGGTCGTCCTTGACGGTGTAGAGCGCCTTGGGCAGACCTTCGAACTTGCTGCGCGCCTCCGCCCGACCGCGCTCGGCACGGTCCTTCTCGCCCTCGTCGATGCGCATGGGCACCGGAAGGATTCTGATGGGATCCGTGCTGTGGCCGATGACGCCCCGGGTCTGGATGTGCCGGGCAACCAGGGCGGCCCCCCTGATGCTCTGGTCGCTGAGGGTGAAGCACACCACCACGTCGTCCGGGAGCTGCTGGGTGCAGATGCTGGAGGTGTCGCTGAGCCCGGTACGGCTGTCGATGAAGGCGTAGTCGTAGCTCCTGACCATCTCCTCGCGCAGCGCGTCGAGGAACACCCCGCCGTAGTAGCGCTCGTAGAACTGGTCCCAGTTGAGGCCGTCGAGAATGGACCCGTAGTCGTTGTTCTGCTTGCCCGCGGAGATGAAGTCGATCCTGCCCCCGTCGGGGAAGTTCCAGTTCAGCTTGATCGCCTGCTGCTGCACCGCGGCGTGGCCGCTCAACCGGGCGGCTGCGTCCGAGGGGTTGTCCAGGGACCGCTCCAGGTAGTCGTTCACCATGTTGACGACACCGCCCGTGGTGGCGAGGGCCTCCTCGTTGAGGAACGGGTGGAAGAACCGGGACAGGCCCGGGGCCTCCAGGTCCCAGTCCACGGTGAGTACCTTCTTGCCGTTGGCGGCCAGGATCCACGCGACATTGGCCATGGTCATGGTCCGGCCGGTGCCGCCCTTGTAGGAGTAGAAGGTGACGACCCGCCCCTGGCGGTCCTCCGGAGCACTCCTCGGACTGACGGCGTTCATTGCGGACCCTTCTGGGATGTGGACGAACGGAGGGCATGGAGCTGGATGAAGGCATTGCGTGCCTGGCGCAGGGCGACCGGCACCAGTGCGGCGAACGTGGCCGCGTCGGGGATGCCGCCGCGCAGGTGCTCGTAGCCCGGCGTGGGCTGCCCCAGTGCGACGTTGAGGGTGTCCCAGGTCAGCAACCTGAGCTGCTCGATCTCCTGTTTGGACCGGCGGGGAATGCTGTCGGACCTGGGCACCCAGGGGACCATCACCGCCACCGGACGCCGGCGCTGCTGGTTGTACCCCAGCAGATGCCGCAGCATGGTGTCGTTCTGCAGCGCCCAGCGGTCCAGCAGCAGCAGTTGCGGGACGAGTTCGACGTCCTCGACGGTGCCGGCGGCCCTCCGGCTGGCCCGCTCGAAGTCCTCGACCGAGCGCACGTGCACATTGCTGTCCCTGGCCACCGCGGCGGCGAGCTCGGCCAACGGCCTTGCGCCCTCCTCACGGTAGGGCTGCCACAGCTCGGGGAGCTCGCTGTAGTCCGCGGGGTCGCAGCCGGGCGGCAGGCTCTCGCCGGTGGTCCTGGCCAGCACCAGGATGCGCAGGCTCCGCACCGCCGGATGGTCGGGCCAGGGCTGGGGTTCGCGCGACAGGCCCGTTTCCGCGCCCGGAGCCAGGTCGATCTTCTCCACCGCGTGCACTATGGCCTCGGCCACGCTCCGCACTCCGACCAGGTACTGGGCCCGACGCTGCGCCAACTGGTGCCGCAGTCCGTTCTCGCCGAACTGTAAGCGCAGGTCCTGCTCGTCGAGGGCGACCCCGTCGGGTGCACTGCTCCAGAGCCGCTCCCACAGCACGGTGATCACAGCGGCGTCCGAACTCCCGTCCGGGGAAAGCCGCTTGTGGAAGGCGAGCCACTCGTTGTGGCACTCGGCGTCCTGGAAGTACTCCGGGGAGCAGAGGACGACCAGGGCCTTGCTCCGGGCCAGCGCCTCGCTGCGCCGGGCCCGCCGCAGCTGGTCGTTCTCCCCGGGTCCGTCCAGGTATCCGGTGACCTTGCCCGCCGGCCGGGAAGGACGCTCGGCCAGGGCCCGGTTGAGGTCGGCGTGGAACTCCGCCACCCAGGGATCGCCCTGGAAGGAGCCCCGCGGATGCGCGTAACTCAGGAAGTACTTCGGATACTCCCACTCCCTCGCAGACCCGCTCATCCCACCGTCCTTCCCTCCGTCAGAGCTAGCCCGCCGC
The DNA here is from genome assembly GCF_000719095.1 of Streptacidiphilus jeojiense. GTDB lineage: Bacteria > Actinomycetota > Actinomycetes > Streptomycetales > Streptomycetaceae > Streptacidiphilus > Streptacidiphilus jeojiensis. Next base: position 163 of record NZ_JOEH01000003.1, on the reverse strand, counting down.
TTTGGACTGCAAGAAGGTGACACCGTCCCAGTTGGGCTTGGACTGGTGGAAGGCGCTGGGGGCGGTCTCCACATCCACCATTCTGCCGGGTTCCACCGTCGTGTACATCAGAAGGTCGCTGACACGCCGCGCCAGCTGGTTCACCACCTGGTGGTACGAATCC
>NZ_JOEH01000002.1 GCF_000719095.1 Streptacidiphilus jeojiense | reverse complement strand
GGCGTCAGCCCACCACCCTGCGGATACCTCATACACCCGGCATACCGCGACAATCACACTCCGTCAGCCCCCAACGACATCACGCTTCCAAAGTCAGTAGCAGCCGACCGGCCGTCAGAGGTCGCCGGGCCGTCAGAGGTCGCCTGGCCGCCAGGGATCGCCGGGTCGGCTAGGGCGCCCAGCGGCCGTGGCGGGTACCCGGCTCGCCCTCGCGCAGCAGCTGGAGCCGGGGACGGGGCGCGTCGGTGCGGCCCGTCTGCGGCGGCCGGCTGCCGGCCCGGTACTGGACCGGCCACTGCACGCCCGGCCCCTGCCACCCCTGCTCAGCCGCCGCGTGCAGGGTCCAGTTGGGGTCGTAGAGGTGCGGGCGGCCCACCGCGACCAGGTCGGCGCGGCCGGCCAGCAGCAGCGAGTTGACGTCGTCCCAGGAGGACACCGCGCCCACGGCGAGGACCGGCACGCCGACCCGGTTGCGGATCGCGTCGGCGAAGGGGGTCTGGTAGGAGCGGCCGTAGGCGGGACGCTCCTCGGGGCTGACCTGGCCGGTGGAGACGTCGATGGCGTCGGCGCCGTGCTCGGCGAAGGCCCGGGCGATGGCCACTGCCTCCTCGACGCCGTTGCCGCCCTCGACCCAGTCCGTCGCGGAGATGCGCACCGTCATCGGACGGTCCTCCGGCCACACCGCCCGCACCGCGTCGAAGACCTCCAGCGGGTAGCGCAGCCGGGCGTCCAGCGGACCGCCGTAGCCGTCGGTGCGGTGGTTGGTGAGCGGCGAGAGGAAGCCGGAGAGCAGGTAGCCGTGCGCGCAGTGCAGCTCCAGCAGGTCGAACCCGGCCGCCGCACCCATGGTGGCGGAGCGGACGAACTGCTCGCGGACGGCGTCCATCCCGGCCCGGTCCAGCGCGCGCGGCAGCTGGTTCACCCCCGGCCGGTAGGCCAGCGGCGAGGCCGCGACCACCGGCCAGGACTCGTGGTCCGGCAGCGGTTGGTCCATGCCCTCCCACATCAGCCGGGTGGCGCCCTTGCGTCCGGAGTGGCCCAGTTGCAACCCGACGGCGGCGTCGCTGCCGGCGTGCACGAAGGAGGTGACGCGCCGCCAGGCCGCCTCGTGCTCGGGCGAGTACATCCCGGTGCAGCCCGGCGTGATCCGGCCCTCGGGACTGACGCAGATCATCTCGGTCATCACCAGCCCGGCGCCACCGAGCGCCCTGGCCCCCAGGTGCACCAGGTGGAAGTCGCCCGGAGTGCCGTCGGTGGCGGAGTACATGTCCATCGGCGAGACGACGACCCGGTTGCGCAGCGTCAGCCCGCGCAGCCGGAACGGGGTGAACATCGGCGGCGGGGTGTCGACCGGCTGCCCGGCGAAACGGGCGTCGGCGGTAGCGACGTACTCGGGGTCGCGCAGCCGCAGATTGCCGTGGGTGACCCGGCGGCTGCGGGTGAGCAGGTTGAAGGCGAACTGCCAGGGCGGCTGGTCCAGGTACTGGGCCAGGTTCTCGAACCAGTCCAGGCTGGCCCGGGCGGCGCGCTGGGTGGACTCCACCACCGGACGGCGCTCCTGCTCGTAGGCGGCCAGGGCGTCCTCGATCCGGCCGTCGCGGTGCTCGTGCAGGCAGGCCGCCAGGGCCAGCGCGTCCTCCATGGCCAGCTTGGTGCCCGAACCGATGGAGAAGTGGGCGGTGTGCGCGGCGTCGCCGAGCAGCACCGTGTTGCCGTTCCGCCAGGTGGCGTTGCGCACGGTGGTGAAGGCGATCCAGCGGGAGTCGTTGCCGCGCAGGGAGTGCCCGTCGAGCACGTCGGCGAAGAGCTTCTCGCACTGGGCGATGCTCTGCTGCTCGTCCAGTGCGTCGAAGCCGGCCCGGCGCCAGACCTCCTCGTGCATCTCCACGATGACCGTGCTGGCGTCGTCGGAGTAAGGGTAGCCGTGCAGCTGCATCGGCCCGTGCGGGGTCCGCAGGATCTGGAACCGGAAGGCGTCCAGCACCAGGTCGGTACCGAGCCAGATGTAGCGGCAGGCGTGCTGCTGCAGGTCCGGCCGGAACACCTCCGCCGCGTCGGTCCTGGTCCGGGAGCGGACGCCGTCGGCGGCCACCACCAGGTCGTGGCTGCGGGCCAGTTCGGCCGCGGGCGGGGCCTCGGTGCCGAAGCGCAGCTCCACACCGAGCTCGCGGCAGCGGTCCTGGAGGATGCCGAGCAGCCTGCGCCGGCTGGTGGCGGCGAAGCCGTGGCCGCCGGAGGTGAACACCTGCCCGGCGACATGCACGTCGATGTCGTCCCAGCGGGCGAAGCCGGCGGCGAGGGCCCGGTGCACGGCCGGGTCGGCGTGCTCGATCCCGCCGAGCGTCTCGTCGGAGAGCACCACGCCGAAGCCGAAGGCGTCACCGGGCGCGTTGCGCTCCCAGACCGTCACCTGGTGCGCCGGGTCGAGCTGTTTGATCAGCGCGGCGAAGTAGAGCCCGCCGGGGCCACCGCCGATAGCCGCGATCCGCACCGCGCGCCTCCCTCCCGGCCCGCTCGGGGCCGTACCGCCAGTCTATAGCGTTGATATGACGACCGTCATGGACCGGCCATCCTCCGGCTCAGCGTCCGCGCCACTCCGGGGCCCGCTTCTCCTTGAACGCCGCGTGGAACTCCGCGTAGTCGGCGCTCTTCATCAGCAGCGCCTGGGTCATCGCCTCCAGCTCGACGGAGGAGGCCAGGCCCATGTCCAGCTCCTGGGTGAGCAGCGCCTTGGTCTGCGCCAGCGCGAAGGCCGGCCCGTCGGCCAGCCGCCTGGCCAGGGCGGCGACCGTCCCGTCCAGCTCCTCGTCCGGGACCAGCTCGCTGGCCAGGCCGTAGCGGTCGGCGGTGGCCGCGTCGATGGTGTCGCCGAGCATCAGCAGCTTGGTGGCGTTGCCCAGCCCGACCAGGCGCGGCAGCAGATAGGCGGCGCCCATGTCGGCACCGGCCAGTCCGACCTTGGTGAACAGGAAGGCGAACCGGGCCGACCGGGCCAGCACCCGGAAGTCGGCTGCCAGCGCGAGCACCGAGCCGGCCCCCGCCGCGATGCCGTGGACCGCGGCGACGATCGGAACCGGGCACTCCCGCATCGCCCGCACCACCTGCCCGGTCATCCGGGTGAAGTCGAGCAGCTCGTCGGGCCGCATCTCCAGGGTGGCACCGATGATCTCGTCCACGTCCCCGCCGGAGCAGAACCCGCGACCCTCCCCGCGCAGCACCAGCGCCCGGATGTCGCCGCGGTGCGGCAGCTCGGTCAGCAGATCGCGCAGGTCGGCGTAGGAGGAGAAGGTGAGCGCGTTCAGCTTCTCCGGCCGGTCCAGCGTCACGGTGGCCACGCCGTCGGCGCGGGTGACCCGGAAGTGCTCCCAGTCCTCGGTGAACGGCACGGATCCGCGGAACGGGCTCACGGCGTCCCTCCCATCGCTGTTTTTCGACTGTCGTCACGACAACGATATGGGCTGGGGACACACCTGGGAACCGTGGCGGCCGACCACGCCGCGTATTACCCTTCGGTAATGGCCACCGCTGAAGCCTTCTACCTCCCCGGCCCGGACGGACGGTTCACCGCCACCGCGCTGACCCGCGGCCCCTGGAGCCCCGACGCCCAGCACGCGGGCCCGCCCGCCGCCCTGCTGGGACGCGCCGTGGAGCGGTTCGCCGCCGAGCAGCGGCCCGGGGCGAGGGTGGTCCGGATGACCTTCGAGATCCTGCGCCCGGTCCCGCTCGCGGAGGTTGCGGTGGCCGTCCGCGCCGCCGAGGCGGGCCGCAACGTCGGCCGGGTCGAGGCCGAACTGCGCCTCGTGGACGGCCGGGTGGCCATGCGCGCCACCGCCCTGCTGATGCGCGCCGAGGACGGCTCGGCCCCGGGCGTCGATCAGCCGCTGCCCTGCCCGGGACCGCACGAGGCCCCCGAGGGTAGCTTCCCGGTCCGCTGGGACGAGGGGTACCACACCGCCGTGGAGGTCCGCTTCGTCGCCGGATCCTTCACCGAGCGCGGCCCCGCCACCTGCTGGTTCCGCCCCCGCTACCCGCTGGTCGCGGGCGAGCCCGCCTCCAGCCTGTGCCGCACCCTGATCGCCGCCGACTCCGGAAACGGCATCTCCGGCGAGCTCGACATGAGCAGGTACCGCTACACCAACGCCGACCTGACGGTGCATCTGCGCCGCCCGCCGGTCGGCGACTGGATCGGCCTCAGCTCGCGCACCACCCTCGACCCGGCCGGGATCGGACTCGCCGACACCCTCCTCCTGGACGAGAAGTCCACCATCGGCCGCGCCGCCCAGACCCTCTTCGTCACCCCGGCCCCAGCCGCCCCGTCGAGCTGATCCGGCTACGCAAGAATTCCTTCTTACCTCCCTTCCCGGCAGCCCCGTCTTGCTAGCCTGCTCCTGTCACGAACCTTTGTGCGACCGTTGTGCAACCTTGGTGCGAACTTTGTGCGCCTCCGCTCCTGCCGACCACTCCGATGGGGTCTCCTCGCCATGCGTTCCAGCCAAATCGTCCTGACAGCCGCACTCACGGTGGGGGCGGCCTGCGTGCTCGGTTCCACGGCCTCGGTCGCGCAGGCTGCGGAGCCCGCCGCGGCGCCGCAGCTGGCGGCAGCCGGAACCTGCTCCTTCAGCGCCTCGCTGACCGGACTGGCCGGAGTGAAACTGCTGGCGGGCGGCCCGGCCGTGACAGCCACGGTCACCTTCACCAACCGCTCGGCGACGGCGGTCCCGAAGGTCGACGAGGTGCTGGAGTTCTACTACGAGAGCGCGCACTCCTACACCTACCCCGACACCACCAACCTCGCGGTCGAGATGCGGACCCCGTCGGGATGGACGCCGCTCAGCTACACGGACCGCCGCCTGCTGATCCGGTCCAACGTGACGCTGGCCGCCGGGCAGCAGGACACCGTCCAACTGCGGGTCCGCGCCACGCAGTTCAACGCCACCTGGAGCGAGATCGCCTCGGCTCTGGTGGGAACCGGCCTGCCCGTACCCAGCGCCTCGGGTGAGCCCACCGCCCCGCCGTCCACCGGCACCGTCTGCGGCGGCGCAGACCAGGCCGACTACGCCGTCTCCGACCAGACCTTCTTCATCCCGGGCTCCGCCACCACCAAGCCCTCGGCCTCCGCCTCCGCCTCCCCGTCGAAGTCAGCCTCCTCGAGCCCGAGCCCGAGCAGCGCCAGCAGCTCACCGGCACCGAGCGCCTCCCCCACCGGCCCCGCCCTGGCCAACACCGGAGGCGGCTCCAACACCGGCACAATCGCCGGCGCCGCCGGCGCCCTGGTCGTGGCCGGCGCCGCAGCAGTCGTCGCCACCCGCCGCCGCAAGGCCGCCCACAACTGACACCCAGCTGCGGGCGGTACCGCCGCTGGTGCAGAGTGAACCCCATGTCCGAGTACAAGCCGATGTCGTTCCATCTTGTTGCTGACGACACGCCGTCGTTCCGCGTCCTCGAGAAGCTCGGCTTCGAGCGGCACCACGTCTCCGTCGACGACCGCGGCGAGCTGGTCTGGCTCACCCGCACGCTGCCGTGACACTGCGAGTGCCGCCTGCGGTGGCCGCTGTCGTCGGTCCGGGCCCGTATACCGCCGTCCCGCTGACCCACAATCAGAACAATCGCGCCACGGCCGGTATCGACCGGATCCAAGGCCCCGACGGCAGCGCCGTCCGCAAGCGCCTCACACCCTCGGGCAGCGGCACAGCACGTTGGTCCACCAGCGACGACCCGCGGCACTGGAACCACTGGCGCCGCGAATACCTGGCCTACAGCACCGGTTTCGCCGCCACCGTCTACGCCGATGCCGGCCTGGGCGCCCCGACCCTGCTGGACGTCGAGGAAGACCCCGACGGCGGCCTCACCCTCTGGCTGGAGGACGTCGCGGGCAGGCCGGGACCGCAGTGGAGCGTCGCCGACCTGGGCGACCTCGCGCACCGCCTCGGCACCGCCCAGGCCGCCTGCGCGGCCCACCCGCCCGATCGGCCCTGGCTGTCCCACCGCTGGCTGCGCCACTACCTGGCCGCCGTCCCGGACCCCGGCAGCACCGCACCGGACTGGTCTCACCCGGAGGCCGTCGCCGCCTGGTCCGAGCCGCTGCGCGCCGACCTGGCCGCCCTCGCCGCCGACCCCGGACCACTGCTGGCCGTCGCCGAATCCGCTCCGCAGACGCTCTGCCACCTCGACCTGTGGCCGATGAACCTGATCGCGACGGACGACCGGACCGTCCTGCTGGACTGGTCGTTCACCGGTACCGGTGCGATCGGGGAGGACATCTCCAATCTGATCGTGGACTCGGTCGCCGACGGTCTGCTGGACCCGTCCCTGCTACCCGAAATCGCCGCGGCACTCCCCGAGGCCTACCTGCGCGGGCTTCGCGCCGGTGGCTGGCAGGGCTCCGACGCCGCCGTGCACAGAGCCATCGCCGCCACCGGTGCAGCCAAGTACAGCTGGCTCGCCCCGGCGATGCTGCGCCGCCTCGACCAGGACGTGACTACCCGCGCCTACGACCGCCGCTCCCCCGCCGAGACGCTGCGCCGGCGCCTGGGTCTGCTGGCCCTGGTCGCCGACTGGGCGCGCGCCGCGCTCGGCTGGCCGGGCCGTCATGGACAATGGACCGGTCCTCCGCCTCCGAGCCAGCAGGGAACCCCGGCACCATGAGCACGCTCACCGTCACCACGGCCAATGTCAACGGCCTGCGCGCCGCCACCGGCAAGGGCTACGTCGAGTGGCTGGCCGCGACCAAGGCCGACGTGGTCTGCCTGCAGGAGGTCCGGGCCGAACCCGCGCAGCTCGCCGAACACGTCCGCGAGCCCGAGGGCTGGCACGTGCTGTGGGCGCCCTCCGTGGCCAAGGGCCGGGCCGGCGTCGCGGTCCTCTCCCGGACCGAGCCGCAGGACCGTCGCATCGGCTTCGGCTCCACCGAGTTCGACGCGACCGGCCGCTACGCCGAGATCGACCTCCCCGGACTGACCGTGGCCAGCCTGTACCTGCCCTCCGGCGAGGTGGGCACCCCACGCCAGGAGGAGAAGGAGCGCTTCCAGGTCGAGTTCCTGGACCACCTCAAGGCCCTCCGCGAGCGCGCCGCGGCAGGCGGCCGCGAGGTCCTGGTCTGCGGCGACTGGAACATTGCGCACCACGAGGCCGACCTCAAGAACTGGAAGAGCAACAAGAAGAACTCCGGCTTCCTGCCGGAGGAACGCGCCTGGATGACCCGCGTCATCGACGAGGCCGGCTACGTCGACACGGTCCGCCGCCTCCACCCGGACGTCGACGGCCCCTACTCCTGGTGGTCCTACCGCGGCCGCGCCTTCGACAACGACTCCGGCTGGCGCATCGACTACCAGATGGCCACCCCCGCCCTCGCCGAAAAGGCCACCTCAGCGGTGGTGGAACGAGCTGCCACCCACCCTGAGCGCTGGTCCGACCACGCACCAGTGACTGTCACCTTCGCACTCTGACGTCCACTGCCGTCGCGGGCCCCCAGCGCGGCTTCGCTGCCTGACCCACTCTTCGCACGTCAGCCGCTCAGGCCTGGGGTCGGGAAGATCTGCGCCTGGTTACGCACGGAAGATGCAATCCGCCAATCTGCTCCCGCCGCGGACCGAACGCCGACGCCCCGGCACGCCCCACGCCGAGCGAGGCCGGAATCGCACTCGTCCTGCTGTCAGTGCCACTGGCTACTGTGCCGGTGTGACTGATCTCAAGGTTGTGGCACGGGCGCTGGTCGGCGACGGGTGTTCGGTGGAGCGGCTGGTGTGCCATCCGCGGCTACCGCTGGTGGCCTGTTGGGACTCCGAGCGGCCAGCGGTCCGAATCTGGGACTGCGGCGGGGAGCAACTGCGGGAGCTCGGGGCGGTGGGGGCTGAGGCGGAGGTGTACGGGGACATCGTCGGGTGGCACCGAATGGAGCTGACGCCAGCTGCGGCGTGGCATCCGGAACAGGCGCTACTGGTCGTGGCGACGGCGGAGGGGTTGCGGCAGTGGACTCCTGACGGGGTGTCTGCCGTGGGCGACGGCTCCTCCTACCACTGTCTTGCATTCAGCCCCGACGGGCATGCCCTGTGGGCCTCCCCGTCGGGACGTGAAGGGGGCGACGACTGGGAGAGCTCGGACGTGATCGACCTCGGCTCCGGGGCCGTCAGCGCCGGACCCGGATGGGACACCGGGATAGCGACGCATCCCGGTGGAGGGCTCGTGGCCACCCTGGTCAGTGACCAGGGAGCCACCCACTGCCTCTTTGCCCGCACCGAGGCCGGCGACGGCGCCGCGCCTACCGTGATGCGGCGGCTGCGTCACGCGCTGATCCTGGACTGTGACGGCTACGAGGCCCCGGTCTTCAGTGCGGACGGACGTCATTTCGCGATCCGTGGCAACGCGTACGGCAACTACGTGGAGGTCTTCGAGTTCCCCTCGCTCCGCCGCGTACTGTTCACGCCCCTGGGTGACCCCAGCCCCGGCTACCCCTATCCGCAGGAGTGGCTCGACCAGATGAAGTCCTGGCCGAGGCACAATCTCGCCTTCGCCACCCGCCCAGGCATCCTGTGGATCGCGACGCCCGGCGGCTCCCTGCTCGAGGTGGACGTCGAAACCCGCGAAGCGACCGAGCACAACGGCCCGCCCGAGTCCCGCCTGACCGCGCTCACGGTGACCCGGAGCGGCGAACTCCTCACCGCCACCGCCGGTGGTCAGTTGTTCCTGCTCTCCGTCCTCACCAGCCCCGCACCGACAACGGCCAACACCCCGAACAGCCACGAGCTCGCCAAGACCGCAGCCACTGCGTTCCTGGCCGCCACCTCCGAACTCCCCACCGACAGCGACCTGGAATCCGACCTCATCGTCACCGACGGCACCCGCACCTGGGAAGCCGATGACCTCTCAACCGTGACCGAGGCCGCCCCGACGGATCCCACCTGGCTGCAACTTCGCGCCGCCGTCAACAAGATCCTGACGGAAGGCGCATGATCGCCGCCTCCTCACCTCCCACAGGCCCTCGGTGAATCCCCACTCTGACGACCAACTCCGCGACGCCAGAATGCAGATGCTCAGTCGCTGATCACCAAGGAGATGCCTCGCCTATTCCTGGCCGGCCGTACGTGTCGACGGTCCAGCCTTCCTCCGAGCTCCGCGTGGTGGCCTCCCCCCACGGACGGGTGGACGGGTGAGCCTGCCCCCGGACAGCGGGCTCCACGGCATTCTTCCCACACCCTGGTGGGCGAGTAGGCCGAACATCATTCAGGAGCCCTGAGACGCCGTTCTCCTACCGAACTCCCCAACAGCACCCCGCGCTGCCCAGCACCACCGCTGACCGATCGGCTACACCACGCCGGGGCACGCCAGGGGACGCGATCCGCCGCTGGCTCCGTTCACTTTCAGCGGCAGCGTCCTCCAGAAACTCGTTCGGGGTTGAACGACGACTCGCGTAGGGTGCTCCCGTCATCGAAGCGGAAGGCGGGTTGCGGGCGTGACACCAAAGAAAGTGACGCGAGATCAGTTGGCGAGTGCGGCGCGGGCCGCGCTGGGCGGCGGGCGACAGCTGGAAGGGGTCCAGCGGCTCACGGGCGGCACCACGAAGGGCGTGTACCGGCTGACGATGGACGACGCCATGACGGCGATCGCCTATCTGTGGGAGGGCTCCGAGAACTACTGGCCGACCACCAAACACGACGGTGACCTTGCTGACCCGTTCTCACCCAGCATCGGGCTCGACCTGTTCGAGTCCGCGCACGCGCGGCTGGAGGCGCTGGGCCTTCGGGTCCTGAGAATTCATCTGACCGACCGTAACCACACCCACTACCCGGCGGACCTTGCGATCGTCGAGGACGTGCCCGGTGAGGACCTGATGGACCTGCGCAACCGCGACCCGCGCGCCGCAGAGCCGACCATGGTGCGGCTCGCCGAGAGCCTGGCGGTGATGCGCGGCCACCGGGCGCCGTCCTTCGGCAAAGTGGCTCTGATCGACGGGGGCGGCACGTCACGTCCGGCCTCGTGCGAGCAGGCAGCACTCGACTTCGCGCTGCGCTGCCTCGCCGAGGCGACCGCGCGGGACCACAGGATCGCCGACGCTCACGACCAGTTGGAGGAGCGGCTGCGTCAGCTCACCCGGGCGGTGCAGCCGCGCGCCGAGTACTCCGTCGTCCACGGCGAACTCGGCCTGGACCACGTCATGGTCGACCGGGACGGCCATCCCGTCGTGATCGACATCGAGAACCTGTTGTACTTCGACGTCGAGTGGGAGCACGTGTTCCTCCGCCTCCGCCACACCGACAGCCAGTACCAGCACCTGGCGGTTGACGGCCTCGACGAGCACCGACTCGCGCTCTACAAACTCACCCAGCATCTGTCGCTGACAGCCGGCCCGCTACGCCTGCTGGACGGGGACTTCCCCGACCGGGAGTTCATGCGCGGGATCGCCGAGCATCACCTGAACGAGGCGCTGGCGCTCATCCCCGCGAGCTGAAGACTCGACCTGCGTGTCTGTGCCAGGGCTGGGTGAGCTTCGAGATCGTCGACCGCAAGAAGTTGGACGGGACCCTCCCGAAATGACGTCAGCGCACGGGACGGCCTGACGCACCTGAGGGCGACAGGCTATCAACGGCCTCGCAGAGGCAGCAGGTGACGCCAGGTCAGGAGCTCGTGGCCGGGCTGGGACTGGAAGCCACCACGGCGAACGTCGAGGGCCGGCTGCGGTCGCGGGCCAAGCGGCCGGCGCTCCTGCAAAGGCAGGCTGCTGGCGCATCGACTACCGGATGGCCACCCCGGCCCTCGCCGAAAAGGCCACCTCAGCGGTGGTGGAGCGAGCCGCCACCCACCCGGAGCGCTGGTCCGACCACGCACCGGTGACCGTGACGTTCGCGCTGTGACGACCCCGGAAGCCAGGAGGGCCCGGGTAGAGGTCGCCTGCCCAGCGGTCCAGGTGCCGTGGGACGGCGGACTGGGCTAGCGTCGGGTCCCACGATCCGGCGGCCGAGCAGAGGAACTGCTCCAACGCGGGCACGAAGTCCCCGGACGACAACCCGTGCAGGTAGAGCAGCGGTATCACCTCCCTGACCTTGGGTGGCCTCCGGCACCAGGGCGGCAGGATCTTCGAGGAGAACCGTTTGCGTCCGCCGGTGCACTCGTCGATGCGGCGGTCGTTCACCCGGGTCGCGGTGACCTCGATGGCCCCGGCGACCGTGGCCACGGTCCAGGGCCGGTGGCGGCCGTTGGGGACCACCAGGCGACATCCCCGCTCGTCGGTCTCGGACGCCAATTCGGCTATGTACTGGTTGACTTCCGCCTTCTGGGCCGCGGACAGCATCCGGCGGGCGCGTCGCGGACAATCTCGTCGATCACGGAGCGGACTGGGTGGAGCCGTCGTCGATGACTACGCTGAGTACTGGGCGCACCTTCCCGACCCGCGTTGACCGGCGGTGCGCTCGGCCTTGTTGGCCACTTCAGTTCCTTGTGCCGCCCGCCGCTCAACTGCCTCCTCTCCCCTTGCGTACCGGGGACCTGGCCGCCGTTCACAGCGGCCAGGGGCGGCGCAAGGTCTCAGCAGCGGCGCACGGTGGCGTCCCGACCGCCCTGCCGCGTTCTGCCTGATGGCGAGCGCCGTGTTCCGGCTTCTGTGCGCCATTGGATGAATGCGGATGTACGCACAGGCTTTGAGCCTGGAGCAGCGGACGCATCACCTTGACGCGCGCCGCATCCGTGTGTGTCGACAGCAGAGGTCTCGTCCATGCGCGACATCGCCGAAGCAAGCCGCACCGCGCCCGTTCCGCCCTGTCGCCTCGTACGCGGGCTCTGCGCCCCGGACCGACAAGATCAGCGTCGTCCTCCACGGACGGCTCCACCGTTTCCTGTCCGCCGGCGAGACGGGGCTGGGCGGAAGCGCGAAGGTGCCGATTTCCCGGCTCCTGCAGCACGGCCCTCGCCGAGTTGCTGCTCCAATCCCTCGTCAGCACCATGACTCTGTACAGGAGTTCATGTCATGTCTGCATCGCAAGCAACACCGATAGCGATCATCGGTATCGGTTGCCGCCTGCCCGGCGGCGTGGTCAGCCCCGGTGGCCTGTGGCAGCTGGCCGCCGAAGGCCGCGGCACCACCGGCCCTGTTCCCGCCGACCGGTGGGACGCAGCCCGCCTGGCCGCCCTGCAGGATCCCGAACTGGAGGAACGCGCCGCCGTCGGCTGCTTCCTCGACGGTGACATATGGGCCTGGGAGCCCGAGGCGCTGTCGGTGGCCCCGGCCGAGCGGGAGTGGGTGGACCCGCAGTCGCGAGTGATGATGGAGGTCGCCTGGGAGGCGGTGGAGCACGCCGGCATCCCGCTGGACCGCATCCGCGCCTCGCGCACCGGCGTGTACATCGGCACCTACGCCCCGGACAACCTGTTCCGCGAGGCCCGCCCGGTGGAGGACGCGCCCAACAGCCCCTACCTGTTCGGTAACTACACCGCCGGGACGGCGGGGCGGGTGGCGTTCGCACTGGACCTGCGTGGGCCGGTGATGGTGGTGAGCACCCACTGCTCGTCCAGCATGGTGGCGTTGGACACCGCCTGCGGTGCGCTGTCGCTCGGGGAGTGCGACCAGGCCCTGGCCGGGGGCGTGCTGCTGATGGTCGCGCCGCAGACGCACTACTTCGAGGCCCCGCTGCTGCTCTCGCGGCACGGCGCCTGCCACGCCTTCGACGCCCGTGCCGACGGCTACGTACGTGGCGAGGGGGCTGGCGCGCTGCTCCTCAAGCGGCTGGAGGACGCCCGGCGAGACGGCGACCGGGTGCTGGCCGTGATCCGCGGCAGTGCCGTCAACAACGACGGCCAGGCCACCCGGATGACCGCGCCCTCGGCCGAGATGCAGCGCCGGCTGTTCCGGCAGGCGGTGGACCTGGCCGGGATCGACCCGGGCGACGCCGGGTTGGTGGAGGCACACGGCCCGGGGACTTCCGTGGGCGACCCCATCGAGTACTCCTCCATCCATGCCGTTTACGGCCGCACCGGTCGCGGCGGGTGCGCACTGGGCTCACTGAAGACCAACATCGGCCACACCGAGCCGGTCTCCGGCGTCGCCGGAGTGATCAAGGCGGTGGAGTCGCTGCGCCGCGGCCTGGTCCCGCCGAACCGGAACTTCACGGGCTGGAACCCCGGCATCGACCGGGACGAGCCCTCGCGGCTGTTCGTGCCCACCGAGCTGACGCCCTGGCCGGTTCCGGGCAAGTCGCGCATCGCCGCCGTCTGCTCGTACGGGGTGAGCGGAACCAATGGGCACCTGGTGCTGGAGGCCGCGCCCGCGCCGCGCCGCATCAAGACGAAGGCGCCGAAGCAGGGCCCCGGCAGCAAGCGGCTGTTCCTCCTGTCGGCCACCTCGGAGGCCTCGCTCTCCGCCTCCGCGCGCGGTCTGGCCGGCTGGGCCGAGGGCGAGGGCGCGAGGACGCCGGTCGCGGACGTGGTGCACACCCTGGCCCTGCGTCGCCGCCACGCCGAGCAACGGCTGGGCATCGTCGCCGACTCGCTGCCCCAACTCGCCGAGCTGGCTGAGCAGTTCGCGAAGGGCCAGGCTGCCGACGGCATCGCCGCCGGGGCGCCGGTGCTGCCGCCGGGACATCCGGGTCCAGTGTTCGTCTTCACCGGACAGGGCTCGCAGTACGCGGGGATGTGCCAGGGGCTGCTCGGCTCCGAGCCGGTGTTCGCCGCCGCGATCGACGCGATCGAGCCGCTGGTCCAGGCCGAGTCCGGGTTCTCGCTGCGCGCGATGATCGAGCGCCCGGAGCAGTTGGTGGGCGTGGACCTGATCCAGCCGGTGCTGTTCGGGGTGCAGGTGGCGCTGGCCGAGGTGTGGCGCTCCTGGGGCGTGCAGCCGGCGGCCGTGATCGGGCAGTCGCTGGGCGAGGTGGCCGCCGCCGTGGTCGCCGGAGTCCTCAGCCTGGAGGACGGCGTCAAGGTGATCTGCCGCCGGGCCACGCTGCTTGCCCGCATCGCCCACGGTGCGATGGCATCGGTGATGCTCAGCGCCGACGAGACCCGGGCCGCCATCGAGGCGGCCGGGGCCGACGGCGTGGCCCTGGGCGTGCTCACCGCACCGCGCACCACCGTCGTCTCCGGCGATGCCCAGCAGGTGCGGGCGCTGGTCGAGGCATGGACGGCGGCAGGAACGGCGGCGCGGATGGTGGACGTGGACGTGGCCTCCCACTCGCCCCAGGTCGAACCGGTGGTGGCGGAACTGCACCAGGTGCTGTCCGGGCTGCCCGACAACAGGCCCGGGAAGATCGCGTTCTACTCCACCGTCAGCGCGAACCCGCGCGACCCCGGCCCGCTGAACGCCGCCTACTGGGTCCACAACCAGCGCGACACCGTGCGCTTCCAGCGCGCGGTGGAGGCCGCCCTGGCCGACGGGCACCGGCTGTTCGTCGAGTGCACCGCCCACCCGCTGGCATCACGGCCGATCACCGAGACCGCCGCACTGGCGGGCATCGAGGACGTGGTGGCGGTGGGCTCACTGCGCCGCGGCGCGGACGACGCCGAGTCGTTCCTGACCCACCTGGCCACAGCGCACTGTGCGGGCTTCGACGGCATCGACCTGTCCTCCCGCTACGGCGCCGGGCAGCTGGCCGACGTCCCGGTCACCAGCTGGAACCGCACCCGCCACGGCGGCACCGCCGAGCCCTACACCCTGGTCGCACCGCACCTGCCGGCAGCCCGCCAGCACCCGCTGCTCGGAGGGCACGTGCAGGACCCGGACGATCCCGGACGCCACCTGTGGCAGACTCCGATCAGCCCGGCCCGGCTGCCGTGGCTGACCGACCACCGGGTGGCCGGCGTCCCGGTCCTGCCCGGCACCGGCTTCGCCGAGATGCTGCTGGCCGCCGGAGCCCAGGCCCTGGGCACGGACACGGTGACGCTGGAGGGCATGCGCGCGCAGTCCCCGCTGGTGCTGGAGCCCGAGCCGGTGGTCCACACCCGGCTGCAACTGCAGGAGGACGGCTCCCTGCACGGGGAAGTACTCACCCGCACCGAAGACGGTCAGGTCATCCACGCACACGGCACGCTGCGGACCCTGACGGACCGTGAGCCGCCGCCCGTCCTCGACGGCCCGACCGGGGAGTGGACCGACTCCGCGCCCGCCGACCTGCACCGGCACTTCCGCGAGCGGCACAACGTCTTCCACGGCCCGTTCTTCACCGCCATCGACCGCATCCGGCTCAGCCCCGACCGCACCCGAGCCGTCGCCACGGTGCGCACCGCGGACTCCGCCCGGGTGTCAGCAGCAGCGCTGCGGCTGCACCCGGCGCTGGCGGACGAGTTCGTGCAGACGGCGGTGGCCGCCTGGCTCGGCTACTGCGCCACCAGCCCGGGCCCGGTGGTGGTCGCCGGCTTCGACGAGGTCACGTTGTTCGGCCCGACCTCCCACGCCCGCTACGCGGACGTGACCCTGCACACCGCCGACGACCTGCCCTGCACCGCGTCCGGGCTGCTGACCACCGCAGAGGGCACGGTGGTGGCCGAAATCCGCGGGCTGCGCCTGTCCAACATCACCCCACCCGAACAGCGCTACACCGACCGCCTCGCCCACCTGGCCTGGCACCCCGAGCCAACACCCGACGTCCTGCAGGCGGTGGGCCAGCAGTGGCTGGTCATCGCCCCCGAGCACACCCGCTGGGGCGAACGGCTCTCAGCTCTCCTGCGCAAACGCACCGCCGGAAGTCGCCTGCTGTCGTACCCGCAGAGCCTGTCCCCGGACCGCGCGCCGTTCGCCGACGCGCTGACCAAGGCACTGGAGGACGCCACCAGCCCCGCCGTCACCCACATCCTGCTGGTGCTCAACCGCGGCGGCACCGACCCCGACCCCGCCAGCGCGCAGGCCGCCGTCCGCCGCACCCTGGCCGTGCTGCAGACCCTGGCCGGACGCGGCGCCCCGCCGCGGCTGTGGACGGCCTGGCGCGGCGACCACCCGCTGACCGCCGCCGGGATCCGCGGCCTGCTGCGCGTGGCCGCCTTCGAACTGCCCGAACTGCGGCCCAGCACCCTGACCCTGTCCAGCGACACACCACTGGGCGACGTCCTGCCCGACCTGCTGGCGGACGGACCGATCACCGAGATCGCCTGGCACCACCGCGCCCGCTCCAGCGCCCGGGTCCGCACCGGCCCCGCCGACAGGCCGGCCGACGAGCCGTCGGCACGCATCCGGCCGGACGGCGGCTACCTGGTCACCGGCGGCCTCGGCGGGCTGGGCCTGCTCACCGCCCGACGCCTGACCGAACGCGGCGCACGCCACCTGGTCCTGGTCGGCCGCACCGAGCCCGGCCCCGACGCCGCGCGCCAACTGGAGGAGCTGCGCAGCACCGGCGCCACCGTCCAGGTCGTCACCGGCGACATCGCCGACCCCGCGACAGTGCGCCACGCCCTCGACACCGGCCACCCGCTGCACGGCATCGTCCACGCCGCCGGCGTGGTCGAGGACGCCACCCTGACCCGGCTCGACACCGAGCTGCTGGAACGCGTCTGGCGCGGCAAGGCCGAGGGCGCCTGGCAGCTGCACCAGGCCACCCTGGAACTGGACCTGGACTTCTTCGCCGTCTACTCCTCGGTCGCCTCCCTGCTCGGCTCCCCCGGCCAGGGCGCGTACGCGGCAGCCAACGCCTACCTGGACGCCCTGGTCGCCCACCGCCTCGCCGAAGGCCTGCCGGCCACCGGCATCCACTGGGGCGCCTGGTCCAAGGCCGGACGCGGACAGCACCTCGCCGCACGCGGCTTCGTGATGATCAGCCCGCAGGACGGCACCGACGCCTTCGAACGCATCCTGGCCGAAGGCCACCAGCAGACCGCCTACTCACCCATCGACGCCGCCCAGTGGACCGCCCCCTACCCGGCGATGCGCAGCTCCACCCTGTTCACCGAACTGCTCACCGGCGTCACCGCCGGCACTGTCGACGACACGTCACCCGTGCTGGAGGACCTGCAGACCGCAGCGCCCGGCAACGATCGACACCGCATCCTGACCGCCTTCGTCATCGACCAGGTCCGCGAGCTGCTGGGCGGAACCACCCGCCACATCGGCCCCCACACCAGCCTGATCGTCCTGGGCCTGGACTCCCTCGGCGCGGTCCAGCTCCAGCAGCGCCTCGCAGCAGCCCTGCGCACCGACATCGCCCCCGGCACCATCTGGGTCAAACCCAGCCCCGCCGCCCTCGCCGAAGCCCTCCTCGAACAGACCGGGCTGGCCGCCACCGACCGGACGTCCGCACAGGAGGCGAAGTGAACACCCTGCTCCTGGCCACCGCGACGCAGACCGAGCGCACCTGGGCCGGCGGCGTCACCATCGCCGCAGGCTCCCTCGCCACCGCGGCCCTGCTCGGGTGGGCCTGGTACGAGTGGCGCAGCAAGGGACGCCAGCTGCTTCTGGTCCTGCTGCTCGGCTCCGCGGTGAGCTTCTTCGTCGACCCCGCCTTCCAGCGCACCGCGGGCATCGTCCTGGGGGCGCCCACCTCCGCCTCACCCGGCGTCTACCACCTGCTGGGCGTCTACGAAGCGCTCTGGTGCCTGTTCGTGTACCCCATGTGGATCTCCTTCATCACCTACCTCGGCTACCTGGCCCTGGAGGAAGGCTGGCACCGCCGCCGTTTCTGGACCGTGTTCGCCGCGATGAGCCTGGCCGACGTGGTCGCTGAAGTCCCCTCCGTCCGCTTCGGCCTGTACACCTACACCGGCCAGCAGCCCTTCCGCCTGTGGGGCTTCCCCCTGATCTGGGCCCCCAACTACATGGCCATGGGTCTGCTCCTCGGCGCGGCCCTGCACTTCCTGACCCGGGCCGCGCCCGGATGGCGCAGTTGGCTCGCCCTGCCCATGGTGGCCAGCGGCTACCTGGGCCTGTGCTTCGTCACCGGCTGGCCCATCGTGCTGGCCGCGCACCACACCTTCGGCGAACCCCTGGTCAGCCTCTTCGGCCTGGCGGCTCTCGCCGCCCAACTCGCCACGCTGCAGCTGATCGCCTCCCAACTCCCCTCCGACGGTGCCCTCCCCGCATCGACGCACCCAGCCGGAGTCGCCCGACATGCGGGGGAGTTCACCTCGGACCAGGCATCATGACCACGCGAGCCGTGGTCCTGGGCGGCGGCATCGCAGGACTCCTCGCCACCTCCGCCCTGACCGGCCACTTCGACCGGATCACCCTGGTCGAGCGCGACACCCTGCCGACCGGCCCGCACACCAGACGAGGCACCCCGCAAGCCGCCCACGTGCACGGACTGGTCAGCCGAGGACAATGCGAGATCGACCGACTCCTCCCCGGATTCACCGCGGGACTGGCGGCCGCCGGCGTCCCGGTCATCGACTTCGCCGCCGACACCCTGATTCGCAACCCCCACGGTTGGGCGGTCCGCTTCCCTTCCACGCTCCGGGCCTACGGCGTCAGCCGGACCTTCCTGGAGTGGCGCATCCGCGAACGCGTGCTGGCGCTGCCCGGCGCGGAACTGCGGCAGGGCCAGGCCGTCGGCATCACGCCCGAGGGCCCCAGGGTCGCGGCTGTCACCCTCGCCGACGGCGACGCGTTGACGGCGGACCTGGTCGTGGACGCCACCGGCCGCGGCTCCCGTGCCGACCAGTGGCTGCACGAGGCAGGCTGGCCCGCCGCCCGCGAGACCGTGGTGGACTGCCGCCTCGGCTACGCCACCCGCCAGTACCGCATCCCCGACGACCACCGCGCCGACTGGGCCGCCTGCTACATCCAACCCGGCGCACCGCACCAGCCGCGCGGAGCCATGCTGATGCCCGTCGAGGACGGCCGATGGTTCGTCACCCTGATCGGCGTCGGCGACGACCGCCCGGGCCGCGACGAGCAAGGTTTCACCGCCTTCGCCGAGAGCCTGTGCACCCCCCTGATCGCCCAGGCCATCGCCCACGCAGAACCACTCACCCCGGTCGCGGTCAGCGGCTCCACCGCCAACCGCCGCCGCCACGTCGAAGAACTCCGGCAGCAGCCAGGCAACTTCATCCGCCTCGGCGACTCCGTCTGCGCCTTCGACCCCGTCTACGCACAAGGCATGAGCACCGCCGCCTGGGCCGCATCACTCCTCGCGCACCTTCTGTCCCGGATCCCCGTGGACGACCGTTTCCCCCCTCTGTTCCACCGCGCACTCGCCCGCCAGAACGGCTGGGCCTGGCGCTTGGCCACAGCAAGCGACTCCCGTTGGTCGCCCGCGCCACCACCCGACGCCGTCCAACGGATAACCGCCCGCTACACCGACCGTGTGATGGCGACCGCCTGCCACAGCAAACGCACCCAACAGGCCCTGCTGGACGTGCTCCACCTACGCAGACCGCCATCTGCGCTGCTCTCTCCCGCCGTGGTCGCCCGATGTCTCCTGCCCGTGCCCAGCGGAGGCCGCCGAACACGGAACTGAAGCGCAGTCGCAAGTGGATGCCTCTGCGACGACCGTGCAAGGTTTGCTGGGGCTGGGTGAGCTTCGAGATCGTCGACCGCAAGAAGTTGGACGGGGCCCTCCCGAAATGACGTCAGCGCACGGGAGGGCCTGACGCACCTGAGGGCGGCAGGCTGTCGACGGCCTCGCAGAGGCAGGAGGTGACGTCGGGTCAGGAGCCGGACCACGCCCCGGTTACCGTGGCCTTCGACGTGTGACGGCGCCGGAAGGCGCGGGCGGGCGCACCTGCCTGGACGGCTCAGCCGCCGCGGCACTTGGCTGCGGCGGCTGGGCCCTGTGGCCAGGGGTCGTGAGCGGGCCGACTAGCGCCGCGCGTCGGCGTCCGGGTAGCCGTAGGACTGCCAGCTGGTCAGGACCCGCTCGCGGACCTCGGCGGGCCAGCCGTTCTCGAAGCTGCCCTTGACCGGGCGTGGCTTTCCTTCGAAGCGGTCGGCGAGCAGGCAGCCGTAGATCACCTTGCCGGCCCGGTAGGTGTGCTGCTCCTCGGCCTCCAGGTAGACCGAGAGCCCGACGGTGAGACGGTCGGGGAAGTGCACTTCGCCGTGTTCGGGGTGGGTGCGGGTGGCGAACGCCCAGACCACTTCGTTGACGTCGGTGATGTCGATGTCGTCCTCGACCAGCAGGATCTTCGGGACGCCGAAGCCCGCCTTACCGGCGAAGACGATGTCGCCGATCCGCTGCGCCAGCTCACCGGCGTGGATGCCGAGGGTCTCGTGCCAGTCCTGGCTGACGGAGATGATCAGCCAGTGCAGCGCGGACTCGTAGGAGAACCAGGTGGAGGCGATCGGCAGGCCGGCCTGCCGCAGCTGGTAGAGGATCTCGGCGGCGTGCATGGTCCCGGTACCGGTGTGGTCCTCCTCGACCGGCGGGCCTGCGGCGACCACGGGCAGGATGGCACCGTCGCGGTAGGTGACCGCGCTGACCTTGAACAGCGGCTTGGGCGAGGCGTCGAAGGCGTTGTAGCCCGGGTACTCGTTCATCGGGCCCTCCATCACCTCCTCCTCGAAGGCGATGTGGCCCTCGATGACGATCTCGGCGCTGGCCGGGACGAGCAGGTCCACGGTCTCGGCCGGGACCACCTCGATGCCCTCGCCGAAGAGCGCGCCGAGGAAGTGGCTCTCGTCGGCGCCTTCGGGCAGCGGCATGGCGCCGACGTAGGGCAGCCCCGGTTCCACACCCAGCGCCAGCGCGATGGGCATCGGCTTGCCGAGCTTCGCCCACTGGGCCCGGATGATGCCCAGGTGCTGGGGGCCGGGGATCAGGCAGGCCAGCTGGTCCTTGCCGGCGACCATCATCCGGTTGATGGACCAGTTGGTCCAGGAGCCGTCGGGGGTCTTGGCGATGTTCATGCCGTAGGTCTGGATGTAGCGGCCGCCGTCGTTGCCGTGAATGAGCGGGGTCGGGAAGGCGAAGAGGTCGATGTCGTCGCCGAGTCGGATGTTCTGCTTGCAGGGTGCGTCTTCCGCGGGGACGGGCACCGGGGCGAGTCCCGGCTTGGCGCGGGCCGCGACGATCGCTTCCATGATCTCTTGTCCGGATGCCTCGGCGGGCAGTCCGAGCGCGAGGGCGATGCGGGCGAGCCTGTGCCGCGGGCCGCTCAGCCCTCCGGGTGCACCGAGTACACGGAAGCCGGATCCGGTGTACCCGGTGATGGTGTTGAACAGCGGTGCCGGTGCCCTGAGATCGTAGGAGCGGCGGATGATCGCGCCGATCTCCAGGTTCCAGTGCACTTCCTGGTCGATCGGCTGCACCTCGCCGATCGACTCCAGTTCAGCGATGAACTCACGCAGGCTGCGGAGATGTGTCACGGGGTTCCTCCCCATCGGTGGGCGGTGCCACGCCGGGGCGGCTGTTCACCCCGGCACGGCGGGTCGGGTAAGTCGACGCCCATCAGGTCCGGTGTGCGCTCCGCGGGACGGCGGACGATGCCGTCCCGGCTGGAGGAGCACGGGTAGCAGGCAGGGACGGGCAGCACCGGGTTGTCGCTGTTGCCACAGCTGGTCATCGACACCGGACCGGCTCCAACACCAACAGGGCCACCCCGTAAGCGATCCCGGCGATCCCGGGAATCCCGACCGCACCGCTGGCAGCTGCAACAAGCCTGTTCTCTCCCGTCACAGGATTGATCGTAGACCGACGACCTGCGACAGTCGAAGTGCTCGGAACTTTGCCCCATAAAATGCCTAATCCCATGATAAATAACAGGAGTTGACACACCCCGAGGGCCGCCCGGAAGGCCGCGCCGACGGCGGCCGAGCGGACGGGCCCGGCATGGTTCAAACCGTCCACCGGTCGACCGCCGCCCGCAGCTGCTGGGGTGAGGTCGGCCGCTCCTCAGCGGTGACGCAGCTCGCGGCAGCGGCCAACTGCCCACCGCGCGTCATTCCGTCCTCGGGCATCAACGGCCGGGAACGGTCGAGCGGATCACGCGCCGGGGCAGCGGCCGGTCCGGCGGCCCCAAATCGGTGGCCGAGACTCCGCATAACCGGTTTGGGTACTCGCCCTGCACCGCGGTGACCGGGTGGACGGCGTGGGCCGGCGGATCCTGGCCGCCCAAGCAGTGTGAGTGGGCGGGGACCGGACGGGCGCCTACCCGCGCTGGGCGTTGCGGACCATCGCCGCCTCGATGTCGGAGATCCTGGCCTCGACGTAGGCCTGCGAGAACAGATCGCGGTATCCGACCTCGCGGTTGATCCGGGCCATGTTGACGGCGTCGGCGGTCTGGGTGGCGATTGCCTCCAACTCGGGGCGCTCGATGGCCAGACGGCGCAGCATCGCGGCCTTGACCACCCGGCCCAGACCGTGGCCGCGGTGTTCACGGACCACTGCGGTGTCCATCTGGAAGCCCTTGGCCGGCTGGGATTTCCGGATGTACATCAGAGTCACCGCGACCACCTCTCCCGAGGTGTCGTGGACCGCCACGACGGCATGCTGTTCCGCGCTTTCGGCGAGGACGTGCTCCTCCTCCATGCGGACTCGTTCCGGCGTCCAGTCAGGGGCTTCCCACGAGAGGCCGTCGGTGACCGAGTCCTTCATGGCCTGCCGGGCTCGGGCGTAGGCGGCGACGATGTCCTCCGGGGCCGGGCCGGACCAGGCCACGAGGTGGTATCCGGCGGGCGTCGGCACCTGCCACAGCGACCGGTCGACGGAGGCGAGGTCGAGCTGCTGCAGGAGGGAGGACGGGCCGGGCTTGAAGCCGAGTCGCGAGGTCCAGGACTCTCCGGCGTGTCCGTACCGGACGAACGGCCCCAGGACACTGGAGCGACCGGCGGCGCGGGCCTCGGCCAGCATCACCTTCAGGAACTCGGTCCCGATCCCCTCGCGTCGCCGATCGGGGTGGACGATGACCTCGACCGTCGCCAGATGGGTGTTCTCCTCCAGGGATATTTCGGGCTCCGCGCCCTCTCCCATGACCCGGAGCCTCGCGGTGTAGGACTCGAACGAGGTCGGCGGCTGAATCTCCGACCACTCCGCGGCGTGGTTCGCCATGAGCAGGTCGTAGCCGGCACGGTACTCCGCCTCGGTGGCCCGCGCCGGATCGAACGGTGTGAACAGCACAGAACCCATCGAGTGGTCCCCGTTTCCAGGTCGGTGGTCGTAGCCGCGTCACCGTAGCCGATCGTGCGTCGGCCGCGCTGCGAAAAAGGCCCGGCTGCGCCGTGCTCCCCCCCGGTGAGCACGGTGCGGCCGGGCCGCTCGGGTGAGCGTGGTCAGTCGCAGCCGAGGGTGCGGTCGGTGTTGAACACCCAGTTGCCGTTGCTGTCCTGCATGCCGAAGTGGAAGTCCTTGCAGATCGCCCCGTAGACGTCCGACAGCTGGATCGGCCCGGCGTAGTACCGGTAGTAGTTGTTGTCCCAGATGGAGTCGGTCCCGTAGCCGGGGACGGCGGTGATGCCGTCGGACATCCACTTGTACATGCCGTAGTAGCGGCCCTGGGCGGTCAGCGTCGTGCAGACCCGGTTCGGGTAGTCGTAGACGTTGCCGATCGCGGCGAGGCTGCCCGATCCGTCGTAGAAGTCGTAGGCCTGGCTGGTGTTGTAGCCGGACGGGCAGCCGGAGGCGGCCGAGGCGGGGGCGGCGGCGCCGACGCCTGCGACGAGAGTGCCGGCGAGGACAGCGGTCGCGGCCACTGCGGAACGGAGCTTTCGTCCAACGGTCATGTGCGGGCGCTTCCTGGTTCGGCTTCGGTGCGGGATGAGGGATGAGGAATGGCGAGGGCGGCGGAGGCGGAACCGGATCGGGGTGACCCGAGGGGCCGTCCGTCCGCGCTGACCTGGGATCATCCTGGTCGAACCGGATCTGCCAGACCATGGCGTTGATCTGGCGTTCGCATGGTGTTGCAGCCGAGAGCCCGCCGACCAACGCAGCGGGTTACGGGAGGGCCTGTTCGGTCCAGACCGTCTTGCCGGCGCCGGTGGAGCGGGTGCCCCAGCGGTCGGTGAGCTGGGTGACCAGGTCGAGTCCGCGTCCGCCCTCGTCCAGGGCTGCGGCGCGGCGCGGGCGCGGGGTGGAGTCGCCGGTGTCGGTGACCTCGCAGACCAGGGTGCGGTCCCTGATCAGGCGCACGGTGATCGGGCCGCCGCCGTGGGTCACGGCGTTGGTGACCAGTTCGCTGACGGCCAGTTCGGTGGAGGGCAGCAACTCGGGCAGGCCCCAGGCGCTCAACTGCCCGCTGACGGCGGCCCTGGCCTGCGGGACGGAGCGGGCGGTGGCGGGGTACCGCCAGGTGGCCACGGCCGAGGGCGGCAGCATGCGGGTGCGGGCCAGCAGCAGGGCGATGTCGTCGTCGCTGGTGTTGTGGGGGCTGGCGCAGACGTGGTCGGCGATCCCGTCCAGGGTCGGGCCCGCGGAGCCCAGGGTGCGGGCCAGGTGGTCCAGGGCGGTGTCGCTGTGGTGCCGGCGCAGGTCCAGCAAGCCGTCGGTGTAGAGGGTGATGACCGTCCCCATGGGCAGGGCGAGGTCGAGCGCGGTGAAACGGGTGCCGCCCACCCCCAGCGGGGGCTGCGGGCAGAGCGGGGCGAACTCGACGCGGCCGTCCGGGTGGAGCAGTGCGGGCGGCGGCTGGCCCGCGCCGGACATGCTGCAGTGTCCGCTCACGGGGTCGTAGACCAGGTAGAGGCAGGTAGCCGCGAGCTCGGGCCGCTGCTCGTTCTGGCCGGTGCGGGCGACCAGGTCGTCCAGGCGGGCCAGCAGTTCGTCGGGGGGCAGGTCGAGGTCGGCCAGGGTCTGGACCGCGGTGCGCAGGCGTCCCATCATGGCGGCGGCGTGGATGCCGTGGCCGGCCACGTCGCCGATGACCAGGGCGACCCTGGCGCTGGACAGCGGGATCACGTCGTACCAGTCGCCGCCGACCCCGGCATCGGTGTCGGCCGGCACATAGCGGTGGCAGACCTGCACCGCGCTGGTGGCGGGCAGGTGCTGCGGCAGCAGCCCCTCCTGCAGGGCCAGGGCGAGCTCCCGGGTGTGGGTCAGTGTCCGTTCGCGCACCCGTCCCCGGGCCATCACCGTGGCCAGGACCGCGGCGCCGGCCACGAACGCCAGCTTGATCAGCCACACCCCCGTCCCGCCCTCCAGGAGCTGGTGGCGCAGCACCACGTACGCGGCCACGGTGAGTGTCCCGACCACCGCGGTGCCCGCGACACCGTGCACGGCGGCCGCGACGAACGGCACGACCGCCAGCACCAGTCCGTAGTGCCCGTCCGGGCGGGCGATCAGCAGCGCGGCCGCCGTCAGGATCAGGACTCCGCCCGGGAGCAGCTGCTGGACGCCGACCTTGGGGAGTCGCCCGGCCAGGGCCGCTGTCCGTGTCCCTGCCGACATGCTCAGACCAGCCCTTCCTTGCCACCGGGCCCGGGCTCGATGTCTTTCGCACCTTTTATCAGCATACGTTCCGCTCCGCTCTCGCCCCGAGGACGGCGTACACCGTGCTGCACGGATCGCCGTCCCGACGGAGCATGGAACGGACGGCGGGCGGACGGGCGGGCCGGGGACGAGGCGAGACGAGCAGAAGGGCCGTGGATGCACGATCATGACGACGGCCCCCCGGCCGAAGCTGAACGGGACAGGGCCGCCCCCGCCGCCCCGCCCCGGCACCGCGATGTGACGCTGATCGGAGTGGGCGTCGCGCTGGCCGAGGCGACCTCCGTGGACGAGGTCTTCAAGGCGGTGGGGTCGCTCGACTCGCCTGAGTTCCCGCTGGACGGCATGGCGATCTTTGACGTCACCGAGAAGTGGCTGAGCCTGTTGGGCCGGTACGGGTACCGGACCGGCCACGGCCGGACCGTCCGCATGCCGATCTCCACCGACCACCCGTCGACGGAGGTGCTGCGCACCGGCCGCGCGGTGTACGTGCCGACCGTGGAGGAGTACCGCGAGCGCTTCCCGACCACATGGATGCTGGCGGCCCGCAAGGGCAGTCTGTCCTGGGCGTTCCTGCCGCTGGTCAGCACCGGCCGGATCACCGGGGTGTGGCTGGTGGCCTTCGTGGACCATGTCGAGTTCGACAGCGGCATGCGCGCCACCCTGGCCACGCTGGCCGAGCTGATCTCCCGGGCGCTGGACCGGGCGCGCACCGGGGAGGCGGAGCTGGCGCTGTCGCGCGGGCTGCGGAGCAGCATGGGGCGCGGCGCGTCGGAGTACCACGGGATGACCGTGGCCTCCCGCTATGTGCCGACCGGCGGCGGGCTGGTGGTGGGCGGCGACTGGTACGACGTGATCGACCTGCCGTCCGACCGGCTGGCGCTGGTCATCGGCGACGTCCAGGGCCACGATCTGCACGCTGCGAGCCTGATGGCGCAGCTGCGTACCGCGGTGCACGCCTACGCGGCCGAGGGGCACGGGCCGGACGCCGTGCTCTCGCGCACCTCGCGCTTCCTGACCTCCCTGGACGAGGACAGGTTCGCCACCTGCATCTACATCGAGGCCGACCCGGCGACGGGCACGCTGCACATGGCGCGGGCCGGGCATCCGGACCCGGTGCTGCGCATGCCCGACGGCACCTGCATGATCAAGCACCTCAGGGGCGGCCTGCCGCTGGGCCTGATGCCGGAGGAGGACGACTACCCGGTCAACGTCATGGAGCTGCAGGCCGGCGAGATCCTGATGCTGTGCACCGACGGGCTGATCGAGACCGGGGGGCTCGACATGCAGACCGGTTGGATCCGGGTGCGGGACGCGATGTCCCCCGGCCCGACCGGCGATCTGGAGGGGATGGCCGACCGGCTGATCCACAGTGTGGTCGGCCCGGTGACGGAGCACGGCGAGGAACGCCCGACCCCGCGCAACGAGGACGACATCGCACTGCTCCTGCTGCGCCGCGACACCGGCGCCCAGCAGCCGGTACGGCCGGTGCGGCGGGTGCTGATCACCATCGAGCAGGACCAGGCGGAGGGCCTGGCGGAGGCGCGGACGGAGCTGCGGGCGCTGCTGCACGACTGGGGGCGGCCGGACCTGGTGGACACCGCCGTGCTGCTGGCGTCCGAGCTGCTGGGCAATGTGCTGGTGCACACCGACCAGGCCGCGGTGCTCATCGCCGCGGTGTCGGGCGAGCCCGGCCACCGCACGCTGCGCGTGGAGGTCTCCGACAGCGGCGACGAACTGCCGCACCAGCGCACCCCCGGCGAGCTGGCGTCCTCGGGGCGCGGGCTGGTGCTGCTCGATATCCTGTCCGACCAGTGGAGCGTACGGCCGGAGTCGGAGGGCAAGACGGTGTGGTTCGAGCTGGCCGAGGAGCCGGACGGGGGCCCGGACTCCGATGCCGATGCCGACGCCGGCTAGCCGGCTGTCGGAGACGGATCCGCGCCCGCTCAGCCGCGCAGGTTGCGGTCCAGGAAGTCGCGCACCAGCGTCATGACCTGCAGCGAGGTCCACTGCCGCGACTGCTCCCCGCTCAGCGCCAGGTGCCCGTGGCCGGCGCCGGTGAGCAGGTAGCGGGTGCTGTCGACCCCGGCCGCCCGGAGGGCCAGGTGCAGTTCCAGCGTCTGCGCGGGCGGGATCACCCGGTCGTCGTCGCCGTGCAGCAGCAGGAAGGCCGGGGCCCCGGGGCGGGCCAGGTCGGCCGGGTTGGCCTCGGCCGCGCCGTAGCGGTTGACGGCGTTGTCCGGGTTGCCGAGGAAGGTGTGCATGCGCTGGTCGAAGCCCTCGGCCAGCCGGGCGATGTCGACGGCGCCGAACTTGTCGACGACCGCCCCGATCCGCTCGTCCTCCAACCCGACCAGGGAGGCCATGTACCCGCCGGCGGACTCGCCCCACACGCCGATGCGCCCGGGGTCGATCCCGAAATCCTCGGCGCGCCCGGTCAGGTAGCCGATCGCCGCCTGCGCGTCGGCCAGCCCCTGACGGTACGTCGCCTTCTGGCGCGTGGTGCGGTACTGCACGGACGCGACTGCGTAGCCGGAGGCGGCGATGAAGGCCCGCTCCCGGCGCGCCATCGCGCGCGGGGCGACGGCGAAACCGCCGCCGGGCAGGTAGACAACCAGCGGGTGGCGCCCCGGCGTGCTCGGGGTGTGCAGGTCGAGCCGGAGTCCCTCGTGGTAGCGCAGCCCGCGGCGCAGCGTGACGCCGTCCGGCTTGCGCGGGACCTGCTCCGCGGTGTCCACGGTGATCCGTACGACGCCCTCGTGGTCGTCGGGCTCGGGAGCCGGGGTCGTGGAGTACTCCATGCCCGGGAGCATGCGCATGTACTTGAGGTTCATGGGGGTCGGTCTCCCTGCTGTCGGAATAGCTATTCCGCCACCCAGGCTACATCGGAACAGCTATTCCGCAAGCGAGGTAGCATCGACTCCATGGCGACGAAGGCGACCGACGTGTCCGAACGCATCCTGGCCGCCGCCACCGCGGTCTTCGCCGAGCAGGGCCTCGACGCGACGCTGGCCGATGTCGCCGAGCGCGCCGGCGTCGGGGTGGCGAGCGTGTACCGGCGCTTCGGCAACAAGGACGACCTCATCCTGGAGCTGTTTGCCGGCCGCTTCCGCGCCTGGGAGGCGCAGGCCCGGGAGGCCGCCCGGGCCGCGGATCCGTGGGAGGGGTTCGTGCGCTACTTCGAGGAGTCCAGCGCGGAGCTGGCCGCCGACCGCGGCTTCCGCGAGCTGGTCCTCGGCGCCTACACCGCCACCGCCGGCTGGGCCCGCGGGAGCGCGCCGGAACGGCTCAACGAACTGTTCGCCGCCACTGAGGCCTCGCTGCGGGTGCACCACACCCGGCTGGTGCGGCGGGCCCAGGCCGCGGGACAGCTGCGGGCGGACATCGAGCCCACCGACATGCTGATGCTGACGATGTCCGTGCACGCGACGCTGTCGCTGCGGGCCGCCGCCGTACGCCCCGACCTGTACCGGCGGGTCCTGGGCGTGGTCCTGGACGGGCTCCGCCCCGCCCGCACCGAGCCCTCACCGCTGCCCGTCGGCCCGCTCACCGACGCCGACCTCGGAACCCCTGGACACTGACCGCAGATCGGCATCAACATGACTTCCGCTCAAGCGAGTTGACGATTGTCCGGACACGTCCGACCCGCTGCCCATAGCCTGACTGACGACCGATCACCGCGGTGCTGAGGAGCCCAGGATGACCACGGCGGAACCGAGCGACTGGATGGCCGGCGCCGCCGAGGACTACCGGCCGCCCACCGAGCTGAACACCGGGGTCGCCCACCCGGCCCGGGTGTACGACTTCCTCCTCGGCGGCAAGGACCACTTCGCCGCCGACCGCGAGGCCGGCGAGGCGATGCTGCTGCTGGGCGAGGAGGCCAGGACGGCCGCGCGGGCCAACCGCGCGGCGCTGCAGCGCGCCGTGCGGACCCTGGCCGAGCAGGGCATCGACCAGTTCCTCGACATCGGCACCGGCATCCCCACCGCGGGCAACACGCACCAGATCGCGCAGCAGGTCAACCCGCGGGCGCGGGTGGTGTACGTGGACAACGACCCGATCGTGCTGGCCCACGCCCGTGCGCTGATGGCCGGCACCGGCCAGGGCGAGACCGCGGTGCTGCAGGCCGACCTGCGCGACGTCGAGGAGATCCTGGCCGCGCCCGGGGTGCGGAAACTGATCGACTTCGACCGGCCGGTCGCGCTGCTCCTGGTCGCCGTACTGCACTTCGTCCCCGACTCGGACCAGCCCCACGCCATCGTCGCCCGGCTGCTGGCCGCGCTCCCGTCCGGCAGCCACCTGGTGCTGACCCACGGCACCAACGACGTGCTGACGGCCGAGGAGGAGGCCGGTGTGGACTCGGCCTACAGCCGGGTGTCCGCGATGCTGGAGCTGCGCTCCGGCGCCGAGATCCGCCGGTTCTTCGACGGCCTGGAGCTGCTGGAGCCGGGCCTGGTGCTGGCGCCGTTCTGGCGCCCGGACAGCGAGCCCGCCGAGGGCAGCGAGCGGATCGGCATCTACGCCGGGGTCGCCCGCAAGCCGTGACCCCGGGCCGCGACCGGCTGTCCGGCGACGTCAGCTACGCCCCGGACCCGCTGGAGTCCCCGCCCGACGGCGAGGTGCTCATCTGCTGCGCCCGGCCCGGCACCGACGTCGTCCTGGACATGTGAGCTGTCACTCCGGCCAGGCGGAGTCCTTGATGACCTCGACGAAGTCGCCGCGTACGAAACCGGGCACGAAGTGTGCCAACACGTCCGCCTTGACGTTGCCGAAGGTGGTGCCGGGACGGTGCTCGATGCCCCGGGTGAACGCGGCGAGGATCCCGTTCTTGAAGTCCGGGCGGGGGTGCGCCGCCACCACGGCGGCACGCTGCTCGTCCGGGACCAGGTCGTAGCCGATGCCGAGGACGTCCAGTTCCACACCGCGGGTGACCAGGGCGATCTCGGGCGCCATGTGCAGCGGGATCTCCGGCGTGGTGTGCAGGGCGATACCCGTCCAGACCCGGTCGGCGGCATCGCCGGTGATGCCGTGGGCGTGCAGGAACGAGCGGGCCTCGTCGGCGCCGTCGAGCTCGAAACGCTGCTGCGAACCGCGGAAGCGCTCGGTGAGGCCGAGGTCGTGGAACATCGCTCCGACGTAGAGCAGCTCGGCGTCGAAGTCGGTCCCCTGCTCCCGCCCGCGCAGCGCACCCCACAGGAAGACCCGCCTGGAGTGGTCGAACAGCAGCGGCGACGCGGCCTCGCGCACCAGCTCGGTCGCCTCTCGGGCCAGGGCACTGTCCGGGATGGCCACGCCTGCGATCCATTGGTTCATGACTGCCTCCGTCGTCGTCATGTCGGTGTGTCGGTTCATCTGTCCTTGTGCTGTCTGTCCACCTTCTGTCGGGGACGTAGGCTGGGGCCATGTCCCTTCAGCCAGGAAAACCACAGATCCGGACATGAAGCACCGGGTCGGCTTTGTGATCTTCGACGACGTGACCATGCTCGACGTCAGCGGCCCCTCCGAGGTGCTGCACCA
Organism: Streptacidiphilus jeojiense; assembly: GCF_000719095.1. Lineage (GTDB taxonomy): Bacteria > Actinomycetota > Actinomycetes > Streptomycetales > Streptomycetaceae > Streptacidiphilus > Streptacidiphilus jeojiensis. Next base: position 341,032 of record NZ_JOEH01000002.1, on the reverse strand, counting down.
GGCAGGACGGCACGCCCCGCCCTACCAGCCGGTCCTGGTCTCGCCGCGCGGCGGCCCGGTGACCACCTCGACCGGGCTGACCCTGGCCGGCGCCGTGACCGCGGCCGACGCCGGGCCACTGCACACGGTCGTGGTCGCCGGGGGCGACCGGCTGGCGCAGCAACCCGTGGAGCAGGAACTCCTCGACACGGTCTGCACCCTCACCGAGCGGGCGGAACGGGTCGCATCGGTGTGCACCGGCGCCTTCGTCCTCGCCGAACTCGGCTTGCTCGACGGACGCCGAGCGACGACGCACTGGCGGCACGCCGGGGAACTCGCCCGCCGCTACCCCCGGGTGCGCCTCGAACCCGACGCCATTCACGTCCGTGACGGACGCTACGTCACGTCGGCGGGCATCAGCGCCGGGATCGATCTGGCCCTGGCCCTGGTGGAGGACGACCACGGAGCCGACGTGGCAAGGGCCGTCGCCCGCGAGCTGGTGGTGTTCATGCGACGGCCCGCCGGCCAGTCGCAGTTCTCGACGGCCGTCACCACCCCGCCGGCGCGGGGCGACCTGCTGCGCTCACTCGTCGCCGCCGTGCTCGCGGACCCGGCCGCCGACCACAGCCTGACCGCCATGGCCGCGCGCATGGCCGTGAGTCCCCGTCACCTGACCCGGATCTTCCACGCCGAACTCGGCACCACACCCGCCCGCTGGCTCGAACGGGTCCGCCTGGACCGTGCCCAGCAGCTCCTCCTCGACGGAGACAGCGTCACCTCGGCCGCCTACGGCAGCGGGTTGGGCAGCGACGAGACCTTGCGCCGCGCCTTCGCCCGCCACCTGGGCACCACCCCGACGGAGTACCGCTCCCGCTTCGGCACGACCGGGCCAGCGTCATGACCGACGCCGTGACCGGCACTGGTAGGTACTAATACACAACCCTGAGTCCGCCGGCCGACCCTGCGGTCTTGTCCGGGGCAGCCCCTCTCGCGATGATGTACATGACAATCCAACCGAATGCTCGGTCGTGAGAGGACTCCCACCCATGAAGCACCCGCTCCGCGCCACCCTGGCCGCGCTCGTGGCCGCCGCAGGCGCGCTGCTGGGCCTGGCGGGCCCCGCGGTCGCCGCACCGTCGTACGCGCCGGCATCGGCGTACGCACGCGCATCGGCGCCCGCGCCGGCGGCCGTCACGGTGACCTACGCCGGCACGGTCGCGCTCGACGACTGTTCGGGCTCCCTCATCGCGATGCCCTCGTCCGTGTCCAGCGACCCGGCGCTGGTGATGACCAACGGGCACTGCCTGGAGACCGGGTTCCTCGACCCCGGCCAGGTGGTCGTGGACCAGGCCTCCACCCGCAGCTTCAGCCTGCTGAGCTCCACCGGACGCAAGCTCGCCACGCTCCGCGCCGTCAAGGTGGCGTACGCGACCATGACGGACACCGACATCACCATCTACCAACTGGGCAAGACCTACGCGCAGATCCAGTCCTCCTACGGCATCGCGCCGCTGCGGCTGTCCGCGACGCACCCGACCGCCGGCGCGGCCATCAAGGTCGTCTCCGGCTACTGGAAGACCACCTACTCCTGCGCGATCGACGGATTCGTCTACCAGTTGCACGAGAGCAACTGGGTCTGGAAGGACTCGGTCCGCTACACCTCGACCTGCAACACCATCGGCGGGACCTCCGGCTCGCCGGTCATCGACACCGCCACCGGCCTGGTGGTCGCCGTCAACAACACGGGCAACGAGGACGGCTCCCGCTGCACCCTGGACAACCCCTGCGAGGTCGACCAGAACGGCAATGTGACGGTGCACCAGGGCACCAACTACGCCGAGGAGACCTACGAGATCCCCGCCTGCGTGGCCTCCGGGAACCGCTTCGACCTCACCCTCCCGGGCTGCACCCTGCCCAAGCCGTGACCCTGTGATTGGCTACCCCGCATGGGCCACAGCGGAACACCGGGGGCGGCGCCCCCCTTCGACCCCGAACTGAACGCCGCACTGGCGGACTTGGGCGTGGAGTCGAGGGAGCCGGTCACCCCGGGCAATCTGCGGGCCCGGCAGCAGCAGGACGCCGCGGCCCGGCCCAGGCCCACCGCGGAGGAGCTTCGCGCCGACGGCCGTTTCGCGGTCGCGGAACTCCGGGTACCGGGACCGCCGGACGGCCCCGAGGTCACGCTCGTGAGCGCGCGGCCGTCCGGACTGGTGGGACCACTGCCGCTGCTGTACTACATGCACGGAGGCGCGATGGTCATGGGCAACGCATGGTCCGTGCTTCCGCGGCTCCTTCGCGAGTGGGCCCTCCCCCTGGGACTGGCCGTCCTCTCCGTCGAGTACCGGCTGGCGCCCCGGGCCCAGTACCCGGAACCGCTGGAGGACTGCTACGCCGGACTCGTCTGGGCGGCCGGGCACGCCGCCGAGCTGGGCATCGACGCTGACCGCATCGTCATCGGCGGGAAGAGCGCGGGTGGCGGGCTCGCCGCGGCCCTGGCCCTGCTGGCCCGCGACCGCGGCGGCCCCAGGGCTCTGGGGCAGCTGCTGCTGTGTCCCATGCTCGACGACCGCGGCACCACCTTCTCCAGTCATCAGCTGGCAGGCGACGGCGTATGGGGTCTCACCTCCAACACCACAGCGTGGAAGGCCCTGTTGGGCGACCGCCACGGTGCTGCGAACCTACCGCCGTACGCGGCCCCCTCGCGCGCCACCGACCTCTCCGGACTCCCCCCGGCCTATGTCGAGGTCGGGTCGGCGGAGATCTACCGGGACGAGGACGTGGCCTACGCGAACGCGATCTGGCAGGCCGGCGGCCAGGCGGAACTGCACGTATGGCCCGGTGCCTACCACGGCTTCGACGGCCTGGCACCGCGGGCGGCACTCAGCCAGGACGCACGCAACGCCCGCACCCGCTGGCTCCAGCGCCTCCTCGCGCAGGCGGCCGTGTAGTACCTCGTAGTACACTTCCCCCATGGAGACCACCATGCGGGAGCTGAACCAACAGACGGCCAGGGTGATAGGGGCGGTCGAGCGGGGGGAGATCGTGACGGTCACCAAGGACGGTCGCCATGTGGCCACCCTCGTTCCGCCCTCCCTGGCTCCGGCTCACTACCCCTTCCGCACCGACCCCATGGGCGACGAGCTCGACGACGCACCGGTTCTCCCCGGTGGCGGAGGGCGACTCGTCGCTGACCGGGACGAGCTGATGCGGGGGTTCGGGCGGTGAGCAGCGAGGTCGCCGTCGTCGGCGACACCGGGGCACTGCTCGCCTACTACTTCGGCGACGAACCGGATCACGAAGCCTGTCGGCTCGCACTCAAGACGGTGGGCCATCTGGTCATCTCGCCCTTGGTCCTGGCCGAGTTGGACTATCTGGCGTCCACGGGCGTGAGCCCCGAAGCTGCGATGTCCGTGCTCGACGACATCATCGACCGTCAGGCGGTGGGGCGGTTCGAGATCCCAGAGGTCGGTCCGCATCTCCCCGCCGCACGTGTCGTGCTCAAGCGGTACAGAGATCTCAACATCGGCCTCACCGACGCGGTCAACGTCGCCCTCGCTGCGGAGTTCCGCACCAATGCGATCTTCACCGTCGACCGACGCCACTTCCGGGCCGTCCGTCCCCTCACGGATCACGCTGCCTTCCGTCTGCTGCCGGACGACCTGGAGTAGCTCCCGGCCAGGCGCAAGGCCGCGGACCCGGGCCTCGGTGGTCCGCGGCCGGTGCGGTCAGGCGATCGCTGGAGCGGCTAGCGTGTCGATGTCCGGTTCGGGCGCGGTGACGCGGCCGTGGCTGCCGTGCAGGACCAGTCCGGCGAGCAGGCAGGACAGCAGTGCGGCGGCGCCGCAGACCAGGAACCCGGTCGAGTAGCCGTCGCCGAGGGCGTGCAGGGCCAGCGGCGCCGCGGCGCCTGGCGGTGACTGGGGTGGCAGCGAGTTGACCGCCAGCGGCCCGCCGGCCGTGGCGATCTGCCCGGCCGCCGCCTTGACGCCGATCGGCAGCGGAGAGCCGGCGAGGGCGGAGTTGAATCCGGTGGCGGCCCGGCTCAGGGCGACCGCCCCGATCAGGGCCGGGCCGAGGGTGGCGCCGAAGTCGCGCAACTGGCTGGTGACGCCGCTGGCCATGCCGGCCAGGCTGATCGGCACGGTGTTGACGGCCGTCGCGGTGATGGAGGAGACCGCGAGGGTGAAGCCGAGGCCGATCAGGATCAGCGGTGCGATCAGCGAGGGCAGCCCCAGGTCGGTGACCGGGATCCGGGCCAGCAGCAGGTCGCCCGCGGCGATCAGCAGGAAGCCGCCGCTGAGCAGCCAGCGCGCCGAGACCCGGTGCAGAAGTCTGGCCGTCACCGGGGCCAGCACCAGCGTGGGCCCGTTGGTGAACAGGAAGGCCACCGCGATGCGCAGCGGACTCTGGTGCTGGATCGGGCCGAGCCGGATGCTGAGCGCGTAACAGGTGCCGATGAAGCTGAAGATCCCGGTCACCGCGACGGCGGCGGCCACGCTGAAGGCCCGGTTCCTGAACAGGTCCAGCTGCAGCAGCGGGGCCGCGGACCGCAGTTCGGCGACCACGAACAGCGCCAGGAACACCGCCGCGATCAGGAAGGCGGTGACCACGGGGGCCGCTCCCCAGCCGTCGGTGGGCCCCTGGATCACGGCGTAGAGCAGGGCGAACAGGCCGATGCCGATGGTGAGTTGGCCCGGCAGGTCGAGCGATCGGCCCTGCGGCGCCCTGGAGTCGCGGGCGATCAGGCCCACGGCCGCGCTGACCACCCCCAGCATCGCCAGGACGATGAACGACCAGCGCCAGGAGCCGTAGTTGCCGGTGATGCCGCCGAGCATCGGGGCGACGAAGCCACCGGCGGCGAGGCAGGCGGACCAGGCCGCGATGGCAGTGGCACGGTGCTTGGCCGTGTGGGTCCCGACCGCGACCATCGCCAGCGAGCTGGGGAGGATCCCGGCGGCGCCGACCCCGGCCAGCGCCTGGCCGGCCCACAGGTAGTGCACGCCGCCCGCGCCGGCCGACAGCGCCTCGCCGACGGCCAGCAGCAGCGCGCCGCCGACGAGCAGGCGCTTGCGCCCGAACAGGTCGCCCAGGACGCCGAAGGTGAGTTCTAGCACGGCGACGGGCAGCAGGGTGGCGTCGGAGATCCAGGTCAGCTGGGATCCGGTGGTGTGCAGGGAGGACTGGAGCAGACCGTTGAGGGTGGCGGGGATCGCCAGCGCGGTCTGGGCTATGCAGATCGCCAGGCAGCAGGCGATCAGCGTGCGGAGCGGCAGGCTTCTGCCGGACTCGGGCGGGGTTGGGTTCTGGGACATGCCGCATCCAATGGTGGTGGTGGAGTGGAGGGCTGGGACTGGGGTACTCCTGCGGTGTTCTCGTGCGGGCGTGCGGACTTGCGGGCGTGCGGGCGTGCGGGCGTGCGTGGCACGGGTCTTGGACCTAGGGCGCCGGTTCGATGGGGACGTTGCCGCGGAAGACCCGGTCGGGGTCCAGACGGCGCTTGATCGCCTGCAGTCGCCGGTAGGTCCGCGGCGGGTAGACGCTGCGGACCCGGTCCGGTTCGGTGCCCAGGAAGTTGATGTAGCCGGCGTCGGAGCCGACGCAGTCCATCGCCGCATAGGTGTCGCGGGCCCAGCCGATCTGGGTGGTGGCCTGGTCCGGCTCGGTCCAGGCCGCGACGACGTTGAGGATGTACGCGGCCCCGCGGTGGGCGAAGGCGGTCGCGTCCACCGGGACCCGGCTCGCGGCCCCGCCCAGGCGCAGCACCTCGATCTGGGCATGCGGCCCCGGCAGCCGGCCGCCGGCCTCCAGCAGGGCCTTGATCGCGGTGTCGTCGACCCGGTCCAGGTAGCGGGACTTGTTGTAGTTGGAGCGCCCGTGCGGATGCAGGTCGTCCTGCATCGACTGCACCGCCACATAGGGCATCCGGGCCCGGAAGCTCATCACCGACGGTCCCCGGGTGAGCAGTTGCTCCATCGGCCCGGCGCCGGACTCCAGGTCGCCGGACCACACCGCGTTGACCAGCACCACCGGACGGCCCACCAACTCCGTTGGCATACCGGGCATCGGCGGGGCCAGACAGGTGATGCAGATGGCGCTCAGCGCGTCGGGCGCCGCCTCCATGGTCGCCACGTAGTGCGCCACCGCCACGGGCAGGTCCTCCAGCAGGAAGGCCGCCTGCCCGAACAGGACGTCGCTGACCGGGTGGGTGCGCAGGGTGAACTCGGTGACGACGCCGAAGTTGCCGCCACCGCCGCGCAGCGCCCACAGCAGGTCCGCGTCCTCGCCGTCCGACTCGCCGGCCCGGACGATGCTTCCGTCCGCGGTGACGACCTCGGCGCCGATGATGTTGTCGCAGGTCAGACCGAAGTTACGGAAGGTCCAGCCGAACCCGCCGCCCAGCGCGAGACCGCCCAGGCCGGTGTGGGAGACCACACCCGCGGGCACGATCCGGCCCCGCTCGGCGGCGGTGCGGTCGACGTCCGCCAGCAGGCATCCGCCGCCGGCCCGCACGCTGGTCCCGTCCTCGGCGAAGCCGACCGAGCGCATCCGGGAGAGGTCCACCACGACGCCCTGGTCGCACACCGACAGGCCGGCCACCTGGTGGCCGCCGCCGCGTACGGACAGCGGGAGGTCGGCGGCGCGTGCGGCGCGGACCACCGCGGCGACGTCGGCGGTGGAGCGGCAGTAGGCGATCACGGCGGGGCGCCGGTCCACCGTGGCGTTCCAGACGCGGCGCGCCTGGTCGTAACCGGGGTCCGAGGGCAGCACCGTCTCGCCCTCGAAGGTGCCTTCGAGCGACGCGAGGACGCTGCTGACGGGCAGGGAGTTCTCCATGTGCGGCGTACGCTCCTGTTCCTCTGATGCGGGGGGTGTGGCGGGGGTGTGGCGTAGCTGACGCTTGGTCAGGGTCGGTGGCTGGGAACCTTCGCGGGGGCGGCCGCCGGACGCTCGCCCACCGGGGTCCGGGTGGTGACGACGACCAGGCCGGCGAGCACACCGGCGGCCACCGCCAGCGGCCCCCAGGGCGCACCGTGCGGCAGGGCGAGCAGGTGGTCCAGGCTCAGGGCGCCGGGTCCGCAGAACCCGATCGCCGCCACCGCCGCCAGCAGGGCGAGTTCGAGCTCGAAGCCGTGCTTCCGGCTGTCGAGTCCGTTGCGCAGGTGGATCGCGGCGACGTTGGCGAGGACCCCGGTGAGCATGGCCACCGCCAGGACGCTGCCCGCGCCGGCGCCGACGAGCAGCGCGCCGGTGGTCTCGGTGGCACCGGCGATCAGGGCCATCATCCGCGGCGGCCGGAAGCCCTGGGAGGCGAAGAACTTCTCGGCGCGGTCCAGCCCGCCCCCGTCCCACCAGCCGAAGAGCTTCTGGGTGCCGTGGAAGCCCATGACTGCGAACAGGGTGATCCTGAGGATCAGCAGACCGTAGTCGGCGGAGGCCATCAGTTGCCCGAAGTGCGGCCCGCCGCAACGAACTTGGGCAGCACCTCGTCCAGGAAGAGGTCGAGTGAACGGTTGGACTCGGCCTCGGTCATGAAGCCGAAGTTGAACAGCAGCGACATGTGCCGCACTCCGGCCTCGGCGAAGGCCTCGATCTGCTCGGTCACCGTGGCGGGGCTGCCGACGATCATCGCGCGCTGCAGGAACTCGTCCGGGTTCTGCGGGGAGACCCCGACCACGCTCTTGAGGTGGGCGCTGTCCTTGATGTCGCCGGTCATGGCGAAGTTCTTCCTCTGGTGCGCGCCCATCTCCTCCATGCGGGCCCGCGCGAACGCCACCGCCTCCGCGTCGGTCTCACGGATGATCACCTGCTTCTGGACCAGGCTCCAGTCCAGGCGCTCCTCGATGAAGGCCGCGTCGTGCCCGCCCTCGGCCAGGGCCTCGGTGTAGAGCTTGAGGCGCGGGCCGATCACGTCGACGGTCTCGCGCGCGGTGAACAGGTACCAGCCTTTGCGCCCGGTCCACACCACGCCCTCGTCGTTCTGGGTCGCCCGTGCGAACTTCGGACGCGAGGCGTGGTAGGCGGCCGGCATGATCCTGGTGCGCAGCGAGCCGTGCTCGAAGGCGGTGGACCACTCGTAGTCCGGGTCCTCCGGCTTCTTGTCCAGCGCCCGCTCCATCACCTCCAGGTTGTGCAGCATCTGCTCGTGCCGCACCGAGGGGTCCCGGCCCAGGCCCGCGTACTCCACCGGGGACCCGCCGGCGGCGAAGCCGACGATGAGGTTGCCGCGGGTGATGACGTCCAGCAGGTTGCAACTCTGCGCCAGCCGCATCGGGTTGTGCAGCGTGGGCACCGCGACGGCCATCAGGAACATCGTGCCGTCGGGCACCTGGGAGCCGAGGTGGGCGGCCAGCATGAAGTTGTTGCCGTAGGTGTTGTAGCCGGAGAAGTGGTGTTCGGTCAGCGCGATGCCGTGCACCCCGGCCCGGGTCGCGCGGACGGCCTGGGCGACGGTGTGCTCGATGATCGGCACGTCCTCCTCGGGTCCGCGGGTCTGCGGGTTCAGGTAGATCGAGAACCGCATGTCAGCTGCTCCTTTGAGGCTGCGTCAGGATGCTTGTTAAAACGGTTGCACAGAGATTTACCACGCACCCCCAGGGGGGTCAATGCTTCTGACAAGCCTTGGAACTGCGACCTCTCAAGCGCAGACGCGGCAGACTTCTTGACACCGCCGGACCGGCTACCCATCATCGTTAAATCGGTTGCATTCACCCTGCGCCGCACCGGCAGCACAAGACCAAGGAGCCCTGCAGATGGCAGACGTCGTCTTCATCAACTGTTTCGAGGTGCCGCCAGGGCGTGAGGCGGCGTTCCTGGCGCTGTGGACGCAGATCGACGACTTCATGTGCGCCCAGCCGGGTTTCCGGTGGCGCAGGCTGCACCTCTCGCTGAACCCCGACGCGCGGCTGCGCTACGTCAACGTCGCCGGCTGGGAGTCGGCCGAGCAGTTCGACGCCGCGCACGGCGAGGAGTTCCGTCGGCTGCAGGGGCAGCCCGAGTGGCTGGAGTTCCCGGCGCTGCCCTCGCTCTACACCGTGGAGCAGGAGACCCGGGCACCCTCACTGGTCGACGTCGATGTCTGAACTGCCCGGCCCGACCGGGCGGTTGATCGCCACCCGGGACATCCGGCCGGCGGCCGTACCGGGCCACTCGTTCCGGGTGGTCGCCGACGGTTCGGTCACCGCGGGCGCCTTCAGCCTCACCGAGTCGGAGAGCCCGAAGGGCGCCGCCGTCCCGCCGCACGCCCACGACCGTTCGGTGGAGTGCTTCTACGTCCTGGACGGGGCCTACCTGCTCACCGTCAGCGGCACCTCGCACGAGGTGGGGCCGGGCGGGTTCCTGCTGGTCCCCCGGGGCGCTCCGCACCAGTTCGAGGTGGTGGAGGGCGAGGCCCGGGCCATGGTCCTGTTCACCCCGGCCGGCTTCGAGGAGGTCTTCCGGCAGATGCCGGCCATCTTCGGCACCCCCGGGGAGCCCGGCCCGGCCTGGGTCCGGGCGAACGAAGAGGCCGCCACCCGGCTGCTGGACGGCACCGGGCCGGGACCCGCCGCACTGGTCCGAGGCCCGGGCGGCGGACGGTCCGATCCGGTCACGCTCGCGGACGCCGGCGCCACCGGCACCGGCCTGCGGATCAGCCTGCACGACGGGGACCCGCTCGGGGCCCGATGGGCGCCCGGCCCCTCGGCGACCGCGGTCTACGTGCTCGCGGGCCGCTACCGGTTCGACCTTCCGGGGGCGAGCACGGTGGTCGCGGCGGACGAGTACCTGTCGCTGCCGCAGGCGTCGCAGGTGCAGGCACTGGCGCTGAACGCCGGCAGCCGCGCCCTGGTGCTCCACTCGGGCGCATGACCCAACAGTCGTCTTCGGCAATTCATCTGACCATCCATCAATGAGTGTCGCAGTCACCACCGTAGGAGCCGCCATGACGGTCCACCAACCGCCCCAGCCGCAGGCCGGGCCGAGCGCCACTGAAAAGGCCCTGAACGACCCGGAGTTGACGCCGCAGGAGCGCGCCAACATCGAACTGGTGCTGAAGTTCCGCGCATTGCCGTTCGCGGAGCGCGCCAAGTACACCGTCCCCGACTTCCGACCCGGACGCATGGGCATGGCCAACCTCGCCGAGGTCAGGACCGGCGACGGACCCAGCTACGACGCGCGCTCGATCCCGGACCGCCAGGACGAGATCCTCGACATCATCGCCCACGGCGACCGGGTCTGGGCGACCTGGCTGATCCGCGGCACCCACCGCGGCGAGCTGTACGGAATCGCGGCCACCGGGCGCAGCATCGAGGTCCTCGAACTGGGGCAGTGGCGCATCCGCGACAGCCTGATCTGCGAGGCCTGGTTCTTCGTCGACGAGCTGGCACTGGTGCGCCAACTGGGCCTGTGGCCGCAGCCGGACGGCAACCCCGGGGGCCGTCCGGGCCACCCGGACCACGACACCGAGGAGCACTGACATGGCAACCGCGTTCGACCCCATCGACCTGGGCCGGCACCGCCTGCGCAGCAGGATCGTGATGGCCCCGATGAGCCGCAGCCGCGCCTACGGGCCCGCTGCCCTCCCGGGTCCGTCCACGGCCACCTACTACCGCCAGCGCGCCTCGGCCGGACTGATCGTCTCCGAGGGGATCCAGCCCTCGCCGGTGGCCCGCGGCTATCCCGCCACCCCGGGCCTCTACTCCCCCGCGCAGGTGGACGCCTGGCGCACCGTCACCGACGCGGTCCATGCCGCGGGCGGGACCATCTTCGCCCAACTGATGCACGCGGGCCGGATCGGCCACCCCAGCCTGCTCCCGGACGGCCTGATACCGGTGGGCCCCTCCCCGATCACGGCGGACGCGCAGGTCTTCACCCCGCAGGGTCCCCGGCCCTGCGTCGAACCGAGGGAGCTCACCGAGGCGGACATCGCCGCCACGATCCAGGACTTCACGACCGCGGCCTGCAACGCGGTGGCGGCCGGCTTCGACGGGGTCGAACTGCACGGCGCCAACGGCTTCCTGCTGCACCAGTTCCTGTCCGCGCAGTCCAACACCCGCACCGACGCCTGGGGCGGTTCAGTCGCCAACCGGATCCGCTTCCCGATCGAGGTGGCCACGGCCGTGGCCGGGGCGATCGGAGCCGACCGCGTCGGCATCCAGCTCTCCCCAGGCAACCCCTACAACGGCATGGTGGAGCAGGACTGCCCGCAGACCTATGGTGCCCTGGCGACCGCACTGGACGGCATCGGGCTGGCCTACCTCGGTCTGGCCGAGGGCCCGGACCGGGCGCTGACCCGGAAGCTGCGCGGGATCTGGTCCGGCGTCTTCCTGCTCAACCCCCACACCGCGCCCCGCCCGACCGGGCTGCCGGAACTGGACCTGGTCACGGATGGCACGACCGACCTGCTGTCCTTCGGCTCGCTGTTCCTGGCCAACCCGGACCTACCGCACCGCCTCGCCCTGGGCGGCCCCTTCAACCCTGCCGACCCCTCCACCTACTACGGCGGTGACGACCACGGCTACACCGACTACCCGACCCTGGACCAGACCCAGACCCAGACCCAGGACCGGGAGCAGGCCGCCGGGCCGGCGCCGCTCCGGGCCCGGACCGTCCCTTAGTACGTCGCGGACCTGCGGACGGCATAGGCTCGGCTCAGCTCATCGCAATCGCACGCCAGAGGTGTTGGAGAGAATGGTCAACCAGTCCACCATCCGGGACGTGGCGCGCGTTGCCGGGGTCTCGGTCTCCACCGTGTCCCGGGTCTTCACCGCCCCCCAGCGCTTCCGCGACGAGACCCGGCAGAAGGTCTACGCCGCCGCCGAACAGCTGAACTACGCGCCGAACCGGATGGCCGCTGCGCTCACCACCGGGCGGACCGGGAACATCGGGCTGATCGTCCCCAACCTCGCCAACCCGCTCTTCCCGGAGATGGTCAAGGCGGCCCAGCACCAGTCCCGGCGGCAGAACCTGGCCGCGCTGCTGGGCGACAGCGACGACGACGCGGACGACGAGGAGAAGCTGATCCGTGCCCTGTCCAAGGACGTGGACGGGTTCCTGCTGTTCTCCTCGCTGCTGCGCGAGGAGCAGATCGCCGAGGTCGGCGTGCTGCGTCCGACCGTCTTCGTGAACCGGCGCGTGGACGGCTACCCGTGCGTGCTGGTCGACGCGCTGCAGGGGATGCGGCAGCTGACCCAGTACCTCAGCAATCTCGGCCACACCGGCCTGCTCTACCTGGCCGGGCCGGCCAACTCCTGGGCCGCCAACGACCGCCTGGAGGCGCTGCTGCAGGCCGGGGCCGAGACCGGACTGCAGGTCGACGTGTCCGCGCCGAACCGGCCCGGCTTCGAGTCGGGGAACCTGGCGGCGGAGCAGCTGGTGCGCGCACCGCTGCCGTCGGCGGTGGTGTGCTTCAACGACGTGATGGCGCTGGGCGTGACCGCCCGGCTGCTGCAGTCCGGGGTCCGGGTCCCGGAGCAGGTCAGCGTCGTGGGCTGGGGCGGCACCCAGCTGGCCGGCTACACCACCCCGGCGGTGACCACCCTCGCCGTCCCGCTGGGTGAGCTGGGCAGCCGGGCGGTGGACCAGCTGCTGCTGGACCACGCCTGCCCCACCCAGCAGGATCCGGGACCGGTCAGCCTGGGCGTCACGCTGGTGCCGCGGGCCACCACCGGTCGTGCCCGGGTGAGCTGACCTCGCATCAGCTGATCCGTCATCAGCCGGCTTCGCTCCCGGCCTGCGGCGCGGCCGTGGAGTCGCGCACCACCAGGCGCACCGGCAGCAGCACGGTCTTGGCCACCGCCACGGCCGCCGGCCCGGCACCGGCCCGGCCGAGGCCCTGACCCGCGCCCTGGCCGTCCGACCGTTCCAGCTGCTCCAGCAGCAACCGGGCCGCCTCCGCGCCCAGTTCCAGGTGCGGCACGTGCACGGTGGTCAGCGGTGGCTGGAACTCGTCCGCGAACTGCATGTCGTTGTAGCCGACCAGCGAGACGTCCTGCGGGCAGCGCAGCCCGCGTTCGCGCAGTACGTGCAGCGCGCCCAGCGCGATCAGGTCGTTGCCGGCCACGATCGCGGTGCTGCCGGGGTGGCGGTCCAGCAGCTCGCGGGCGGCCTGCTCCCCGGCCCGCACCGAGTACGCCTCGCTGACCAGGACCGGAGCCCGGTCAGCGGCCACCCCGGCCGCCCGCACGGCCTGTTGGAACGCCCTGGTGCGGATCGCGCCGGTGGACAGCGTCTGCGGGCCGGCCAGATGGGCGATCGAGCGGTGCCCCAGCTCCAACAGGTGGCGGACCGCCAGCTCCATCCCGGTTGCGTCGTCCGCCGCCACCAGCGGGAACATCGGCAGGTCGGTGCCCCGGCTCAGCAGGACCACCGGCACGCCCTGGGCGTGGGCCTGCGCCAGCAGGGCGTGCTCGCGCTGCGCGGTGGCGACGATGAACCCGTCGACCTGGCGACCGCGCAGCGCCTCGAACCGGGTGCGCTCCTTGGCCTGGTCGTTGTCGGTGTTGGCCAGCAGCGCGGTGTAGCCGCGGCGGGTCAGCACCTCCTCGATCCCGCGTGCCATCGGTGGGAACAGCGGGTTGGTCAGGTCCGGGATCAGCACGCCGACCGTGGAGGAGCGGTTGGTGCGCAGACTGCGGGCTGCGGTGTTCGGGGTGAACCCCAGCTCCTGCGCCGCCGTCCGCACCCGGCGCGCCGTGGCCGCGCTCACCCGGGCGTCGGCTTCGGGGTTCAGGGCTCGGGAGGCCGTGGCCTTGTGGACCCCCGCCAGACGGGCCACGTCGGCGATGGTCGGGCGCTTGCTCATCCGGCGAGTGTAGGGATCTTCACAGGCCGCCACAATCGCCGGGCGGATGGTCCGGATCCGTTCCGCACCACCTCTTGACAGCCCTGCGGGAGCGGCGCGAGCATGACTGCAATCGGTTGCAGAGAGCAGGTGCTGATTCTCGCACTGCCTCCACGCACAGCAGCCGGCAATCGGATGCGCACCTTCAACCCCATCCGACTGCCGCTCCCCCTCCCACAGCGAGGAACGAACAGATGACCGACGACACCCCTGCCCAGCGGCCGCGGATCGGCTGGATCGGCACCGGACGGATGGGCTTCCAACTGGCCACCCGACTGCTGGAGGCCGGCTACGACGTCGCCGTGCAGAACCGCACCCGTGCCAAGGCCGAGCCGCTCGCCGAGCTCGGCGCGACGGTCGTGGACCGCCCCGAGGAGCTGGCCGACCGCGACATCGTCTTCGTGATGGTGTCCGCCTCCGCCGACCTGGAGGCCGTCACCACCGGCCCCGGCGGCGTGCTCACCGCCCCCGGCGCCGCCCCCGCCGTCCTGGTCGACAGCTCCACGGTGTCCGCCGAGGTCTCCGCCCTGGTACGGGCCGCCGCCGCCAAGCGCGGCACCGAACTGCTGGCCGCCCCGGTCAGCGGGAACCCGAAGGTCATCGCCGCCGGCCTGCTGACCGTCGCGGTCTCCGGGCCGCGCGAGGTCTTCGACCGGGTCGAACCGCTGCTGCGGGTGCTGGGCCGCGGCGTCACCTACGTCGGCGAGGACGAGGTGGCCCGGCTGGTCAAGATCGCCCACAATGTCTTCCTCGGCGTGGTCACCCAGTCGCTCGCGGAGATCACCCTGCTGGCCGAGAAGGGCGGCGTCAGCCGGGCCGCGTTCCTGGCCTTCCTCAACGACTCGGTGATGGGCTCGGTCTTCACCCGCTACAAGTCCCCCGCGCTGGTGAACCTGGACTTCAAGCCCACCTTCACCATGCCGCTGCTGCGCAAGGACTTCGACCTGGGCCTGGCCGCCGCGCGCACCCTGGAGGTGCCCATGCCGCTGGCCTCGGCCACCGCCCAGCTGGTGTCCGCCGCCATCGGCGCGGGCCACACCGAACAGGACTTCGCCACCCTGATCCTGGAGCAGGCCCGGTCGGCCGGGATGGAGCTGCGGCCCGAGAACGTCGTCGTCGACGACGGCCTGACGGCGCCTCAGTGACCGGCGCGACCGGCGCGACGGCGCGCCGTCCGATCCCGGCCCACGGCCACAGCGCGGTCGACTACGAGCAGCGGGTGGACTACGACCGGCTGCGGGAGTACCGGATCCGGCGGGCCCGGGCCGCGCTGGAGGCCGGCGAGTGCGGGGCGTTCCTGCTCTTCGACTTCTACAACATCCGCTACACCACCCAGACCTGGATCGGCGGGGCGCTCGGCGACAAGATGAGCCGCTACGCCCTGCTGACCCGCGGCGGCGAGCCGGTGCTGTGGGACTTCGGCTCGGCGGCCCGGCACCACCAGCTGTACGCGCCGTGGCTGCGCCCGGAGAACTCCCGCGCCGGCATGCTGGGGCTGCGCGGCGCGATCGCCCCCGAGGCCGGCCTGATGGCCTCGGCGGTCCGCGAGATCAAGGGCATGCTGCAGGACGCGGGCCTGGCCGGGCTGCCGGTCGGCGTGGACATCGTCGAGCCGCCGTTCCTGTTCGAGATGCAGCGCCAGGGCCTGACAGTGGTCGACGCCCAGCAGTCGATGCTGGACGCGCGGCAGATCAAGTCGCCGGACGAGATCGCCCTGCTGTCGATGGCGGCCGCCATGGTCGACGGCGTCTACCAGGACATCACCGAGGCCCTCAAGCCCGGCGTGCGGGAGAACGAGATCGTCGCGCTGGCCAACAAGCGCCTGTACGAGATGGGTTCGGACCAGGTGGAGGCGATCAACGCGGTCTCCGGCGAGCGCTGCAACCCGCATCCGCACAACTTCTCCGACCGCATCATCCGCCCCGGCGACCAGGCGTTCTTCGACATCATCCAGTCCTACAACGGCTACCGGACCTGCTACTACCGCACCTTCGGCGTGGGCAGCGCCACCGCCTCGCAACGGGACGCCTACACCCGGGCCCGGGAGTGGATGGACGCGGCGATAGGCGTGGTGAAGCCGGGGGTCGGCACCGACCAGGTCGCCCGGGTCTGGCCGGCCGCCGAGGAGTTCGGCTTCGCGAGCGAGATGGCCGCCTTCGGCCTGCAGTTCGGCCACGGCCTGGGCCTCGGCCTGCACGAGCGGCCGATCATCAGCCGGCTCAACAGCCTGGAGCACCCGGTCGAGATCCAGGAGGGCATGGTCTTCGCCCTGGAGACCTACTGCCCGGCCTCCGACGGGTTCTCCGCCGCCCGCATCGAGGAGGAGGTCGTGGTCACCGCGGCCGGACCGCAGATCCTCACCAGGTTCCCGGCCCAGGAACTGTTCGTCGCCAACGCCTACTGACCTTCGACCTAGGAGCGACATGGCAAGAGCAACCAGCACCGGCACGGCCGCCGTCCGTCCCGCCGAGGACGCCTCCGCGCCGCCGGCGCCGCCCCCGCCCGACCGCGCCACCGCCCTGGCGCTGTACCGGATGCAGGTGGAGCTGCGCCAGTTCGAGCAGCGCGCCTACGACCTGTTCCTGCAGAGCCTGGTCAAGGGCACCAGCCACCTCTCGCTGGGCCAGGAGGCCATCGCCGCCGGCTTCGGCCTGGCGATGCGTGCGGACGACTACACCTTCGCCACCTACCGCGGCCATGCGCACACCCTGGCCAGGGGCGTGCCGATGGGTCCGGTGCTCGCCGAACTCCTGGGCCGGGAGAACGGTCTGATGGCGGGTAAGGGCGGCTCGATGCACCTCACCAGCGTGGAGCACGGGGTGATGGGCTCCTACGCGATCATCGGCGCGCACCTGCCGATCGCCTGCGGCGCGGCCTGGAGCGCCCAGTACCGCCAGAGCGGGCAGGTCTCGGTCGCCTTCTTCGGCGACGGCACCACCAACATCGGCGCCTTCCACGAGGCCCTGAACCTCGCGGTGATCTGGAAGCTGCCGGTGGTGTTCGTCTGCGAGAACAACCTCTACATGGAGTACACCCGCACCAGCACCATCACCGCCGTGCCGCGTCCGGCCGCCGATCGCGCCGGCGCCTACGGGCTGGACCCGGTCGTGGTCGACGGCAACGACGCGGACGCGGTCCACCAGGCGGCGCTCACCGCACTGGATTTGGCCCGGACCGGCGGCGGACCGTCCATGATCGAGGCGCTGACCTACCGTCACGGCGGCCACTCCCGGGCCGATCCGGCCAAGTACCGGCCGCAGCAGGAGGTCGACGAGTGGCTCGCCCGGGACCCGCTGCCGCGGTACCGCGCCCGCCTGCTGGAAGCCGGGGTCACCGACGCGGAGCTGCAGGCCATCGAGGAGGAGACCCGGTCGGCCGTCGACCGGGCCACCGAGGAAGCCAAGGCCGGCGCCACGCCCGGCCACGAACTGCTCATGAAGGACGTGTGGGCGGACGGAGGATCGTCATGGCGGAACTGACCTACCGCGAAGCGGTGGCCCGCGGCATCGCCCAGGAGATGCGGCGCGACCACGGTGTGCTGTTCATCGGCGAGGACGTGGCCGAGGCGGGCGGGGTGTTCAAGGCCACCGTCGGGCTGCTGGACGAGTTCGGCCCGGTGCGGGTGCGCGACACGCCCATCAGCGAACAGGCCATCCTCGGCGCCGCGATGGGCGCGGCGATGACCGGGCTGCGCCCGATCGCCGAGATCATGTTCAGCGACTTCTTCGCGGTGTGCTGGGACATCGTGGTCAACGAAATCGCCAAGAGCCGCTACATGACGAACGGTCAGGTCTCCTTCCCGCTGGTGATCCGCGCCGGGAACGGCGGCGGCCTGCGGTTCGGCGCCCAGCACTCGCAGTCCGTGGAGAACTGGGCGATGGCCGTGCCCGGGCTGAAGGTCGTGGTCCCCTCCAGCCCGGTCGACGTGATCGGGCTGCTGTCCGCCGCCGTCCGCGACCCCGACCCGGTCGTCTTCCTGGAGCAGAAGGCCCTCTACCCCACCCGCGGCGAGGTCCCGGACGGGGAGATCACCGACACCCTGGGCACCGCCAAGGTGCTGCGCCAGGGCGGGGACGCCACCCTGGTGGCGCTGGGCACCATGGTCCCGCGCAGCCTGGAGGCCGCCGAGCGGCTGGCCGCGGTCGGCATCGACTGCACCGTGGTCGACGTCCGCTCCCTGGTGCCGCTGGACACCCGGACGATCCTGGAGTCCGTCGGGGCCACCGGACGGCTGTTCACGGTCGAGGAGAACCCCCGACTGTGCGGCTGGGGAGCCGAGTTGGTCTCCATCGTCGCCGAGGAGCAGTTCTTCGACCTCGACGCCCCACCGGTGCGGATCACCACCCCGCACATCCCGCTGCCGTCCGCCGACGCGCTGGAGGACCTGGCGATCCCCTCGGTGGACCGCATCACCGCTACCGTCCAGAAGGCGATGGACCAGTGACTCCGAACCCGCCCCAGTCGCCCCGCTCGCCCCAGTCGCCCCGGTCACCGAAGCGACTGCAGATCGACAAGGTACCCACCGAGCTGTTCGTCGGCGGCCGTTGGCGCCCCTCCGGCGACGGGTCGCGGATCGAGGTGCTCGACCCGTCCACCGGCGAGCGGATCGCCGACACCGCCGACGCCACCGTCCAGGACGGCCTCGACGCGGTCGGGGCGGCAGCGGCGGCCCTGCCCGGATGGGCCGCCACCGCCCCGCGCCGCCGCGCCGAACTGCTCACCCGCGTCTTCGAGTTGATGACGGACCGGGCCGAGGAGCTCGCCGAGCTCATCGTGCTGGAGAACGGCAAGACGCTCACCGACGCCCGGGCCGAGGTCTCCTACGCCGCCGAATTCTTCCGCTGGTACGCCGAGGAGGCCGTCCGCGGCCTGGGCAGCGTGCAGACCGCCCCCTCCGGCGCCAACCGGATCCTGGTGCTGCGTCAGCCGGTGGGGGTGTCCGTCCTGGTCACGCCATGGAACTTCCCGGCCGCGATGGCCACCCGCAAGATCGGGCCCGCGCTGGCGGCCGGCTGCACCGTCATCCTCAAGCCCGCGAGCGACACCCCGCTGACCGCGCTGGCCGTCGCCGCCCTCTTCGAGGAGGCCGGCGCGCCGGACGGGGTGGTGAACGTGCTGCCTTCGCGCCGCTCCGGGGCGGTGGTCTCGGCGATGCTGGACGACCCCCGGGTCCGCAAGCTGTCCTTCACCGGCTCGACCGAGGTCGGCCGCACCCTGCTGGCCGCCGCCTCCCGCACCGTGGTCAACTGCTCGATGGAGCTGGGCGGCAACGCCCCCTTCCTGGTCTTCGCCGACGCCGACCTGGACCAGGCCGTGGCCGGCGCCATGGTCGCCAAGATGCGCAACGGCGGCGAGGCCTGCACCGCGGCCAACCGCTTCTACGTCGAGCAGCCGGTGGCCGCCGAGTTCACCCGCCGCCTGGCGCAGGCCATGGACGCGCTCACCGTCGGACCGGGTCTGGAGCCAGGGGTGGGCCTGGGCCCGCTGGTCAACGCGGCGAGCCGGGACAAGGTCGCCCAGTTGGTCGCCGACACCGTGGCGGCCGGCGCCCGGGTGGTGACGGGCGGCGAGGCACTGGACCGCCCGGGGTTCTACTACCCGCCGACCGTGCTGGCGGAGGTGCCGCCGGACGCGCCGGTGCTGCGGGAGGAGGTCTTCGGGCCGGTGGCCCCGGTCGTCGCCTTCGCCACCGAGGACGAGGCGGTACGCCTGGCGAACGCCACCGAGTACGGCCTGGTCTCCTACGTCTACACCGGCGACCTGGCCCGCGGCCTCCGGGTGTCCGAGCAACTCGACTCCGGCATGGTCGGGTTGAACCGGGGTGTGGTCTCCGACCCGGCCGCGCCCTTCGGCGGCACCAAGCAGAGCGGCATCGGCCGCGAGGGCGGCCACGAGGGGCTGTTGGAGTTCACCGAGTCCAAGTACATCGCCGTCTCCTGGTGACCGGCCGACGACCGCAACCGAACGGAGCACACCACCCCATGGACGTGACCATGCCCCAGCTCGGCGAGACCGTCGCCGAGGCCACCCTCACCCGCTGGCTGCACAAGGCCGGTGATCCGGTGACCGAGGGAGAGCCGCTCTTCGAGGTGTCCACCGACAAGGTCGACACCGAGATACCGGCCACGACGACCGGCATCCTGACCGAGATCCTGGTCGCGGCGGACCACACCGTCCCGGTCGGCACCCGCCTCGCGGTCATCGGCACCGGCGCGGTCGCCGATACCGATGCCGGAGCCGGAGCCGGGGCCGGGGCCCGCCACGGGACGCTCTCGCCGCTGGTGCGGCGGCTGCTCGCCGAGCACGAACTGACGGCCGATCAGGTGACCGGCACCGGGCCAGGCGGCCGGATCACCCGCGCCGACGTCCTGACCGCCGCGGCCGAGGCGCCGGCGGCGCCCGGGGCCGTGGCCGAAGCCGCACCGCCCGTTCCCGGGCCCGCCGCCGCAGCGGTCACCTCCCCCGCGAACCCCGATCGGACGCTGACCGTCCCCTTCAGCACCCGGCGTCGCCTGACGGCCGAGCACATGGTGCGCTCCAAGGCGACCTCGCCGCACACCCTGATGGCCATCGAGGTCGACTTCCACAACCTGGACCGGGTCCGCCGCGCCGCGGCGCAGTCCTGGCGCGAGTCGGAGGGCTTCAGTCTGACCTATCTGCCGTTCGTGGCCAGGGCGGTGGTCGACGCACTCGCGGCCTTCCCGCACCTGAACGCCTCCGTGGGCGACAACGCGCTGCTGGTCCACCGCCGGATCAATCTCGGGATCGCCGTCGACCTGGACGCCGACGGACTGGTCGTTCCGGTGGTGCAGGACGCCGCCGACAAGCGGCTGCGGGCCACCGCCCGCGAGATCTCCGCGCTGGTCGCCGGAGCCAGGGCGAACCGCCTCGGCCCGGACGCCTACGCCGAGGGCACCTTCACCATCAGCAACCCCGGCCCTTACGGCACCCTGCTGACGGCGCCGATCATCAACCAGCCGCAGGTGGCGATCCTGGCCACCGACGCGGTACGGCCCCGCCCGGTGGCCGTCCCCCTCCCGGACGGCAGCCACGCCGTGGTGGTCCATCCGGTCGGCAACCTCGCCCTCACCTTCGACCACCGGGCCGTCGACGGCGGCTACGCCGCCCGGTTCCTGTCCTTCCTCAAGGAGGCCGTCGAGACCAGGGACTGGTCCACCGAGCTCTGATCCGGCGACCGCCGCTGCGAGGTCGCCGCCAGCGGCAACGCCCAGAGATAGCTCGCTATCGCGCAGGCCGCGACCACGATGTGCATGGCGAGCAGGGCGATCACGGCTGCGGCGTCGGCCTGGGCGGAGACGGCGAGCAGCAGCAGGTCGGGAATGAAGGACAGCGCGAGTACCAGCGGTGCGAGCCGGACGAGCAGCGCCCTGGGATCGCGGGCGCGCCTGCGCACGATCGCCCAGCCGGCCGCGCCGATCAGGACGCCGAAGGCGGTGAAGCTGGAGTAGGACCCGGCTTCCAGCGGCTTGAACTGCCGGGAGGCGCCGGCGGAGTGGGCGATGGCGGCGATGGCGGTGTCGAGCAGGCCGCCCACCACGATCGCCGCCAGCAGCGCGGCGGCGATCGCCACCGCCCGGCGGGCGGCGGGAGGGGCGAGCTCGGGCGGAGTGGGCTGGGACATGAGTGGTCCTGTCGGTCGTCGAGGGTGCGGCACGGCAGGCCGAACCGCTATACGGATGCATAGTATCCGCTTATGCGAGCGAAAGCGGATACATTTCATCCAATTGGTCCCCAAGGCCCGAATTTCCGCCGCACCGCCACGACGACTCCATCAATCACCTCGCTGACCTGCGGCGATATCGGACGGAGCACCCTCCACAGAAGCGGATATCTCATATCCCGGACAGCCCTTGACAGTGCTGCACTGACGCGCGAACACTACCGACCGTTCGGTTGGTCGCACGTCCTGCAACATCCAACGAAGGGTGCTTGTCATGACAGCCACGTCCGTCTCCCCCGCGGGTCCGTCCCCCGCTTCAGCCGCGCCACCCCGCATCGGACACGCGATTGCCGTCGGTGCCGCCGGCTTCGCCTGGTGCTCGCTCGCACTCGGCCTGTCCACCACCGGCGCGATGAACGCGGCGGGCAGCTCGGTGATCCTGACCGGGACGTTCTTCTACGGCGGCATCGTGCAGATGGTCGCCGGGTTCTTCGCCCTGGCCGCCGGCACCACCTTCGTCGCCGCGTTCCTCACCGCCTACGGCGCCTTCTGGCTGGGCTACACGGCCATCGAGTTCTACGTGGCCCCGCACATCGCTGCCGAGGTGGTCGCCGCGGGCGCCGGCACCGGGGCCACGCCGCAGGCCCTCGCGGGCCAGGCCCACCACGCCGTGGTCCAGGCACTCGGGGTGTTCCTGCTCGCCTGGCTGGTGGTCACCGTCGTCTTCACCATCGCCAGCCTGGGCACCAACGCCGTCACCCTCACCGCCTTCTGCCTGCTGGACCTCACCATCGTGCTGCTGGCCATCGCCTACCTCGGCGCGACCAGCTCCGGCGTGCCGGTCGACTCCGCACTGCACGCGGCGGGTTGGGCCGAGATCGTGCTGGCCGCGGTCGCCTTCTACGTCGTGCTGGCCGAGTTGGCCAACGACACCCTGCGCCGCACGGTCTTCCCGCTCTTCCCGCTGACCCGCTTCAGCGGTCCGGCCGCAGCCGCACCCGCCCTCGGCGCCTGAGACAACCCCCACCCGGCCCGGCCGCCCAGCGCCACCCACGCGCGGCCCGGCACCTGCACCACAGTCAATGGAGACCTGCATGAGCACACGAACGCCGCTCGCCCTCCTCCGCCGGCATCCGAACGCGTCCACCCTCGCCACCGGACTCGCCGCGGCCACCCTGGTCAGCACCGCCCTCGCCCCCGCCGCCGGCGCGGCGTCGCACCCGGCCTGGACGCCCGAAGCGGCCGCCTACGGGGTGAGTGCCCCGGTGAACGTCTCGGTGAAGATGGACGACGGGGTGACCATCTCCGCCGAGGTGGTCTACCCCACCGACCCGGCCACCGGGGCCCGGGCCACCGGCACCTTCCCGGTGCTGCTCACTCAGAACCCCTACGGCAGCGCGCAGTCGGACCCGACCACCCCCGGGGACTACTTCGTCCAGCGCGGATACATCTACGTCGCCTCCGCGGTGCGCGGCACCGGCGCCTCGGGCGGCCAGCTCTCCTGGTTCGGGCAGCGCCAGGGCCAGGACGGCGCGGAACTGGTGGACTGGGCGGCCCGCAGCCTGGCCGGCTCGGACGGGCGAGTCGGCCTGGACGGCTGCTCCTACCTGGGCGTGGACCAGTGGTTCACCGCCGCGGCGGTCGGCACCGACTCCGCGCTCAAGGCGATCACCCCGTTCTGCACCGACTCCGACTTCTACAACGACCTGACCGCCAACGGCGGGATCCCCACCCCGTTCGTCGCCGGCATCGGCCGGGCCGAACCGCGCGGCCCGGAGGACGACCCCGCCACCGACCCGCAGTCGGTCGTGGTCGCCCAGCAGGCCACCGGCGGCTCCGACGCCTACGACAACGCCTACTGGCAGCAGCTCGACGTGCAGAAGCTGATGCCCACCATCGTGGCCAACGGCATCCCGGCGCTGACCGAGGCGGGCTGGAACGACCTGTTCCCGGGCGGGAACCTGGGCGACTACGTCGCGGCGCAGAACGCCTACTACCACCGTCCGCTGACCGCCCCGATCACCGCCGGCGAGCCGGTCACCGGCCGCTACCAGGCGATCGTAGGCCCGTGGACGCACGGGGAGAACGTCAACGCCACCACCCTGCAGAACCAGCGGCTGGAGTGGTTCGACACCTGGCTCAAGGGCGAGAAGACCGGGATGGCCGACACCTCCACCCCGCTGCACCTGTTCGAGAACGGCGCGAACCGGTGGACCGACACCGCGGCGTGGCCGCCGTCCGGCGACGCCAGCAGCTACTACCTCGGCAAGGGCACGCTCAGCCGCACCCCGGCCGGCAGCGGTGCCGACGACACCCTGGCCTGGGCCCCGGCCAGCACCACCAACTCGCTGACCTACACCAGCAGCCCGCTGGCCTCGGCAGCGGTTCTTGACGGTCCGTCGGACGTGACCGTCTACGCCTCCTCGACCGCCACCGACACCGAGTTGAGCGCCACGCTCAACATCGTCGCCCCCGACGGCACGGTGACCAAGCAGGCCGACGGCGTACTGCTCGGCAGCCAGCGGGCGCTGTCCCCGCTGACCAGCTGGTACGGCCAGGGCGGCACCCTGCTCAAGCCCAGCCACCCGTTCACCCAGGCGAGTTCGCAGCCGGTCACCCCCGGCCGCACCACCCGCTACGACATCTCGCTGCTGTCCAACCTCACCAAGATCCCGGCAGGGGACCGGATCCAACTGGTGCTCACCAGCCAGACCCCGTCCACCTTCCACTTCCCCGTCGCGCCCACACCGCAGGAACTGGGGAACCTGGCCGGCGGCGTCTACACGGTCGGCTACGGCGGGCCCGCGGCCTCCGTGCTCAACCTCCTGCTCACCTCACCCGACCGGTTCACCACCAGCCCGACCGACTGGGGCCCCGCGTCCTGACCGTCCCGCACCGGGCCTCGCCGGAAGCCCGGTGCGGACACCGCTACGTGGTCTTCTTCCGGCGGGTCCGGGCCCGACGGGTGCGCGCCTGCTCGGTACTGCTGTCGACCAGCGCGTCGTGCATCTGCTCGTCGGTGACCTCGAACGCGGGCAGCGGCGTCGGCCGGCCCGGCTGCGCACGCAGGCCGTCGATCAGGATCGTCAGATAGCGGCGCCACAGCTCGGGTTGGCCGATGTGATCGGTGACGGCGCCGACCATCAGCTGCAGGATGGGGAAGTCCGGCGGCACCAGGTCGCGCCGCAGCGTGCCCTGCTCCTGGGCCCTGGCGACCAGTGCGTCGACGGACGGGGCGACCCGGTCGCGCATCTGCTTCTGCCGCGCCGGTCCGCGACCGGTACCGAGCATCACCTCGCGCAGCCCCCGGTCGAAGGACTGGACCTCGCACACCCGCTCCAGCGCCCAGGTCAGCCCGACCCAGGCGTCCGGCTCGGTCAGCGCCTGGCGCAGGTACCCGTCCACGGTCTCGACCATGTCGTCGAACAGGGCGTCGACCAGCGCCTCCTTGTCGGAGAACTTCCGGTAGACGGTGCCCACCCCGACCCCGGCGTGGTGCGCGATGTCGTTGAGCGTCGCTCCGACGCCCCGGTCCCGGAACACCTCCCGCGCCGCGGTCAGGATGCGCGCCAGATTGCGCTCCGCGTCCTTGCGCAGCCGCGGCGCCTGCTCGGGTTCCCCAGCCATCGGACAATCCTCGTCGCTCGAAATGGCGCCAGCATATCCGCCATTGATCACCGGCACGCCCGGCCGGCTACCAGGACCGGTCGGCGCGGTGGAACAGCACCGTCTCCACTGCCCGGAGCTGGCGCCCCAGCACGGTGAGGCGTTCAGCCTCGGCCTCGTGGGCGGCCAGGAGCTGTTCGGTGACCTGCGGACCCAGCACCTCCGACCATGCGTCGGCGACATAGCGCCGGTGGGCGCGGAGGGTCTCGATCTCACGGTCGATGCGCCAGGTGCCCAGCACCGCCAGGATCCAGGGCCGGCCGCGGAGGACCGGGTGCAGCCACTGGTCGGCGGGCAGGGCCTGGTGGAGCCAGCTGAGCGCGGCCTCGGGCAGGTCACGGCTCAGTGGTGCGGGGAGGGCGGAGGGCCAGTCGTCAGGGGTCGGGCGGGACGAGCGTTCGCGCATACGTTCGATTCTGCCTTCATCTGCCGACACATACCAGACAGGAGACGCAGGTCACATCCGGCCGTGTCACAGCTCGCCGGGCTGTCCTGTCCTAAGGGGTGTATCCGCCGAACAGCGGCGGACAACGCCAAGGAGCGCACCATGGAAGCCCGCCTGACCGTCCTCGACAACCCGGTCGCAGCCAAGTCCGTGAAGCACATCATCGCCGCGAACCGGGCGCTCGCGGACTCGACGCTGCCGATCGCGACGCAGGAGCTGGTGCGGCTGCGCGCCAGCCAGATCAACGGCTGCTCCGGCTGCGTCGACATGCACACCAAGGAGGCCGTGCACGCCGGGGAGAGCCACCAGCGCCTGCACCTGGTCGCGGCCTGGCGCGAGGCCACGGTGTTCACCGAGGCCGAGCGCGCCGCCCTGGAGCTGGCCGAGCAGGGCACCCGCACCGCCGACGCGGCCGGCGGCGTCCCGGACGAGGTCTGGGCCAACGCCGCCAAGCACTTCGACCAGGACCAGCTCGCCGACCTGGTCTGCGTCATCGCCCTGATCAACGCCTTCAACCGGCTGAACGTCATCACCCAGCAGCCGGCCGGCAACTACCAGGTCGGGCAGCACTGACGACGCCGGGGAGACGGCGGGGAGAGGACGGCACGCCGATGCGGCCGACAGGGGCGACTCCCCCTCGCAGCTGCGACGGGGTCCCGGCGGGGCAGGCCGATGCTGGCTACGGTGAAGGAGACACCGCAGGCGGACACCTGCCCCCACCCCACCGCACCACGTGAGGACCGACCCCCATGAGCCTGAGCATCCGCAACCAGATCCCCGGCACCGTCACCTCGATCACCGCCGGGGAGGTCATGGCCACGGTGCGGACCCGGCTGACCGGCGGTCAGGACATCACCGCGGCCATCACCCTGGAGGCCGTCAAGGAGCTGGGGCTCGCCGAGGGCACCGCGGTGCGCGCCATGGTCAAGTCCACCGAGGTCTCACTGGCCACCGGGCCGGTCCAGGGGCTGAGCATCCGCAACCGGATCCCCGGCACCGTCACCGACGTCGCCACCGGCGGCGCGATGGCCACCGTCAAGATCACCGTCGACGGCGGCGAGCTCACCGCGGCGATCACCAAGGACGCGGTCGCCGACCTCGGCCTGGCGGCCGGCAGCCGGGTCACCGCGCTGATCAAGTCCACCGAGGTCTCACTGGCCACGGCCTGACAGTTCGGCGGGAACACATTCGGCGGGAACACATGGGAACGGGCACGCGCCATGCCTCCGGGTCTCCCCGACGGCTGACGCGTGCCCACCCCGGCGCGACTCCCCAAGCCGCGCCGGTCCGGACCCTTCACTGCACGGTGCCGGAGCCGGAGCCCGTCAGCTGGGCAGGGTCCAGGTCTGGTTGGCCGCCGCGGTGCAGGTCCAGATCTGCAGCGGGGTGCCGTTGGCGGAGCTGGGGCCGGTGGCGTCCAGGCACTTGCCGGACTGGGGGTTGACCAGCGAGCCGTTGGCCCCGGCGGTCCAGGTCTGCGATCCGGTGCCGTTGCAGTCGTACAGGTCCACCTTGGTGCCGTTGGCGGTCCCTGCGGAGGTGACGTCCAGGCACTTGCCCAGGGCCTGCAGCGTTCCGTCGGACTCGACCGTCCAGGTCTGCGCGGCGGTGCCGTTGCAGTCGTAGAGGTCGATCGCGGTGCCGTTGGCGGTGCCGGCCGCGGTGACGTCCACGCACTTGCCGCCGTAGCCGGTGATCTGCCCGCTGGGGGCGGCCGGGGGTGCGGTGGTGGGCGGCGTGGTGGTACTGCCGGTGGGGACCACGTCGGGGTTGTCGGCGTTGGTGAGCGTCTGCCAGGCGACGAACAGGGCGTTGGTGCCCTGCGGGCGCATCTGCTCGGTGAGCGTCTGGGTGTTGGTCATCGCGATGCCCTCGCGGTTGTGCAGGGCGTTGAAGCCGACCTCGGTGACCGGGCCAAGACCCTTGTTGACGCTGCCGCCGCACAGCCAGCTGGGCACGGCCGCGCCGAGCTCGTACTTCGACTGGAAGCCCAGGGCCTGCTGGAGCCGGGGGCCGACCTCGGGGTAGAGGTCCTGACCCTGGATCAGTGCGGTCTCGGCGACGCTGGAGATCGAGGCGATGCCGTAGCCGGTGTGGGTGAAGTCGCGGCAGGTCTCCTGGGTCAGTCCGTCGACGAAGGTCGACTGGCCCTGCCAGTAGGAGATGATCTGCGCGCTGGTGGTGAGGTTCTGGCTGGGCACCGTCTTGGGCAGGGCCCCGTCGGTGGACAGGTAGATGTAGGCCGGGACCCGGACCAGGAACTTGTTGACGGCCTTGGTGTAGTCGGCGGTGTCGTTGAGGTAGATGGAGATGCCGACCGCGGCCTGCATCATCACCAGTTCCCAGTTGCCGTTGCTGTTGGAGCCGTTGATGACCTCGGGCAGGTAGACGTTCTTCAGCATGGTGCCGAAGCGCGCCTGGTTGGCCCAGCCGCCGGTGTAGGTGTAGCGGATGATCTCGGCGGCCTGCGGCCACATCGAGCCGGCCCAGCCGGTCTGCAGCGGGGCGTTGCTGTTGGTGTGCTCGGTGATGGTGGCCGACCAGGCGTCCATCAGCCTGATGGACTCCTGCGCGTAGGCCGCGTTGCCGGTGATGTACCAGGCCAGCGCGTCGGTGTAGGCGGCGATGGCGTCCTGGCGCTCGTCGGTGCAGCCGTAGTTGGGGTTGGAGACCGGGCCGCACTCGACATTGGCGCGCGGCGCGGGCACCCGGCTCAGCGAGGCGTAGGAGCTCGCCATCATCTGCGCGTAGGCGTCCTTCCAGGGCTCCGCACCGGCCTGCACCTGGGTCTTGACGTAGGCGAGCTGGGGCAGGCTGACGCCGACGCCGGGGTGAACGAAGGAGGTCGGCGCGGGGGCGACGGCCGGGGTGACCGCGGCGGCGTTCAGGCCGGCGGCGGGGGTGGTGGCCGCCAGGCTGGACGGGACGGTGAGCACACCGGCCAGCACCGCGATCAGCAGGCCGGTCAGCCCGGCGGCCCAGGCCGTCCTGCGCCGCCGGTGCGCCGGCGGTCGCGGGGACTCGGGGGACGAACTCACGGGGGACGAACGCATGGGGAACGAACGCATGGGATGCCTTCCTGTGGGGGCGGAACCGATCCCGGGTTCAAGGACGTGAACTCATGTCATTGACATGAACTTGCAGGGGTAGGTCAGGAAGATAGGTCTGAACCAATCCCGCGTCAAGTCCCGTTCGATCGACCGTCAACTCACCTGCGGCGGAAGGAATCTGCGGCCGTCGTCGCGGCAGCGCCCGGACCTGCACCGATCGGCGCAGGCGGCAGGGACCGGGGTCACCGGCCGTCGGGCGCCTCCAGCCGTCCGTCCAGCAGGACCACCTTGCGCTCGCAGGTGTCCGCCGTGGCCGGGTCGTGGGTGCTCAGGACGACGGTCATCGGGTGCCGGGTGCGCAGGTCCAGGAGGAGGTCCAGGACCTCGCGGCCGGTCCTGGAGTCCAGGTTCCCGGTCGGCTCGTCGGCGAGCAGCAGCCGGGGGCGGTTGATCAGGGCGCGGGCGATGGCCACGCGCTGCTGCTGGCCGCCCGAGAGCCGGGACGGCAGCGCCGATTCGCGCCCGGCCAGGCCGACCGCGTCCAGCAGCTCCCGGGCCCGCTCGACCCGGTCGAACCCCGGCCTGCGGTAGGGCAGCACCGGCGCCAGCACGTTGTCCAGTGCGGTCAGCGCCGGCAGCAGGTGGAACCGCTGGAACACGAAACCGACACCGCGCCGGTAGGCCGTCAGCGAGCGGCGGTTGGCGGTGGCCAGGTCCAGCCCGTCCACGGTGAGCGAGCCCGAGTCGGCACGTTCGATCGCGCCGATCAGGTGCAGCAGGGTGGACTTGCCCGAGCCGCTGGGGCCGGTGAGGGCGGTGAGGCTGCCCGGCGCCAGCTCCAGGTCGACCGCGTCGACCGCGGTGAGCGACTTGCCGTCGGCGACCGGGAACGACTTGGACACTCCGACCAGACGCACCGCGGCGCCGACTGCGGCCCCGTCCTCGGTACCGCCCGGCGGGGTCCGCGGGTCGGAGCCGGACAGCGGGGCGGCGGGCGGAACTGCGCGGGAGGTCATGCTGCTGGGCTCCAGGGTCCGTGCGGGAGTCGGGGCGCGAGGCGGGTCGGTGCCGCGTAGCGGATCGGTGGCTCGGTACGGGTCGGCGTCACGGTGCAGGTCCGTGTCACGGTGCGGATCGGGCCGGGGGTCGGGCGTCAACGGTATCGGCCAACCGGCTTCCCGGGGCAGGGCGCAGCAGTTCGGCCAGGTCGTCGAGGCGGGCCACGGCGACCACCGGGGCCGAGGCCGCCAGCAGGCACAGCAGCAGCGCCGCGGCCGGGACCCGCCACGGCGCGGTGTCCGGTCCGGGATGCAGTGCCGCGACCAGCCCGAGAGCCATCAGCAGCAGGTTCCTGACGATATGTCGGACCGCAACCGGTGCCTGCGAGGCGCCGAAGCAGTTGCACGGGGCCGCGGTTCCCTGACGTAGCGTCAAGGAGAGCGCCCCGGTGAACCCGCCCAGCAGCAGCACGGACAGCGCCGGTCCGATCCGGCCCGCCCCGGGCAGCGCCCACAACGACGCGGCGGCGCACTCCAGCAGCGCCACGGCGGCGGCCGTCACCGAAGCGGCCCGTCCGCGCAGCCCCAGCAGCGGGTCCAGCGAGCGGACGAAGGCCGACCGGGCCCGGTGGCTGCGCAGCTTGGAGGCTGCGGACGTCGCGAATACCCCGGCCAGCACCAGGTCGCAGCAGAGCACCAGGTAACGCACGTCAGTGCCGGACCAGTTCGGGAAGGTCGTCGACACCGTGCCCGGCGACCGCGACCCGGCCCCGGTCGAGCAGGTAGAAGCAGGGGTACGACTCCGCCGCGAAGGCCGTCGCCAGCGCCGAGGCGTCCGCTCCGGTGACCACCCTGGCCACCTCCCGCAGACCGGCGACGAGTTGGTCCCGGTGTCCGTCGGCCGCGCCGCGACCGGTGACCACGGCGAGCACGTCGTCCCGCCCGCCCGGCATCCGACCGGCGTAGCCGGCGGCGGCGCCGACCTCGGCCAGGCAGGAGTTGCAGGTGTCCGACATCAGCACCACCAGCCGGGTTCCCTGCCGCAGCCAGTCGGCGGTGACCGGCTGCCCGTCCAGATCGGCGGCGGTCGCCGCCCCGATCCGCGCGCCCACCGGCAGCAGCCGGTCCGCTCCGGCCACCCGTTCCAGCCGCGACGCGTGCTCGCGCAGCCGCCGGATCACGGCGAAGGTCAGAAACAGGTCGAACAGGCACAGCAGGCCCACGACGGTGACACCGGTCGCCAGGTACAGCACGCGCTCAACACTCCTTGGGGGAGGGCTCCTTGCGGGGAGGACGGTGGCGCGCCACCACCGCCGGGGTCGGCCCGGTGGCGGTGGCGCCGATGGGGGACGGGGCGCGAGTCAGCCGCCGCTGCAGTAACTCCGGGTCGTACAGACCACGTTGCTGCTGGTGTAACCGGTCGTGGTGTAGACCCACTCGCAGCCGGGCTCCCCCAGCAGGTAGCTGGTGGTGCGGTAGTAGGCCACCGTGCAGGCGGCGGCCGAGGTGCTGGGCAGCAGGACGGCGAGCATCCGGTCGCCGATCGAGCGGATTCTGCTGGTCATGCGTCTCCTCAGTGCTGTCGGTGCTGGGCCGGCCGGGTCGGCGGGCGACTGCGGCTGAGCCTGCGCCCCGTCCGTACCGACCCGCTACCGGGTCCCTACCGGACGGCTACCGACGGCCTGACGGCTCGCTACCGGTGGCGTTGAGACCGCTGGTCGGGAGCCGGAGAGTGGTCCGCATGCCGCACCGAACCGACGACCGCCCGGCCCCGCACCCCCTGGCGGCACACCCGGCGCCGTCGACCGTGGCCGTCCTGGCCGCTCTCGGCTGCGGCGCGGCCCTGGCCGTCGGAGCGGTACTGACGCTGCGCAGGCGGCTGCTGGTGGTGCGGGTCGACGGCGGAAGCATGCGCCCCGCGCTGGTGCACGGGGACCGGGTGCTGGTCTCCCGTACCCGCAGCCGCAGCCGTTCCCGCCCGAAGGTCGGCGACGTGGTGGTGTTCCGGCTGCCGGGCACCCCCGCCGACTACGGCGGGCGGCTGATCAAGAGGGTGGCCGCGGTCCCCGGCGACCGCGTCCCCGCGTCCGTCGCCGCCGCCGTCCCCCCGGCCGCGACCGACCGGGTGCCCGACCGCAGCCTGGTGGTGATCGGCGACGATCCGGGGAGCGTGGACTCTCGCACCTGGGGCTACCTCCCCGCCCCGCTGGTGGTGGGAGTGGTGCTGCGGCGGCTGCCCCGAACCGGTTGACGGGACGGCCGGGGCCAGGAAGCCTGGATCACAAGAGAGCGCTCTCCCCCGGTGGCGCGAGCCATGACAGACCATCAGCCCACCATCGGCACAGTCCCTGGAGGTCCCCGGCGTGTGGACGGCAGTGCGGGCGCAGCTCCGCTACCGGCGGGAGCGGACGGCCGCGACCCTGCTGGCGATCCTGCTGGCGGTGACCAGCTTCGCCCTGCTCAGCTCGGCAGCCGAGGGCGCGCAGCTGCAGGCCGTCGGCACGGTGAAGGCCAACTTCCGTCCGCTGTACGACATCCTGGTCCGGCCCGCCGGCACCGCCTCCTCGCTGGAGCAGAGCCGCGGCCTGGTGCAGACCGACCAGCTCAGCTCGCTGGGCGGCGGCATCACCCTCAGCCAGTGGCAGAAGATCCTGTCGCTGCCCGGGGTGTCGGTCGCGGCGCCGGTGGCGGTCGGCGGCTATGCGATGCAGACCGGTGAGGTCTCCGTCGACCTCAGCAGGTACCTCAAGCCGGGGGTCGAGAACCAGATCCTGAAGATCGACCCGACCTGGGTCACCGACCGGGGCACCAGCCGCATCCCGGACGGTCCGATCTACCTCTACGTCACCCGGGACCCGCTGCGCGGCGACCCCAAGGACCTGGTCGACCAGATGTACGCGTTGCAGCAGCACCCGGACGGCTCGGTGAGCCGGGTCTGCGTCTACGACGGTTCGGCCGCGGGCCCGTCCGCGACCGGCGGCAGTACGGTCCAGGGCCCGGCGCTGGACCCGGCCTCCCGCAGCCGCACCGCCTGCTGGTCCGGCAACCAGGACACCACCTACCCGACCTACGTCACCGACACCCCCGCGCAGAGCCGGTCCCCGCACGTGGTCATCGGTCTGACCGTGCCGATGCTGATCGCCGGCATCGACCCGGTCCAGGAGGCCCGGCTGGACGGCCTGGACCACGCCGTGGTCGACGGACGCTACCTGGCCGAGACCGACGGACCGTCGACCAGCACGTTCACCGACACCGACCGCTACGACCGGACGGCCAACGGCCAGGTCTACAGCTCGCCCTCGATCCCGGTCCTGGCCTCGTCGACGCCGGACACCTCGGACCGGATCGACATCACCGTGAGCTCCCTGCAGCCGACGGTCGCCGACGCGGTGGCCGCGGGCAGCACCCTGATCTCCCGGCCCGACCTGCTCGCCCGGCAGCCCGCGACCCCCTCCGGGAAGCTGACCGTGACGACCGATCAGGCCTACCGGCAGATCCTCGCCGCCATGGCCGCGCCACTGCCCAGCCTGGCGGCCCAGGCCTCCGGCTACGACCCGGTGGTCTCCGACATCTGGACCACCGGCAACACCACGCTGACGGCGCATCGGGCCGGATCGGGATCGGGGCTGACCGAGCAGCCGGTCACCGTGCCCGGGACCGCCTGGCACAGCTCCGCCTACGACCCCGGGGCCGGCTGGCTCGGCCTGCCGGTGCAGCTGGAGGACACCGCCACCCGCACCGTGGTGGACCACTCCCCCGCCGACTCCAACAGCAACCTCTACGAGCCGGGGCCGGCGACCGACGGCGTGCACCCGCGGTCCAGCACCGAGCTGCGCAGCGTCGGGGTGTTCGACCCGGGCAAGGTGAACCTCGGACCCTCGCTCGCCCCGGCGCCGATGGACCTCTACTCCCAACCCGGCGCCGCCGGCGCCGACGCCGCCTCCCGCACCGCCCTGGGCGGTGGCACGCTCGGCCCCGACGGCGACCCGGCCGGGCCGATCGCGCAGCGCCCCACCGTGCTGACCACGCTCAGCGCGCTGACCCGGCTGCAGAAGGCCCCCTACATCAACACCGGGGCCGGTCTCGGGATCGACCCCGCCGCCCCGATCAGCACGATCCGGGTGCGGGTGAGCGGCGAGGTCGGCATCGACGCGCTCTCCCGGGCCCGGGTCAGCGCCATCGCGGACAGCATCCGCAAGGCCACCGGGCTGCAGGTCGACTTCGTCACCGGCTCCTCCGCCACCACGGTCGCCACCACCGTCCCGGCCGGCAAGTACGGCCGCCCGGCCCTCACCCTGGCCCAGCCCTGGCTGAAGCAGGGCGTGGCCGCCGTCGTGGTCACCGCCGTCAACCGCAAGAGCCTGCTGCTGGCGGTACTGGTCCTGGTCGCCTGCGCGCTGGCGGTCGGCAACGCGTCCAGCGCCGCGGTCCGCTCCCGGGTCACCGAGCTCGGGGTCCTCGCCTGTCTGGGTTGGTCCCGGCCACGGCTGTTCCAACTGGTGTTCGCCGAGGCGGCGGCCGTGGGCGCGGCGGCCGGGGCGGGCGGCACCGGCTGCGCCTTCGCGCTGGCCCCGCTGCTGGGGGTGCACGTCAGGACCGGCTACGCGCTGTTGGCACTGCCCGCCGCGCTGCTGCTGAGCCTGCTGGCCGCGCTCTGGCCGGCCTGGCGGGCCACCAGGGCCGACCCCGGCGCCGCCGTCCGGCCCGCGGTCGCCTTCGTCCGCCGTCCCCGGCCGCGCCGCCGCATCAGCGCGCTCGCCCGCAGCAATCTGCTCCGGGCGCCGGGACGCACCCTGCTCGGGGCCGTCAGCCTGGCCCTGGGCATCGCCGCGCTCACCCTGATCGCCATGATCGACCTGGCCTTCCACAGCACCGTCTCCGGCACCCTGCTGGGCGACGCCGTGGTGCTGCAGACCCGTCCCACCGACTACCTCGCCGCCGGGGTCACCGCACTGCTCGGCGCGGTCGCCGTCGCCGACGTGCTCTATGTCAACATCCGGGAGCGCGCGGCCGAGTTCGCCCTGCTCGGGGCCACCGGCTGGAGCGAGGGCCAGCTCACCCGGCTGGCCGGCTACGAGGCCGCGGGCCTGGGCCTGATCGGCGCCGTACTCGGGGCCGGCAGCGCCCTGGGCCTCGCCGCCGTGCTCCAGCCGTCCCTGCCCCGGGCCGTCTACCTGACCGCGGCACTGGGCGCGGCGACCGCCGTGGTCCTGGCCGTCGTCGCCGCCGCCGCACCGCTGCGCTCGCTGCGAGACCTGCCCACCGCCCGGCTGTTGGCCGAGGAGTGACGGAACGTCACATCTGATGCGACGCCGAGCGGTTCAGACACCGGCCTCGACGCCGGGGGCGGCCCCGTGCCGGATCAGATGGGCCAGCCGCTGCAGCGACTGGCCGGGGCTGATCCCGAGTTCGTCCTGCAGCAGGGTCCGACCGGCCTCGTAGCAGGCGAGCGCCGCATGGCGCTGCCCCAGCCGCAGATAGGCGTGGATGACCAGTTCCCTGGCCCGTTCCCCCAACGGATTGCTGTCGAGCTCGGGGCCCAGGTCCTCCAGCACCGCCCAGAAGCGTCCCCGGCGCAGGTCGTGGGCCGCCTTGTCCTCCAGGGCGATGGAGCGCAGCTGCTCCAGCCGCGCCGCGTGCAGCCGCACCTCGTCGCCCGGCACATCGGCGAACGCCGGTCCGCGCCAGTGCCGCAGCGCCTGGTCGAGCAGCTCGCAGGATGCCTCCGCATCCCCTGCGGCGGCGAGGGCCGAGGCCCTGCGGGCCGCCCCGGTGAACTCGTCCATGTCGCAGCAGTAGCCCTCGCCGCCCAGCTGGTACCCGGGCGGGCGGGTGACCAGCACCGCTGCCGCCGCCGCGGCGCCGGCCCCGTGCAGGGCCTTGCGCAGCGCGGAGACGTGCCCCTGCACCTTGAGCACGGCCGACCTCGGCGAGCGCTCGCCCCAGACGCCCTCGATGATGCGGTCGATCGGCACCACCGAGCCCGAGCCCAGGGCCAGCAGCGCCAGCACCGTCCTGGTCTGCGGCGCGCCAATGGCCACCGGCCTGCCGTCGACGGTCAGTTCCATCGGCCCCAGCACGGACACCCGTACCTGCGCCGCGCTCATCGCCCGGCACCGCCGCTCGGCTCCGCGGCCGCCAGCTGGTAGCCGGCCGCCTGGGTGCGGAAAAGCTCCGCGTAGGCGCCGCCGCTGCGCATCAGCGAGTCGTGGTCGCCCTGTTCGATGATCCGGCCGCCGCGCAGCACCACGATGCGGTCGGCCTGCCGCACCGAGGAGAGCCGGTGCGAGATCAGCAGGCTGGTGCGCCGTGCGCGCAGCTCCACCAGCCGCGCGTGCACCTGCTGTTCGGCCTCGGCGTCCAGACCGGACGAGGGTTCGTCGAGGATCAGCAGGTCCGCGTCGCGCCGCAGCAGCGCACGGGCGAGGGCGATCCGCTGCCACTGGCCCCCGGACAGGGCCACCCCGGTTCGCCCGACGTCGGGCCCGGCCCCGGGGTGCGCGACGGGTTGTCCTCCGCGCCGCTCCTGCCGGCGTGCGGCGGTGGACGTCGCCGCGAAGGTGCGGCTGAGCATGGTGCCGTAGCCGTCCGGGAGGCCGGCGACCAGGGTGTCCACCCCGGCAGCGGCCGCGGCCGCGCGCACCCGGGCGCCGCCGTCGGTGTCGGGCCGCTCGGCCCCCGGGAGGGTGGAGACCTCGCCGACGGCGATGTTCTCGGCGACGGTCAGCGCATAGGTCGTGTAGTCCTGGAACAGCACACCGATACGGCGCCGCAGCGCCGCCGGGTCCAGCTCCCTGAGGTCGACGCCGTCCCAGGTGATGCTGCCGAGCTGCGGGTCGTACAGCCGGCACAGCAGTTTCACCAGGGTCGACTTGCCCGCGCCGTTCAGTCCCACCAGCGCGACCGATCCCTCGGCCGGCAGCGACAGGGTCACCCCGCGGAGCACCCACTCCTGGTCCGAGTGGTAGCGGAACCAGACGTCCCGCAGCTGGATGCCGGTGTGCAGCGGCCCCGGCATCCCCCCGGCCGTGGACGGCTCCGGTGCCGGTCCCGGCACCGGCCGCGCGCCGACGACCGCGTCGTAGTGGCCGTACAGGGCCAGCGCCGGACCGACCCCGCCGATCTGGGACACCAGTCCGGCGAGCGCGCCCTGCACCCCGGCCAGCGCCGCCATCAGCAGCACCAGGTCCCCCACCGGCTCCCGGCCCTGACCGACCCGGGCCGCGGTGACCAGCAGGGCCGCCGCCGAGACGGCCCCGGTGAGCAGGGCCAGCAGCGAGTCCACCCGCAGGGTGGCCCGGTCGACCGTCCGCTCCTGCTGCTGGGACCGGGTCAGTTCGCTGACCATCCGGCCCCGGAACAGCGGCCCCAGGCCGAACAGCCGGATCTCCGCGGCGGCGCGCGGGTCGAGCATCAGCGAGCTGTAGAAGACCTGGCGCCGCAGCTGCGGGCTGACCTGCGACTGCACCTGGACCCGGCGCTCCGACAGCCGGGCCTGGGCTACCACCGCCGGCACCGCCGAGGCCAGCACCAGCGCGGCGGACAGCGGTGAGACGGGCAGCAGCGCCACCAGGAATCCCACGAAGGTCACCGCCGACTGGGCGCCGCCGATGAACTGCTGGGCCAGCAGCGCGTTCCCGCCGGTCGCCGCCTGCTGCGCCAGCCTGAGCCGGTCCTGGAAGCCCGGATCCTCCAGCTCGGCGACCCCGACCGGGGCCACCACGGCTCCGAACAGCCGCCCCAGGGCGTGCTGCGCGGTGCGCCGCCCCAGCTCCCGGTCGGCGTAGACGCCGAGGTACTGGGCCGTGGCCGCGGCCGCGCCGAACAGGCACAGGGCGATCAAGGGAACTTCTGCCGCCGATACTTGATGTTCCGTCAGTCGGTCGATCGCCTGCCTGGTCAGCCAGGCGACCGCGACCGGCGCCGCGCCGACGGCCAGGGCCGCCAGCACCCGTGCCGCCAGTGCCACGGGTGCCGCCCGGGCCAGTTCGGCGGAGGCCTTCGGAAGCAGTCGCACCAGGCGGGGCCCCCGGCCTGCCGTTCCCGCACGCCGATCGGCCCCGTTCGTCCGAGCGGACACAGCACTCCCCCGCCTCTCCAGCCTCTCACCCCGTCGCGCCCCTCGGCCGTACCATCCCCGAGCATCCGAGAGAGCGCTCTCCGGCCGACCCGAGCATCACTCAGGTACAGACCGCTGTCAATCGCTTGAGCAACAATCACACCTGCGACGGGGCCGGGACCGTAGCCAACTGCAGGACTGAATCCCTGGTCTGACGCCTGTTCAGCGGACGTGCGAACGCGGTTCCGGCACCGGGTCGAAGGCCCGGTGCCGGAACCGCGTCGCGGGGGGGGTGCTGCTGCTACTGGTTCCAGACCTGGAACTCGGAGACCTGGCCGGCCGGCCAGCCGGTGTTGGCGGTGATGTTGGCCCGCAGGTAGCGCTGCGAGGTGGCCGGGAAGGTGATGGTGACGGTGTTGTTGGCGGACGGGGTGAAGGTGTAGGTCGCCGACGCCTTCACCGTGGTGAAGGTGGTCCCGTCGGTCGAGCCGAGCAGGGACAGCGTCTGGTCGCGTGCGCCCCAGCCCGCGGGCAGTTGCAGCACCACCCGGCTCACCGACTGGGACGATCCCAGGTCCACCTGCAGCCACTGCGGGAACGCGTTGTTGGCGCTCTCCCAGTACGAGGCCTGGTTGCCGTCGGTCGCGTTGGACGAGGCGTAGACGTCGTTGTGCGACGACTCGGCGGTCGGCCGGCCCGCGGCGAGGTTGGTGGCCACGGCCTGCCCGGTTGCGAACTGCAGGCTGTTGAGGTTCCAGCCGCCGTTGTCCTGATTGACCGTCAGCACCTGCTGTCCTACCGGCAGCGTCACCTGGGTGCTGACGGTGGCCCAGTTCTGCCACCCGCCCGTCGCCGGCAGGCTGACGGCGCCGCTCAGGTTGGCCCCCGAGGCGTCGGAGATGTGCAGCGCGCCGGTGACCGCGCTGGGCGCGGCGATCCTCAGGTTGACCGTGTAGGTGCCTGCGGTGGCGACGTTGACGGTGTAGCGGAACCACTGGCCGCCCGAGGTCCAGCCGAGGTCGTAGCCGCCGCCGGTGTCGGAGGTGGTCTCCAGGTCGACGCCGTCCCCGCGGTAGGCGTTGCCGGTGCCGTTGACGGAGGACACGTTGTACCCGAGGCCCTGGCCGCCGGTGTCGTAGTTCTCCGCCTGGACCGTGCCCGGGACGGCCGCGGCGGTGCCGCCGTACGGCCCCTCGACGGTGCCGCCGCCGTTCCAGCTGTTGCCGCTCGCGGTCGCGGTGAAGCCGGAGGAGTTGTTGACGAACGGCACCATCCCCGAGCCGAGACCGGTGACGGTGTTGCCGGTGATGGTGGCCGACCCGGTGGGCGCGGGGTAGAACGGCGGCGCGATGACGACGCCGTTGCGCCAGGGCGCGGTGACCGTGTTGTTCTGCAGCAGCGTGTTGGTCGAGGTGGAGAAGCCGATCCCGTCGTAGAGGGCGTTGATCACGGTGTTGTTGGTGGCCGTCACATGGTCGACGGTGCCGACGTTCTGGCCGTCGCCGCCGTTGCCGATCTGCAGCGCCGGCTGGCCCTGGCTGTAGCCGTTGCCGCCGGAGCGGACGATGGTGTTGCCGTTGACGGTGGCGGTGAGCAGGTCGCTGCCGTTGACGCCGAAGCGTCCGGCGCCCAGGCCGATGTAGCGGGCGGTGTCGGCGATGTAGTTGTTCTCGACGTCCTGGTTGCTGCCGCCGTAGATGCCGATGCCCTTGCCGCCCCAGGGTGCGATGACGGTGTTGTGGGTCATCGTGATGTGCGACATCGCGGTGTAGTAGGTCTTGTTGCCGCTGGAATCGGTGTTGTAGTTCACCGAGTTGATGGCCATGCCGTCGTCACCGGTGCCGCGGACGAAGTTGTTGGTCGCGGTGAGGTTGTTGCCGACGGAGTTGTTCAGCGACACGTTGTTGAGGTTGATGCCGTCCGCCCACACCGCGGTGACGCGGCTGTTCTGCACCGTTCCGCCGGTGCCGGACGCCCAGAAGCCGGATTCGACGTGCTGGCTCCAGATGCTGTCGGCGACCCAGTTGGTCCCGGAGGTGTCCATGGCGCCGCCACCGCCGTCCACCATCTCGCGGCTGGTGGAGTCGGAGTCGAGGTGGAAGTCGTGGACGTCACAGGAGGTCAGCTCGAAGGTGGCGGCCAGCGGCGTGCTGTTGGGCAGCGGCACGTCACGGTAGATGGTGCTATACCACATGCCCGCGCCGGCGATGGTGATGCCCTGCGCCTTCAGCCCGGTGGTGCCCTTGAGGTAGAAGGTGCCGGCCGGGATCCACAGGATCTTGCCCTGGGA
Organism: Streptacidiphilus jeojiense; assembly: GCF_000719095.1. Classification (GTDB taxonomy): domain Bacteria; phylum Actinomycetota; class Actinomycetes; order Streptomycetales; family Streptomycetaceae; genus Streptacidiphilus; species Streptacidiphilus jeojiensis. The sequence goes on along the minus strand of NZ_JOEH01000002.1, from coordinate 301,045 downwards.
CTCGGCCTGGTTGATGCAGTTCTGGATGGCGGCGGTGCTGTCGACGGCCGCGCTGTCCGCGGCCCCGTTGGTCGGGTTGTTGTCGGCCACCGCGCCGCAGCTGGTGATGGAGATGGAGTTGGCCGGCTGGGTCGCCGGCGCCGGCGGGTTCTCCACGTCCATGACGTCGATGTAGTAGAACGCTGCGGTGTTGGCGGCGTCCTTCTTCAACGTGATGGTGCTGCCGGGGGCGATCGCGGCGCCGGTGACGAAGGTGTGCAACTCGTCGAAGAACTCCCGCGGGTCGCCGTCGGCCGGGTTCTGGTCGCTGCCGTTGTAGTTGGTCCCCTCGTAGAACCAGCTCTGCCGGGAGTTGAGGTTCAGCGCCTGCCGGAACACGCCGTCGACGTAGAGGTCGAGGGTCGCCGTGGTACCGCCGCCGGTGGACGAGTCGGGGATGCTCTCGCGGAGGTTGAGCGCGGTGATGGGCGCGCCGGTGGTGTTGGTCCACTGCACGGCCTGACCGGTGTTGGTCAGCTGCACATACGCGTGTCCGGAGGCCTCCAGGGCCGGACTCGAGTACTGCGTGGTCGGCGCGGAGGTCGGCGACACGGCGGTGGCTCCGCCGCTGAGCGTCCCCGCCTCGGCCTCAAGGCTGGTGAACGGGACCGTCGCCCCGGCGCCGGTGGCCGCCGCGGCCGGCGTCGCCGCGACCGGGACCAGCAGCGGGCCCGCCAGTAAGGCCGTGACGGCCAGTCCGATCCAGGCGCGCGGGGCAGTGCTGGGCAGGAGTCTCATCGGGTCCCTCCCTGGGATCTGGCATGCACAGAGAAAGGCACTGTGCCGCAGGGAACGTAACCGTGTCGACATCCATCCGCAATGGTTTGATACATCTCTGCAAAAATTCAACTTCACTGCGGATTGCGACCACTGCCCAACCCCGGGGTCGGACCAGGAGCGGGGAACTCCGGTATGACGATTTCGTCATGTACGGTTGACTCATGACCGCCGCCACGAAGCAGGAGATCTACAGACACCTGCGCGCGTTCGCTGCACACTTCACGCCGCCGGCGCCGTTCAGCCCCCGTGTCGAGATCAGCGACGGTCAGATCATCATGATGATGAGTCCGGCTGGCCGCCACGACCTCGCCGCACTGCGCATCGAGCGTCAGCTCCAACCGCAGCTCCCCCCGGGGATCGTCGCCACCACCTCCGGTGACATCGAAGAAGCCGCCCTGGGCCAGCTGCGCCGTCCTGACGTGCTGGTACTTCCGGAGGCGGCCATGGACACGGATGACGCCATCAGTCCCCGTGCGCTGCTGGCGGCAGTCGAGATCGTGTCGCCGTCGAATCCGGAGAACGACTACGAGAGCAAGCTGCGCCACTATCCCCAGCTGGGCATCCCGCACTATTTGATCGTCGACCCTCGCGACGGCACCTGCGTCCACTACTGGGCCATCACCACCAGGAGCGGCACCGCTGCCTACGACGCCCGTGTGCCCTATGTCTTCGGTGACAAGATCACCATCAGGGAGTGGGTCATCGACACCGGCGAGCTGCCGCGCTACGACCAGGACCCGCAGTGACGGCCGCCGAGCTGATCCGTAACAGACGCACCGCACTGGGCCTGTCACAGGCGGAGTTGGCCGCGCGAGCCGGCACCGGCCAGGCCTTCGTCTCCCGGGTGGAGTCCGGCAGGACCACCCCCACCCTGCCCGTACTACAGCGCCTGGCCGCCGCACTGGACTGCGATGTGGTTCTGGACCTCGAACCGCACCGCTGAAGGATCTGCGGTCACCGCTCGCCCGGTGGGAATCCGATGCGCAGCACGGCTGCCGCTGCGGCGGCGGCGAGGACCACGGCGGCGGCCAGCAGGAGGGCCTGGTGGTAGCCGTGGTGGAGGAGGGGGGTGACGGCGACGGGGCCCAGGATCTGGCCGACGGAGTAGCCGGCGGTGAGCAGGGCGACCGAGCGCGGGAACCGCAGCTGCGCTCCGGTGGCCAGCGCGAGGGTGCTGATGCCGATGAAGGTCCCGCCGAACAGGGTCGCCGAGACCAGGGCGGCGGCGATCCCACCGACCAGGGCAGGCAGGGCGATGCCGACCGCCTGCACCAGCAGCGCGGCCAGCAGCAGGTCGGGACGGGACCATCGGCGTCCCAGCCGGGCCCAGAGCGCCGCGGACGGCACCGCGGCCAGTCCCACCAGCACCCAGGCGCCGCTGCCGATCCAGCCCGGCGAGGACTGCCCGATCGCCGCGACCAGGAAGGTGCCGGCGATGATGTAGCCGATGCCCTCCAGCGTGTACGAGGCCAGCAGCCAGCCGAACCAGCGGTGGGCCCGCGGCTGTTCCCCGTGGTCGGCCGCGTCGCCGACGGGCGCCGGGCGCAGCGTCCAGGCCGCGGCGGACAGCGCCGCCGCCAGTGCGGCCGCGGCCCACCAGGCTGCACGCCAGTCGGCCGCCTGACGCAGCACCAGGACCAGCAGGCCGGACAGCGCGATCCCGGCGCCGACACCGCCCAGGCCCCATCCGGGCAGCTGCGGCGGGTACTCACGCAGATGGTTGAGCAGCGAGCTGACCGCGATGACGAAGACCAGTGCGCTCGCGACACCGGCGAGCAGCCGCAGCACCGCCCAGACCGGTACGGCGTGGCTCAACGGCATCGCGGCCAGCGACCCGGTCAGCACCACCAGGGAGCCGCGCAGCACGGTGCGGGAGCGCACGGCCGCCGGGACCAGGATCCCCACCAGCGCACCCACCAGGTAACCGACGTAGTTGGCGGTGGCCAGGTTCGCGCCGGCCGAGGCGCTCAGCCCGGCCTGAGCGTGCATCAGCGGCAGGATCGGGGTGTAGACGAAGCGGCCGACGCCCATGGCGGCCGCCAACGCGGCGGCGGCCCGCAGGACATGCGCCCACGGGGACCCGGCACCACCCCCGGGCCGTGCGGACGAACGGCGGCGCCCCTCGGCGGCCACGGCGGCGCCCGGGGTTGCGGAGCTCATGACGGGGTCCTCACTCGTGGTCGGTGGACGCGGTGAGGACTGCTCAGGCGCCGGCTCCGGTCCAGCCCGGGTCGTTGGGGTGCGACTCCAGCGGTGTGATCACGGCGGTCATCCACGGTCGCAGCGGGAGGCTGCCGAGCACCTTCTCGTTCAGCTCGGCCTCGTCGGCGGCCCGCCAGATGCCGAGGCTGCGCAGTTCACCGACCGGACGCCACAGCCGCCCCAGATTCCCGGTGGCGGCGAGTTCCCTGGCCCGGACGGCTTCGGCCGCGCGGCGACGGTCCACCTCGGCCTGCTCGGTTCCCTCGGGGACGGTGGTGGTCAGCTCGACCAGGAACTCCCGCATGGCCCTCTCCCTGTCTGCCGTGGCGCCCGCTGCCGGGTGCCGTTGACTCCACCCTGACTCACCGCGGTCGGCGGCGCCACGACCGGCTTCCTCCCTGCTGGTAGGCCAAGCCTCCCAGACAGGGTGAGGACACTATGTCTTGACAGCGACACTATGTATAGCAAAACTGACGGCGCGGCGCCCCGAAACCCTCGGCACCGCGATTCCACGACCCGGGAGGCCCCCGTGCACCACCCCCGCTCACACACCCCCGACCCCGCCCCGGCCGACCCTGCGCCCGCCGACCCTGCGCCCGCCGACAACGGCCGCCAGCAGGGACCGGTCAGCGCCCACGCCCGCATCCCGACCGAGCGCGGCGAGCGGTACGGCAAGCAGCTGTGCGGTCACGCCGCCTGGAAGGCGTCCCGGGCCCGGTGGACCCCGCCCGACGGAGTGATCGAGTTCCCCGGCTCCACCGGCGTCTGCCGCATCACCGCGGAGCCCGACTGCCTGCTGCTGGCCGTCGACGCCGCCACCCCCGCCGACCTCGTCAGGCTGCAGCAGATCGTCGGAGGCAACATCGAGCGCTTCGGTGCACGTGAGGACCTCACCGTGACCTGGACCGACGGACCGGACCACGGTGCGACCAACGGGGGGTGAATGCGTTCAAGAGTTTTATTTAAGGTTGAGTTGAGAGCGCTTTCAAGCGCGGGATATTGACGATGCGTGAAGTGACGGCAAGAGTGTGCATGACACGCCAACCGGGGTTCCGTTTCCGGCGACCGGTCCACGTGCTGACTCAACCGACCACCCGTCACGACCGCCTGCGACCCCCACGCCTGGCTGTCCGGCCCCCAGGAGCAAGACGTGATCTCCCGTCGAAAACTGATCAGCGCCTCGATCGCGGCAGTGGCCGCGCCGGTCCTGCTCACCACCATCCGCCGCAGCGCCTCGGCGAGCACCACCGCCACCCTTCCGGTCCAGCTGGCCAACAACACCTCGTCCGCCACGGTCTACGCCTACGTCCTGGGCCTCGACCTGAACCAGGGCAACAGCTGGGCCTTCCTGGAGGCCGACGGCAGCACGCTCTACCACCCGCCGTCCCCCTCCGCGCCCGGAGCCGCGCTCGGTGCCGACTGCGCGATCGCGCTCAACGCCCCGGGCTCGCCTGCCAAGACCATCTACGTTCCGCACCTGGCCAGCGGGCGCATCTACTTCTCCATCGGCAGCAAGCTCACCTTCCTGGTCAACCCCGGTCCCGGCATAGCCATGCCGTCGGTGTCCAACCCCACCGACCCCAACATCGCCACGGCGTACAGCTTCTGCGAGTTCACCTACGACACCACCCAGCTGTACGCCAACATCAGCTACGTGGACTTCGCGTCCGTGCCCATCTCGTTCAACCTCCAGACGCCGCAGGGCGCCCAGACCGTGAACGGCCTGCCGGCCGGGGGGCTGGAGACGGTGGCGTCCGCGCTGCGCGCCCAGGCCGCCACCGACGGCAGCGACTGGGCCAAGCTCATCGTCACCAACTCCAGCGGGGCGACGCTGCGCGTGCTCAGCCCCAACACCGCGATAACCGCCAACCCCGCGCTGTTCAGCGGCTATCTCGACAGCTACATCGACCAGGTCTGGACGAAGTACCAGAGCACCGACCTGGTGATCGACACCCAGGCCTCCTGGGGGACCACCACCGGACGCGTCAGCAACGGCGTGCTGAGCTTCCCCGGCGTCGGCAGCTTCGCCAAGCCCAGCACCGCGGCCGTGTTCAACTGCAGCAGCGCCCCGTTCACCACCGGCAACGACGAGATGGGCAACCTCAGCGCCCGTCTGGCCGCCGCCCTGAACCGCACCACACTGCTGGCCGACGCCAACCAGCCGGACGGCGAGAACCCCTCCGCCTTCTACGCGCAGGCCCGCACCAACCACTACGCCCGCATCGTGCACCAGACCTCGACCGACCACCTGGGCTACGCCTTCCCCTACGACGATGTCCACCCGGCCGGGGTCGACTTCGAGGGCCGGGTCCAGTCGGCCTCACCGACCTCACTCACCATCAGTGTCGGTGCGGCACAGGGTGGTTCGACGACCACCTCGGCCTCCGCCTCGGCCACCCCGACCAGCGGCACCGGGACCGGGACCGGCGCCTTCGGCACCATCCAGGCCGAGTCCTACTCCGGGCAGTCCGGCACCCAGACCGAGACCTGCAGCGACACCAACGGCGGCCAGGACGTCGGCTGGATCGCCAACGGGGACTGGCTCAGCTACTCCGGCATCGACTTCGGCAGCACCGGGGCCACCCAGTTCCAGGCCCGGGTCGCCTCCGGAGCCGCCGCCGGTGTCAGCGGCCTGGTCCAGGTCCGGCTCAACAGCCCCACCGGCACCGTGCTGGGGAGCTTCTCCCTCGCCAGTACCGGCGGCTGGCAGACCTGGCAGACCGTCCCCGCCACCATCACCCGCACCACCGGGGTGCAGACCGTCTACCTCACCTTCTCCAGCGGGCAGCCCGCCGACTTCGTGAACATCAACTGGTTCACCTTCAAAGCCAGCTGACCGAACCGAAAGAGCGACGCCGGCGGCGGTAGTCCGGCCACACCCGCCGCCGGCGTCGCGGCATTCCCCTGCCCGGGGCGCAATTGCCGCGCAGCCGATTGCCGTCGGCTTACGGTCGGCTTACGGAATACCCGGAATTTCCCCGGGGATTCACGGACCGGCCACGGTGACGTCGTCGAACCAGGCGGATCCGCCCTGACTCAGACCCTGGTCGCCGAGGCGCAGTTGGAAGTCGGTCCGGGTCGCTCCGTAGGGCCTGGCCAGTGTGACCGAGACCGCCTGCCAGTCGTGACTGCCGCCGTTGGTGAACGCGGCATGGTCCGAGCCGATCTGACGGCCCGTCGAGTCGTAGAACAGAATGTCGATGCAGACCTTCTGCTGCGCCGGTCCCTCGGTCCTGACCCAGGCGGCGTAGGTCCGGGTCCCCGGTTGTGCGGCCATCAGGGTGGCGAGGCCTGCGAAGACGTGTCCGCCGGCCGGGGCTGCGAGCCTGAGCGAGCCGTCCCCGCTGCGCGAGACCGCCGGGTCCCGGGTCAGGGCCCCGCGGTTGGTGTAGCCGACCGTCTGCCAGGCGCCCGGGGCCGTGGTCGGCCCGGTACCGGCACTGGCACCGTTACTGGGGCCGGTACTCGGAACGGAGCCGGCGGCATGGCTGGGACTGGAGCTGGGGCTGAGGCTCGGGCTGGGGACCGGGGCCGCCGCCGCGGTGCCGATCGCCGAGGGATGCGCGGACGCGCGGCCCGCAGCCGACGCCGACGGATGCTTGACCCCCTTGGTGCTGAGACCCGACACCGTGGCCGCGATGACACCAGCGACCATGAGCAGCAGGATCCCGGCCCGCCAGAGCGCCCCCGGCCTGCGCAGCCTGGCCTGAAGTCCAACCGGCAGCGCGGCCACCACTGCGGTCCTGAGCCCGGTCTGCGGAGTGGAGGGTGACGGATGCTCAGCCGGTTCCTCGGTGCGACCGGCCTTCCGGCCAGGAGCCCGGCGCCGGCTCCACCCGGCCCGCAGCATCTCGGTCAGCCCGGCAGGCGCCTGCCGGTTGTCCGCGACCAGGGCGGCCAGCCGCTCACGGCCCCGCTCTACCCACCCCGCGTCGAAGGCCCGCGCGGTCACCTTGCCGAAGGCGGTGAGCAGGTCGGCCGCGGTCCTGCCGTCGCGGGCGTCGGGATCGTTGGCACGTTCCAGCACCGCGCGCAGCAGGTCGGGGACGCCGTCCGCCGCCGGGGAGCCCGCGTTGGCGCCGGTCCCGCTGTCGATCTGCCCGACGCAGGCCGCGAACAGCACCGCGACCGCGGAGAGGTCCGCCGCGATCGCCGTCTCCCGCCGCTCGACTCCGGCCCCGGCCTCGGCACCCGCGGTGTTTGACGTACCGTCATCACCGCCGGTCCGCCGGGCCAGCCCGACGTCGACCAGCACGCACACGCCGTTGGTGCCGACCAGGACCTGGCTCGGGTGCACACTGCGGTGCGGCACCCCGCGCCCGTGCAGTGCGCTCAGTGCGGCCAGCACGTCGGTGACCACCACCGCGGCGGTCTGCCAGTCGAAGCCGCGGGTCCGCTGCCCCAGCAGCACCGACAGCGGGGTGCCGTCGACATGCCTGCGGACCACGGCGATGATGCGGCCGGTGGCGCCCACCACATAGCGTTCCGGCGGCGCCACCCGGGGGTCGTCCAGGGCCGCCAGCGCCGAGGTCTCCGCCGGGTAGGCGCCCTGGAAACCGGGGTCGGCGGCAAGCCCGACGTCCAGGCAGCGGAGCGAGGACAGCACCCCGTACTCGTCGCGCAGCAGCTGCGTGGTCCCGGCGTCGCGGTCGGATATCCAGGGCTCCGTACGGACTTCGGGGCCGGACCGCCTCAATCCGTGCTGATGCGCCATTCCAGTGGTCACTTCCGGTCCTCCCACATGAATTGCTGCTCATCATCATCAACTGGTTTGCCGCTGTCCAGTCATGACATCGACGGACCTGCCCGTAGGTGAGCGATCGCGTCGGGATATCACCGCTGCAGGTGCGAACATTTTCGGAAATCGCACCCCGGCCGGGGAAATCGGGTTCCGCATCCGCGGCGCGGATCGGGCTCCGGTCCTGCCGTCGCGCCTCCGGCGTTGAAGGGCAACTCTCTTATCAATTCCTAACGGAGGCGCTGTGCCCCGTTCCGGACGGATGACTCCCCCTATGCTCGGATCGGCCGGGTGGTCACCCGCTGACTCCTCCGGCCCAACGGCCCCGACCGGCGCCACCGGTACCGGGCGGTTGATTCACTCCCAAGGTCAGCGGGCGCCACCGGTTCGACTTCCCCGGCCGGCGGCGCCCGCAGGACCGGCGAAGGAGGTCGCATGTCCACTGCAACGCAACACGGTTCGGGCCTCGCACCCCAGCGTGCCCCGTCAGCCCATCCACCTCGGGCCGCCTCGCTCGTCGTCCGCCGGGACCGGGTGCCGGTGCCCCGGAACGCCGGACCGCAGGCAGAGGCACCGCGCACGGTGCCGCACGACGCACCCTGGGTGGCCCTGCCGCCGGGCCTGGCCCGGCTGCTGCGGGGCGAGAACCCGCGGCTGGTGTCCGAGATCGTCGAGCAGATATGCCGTCAGATACCGGAGTTCGCCCAGCTCTTCGAGCAGGACGAATCCGGAGCTGTGCTGCACCGCGCCACCGGCCGGGCACTGACCCACTTCGCCGACCTGATCGCGGGCGACCGCAGTTCCAGCGCCGCCTCCGCCACCGTCCACCGCGCGCTGGGACGCAGCGAGTGCCGGGCCGGCCGCAGCCTGGACCTGCTGCAGTCCGCCTACCGCCTCGGCGCCCGACTGGTCTGGCGCAGGTACGCGATGGTCGCCCGGCACACTGGGGTCTCCCTGGGGACGCTGGCCCTGCTCGCCGAGGTGATCTTCGCCTACGCCGACCAGATCGTGGTCGCCGCAGCCGCCGGCTACACCCAGGCCCGGACCGACGAGGCCGGCACCCAGCGCTTCCTGCGCCAGAAACTGCTCAGGTCGCTGCTGGCCGGCGAACCCGCCTACCTGGTGGCCGAGGCCGCGCGCGCGGCCCGGTGGAAGCTGCCCCCCGCGCTCTCCGCGGTGGTGCTGCTGCGGCCGGGGGACTGCGACACACCGGCCGACCGCAACCCGCTCGGCCCGGGCGGCGCCGACCGGCTGCGGCGCCGGCCGGACGTCCTGGCGCAGTTGGACGGCCCCGACGCCTTCCTCATCCTCCCGGAGCCCCACGCCCCCGGTGCCAGGGAGCAGTTGGCCCGGCTGCTCGGGGACCAGCCCGCCGTGGTCGGCCCCGCGGTGCCCTGGGTGAACGCCGCCGAGTCGCTCCGCTGGGCCCGCACCGTCGCCGAGCGGCTGCCCGGCACGGTCCTGGCCAACGCCCCGGGTCCCACCTACTGCGACGAGAACCTGTCGGCGGTGCTGCTCCTCGGCGACCAGGCCCTGGTCGGGCTGGTCAGCGAACGCTGCCTGGCCCCGCTCGGCGGGCTCACCCCCAACCGCCGCCGTCATCTGGAGGCCACCCTGCTGGCCTGGCTCGGGGCCAGCAGCGGCAGCGCGCCCGAGGTGGCGGTCACGCTGGGGCTGCACCCGCAGACGGTGCGCCAGCGGATGCGCCGGCTGGAGAAGCTGTTCGGCGGCGCGCTGACCAACCCGCAGTCCCGGTTCGAGATCGACCTCGCCCTGCGCGGGCGGCTACTGAAGGAGGGAGAAGCAGCGCGGACGGCCGGGCTGCCCGTCGACCCGTCCTGACCACCCCCAACCGACTCCGACAACCGATTCCGATTCCGACCACTCCCTACCACCCATGACCGCTCGTGACCGACGATCCTCCCCCACGGCGCTGCTCCGGCTCGTAGGAGCAGCGCCCGGCGGTGCGGGCGCCGCCTCGAATTCCCGAACCGGACACCTGCCGGTTGTGGTCATCCGCTCGCGACGCACGGAAGACTGGCAGCATCGGCCGCCCTGGCCGGAGCAGCCCAGGCACCAGGCACCGCGTCGGAGGAAGACCGCATGCTCGAGTCCATGGGACTTGACGACCATACGGAGGAGACCTACCGGCATCTGGTCTCCCGCTCCCCCGCGTCCGTCGCCGAGCTCGCCGACCTGCTGGGCACCGGCGAGCGGCGGGTCCGCCGGGCCCTGGACGCCCTGGTCTCGCTGGGCCTCGCCGGCACCGAGGCCGGACGCACCGGCCGCTTCGTCGCGGTCGACCCCCGCGTGGGCTGACCGGCCCCGGTCCGGCCGCTCACCCGAACGGCACATCCCCCGCGCCGCCCGCCACCGCGGCTGAAAGGCTCGACCCGTCCGCCCGGACGATCTTCCAACCGGCCCCGGCCGGAAGAGGAGCGAGCCCGCCATGCGCCGCTATCCCCCCATCGCCGACCACGGGATCGTCGGCGACCTGCAGACCGCCGCACTGGTCTCCTCCGACGGTGCCATCGATTGGTTCTGCGCCCCGCGCTTCGACTCCCCGAGCATCTTCGCCGCCCTGCTCGACCACGACCGGGGCGGCACCTTCTGCATCAGCGCAGTCACCGCCGCCGCGGACGCCGACGCCAGCGCCGATGCCGATGCCGAGCAGATGACGGTCCGCCAGCTCTACCTGCCCGACTCGGCGGTCCTGGTCACCCGCTTCCTGACGCCGGCCGGGATCGGCGAGGTGATCGACTTCATGCCGCTGGACGAGCCGGGCGTGGCCTCGGACCGGCACCGGATCGTCCGGGCCGTGCGCACGGTGCGCGGAACCGTCACCTTCCGACTGGAGTGCCGTCCCCGCTTCGACTACGGCCGGGCCGAGCACCGCACCAGCACCCTGGCCTCCGGAGGCGTCGGCTTCCACGCCGCGGACGCCGCCGCCTACCTCCAGTCCGTCGGACCGCAGCAGCTGAGCTGCGACGACACCGACGCCACCGCGGAATTCACGCTGCCCGAGGGCGAACTGGCCGCGTTCGTGCTGACCACCGGCGGCGCCGACGCCGCACCGCCGGAGCCGCTGACCGAGGAGGCGACGCGGGAGCTGTTCGACGCCACCCGACACTACTGGCACCGCTGGATCAGCCGCTGCCGCTACCGGGGCCGCTGGCAGCAGATGGTCAACCGCTCCGCGATCACCCTCAAGCTGCTCACCTACGCCCCCACCGGCGCCCTGATCGCCGCCGCCACCGCCGGCCTGCCCGAGCAGCTGGGCGGGGAGCGCAACTGGGACTACCGCTTCACCTGGATCCGTGACGCCTCGCTCTCGGTGAGCGCGCTGGTCGCGCTGGGCTACAGCGAGGAGGCGGACGCCTTCCGGCGCTGGCTCGGCGCCCGGATCCGGGCCGGCAGCACCGCTGGCGGCGAGCGGCTGCAGATCATGTACCGGATCGACGGTGACCCGCAGCTGTCCGAGGAGGAGCTGCGGCACTTCGAGGGCTACCGCGGCTCCTTCCCGGTCCGGATCGGCAACGGCGCCGCCGACCAGCTGCAGCTGGACATCTACGGCGAGGCCGTCTACGGCCTGGCCCAGGCCGAGGACGTCGCCGACATGGCCGGCTACGAGGGCTGGCTGGTCGTGGCCGACCTGCTGGACTGGCTGGCCGACCACTGGGACCGCCCCGACGAGGGGATCTGGGAGACCCGGGGCGGCCGCCAGGACTTCACCTACAGCCGGGTGATGTGCTGGGCCGCCCTGGACCGCGGCATCCGGCTGGCCACCCGGTTCGCCCGGCCGGCCGACCTGCCCGGCTGGACCGCCGCCCGCGACGCCATCCTGCGCCAGGTCATGGAGCACGGCTGGAGCCCCACCCGCCGGGCGTTCGTCCAGCACTACGGCAGCGAGGTCCTGGACGCTTCGCTGCTGCTGATGCCGAAGGTCGGCTTCATCACCGCGCGCGACAGCCGCTGGCTGTCCACCCTGGACGCGATGGACCGGGAGCTGGTGTCGGACAGCCTGGTCTACCGCTACGACCCGTCGGCCTCCCCGGACGGGCTGCGCGGCAGCGAGGGGACCTTCTCGCTGTGCAGCTTCCTCTACGTGGAGGCGCTGGCCCGGGCCGGCCGGCTGGACCAGGCCCGCTACGCCTTCGACAAGATGCTCACCTACGCCAACCACGTCGGCCTGTTCGCCGAGGAGATCGGACCCACCGGCGAGCAGCTGGGCAATTTCCCGCAGGCCTTCACCCACCTGGCCCTGGTCCACGCCGCCCTGGCGCTGGACGCGGAGCTGGACCGCGAGGGGAGTTCCGGGCATGCGTAACCTGATTTGCGGTGATATGACTGTTTTTCAGGCGTCATCGCCGCATCTCAGCGGGCCGAGCAGCTGGAGCTGACCATGTCGAACTACCCCTTGCTCAACGTGTTCTGGACCATGCTGGAGTTCTTCCTCTGGATCCTCTGGTTCTTCCTGCTGTTCAAGATCATCACTGACCTGTTCCGCGACCACACCCTGAGCGGCTGGGCCAAGGCCGGCTGGATCCTCCTGGTGATCGTGCTGCCGTTCCTGGGCGTGCTGCTCTACGTGATCATCCGGGGCCGCTCCATGAGCGAGCGGGACCGGGAGCAGGCCCAGCAGGCCGACGCCGCGTTCAAGCAGTACGTCCGCCAGGCCGCCGCGGCCCCCGGCGGCGCGGGCGGCGGTTCCAGCCAGGTGGACGAACTCTCCAGGCTGGCCGACCTCAAGTCCTCGGGAGCGATCACCGAGGAGGAGTTCCAGAAGGCCAAGGACAAGCTGCTGGCCTGATCCGGGCCGCGGCTACCGGGGCCCCGGCTACCGGGGATCGAGGAGGGCGGCGACCCGCGCCGGCCGGCCGGCGCCCTCGCGGGCGCCCCGGGTCGCGGGCGCCTGGGCTGCTCGGGCTGTCTGGGCCGCCTGGGCGGCGCCCTCACCCGGCCAGATGTCCAGGGCCGCGCACATGGTCGGCATCAGGGTCATCGCGGCCGCCAGATAGCCCTGGTCGGAGGGGTGGTAGCGGTCCGAGGCGAACATCTCCGGGCGACCGGCGAACTCCGGTCCGAGCAGCGTGCCGAGCAGCACGCTGTGCCCGCCCGCCTCGACCACGGCCCGGTCCTGCGCCGCCGCCAGCCGGCGGCTGGCCCGCGCGGCCAGCCAGCGCAGCGGCGGCAGGATGCCGGCCACCGCGCCGAGATCCGGGCAGGTTCCGACGACCACCGCGGCCCCGGCCGCCCGCAGCCGGCGCACCGTGTCGCCGAGGATCCGCGCCGCCTCGGCGGTCCTGACCTGCTGGGCGACGTCATTGGCCCCGATCATGACCAGCGCGAGGTCCGGTGCGGACTCGCGCCGCAGCGCCAGCTCCCGCTGCCGCTCCAGGTCCGCCGAGACGGCCCCGTTCGCCGCGACGACGGTCAGCCGCACCGGCCGTTCGGCGATCGCGGCGATGCCGCAGGCGAGCAGCACCGCCGGGGTCCGGACCGCGTGGTCCACGCCGAACCCGGCGGCGGTGGAGTCACCGAGCACCACCAGGGCCAGCGGCTCGGCGCCGTCCTCGGCCAGCTCCCGGCCGTAGCAGCCGTCGGCGGGCAGCGGGTCGCCCTGCAGGACGTCCAGCTTGACCGCGGCGAGCTTCGCCTCGGCGAGCAGCAGCCCGGCGACCCCGGCACCGAGCAGTCCGATGCCCCCACCGCCGTAGGCCGCCGCCGTCGCCACCCGCCGTGCCACTCGTTCACGCGACATCAGTGACCCCCCAGACCTGCCACTCCCGCACTACGTGTATAGACCAATCACCACCGGGATACCCAGTCGCGGACGGTCTGGAAACCAGTGTGCCGCAACGGAACCGACACTGCGTCAGCTGCCCCAGGTACCGCGGACCAGGGGCATGCCGGAGGCCCCGCCCGCGCCGGTGCGCACCGCCAGGACCTGGTTCACGCCGATGTTGTTCTGCTCGAAGGCCAGCGCCGAGGCGGCCATGTAGAGCCGCCAGATCCGGGCCCTGCCGGGCGAGACCAGCCGGACCGCCTCGGACCAGTTCGCCTCCAGGTTGGCGACCCAGGCGCGCAGCGTCAGCGCGTAGTGCTCGCGGATGGACTCCAGGTCCCGCACCTCGAAGCCGGCCGACTCCAGCGCCGAGACGGTGCTGCCGACCGGGGCCAGCTCGCCGTCGGGGAACACGTAGCGGTCGATGAACTCGTCGACCGCGTACCCCGACTCGTCCTCCAGCGGACGTCGGGCGATCTGATGGTTGAGCAGCCGTCCGCCCGGCCTGAGCAGCCGGTACAGCTGGTCCGCGTAGGTCCGGTAGGCCACCGACCCGACGTGCTCGGCCATGCCCACCGAGGAGACGGCGTCGAAGGGGCCGTCCTCGATCCTGCGGTAGTCCTGGATCCGGATCTCCACCCGGTCCGTCAGACCGGCGTCCACCACCCGCTTGCGGGCCAGGTCGGCCTGCTCCGCCGAGATGGTCACGCCGACCGCGTGCACCCCGTAGTGCTCGGCCGCGTGCAGCACCAGCGAACCCCAGCCGCAGCCGACGTCGAGCAGCCGCATCCCGGGGCGCAGTGCCAGCTTGCGGCAGATCAGGTCGAGCTTGGCGGCCTGGGCCTGCTCCAGCGTCGCCTCCGGGTCGGGCCAGTAGGCGCAGGAGTAGACGAAGGAGGGACCGAGCACCAGCGCGTAGAAGTCGTTGCCGACGTCGTAGTGGTGGCTGATCGCCTGGCGGTCGCGGCCGATGCTGTGCCGCACCCCGTGCCGGCGCGGCACCTCCTCCTCGGGCGGCGCCGGCGGCAGCGACGGGCCGGCCAGCGCCAGTACGTCGGCGGCCAGCCGCAGCGTGCGGCCGTCGGGCAGCGCGCGCCGCGCCGGCGCCGGCTCGCCGCCCTGCCACACGCTGGGCGCCAGCCGTCCCAGCGCCTCGTACAGATCGCCCTCGACGGTGATGTCGCCGGCGACCCAGGCGCGGGCCAGCCCCAGCTCGCCCGGCTTCCAGAGCAGCCGGTGCAGCGCGCGGCGGTTGCGGAAGACCAGCGTGGGCGCTTCGGCGGGCCCGGCCTCACTGCCGTCCCAGGCCCGGATCCGCAGCGGCAGCGGCCCTTCCAGCACGCCGCCGAGCACGCCGGCGAGTCGTCCTGCTGCCTGAGCCATGGAAAACCTCCTCCAAGTCAGCGCACGGCGACGACCTGCCCCGCATGGTGAGCAGCCGCCACCAGATCCAAGGGCACCTTACACATACGTTGCTATATACATCTAGTTTCCGCCGACGGGGTCCCGCTCAGGCCCCCTCAGGCCCCCTCAGGCCTCCGCGGCGGTGCAGCCCGGATGGCCCCAGCCGCTGCCCACCCTGGTGATCTGCTCGCCCTTGGCGTAGGACCGGCCGCACGGGCAGGTGCCGGGGTACCGCGCGGCGAGGGTGCGCGAACGGCCCCCGGCTCCGGCCGGCTTGGCCGTTCCGGCCGCCTTGGCAACCCCGCCGGCCGCCTTGGCCGCCGCCCCGGCCGACCCCGCCGCAGGCCGCCTGCTGCGGGATGCCGACCCGCTGACCGGGTCCGGCACCGGAAGGTCGGGGGCGGTCCCGCCGGACGCCTGCTGCAACCGCGCGGCGTCGCTGGCGGCCTTGTCGGCGATCGCGTTCAGCGGGTCGCCGTCCACCTGGTGCGCCGGCACGTAGACGAAGGTGACGTCGCGGCCCTGCAGCAGCGCGTCGATGCGCTGGATCAGTTCGCGATTGGCCACCGGCTTGCCGCCGGCGTTCTTCCAGCCGTTGCGCTTCCAGTTGGCCAGCCACTTGGTCACCGCGTCACGGGTGTAGGTGCTGTCGAGCCGGACCTCCAACGGGACCGTCGGGTCGGTGGCCGTCAGCAGCTGTTCCAGCGCGGTGAGTTCACCGATGTTGTTGGTGCTGTGGCCGAGCGGCCCGGCCTGCCAGCGCTGCGGCGCGCCGGCGCTGTCCGCGACCACGAAGGCCCATGCCGCCGGTCCCGGGTTTCCCTTGGCTGCTCCGTCGCACGCCGCGACGACTCGTTCGATCATGCACCCATGATGGCAGTCCGCAACGGGCACACCACTGTGCGGGAGGGGGCGCCCCCTCCCGCACAGTGGTCACGTCAGTGCCTGTCCCGGTACCGCTACTGGCGCTGCGGCTACTGGTGCGGTGCCCGGAAGACCGCGATGCGCCAGTGGACGCCGGGCGACGCGGCTATCGCGACGGCCGAGTCCGCGGCGCGCAGCTGCCCGCGGCTGTTGTAGATGGCCCCCGGGCTCTCTTCGCAGGTGTCCACGCCCAGCAGCAGCCGGCCGGACTTGTCCGCCGCATGCAGGGAGCCTTTCCCGATGCAGCTGACGGCGATGACGAAATCCCCGTCCGTACCCGTTCCCTTGATGGCCAGCGATGAATTCCCGTTTCCCTGGGTATTCAGCAGCAGCTTTCCTTCGGGAATCGATCCGCTGTATTCCTGCGGATCCACCGGGGCGGTCGCCGAAGCGGCCGCGGAGGCCGGGCCGACCGCTTTCGGGGTCGGCGCCGCGGACGGCGCCTGCTTCGCGGAGGAGCACGCCGCCAGGGCGATCACAGCCGCCGCGAGGATCCCTGCAGCGGCCGGCCCGCGGCTCAACTGGTGTGCCAGAAGGTCGGCACGTGGTACGGGAAGGTCGCGGTGCCCTGGCGGCTGATGTGGTAGACGCAGTTGCCGCCGGTGGAGCCGTACTCCCAGTGCATCTTCTCCTCATCGGCGCCGGCGTGCAGGTAGCCGACCTTGGTGCTGCTGGGGATCTTCCAGGTCGCGGAGTAGGTCACCGAGGTGGTGATGGCCTTGGCCAGCGAGGCGCTGACCGACTCCTTGGCGCTGGCGAAGATCGCCGACTCCTCGGTGGTGACGGTGCCGGTGATGGTGCCGGTGACGGTCTTGCCCGAGGTCAGCGCGATGCCGATGGTCTCGTCACTGGTGCCTTCGACGCTGCTGACCATGTCGTGGTACGTGTGGGTCACCGCGCTGAAGCTGTAGCCGGGGTCCGGCGGGCACCCGTCCGGGTGGACGGTCGCGGAGCCGGCTGCGAAGGCCGTCCCGGACACCCCGGTGACACCCATGAAAATCAGCGTTGACGCGCCGAGAACGGCAGCAACGCGCTTTGCGTTACGCATGTGTTTCCCCCATCACGGAATTGAATCCGCCGAATCGTGGCGATCGCGGTTTCGTTCGCCGAGCGCAATCCTGGGGCGGTCGGCCGCTCCATGTCAAGCGATTCCCTGGCGCCGGATTCCTCCTTTGCGGCGCCCTTGTGGAACCTCAGATGAAGCTCAGGAGAAGGCCTTTCGGGGAAACCTCAAATTTAGCTCTGGTATTCGTCGGTCCGCGCTCGTACGGGTGCGGGTCCCGGCATGCTGTGCGTGGTCTGTGCACCTGCCGGAGCGTCCGTCGGGGGCTCCACGGACGACCTCAGTAGGATGCGGACATGGACGATCGCGTGCTCGGCAGGACCGGTAGGAAAGTCTCCGTCGTGGGTCTGGGGACCTGGCAGCTCGGTGCCGACTGGGGCGCCGTGCGCGAGCAGGACGCCTTCGCGGTGCTGGACGCCGCCGTGGCCGGCGGCGTGGACTTCTTCGACACCGCCGACGTCTACGGGGACGGCCGCAGCGAGCAGCTGATCGGCCGCTACCTGCGCGAGCGCCCCAACAGCGGGGTGTTCGTCGCCACCAAGATGGGCCGCCGCGCCGAGCAGCTGCCGGAGAGCTACGTCCTGGACAACTTCCGTGCCTGGAACGACCGTTCGCGCCGCAATCTGGGCGTGGACCGGCTCGACCTGGTGCAGCTGCACTGCCCGCCCGATGCGGTCTACGCCGACCACGCCGTCTTCGACGCGCTGGACACCCTGGTCGCCGAGGAGCGGATCGCGGCGTACGGCGTCAGCGTGGAGACCTGCGAGCAGGCGCTGGCGGCGATCGCCCGTCCCGGCACCGCCAGCGTGCAGATCATCCTCAACCCGTTCCGGCTGAAGCCGCTGGAGCAGGTGCTGCCCGCCGCCGAACAGGCCGGGGTCGGCATCATCGCCCGGGTCCCGCTCGCCTCCGGGCTGCTGACCGGGCGGTACACCAGGGACACCGTGTTCGGCCCCGACGACCACCGCAGCTACAACCGCCACGGTGAGGCCTTCGACCAGGGCGAGACCTTCTCCGGCATCGACTTCGAGACCGGCGTCGCGGCCGCCGCCGAGTTCGCCGAGCTGGCACCGGAGGGCGCGACCCCGGCGCAGACCGCGCTGCGCTGGATCATCCAGCAGCCCGGCGTCAGCAGCGTCATCCCCGGCGCCCGCAGCGCGGCGCAGGCGCAGGCCAACGCGGCTGCCGCCGCCCTGCCGCCGCTGACCGGGCCGACCCTGGACGCGATCCGCGACCTCTACGACCTCAGCATCCGCGCCCAGGTGCACCACCGCTGGTAGAGCGGGGCAGGTGAACGGGCGCGGGCCGGAGCCCGGGGCGGCCGCTGCCTAGCGCAGCCCGGCGAAGATGTCGTCCTCGTGCTCCGGCACCGGCACGTCGCTGAACTGGCGGACGAACGCCTCCTGGCCGAACGCCCGCTGCTGGCCCTCCTCGGACAGCCGCAGCATGAAGATGTTCTCCCCCTGGCTGGCGTGCGCCTCCAGCGCCTTGCGCTTGCGCTCGACGTAGGGGGAGACGTCCACGACGGTGGTGATCTCCTCGTCGGAGTTGCCGAAGTCGTCCGGCAGTTCGAAGTCCCCCACCTCGGCGCCGGTGGCCCGCAGGTACGCGAACATCTCCTCGATCCGGGTCCGGGAGATGGCCGTGTAGTAGAACTTCGCCGGGATGCCGGACCCCCTGACCGCCTTGATCGCCGCCATGGTGATCAGATGGGCCTGGATGTGGTCGGGGTGGCCGTAGGCGCCGTTCTCGTCGTAGGTGACGACGACATCGGGGCGGTAGCGCTCCATCAGCTCGGCCAGTCGCCCGGCGGACTCCTCCAGCGGGATGTTGGCGAACGCCTCCGGCCGCTGGTTGGCCTCCCAGCCCACCATGCCCGAGTCGTGGTAGCCGAGCAGCTCCACGTCGGAGATGCCCAGTTGGGCCACCGACTCCTTCAGCTCCTCCAGCCGGACCTCGCGCACCCGCGCCTCGTCGTGGCCGGGCTCCCCGGGCTTGATACCGCCGGGGCCGTCGCCCTGCTCCCCGTTGGTGCAGGTGACCAGTACCGTGCGGAAGCCCTCGGCCGCCGCGGACGCCAGCACGCCCCCCGTGGACAGCACCTCGTCGTCGGGATGGGCGTGGACGGCCATCAGGGTCAGTTGGCGTTCCATGGACTGCGGACCTCCGAGAGGGAACGGAATCAGGCAGCCCCCACCCTATGCGCTCGGTCGGGACAGTCCGGGCCGCGGACTCCGGTAGCGTGCGTTCCATGCCGGACGCCCCGCTCCGACCGGAGCCGTTCACCCTGCGGACCGACCCCGCCGCCCTCGACGACCTACGGGCGCGGCTGCGCGCGACGCGCTGGCCGGACCTGCCCGAGGACGCCGGCTGGTCGCTCGGGACCGATCCGGCCTACCTCCGCGAACTCGTCGACTACTGGGCGGACGGCTTCGACTGGCCGGCGCAGCAGGCGGAACTGGCCCGGCTGCCGCACTTCCGGGTGCCGCTCGGCGGCCTGGGCGTCCATTTCGTCCATGCCCGTGCGGTCGCGCCGACCGGGCCGGTGCTGCCGCTGGTGCTCACCCACGGCTGGCCGGACTCGTTCTGGCGCTACGCCAAGGTCGTCCCGCTCCTCACCGACCCCGGCGCCCACGGTGCCGATCCCGCCGACGCCTTCGACGTGGTCGTGCCCGACGTGCCCGGTTTCGGGTACTCCGACGGCCCCGCCGGACCGCCCCTCGACTCCATCGCGGTCGCCGGCCTGTGGGCCGAGCTCATGTCCGTCCTCGGCTACTCCCGGTTCGGCGCGGCCGGCGGGGACATCGGCAGCCATGTCAGCCGCTACCTCGCACTCGACCACCCCGACCGGGTGGTGGCCGTGCACCGCACCGACGCTGGACTGCCCCTGTTCGGCGGCGACCCGGCGGAGCTCGCACCCGAGGAGCTCGCCTGGATCCGGGAGGTCACGGCCTGGGGCGCGACCGAGGGCGCCTACGCCGCCATGCACCGCACCAAGCCGCACACCGCCGCCTTCGGGCTCACCGACTCCCCCGCCGGGCTCGCCGCCTGGATCGTCGAGAAGCTCAGCGCATGGAGCGACTGCGGCGGCGACATCGAGCGGAGCTTCACCAAGGACGAGATCCTCACCAACGTCACGCTGTACTGGCTCACCGGGACGATCGGCTCCTCGATGCGGATGTACCACGCGAACTCCGCCATCCCGCCCGAGCAGCTCGCCCGCCGGGTCGAGGTCCCGTCAGGCTTCTCGATCTTCGCCGGCGACGTGGTGCGCCCGCCGCGCGCCTGGCTGGAGCGCACGGCCAATGCCGTACGGGTGACCGAGCCCGCGCGCGGCGGACACTTCGCGCCGTTCGAGGAGCCGGAGCTGTACGCGGAGGAACTGCGCGCGTTCTTCCGCCCCTACCGGGCCGCCGCCGGTCGGCCGTAGCCCGGCCGGTCGGAGTGGTCGACGCCGTGCGCCGCTGCGCC
Source organism: Streptacidiphilus jeojiense (assembly GCF_000719095.1). GTDB lineage: Bacteria > Actinomycetota > Actinomycetes > Streptomycetales > Streptomycetaceae > Streptacidiphilus > Streptacidiphilus jeojiensis. Next base: position 280,639 of record NZ_JOEH01000002.1, on the reverse strand, counting down.
GCCATCGCGGCTGGACCGTCGACCACTACCGCACCTGGCTGCAGACCGCACTCGTCCACGAACTGCTCGACACCGGCCAGGACCGGCCCCGCTAGCCGGTCCGCCCCGCTGGCCGGTCCCGACACCGGGCCCGGGTCAGTGGACGGCCGGGGCCAGTTCGTCGGTGTGGTCGCCGCCGGTGGTGGCGGTGTCGCGCATCCTGCGGTCCGGGCGGCGGGCCAGGAGGTAGCCGAGGCCGGCCAGGGTGACGATGCCGACGCCCAGGAGGGCGGCCCAGACCTGGTACCAGGGCGCGCCGACCGGGGCCAGGATCGCGCGGGGCCAGCAGATGTTGACCACCTCCAGGCCGGTCCACAGCACCGCGAGGGCGTTCAGCAGAGTGCCGAAGCGGCCGTACGACACCTCGCCGGACGGCTTCCAGCCGCCGCGCAGCCGGGCCACCAGGGCAACCAGGGTGAGCAGGAAGAACGGCACGAAGGTGGCCGCGCTGCCGAAGGTGATCAGGCTGCCCATCGCGGCGCTCTTGAGGCCCAGGGGCAGCGCGGCACAGCTCACCAGCGTGGCCGCGACCAGGCCGCCGATCGGCGCCTTGTGCCGGTTGACCCTGCGGACCTGGCGGGAGAAGGGGAAGACGTCGTCGCGGGCCAGCGAGTAGAGGCCGCGGGCGGCGCCGCCCTGGGAGGCCATCAGGCAGGCGGTGAAGCTGATCAGCACCACCACCACGAAGGGCTTCTCGGCCCAGCCCCCGAAGGCGCCGACCACGGCCGTGGTGACCGGGTCGAGGTCCTTGCCGGCGACCACGTCGGCGGGGTTCGGGTGGGCCAGTTCGACCGAGACCGCGTTGAGGATCACCACGGCGCCGACGCTGAGCAGCGCCCACCACATCGCCCTGGGAACCTGGCGGGCCGCGTCCTTGGTCTCCTCGGCGGTGGAGACGCAGGCGTCGAAGCCGATGAAGGCCCAGCCGCCGACCGCGATCACGGCCAGGAACGCCTTGACGTCGGTGGTGCCCAGCGCGGCGGGGGCGCCGAGGGTGTCGGTGAGCAGGGAGAATCCGTGCCGGCGGAACACCAGCAGCAGCGAGAGCCCGACCAGTACCGAGGCGACCGCCTCGGCGGCGATGCCCAGCGAGACGAACCAGCGCAGGAAGTTGATGCCGTAGGCGTTGACCAGGGTGCAGAAGAGCATGAAGCCGAGGGACACCAGCACCAGTTCGGCCGGTGTCGGCGTGGCCCCGAACAGGGCGAACACCCAGGGCGAGGCCAGGTAGGCGACGGTGGTGTTGGCGAACATCACCGCGAACTGCCACATCCAGCCGCTGAGCCAGGCGAAGCCGGGCGAGGCCAGCCGGCGGCTCCACTGGTAGGCGCCGCCGGCGAGCGGCCACTGCGAGGCCAGCTCGGAGTAGACGCAGACCACCAGCGCCTGGCCGAGCAGGCAGACCGGCAGCGCCCAGACCCAGGCGGTGCCGGCGATGCTCATGCCCACCTGGGCGACGGCGTAGAGGCCGACGACGGGTGAGACGACGGCGAAGCCCATCGAGATGTTGCCGAGCACGGTCAGGCTGCGGCGCAGTTCCTGGCGGTAGCCGAGGGCTTCCAGCCGGGCGGCGTCGTCTGCGGGGGCGCTCATGAGGGGTCCACCTTGCCGTCGTGTTAAAACTAACTTAGTTAGTCCCAGGGTCGGAAGGCGACCATAGCCGCCTTTCAACGCCGAGGGAAGAGCCGAAACCAAGGGGTAACGTGACGGCCGTCAGCGGAAGAAGGGGCGGGACGATGGGGCGACCGAGCAGAGCGCTGCTGAGCCGCGAGGCCATAGCGCGGGCCGCGCTGGAGGTGGTGGACGAGTCCGGGGCGGACGGGCTCACCATGCGCGCCCTCGCCGACCGGCTCGGGGTCAAGGCCGCCTCGCTCTACAACCACGTCACCGGCAAGGACGAACTCCTGGACGCGCTGTCGGAGCTGGTCAACCAGGAGATCGACCTGACACCGCTGCAGGCCGGAGGCACCGGGGACGGGGCTGGGGACGGCGTCGGGGCGGACTGGCGGGACGGGCTGGCCGCCTACGCCCGCGGCTACCGTGCGGTGTTCCTGAACCATCCCAACACCATCGCCCTGCTGGCCCGCCGCCGGGTCGAGGCCGAGGGACAGCTGCGCGGCTACGACACGCTGCTGGCCGCGCTGGTCCGGGCCGGACTCACCCCGGCGGACGCCGCGGAGGCGGCCGCCGCCCTGGACTACCTGGTACTGGGCTCGGCGCTGGAGACCTTCACCGCCGGCTTCACCCGGGCGCCGGGCGACTACCGCCCGCACTACCCCGCACTGGCCGCGTCGTTGGAGGCGGCGTCGACCCGGGGCGGCGGCCCCTCCGGCCTGGACGACCGCGGCTTCGAGCTGGCACTGCGACTGCTGCTGGACGGACTGGCGGCCCGGACCGGCTGATCGTGGCCCGCAGCGATGCTGGTGTGGCGCCGGGGCGTCCGATCGCCGTGCTGGCAGGATGGCGCCATGGAACGTGTGGTTGGAATCGGTGGGTACTTCCTGCGGGCCGCCGACCCGGCGGCCCTGGGCGCGTGGTACCGCGACTGCCTGGGCCTGGACGCCGACGAGAACGGCCTGTGGCAGCCGGGAGCCGGGCCGACGGTGTTCGCGACCTTCGAGGCCGGCACCGACTACTTCGGCTCCCCCGCCCAGCAGTCCATGCTCAACTTCCGGGTCAGCGACCTGGACGCGATGCTCGCCCAACTGCGCGCCAAGGGCGCGGACGTGGCCGAGGACACGCAGGACATGGCAGGCGTCGGCCGCTTCGGCTGGGTCACCGACCCGGAGGGCAACCGCATCGAACTGTGGCAGCCCGCCTGACCGCACCGCGTCCGCCAGCTGACGCTGCGTCGATCACCCGGCGGCCGGCCGGAATTCCCACCGGCACCGACTCGCCGCTGACGGGCATTCAGAACCGGGCTCAGTCGATGACCTCACGGAGCCGGTCAGCGAAGGCGGCCGGGTTCTCCATGAAGCCGCCGTGGCCGCCCGGGAACACCACGGGCTCGATCTTCAGCTCCGTCGCCAGCGCACGGGAGGTGCGATCGCAGAACTGGCCCGCCGAAGCCTCGCCGATGCCGATGACCAGGCGGTCCGTCGTGGCGCGCAGAGCGTCCAGGTCCGGCACCCAGCCGGCGGTGCCGCGCAGCTCGTGCAGGTAGAAGAAGCGCTCGCTGCCGACCTCCTCCGGCGACTTCTCCCCGCCGAACACCTGCAGGAACACCTCCTCCGGCATCACCAGACCGGCGTTGGCCATGAACCTGCGCACCGCGCCGAGGGTGTCCCCGCTCTCGTAGGTGGCGATCGTCTCCTCGTTGGCGGCCGACTGCTGGTCGCGGTCGTCGAGCAGTTGGGCCAGCGGGGGCTCGTGGGCGACGGCGGTGTGCACCAGCTGCGGATGCGCCTGGAGCAGCGCCAGCGTCGTGACGGCACCGCCGGAGGAGCCGAGCACCGCGGCGGGCCCGGCGTCGACATGGCGGATCAGGGCGGCCAGGTCGTCGGCGCGCTGCCGGGGGCTGGAGTCGGCGTCGGGGTCATCGGGAACGCTGCCGAAGTGCCCGCGCGGATCCATGGTCAGCACGCGGTGGTCGGCGGCCAGCAGGTCGGCCAGCGGCGCGAACGGCGCCGAGTGCATCGGCGCACCGACGATCGCCACCAGCGGACCGCTACCGCGCAACTCGTAGTACAGCCGGGCGCCCGGCACGGCCAGCGTGCCGGAGGCGACGGGAACGGACGAGGTCATCGAATCCTCCACGGATCAGCGGAAACTGCGTCACAGCATTGGACGCCCGCAGCCCCGGAAACTCATCGGTCCCGACCGCCCCCGCACTGAGCCGGACCGGCGGTGCGGATCGGATCCAGCCGGCCGGCCGTCGCCGTCACGGACGTCCGCGCCAGAAGGTACGCCTGGCTCTGGGGAGCGGGGGGCCGTCGGCGGAGACGGGAGTGGTGAAGGTCAGGGGTCCTGGTGCCTCTTCCTCCCGGTCGGGCGGCGCCACCGGTGCCACCGGCGGAACCGGGACTGCGGGCGGCGGTTCGGGCGGCGCCGCAGGCATCAGGGTCGGCGGTGCGGGGTTCGCTCCCCAGCGCGCCAGCACGGTCGTGACGTCACGGCGGGTGACGACGGTCGGAGGATCAGCAGGCGGCTCGGCGGCCCCGACGGCCCCTGTAGGAGGGCGGCCCGGTCCCTGGGCCGGCAGTTCGACGGGCTTCTCCAGGTCCAGGACGAGTTGCGCGCGCACCAACGTCGCGCGGGCGAGCAGGCTGGGCAGCCACTCCCCCCGCTCCAGCAGCCGCTGGGCCCTGGCGGCCGAGGCGGCCGGTATGTCCGCGAGCAGGGCCCCGACGCTGGGGCGCTGTCCGGGGTCCTTGACCAGGCAGGACTCGACCTGACGGCGCATCTCGCCGAGCTCGGACGGGACGACCGCGGTGGCGTTCAGGATCTCCACGAGGGTCGCTGCCGTGCTGCCCCGTTCGAACGGAGACGATCCGGTGACCGCGTACACCATCACGCAGCCCAGTGCGAAGACGTCGGCGAGCGGGCCGACCTGGCCGCCGCTGATCGCCTCCGGGGACATGTAGCCCGGCGTTCCGATCACGGCACCCGTGGTCGTCAGCGTCGCCGAGTCGACCAGCGACGAGATGCCGAAGTCGATCAGACGCGGTCCACGGCCGGCCAGCAGGACGTTCGACGGCTTGAGGTCGCGATGGACGACTCCCGCGTTGTGTACTGCGTCCAGGGCACGCAGCAGGCCGTACCAGAGCGCCTGGAGCGGAGTCGAGCGCAGCGGCCCGAACTCCTGCACGCTGTGCTGCAGCGAGAGACCGGGACTGTAGGCCGTCGCCATCCACACGGCGTCAGCTTCCGCATTGGCGTCCAGCACCGGTGCGGTGTACTCGGGGGAGACCCGCTGGGCCGCCATGACTTCTCGGCGGAAGCGTTCCCTGAAGGCGTCGTCGTGTGCGATCGCGGGATGCAGGACCTTGACCGCGACGGCCCGGCCGCCCCGGGTGCGGCCGAGGTAGACCACGCCCTGCCCGCCCGCACCCAGCCTTCCCAACAGACGGTACTCACCGATGTGGTCGGGGTCGGCGGAGCTGAGCGGGACGACCCCGGTCCGGATCCCGGCGGCCGCCGAAGCCATCGGTTCCCCGGCGCCGCGGGCAGCGGGGGGTGATTCGCTCACGGTCGTCCACCGCCCGTGCCGTAGAAGATCTCTTTCCTGAGCCGACGGTCGGCCTTGCGGCGCCACCCGGCGAGCAGTCTCCGGTCCGCGAGCGTCTCGGCGTCGTCCGGCCCGAGCACTCTCCGCAGGTCCGGCATCACCTCGTTCAACTGCCGCACCGCCTCGCCGACATCGCCCGCCAGCCCGCTCCAGTGCGCCAGCCTGGCCCGGTTCGCCAGGGTCACCCGGTCGTCGGGACCCAGGACCCAGACGAGATCGGGCAACAGGGTCCTGATCAGTTCCGCCGCCGCACGGGGATCACCGGCTTCGCCGACCCAGTGGGCGTGCTGACTCCGCGCCAGCAGTGTCTCCCGGGCCTCGGATCCGAACACCCGCTGCAGGTCCGGGATCACGGCACGGTAGAGGCCCACTGCCTTGCGCGGGGACCCCGCCGCTCCGGACCACTGTCCGAGCCGGGCCCGTCCGATCAATGTGTACATGTCGTCACTGCCGAGGATCCACCGGAGGTCGGGAACGACCTTGCGCAGTTGCCTGACGGCCTGCCCGGACCGGCCGGCTCTCCCCACCCACTGCGCCTGGTTGATTCTCGAGACCAGGGTCTCCCGGTCCTCGGGGCCCAGCGACGCGGCCAACTGCGGCAGCAGTTCCTCCCCCAGACGGACGGCACCACCGGGGTCACCGGACTCCCCGGTCCAGCGCACCACCAGGCCGCGTCCGACCAGGGTGTCCCGGTCGCTCGGGCCGAGGGCACGGGTGAAGTCCGCCTCCACCGAGGTGGCCAGGCGGAGGGCGGCCGGAGCGTCGCCCGCCTCGCCGGTCCACAGTGCGATCTGCGCCCGACCGACCAGAGTGGCCCGGTCGTCCGGCCCGAGCACCCGGGTCAGGTCGGTCACCGCCGTCCGGGAGAGCCTGAGTGCCTGCTCCACCTGACCGGCGTTCCCCATCCAGTGCGCCAGGCTGACCCGACCGGTCAGCGTGTCGCGGTGCTCGGGTCCGAGGGCCCGGGCAAGGTCGGTCAGGACGCCGCCGAGGACGGTGACCGCGTCGGCCGCGTGTCCGGCCTCGCCGAGTCGTCGTCCTTCCTCGCTGAGGCGGAGCAGACGCTCGTGCTCGGGAATCGCGCCCCCGGTCGTCACGCCCGCCCGGGGGCGCCTGGGGCGGCTGAGAACCAGGTACTGCGCGGTCTCCGTTCCGCAGTGCTGCGGCTCGGGCCAGCCCTTGCTGGGCAGTTGGACCCTGAGGTGCTGGTAGAGCGACCCGAGTGTCACACCGCCGGCCGGGGCCGCGTCGAAGCCGTCACGCAGCGCCCGGAGCAGTTCCCCGGTGAAGGCGGTGTGACGTTCCCCCTTGGCGAAGCGCGCGGGTTCGTTCGCCGGAGCGGAGGCCAGGGTGTAGGTGCCGGAGATCTCCATGCGGTCGATGAGCGGCTCGCCTGCGCCGGACAGACCACCGGAGATGGCTCGCCCGGAGAAGCAGCAGTCGAGGATCAGCACCCGGATGCGCGCACGGCTGCTGAGGAATGCCTCCCTGACACCGTCGAACGGGAAGGCGGTGAAGGACGGTGCCTCCGGCTCCGCGCCCGTCAGCCCCAGGTACAGATCGCGGCGTTCGTGACCGATCAGCCCATGGCCCGCGTAGTAGACGAGAAGGACGTCCTCCGCCTCCTGAGCGGCCTTGAGCAGCGGTGCGCCCAACTCGCGGGGGGTGCTCGGGTCGAGGACGGTGAGCGTGTGCTCGGCGGCGAAGGCGCCGGGCTCGCCCTCGACCAGCAGCGAGCGGAAGTCACCGACGTTGTTGGGGATCGCTCGGACTGCGGGAAGATGCTCAGCGGCGGTGTAGTTGGCGGTGCCGATGAGCACGGCCCGTGAGCGCGCAGGATCCGGCATGCGAAGCATGGTCAGTCCGTTTCGCCGGTTCCAGCGCCTCCGACAGCTGGGACAGCCGGCCCATCGGCTGCGGCGTGGAGCAGGGACTCCACCTGCCTGAGGTCGCCCACCTGCTCGGCGGTCAGCGTCAGACGGGTTCCGTCCGCCTTGACGAGTTCGACCCGCACGGAACTGCGCCGAGGCTGCTGGAGATACACCGACAGCGACTTCGCCAGCGTGGTCAGCGCGCCCCCGGCACCGACGGCCACGATCAGGGTGTCGGCCCAGCCGCCGAGCTCACCCTCCGCGGGGGGACGCGGCACCAGGCGGTGCCGGCCGCGCAGTTCGGGTTCAGCAGTAAGCCAGTCCCTCAGGTCGGCGACGGCGTCCGGGCCGGAACCGTCACGGACCGCGATCAGAATCTCCATAGCCGCCCCATCCCCCTGGCCACCCGTGTGCACACCGGAAATACTAATGCTCCATCAGCCCCCGGTTCCTCCTGTTCGCTGACGTACCGTCGCCCGGCCGGGGCAGTTGTGCCCCGGCCGGGTGGAGGCTAGCTCAGGTGACGGGTGAAGAACTGGGCCGCGAGTTCCCCGGCGAACTGCGGGACGCCGGTGTGGCCGCCCATGTTGGCGTGCAGGGACTTCTCCTCGGAGCCGAAGGCGTCGAACAGGTCCAGGGCCGCCTGCCGGTCGTTGCCCTCGTCGTCCCACTGCAGCAGGACGTGCAGCGGAATGGTGACCCGTCGGGCCTCCTCGAACATGGCGCGGGGCACCAGGCTCCCGGCGAACAGAACGGCGGCCGAGATGCGCGGTTCGACCAGCGCCAGCCGGATGCCGATGGAGATCACTCCCCCCGAGTACGCGACCGGTCCGCCGATCTCGGGCAGCGCGAGCAGGGCGTCCAGGGCGGCCTGCCATTCCGGGACGGCCCGGTCGACCAGCGGGAGGACCAGGGCGTCGACGATCTCGTCGCCGACCGGCTCACCGGCCTCCATGGCCCGGCGCAGGTCGGCGCGGGCCTGCTCGACGGCGGGCCAACGGGGCCGGTCGCCGCTGCCGGGGAGTTCGATGGTGGCGGTGGCGAAGCCCTGCGCCGCGGAGTGCTGTGCCCGGGCCGCCAGTCGGGGGTACATCCGGCGCAGCCCCAGCGGAGGGTGGCCGAGCAGGATGAGCGGGGCCGGTGCGGACGCGGAGCCGGGCGTCCACAGCAGGCCGGGGATCTCGCCGAGGGTGAATCCGCGTTCGAGGACGTTGTCGTCGAGACGGTGCTCAGCAGTGAACTGCATGGTGGTGGACTGCATGGTCGTGCCTTTCGGGAGTGCGCGTGAGACGGCGCTCCCGGACGACCTATCGCCCGACCATGACCCCGCAGGGGAGCACCCATGTCGATACGTTCACGGGTACCACCTCCTCGTTCTCCTGCACGGCTTCCGGAAAGGTATCAGCGGTCGCCCTGATCCGCCAACGGGGTTCTTCACCCAGAGCAGAACGCCGCTCCCTTCCCCCGCGGCCCTGGATCCCTAGGCTGGAACGGTGAGTACTCATGTGCCGGACGAAGCCCGCGTCATCCCCCTGCGGCCGTCGGGAACCCCGTCACCGCCCGCACCGCGGGCGCCGCTCTGGCGCGACCTGGTCGGCAGCACCCTGCGGCGCGAGCGGCTCGCCCAGGAGCGCACGCTGAAGGACGTCGCGGAGACGGCCCGGATCTCGATGCCGTACCTGTCGGAGCTGGAGCGCGGACGCAAGGAGGCCTCCTCCGAGGTGCTCGCGGCCGCCGCCGGAGCCCTCGGCCTCGGCCTGGCCGACCTGCTCTCGCTCGCCCAGGACGAGCTGGTCCGGCACACTCGCAGCCGGACGGTCCGCGGCCGTACCTCGCCGGCCTCGCGGCACGACGGGCTCTGCCTGGCGGCCTGACGGACCGTCAACCACTGCGGCGGGGCGCGGTCAGCGCCCCGCCGCAGCAGTGGGTGGTCCCGGGTCCGGGCCACCCGGGGTCAGGCGAACGCCAGCCGCCGGCTCAGCACCTCGTCGGCGAGCCCGTAGGCGACGGCCTCCTCGGCGGTGAGCACCCTGTCCCGGTCCATGTCGGCGCGCAGCGTCGCCACATCGTGCTGCGTGTGCCGGGACAGCACCTGCTCCACCTGCGAGCGGATCCGCACCATCTCCTTGGCGGCCAGGCTGAGGTCGGAGACCGTGCCCTGCCGGCCGCCGCTGGCCGGCTGGCCCAGCAGCACCCTCGCGTGCTGCAGCACGAACCGCCGCCCGGGATCCCCGCCGGCCAGCAGCACCGCCGCCGTCGAGGCGGCCTGGCCGACGCAGAAGGTGGAGATCGGCGCCTGCACGAAGGTCATCGTGTCGTAGATGGCCATCAGCGAAGTGAAGGAGCCCCCGGGCGAGTTGAGGTAGATCGAGATCTCGCGCTCCGGGCTCTCCGCCTCCAGGTGCAGCAGCTGCGCGATGACCACGTTGGCGACGCCGTCGTCGATCTCGGTGCCGAGGAAGACGATCCGCTCGTTCAGCAGCCGGCTGAAGACGTCGTAGGAGCGCTCGCCCTGCGCGGTGCGCTCGATGACGTAGGGAACCGTGTACGAGCCCATGTCACAGCCCCATCCGTCGACGCGAGGAGGCCGGGCGGATGTCGGCGACCGACTCCACCACCCGGTCCACGATTCCGTACTCCTTGGCCTGTTCGGCCGTGAACCAGCGGTCCCGGTCGCCGTCGCGGGCGATGGTCTCCACGCTCTGCCCGGTGTGCTCGGCGGTGATCCGCTCGATGGCCTTCTTGGTGAACTCCAGGTTCTCCGCCTGGATCTCGATGTCCGAGGTGGTGCCGCCGATGCCCGCGGAGGGCTGGTGCATCATGATCCGCGCGTTCGGCAGCGCGAAGCGCTTGCCGGCCGACCCCACGGTCAGCAGGAACTGCCCCATGCTGGCGGCGAACCCCATCGCCAGCGTCGAGACGTCGTTGGGGATCAGCCGCATGGTGTCGTAGATGGCCAGGCCCGCGGTGACCGACCCGCCGGGGCTGTTGACGTAGAGGCTGATGTCGGTGCGCGGGTCCTCCGCCGACAGCAGCAGCAGCTGGGCGCACACCCGGTTCGCCGACACGTCGTCGACCTGCGTGCCCAGCAGCACGATCCGCTGGGCGAGCAGCTGCGCCGCGAGGTGGTCGTCGAAGCGGCTGGGCTGGGTGTCGCCGTCCTCCGCACGGGGCGGCGGCGAGGTGATGGGAGTCATCTGGTCCTCCTCTTCCAGGTGGGTCGTCCAGGTGGGTCGTCCAGGTGAGGCAGGGATGCCGTCGAAATCCACTGTCGACCTGCGGGGCTCCCCCGATCCGCTTTCTCTGCCCGCGGCAGATTCGCTGACAGCAGAGGTGGCCCGGCCGCCTATCCCCGCCGTCTATACACATCAGCTATACCCCGTGTGTATAGTCCTCCCATGTCCCTTGGTCAGACCTTCCTCGGCCTGCTGGAGTCCCAGCCACGGCACGGCTACGACATCAAGCGCGTCTACGACGAGCACTTCGGCCGCGGCCGTTCGCTGCACTACGGGCAGGTCTACGCGACCCTGTCCCGGCTGCTGAAGAACGGCCTGGTCGAGGTCGACGCGGTGGAGCCGGGCGAGGGCCCGGAGCGCAAGCGCTACTCGATCACCGACGCCGGCGTCACCGACGTCGCCGACTGGCTGTCCCGTCCCGAGAACCCCGAGCCGTACCTGCAGAGCACCCTCTACACCAAGGTCGTCCTGGCGCTGCTGACGGACCGTCCGGCGGCCGACATCCTGGACACCCAGCGCGCCGAGCACCTGCGGCTGATGCGCGAGCTGACCCGGCGCAAGATGGACGGCGACCTGGCCGACCAACTGGTCTGCGACCACGCGCTGTTCCATCTGGAGGCCGACCTGCGCTGGCTGGAGCTCACCGCCGCCCGCTTGGACCGGCTCGCCGCGGAGGTGCGCCGATGACCGCCCGGTCCGAACAGCGACCCGAGCAGCGGCCCGAGCAGCGGCCCGAGCAGCCGTCGGAGCAGCCGTCCCCGCTGCTCAGCGCCCACGCCCTGCACAAGTCCTTCGGCCCCACCCCGGCCCTGGACGGCGCCTCGATCACCGTCGCCGCCGGCGAGCTGATCGCCGTGATGGGCCCCTCGGGTTCGGGCAAGTCCACGCTGCTGCACTGCCTGGCCGGCATCCTGCGCCCGGAGAGCGGCACCGTCAGCTTCGACGGCCTGGAGCTCACCGGCTGCGGCGACGCCCGGCTGAGCGAGCTGCGCCGCAGCGAGTTCGGCTTCCTGTTCCAGTTCGGCCAGCTGGTCCCGGAACTGACCTGCCTGGAGAACGTCGCCCTGCCGCTGCGGCTGAACGGCGTGCGCCGCAGGCAGGCCGAGCAGCAGGCCACCGAATGGCTGGAGCGGCTGGAGGTCGACGACCTGGCCGCCAAGCGCCCCGGCGAGGTCTCCGGCGGTCAGGGCCAGCGCGTCGGCGTCGCCCGCGCCCTGGTGACCCGGCCCCGCGCGGTGTTCGCCGACGAGCCCACCGGTGCGCTGGACTCGCTCAACGGCGAACGGGTGATGCAGCTGCTGACCACCGCCGCCCGCGACACCGGAGCCGCCGTGGTCCTGGTCACCCACGAGGCCAGGGTCGCCGCCTACGCCGACCGCGAGGTCGTGGTCCGAGACGGCCGCACCCGCGACCTGGCGGTCGCCCGGTGACCCGCTCGTCCCGCCGTGCCGACCTGCTGCTCGGACTGCGGCTCGCCGTCGGCGGCGGCCGCGACGGCTGGAGCCGGCTGCTGCTCACCGCCGTCGCCGCCGCCCTGGGCGTCGCCCTGCTGTTGCTCGGCGCCGCCATCCCGGGCATCGACCAGCACCGCAATGAGCGCATCTACGTCCAGAACGACACCTTCACCGGCTCGGCCATCGCGACCCGCACCGACCGCACCGCGCTGATCGCCGAAGCCGGCACCGCCTTCCGGGGGCAGGACATCCGCGGCCGGCTGGTCCAGCCCGAGGGCGCGAACACCCCGGCCCCGCCAGGACTGACCCAGTACCCGCCGGTCGGCTCGATGGCCGTTTCCCCCGCGCTGGAACGACTGCTGCGCTCCCCCGGCAGCGAACTGCTGAGGGAGCGGCTGCCGTACCCGGTCACCGCGATCATCGGCGAGGCCGGGCTGCTCGGTCCGGCTCAGCTCTCCTACGTGCTGACCAGCGACCACCTGAGCACCGCCGGTGGCGCGGTGCGCATCGACCGCTACGGTGCGAGGGCTCCGCACGAACCGATGCGGCCGATCCTGATCCTGCTCAGCCTGGTCGGCATGGTGGTGCTGCTGGCGCCGGTCGGGGTGTTCCTGGCCTCGGCCGCCCGGTTCGGCAGCGAACGCCGCGACCGCCGGCTCGCCGCGCTGCGGCTGGCCGGTGCCGACCGCGGCACCACCCGCTGGATCGCCGCCGGGGAGTCACTGGCCGGAGCGCTGCTGGGGGCGGTGCTCGGTGTCGGCTTCTATCTGGCGGGCCGTCAGCTGGCCGGGCGGTTCACCTTCGGCAGCCTCAGCGTCTTCCCGCAGGACATCACCGTGCAGCCGCTGGTCGCCGTCCCGGTGCTGCTGGCCGTCCCGGTGCTGTCGGTGGCCGCGACGCTGCTGTCGCTGCGCCGGATCGCGGTCGAGCCGCTCGGCGTGGTGCGCCGGCAAGGGGGTGCCCGGCGGCGGTTGTGGTGGCGGCTGGCGCTGCCGGTGCTCGGACTGCTGGTGCTGCTGTTCGCGGTGCGCTCGCCCGAGGGCATCAACCAGGGCCGCAGCCTCGCCCTGGTCGCCGGCGCGCTGGTGCTGCTGCTGGTCGGTTCGACCGCGCTGCTGCCCTGGCTGGTGGACTCGGCCACCCGGCGCGCGCCCGGCGGCGGCCTGCCCTGGCAGCTGGCGGTGCGCCGGCTGCAGCTGGCGACCGGCCCGGCCACCACCGCCGTCAACGGCATCGTGGTCGCGGTCGCCGGGGCCATCGCCCTGCAGAGCCTGTTCCTGGGCGTGTCCGACAGCTACTACGGTCCCTCCGGCGCCCCGGCCGCCCGGCAGCAGGACACGGTCGCGGCCACGGTCCGGATCCCCGGCAGCCTCCAGGCCGGCGCCGACGCGACCGCGCTGCGGAGGAGTCCGGGGGTGCGGTCCGCCGTCGGCTACGTCTCGCTGTACCTGGCCGCCGACGGAGGCAACGGCGCCTCGACGGACGCCCTGGTCGCGGACTGCGCCACCCTGCGCACCCTGGCCGCACTGCCGCACTGCACCGACGGCGAGGTCTTCGATGTCGAGGCGAACGCCCCGGACGCCGGGACCTACCGGCCCGTCAGCACCGGTACCGAGCTGAGCACGCTCGACCCCGGCGGCCGCAGCCGGACCTGGCGGGTGCCCGCCGGGAGGTCCACGGTGACCCTGCTGGGCGCACCGGCGGCCCCGGGCACCATGCCCGGCCCGCTGGCCTACGGCGGACTGATGATCACCCCGGCCGCCGCTCCCGCCGCGTTCGTCGCGGCGGAGCCCGCCACGCTGAAACTGAGCCTGGACCCGGGCGTCGCGGACGTCAGGGACCAGCTGCGCACCTCCGCCGCCCTGCTGTCCCCGCAGGCGACCGTCGTCTTCCCGGACGACCCCACGCCCAACCCCCAGTTCCACTCGCTCAGCCAGGCGTTGGCGGCCGGCATCGCGGTGACCCTGCTGCTGATCGCCGGCAGTCTGCTGGTGGGTCAGCTGGAGCGGCTCAGGGAGCAGAACCGGGTGCTGGCGGTGCTCTACGCCTTCGGCACCCGGCGCCGGATCCTGGCCCTGTCGGTGCTGCTGCAGAGCGCGCTGCCGATGGCGCTGGGCCTGCTGGTCGCCCTCTGCGGCGGCCTGGCGGCGGGGGCGGCCCTGCTGCGGCTGGGGGGTCTGCCGATCGGCTTCGACTGGTCCGCCGTCGCCACCATGTGCGCCGCCGGAGCCGCGGCGGTGCTGCTCACCACGCTGCTCAGCCTGCCGGTGCTGCTGCGCACCATGCGCCCGGCCGGACTGCGCTTCGAGTAGCACGGGCGGCCGAACAGCGGACCGGTGGTCCGCTGTTCGGCCGCCCGCAGCGGCGACCTCAGCCCGCCAGCACCGGGCTGTTGTGGTACGCGGCGATCAGCCAGCGGCCGTCCCGCTTCTCCAGGACCCAGGTCGCGTTCACCCGGCCCGCTTCCGGGACCTCGGTCTGTCCGGCGAACAGGACGCCGGACTCGCTGAGGACGATCGCGGCGTCCCTGCCCACGAAGCGCAGGCTGATCTCCCTGTTCCAGGTCGAACTGCCCTTGAGCGGCCCCTCGAAGGCCAGCGCCATGCTCTCCCGGATCACCTCGCGGCTGCCGCGCAGCGAACCGGGGATGACGGCGCTCGCGTCCGCGGTGTAGTCGGCGACCATGCGCTCGGCGTCGCCGGCCTCCCACGCCTTGTAGGAGTCCGCCAGTACGGTCTGGATGGCGGCCTCGTCCTCGGCACGACTGTCCGACATCGGATTCTCCCTCCGATCGGTTCGCCGGGCTGTTCCGGCGAGCTCGTCAGTACATACCGGCGACGGGGGCGGAACTCATCGCTCGGCCGGGAGTCAGGTCAGGTCGCCGTAGATGACGCCCCGTCCGTTGGTGCCGACGTAGACCCGGCCGTGGATGCGCGGGTCGCCGGTGATGCAGGTGCCGGTCCAGCCGTACTGGTGGCGGTCGTCGTTGATCCGGGTCCAGCTCCGGCCGGCGTCGTCGGAGCGGAACAGGCCGCGCACTCCGCGGATCCTGGCGCTGGTGTAGACGGCGGGGTAGGAGCGGCCCGGGGCGGCCTTGCCGAAGCCGACGGTGTCGCCCTGGTCGACCGCGGGGATCCGGGTGAAGGAGCGGCCGCCGTCCGTGGAGCGCCACAGTCCGTAGACCCCGCCCCCGGTGACCGTGGAGTCCGCGCCGCCGGCCAGCCAGATCTCGCCGCGGTGGCCGGGGACCGCCTTGAAGCGGGCCGGGCCGGTCGCGGGCAGTCCGCTGGTGGCCGCGGCCGCCGTCACCGTGAAGCTCGCGCCGCCGTCCGTGCTCCGGTAGAAGGCACCGGCCGCGAAGCCGTAGAAGGTCCCGGGGTCGACCCGGTCCGACCGCACCGCCGTTCCGGCCGGGATCCCGGTGCAGGCGGTCCAGGTGGCACCGCCGTCCGCCGACCAGCTGACCGCCGCGCCGTCCGGGGCCCAGACGATCCGGCCGCCGTCGGCCGCGAGCGCGACCGCGCCCTCGCCCGGACCCGGGCCGGTGGTCCCGGTGGGCGGGGTGGTAACCGGGGTCCAGCTGGTCCCGCTGTCGGTGGACAGGCCCAGGTAGGCGGAGCCGCCGCTGCCGGAGCGCACGATGGTGGCCGGGGCCAGTTCGGCGTAGTCGAGGGTGTTGGTCGCGCCCACCGTCGGGTTGGCGTACATCGGGTAAGCCCGGTCCAGCGTGGTGTGCACGAAGCCGCCGACGTCGCTGACGCCGGACAGCAGCGGCGGCCCGACCGGCGGGCTGAGCAGCGTCTGGACCGCGGTCTCCTCCAGACCCTGGGCCCGGACCGAGATGGCCACCGTGCCGCCCTTGTCCCAGGCCGTCAGATTGTCGGCGCCGTAGATCGTCGCGCCGGTGCCGTAGAGGAAGTGGTCCGAGTCGAAGGGGTCGATCTCCAGCGCCTCGGTCATCCAGCCGAGCTTGGGCGAGGTCTCGGGCAGCGCCGGGGTGGAGTTGAAGTCCAGCCAGGGCGCGGCGGAGATGTCCAGCGAGTAGCGGAAGGTCCGCTCGGGGTAGTTGCCGAAGTCCCAGGCCCGGGTCCAGCTGGCGCCGGCGTCGGTGGAGCGGTAGATCACGATGTCCGGCCACCAGCTGATCTGGGTGACCACCATCAGCGTGTCCGGGTTCTGCCGGTCGATGCTCAGCCCGCTGTAGCCGAAGCCGTCGTCGCTGCTGGTCGAGGGGACCGGGCTGATGCAGGTCCAGGTGTCGGTGGCGGTGTCCAGCTTCCAGACGTCGCCCTTGGAGCCGTCGTAGGGGCCCACGGTGTTGCTGGTGGCCAGGTAGAGGCTGCCGCTGACGTGGTCGAACACCGCCTTGTGCGGCAGGTAGCCGGTCGGCTGGCCGGGGACCCGGGCCCAGGTCGCGCCGGCGTCGGTGGAGCGGTAGAGGATGTTCTCGGTGTCGGCGACGGTGACGTAGACGGTCCTGGTGGCCCGGCCGGTGCGGCCGTCGCGCGGGTCGAAGACGACCTGGAGCACGCCGGCGTTGTCGCTGTTGTAGCCGCTGGTGTCGGTGGGGTCGGGGACGAAGTCGCCGACGTTGGGGAAGCTCGCCACCTGCGCCCAGGACGCGCCGTAGTCCTCGCTGCGCCACAGCCCGTGGCCGCCGCGCACGCCCAGGTAGAGGATCCGGTTGCGGTGCGGGTCGATCACCAGCCGTTCGCCCATGCCGCGGCCCGGCATGTTGCCGCCGAGCTGGAACGGCAGGTCGGCGGTCTTCCAGGTCCGGCCGCGGTCCTCGGAGCGCAGCACCGCACCCTGGTTGGGGTCCCAGCCGGCAGCGGTGTAGGTGCCGACGGCCGCGTAGACCCGGTCCGGCTCCAGCGAGTCGGTGGCCAGCGAGACCACGCCGGTGTGTCCCCAGGTGTCCCAGCCGATCCAGTCCAGCAGCGGCACCCAGCGCCCGGTCCCCCGGTCCAGCCGGTAGGCGCCGCCGATGTCGGTGCGGGCGTACACCAACCCCGGCTCGGACTGGTTGAAGACGATTCCGGGGACGAAGCCGCCGCCGACTATCTGGGCGTTCTTCCAGGTGTAGGCACCGCCGGCGGTGGAGCCGCCGGCGCCGGTGGCGGCCAGCGCCCGGCCTGCCGGGGAGAGCAGCGGGGTGGCCACGGCGGCGGCACCGACCGCCATCAGACCTCTACGGGAGATCTTCGGACTGGGCATGGACTGTCCTTTCTCGACGCTGAGAAGACGTGCGGAACCAGACGTGCAGGACCAGGGAGTGCAGGAAGAGGACGTGCAGGACCAAGGAGTGCAGGGCGCTCGGGGCGGGTTCAGCCCTGGCGCAGTACCGCCGCGCCGCGGGCCGGCAGGGTCAGTCCGTCGGGACCGACCTCGGTGGCCGTGAGCAGGTCGTGGCCGGCGACGTCGAGCCGGACCGGCTCGTCGCCGTGGTTGAGCAGGAACAGCCAGCTGCGCGAGCCGCCGTCGACCGACGACCTCCGCACCGCCTCGACGCCGGTCGGCAGCCCGGCCACCACCGGGGCGACCCCGGCCTGCGCCAGCACCCGTCCGATCAGCGCCGCGTACCCCGCGTCGTCCAGCCGGGTGGACGCGTACCAGCCGGTCCCGGCGCCGAACCGGTGCCGGGTCAGCGCGGGCTGACGGTCCATCACCCCGGAGGTGTAGGCGGCCAGCACCTCCGCCCCCTCGGCCCGCAGCAGCTCGCTCCAGCCCTCCGCCGACGTCCCGTCGGAGAGAGTGAGCAACTCCCCTGCCGCCAGCGGCCGGTACTCCTCCACCCGCAGGCCGAGCACCTCCCGCAGCGAACCGGGGTAGCCGCCGAGCCTGGCCTGGTGGAACTCGTCGACGGCGCCGCTGAAGTGCTGCACCAGCAGCGTTCCGCCGCCCTCGACATAGCGCCGCAGCGAGGCCGCGCCGGCGTCCGAGAGCAGGTACAGGCTGGGCGCGACGACCAGCCGGTAGCCGCTCAGGTCGTGTTCGGGGTGGGCGAAGCCGACGGTCACCCCGGCGTCCCAGAGCGCGCGGTGGGCCCGGCGCAGGGCGGCGTGGTAGTCGAGCTGCGGCAGGCCGCGGTTGTCCAGCGCCCACCACACGTCCGCGTCGTGCAGCACGGCCACGTCCGCGTGCACCCGCGAGCCGGCCAGTTCGCCCAGCCCGGCCACGGCGGCGCCGGTGGCCGCCGCCTCCCGGAAGATCCGGGTGTCGGGCCCCGCGTGCGGGACGATGGCCGAGTGCCACAGCTCGGCGCCGGCCCTGGACTGGCGCCACTGGAAGAACAGCGCGCCCTCCGAGCCCCGGCCGATGTGGCCCAGCGAGTGCCGCAGGATGTCGCCGGGCTCCTTGGGCAGCGTGCCACTGGAGCTGTACACCGTGTTGGTGCCCTGCTCGATCAGCAGCCAGGGCTTGCCGCCGCCGAAGGAGCGGGCCCGGTCGGCGCCGAAGGCGGTGTCGGCCGCGGCGTCGACGCCCGCGGCGTCGGGGTAGTGGTCGATGCCGACGAAGTCGACCTCGGCGCCGAACTTCCACAGGTCCAGGACCTGGTAGCCGGGCAGCATCAGATTGGTGGTCACCGGCAGGTCGCTGTGCTCGCGGATGGCGTCGCGCTGCTCCCGGTAGGCGGCCAGGGTCTCGTCGGACCAGAACCGGCGGTAGTCCAGGGTCTGCCCGGGGTTGTGGTGCCACTGGGTGGCGCGCGGCGGCAGCACCTGCTCCCAGGTGCCGTAGTGCTGGCTCCAGAAGGCGGTTCCCCAGGCCGCGTTGAGCGCCTCCAGGGTTCCGTACCTGGCCCGCAGCCAGTCCCGGAAGGCGGCGGCGGCGTGGTCGCAGTGGCAGACCGTGGCGTACTCGTTGTGGACGTGCCACATCGCCACCGCCGGGTGCGAGCCGTAGCGCTGGGCGAGCGCGGCGGCGATCCCGCGGGCGGCCTGCCGGTAGCCGGGGGCGGCCAGGCAGTAGGTGTCTCGGCTGCCGTGGGTGAGCCGGGTGCCGTCGGCGGTGACCGGCATGGCGTCCGGGTGCGCCAGGGTGAACCACGGCGGCGGGGAGGCGGTGGGGGTGGCCAGGTCCACGGCGACGCCGTTGGCGTGCAGCCGGTCCAGGTGGGCGTCCAGCCAGCCGAAGTCGAAGCGCCCCTGCTCGGGTTCCAGCAGCGCCCAGGAGAAGACGCCCACCGTGGCCAGGTTGACCCCGGCCTGACGCATCAGCAGGTCGTCCTCCTTCCAGACCTGTTGGTCCCACTGCTCGGGGTTGTAGTCGCCGCCGAAGGCCAGCCCGCCCAGGCGCTCGGTGATCCGACGCATCGTCAGGCCTCCGCGATCGGCAGCCGCGCACCGTCCCGCAGGAACAGCGGGATCCGCTCCAGCGGGGCGTCGACGGTGACCGTCGCCCCGCCCCGGTACCCGGTCCCGGTCCAGGCGCAGGTCCAGTCGGCGCCGGCCGGCAGGTGGACCTCGCGGGAGCGGGCACCGGCCTCGGTGACCGGGGCGACCAGCAGGTCCGGGCCGAGCAGGAAGGAGTCGTCCGCCGTCCAGGCGTCGGGGTCCTCCGGGAACTCCAGGAACAGCGGGCGCATCGGCGGGACGCCGGTCTCCGCCGCGGTCCGCATCTGCTCCATGACGTAGGGGCGCAGCCGCTCGCGCAGGTGCAGGTAGGAGGCCAGGATCGGGTACGCCTCCGCGCCGTACGACCAGACCTCGTTGGGCAGACCGGTCATCGCCGGTTCGAGCTTCTGCTCGGCGCCGCGGAAGCCGTGCAGCCGGAACAGCGGGCAGAAGGCGCCGTACTGGAACCAGCGCACCAGCACCTCGCGGTAGGCCGGGTCGTCCGGGTCGCCGCCGTGGAAGCCGCCGATGTCGGTGGTCCACCAGGGGATGCCGGAGAGCGCGACATTGAGGCCGGCCTTGATCTGGGTGCGCAGCGAGGCGAAGTCGGTGCCGATGTCGCCGGACCACAGCGCGGCGCCGTAGCGCTGGGCGCCGGCCCAGGAGGAGCGGTTCAGCGAGACCACCTCGGTCTCCCCGGACGCGAGCATCCCGTCGTGGATCATGCGGGCGTTCTCGCGCGGGTAGAGGTTGCCGACCTCCAGCCCGGGGCCGGCCGAATAGCGCAGGTTCCCCTGGAAGTTGGGCTTGAGCTCGGGCTCGCAGGCGTCCAGCCAGAACACCTTGATGCCGTGGTCCAGGTAGTTCTTCCTGATCCGGTCCCAGACGAAGGCGCGCCCGGCCGGGTTGGTGGCGTCGTAGAAGGCGACCTGCGCCGAGTAGGCGCCGAGGCCCTTGTCGGGCCAGTCGGCGTGGGCGACCGGGCCGTACTCGGTGTTGATGAACAGCCCCTGGTCCAGCATGGCGTGGTAGTTCTCGCTGACCGGGCTGACCGAGGGCCAGACCGACACCATCAGCTTCACCCCGAGCTCGTCCAGCTCGCGCACCATGGCGGCCGGGTCGGGCCACTCGGCCGGGTCGAACTTCCACTCGCCGAGGTGGGTCCAGTGGAAGAAGTCGGAGACGATGACGTCCAGCGGCAGCCCGCGGCGCTTGTACTCACGGGCCACCTCCAGCAGTTCCTCCTGGGTGCGGTAGCGCAGCTTGCACTGCCAGAAGCCAGCCGCCCACTCGGGCAGCACCGGGGTGTGCCCGGTGGCGTCGGCGTAGTGGCCCAGCACCTCGGCCGGCTGACCGACCGTCACCCAGTAGTCGATCTGGCGGGCGCTGTCGGCGACCCAGCGGGTGCCGGTCTCGGCGAGCTCGACCCGGCCGATGGCGGGCGAGTTCCACAGCAGCCCGTAGCCGCGGTCGGAGACCAGCAGCGGGACGGTGACCTCGGCGTTGCGCTGCACCAGGTCGATCACCGCGCCCTTCTGGTCCAGCATCCCGTGGGTGTGCTGGCCCAGGCCGAACAGCTTCTCCCCGGTGTGGGCCCGGAAGCGCTGCTCGATGCGGTGGTAGCCGTTGCCGGTGGCGGTGTAGAGGCGGGCGCCGGGCCACCAGAAGTGGGCCGGCTCCTCGGCCAGCAGCTCGCTGCCGTCCTCGGTCCGCAGGAAGCTCAGCTGGCCCGCGGTGGCGCCGAGCTCCGGGGTGAGCTTGCCCTCGGTGAAGGCGTCGATCCGGACCGTGATGGCCCCGTTGACCAGGGTGGCGCTGTGCTCGGAGAACTCGATCACCGGCTTGGCGCCGGCCGGGGCCGACTCCAGCAGCGCGCCGGGCAGGTCCTCCAGCAGCGGGCCGCCGGGCGTGGCCCGCACCCGTACCGAGTCCGGTCCCCAGGCCTCGACCCGCAGGGTCTCTCCCTTGGCGCGCCACTCCAGGGCGTGGCCGAGGTCGTGGAAGTGCTGCGACATGAGCTGGGTTCTCCGATACGTGGTGTGGGTGGTACGAGAATTGACGACGGGTCAGACGTGCAGCGGCGCCGGGCCGCTGCTCTCCCTGACGGTGAGCACCGGGGTCAGCAGGGTGACCTCCTGGGGCTCCTTGCCGTCGATCCGCTGCATCAGCAGGTCGACGGCGCGCCGACCCAGCTCCTGGGCCGGCCCGGTGACGGCGGTGAGCCTGGGCGAGTACTGCTCGGCCAGCGGTTCCGGGCACAGCGCGACCACCGAGGCGTCCTCGGGGACGATCCGCCCCGCGGTGCGCAGCAGGCTCATCAGCGGGCCGATGGCGCCCTCGTTCTGGACCACGAACCCGGTGGTGGCCGGTCGGTCGGCGAGGATCCGGGAGAAGGCCCCGGCGGTGCTCTCGTAGGTGCCCTCGCAGGGGCGGTGCAGGATCCGCAGGCCGCGGGCGGCGGCCCGGTCCCGGAAGCCGGCCAGGGTGCGTTCGGCGTAGCCGGCGTGCCGCTGGTAGACGGCCGAACCGTAGCCGATGAAGGCGACGTCGCGGTGGCCCAGGTCGGCCAGGTGGTCGGCGCAGCTGGCGCCGGCCGCGAAGAAGTCGTGGTCCACGCAGGACAGCCCGGTGGAGTCCTCCGGCAGTCCGATCAGCGCGGCGTGGGTGTTGAGCGCGCGCAGCACCGGGATGCGCTCGTCCTCCAGCTCCACGTCCATCAGGATCACCCCGTCGGCCAGGCCGCTGGCGGCGACCCGGCGGACCCCCTCCGGGCCCTCGTCATTGGTGATCAGCAGCACGTCGTAGCCGTACTGGCGGGCCGCCATGGTCACCGAGATGGCGATCTCCATCATGATCGGGACGTAGACGTCGGTGCGCAGCGGCACCACCAGGGCGATGATGTGCGAGCGCTTTCCGGCGAGCGCCCGGGCCCCGGCGTTGGGGTGGTAGCCGAGCTCGCTGATGGCCTGTTCCACCCGCTGCCGGGTGGCCCCGGAGATCGTGCGCTTGCCGCTGATGACGTAGCTCACGGTGCTCGACGAGACGCCTGCGTGTCTGGCCACTTCGGCGAGTGTCACCATGGTGGAGCTCTCCCTCGAGTCGTACTGTGCGTGTGGTTCCTGCAGCGTAGTGACTGGTTGTCAGGTGTGTGGCCGGGTGCGGTGGGACCGGCCCCGTCGTACGGCTGGGGAGGGGTACGCGGGGCCGGTCCGGCTCGGGGTCGCGCTCCGGGGGGGTCGTGCTCCGGGATCCGGGCCTCAGCCCTTGACGGCGCCGGTGAGCACGCCGGTCCTGAAGTGCTTCTGCATGAAGGGGTAGACCATCAGGATCGGCACCAGGGTCAGCACCACCACGGCCATCTGCAGCGACAACGGCGCGGTCTGCGCGTGGCCGGTGCCGAAGCCGTTGTTGACCGAACCGGGCATGTTCATCCCCTGCTGCACGTACTCCAGCAGCACGTACTGCAGCGGCCACTTGCTGCTGTCCACCGGCATGTAGAGCATCACGTTGAAGAAGGAGTTCCAGTAGCCGACCGCGTAGAACAGGGTGATCACCGCGGTGACCGCCTTGGAGGTGGGCAGCACCACCGACCACAGCGTGCGCCAGTCGCCGGCCCCGTCCATCTTGGCCGCGTCGATCAGCTCGGCCGAGGTGCTGGAGTAGAAGGAGCGCAGCACCAGGATGTTGAACACCGACACCGCGCTGGGCAGGATCAGCGCCCAGTACTGGCCGTAGCCGCCGAGGCCGGTGACCACCAGATAGGTGGGGATCAGCCCGCCGCTCACGAACATGGTCAGGATCAGCACCATCAGGATGATCCGGTGGCCCATCGACCGGGACCGGGACAGCCCGTAGGCGCAGAGCACCGAGACCACCATCGAGACCAGCGTGCCGACCAGGGTGACCAGCAGGCTGACCACCAGCGCCCGGGTGACCTGGTCGTTGGTCAGCATCTGCCGGTAGGCGTCCAGGGTGAGCCCGTCCGGCCAGATGACCAGACCGCCGGCCCGGCCGATGGCGCCGGTGGTGGACAGGCTGGTCAGCACCACCACCCAGAGCGGCACCAGCACCGCCGCGATCACCACGGTGAGGACCACGCCCTTGCCGGCCTGCCCGATCGCGGTGGGCGGTTCCTCCCAGGGGGCGCGGGTGGGGGCCGCCGCAGCGGGGTTGCGGCGCAGCCGCAGTGTCGTCGCCATGCTCATTTCCGGTACAACCCGTCCTCGCCGAAGGCGTGCGCCAGCTTGTTCGCACCCAGGATCAGCAGCAGTGAGATCACGCTCTTGAAGAGCCCGGCCGCCGCACCGTAGCTGTAGTTGTTGGTGGCGATGCCGTAGTAGAAGGAGAAGGTGTCCAGCACGTCGGCGGCGCTGTGGCCGACCGCGTTGCGCTGGATCAGGAACTGCTCGAAGCCGACGGTGAGCGCGTTGCCCAGGCGCAGCACCAGCATCAGCACGATCACTCCGCGCAGCCCCGGCAGGGTGATGTGCCACATCCGGCGCCAGCGCCCGGCGCCGTCCACGGCCGAGGCCTCGTAGAGGTTGTTGTCGATGGCGGCCAGCGCCGCCAGGAAGACGATGATCCCCCAGCCGGCCTCCTTCCACACCGCCTGGGAGGTGATCAGCAGCGCGAAGGTGTGCGGGTTGGTCATGAAGTCCCAGGTGCCCACGTTGTGCTGGCGCAGGAACTGGTTGAGCACGCCGGCGCCGCCGAGCATCTGCTGGAAGATGGTGACGGTCAGCACCCAGGAGAAGAAGTGCGGCAGGTAGACCACCGACTGCACGAAGTTACGCAGCCGCTCGTTCATCACGGTGTTGAGCAGCAGCGCCAGCACCACCGGGATCGGGAAGAACAGCACCAGCTGGACCAGGCTGAGGAACAGCGTGTTGCGCAGCGCCCCCCAGAACAGCGGGTCCTGGAACAGCATCCGGAACTGGTCCAGGCCGGCCCAGCTGCTGTGCCAGACACCGACCAGCGGGTCGTAGTACTGGAACGCCGTGACCAGGCCGAACAGTGGTGCGTAGTTGAAGACCAGCAGCAGCACCACAGCCGGGAGGGTCATCAGGATCAGGGACTTGTCACGCCTGAGCCTGATCCGCCAACTCAGTTTGGCGGACACCGGTCGGGTGCCGTCCTCCGCTGTCTTGCGCCGGCCCTTGCCGGGCTTGGTGGCGACTGTTGCTGCCACTGGCTCTTCCTCTCTCCGCCGGATCCGCCGGGTCCGCCGACTACTGCCCGGTTCCGTACTTCGCCATGACGTTGTCCGAGTACCACTGCACCAGCTGGGTGCCGCCGCTGGACTTCCAGGCGGAGATGGCGGCCTGCACGTCGGACACCTTCTTGATGCCGTGGTAGCAGTCCTTGATGGTGTCCTCGACGGCCTGGGCGGCGTCGGCGGTCGCGAAGCGCTGCGGCACGGTGATGTTCATGTTGAGGAACACCGGCTTGTACACGTGCTGGGAGGCGGCGGCCTGCCAGGCGGCGTAGTCCTTGGTGACCTGGTCCGCGCCCGGGTTGCTGATCACCGCGCGGCAGGTGGCCAGGAAGGGGTAGGTCTGCTGCTGGACGTACTTCTTGCCGTCGTCGGTGGCGGTGGGCACGCCGTTGACCATGGTGTAGTGGGTGCCCTCGACCCCGTAGTTGACCATGGTGTACTCGGCCGAACCGAACGGGGCGGCCAGGTAGTTGGCGACCGCGAGCAGCTCCTCGATCTGGTCCTTCTTCAGCTTGGCGTTGAAGTAGCTGACCTCGGCGGTGTTGGTGCCGAGGAACACGCCGGGGGTGGACTTGCCGTCCGCGGCGAAGACCCCGAAGGCGCCCCGGCGGTAGTTCTTGTTGGCGGCGACCCCGGCCTGGGCGTCGGTGAGGGACCAGGAGCCCATGCCGTCACCGGCGATCAGCGTCTTGCCGGCGTAGAAACGGGTCTTGCCGTCGTTGTTGTTGCCGGCCAGCGCGTCCGGGTGCATGGAGCCGGACTTGGCCAGCTTGTAGTGCCAGTCCAGCGCCTCCAGTATCTGCGGGGTGTCGTACTTGTGGACCAGCTTGCCGTCGGTGACGGTGAACTTGTTCGGCACCCCGAAGTAGGGGAACAGGTAGGTCCAGACGTCGTCGAAGGCCCAGACCCCGCCCTTGGCGTTGGTCAGCTCCTTGCCCAGGTTGAACAGGTCGTCGGCGGAGGTCACCTGGTCGGCGGTGATGCCCTTGGCCCCGAGGACGTCCTGGCGGAAGAAGGTGGTGCCGGCCAGCGCGAAGCCGCTGGAGAAGGACGGGATGCCGTAGATCTTGTCCTCCCAGGCCCCGTCGGCCCAGGCCCCGGTGGGGATGGCGGCGAGGTTGGGGTACTGCTTGATGTTGTCGCCGGACAGGTACGGCGTGAGGTCGGCCAGCTGGGTGCCGACCAGTTCGCCGACGTTGAAGTTGGGGTTCCACCAGGTGGGCAGCTGGATCCAGTCCGGGAGCTTCTTGGCCGCCGTCATGGTCGGGACGATGGTGGCGTAGTTGACGCCGTCGGCGGGCTTCATCGTCAGGGTGACGCCCAGGGCCTTGTTCATGGCCTGGTAGAAGGAGTTGCCGGGGTTGGGCACGGTGCCCCAGAGCGGGGTGACCGCGGTGTAGCTGCCGCCCTTGCCGGGGACGCCGGAGACCGTCCTGGTCTGGGTCGCCGGGTAGCTGAGGAAGCCGGGGTCGGTCGACGAACCCGCCGCGCCGTTGACCGAGGGGATGTCCGCCTTGAGCGAGTTGTTGGCGACATAGCTCGGCAGTGCGGCCTGCAGGCCGGTCTTGGTACTGGTCCCGCCCTTGCTGCTGGCGCTGCTGCTGCCGCAGGCGGTGAGCAGGGGGGCGGCTACCGCCGCACCGGCCACAGCAGCGGCGGAGCTGAGCAGGGATCTGCGGTTCATCTGGAAGCTCATGGTGGGGCGGCCCTTCGCCTTTGAGGTCCGATGCGTGATGGCTCGAAAAGTCTGCGAAGCCAGATGTTGAAGCGCTTCGACGTTGCCGTGAGACTAACGACGCGTTACCGATTGAACAAGGGGCTGAACAAACCTATTTTCGACGACCGCTGCGGCCTGCGAATGCTTCGTCAACTCACTATCACTGCAGGTCAGATGCGTAGTCCCAGCTCTCGCAGCAAGCTGTGCGCCGGCTGTCCGCGCCGACCGGAGAAAGTCCGGGCACCACAGTTGACACACGCCCGGCCTCGTGCCACTTTCGAAACGCTTCACCACTGCGGCCGTGCCGCCCCTCTCCCAGACACCTCCCAAGGGGTTCACCACGTGAGTTCCACGTCCCTGCCCACCGAGCCGCTGCCCGCCGCCGCACCCGACCGGTTCCCCTTCCGCGACCCGGCGCTCCCGGTCCGTGACCGGGTCGCGGACCTGCTCTCACGGCTCACCCTGGACGAGCGCGTCGCGATGCTGCACCAGTACTCCCCCGAGGTACCGCGCCTCGGCCTGGCCTCCTTCCGCACCGGCACCGAGACCCTGCACGGCGTCGCCTGGCTGGGCCCGGCCACCACCTTTCCGCAGGCCGTGGGCCTGGGAGCAACCTGGGACGAGGAGCTGGTGCACCAGGTGGCCACCGCCACCTCGATCGAGCAGCGGGCCTTCCACTACCACCGCCCGCCGGTCGTCGGCACCGGCCGCAACAGCCTGCAGGGCTGGGCCCCGGTGGTGAACCTGCTGCGCGATCCGCGCTGGGGCCGCAACGAGGAGGGCTACTCCGAGGACCCGGTGCACTCGGCCCGGCTCGGCGACGCCTTCTGCCGCGGCATGGCCGGCGACGATCCGACCTATCTGCGCACCGCCCCGATCCTCAAGCACTTCCTCGGCTACAACAACGAGGACGACCGCTACACCACCTCCTCCGGGCTGCGGCCCCGGGTGCTGCACGAGTACGACCTCGCCGCCTTCCGCCCGGCCGTCGCCAACGGCTCGGCCACCGGGGTGATGGTCGCCTACAACCTGGTCAACGGCCGTCCCTGCCACGTCAGTCCGCTGATCGAGGCGGAGCTGCGGCGCTGGGCCGAGCCGACCGGCCAGCAGCTGTTCGTCGTCAGCGACGCCGAGGCCCCCTCCAACCTGGTCGACCTCGAGCACTACTTCGAGGACCACGCCGAGTCGCACGCCGCCGCCCTCAAGGCCGGCATCGACAGCTTCACCGACCACGGCGAGGACACCGCGACCACCTTCGGACGGCTGAAGGAGGCCCTGCGGCGCGGCCTGATCAGCGAGGACGACGTGGACACTGCGGTCCGGCGGCAGCTGTCGATACGCTTCCGCCTGGGCGAGTTCGACCCGCAGCTGGACCCCTACGCCGGCATCGGCTGGGACGTCGTCGACGCCCCCGAGCACCGCGCGCTGGCGCTGCGCGCCGCCACCGAGTCGATCGTGCTGCTCAAGAACGGGGCCGCCGGTGAGCGCCCGCTGCTGCCGCTGACCGGGGACGGCCTCCGCCGCGTCGCCGTCATCGGCCCGCTGGCCGACACCCTCTTCGAGGACTGGTACAGCGGCACCATGCCCTACCAGGTCACCGTCGCCGCCGGGCTGAGCGCCGCGGTGGCCGCCCAGGGCGGCGAGGTGGTCCTGGTCGAGGGCGTGGACCGGATCGCGCTGCGCGCCGTGA
The DNA here is from genome assembly GCF_000719095.1 of Streptacidiphilus jeojiense. Taxonomy (GTDB): domain Bacteria; phylum Actinomycetota; class Actinomycetes; order Streptomycetales; family Streptomycetaceae; genus Streptacidiphilus; species Streptacidiphilus jeojiensis. The sequence goes on along the minus strand of NZ_JOEH01000002.1, from coordinate 252,853 downwards.
GCACCGGCGCCCTGCTCGCGGCACCGCTGTTCGACCCCTCCGGGCCGCTGCAGGCCGCCGACACCGAGGCCCAGGAGCAGAGCGACGAGGCCGGGTTCGACCTGTTCGACTGGGGCAGCGGCGTCCTGACGCTGCGTAACGTCCGCACCGGACGCTACGTCAGCCTCAAGGACGAGGACCGCACCCTGGCCGCCGACCAGCTCCAGCCCAACGGCTGGGACGTGCACGAGACCTTCCGGCTGGAGCCGCAGCCGGACGGCACCGAGGTGCTGCGCAACATCCACAGCGGCCGGTACGCGGTCGTCGACGCGGCCACCGGCCGGGTCGTGCTCAGCGCCGACTCCCCGGAGCAGGCCGAGCGCTGGCGGCGCAGCACCGTCCGCGACGGCACCGCCGAGGCCGTGGCCGCCGCGGCCGCCGCCGACACCGCGGTCGTCGTCCTCGGCAACGACCCGCACATCAACGGCCGGGAGACCCAGGACCGCGAGGGCATCACCCTGCCTCCCGCCCAGGACGCCCTGCTGCGCGCCGTCGCCGCGGCCCGGCCGCAGACCGCGCTGCTGGTGATGAGCAGCTACCCCTACGCCGTGGACTGGGCCGAGGAGCAGCTGCCGGCCGTGGTGTGGACCTCGCACGGCGGCCAGGAGACCGGCCGGGCCGTCGCCTCGGTGCTGCTGGGCTCGGCCGAGCCGGCCGGACGGCTGCAGCAGACCTGGTACCGGGCCGAGGACGAGCTGCCCGGGCGGCTGGACTACGACATCATCAAGGCCGGCTGGACCTACCAGTACCACCGCGCCGCCCCGCTCTACCCCTTCGGCCACGGCCTGTCCTACACCAGCTTCGGCTACTCCGACCTGCGGCTGTCCGCCCCGGTCATGGAGCAGGACGGCTCGGTGGAGGTCGGCGTGACGCTGGCCAACACCGGGGGACGCGACGGCACCGAGACGGTCCAGCTCTACGCCCGCGCCCTGGACGCCCGCTACCAGGCGCCCCGGCTGAAGCTGGTCGACTTCGCCAAGGTCCGGCTGGCGGCAGGGGAGAGCAGCGAACTGCGCTTCACCGTGCCCGCCTCGGCCCTGGCCCACTGGGACGTGGTCGGCGGCGGCTTCACCACCGACCCCGGCGGCTACGAGCTGCTGGTCGGCCACAGCGCCGAGGCCCTCGCGCTGACCGCGCCGCTCACCGTGAGCGGCCCGGCCCCCGAGCCCCGCGTGGCCGTCGACCGGCGGATCCCGGCCGCCGACTTCGACGACTACGCGGACCTGGTCCTGGTGGACGCCGACCGCACCGACGGCGACGCGCTCACCCCCGCACCGGGCGGCACCGGAGAACTGGTCTTCCGGCGCACCGCGCTGGACGGGGCGACCGGTCTGCGGGTCGAGGTCTCCCGCACCGAGCCCGGCGAGGCGCTGCTGGAGCTGTGGGCCGGCGCCCCCGGTTCCGGCATCCTGCTGGCCTCCGTCCCGGTCCCCGCCACCCGCGGCCGCTACGCCTGGACCACGGTCGAGGTGCCGCTGCTCCGGCAGCTGGACGGGGTGCGCGACCTGCACCTGGTACTGACCGGCGAGCAGCGCCTGGCGGCCTTCACCCTGATCGGGTGACCCCTGGTTCCGGGACCGGGGGAGGTGCCTCCCCCCGGTCCCGGCGGGCCGTCCGCCTCTGAGGGTGGGCGGGCGGCCCCTTCCCCCACCCACGCGTGACCGAATTCGAGGGAGAATTCATGCGCATCCCCACCCGCACCACCCGCACCACCCGTACCAGCCGTAAGGGCCGCGCCGCCCGCGCCGGCCTGTCCCTGGCCGTGGCGGCCTCGGCGCTGATGCTGACGGCGACCGACGCCAGCGCGGCGACGTACACCTCCTCCGACCAGTGGGCCTCGTACACCAGCGGCAGCTACACCATCTACAACGACGAGTGGGGCAGCGGCTACGGCTCGCAGACCCTGTGGGCCAACTCCTACGCCGACTGGGGCGTCAGCTCCACCCAGCCGTCGACCTCCGGGGTGAAGTCCTACGCCAACGTCAGCCGCAGCTTCGGCACCGCGCTGAACTCGCTGTCCAGCGCCACCAGCACCTTCGCCACCACCCTGCCCAGCACCGGCAACTGGGAGTCGGCGTACGATATCTGGCTGAACGGCAGCTCGGTGGAGGTGATGCTGTGGATGGACAAGAGCGGCGACGTGGGACCGCTCGGCTCCTCCGTCGGCAACCTCACCCTGGACGGCAAGACCTGGACCGTCTACGTCGGCAGCAACGGCACCAACCCGGTGTACTCGTTCGTGCTCTCCTCGAACGTGACCTCGGGGACGGTGAACATCCTCAACATCCTGAAGTGGATGCAGAACACCAAGGGCTACGTCAGCAACCCGACGCTGTCCACGGTCCAGTTCGGCTTCGAGATCAGCGGGACCGGCAACACCGCGCAGAACTTCGCCGTCACCAACTACTCGGCGACGGCCTCCTGACGCGGCATCGGCAGTGAACGCACGGGGTCCGGCTCCGACGTCGGCCGGACCCCGTCCGGAGCGCTGCGCCTCCGGAGTCAGCGGAACCAGACGGGGTTCTCGGTGAAGGCGAGAAGTTGCGCCCGGTCCAGCGGCGGGGTCGCCCAGCCGGGCCCGAAGCTGGTGTCCCGCAGGCCACCGGTTCCTGCCATCGCGTCGACGGAGATGAACCGGCCGTCCGGGTAGGACACCGAGACGGTGCTGACGACGCCTGCGGTCTGGGCCCACGCTCCTGCGGGTTCGGTCGTCTCGATCACCTGGACACCGCCGGGGAGGTTGCTCTCCTTGCAGTTCCACGTTGCGGGAGTCTCGTTGCACACCCCGCTGATGTCCCCGCCCATGGAGCGCTGCACCGGCCTGGCCTTGGGATCGTAGGACTGGATGACCACGGCGGCGGTCCGACCGTTCCTGACGATCAGGTAGGTGCCGGCCAACCGGGACGTCGGCCAGACCGTGACTGCGGGCGTGCCCGGCGGTGCGGGTGTGGGAGGTTCGTCCTTGATCTTGACGATTCTGCCGCTCCCGGCCGGAAGCAGGCCGGCGACCACGGACGCGGGATCGACGGCGGGGCGCGTCGCAGTGGGGTGCGTCGCAGCGACCGGGGGCGCGGTCAGCGTCGCCGGGCCCGGTTTCCGGTCGGTGGCGCCGTTCGCCACCTGAGGGAGCAGCACGGCGAGGCCCGCGACCGTCGCGAGCCCGGCGGCCGATGCCGCCACCGCCACGGACCTGCGGCGTCGCTGACGGTGCGACGCCTGCGCCAGCACGCTCTCGGTGATGTCCTCGCCGGGCAGGAGCAGCCCTTCCAACGCCTTGTCCATCAGTTCCCTCACTGTGTAGTCCGTCATCGGACAACTCCGTGCATCTCGGTCAGATCCCCGTCCACGACACTCCCCACCAGGTCGCCCAGGGCCGCGCGGAGCACGGTCAGCCCACGGGCGGTCTGGCTCTTCACCGTTCCCTCGCTCACTCCGAGCAGTTCCGCGGTCGCCTGCACGCTCTGGTCCTCGAAGAAGCGCAGGACCAGCACCGCCCGCTGACGCGGAGCCAGACGCAGCAGTGCCACCCGCACCGCCATCCCCAGGTCGGCGTCGCCCGCCGGCTCCGCGGCGTCCGGGAGCTCCCCGTGCGGGCGTTCCCGGTTCCACAGCCGTCTTCGTGAGGCGATGAAGGTGTTGACCAGGGTGCGGCGCGCATAGGCGTCGAGGTGGTCGATGCGGCGGCGTCCCCGGCTGGCCAGCACCACCTTGATCAGCGTGCTCTGGACCAGGTCCTCGGCCGCATGGGCGTCGCCGCACATGAGGTAGGCGGAGCGCAGCAGCGCACCGCGCCGGTGACTGAGGAACTCACGAAGCTCCGGATCGTCACTGTGCACCGCTCTGCCCCCATCGCCGCCGGTCCTGCCTCTACCCCTATGGATGGGGTGGCCCGGCCGGCGGGTTGGCGGCCGCCGGGAGGTTTCTCGTCAGCCGGCCAGACCTGTTTCGCAGCCCCTCCGGTCCACCGTCAGCATCCGCTCCCGCGGGACCCCTCCGGCGTCGCGCCAGCGCAGCCGCAGCGCCGTCGGTCGCGCCGCGACCAGCCGCACCACGACCGGCACGCCGTCGCTCCAGCCGAGCCGTTGCACGGTGACGCCGCCGCGGGCGCGCAGTCCGTGGACCTCGCCGGAGGGCCAGGCCGGCGGCAGCGCCGGCAGCAGGTCGAGGGCGCCGTCGTGGGACTGCAGCAGCATCTCGGCGATCCCGGCGACCACGCCGAGGTTGCCGTCGATCTGGAACGGCGGGTGGGCGCACAGCAGCGACTCGTACACCCCGCCGGTCTCGCCCCGGTCCGCGCTCACCGGCCGTAGCATCACCCCGAGCAGCCGGTGGGCCGACGCACCGTCACCGAGCCTGGCCCACAGGGCGGTCTTCCAGGCGGTCGACCAGCCGGTGCTCTCGTCGCCGCGCTGCTCCAGGCTGCGGCGGGCGGCCTCGCGCAGGCCCGGAGCGGTGAGGCTGCGGCCCGGGTGGACGCCGAGCAGATGCGAGAGGTGGCGGTGGTGCGGCTCGGTCTCCTCCCGCTCGGTGTGCCACTCCAGCAGCCGGCCCCGGGCATCGGCGCGCAGCGGACGCAGCCGCGGCAGCGCGGTCCGGATCCGCTCCAGCAGGTCCGGATCGGCGCCGTCCCCGGCGGCCTGCGCCGACTCCAGCAGGAACCTGAAGAGCTCGCGCAGCAGGGTTCCGTCCATGGTGGTGGACAGGTCGACCGAGGCGGGCCCCTCGGGGGTGGCGAAGCGGTTCTCCGGGGAGGTGGCCGGAGCGGTGACCAGGAAGCCCTCCTCGTCCTCGGTCAGCAGGTCCAGAGCGAACCGGGCCGCCCCCGCCGCGACCGGCCAGCCGGTGCCGCGCAGGAACTCCTGGTCGCGGCCGAACTCCCAGTGCTCGGCCAGGTGCAGCGCCAGCCAGACCCCGCCCATCGGCCACTGCGACCACATCGGATCGCCACTGCCCTCACCGACCGGCCAGCTGCCGCGCCAGAGGTCGGTGTTGTGGTGGCAGGCCCAGCCGTCCGCGCCGTAGAGGTCGGCGGCGACACCGCGGCCGGCCTCGGCGAGATCCGCGACCAGGCGCAGCAGCGGCTCGTGGCACTCCGGCAGCGCCGCGGTCTCGGCGGCCCAGTAGTTCATCTGGGTGTTGATGTTGACCGTGTAGTCGCAGTTCCAGGGCGGGGTGACCTGGTCGTTCCAGAGCCCCTGCAGATGGGCCGGCTGGGCCAGCGGTCCGGGGCGGGAGCAGGCCAGCAGCAGGTAGCGGCCGAAGTCGAACAGCAGCGGGACGAGCTGCTCGTCCACCGCTCCGGACGCCCGGGCGTGCAGCCTGGCGTCGAGCGGGAGCCCGCTGTCCCCGGGGGCGTCCAGCCGCAGCCGCACCCGGTCCATCCGCTCCGCGTGCTCGGCGCCGTGCTCGGCGCGCAGCTGCTCCCAGGGGCGTGCGTAGCCGGCCTCGATCCCGGCCTCGGCCGCCGCCAGGCACTGCTCCTCGCTGCGCACCGGATCCCGGTCCCAGCCCTCGAAGCCGGTGCGCGCGTCGACGAACAGGGTCAGCGCCCGGACCCCGCGCAGCAGCAGCCGCTGCCCCTGCGGTTCGACCGTGCCATCACCCTCGACCCGTACCCGGGCCAGGGCGGCGGCGCGCAGCGCATGGTCCTCGTGCTCGACCAGCGGCCGCCCCTGGGCGTCCTGGCCGACCCGGGACGGCGCGGCCAGCAGCAATGCCAGCCCGTCGGCGCCCCAGGGCCGGACCGACTGCCGCAGCTGCGGGCTGTCCCAGCCCAACTCGCCGTTCAGACCGCCGGGTTCGTCGCTCTCCAGCCGGACCAGCAGCAGCCCGGTGCCGACGCTCGCCAGCACCTCCTGCCGCACCCGGCCCCAGCCGGCCCGGGCCACTCCCTCACGGAGCATCAGTTCCCGGCCGTGGTACTCCCCCTGATCGTCCGTCAGCCTCAGAACCAGGTCGCCGACCGGCTGGAAGGCCTCGGCCGACCGCCCCTGCACCGCCTGCAGCCGCCGTCCGGCGTCGACGAAGCGTCCGGCCCGCAGGTCCGCCCTGACCGCGTCGAGCAGCCCGTCCGGCACCTGCGGCGGCTCCACTCGCCGGGGCCCGGACCAGAAGGTCTCCTCGTTGACGGACCAACGGCACCCGCCGGGCTCCCCCCACACCATGGCGCCGAGCCGGCCGTTCCCCACCGGGAAGCCCTCGACCCAGCGCCGCGCCGGCCGCTCGAACCACATCGGCGAATCGCCGAACCGCCCCATGGACACACCTGTTCCCCAGCGTCAGCTCCCCAGCCGCCGCCGATCATGCCACACCGGTCGGCCCCTCCGGCTCGGTCGGCTCCTCCTGGGACGCCTCCTGCGGCGTCTCCTGCGCCGGGGCCGCGGCGGCGACGGCCGCGGTGCGGCGGTTGACCACCGCGGCGGCCGCGGTCGCGCTGGCGGCGAAGGCCAGCAGAACGGTCACCGAGCGGTCCAGCCGGTGCCGGGTGAGGTGGTCCACCGAGTAGCGCCCCGGACCGGCCAGTCCCAGTCCGGCCGCCACGAAGCCGAGGAAGGCCGGGTACTCGTAGCCGCCGCCGTGGGCGAAGAAGCCCGCGGGGGCGTGCACGGCCACCGCCCCCGCCATCGCCCCGGCCGCGGCCGCCCCCGCAGCGGGGGTGGACAGGCCCAGCGCCAGCAGCGCGCCGCCGCCGGCCTCGCCCAGACCGGCCGCGATCGCACTCGGCCGTCCGGGGGTGAAGCCCATGTGCTCCATGGCCTTGGAGGTGCCCTCGATCCCGCCGCCGCCGAACCAGCCGAGCAGCTTCTGCGAGCCGTGGGCGAAGAGCACGCCGCCGGTGCCCAGGCGCAGCACCAGCAGTCCGAGGTCCTTGCGGTCGATGAGGTGCATGGAACGGCCTTTCCGGGGACGGGTGGATTTCTCCCCAGTCTGCTGGGACCCGGCCGCCCGCGCGCGGCGTCGTACCTCCGGACGCGCTACGACGCCGCCGGCACCGCCGCCACGGCGATCGGCTTGGCCAGGCAGACGCTCAACGGGCTGTCCCGGTAGAAGCCGAACTTCTCCGTGGGCAGGTAGCCCTCGGAGGCGTAGAGCGCCAGCGCCTCGGGCTGCTCGGTGCCGGTCTCCAGGACCAGCCGCAGCCGACCGGCCCGGCCGGCCTCCTGCTCCAGGAACCGCAGCATGGCCCTGGCCAGTCCGCGCCCCCGGGCGGAGGGCACCGTGTACATCCGCTTGAGCTCGGCGTCGCCGTCCGCGAGTCCGGGCTCGCCGGCCTCGCGGGCCCGCCAGGCCCCCGTCCCCACCGGGGTGCCGTCGGCGTCGTACACCACCGCGAACAGGCCCTGCGGCGGGTCGAACTGGGCCGGGTCGACCGGGCTCAGGTCGACGTCGCCGTAGCGGCGCACGTACTCCTGCTGGACCTCCGCGATGAGGCGCTGGGCGTCGGGATGGGCGTAGCCCACGGCTCGAATGTCCATTCGGAAATGGTAACCGGGCCGCTCAGAGCGCTGTGAACCGCTCCACCAGGGCCGTGCGTCCGAACATCTCGGCGGTGGCGGCGGCCGAGGGCTGTCCCGCGTGCGGATCGGCTCCGCCGGCCAGCAGGGCCTCTATCACCGCGTCCTCGCCCTTGAACACGGCACCGGCCAGCGGGGTCTGCCCGCGGTCGTTGGCACGGTTGGCGTCCGCGCCCCGCTCCAGCAGGGTCCGCACCGCCTCGGCATGGCCGTGGTAGGCGGCGAGCATCACCAGGGTGTCGCCCCGGTCGTTGCAGAGGTCGGCGGGGGCTCCGGCGTCCACGTAGGCCGCCAGTGCGGGGGCGTCCCCCGCTCTGGCCGCGTCGAAGACCCGCGCGGCCAGCTCGACCAGCTCGGGGTCGACCGCGCCGCCGTCGGCAGTGCCACCGTCCACAGACTCGTTCATTCCGCTTCTCCTCGGTCGTCGCTCCGGACCCGCACGCACGACAGTGCGAGCGACGCCATTCTGCCGGGTCCGGGCGCTCCGCACGCCCCTCCCCGCGTCCCACGATGCGGTCGGATTCCGGGCTGCCGACACCCGAACGGGCGAACATCCAGCGCGCCGCACATAACCGGGCCGGAGCGGCGGACAGCATCAGCTCGGGAAGGCCAATGCGCAGCTCAGCGGGGTGTTTGGTTGCGGCTTCGAGAAGAATCCACCCATTTGCTCCTATCCATCATCTATTACTTTTTGTCACCATAAGGGTGCTGAATGTGATCGGATCCTGACTGACACCCGCCATCCCACGGCGTCGTCCCGACACCCGTCCCCGCACTTCGAGGAGCCCACCGTGATCCTCTCCATCTCCGGAGTCGTCCTGCTCGGCATCATCGCCTTCCTGTTCTTCCGCAAGGACGGCATGAAGATCTCGCATGCGCTGGTCTGCGCGTTGTTCGGCTTCTACCTGGCAGGGACCGCCATCGCCCCGAGCATCAAGGCCGGCGGCCAGAGTCTGGCCAGCCTGCTCGGCGGCATCAAGTTCTGACCGAGGCCCCGACCGCCCCCACTCCCCCGCCGCCGAACCGCGCCCCTGCCTGCCCCTTGCCGGAGAGACACCGATGACCCTGAACGACCACCTCACCCGGGGGCGCGAGTTCGCACGCACCGCCGGCGACCACGCCGCCGACATGTTCGGTCCGCTGATCACCATCGGCCGCGGCCTGCGCGCACACGGGCGCTGGACCAGGAACTGGTGGGGCAATCTGCCCAAGGACCGCCGCGGTCCGGCCGTGCTGCTCGCCATCGCCGTCCTCGCCGCCGTCGCCCTGCTCCCCTACGGCCCGCTGCTGGCCCTGCTGACCCTGATGGGCAGCGCGGCCTGGGCGGGCCGCGACCGTTCCCCGGCCCCCGAGCCGGCTCCGGACACCAGCCAGCTGAAGCTGGGCGCCATCTACACCGCGCTCACCCCCTACCTGGTGCACGAGTCCGACCCCAGCCCGATGTACAGCCACGGCGGGGACTTCAAGGCCGCCTTCAACTCCTGGGAGTTCGACGGCGAGGGCCGGCTGGCCGCACTGGACCTGCGCTACCCCGCCTACTTCACCGACACCGAGCCGCACGCCAGGGCCCGGATCGAACACGTGGTTCACAGCAAGGCCGGCCGCAGCCGCGAGTACCGCTTCACCTGGGACGAGGAGACCAACCACCTCCAGGTCGCCGCCCTGGCCCCGCTGCCCACCGACATCACCGCGCAGCCCTACGTCACCGCCAACGGCGAGATCGTGCTCGGGTTCACCGACACCACCAGCACCAACCGGATGATCCCGGTGCGCCAGGGCTCAGGCACCGCGCACCAGCCCCCGGTGCTCTGGCGCACCGGCCCCCGCTCCAGCGAGCCGCACCTGCTGGCGCTGGGCACCCACGGCCACGGCACCTCCACCCTGCTGCGCTCGCTGGCCCTGCAGGCGCTGCCGCACGGCGACATCGTGGTCATCGACGGCGCCGGCACCGGCGAGCACGCCTGCCTGGTGGGACGCCCCGGCGTGCACACCGTGGAGACCAGTCTGCACGGCGCGCTGGCCGCCCTGGAGTGGGCCGTGCACGAGACCCAGCGCCGGCTGGACGCCCACAACCTGGCCAAGCGCACCGGCGAGGCGCCGCCCGCCGACACCGTCCGGCCGCTGTGGCTGCTGCTGGACCACCCGGCCGAGCTGAGCGAGCTGGCCCAGGCCGAGAACCGCCCGGACCCGCAGGACCTGCTGGAGTTCCCGCTGCGCCACGGCCGCACCGCCCACGTCACCGTGGTGGTCGCGGACCGCCTGGAGGCGCTGGACCGGATCAAGCCGACGGTGCGGTCGGCCACCCGCGCCCGGGTGGTGCTGGGCGCGCTCGACCCCGACCTCGCCCCGGAGGCCCTCGGCGTCCCGCTGGACATCACCCCCTCCAGCCACACCCCGGCCGGACGCGGCTACGCCAGGCTCGGCACCAATCCGCCGGTACGGATCCAGGTCCCGGCCGCGCCGGACCCGCTGGACGAGGAGACCCCGGCCGACCAGCGCGACGCGGTGATCGCCCTGCTGCCGCACGCCGACAGCCGCACCGAGGCCGCGGCGGCGCCGGTGCTGGCCAAGACGCCCCTCGACAGCACGCCGCCGCCGATCCCGGCCTCGCTGGACCAGGACCGCCCGGCACCCGCCGCGGAGAGCCCCGAGGAGCGCACCGGCGAGATCACCCAGCCCATCACCACGGCCCTGCCGCTGCTCTGACTGCTGCTCACAGACTGCTGCTCACCCTTCGGGCCCCGGCCACGCCGGGGCCCGCGGCGTTCAGGCCGCCGCCATCCGCTCCTCGGCCCGCGCCGCAGCGGAGAGCGCCTGTATCGTCGCCGCCCAGTGGTGGTCCTCGATCGCGTCGACCATCAGCGGATGCTCGCGGACGGCGCGCAGCGCCTGCTCGTGCGCCGCGCGCAGGCGGCGGTACTCCTCCTGCCGCGGCAGCGGCCACTGCGCCACCGGGCTGTCCGGCCCCGCCAGCACGAAGGCACGCGAAGCCGCCTCGCTGGCCCAGACCTGACGCTGGGCACGGAGGAGTTCCTGCGGGAACCTGCTCGCCGACATGGCACAGAGTCTCGCAGCAGGGACTGACAACCAGCCTTGAAGAGAATGAACGTCGGCTGAGGATCCGTCACCGGTCCCCTTACACGTGCTCCAGGCTGCATACTTCTGGCAGCTTCACCCCGGACCGATGGAGCGCCCGTGACCAGCCGCCGTCTGCCGCGCCACCCCTTCCTGGACCATCCGGGACCGCTCGCCTTTGCGCACCGGGGCGGCGCTCTGGGCGGTCCGGAGAACTCCATGGCGGCCTTCGCCCGCGCGGTCGCACTCGGCTACCGCTATCTGGAGACCGACGTCCACGCCACCGCCGACGGCGTCCTGGTCGCCTTCCACGACAGCCGCCTGGACCGGGTCACCGACAGCTCCGGCGCCGTCGCCGCGCTGCCCTGGCGCACCGTCTCGGCCGCGCGCATCGCCGGGCGCGAGCCGATCCCGCGCCTGGACGAACTCCTCGCCGCCTTCCCCGAGGCCCGCTTCAGCATCGACGTCAAGGCGCCCGGCGCGGTCCGGCCGCTGGCCGACACCATCCGCAGGACCGCCGCCTGGGACCGGGTCTGCGTCGGCTCCTTCTCCGACGGCCGGCTCGCCGCGGTCCGCGCCGCCGCCGGACCCCGGCTGGCCGTGGCGCTCTCCCCGCGCGGCGTGCTGGGCCTGCGACTGCGCTCGCTCAGCGGCCCGGTCCCGGTGGACCGGCTGCTCGGGGCCGCCGCCCGCAGGCAGACGGTCTGCGTCCAGGTCCCGGTGCGCTGGCCGGCCTCCGGGGTGCCGGTGGTCGACCGCCCCTTCCTGCGCGCGGCCCGCGGACTGGGCCTCCAGGTCCACGTCTGGACCGTCGACCGGGCCGAGGAGATGCACGAACTGCTGGACCTCGGCGTGGACGGGATCATGGCGGACCGGGTCGACGTCCTGCGCGACGTACTGATCGAGCGCGGTGCCTGGCCCGGGCAGCCCGGCCCGGTCCAGGTCGGCGGCGGCCGGTAGTGTACGCCGGGAAATCCACACCGGCACCGTGACGGCACGCAAAAAGTCGGCAACTGAGGGTGATATTCACGTTGAGATGTGACAATTCGGGCAGGTGTGGGTACAAACAGGGGCGGCACGACGGAAGACGTATCTCCCGAACGGGAATCTTCGACGGTTGCCGCACGTTGCACCAACCGACGAAGACAGCGACATCCAGTCCTGTGGGCCATAAGCCCGGGAGGCACGATTCATGAGTGAGCGAGCTCTCCGCGGCACGCGACTCGGGGCCACCAGCTACGAGACCGACCGCGGCATCGACCTGGCCCCGCGCCAGACCGTCGAGTACGCATGTACGAACGGGCACCGCTTCGAGGTCCCGTTCTCCGTAGAGGCCGAGATCCCGACCGTGTGGGAGTGCCGCTTCTGCGGCAGCGAGGCACTACTGCTCGACGGCGACGAACCAGAGGAAAAGAAGGCCAAGCCCGCCCGTACGCACTGGGACATGCTGATGGAGCGGCGTACCCGTGAGGAACTGGAGGAGGTGCTCGCCGAACGGCTCGCAGTCCTGCGGTCCGGCGGTATGAACATCGCCGTCCACCCCCGCGACAACCGCAAGTCCGCCTGACCCGTCCGGGGCGGCACGGCAGGGCCCGGGTCGCAGCGCCACCACCAGGTGCTGCGTCCCGGGCCCTGCCGTGTGTCCGGGGCCTGCAACTGAACCGCTGCGGGCAAGTTGCGGCACCCTAGGGGCGCGGGGAACTGCGCGACACGCCGGCTACGGCCCGCACCTGAAAACCCGTCAGCACCCTAGTGCAGCTGATCCCTGGACCCGCCGTACCCGTAAGGGTCGTCCCGCTTGCGCAGCGGATCCTCGGCCGGATCCACCACCTCGCCCTGCACCACCTTGCCGTCAGGCCGGTGGATCCGCAGCTGCCCCTGGAGCCGGAAGGCGTCCCCCAGCGGAGTCCCGGGCCGCCGCAGCCACCGTTCCGGCAGCCTGCGCAGCACGCCCGCGGTGGGCGGGAAGAGACAGCCGAGGGCCAGCAGCTCGGAGAGGATCCCCGGGAGCACCAGCAGCAGCCCGCCGGCGATGGTGACCGCGGTGCGGGTCTCCTTGGCGATCGGGTCCCCGCCCTCGGCCGGGTACACCCCGCCCCGCAGCCCCGCCGTGGTGGCCCGGAGCGCCTTCAGGCCGGCCCGCTTGATCACCCAGCCGCCCAGCAGCGCCGAGACCACCAGGTAGCAGAGCACCCCGAACCCGCCGATCACCCCGGCCAGCAGGATCAGCAGCCAGATCTCCAGCACCACCCAGGCCGCGACCGCCAGCGGCAGGTACCGGCGCAGCCCGCGCGGGCGGGGACGGACGATCCCGGGGTCGGGTCCTACCTGGCTCACGGCGCTGTCCATTCCTTCGGGCTCGCATGCTGATACACCCTGGTCAACGTACGGGCCCGGACGCTCGTTCCGCCGCAGCGCCGCGCCGCCCGCCCGCGCCGCGCCGCACCCGGAGCTACGCCTCCCGGTCGGGGGTGGGGGCCGGGATCCGCCCCAGCCTGCTGTTGACGCCCCAGGAGGTGACCCGGCCCAGCGCCTCCACCACGATCTTGTTGCTCATCTTGCTGGCGCCGAACTCGCGCTCGACGAAGGTGATCGGCACCTCGGTGACCTTGAAGCCGGCGCGGACCGCGCGCCAGGCCAGGTCGACCTGGAAGCAGTAGCCCTGGGAGGCGACCTCGCTCATGCCCAGGCCCAGCAGGGTCTGCTTGCGGAAGGCCCGGTAGCCGCCGGTGACGTCGCGGATCGGCACCCGCAGCATCAGCCGCGAGTAGAGGCTGCCGCCGCGGGAGAGGAACTCGCGGCTCTTCGGCCAGTTGACCACCTCGCCGCCGGTGACCCAGCGCGAGCCCAGCACCAGGTCGGCGCCGCGCAGCGCGGTCAGCAGCCGCGGCAGCTGCTCCGGCTGGTGCGAGCCGTCGGCGTCCATCTCGACCAGGACGTCGTAGCCGTTGTCGATGCCCCAGCGGAAGCCGGCCAGGTAGGCGGCGCCCAGGCCCTCCTTGCCCTTGCGGTGCAGCACCTGGAGGTTGGGGTCCGAGCCGGCCAGCTCGTCGGCGGCCCGGCCGGTCCCGTCCGGGCTGTTGTCGTCGGCCACCAGGATGTGCGCCTCGGGCACGGCGGCGCGCACCCGGGAGGTGATCCGCCCGATGTTCTCGATCTCGTTGTACGTCGGGATGATCACCAGGATCTTGCCCAGGTCACCGAAGGTCGGGTGGACCTCAGTGGTGCTGTCCGTCACGGACCGGCCCCTTTGTCAGCAGCGTCATTGGTTCGGTGTTCGTCAGTCGGTGCGGGTACTGCGGCGCCGGCGCGCGGTGGAGATGCCGACCGCGGCGCCGACCGCGAGCAGTCCCGCTATGGAGAGAACCCATTCCGGTGCCGCACCGACACGGTCCGCCACGGTGAGGGTGTCCCGGAGGGGCACGTCCGCCTCCAGTTCGGCCGCGGTCGCCAGCTCGCTCCGCTGCTCGACGCTGCCGTCCGGTTCGATCACCGCGCTGATCCCGCTGGTGGCGGCGATCACCACGGCCCGGCCGTGCTCGACGGCCCGCAGCCGCGACATGGCGAACTGCTGGTCGGGCTGGTCGGTGTGCTCGTAGGTGGCGTTGTTCGTCTGCACCACCAGGACCCGGCCGCCCTTGCTGACCGCGTCGTCGACGATGCCGTCGTAGGCCACTTCGAAGCAGATGACGTCGCCGATCCTGGCGGGGCCGACCTGGAGGATTCCGGTGCTGGTGCCCTTGGCGAAGTCGCGGGCGACCCGCTGCAGCCGGGTGATGTACTTCGACAGCACCGAGCGGAACGGCACGTACTCGCCGAAGGGCACCGGGTGCTGCTTGGTGTAGTGCGCACCGGGCCCCGGCACGGCCGCGGTGGACGGCGCCCAGACGATGCCCTCGTTCTGCACATGCTGCGCGTCCGGACCGTCCACCAGGGCGCCGACCAGGATCGGGACCCCGATGGCGTCGACCGCCTGCTGGATGGCGGCGTAGGCCTCGGGGGTGGTGTAGGGGTTGACGTCGGAGGAGTTCTCCGGCCAGATCACCAGCTGCGGCTTGGCCTTCTTGCCCTCCGCCACCTGCTGCGCCAGCGCCAGGGTGGCCTGGACGTGGTTCTGCAGCACCTGCATCGGACGGCCCAGGAAGTCCATCCCGGCATGCGGGACATTGCCCTGGATCACCGCGATCTCGGCGCTGGCCGGCCCCCCGGCGGTGGTCCCCGCGGTCGGGATCGGCACCGCGTAGCCGACCACTCCGGCGGCCGCGCCCAGCGCCACCGCGGCCAGGGCCCGCAGCCGCCAGCGGCCGTCGGAGCCGCGCCGGGCCACCGCGAGCACCGCGGCGGCCAGCAGCGCCCCGCTGAGCGCCACCGCGAAGGTCACCAGCGGCGCCCCGCCGATGGCGGCGAGCGGGGTGTACGGGGAGGAAGTGTTGGCGAAGGCCAGCCGTCCCCAGGGGAAACCGCCCAGCGGCACCCGGTCCCTGGCCCACTCCTGGGTCACCCACAGGCAGGCGGTCCACAGCGGCCAGCCCGGCAGCCGGGAGGTGACCGCCTGGCCCGCGGCCATCGCCGCGAGGAACAGCGACTCGAACAGGGCCAGCAGCAGCCAGGCGTCCGGGCCGATGACATTGAGCCAGAACAGCAGCCAGATCAGGAAGGGCGCGCCGAAGGCGAACCCGGTCCAGGCGGCCTGCCGTGCGGTCCGCCGGTGCGTCAGCAGGGCCAGCCCGGCCACCGCGAGCAGCGACAGCGGCCACAGTCCGTACGGCGGGAAGGACAGCGCCAGCAGCACGCCGCACAGCACGGCCAGCCCGGTGCGCGGCAGCCCGGCGCGGACGACCGCCAGCCGGCGGCGGAGCCGGGACGGAGCAGCCGCGTCGGCGCCCTCGGCGGCCTCGGGCCGGTCCGGGACGGCGACAGCGCCTCCGGGGTCGACTGCTTGGGCCACGGGCGCCACACTCACTCACGCTCGGAGTTACGGTTTCGCGCCGTGCGTCGGAACACACGGCGTGCGACGACGGTACAGCGTGAAAACGGGCCGTCGGCGCCCAGGGCGACCCGTGGCGCCTCTTACCTACCCAAGTTGTTATCCGGCCTGCTCACTCGCCCTCCCAACGTGGCACCACATGCAGGGGTTCCACGCAGAGCACATTGACCGGGCCGGTCGCGCTGGTGCGCTGCAGCAGTGCGAACTCGCTGCCGGGCACATCGGCGCAGGCGTTCGGGTCGGTACTGGCCGGAAACGTCTGCACGACCGTGTAGCGGGCCTGACCGGACCAGCAGTCGACCTGCCGCGCACCGCCGACGGTCGCCGGGACCACCTGGGCGGTCACGCAGTCGCCCCGCCCGGGGACGGCCATGGCCCCGTCGGCCGCCGGCGTGGTCCGGTCGGCGTTCAGATGGGTGCCGGCGTAGCTCAGCCCGGCCACCGCCAGGGCGCCCAGCAGCAGTGCGATCACCACCCGGGCGGTGGTCCAGTAGCGGTCCTCGCCGACCGGGGACGCAGCAGCGGACATCGCGGTCACCCCGTTCACATGGGCGTCTGTGCATCCCAGTGTCCCGCTCGACGGGGGCCGGCGCCCGGCACGGGGCATGCCGACGGGCGCGGCCCGAACGCTCTTCGGTCCGACCCGGGGCCCGCTGGATGCGGATCGACCGAAGGCCGTTGTCTACTGAGCGTCCGAGCCGTGCCCGGGTCGCACCTGCCGACCGGACCCGGTTGGCCTGCCGGCGCCCGCGCTCCCCGGACCTCGAGCCACTGGACCTGGCTGCCTGTCGACATCCGGGGACGCCGCACTGTGGCCCAGTCGTGGTTCCGGGTTTTGCGTGGGGGGAGTTCCGATCGGTCGGTCCTGCGGAGGATTCCGGAAGGTGGACGCGGCCGAACCTACTCGCCGACGCCGGTCCGGTGTCAACCGCCCCCCGACCTGCCAAAACATGGTAAAGATGCAGGTCAGAGCGGATGAAACGGGGCCGCAGCGGCGCCCGGGACACCCGCCGTTCGGCGGTATCCGGACACCGGTGACCACTCGGACGGCGGAGCAGGACGGCTCAGCAGGGCCGGGGCGAAGTCCTCAGCCGGCCAGATGGGCGGTCCGGCCGCGCACCACGGTCGCCAGGCAGCGCGGCACCGGACCGCCCGGAGTGAGGTCGGGCAGCCCGGGCACCCCCGAACGGGGGTCGGTGGACCAGTTGGCCACCCGCTCGTCGGGGGCCTGCACCACCAGGTCGGTCGGCGCCCAGACGGCGTAGCTGGCCGGCGCGCCCGGCACCAGCACCCCGGCGTCGTCGCGTCCCAGCGCCCGCCAGCCGCCGCGGGTGTGCGCGGTGAAGGCGGCGCGCACCGAGACCCGGTGCTCGGGGGTGCGGTGGAAGGCGGCCGCGCGGACGGTGCCCCAGGGGTCCAGGGGGGTGACCGGGGCGTCCGAGCCGAAGGCCAGCGGCACCCCGGCTCTGACCATCGCCGCGAACGGGTTCATCGCCCGGGCCCGCTCGGCGCCCAGCCGGGTGGCGTACATCCCCTCCGCGCCGCCCCAGGCGGCGTCGAAGGCCGGCTGCACCGAGGCGGTCAGGCCCAGGTCGGCGAAGGCCGCGACGGCGTCGGCGTCCAGCAGTTCGGCGTGCTCCACCCGGTGCCGCAGCGCCCGGACCGCGGCGATGCCGAGCTTGCCGGCCGCCGCGCGGACCCCCTCGACCACGGCCGCCAGCGCGGCGTCGCCGATGGCATGGAAGCCGGCCTGCATCCCGGCCTCGGTGCAGGCGGTGACATGGCCGGCGATCTGGTCGGCCGTCAGATAGGCGGCGCCGTCCAGGTCCGCGGCGTCGCTGTAGGGGCGGTGCAGGCAGGCGGTGTGCGAGCCGACCGCGCCGTCCACGAAGAGGTCGCCGCCGGCGCCGACCGCGCCCAGCCGGCGGGCGGTGTCCACGGCGCCCAGCTCGCCCCAGTAGCCGAAGACCTCCGGGTGGGCCGCGGCTTCCGCACCGCCGCCGGCCAGGGCGAGCAGCGCGGTCAGGTCCTCGGGCGAGGAGATGTCGGGGCCGGCGCACTCGTGCACCGCACCGATACCGAGCTCGGCGGCCCGGCGCAGCATCGCCCGCTGCGCGGCGTCGCGCTGCTGCGGGGTCTGCCGGGCCAACGCGATCCGGCGCACGGCATGGTGCGCGGCACGGCTGAGCGGCGCGTCGGCGTCGTACCCGGCGTGCGCGGCCAGATCCGCGCCGACGAGTGCTCTGAGCGCCGTGGGGGCCAGTGCGGAGTGGACATCGGTGCGGGAGAGGTAGACGGCGGCGCCCTCGCAGGCGCGGTCCAGCTCGGCCAGGGTCGGCGGACGCCCCTCCGGCCAGCCGGTCTCGTCCCAGCCGTGCCCCATCAGCACGCCGCGCTCGCGGTCCGCCGCGGGCTGGGCCCGGACGAAGGCGGTGATCCGGCGCAGCGCCTCGGCCAGGTCCGGGCAGCCCGTGAGGTCCAGCCCGGTCAGCGCCAACCCGGTGGCGGTGGCGTGCACATGGGCATCCACGAAGGCCGGGGTGACCAGCGCGCCGTCCAGGTCCACCACCAGGTCCGCGTCCCTGGCGTAGCTCTCGGCCGCGCCGTCCGAGCCCACCCAGGCGACCTGCCCGTCCTGCACCAGCAGCGCGCTGGCGAACGGGTCGGCCGGGCTGTAGACGTCGCCGCCGCGCAGCAGGACGGTGCGTACGGCGGGCTCTTCGGGGGCGGGGAGGGCGGGGGCTGGGTGCATGGCATCAGTCTGCCCGACCGGGATGTGCGGGTTTGCGCCACCCCGGCCCCGCCCTATCCCAGCCGCGGCGGACGGGCCTCGTACGGGGTGCTGAGCACCACGGTGGTACGGGTGGAGACGCCCGCGGCGGAGCGGATCCGGGCCAGCAGGTGCTCCAGGTCGCCGGGGGCGGAGACCCGGATCTTCAGGATGTAGTTCTCGTCACCGGCCACGCTGTGGCAGGCCTCGATCTCCTCCAGCGCGGCCAGCCGGTCCGGGACGTCGTCCGGCGCGCTGGGGTCGAAGGGCTTGACCGAGATGAACGCGGTCAGCGGCAGTCCGACCGACTCCGGGTCGACGATCGCGGCGTAGCCGCGGATCACCCCGCGCTGCTCCAGGCGGCGCACCCGCTGGTGCACCGCCGAGGTGGACAGGCCGGTGGCCTTGCCCAGGTCGGTGTAGCTCATCCGCCCGTCGGCGACGAGCAGCTGCACGATCTGACGATCCAGTTCCTCCACGAGACGGGAGGCTATCCGAACCGGGGGACGAACGCCGACGGGCTGGACCGGCCGGGTGTGACGAAGGCCACAGTGACCCGCACGAGGGAAGGTCCCCTGCAGGGTTAGCCGCATATCCCGCTGGGAAGTTCTGCCTGTGACTCCTCCGTGATTCCGTCGGTGCTCCGTCGTTGCGGCGCACCGGACGCGGGAGGGGTGCACCAGTCGGCGATCGGAGCCCCGCTCACAGCCGGGCCGTCGCCTTCCTTCATCGAGGGGGATCACATGTCTGCCACTGATGAGCTGACTCCTGCCGTCGATCCGGCGCCCGAGGCGCTGCCGGGCATCGACCCCGGAGACGGTGAGACCTGGGACATCCTGCGGCTCCGCTGCCCGGAGTGCGACCGCCCGATCGCCCTGCTCGGCGACGAGGAGCGGTTCCCCCAGCACGCGACGCTGCCGACCGCCTGGCACCCCTTCTCCCCCGCCGTCTGCGCCGGTTCGGGCCGTCCCGTGGACGACGCCGACGACCTCGAGGACGAGCCGGACTTCGACCCAGAGCCCTCGCTGGAGGCCCTGCTGGCGCTGCCGCCGGAGCTGGACTGGCGCCGCCAGCCGTTCTCCCACGTCGGCGGCCCCGGATCGCGGCCGGTACGGGTCAGGATCCCCGCCCAGCGGCAGCGCTGAGGGCCGGTCAGGCCCCGGTCAGCCTGCGTCCGATCACCATGCGCTGGATCTGGTTGGTGCCCTCCACGATCTGCAGCACCTTGGCCTCGCGCATGTAGCGCTCGACCGGGTGGTCGGCGGTGTAGCCGTAGCCGCCGAGCACCTGGACCGCGTCGGTGGTGACCCGCATCGCGGCGTCGGTGCAGAACAGCTTGGCCATCGCGGCCTCCTTGCCGAAGGCGAGTCCGGCGTCACGGCGCCGGGCCGCCGACAGGTAGAGCGCCCGGCCGGCCTCCACCGCCGTCGCCATGTCCGCGAGCATGAAGGACAGCCCCTGGAACTCGGCGATCGGGCGGCCGAACTGGGTCCTGGTCCTGGCGTACTCCACGGCGTGGTCGAGTGCCGCCCTGGCGACGCCGACCGCGCAGGCGGCGATGCCCAGCCGGCCGGAGTCCAGCGCGGACAGGGCGATGGAGAAGCCCTGCCCCTCCTCGCCGATCAGCCGCTCGGCCGGCACCTCGGCGCCGTCGAAGTGCACCTGGGCGGTCGGCGACCCCTTGAGGCCCATCTTGCGCTCCGGGGCGTCAGCCGAGACGCCGGCCGTGTCCGCGGGGATCAGCAGCACGCTGATGCCGGCCGCGCCCGGACCGCCGGTGCGGACCATGGTGCTGTAGAAGTCGGCGACCCCGCCGTGGGTAATCCAGGCCTTGGTCCCGGAGACCCGGTAGTGGTCGCCCTCGCGCACCGCCCGGGTGGTCAGCGCGGCGGCGTCGGAGCCGGACTGCGGCTCGGAGAGGCAGTAGGCGCCCAGCAGTTCGCCGCCCAGCAGGTCCGGCAGCCAGTCCTGCTTCTGCTGCTCGCTGCCGAAGGTGGCCAGCGCGTGGCAGGCGAGGGTGTGCACGCTGACGCCCATGCCGACGGTGAGCCGTCCGGCCGCCAGCTCCTCCAGCACCTGCAGGTACACCTCGTAGGGCTGCCCGCCGCCGCCGTACTCCTCGGGGTAGGGCAGGCCCAGCAGTCCGGACCGGCCCAGCAGCCGCACCGCCTCGCGCGGGAAGCGGCCCTCGGCCTCCTCCTCGGCGGCGGCCGGGGCCAGCTCGCGGTCGACCAGCTCACGGGTCAGCGCCAGCAGGTCGGCGGCCTCCTCGCTGGGGAGCTGACGGTCCATCGTCTTCACGGGACGGATCGGCTGACTCATGGTGGGATCGTGCCTCCTGCATCCTGCACTCCGCGACCGGAGCGCCGCCGGGATCGCGGGGCGTGCCGGCCGGTCGGGACGGCGTCCACCGGGTCTCAGTGAACGTGCGTTAACCTGCGCCGAGGTGAGTATGCCCCATTCCCGGCCCGGCGTCACCAGCACCGGACCTCGGCCCTCCAGCGGCCCTCCAGCGGCCTTCCGCGTCGGCGGCGTCGACATGTCGCCACGACCCGACGGCGACCGGAAGCATGGCCGGACACATACCGCCCGGTCGGTAACGTTGGGTAATCATCCGAGCCGGGGGGCCATGACCTGACTCCCAGCCAATTCACCTGCGGTCCACCGGAGGCGTCGTCGGATCGGGCCGGAGGCACAGGCCCGACCCAGGGCCTCCATAGGCTCTTGACCTGCTGCCTCGACAGCAACTACGTTCTTCTCAACGCAGAGCGGAACTCGCCTGCGCCCCCTGAGAGTACCGGTCGGCCGTTGTTCCCACCACGGTCGCCAGGAGTGATCGCCAGCCCTGCTGGGTTGCTCGGAAGCCGTTCCCCCGTGGCTTCCGAGCAGCTCAGTAGGGTTGGCGATACTCATTCCCGGCCCCGGAACGGTCACCCGCCGTCACTCCGCCGCCCGGACCGCCGCACCGCCCGGCCGGGCCGCGTGAAGATCACTCAGAGTGATCCGGGGCCCCCGGTGCGAGCGTTTCCGGCCACGCATACCGCTCCCCCGCCCCTGCCGACCCTTCCGGCACCCTTCCGGATCAGCACCGCACCGGTACGATGCCCACAGGCGCGGATGCGACATCTACGCGCCGACGGATCGTCATGGGGCTTTGACCGTCCGGGTCTTCCAAAGGGGGGACGGCCCGCGGCCCGCGCTCGGTGACCGGCACAGCCGCGCACAGCAGGGGGACTGACCGGTGGGGACTGAGGACACTGAGGGCAGGCGAACCCGCAGCCTGGCCGACCGAGCCTGGCTTCGCGCCATGGACGCCTACATCGCGGGGGCCTACACCCGCGCCGAGGAGGAGTTCCGCTCCGCCGTGCGGATCGACCCGGGCATGGCCGACGCCTGGCTCGGGCTGCACGCCCTGCGCTCCGAGACCTCGGCCGCCCTGCTGGCCATGCACCGCCACCGGGACCGCTTCGGCGAGCAGCGCCGGCTCCACCGCCGTCCGCTGAGCTCCTGGTACTGGCTCGGCTGGTGGGTGCAGCCGGTGCTGGAGGACGCCAGGGACCTCGCCCTGGCGCACGCCTCGCACTGGCTCGACGGCCGGCACCTGACCGAGCTGGAGCAGGCGCTGGCCGACTGCCCGCCGCGCGAGCAGGACCGCTCGGTGCGGTTCCTGCACGCCTGCCGCTCCTATCTGCTGAAGGACTGGGAGCAGCTGATCCGGGACACCGACAGCCTGCTCGACGACCCGCTGCTGGGCATCGAGGCAGGGCTGTTCGGCGGCATGGCCAGGGTCCGCCTGGACATGTGCGGCCAGGCCGAGCTCCCGCTGGCCGGCTCGCTGGCGCGGTGCCGCTCGGAGCAGCCGCAGCGCAAGGAGCTGCGCTACTGGCTGGCCCGGGCCTACGAGGGCGGCGGGCGCAGCGCGGCGGCGCTGTCGCTGTACCGGGCGGTGCACCGGGTCGACCCCGGCTTCATGGACACCGCCGCCAGGCTGGCCGCGATCACCGCCGAGGACGGCGTGGACCCGGCGATGCTGGAGGCCCCGGCCCCGCCCACCCCGCAGCGCCCCCGCCACGCCAGCGGAGGCGGCCAGGGACAGCCGGACCCGCTGGGGTCGCCGGGCGGCGAGGGCCCATTCGAACCCACCTTCTTCGACGCCTACGCCGAGGGCCCCGAGGTGGTCGCCGGGCTGGACGGCGACGGCGGCGACCCGCTCGACGGGCCGTACACCACGGGCCTGCTGGACGGGGACGAGAGCGGCGCCGAGGGCTTCGGCGAGGCTGACTTCGGCAGCGGCGAGCTCGGCGGCACGGACCTCGGCGACTTCGGCGGCGGAGCCGGTCCGCTGCCGGTCGATCCCGACGGCCCTCCGGGCCCCGAGCGGCGCGGAGAGGACCCCGAGGGGCGGGAGGACCGGGACACCGAGCTGAGCGCCGGCGCCCGGCACCGCGCGGCCCAGTCCGCGGCCCCGCTGCCGCCCGGGACCATGGCCCAGCCGGACCGGCCGCGGCTGGAGGCGGCACTGGCCGAGCTGGACCGGATGGTCGGCATGGAACCGGTCAAACGCCAGGTGCTGGCGCTGTCCGCGCAGCTGCGGATGGCCCAGCTCCGCTCCGACCAGGGCCTGCCGGTGCAGCCGCCCAAGCGCCACTTCGTCTTCTCCGGGCCCTCCGGAACCGGTAAGACCACGGTGGCGCGGATCCTCGGCCGGGTCTTCTACGCGCTCGGGCTGCTCTCCGGCGACCATCTGGTGGAGGCCCAACGGGCGGACCTGGTCGGCGAGTTCCTCGGCCAGACCGCGGTCAAGGCCAATGAGTTGATCGACTCGGCGCTGGACGGGGTGCTGTTCATCGACGAGGCGTACAGCCTCGCCAACTCCGGCTACAGCAAGGGTGACGCCTACGGCGACGAGGCGCTGCAGGTGCTGCTGAAGCGCGCCGAGGACAACCGGGACCGGCTGGTGGTGATCCTGGCAGGCTACCCCGAGGGCATGAACCGGCTGCTCGCCGCCAACCCCGGGCTGAACTCCCGCTTCACCAGCCGGGTGGACTTCCCGAGCTACCGTCCGGTGGAGCTGGCGGCGATCGGCCAGGCGCTGGCCGAGGGCGACGGGGACTTCTGGGACGAGGAGGCCCTGGAGGAGCTGCGCTCCATCTGCACCCATGTGGTGCGGGAGGGCTGGATCGACGACCTGGGCAACGGCCGCTTCATGCGGACCCTCTACGAGAAGTCCTGCGCCTACCGCGATCTCCGCCTGTCGGTTCTGACCGATCCGCCGACCCGTCAGGACCTGGCCACGTTGCGGCTTCCTGATGTGCTTCAGGCTTATGGGGAGCTCATTGAGGGGCGGAGCTAGGTTCGGCTTTCGGGTGCGGGTGGTGCGTGGTTGGTCGCGCAGTTCCCCGCGCCCCTGGGGGGCTGCAACTGGCTCAGTTGCAAACGTGTAGGGGCGCGGGGAACTGCGCGAGCAACCAGGCACCGCCGCAGCTCCCCCGCCCCACAGAAGACCACCCTCCGCGGAGGGCTCTGCTACGCCGCCTTCAGGGCTTCCCGCAGCGGAATCCTCGCCCCGCTCCGCAGCACCGCATTGCGGTAGATGCGTCCGGCGAACCGCAGCAGCAGCACGCTGAAGGCGATCGCCAGCACCAGTGAGAGCAGCATCTGCCACAGCGGAGCGACCCCCATCGCGATCCGCATCGGCATCAGCACGGGTGCGCACGGCGGGACCATCGACAGCCACTCCACCAGCGAGCTCTCCGGGTTGGAGGGCACCACCGAGATGCCGACCACCCAGGCCAGGATCAGCGGTGCCGTCGCCGGCAGCACCAGCCCGCCGACGTCCTCCTGCCGGGACACCGTGGCCCCCAGCGCGGCGAACACCAGCGCGTAGAGCGCGAAGCCGACCCCGTACCAGACCAGCGCCCAGGCCACGGTGCCGACCGAACTCCCCAGGGACAGGTTGAGCGCCCCGGTGGAGAGGCCGACCCCCACCCCGAGCACCGCCGGGACCAGCATCTGGATCAGTCCCAGCAGCCCGGTGCCGAACACCTTGCCGGCCAGCAACTGCCAGGGGCGCAACGTGGAGAGCAGCAGCTCGACCACCCGGCTGGACTTCTCCTCGACCACGCCCTGGGCCACCGACTGCCCGACGAACATCAGCGTCATGTAGAGCAGCAGCGCCGCGCCGATGGCGATGGTGAGCCGCTGCCCGTTCTGCGCCTTGGCCGGCTGCAGCTCGGTCACCTGGACCTTGGTGGAGGCCACCGCCTGGCCGACGGTGGCCGGGTTGCCACCCAGTTTGGTGATCTGGTCGTTCAGCGCCGTCTGCTGGTCCACCACCTGGAAGAGCTGGTTCAGCGGGGTGCTGAGGGTCTTCTTCACCGTGGCCTGGATCCCCTGCGGACCGCTCTCGGCCAGCACCGCCACGTCGCCGGACTTCACCTGGTCCACCCCGGTGGCATGGTCGGCGACCGTGCTGACGGTGACCTTCTGGCCCAGCTGCGCGGCGGTGGCCTGCAGCGTCGGGGCCAGCGCGGCGTCCTGCTGCACCACCGCGATCCTGGTGGGACCGCTGGAGAGGTTGGCGTAGTGGGAGATCAGCGGGATCGCGACGGCAGCGGCCGCGGTGATCCCGAGCAGGATCAGAAAGGCCTTGCTGCGGATCCGGACGGTGATCTCGCGCACCGCCACCAGCCTGATCGCCTCGCGCGAGCCGATCCTGAGCTTGTCGGGCGTCATCATGCCGCCGCCTCCTCGGGCTTGTCCTGGGCGCTGACCACGTGCCGGAACAGCTCGGTCAGCGACGGCAGCCGCCGGGCGAACTCCCGTACCGGCCCGGTGGCCATCGCGGCGCGCAGCACCGCCTGGTCGTCGGCGTCCTGACCGAGGGTCAGCACGGTGCGGGCGCCCTCGTGGCGGACCACGGTGATGCCGGGCAGGCCGTCCGCCCAGCCCGGCGGCGCCTGCGGGGCGTCCACGACCAGTTCCTCGGTGCCGCCGGCGCGCAGCTCGGCCACGGTGCCGACAGCGACCATGGAGCCGGCCCGGACGATGCCGACCCGGTCGGAGATCCGCTCGACCAGGTCCAGCTGGTGGCTGGAGAAGATGACCGGGACGCCGTCGGCGCACTTCTCCCGCAGCACCTCGCTCATCACGTCCACCGCGACCGGGTCCAGCCCGGAGAACGGCTCGTCCAGGACCAGGATCTCCGGGTGGTGCACCAGTGCCGCCGCGAGCTGCACCCGCTGCTGGTTGCCCAGGCTGAGCTTCTGCACCTCGTCGCCCATCCGCCCGGCCACGCCCAGCCGCTCGGTCCACTCGGCGGTGGCCCGTACCGCGTCCGCCTTGGTCAGGCCGTGCAGCCTGGCCAGGTACTGCAGTTGCTCGCCGACCTTCATGCGCGGGTAGAGGCCGCGCTCCTCCGGCATGTAGCCGATCCTGCTGCGGGTCTCCAGGGTCACCGGGACGCCGTCCCAGCGCACCTCGCCCGCGTCCGCCGCGAGCACTCCCAGTGCGATCCGCATGGTCGTGGTCTTGCCGGCGCCGTTGCTGCCGACGAAGCCGAAGATCTCCCCGGCCCGCACCTCGAAGGTCATCCCGCTCAGCGCGACGGTGTCCCCGTAGCGCTTGGAGACGCCGTCGACCTCCAGTCTTCGATCGCTCATACCGTTCCTCTCCCCCGTTCCTATGAACTGATCATCCACCAGCTGTGGGCCTGAGGATAGGACATTCGAGCGCCGGTCGAGCCGCTGGGCCCGACCGTCAGACCCGGACCTCGCCGACCAGTTCCTCCAGCACGTCCTCCATGGTCACCAGGCCCAGCGGCAGCCCGTCCCGGCCGACCACGCCGGCCAGGTGCGAGGTGGCCCGGCGCATCGCGGCCAGGGCGTCGTCCAGCGGAGTGCTCTCAGGCAGGGTGATCAACCGGCGCCACAGCTCCTGCGGGACCGGGGCCTCCCGGTCCTCCAGCTCCAGCACGTCCTTGACGTGCAGGTAGCCCAGGAAGGCGCCGTTGCCGCCGACCACCGGGAAGCGGGAGAAGCCGGTGCGCACCGCCAGCTCCTCCATCTGCCGGGCGGTGACCGAGGTGTCCACGCTGACCAGCCGGTCCGGCGCCATCAGCACCTCGCTGACCGGCCTCCGGCCCAGTTCCAGGGCGTCCTCCAGGCGCTCCTGCGCGGTGCTGCCGAGCAGCCCGGCCTCGCGCGAGTCCTGCAGCAGGTGGGCCAGTTGCTCACTGGTGAAGGTCGACTCCACCTCGTCCCTGATCTCCACACCGAGCAGCCGCAGCAGCAGGTTGGCGAAGGCGTTCAGGAAGCGGATCACCGGACCCAGCACCCGGGCCAGTCCCGCCAGCGGCGGCCCCAGCCACAGCGCGGCCCGCTCGGGGCCGGCCAGGGCGATGTTCTTGGGCACCATCTCGCCCACCACCATGTGCAGGAACACCACCACGGCCAGGGCGATGACGTAGGCCAGCGGATGCGTCAGCTCCGTCGGCACGCCGAGCACGTGGAACGGCCCCTCCAGCAGATGGGCGATCACCGGTTCGGCCAGCGCACCCAGCAGCAGCGAGCAGACGGTGATGCCGAGTTGGGCGGCGGCCATCATCGCCGAGACGTGCTCCAGCGCGTGCACCACGGTACGGGCCCGGCGGTCGCCGGCCTCGGCCAGCGGCTGGACCTGGCTGCGGCGCACCGACACCAGGGCGAACTCGGCGCCGACGAAGAAGGCGTTGCCGAGCAGCAGCAGCACCGAGAAGCCGATCTGCAGTACCGCGCTCATCGCTGCTCCTCCCGCCTGCGGCCGGTCCACTCGCCGCCGTCGCCGGTGCGCACCAGCAGCACCGCCTCGGTCCGGTGCCGGTCCATGCCCAGCACGGTCAGCCGCCAGCCCGGCAGCTCCGCGCTGTCGCCCCGCTCCGGGAGCCGCCCGAGCAGGTCGGCGACCAGCCCGGCGATGGTCTCGTAGGGGCCGTCGGGGGCGTCCAGGCCGATCGCCTCCAGCTGGTCCACCCGGCAGCGGCCGTCGACCTCCCAGGCCGGGTGCCCGTCCACCGGCGGCAGCGGGCGCAGCTCCGGGTGCTCGCCGGTGTCGTGCTCGTCCAGCACCTCGCCGACCATCTCCTCGACCACGTCCTCCAGGGTGGCCACCCCGGCGGTGCCGCCGTACTCGTCGACCACCACCGCCATCGGGTGCTGCCGGCGCAGCAGTTCCAGCAGCCGCTCGGCCGGCAGCGTCTCCGGGACCAGCAGCGGGTCCGACATCAGCACGGCCACCGTGGTGTCCGGGCGCCGTTCGGCCGGGACGGCCAGGGCGTCCTTGAGCGTGACGATGCCGGTGACCTCGTCGATGCTGTGCTGGTACACCGGGAAGCGGGACTGCCCGGTGACCCTGGTGAGGTTGAGCACGTCGGCGGCGGTGGCCGACTCCTGCAGCGCGGCGACGTCGACCCGGGGGGTCATCACGCTCTCGGCGGTCAGCTCGCCCAGGCCCAGGGTGCGCACGAACAGGTCGGCGGTGTCCTCCTCCAGGGCGCCCTCGCTGGCGGAGTGGCGGGCCAGTGCCACCAGCTCCTCGGCGCTGCGGGCGGAGGCCAGCTCCTCGGCCGGCTCCATGCCAAGCGCCCGGACCAGGCGGTTGGCGGCGCCGTTGAGCAGCAGGATGACGGGGCGGCAGACGGTGGAGAACAGCCGCTGCGGTCCGGCCACGGCCCGGGCGACCTGCACCGGACGGGAGATGGCCCAGTTCTTGGGGACCAGCTCGCCGACCACCATCTGCACCACTGTGGCCAGCAGCATGCCGACTACCACGGCGGTCGGGTGGACCGCTCCGCCGGGCAGGCCGATCGAGGTCAGCGGACCGTTGAGCAGCTTCGCCAGCGACGGGTTGGCGAGCATGCCGACCAGCAGCGAGGTGACGGTGATGCCGAGCTGGGCGCCGGACAGCTCGAAGGAGAGGGTGCGCAGCGAGCGCTGCACGCCTCGCGCCCTGCGGTCGCCGCCGGCGGCGGCCCGGGCGACCTCCCCGCGGTCCACGGTGACCAGGGCGAACTCGGCGGCTACGAAGAGGCCGTTGGCGAGGATCAGCAGCAGGGCCACGCCCAGCAGCAGCCAGGCGGAGGTCACAGCGTTGCGCCCCTTCGGTGGTCAACGGCCGTCGGGGCGTACGTACTGGGAGGTTCCATCGGGGAGCTATCGTCTCCAGGCTCGCGAGCGGTCACATGATGTCCGTCAAGGATGCCCGATCGGGCGGCGGTCACCTATTCGACGCGGCGTGCGGTGCCGTAGAGGTCGACGCAGGCCCGCAGCTCCCGGGCCGCCCGCACGGCCTGCCGCAGCCCGGAGCCCGGCTGGATCGCCACCACCGCCAGGGTGCTGCCGTCGGAGAGGTCGAGCAGCACCCACGGGTCGCCGCGGCGCAGGTTGACGCCCAGGATCTCGGCCCAGTCGAGCCGGCGCCTGCGGACGAAGTTCACCACGGTGAGCCCCTGCGGGTCCGCCCGCGCCGCCGGACGCGCCAGCACCACGAGCACCAGCGCGAACAGCAGTCCGCACACCGCGATCCCGACCCGGTCGTGGCGGTGCCAGTCGTCCGGGCCGAGCGCGGCGACGGTGCAGAAGAAGCCCAGGCTCAGCACCGCCAGCCCCAGCAGCACCACGCGGGTGAGCACCGGCCGCCAGACCGTGGGCAGTCGGGGCGGGATCGCCAGGGTGCGGCTGGGGTGGGCGGTCATGCGGACCCCCTGGATGCGGCTGGGTGGGGCTCGGGGACTAGAGCCGGCAGGCGTGGATGTTGGTGACCAGGATGGCGCGGGCACCGATGGCCCACAGGTCGTCCATGATGCGCTGAGCCTCCTTGCGGAGCACCATCGACCGCACGGCGACCCAGCCCTCGCTGTGCAGCGGCGAGACCGTGGGCGACTCCAGGCCGGGGGTGAGCGCGACCGCCTCCGCGACGCGCTCGGCACGGATGTCGTAGTCCATCATCACGTACCGACGGGCCACCAGCACACCCTGCAGACGCCGCAGGAACTGGTCGGCGCGGGGGTCGTCACCGGCGTCGGTGGGACGGATCACCACCGCGTCGGAGACCAGGATCGGCTCGCCGAAGACCTCCATCCCGGCGTTGCGCAGGCTGGTGCCGGTCTCCACCACGTCGGCGATCACATCGGCGACGCCGAGCTGCACCGCGGTCTCCACCGCGCCGTCCAGCTTGGTGAGGGCGCCGGGGGTGACCCCGTTGTCGGCGAGGTGCTGGGCGACCAGGCCGGTGTAGGAGGTGGCGATCCGGCGGCCCTCCAGGTCCTTGACGCCGGTGGCCACCCCGGCCGGACCGGCGAAGCGGAAGGTGGACCCGGCGAAGCCCAGCGCCAGCACCTCCTCGGCGTCGGCGCCGGAGTCCAGCAGCAGGTCGCGGCCGGTGATGCCGATGTCGAGGCGGCCCGAGCCGACGTAGATGGCGATGTCGCGGGGGCGCAGGAAGAAGAACTCGACCTGGTTCTCCGGGTCGACGAGGACGAGCTCCTTGGAGTCCTTGCGCTGCCGGTAGCCCGCCTCATGCAGCATCGCGGACGCCGGCTCGGAGAGGGACCCCTTGTTGGGAACGGCGATACGCAGCATGGGAACGGTGCCTTTCGGATCGGATCAGTGGATGCGGTTCGGGATGCGGTTCTGGATGCGGACATGAAAGGAGCGGGGCACCGGATGTGCTCGGTGCCCCGCTCCCGTACTGCTCAAGGGCGGGGGTTACAGATGGGCGTAGACGTCCTGCAGGGTGAGGCCGCGGGCGACCATCATCACCTGGAGGTGGTAGAGCAGCTGGGAGATCTCCTCAGCGGTCCGCTCGTCGGACTCGTGCTCGGCCGCCATCCACACCTCGGCGGCCTCTTCGACCACCTTCTTGCCGATCGCGTGCACGCCCAGGCCCACCAGCTCCGCGGTACGCGAGCCCGGCTCGCCGGATACGGCCTTCTGCTGGAGCTCGGTGAAGAGCTCCTCGAATGTCTTCTGCGCCATGATGGCTCCCACCCTACGGGGTCGGCCGACCGGTCCGCGTCGCCGTCCCAGGGAACGGACGGCCAACCCCGGGTACTCCAATCTTTCGGGGGGCGACCCCCCGCACCCCCACGTGAACAATTCAGTGCTTGATGGTCGCGATCTGCCGCAGCAGCACCGCCGTGGACAGCGCCGCGCTGGTGGCCTCGAAGCCCTTGTCCTCCTTGGAGCCGGGCAGCCCGGCGCGGTCCACCGCCTGCTGCTCGTCGTCGCAGGTCAGCAGGCCGAAGCCGATGGGGACGCCGGTGTCGACGGAGACCTGGGTGAGCCCCATGGTCGCCGCCTCGCACACATAGTCGAAGTGGGGGGTACCGCCCCTGATGACGACGCCGAGGGCGACCACGGCGTTGAAGCCGCGCGCCGCCAGGCCCCTGGCCACCACCGGCAGCTCGAAGCTGCCCGGGACCCGGAACAGCTCCGGCTCCTCGACCCCGTACTCCTTCAGGGCCCGCTGCGCGCCGTCGATCAGGCCGTCCATGACCTTCTCGTGCCACAGCGACGCGATCACCGCGACCCGCAGCCCCCGGCAGTCCTGCACGCTCAGTACGGGTGCGCCCTCGCCGCTCATCTTCCTGGTTCTCCTCTGTCGGTGTTCCGGTGGTGCGGGTTACGCGAGCCAGGGCAGCTCGTGCCCCATCCGGTCGCGCTTGGTGGTCAGGTACCGCAGGTTGTGCTCGCCGGCCTGGACCGCGACGGCCTCGCGACCGCTGACGACCAGTCCGAAGCGCTCCAGCGCGGTGTGCTTCTCCGGGTTGTTGGTGAGCAGCCGCAGCGACTTCACCCCCAGGTCCTCCAGCATCCGCGCGGCGGCCTCGTAGTCGCGGGCGTCCGCCGGCAGGCCCAGGTCCAGGTTGGCGTCGACGGTGTCCCGTCCGGCCTCCTGGAGCTGGTAGGCGCGCAGCTTGGGCAGCAGCCCGATGCCGCGTCCCTCGTGGCCGCGCAGGTAGATCAGCACACCGCGGCCCTCGGCGCTTATCCGGTCCAGCGCGGCGTTCAGCTGCGGGCCGCAGTCGCAGCGCTGCGAGCCGAAGACGTCCCCGGTCAGGCACTCGGAGTGGACCCGGACCAGTACGTCCTCGCCGTCGGCGAGCCGCCCGTCACCGCCCAGGCCGCCGGCCACCAGGGCGATGTGCTCGATGCCGTCCGGCTCGCTGCGGTAGCCGAGCGCGGTGAAGGGGCCGTGGGCGGTGGGCAGGGCGGTGACCGAGTCGCGGGTGACCGAGCGCTCGGTCCGGCGCCGGTAGGCGATCAGGTCCTCGATGGAGATGATCGCCAGGCCGTGCCGGCGGGCGAAGGGCACCAGGTCGGGCAGCCGGGCCATGGTGCCGTCGTCGTTGACCACCTCGGCGATGGCCCCGGCGGGCGCCAGCCCGGCCAGCCGGGCCAGGTCGACGGCGGCCTCGGTGTGGCCGGGCCGCTCCAGTACCCCGCCGTCCCTGGCGCGCAGCGGGAAGACGTGGCCGGGCCGGGTCAGGTCGCCGGGCTGGGTGCCGGCGGTGGCCAGCAGCCGCACGGTACGGGCCCGGTCGGCGGCGGAGATGCCGGTGCTGACCCCGTCCCTGGCGTCCACCGAGACGGCGTAGGCGGTGCCCTTGCGGTCCTCGTTGACGGCGGTCATCGGGGGCAGGTGCAGCCGGTCCAGCTCGTCGCCGGTCATCGGCACGCACACCACGCCGGAGCTGTAGCGGACGGTGAAGGCCATCACCTCGGGGGTGGCGGCGCCGGCCGCGAAGACGATGTCGCCCTCGTTCTCGCGGTCCTCGTCGTCGACGACCACGACCGGGCGGCCGGCGGCGATCTCCTTGATGGCGAACTCGACCGAGTCCAGGGTGAGGTCTTCGTAGAGCTCGCCGTGGTAGAGCGTCAGTTCGGTGGTGCCGCTCATGCTGTTGCCCCTTCCAGGACCGGGGTTCCCGGCTGCGGCGTACGGGTGCGCAGCCACCAGGACCGCATCCCGGCGATCACCAGGACGAAGTAGACGATGTAGATCAGGCCCGAGAAGGCCAGTCCGCTGTTGAAGGCCAGCGGCACCCCGACCAGGTCGACGGCCAGCCAGGCGAACCAGAACTCCACCCAGCCCCGGCCCTGGGCGACCATCGCCGCCAGGGTGCCGGTGAACAGGTAGGCGTCCTGCCAGGGCGCCCAGGACAGGTTGTAGGCCTGGAACAGCAGCGCCACGCCGACGGTGCCGACGGCGGTGCCGACCACCAGCCAGGCCCGCTCGGTCCAGGTCGCGAAGCGGATCACCAGTTCGCCGTGGTCGCGGCGGCCGCGCTGCCACTGCAGCCAGCCCCACAGCGACACCACGATGACCACCACCTGCTTGCCGACGCCGCCGCTGAGGTGCGCCGAGGCGTAGGCGGCGACCAGCACCAGACCGGACAGCAGCTGCACCGGCCAGCTCAGCACCGAGCGGCGCCAGCCCAGTGCCAGCGCGCCCAGGCCCAGCAGGTTGCCGATCATGTCGGACCACTTGATGTGCTCGCCGAACACCACGAACGCCTGGCTGTTGAGATCGTCGACCAGGCTGCTCATGCGGGGTCACCCTGCGGCGCGACCCGGTCGCCCAGCAGTCGCTCCACGTACTTGGCGAGGACGTCCACCTCCAGGTTGACCGTCTCGCCGATCTGCTTGGCCCCCAGCGTGGTGTGGCTGAGCGTGGCCGGGATCAGGCTGACGGTGAAGCTGTCGGCGGCGGCCTCGACCACGGTCAGGCTGACCCCGTCCACGGTGATCGAACCCTTGTCCACCAGGTAGCGGGAGAGCGCGGCGGGGAGGCTGAAGCGCAGCACCTCCCACTGCGGGCCGCCGTCCGCGCCGAGCTCGCCGGGGCTGCGGGAGAGCAGCACCGCGGTGCCGTCCACATGGCCCTGGACCAGGTGGCCGCCCAGCCGGGCGCCCAGCGCCATGGCCCGCTCCAGGTTCACCCGGGAGCCGGGCGCCAGCGCCCCCAGGCTGGACCTGTGCAGCGTCTCGGCCATCACGTCGGCGCTGAACTCACCCGGTACGGAAGCGAGTTGGGCGTCGGTGTCGAGCACGGTGAGGCAGACGCCGTTGACCGCGATGGACTGGCCCTCGCGGGCGTCCTGGGTGGTCACCGGACCGCGCAGGCGAATGCGCGAGGAGTCCCCCAGGTCCTCGACCGAGAGGACCTCACCCAGCTCTTCGATGATTCCCGTGAACATTTCAGCTCTCCTCGACACGGACCGGCAGGCGCAGCGCGCGGACGTCCACGGAGAACAGCTGATCAACAGCTTCTGTTCCGACATCAAAAATGCCCACCGGGTCCTCCTCGCGCTGTCTGGCGCGGGCTCCGGGGGCACTGAGGGAGAGAATTGCGGGCGAAAAGCAACGGGCAGGGGCGGCGCGGGAGGCAGTGGAAGCGCCCGGGGAACCCGGAGGCCTGCACTGGTGCGCAGCACGAGCCCGACGCCCGCAGCGCACTGCCTCCCATCCGGACTTTCACCGTCGGTCCAGGAGTTTCACCTGGTCAACCGACCGCTGGAAGCGGCCGGGTCGCGGACTGTAACCGCCGGTTCGGAATTACACCGACCCCGGAGTGCGCAAACGTCGTAACTTGTGCTCTCAGTCTGCCACGGTCCGGCCACGTTTTGGCAAGACCGCCCGCTCCGCGGACATGTGGCCTCCGTCACCCCGACCTGGCGTTTCGTCTCGCGGCGGCTCAGCGCTCCCCGGGCCGGACCAGGCCGGACTCGTAGGCCAGCACCACGAGTTGGGCCCGATCGCGGGCGCCCAGCTTCAGCAGGGCGCGGCTGACATGGGTCTTCACGGTGAGCGGGCTGACCGCCAGCTCCTCGGCGATGTCGTCGTTGGAACCGCCGCGGGCGACCAGGGCGACTATCTCCCGTTCCCGGTCGGTGAGCGCCGACAGGGTCGCCGGACTGGGGGTGGGCCTGCGGTCCGGCTGCTCCAGGAAGCGGGCGATCAGGCCCTGGGTGGCCACCGGGGAGAGCAGCGCCTCGCCCCTGGCCACCACCCGGATCGCGTCCAGCAGGTCCTCGGGTTCGGTGCCCTTGCCCAGGAAGCCGCTGGCCCCGGCCCGCAGCGCCTGGAAGACGTACTCGTTGACCTCGAAGGTGGTCAGCACCAGCACCCGGACCCCGGCCAGGTCCTCGTCGGCGGTGATGGCCTTGGTGGCGGCCAGGCCGTCCATGTCGGGCATCCGGATGTCCATCAGCACCACGTCGGCGCGGGCCTCCCGGGCCAGCGCCACGGCCTGCCGCCCGGTCGCGGCCTCGGCCACCACCTCCAGGTCGGGAGCCGAGTCGACCAGGACCTTGAGACCGGCCCTGACCAGGATCTGGTCGTCCGCGAGCAGTACCTTGATCGTCATTTTGCTCCATGTGCGGCAGGGCTCGGCTTCGGCTGTGCGGCGTCCACGGGTCCGGCCCCGTTCGCGGCGCGACGGCCGACGGCCGCACGGGGCAGCGGCAGGTCCACGCTCACCCGGAAACCGCCGGCCGGGCCGGGGCCGGCCAGGAAGCTGCCGCCCACCGAGGCGGCCCGCTCGCGCATGCCGATCAGGCCGTGACCGGTCCCGGGGCCGGGCTCGCCCGGTCCCGGGCCGTCGTCCTCGACCTCGATGTGCAGCAGGTCCCTGCGGTAGGCGAGGTGCAGCCGGGCCGCCGAGGTGCCGGCGTGCTTGCGGACGTTGGTCAGGGACTCCTGGACCACCCGGTAGGCGGTGAGGTCCACGGTGGCCGGCAGGCTGCGCGGCTGGCCCTCGTCCAGCCGGCTGACCCGCAGGCCGGCCCGGTCGAAGCTCTCCAGCAGCTCCGGCAGCCGGTCCAGCCCGGGCGTCGGCTCGTGCGGGGCGTCCTCGGCCTCGTCGCCCTGGCGCAGCACCGTCACGGTGGCGCTCAGCTCGGCCAGGGCGGACCGTCCGGCCTCCCTGACGTGCGCCAGCGCCTCGCGGGCCTGGTCCGGGCTGCTGGTCAGCAGGTGCGAGGCGACCCCGGCCTGGACGTTGATCAGGGCGATGTGGTGCCCGACGATGTCGTGCAGCTCCCGGGCGATCCGCATCCGCTCCTCGGCGACCCGGCGGCGGGCCTCCTCCTCGCGGGTATGCTCGGCCCTGCGGGCCCGCTCCTCTATCGCCGCGACGAACGCCCTGCGGTTGCGCACCGCCTCGCCGACGGCGATGGCCAGCGCGGTCCAGACGAAGGCTATGGCGTTGACCGGCTCGTCCCAGGCCTCCACCGAGAGCCGCATGCTGGTGCCGCCGAGGATGAGCACCGTGATCGCACCGATGGTCAGCGCCAGCCTGCGCTCCACCGCCGAGGAGACGGTGTAGACGGCGATGCCCGAGCCCAGCAGGATCGGGCCGCGGACCGGGCCCACCATCATGAAGCCGAGCGTGCCCAGGGCGCTGACGATCAGCACGCCCACCGGGTAGCGGCGCCGCCAGGCCAGCGGGGCGAAGACCGGGATCCCGGCGATCATCAGCACCAGGGAGGGGTCGAGGTCCGACCACTCCTCGGGGTGCTGGTTGGAGATCGGCCAGAGGATGGTGATCACGTACAGCACGACCGCCAGCACCCCGTCGGCCCAGTACGGGTGCCTGCGCACGAACGCGCGGCAGCGTCGGTAGGTGGTGTGCATGCACTCACGGTAGCCGGACGGACGGCAACGGGAGCACCCGCCGGGTTCCGTCAGCCCTCCCGGTGCCGGGCGATCGGGGCCGCGGCGGCCGAGGTGAGCGCCACCAGGTCGGCCGGCGCGAGCTCGACCTCCAGGCCGCGGCGCCCGGCCGAGACGTAGACGCTGTCGTGCGCCAGCGCGCTGCCGTCCACCACGGTGCGCAGTCGGCGGCGCTGCCCCAGCGGAGAGATCCCGCCGAGGACGTAGCCGGTGGCCCGCTCGGCGGCGGCCGGGTCGGCCATCGCCGCGTGCTTGCCGCCGACGGCGGCGGCCAGCGCCTTGAGGTCCAGTTTGGCGGCGACCGGGACGACGCCGACCGTCAGCACGCCGTCCACCTCGGCGAGCAGCGTCTTGAAGACCCGGTCCTGGCTCACCCCCATGGCCTCGGCGGCCTCCTCGCCGTAGGAGGCGGCGGCCGGATCGTGCTCGTAGGAGTGCACGGTGAAGGCCACCCCCGCCGCGTCCAGTGCCACCGTGGCCGGAGTGCCCTGGCCCCCGCGCTTCGGCTTCTTCGCCATGACCCGCCGCTCCCCTGACGATCTTTCCGCTGTCCTGGGGACGACCCTAGACTGCGGAGCATGACCCGACGAATCGCCACCAACACCGCGGTCGACCGCGAGGCCCTGCTGGAGTTCCTGCGGCCGCGCCACCGCGGTCTGCTGATCACCACCCGCACCGACGGGAGCCCGCAGGCCTCGCCGGTGTCCTGCGGGGTGGACCAGGAGGGCCGGATCGTGGTCTCCACCTATCCGCAGCGGGCCAAGGCGAAAAACGCCCGGCGCGACCCCAGGGTCTCGATCGTGGTGCTGTCCGAGGACTTCGACGGACCCTGGGTGCAGGTCGACGGCCGCGCCGAGGTGATCGACGCGACCGAGGACGTGGAGCCGCTGGTGGACTACTACCGCTGCATCGCGGGCGAGCACCCGGACTGGGACGAGTACCGGGGGGCCATGCTGAAGCAGGGCAAATCGCTGGTTCGGATCACTCCGGAGCGGTGGAGCCCTGTCGCTACCGGGGGGTTCCCGGCGGAGGTCGCTTAGCGGGTGCGGCGTGTGCCTGGTTGCTGTTCGCGCAGTTCCCCGCGCCCCTGAAGACCCCAGGGGCGCGGGGAACTGCGCGACAAACCACTGCGGACCCGCACCGTCAGTTCAATGCATCAGCCATCGCGACAACCACCGGCCCCAGCAAGGGAAGCACCACGTTGGAGAGGGCGTAGACGATCGTGTAGGCCATCAGCGGTGTGGTGTTCCCCGCCGCCTGCTGGATAGCAGTGATCGCCGGGGTGCTGCACTGCTGGCCGGCCACCGAGCCCAGGGCCAGCGGCGCCGGGAGCTTCATCAGCTTCCAGGCCACGAACATCGACACGCAGGCCGGGATCAGCGTCACCAGCAGACCGGCGATCGCCAGCGAGACCCCGTACTGCTTGATCAGGTCCACCGCCTGCGGGCCGGAGCTGAGGCCGACCGCGCAGATGAAGGTGGCCAGCCCCAGGTCCTTGACCACCTGCGCCGCCGCCGGGTGGTACTGGCCGAAGGTGGGCCTCCTGGCGCGGAGCCAGCCGAAGACCAGGCCGGTGAGCAGGCAGCCGCCGCCGGTCCCCAGTGACAGCGGCACGCTGCCCAGGGTGATGGTGATCTTCCCGATCAGCATGCCCAGCACGATGCCGACCGAGATGAAGACCAGGTCGGCCTTGACCCCCGGGTCGATCCTGAAGCCGACCCTGGGCACGAAGTCGGCCAGGTCCCGCTTGGTCCCGGACATGTGCAGGGTGTCGCCGGTGTTGATGGTGGTCCCCGGCTGGACCGGCAGCGGGTGGTCCATCCTGGTGATCCCGGTGAGGAAGACGCCGTGGCGCTCCTCCGGGGGGATCGCCGCGCGTAGCTCGCCGATGGTCCGGCCGGAGCCCTCCTTGGCGGTGAGGACGACGTCGGCGGTCTCCAGGTCCACGTCCACGCCGGTCGGCGGGGCGACCTCGGGTCCGATCCTCCTGTCGCCGCCGACCAGGCGCTCGCGCGGGCCCACCAGCAGCACGATGTCGCCGAGCACCAGCTCGGTGTCGGGGGTCAGCTCGATCGCCTCGCCGCCGCGGCGGACCCGTTCCACGGTGACGTCCTCACCGAGGGCCGCCTCGATGGCGCCGACGGTGCTGCCGTCCGCGTAGACCACCTGGTGCGCCCGGCCCACCAGGCCCGGCAGCGCGGGGGCGGTGCCCTCGGCGTCGGAGCCGCCGCCGAGCTTGATCCACAGCTTCTCCGCCTCCTCGCGGACGTTGATCCGCATCAGCGAGGGGAAGATCTGGCTGGTCATCAGCACGATGGTGATCAGGCCGACGATGTAGGAGATCGAGTAGGCGGTGCCCACGTTGGCCTGCAGCGTCTTGATCTGGTCGGCCGGCAGCTTGAGCTTGCCGATGGCGTCGGTGGCGGTACCGACCACCGCCGACTCGGTGGCCCCGCCCGCCATCAGCCCGGCCGCGGTGCCCTGGTCCAGATTGAGCGAGACCGTGGCCACCGCGGTGACGGCGAGGACGGTGACCGCCTCGATCAGGGTGAAGACCCCGTAGCGCAGGCTGGAGCGGTTCAGGCTGGCGAAGAAGGACGGGCCGCTCATGTAGCCGAGGGTGAAGATGAACAGCGCGAAGGCGATGTTCTTCACCTCGTCGTTGAGCGCGACCCCGATGGTGCCGATGAAGATGGCGACGATCAGGGTTCCGGCCACACCGCCCAGGGAGATCTTCCAGAGCTTGATCCGGCCGATGGCGAATCCCAGCGCCAGGCAGACGAACAGCTGGATCTCGGGGGTGTGCTTGAAAAGGTGCTTGATCCACTCCACCGCTGGAGTATTGCCGCAAAACCGGACAAAAGGCAGGAGCCGCGCCGGTCGGCCCGCACCCGTCCCCCGCTAGCATGAGAGCGTGTTCGACTGGACGGAGTCCCCGCCGCAGGAGTTGGGCGTGGCGCCGGAGCTGCTCGGCGGCGCGCTGCGGCTGGTGCGGGAGCGCGGCGGGACCGCGCAGCTGGTGGTGCTGAAGGACGGCGCGGTACTGCTCGACCGCACCTTCGGCTGCGCCCCCGACGACCTGTTCTGGACCTTCTCGGCGAGCAAGCCCTTCATCGCCCTGCTGGTCCATCTGCTGGCCCAGCGCGGCCGGCTGTCCCTGGACGATCCGGTGGCCCGCTCCTGGCCGGGCTTCGCCGCCCGGGGCAAGGAGCAGGTGACCGTACGTCAGGTGCTGCAGCACCGCTCGGGGCTGTCCTCGGCCCGCGGCATGCTGGGCGACGCGCTGGCGATGGCGGACTGGGACCGCTCGCTGCGCGCGCTGGAGCGGGCCCGGCTGCAGCGGCCGCCCGGCAGCGCACCGGCCTACCAGGCCATCGCCTACGGCTTCATCCTGGGCGAGGTGGTCCGCCGGGTGAGCGGGACCCCGCCGGCCCAGCTGCTGCGCCGGGAGTTCCTGGACCCGCTCGGCCTCGACGACCTGCACCTGGGGCTGCCGGACGAGCTGTGGCACCGTCATGTCCCGCTGCGCGGCAGCGGTCCCGGCGGGCGGGCCACCCAGGGCATCGTCAACCGCAGGGCGACCCGCCGGGCGGTGATCCCGGCGGCCGGGGTCTCGGCGACCGCCCGCGACCTGGCCCGGTTCTACCAGGTGCTGCTGGACGGGGGCGTCGGCACCGGCGTCGGCGGACCCGCGGGCGTGCGGGTCCTGGCCGAGGAGACCGTGCTGGAGGCCCGGCGCCGCTCGACCGCCGAGGGCGAGATGGACCTGCGGATCAAGCGGCCGGTGCGCTGGGCCCAGGGCTTCCAGCTCGGCGGCTTCAGCGCGCATCCGGTGGGACGGCCGGTGATGGGACGGCTGAGCAGCGAGGCGGCCTTCGGCCACAACGGCAGCAGCTGCTGCATCGGCTGGGCCGATCCGAGCCGGGGTCTGGTCTTCGCCTACCTCACGGATGTGCTCCCCCGGCGCCGGGAGGGCGCCCGCCACTTCAGCACGGTCGCCGACGCACTGCTGACCGCCTGCGACGCGGGCCGCGACGCGCACTGACCGGGCCCTCCGGACGGTTCAGCCGAGGTCGGTGCCCAGGACCGAGCCCAGCCCCTGCGCGTCGGGGCGGCGCGCCAGGCGGCGGTCCAGCGCCTGGGTCCAGTGGGTGCGGGCGTGGGCGTCCATGGTGGCGAGCCGTTCCTGCAGGGCGGCGGCCTGCTCCGGGGTGCACAGCCAGGCGAGCCGCTCGAACAGGGCCCGCAGCCGGCGCTGCACCTGGATGGAGTCGGCGGCGAAGTGCCGGATCTCGTCGGTGCCGACGCAGACGTAGTCGGTCCAGGTGCGCACCGGATGGCAGAGCAGGGTGTCGCCGCTCAGGGCGACGTCGGTGGGGACCAGCGGGATCAGCATCACCAGCAGGTCCTCGATGTGGTCCAGCGCCTGCACGGCGCGGGCCGGATCGTTGATCGCCGGGGAGAGCGCCTTGAGCGCGATGTCGACCAGGGTGCGCAGCGCCCCGCCCGGATCGGCGTCCGGGCTGTAGCACTCGGCGAACAGCAGGCAGTCCAGCAGTTGCCGCGGTCTGACCCGCTCCCTCGGCCCGTGCACCAGGAACACGGCGCTGCGCAGGGCCACGAAGTCGCCCGGGTAGGCGCACAGTTCCAGGCCGACGCCCCAGCGGGCGGCCAGTCTGCGCAGCCGGGGCCCGTTCCAGGCCAGCAGGATCTGGCCGGTGCGCGGAGCCGCCTCCAGGGCGATCTCCAGGGCGGCCGCCTGCGCCTCGGGGTCCTGCGGCGGCAGCGGGCCCGCGGTCGCGGGCGCCGTCCGCCGCACCGCACGGTGTCCCTGCCGGCCGACCCATCGCAGCAGCGCGTTGGAGTTGAGGATCAGCACGATCCTGGTGACCAGGACGAAGAACAGCCCGGCCGAGAGGATCGTGAGCCCGACCGCGAACAGGGTGGAGAGCACCGGCCGGTAGTCCTGCTGACGGACCGCCAGCCGGATGGCGATCAGCAGCGAGTACAGGAAGGTGGCCATGAAGGTGCCCATGGACCAGCGCATCACCCGGTCCTGCTGGAGCATCGGCACCACCCGTACCGAGAGCTGGGTGGCACCGAACTGCATGGCCAGGGTGATCGCGGTGAACACCAGGCCGGTGAGGGTGATCATGCCGCCGGCGATGCTGCCCAGCAGCGTGGTCATGCTGCCGGTGTCCAGCACCGGGAAGAGCTTCTCGCCGTACTCGCGCTCGGCCTGGTGCACCGCGCGGTCCAGCGCGGGCAGTGCCCAGGACAGCACCAGCGCGGCGCCCAGCAGGCCCATCGGCACGCTCCAGATCCGGCGCTGGCGCAGCCGCCTGCGGGTCGCGCGCCAGCCGGCGCCGGTGCGCCGGGCCGTACCGGGCCGGTTCACCGCGGCTCGTCGTAGCCGGTGGTGCCCTCGTCCAGCAGGGCGTTCGACTCGGCCCGCAGATGGGCCGGGGCCAGGGCGCGCAGCACATGGAACCCGGTGAGCACCACGATGGTGCCCAGGGCGATCCCGCCGAGCTCGAAGTTCTTGCTGATGTGCAGGGTGACCCCGCCGATGCCGACGATCACCCCGGCCGCCACCGGCACCAGGTTGACCGGGTTGGACAGGTCGATCCGGTTCCGGACCCAGATCTGCGCGCCCAGCAGCCCGATCATGCCGTAGAGCACCACGGTGATCCCGCCGAGCACCCCGCCCGGGATCGCGGCCACCACCGCCCCGAACTTGGGGCACAGTCCGAACAGCAGCGCGAAGCAGGCCGCGGCCCAGTAGGCGGCGGTGGAGTAGATCCGGGTGGCGGCCATGACGCCGATGTTCTCGGCGTAGGTGGTGGTGGCCGGGCCGCCCAGGGCGGTGGAGAGCACGGTGGCCGCGCCGTCGGCGGCGATGGCCGTCCCCAGCTCGTCGTCCAGCGGGTCGCCGGTCATCTCGCCGACCGCCTTCACATGTCCGGCGTTCTCGGCGATCAGCGCGATCACGACCGGCAGGGCCACCACGATCGCGGAGGCGCTGAAGCTGGGGCCGTGGAAGTGCGGCAGCCCGGCCCAGGAGGCCT
Source organism: Streptacidiphilus jeojiense (assembly GCF_000719095.1). Taxonomy (GTDB): domain Bacteria; phylum Actinomycetota; class Actinomycetes; order Streptomycetales; family Streptomycetaceae; genus Streptacidiphilus; species Streptacidiphilus jeojiensis. Next base: position 210,689 of record NZ_JOEH01000002.1, on the reverse strand, counting down.
TGCCGACGGCGGACAGGTCCAGCCGCCAATGGTCCGTCAGCTTCCCGGCGGAGTCCACCGAGTGGATCCTCCCGAAGATCCGGTCCAGGCTCCAGGAGAGCAGGTAGCCGAAGACCAGCCCCAGGAAGATGGCGATCCGCGACCAGAAGCCGCGCAGCGCCACCAGCGCGAACCCGGTGAACAGCATGGTCGCCAGCGCGGTCCACTGGTCCTGCGGCCAGTAGGTGCCCGCGGTCACCGGTGCCAGGTTGAAGCCGATCAGCATCACCACCGACCCGGTCACCACCGGCGGCAGCACCGCGTGGATCACCCGCGCCCCCAGCGTCCGCACCACCAGGCCGCAGACCAGCAGCAGCGCGCCCACCGACAGCAGCGCCCCGGTGACCGTCGCCGTGGAGCCGCCCTGCCCCCGGATCACCGCCGCCACCCCGACGAAGGACAGGCTGCTGCCCAGGTAGCTGGGCACCCGCCCCCGCGTGGCCAGCAGGAACAGCACGGTGGCGACGCCCGACATCATGATCGCCAGATTGGGGTCGAGGCCCATCAGCACCGGCGCGACGAAGCTGGCCCCGAACATGGCGACCACATGCTGCGCCCCGAGCCCGACCGTCCGCCCCCAGCTCAACCGCTCGTCCGGCTTCACCACGGCCCCCGGCAGCGGCGGCCGTCCGCCGTTGTGCAGCTTCCACCCGAGACCCACGTCCATCCCGCGCTCCCTGCACCCGTGCCGAACACACCCAGACCGCGCTCACGCTAGGCGCGCCGGGGCGGCGCCGCGGCGACCGTGACGGCGTGTCAGCGCAGGCGGAAGCCGATCGGCCCAAGCGCGGTCCGGCGCCCTACCCGGCAGCGGCCTCCAGCTCGGTGCGGGCGGCGGTGTAGACGACCGTCACCCGCGGGTCGTCGACCCGGCCGCCCTCGCTGTCGACGATCGCGGCGAGCCGGGTCAGGAACTCCTCGCGGGCCGGCGGGGCCAGTTCGGCGATGTTGGGGAACGTCGACCAGAGGTCGCGGGCGGACTGCGCGGTCAGGATCTGGCTCCACTCGACGACCTGGACGGCGACGTCCTCGAACCAGCCGCCGGCGGTCAGCTGCCGCCGCCAGCGGTCGGTGTCGAGGGCGTAGGAGCGGCTGGCGCGGTAGCCGGGTTCGGCCGGCAGCAGGTCGTGGTAGACGTCGTCGAGCCGGTCCCGGAACACCGTCGGCCGGTTGGTGTCGCCGAAGTCGGTCCACCAGGCGGCCAGCCATCCACCGGGCCGGACCAGTTCGCCGATCCTCCCGGTCGAGCCGACCGGGTCCAGCCAGTGCAGCGCCGACGCCACCACCGCCAGGTCGAAGCCGCCCGGCAGTTCGGCGGTCTCGAAGTCGGAGACCACCACCTCCAGCCGGTCGGACCCGTGGTCGGCGGTCAGGATCGCGGCCAGGCTCCGGCCGGGTTCGACCGCGACCACCTCCGCCCCGGCGGCCAGCAGCCGCCCGGTCGCCAGCCCGGCACCGGCGCCGATCTCCAGGACCCGGGCACCGGGCCGCAGCCCGCAACGCCCGCCCAGCAGCTCGAACACCGCCTCCGGATACGGCGGCCGCCCCCGCCGGTAGGTGCTCGCAGCGGCATTGAACGACATCCGGCGCCCCGCAGGCACCGCATCAGCTCCAGTCGACACCGCGTCAGTCTGCCACCCCTGCGGCGCACGGCAGCACGGTCCGGCCGGCCGTCGAATCAACCGATCGGTTGAGTGGGTCATCCGGGCGGTGGGGTGCGCGGATCAGCCGTGGGGACGGGTGATCGGTCGATGTGGGGGCGGGGGTGCCCGGGCCAGTCTGAAGGCATCCGATCGACACGCGATGGACGCCGAAACGAGGGACCGAGATGAACGCCACCGCACCCGCCCCCGACTCCGAACTGCTGGAGCACCCCGAGACCCGTACCGCGCTGCGCCGGCTGACGCTGCTGGTGCGCGGCTACCTGACCGTCAGCGTGGTCACCCTGGTCGCGATCGTGCTGCTGCGCAACCACAGCGGGGTGGTGAACTCGGCGGTCTGGATCCGGGGCACCATCGTGGTCGCCAGCGCGCTGGTCACCACCGTGCTCGCCGCCCGGGCCGCACGCGGCTCGCGCGGGGCCTACCGGCGGCTGCGGATCATCTCCGCGGTGATGGTGGTCGCCATCGTGGCGATCATCGCGGCGCCGGGGCCGTTCCCGCTGTGGATGAAGGCCGACCAGGCCGTGTGCGGACTGGCCCTGATCGGGGTGGCCGTCGTCGCCAACGGTGCGCGGCTGCGCTCGCTGTTCGCGGACGGCGGCGCCGCCACCGCCCAGCGCGGTTAGATTGTTGCGGCAGCAGATGACCCAGAACCGGAGGGCCCGGATGACCAGTCGGAAGACAGGCATCCGGGCCTATCCACGTGAGCCGCGCTGGTCCCCGGTGCTGACCGTGGTGCCCTATGTGCTGCTGGCCGTGCTGGCCGGGTTCCGGATCTTCGACGGACGGCCGCCGGCCGGGGTGCTGCGGATCGACCTGGCGCTGTGCGCCCTGGCTGCGGCCTGGATCCTGTGGATGTTCACCCTGCATCCGCGGTGGACCGGACGGCCCCGGATGATGGCGCTGTTCTTCACCGGGCTGGTGCTGGTCATGGGCGCCCTGGTGCTGCGGGACGCCTCCTTCGGGATCTTCGCCCTGGTCGGCTACCCGTACGCGTTCGTGCTGCTGCCCTGGCCCGGGCGGCTGGCCGGGGTGGCCGCGGTGGCGGTGCTGGCCGGTACCGCGCAGGCGGCCGGCATCCCGAGGTCCAGCGCGCTGGGCCTGACCGCCACCGGCCTGATCATCGCCGTCAACGTGCTGGCCATGTGCGGGCTGGCCTGGAGCGACCAGAGCAGCAGCGAGCAGTCCGAGCAGCGCCGCCAGGCCCTGGAGGAACTGGCGGCGGCCAACCGGAAGTTGGAGGCGACCCTGGCCGACAACGAGGGCCTGCACGCCCAACTGCTGGCGCGGGCACGGGAGACCGGGGTCCGCGACGAACGGCGGCGGATGGCCCGCGAGATCCACGACACGCTGGCCCAGGGCCTCACCGGCATCGTCACCCAGTTGCAGGCCGCCGAGCACGCCGAGAGCGACCCGGCGGCCCGCGAGCGGCACATCGCCGCCGCCAAGGGGCTGGCCAGGGAGAGCCTGTCCGAGGCCCGGCGCTCGGTGGACGCGCTGCGGCCGGAGCCGCTGGAGACCGCGCGGCTCAGCGGGGCGCTGGCCGACGTGGCCGACCGCTGGTCCGAGCTGAACGGCGTCAGGGTCGAAGTGACCACCACCGGGACGGCCCTGCCGCTGGCGCCGGAGACCGAGCTGACGCTGCTGCGCACCGCGCAGGAGGCGCTGGCCAACATCGCCAAGCACGCCCGCGCGGGCCGGGTCGGGGTGACCCTCTCCTACCTGGGCGAGCAGGTCGCCCTGGACGTGCGCGACGACGGCACCGGCTTCGACCCGGCCCGGCTCGACCTGGAGCCGGCCGAGACCCGGAACGGGGGCTTCGGACTGGTGGCCATGCGCCAGCGGATCGAGGCCCTGAACGGAACCCTGCAGATCGAGTCGGAACCGGGAGCGGGGACCGGCGTCTCCGCCTGCGTCCCCGTCGCACCCACCGAGGTGCCGGCATGAACGGAGATCCGAGGATGAACCGCACCGAGACCGGCGCCCCGATCCGGCTGCTGATCGTGGACGACCACCCGGTGGTCCGCGACGGCCTGATCGGCATGTTCGCCGCCGACTCCGGCTTCGAGGTGCTCGGCGAGGCCGGCGACGGCGCCGAGGCGGTGCGGCTGGCCCAGGAGCTGGGCCCCGACGTGGTCCTGATGGACCTTCGGATGCCGGGCACGGACGGCCTGACCGCGATCACCGAGCTGGCCCGGCGCGGCATCCCGGTCCGGGTCCTGGTCCTGACGACCTATGACACCGACAGCTACGTCCTGCCCGCCATCGAGGCAGGGGCCACCGGATACCTGCTCAAGGACGCCCCGCGGGAGGAACTGCTGCGTGCGGTCAGGGCGGCGGCGGCCGGTCAGGCGGTGCTGTCCCCCGCCGTGGCCGCCACCCTGATGAACCGGGTGCGCACCCCGGAGACCGGGCCGCTGAGCCAGCGGGAGCTGGAGGTGCTGCAACTGGTGGCGGCCGGCCGGACCAACCGGCAGGCGGCGGCCGGGCTGTTCATCACCGAGGCCACCGTCAAGACCCATCTGCTGAACATCTACGCCAAGCTCGGCGTCGGCGACCGCGCCGCCGCGGTGGCCGAGGGCTACAACCGCGGTCTGCTCACCCCGACCCGTCCGGGCCGCTGATCGTCTCAGTTCGTGCAGGGACGCCGGTAGGGCCGGACCCCCACCCGGGGCCGACCCTACCGGTCTGCGCTGGGGCTCCCCCACCCGGGAGCCGCACAGGGCCACCGCAGTCGAGCGCCGTCCCCAGCCCCCTGAGCGAGGGTGAGGGACAGGACACGGCAGCTGCGGTCCAGCGACGACTGCGAGGGGTTCGGGAGCCGCTCCTCACTCCTCCGCCTGCCGCCGAGAACTACTCTGCACTGCGCCCGTTACGGGAAAGCTGCCAAAACATGTCGTACGCCTACCGATCGGGATCTACTCATGGCCGGCAGGTTTCAGCCGGGGAACGCCGTGCCGGTCAGCTTCTCGGACAGCTCCCAGAGCCGCCGGGCCAGCTCCGGGTCGCGGGCCGCTTCGACGGGTTCCTCCTCGCGCGGACGCTCCCCGCTGCGCCCGCCGGGGCCGACGTAGCTGCCGCCGGGCAGGTCCTGGGTGGCGGCGTAGAGCGTGGGCAGCGCGCCGTACGCGGGTTCCCGCTGGCCGACCAGACGGATGCCCAGACCGATGAAGCCCGACTGCAGCCGGCCCATGGACCGGGTCAGCCCGGTGGCGGCCACGCCGGGGTGCGTGCTCAGGGCCAGCACCTCGCTGCCGGCGGCCGCCAGCCGGCGCTGGAGCTCCAGGGTGAACAGCAGGTTGGCCAGCTTGGACTGGCTGTAGGCGCGCCAGGGCCGGTAGGGCCGCCGCTCCCAGTTGAGGTCGTCCAGGTCGATCCGTCCGTTCCGGGCCAGCCCCGAGGAGACCGTGACGACCCGTCCGACGATGTGCGGCAGCAGCAGATTGGTGAGCGCGAAGTGGCCCAGGTGGTTGGTGCCGATCTGCAGTTCGAAGCCGTCGGCGGTGCGGCCCTGCGGGACGGCCATGATCCCGGCGTTGTTGACCAGCAGGTCCAGCGGTCCGCTCCAGGCCCCGGCGAAGGCGCGGACCGAGGCCAGATCGCCGAGGTCCAGGGCGCGCACCTCGGTCTCGCCGTCGATCCGGTCGGCGACCGCGCGGCCCTTCTCCGGATCGCGCACCGCCAGGACGACCCGGGCCCCGGCGGCGGCCAGACCCCGGGCGGTGTCCGCGCCGAGTCCGCCGGAGGCCCCGGTCACCACGGCCGTTCGGCCGTAGAGGTCGGGGAGGTGGGCTGGGGTCCAGGTCTCGGTGGCCATGGGCGGGCTCCTTCACGAGCGGTTCGGCCGGGAGCGGTGCGGGGTGCGGCGGGGCGGTGACCGCCGCTGTTCCCACTATCGGCAGGTGTCGGCCCCGGCGGGAGGGGGCGCGCGACACTCGTGGATGTTCGGCCGCGAGCCCTGCGACGCCCGGCGGTCAGCGGCTAGCGCTCGGCCTCCGCCCGCTCGGCCCCCTCGGTGCGCTCGGCGCTCGCGCTGCCCAGCCCCAGCGGGCGTCCCAGCGCGAGGATGTTCTCGTCCAGTCGCTGCAGATGGCGCAGCACCCGGGCGGTCACCACCGCGTCCCGCGCGCCCTGGGGCCCCGGGGCGGCCGGATCCGCCGGGGGCGCGAACCTGGGTGCGGCGCTGCTCAGGCGGCCGCGGGTGCCGCCCTCGCTGCGGACGAAGTCGCTGAGGACGCCGAGGTTGGCGTCCAACTGCCCGCCGGCCTCGATCAGCCGGGGGTCGCCGGTCAGCACGGTGGGGACGAAGCCGGCCGTGGCCGCGAGGCTGCGGGCGTGGTAGGCGCAGGTCTCCAACAGGCCGAGGACGTACCGGGCCTGGCGGCGGCGGTTGCGCAGCGGGCTGGCCGGATGGGTCAGCGGCTGCAGTGAGGCCCGCAGCTTGTCCAGGGCGGTGTCCAACTCCCGGGCCGCGTCCAGCAGGTCGTCCCCCGGCGGATGGCCGCCCAGCGCGGCGACGCTCAGCGCCAGCGAGGACCGCAGCCGCTCGAACACGTCCAGCAGCAGGTCGTCGGTGCGGCTGCGGGTGTCGGTGGGCAGGACGACGACCGCGGCGATCAGCCCGCAGGCCGCGCCGAGCAGCGTCTCCTCGATCCGTAGCAGCAGCACCGAGGCGCTGTAGGTGTGCAGCAGGGTGTAGAGCAGCCCGAGCATCGCCGTGACGAAGAACGACATCAGCATGTACGACAGCGGCGCGGTGAAGAACATCCCGAAGATGAACAGGATGACCAGCGCGAACGCGATCCAGGTGTTGCCGCCGACCAGCGCGGCCAGGCCGATGCCGGCCACCACCCCGCCGATGGTCCCGGCCAGCCTGCGGTAGCCCTTCACCAGGATCTCGCCGGTGGAGGAGGTGTTCAGGAACACCACCCAGCAGGTGAGCACGGCCCAGTACCAGCGCTGTGTGGAGAGCAGCTCGCCGCCCAGGATGGCCAGCGCGGAGCCCACGGTGACCTGGAAGGCGGTCCTGGTGCTGGGACGGTCCAGGCCCACCCGCTCCTCGGAGCGGTCCTCGTCGGCTTGCAGCGAGACGTCCTCGGCCTCCAGTTCCTCGGTGGAGCGGGTGGTCTCCGGCTCGTCCTCGGGCTCGTCGGACGTGCCCAGCGCCAGCCGCAGCCCGAGCACGGCCCGGGCCAGCTCGCCCATGGCCCGGTGGACGTCCTGGTCGGCCGGGACGGCGTCGGGCAGGCCGACGCCGTCGCGGTACTTCAGCAGCCGTTCGACGGAGGCGCCGGCCGACTCGTCCTGCGCGGCCGAGGTGGACCGGACCACCATGCGGCGCAGCGCCGCCAGGTCACGCACCATCGGACGGGCCTCGTCGTCCGGCTCCGGACGCTCCGAGCCCTGCGGGCGCTCCGAGCGCTCCGGGGCCCCCGGCAGCAGCGGTGCGGGCAGCGTCATCGGCAGGTGCAGCCCCAGGGTGATGTCCTGGGCCCGGGGCTGCTGCAGCAGCGCCTTGAGCAGCAGCACGCTCAGCCGTTCCCCGGCGATCTCGGCCTCGGCGATCCGGCGCTGGATCAGCGAGGCGGTGCGCGGGTCGGCGGCGCCGTTCTCCAGCCTGGCCTGGATCATCAGCGCGCACTGGTGCAGCCGCGCGGTCCGGGTGTGCAGCCGCTGCGCCGCCTGGGCCTCGGTGCGGGATCCCGGCGCGGCCCCGGCCACCTCGGTGAGTGCGTCCACCAGATCGGCCAGGCGTGCGCGGAAGGCCCGCCGCAACCGCTGCAGGGTGCGCTGCGGCGTGGCTCTGACCAGCCCGAACCTGACGCACGCGGAGGCGCAGAAGGCGACCGTCATCACCCCGTACATCCGCGGCAGCACGGCCGGGGTGACATGGGTGAACTGGGAGACGAAGAACAGCTGGAAGCCGATCAGCCCCATGCCGGTGCCCCGGGAGCCGAACCGGCGGATGTAGACGGCCGAGAAGATCAGGACCAGGAACACCAGGTCGGAGGCGGCCCGGTAGCGGTAGAGCTCGGCGCCGAGGCCGACCACCACCAGTGCGACCAGGTAGCCCAGCCCCAGGGTGACCGCCTGCTCCCGCGGGGTGGGGTCGCTGACCGCGAACGAGGCCACCATCCCGGTCAGCGCCCCGGCCACCAGCAGCGGGACCGGGGTGCCGAAGGCCGACAGCACCGCCAGCGTGAGCAGGATGGCCCCGACCGTGGTGAGCGCGTTGAGCAGCCGGATCAGGCCGGGATCGGAGGCGCTGTACCGGTCCCACAGCTCGTCCCACGCCCGGCGGGCCGCTCGCATACGATCCCCTGGATTGGTGTCGTGACCGTCTCCTGGATCATGGTGCTCTTCGTCGGGCAAAGCGGTCAAACCGCGGCTGCCGACGCAGCGCTCCGTCGGCGGCCCGGTCCGTCAGAGCCGGGCCAGGCCGGTGTAGATGCCCAGCCGGTCGGCCGCCGCGTCCGGCGGGGTGTCCGGACGCCAGTGCGGGGCGATGACCAGGCCGGGGTCCAGCAGCGTCAGGCCGTCGAAGAAGCGGGCGACGTCGTCCCTGGTCCGCAGGTGGATACCGGCGGCGGCCGGGTCGTAGCTGCGCTCGGCGCGCTCGGCCTGCTCCGGGGTGACCAGGTCCCCGCTGCCGTGGCTGAGCACCAGCAGGCTCCCGACGGGCAGCGCCCCCACCAACTGCTTGACGATGCCGTACGGGTCCTCGTCGTCGCTGATGAAGTGCAGGATCGCGACCAGCATCAGGGCGACCGGCTCGGTGAAGTCGAGCAGGTCGCGTACGCCGGGGGCGGCCAGCAGGGCCTCGGGGTCGCGCAGGTCGGCCCGGGTGACGCTGGTCGCGCCGTGGCCGCTCCCGCTCATCAGCGCGCGGGCGTGCGCCAGCACGATGGGGTCGTTGTCGACGTAGGCGACCCGGGCGGACGGGTCGACGGCCTGGGCCACCTCGTGGGTGTTGCCGGCGGTCGGGATGCCGGTGCCGATGTCCAGGAACTGGCGGACCCCCAGAGCGGCCGCGGCGCGCACCGCCCGGCCCAGGAAGGCCCGGTTGGCCTTGGCCCCGGCGACCGTCTCCGGGACGGCCGCGCTCAGCTGTTCGGCCACCAGCCGGTCCGCGGCGAAGTTGTCCTTGCCGCCGATCAGTGCGTTGTAGATGCGCGCAGGGTGGGCTATCTCCGGGTGGAGTTCGGCCGAGGGCGCGCACTCCCCGGCCCCCGCCGTCATCCAGCTGCTGTCCTCGGCCACTGGGCTCCCCCACCTTTCGTGGTCACTCCGATCAGCGTACGACCTGACACCACTGGGCAAAGTGACATCCCGTCATTTGAAGGAAGCTCTTATCCGTCGGCTTATCCGTTGATCCGTCGACGAACACCGCTCCTAGGATGACCACCATGGCTGATATCGCACTGCTCACCGGTCGGACCATGCCCCGCGAGGTGCCGGAGAACGGCCTGCTGGTCGCCGAGCTGGCCCGGCTGGGCCTCACTGTGGAGATCCACCCCTGGGACGAACCCCTCGACTGGGGTCGGTACGGTCTCGCCGTGGTGCGCACGACCTGGGACTACTGGGCCCGGCGGGAGGAGTTCACCGCCTGGGCCGAGCGGACGGCGAAGCTGACCACCCTGCGCAATCCGGTCGAGGTGCTGCTCTGGAACAGCCACAAGGGCTACCTGGTGGAACTGGCGGCGGCCGGCGTACCGGTGCTGCCGACCCGGCTGGTGCCGCGGGGCGCCTCCGACGCCGAGCGGGCCCGGGTGCTCGGCGCGTTCGGCGCCGGCGAGGTGGTGCTGAAGCCGGCCGTGTCGGCGGGTGCGCGCGGCGCCCTGCGCTCCTTCGCCGACGACCGGGCCGCGGCAGCCCACCTGGCCGAGCTGACCGGGCACGGCGACGCCCTGGTGCAGCCGTTCGCCGAGTCGGTGCTCGCCCGCGGGGAGACCTCACTGATCCACTTCAACGGCACCTTCAGCCACGCCGTCCGCAAGGTCCCCGCGGCCGGCGAGTACCGCATCCACCTGCACCACGGCGGATCGGTGCAGCCTCACACCCCGGACGCCGCCGAACTGGCCGTCGCCGCTGCCGCCCTCGCCGCGGCCCCGGCGGCGACCAGCTACGCCCGGGTCGACCTGGTCCAGCTGCCGGACGGCCCGGCGGTGATGGAGCTGGAGCTGATCGAGCCGGAACTGTTCCTGGCCGCGGACCCGGAGGCGGCGGGCCGCTACGCCGGGGTCCTGGCCGACCTGCTCGGGCGGGGCTGAGCCGCTCGCGAGGGGCTAAGCCGCTCGGGAGAAAACCACCCGCTCGGGAGGGACGACCCGCTCGGGAGGGGGCCGCCGGAGATCCTCACCGGACTCCGCCGTCGTGTCGGACGCACCCGGCGGCATCCCGCACTACGGTGAAAGCATGCCGCATAGCGCCACATCCACCCGTTTGTCCGCCCTCGCCCACCGTCTCCGCCCGGCCACCGTCCGGGTCGCGGTCCGGGTCGCGGTCCGTGGCGGGGCGCTCACGGCCGGTGCGGCCCTGGTTCTGACCGGTTGCGGCGCGGGGGGAGGCACGGACCACCGCATCAGCGCGGACTCCCGGGCCTCCGGATCCGCATCGGCGGCCGGAAGCCCGAGCAGGACCGGAAGCCCCTCGCCGTCCAGGTCCTCCGCGGTCCCCGGCGCGTCCCCGGCCGCCCCGGCTTCGTCGGCGTCCGGCGGACCGGCCTCCTGCACCAACGCGTCGCGGCTGGCCGGCTGGTCCGACCGGCGGCTGGCCATGCTGACGATCGCGGTGCCGGCGTCCGAGGACGCCGTCGGCAGCGTCGCCCCGGAGGTGGCCGCCGGCGCCGGCGGCGTCCTGCTGTTCGGCTCCTCGGCCCCGTCCGGGCTGGGCGCCGACCTCACCGCACTGAAGAAGCAGGTGCCCGGCGGGATCGGACTGCTGGTGATGACCGACGAGGAGGGCGGCGCCATCCAGCGGATGGACAACCTGGTCGGCTCGCTGCCCTGGCCCGGCTGGATGGGAGCGCACTGGACCCCCGACCAGATCCGGCAGGCGGCGGCGCGGGTCGGCGCCAGGATGGCGGCGGCCCAGGTCAACATGGACCTGGCCCCGGTCGCCGACGTCGACGGCAGCGGCGAGGTCCCCGGCCGGGGGAACCCGGACGGGCTGCGCTCCTTCAGCGGCGACCCCGCTGTCGCAGCCCGGGACACCGTCGCCTTCATGAACGGCCTGCGCTCGGCCGGCGTCGTCCCGGTCCTGAAGCACTTCCCCGGGCTCGGCGGCTCCACGGTCAACTCCGACTTCGCCCCGGCACACACCGTGCCCTGGTCCGCCGAGCTGAACGGCGGCCTGACCCCGTTCAGCACCGCGATCGCCGCGGGCGCCCCGGCGGTGATGATGTCCAACGACTCCGTCCCCGGTCTCACCACCCTGCCGGCCGGGCTCTCCGCCACCATGATCGGCACCGAACTGCGCGGACGGCTCGGCTTCCACGGGCTGGTCCTCACCGACTCGCTGAGCGCCGGTGCCGTCTCCGGGGCCGGCTACAGCATGCCGCAGGCGGCCGTGCAGGCGCTGCGGGCCGGAGCGGACATGGTGATGTTTGACCTCGGCCCCACGGTCCAGGCGCAGACCTCCGCCATCGCCTCGGCCGAGGTCGCGGCGGTGGCGGACGGGCGCCTGCCGCGCACCCGCCTGCTCTCCGCCGCGACCTCGGTTCTGTCGGCCCGTCAGGTAGACCTCTGCCGGGGCTGAGCGCCGGGGCTCTCCGCCTCCGCCAGCCCGATCCGGTCGTGCAGCCGCCGCAGCGGCGCCGGTGCGTACCAGGCCCGGTCGCCGAGCAGCCGCAGCACCGCGGGGACCAGGACACCGCGCACCAGCACCGCGTCCAGCAGCACCGCCAGCCCGGTGCCGATGCCGAACATCTGCAGGAAGCTGATGCTGCTGGTCCCGAAGGCGAAGAAGCTGACGGCGAGCAGCCCGGCCGCGGTGGAGACGATCCGTCCGGTGCGGGACAGGCCCTCAGTGACGGCCTCGCCGGGGGCGGCGCCGGCGTCGTGCATCTCCTTGATCCGGCTGGTGACGAAGACCTCGTAGTCCATGGAGAGGCCGAAGGCGACGCAGAACATCAGCACCGTCATGGAGGTGTCCATGGGCTGGGCGGTGAAGCCCAGCAGTCCGGCGAGGTGGCCGTCCTGGAAGATCCAGACCATCGCGCCGAGCGCGGCGCTGAGGCTGATCGCGTTGAGCAGCAGGGCGCGCAGCGGCTGCAGCACGCTCCCGGTGAACAGGAAGAGCAGCACGAAGGTGGTGGCCGCGACCATCCCGACGGCGTAGGGCAGGCGGCTGCCGATGGTGTGCTTGGCATCGACCAGGACGGCCGCGTCACCGCCGACGTAGCTGCGGACCCCGGCCACCGGCGCCGGCGCCGCCCGCACCGCGTCGACCAGGTTCTGGGCCGCGGTCGAGTGCGGGTCGTCGGTGGTGGCGAGGGTGAGCCGCTGCGCGGAGGCGGTGCCGTAGCCGGCCGGGACCGGGACGCCGGGGACGGGCGCTCCGTCGTGGAAGGTCCCGGCGCTGGAGCTGACGCTGCCGACGCCGGGGAGCCGGGACAGCGTCCGGGCGTAGGCGTCCAGGTGGGCGCCGTCGACCGGACCGTCGGTGACCACCTGCAGCGCGGTGGTGTCATTGCCGGGGAAGTGCGCCGCCAGTACGTCCGCGACCTGGCGGCTGGGCGCACTGGTCGGCAGGACCCGCTGGTCCGGAGTGCCGAAGGCGACCCCGAGCAGCGGCGCGGCACCGAGCAGCAGCACCGCGAGCACCGGCAGCGCCCACCGGACCGGCCTGCGCATCACCGCGGCGGCCAGCCGCCCCCAGCGCGGTGAGGCCACGCCCGGGGTGGTGCGGGGCCAGGGCAGCCGTCCGGCATTGACGCGCGGACCGAGGACCGCGAGCAGCGCCGGAACCACGATCAGGGCGGCCAGCGCGGCGATGGCGACCACGCCGATGCCGGCGTAGGCGAAGGAGCGCAGGAAGAACGGCGGGAAGACCAGCAGCGCGGCGAGGGCGGTGGCCACCGTCGCGGCCGAGAAGAGGATGGTGCGCCCGGCCGTGCGCACCGTGGCGACCAGCGCCTCCGGGGTCTCCCGGCCCGCGGCCAGTTCCTCCCGGAAGCGGCTGACCAGCAGCAGCGCGTAGTCGATGCCGAGGCCCAGGCCGAGGGCGGTGGTGAGGTTGATGGCGAAGACGGACACGCTGGTGACGCTGCCGAGCAGGTCCAGCTCGGCGAAGGTGCCGAGGATCGCGATCACGCCGATGACCAGCGGCAGCAGCGCGGCGACCAGGCTGCCGAAGGCCAGCACCAGGAGAAGCAGCGTCACCGGCACGGCGATGCCCTCGGCGAGCGCGAGGTCCTTGGTGACCTGGCTGGAGACGTCGTTGTTGACGCCGCGGTGACCGCCGGCCTGGACGCTGAGGCCGTCGTGGACCCCGGCGTAGCGGGAGATCAGTGCCTTGGCGGTCTTGGACGCCTGCTGTTCGCTGCCGTCGACGTGCGCGACGATCAGCGCTGCGGTGCCGTCGTCGCTGCGCAGCGCCGCGGTGGCGGCGGCCGTGCCGGGGTCCCAGTAGGACGCCAGATGGGTCAGCCCCGGCTCGGCCCGGAGCCGTACGGTGAGCGCCCGGCCGGCCGCAGTGTCTGCGGGGGTGTCGACGCTGCCGCCGGCGCTGGGACGGACCAGCAGCACCAGGTCGGTGGTGCCGCCGAAGCGGGAGTCCAGCAGCTGCGCGGCACGGCTGGAGGGGGAGGCGGGGTCGTCGAAGCCGCCGTTCTGCAGCTTGCCGAAGGCCCCGACACCGAGCGCCCCGGCGGCGACCAGCGCGACGACGGCGAGGACCAGCAGCGGCCGGGCGCGCCGGTGGGCGAGGCCGGCGAGCCGGGCCAGCGGACCGCGCGGGCCCGGGGGGCCGGGCGGGCCGGCCGGGCCGGGCGGTGTGGGCGGTGTGGGCGGTGTGGAAGCCGACTCTGCGGGTTCCACGGGTTCTGCGAGCTCTGCGTGGTCCGGCTGGACTGACGGTCCGTTCACTGGTTACCCCACCCCGGGTGTGCGCTCACGATAGATGTTTACGGCGTGAACATCCTAGCGCCACGGATGCTGACGGCGTCAACATGCGGCAGCATGGTCAGGTGCAGCACGAACGGACGACCTCGGAACGAACGCCCCCACGCGGCGCCTACCACCACGGCGACCTGCGCAATGCGCTGTCCGCCGCCGCGGCGGAACTCGCCAGGGAGGGCGGACCCGAAGCCGTCGTGCTGCGCGAGGCCGCCCGTCGCGTCGGGGTCTCCCCCACGGCCGCCTACCGGCACTTCGCCAACCACGCCGACCTGCTCAAGGCGGTCAAGCACGAGGCCCTGGCCGACCTCGCCGACGCCCTGGCGGCAGCGGTCGCCAAGGCCGACGCTGACGCTGACGACGCCGATGCTGCCGACGCCGACGCCGACCAACACCGCTCACCCGGGGCGGCCGACGGCGGTGGCGGGCAGCAGCGGACGCGGGCACAGGCACGGGCACGGGCACGGCTGAGCGCCATCGGCCACGGCTACGTCGACTTCGCCCTCTCCGCCCCCGGCCTGTTCCGTACCGCCTTCTGCCACTCCGGGACCGCCGATGGGACGCCGACCGAGCCCGAGCCGTTCGACCTCGGCACCGAGCGCGCCTACCGGGTACTGGTGGACGTCCTGGACTCCATGCTCGCCGCCGGCCTGATCGCCCCGGCCCGCCGCCCCGGCGCCGAGATCACCGCCTGGGCGATGGTCCACGGCCTGACCACACTCCTGCTGGACGGCCCGATCCGCGACCTGCCCGAGGCGGACCGGCGCCGGATGGTCGACGACGCCACGGCGACCCTCGCCGCCGGCCTCGCCGCGAGCACCGGCCCCGGTTCCGGTTCCGGCGCCGGGGCCTGACCGCGCTCCGACGGTCCGTCAGACAGCTTCTGCAGTCGTAGGGATGACCGCGAGGGCGTCGATCTCCGCCAGGAATCCCGGGTGCACCAGACCGGCGACCTGGACCAGGGAGGAGGCCGGCAGGCGCTTCGGGTCGAGGAACTCGTCACGCGCCTGGCGGAAGGCCGGGAGGTCGCCCAGATCGGTGAGGAACACCGTGAGTTTCACGACGTGCTCCAGCCCGGCGCCGGCCGCTCCGAGCGCGGCCACCAGATTGCGGAACACCTGCCGGACCTGGGCCGCGGCGTCACCCTCCCCCACCAGCCGTCCCTCCGCGTCCAGCGGCACCTGCCCCGAGACGGCGACCACCGTCCCGGCCGCGGCCACCGCATGGCTGTAACCGTTCACCGGAGGCATCCCCTCGGGACGCTCGAAGTGCTGCACTGGTCCTCCCCTCCCTGGCACCCATCGATGACCCACCGACAGCGGGAGAGATCATGCCAGAGCGGCCTCGTCCGCCAGGTAAGCGAATCGCGGCCCCCGAGCGTATAGCGGGTGTGAAGCAGCTGGAGTTCAGCGAGTTCTACGAGGCCAGCCGGGACGCCTGCCTGAGGGCGGTGCTGGCCGGCGTGGGTGACCGGCAGTTGGCCGAGGACCTGGTCGCAGAGGCGTTCACCCGGGCCTGGACCTCCTGGCAGGTGGTGCGCGCGCATCCCGCGCCGCGCGCGTGGGTCGTCCGCACCGCCTTCAACACCAGGGTGTCCTGGTGGCGCAGGCGGCGCCGGGAGGTCGTCTGGGACGGCGCCGACGAGGCCGCGGACACCGCAGTGGCCGCGGTCGACCCATCCGGCCTGGACCCGGCCCTGCTGGCCGCGCTGCGCGCACTCCCGCAGCGGCAGCGGGAGGTGATCGCGTTCCGGGTCTTCCTGGACCTGGACACCCGAGCCACCGCCCAGGCCCTCGGCATCGCGCCGGGGACCGTCACCGCACATCTGGCACGCGCCGTGGCGACACTGCGCGACCACTTCGTCGGCGCGGGGAGCCTGGCGGACGACTTGGCGCACAACCTGGCAGACAATCTGGAGGTCGGACCATGAACGAGGACACCCCCGGGACCACCGAGGTCCTGGAGACACTGAAGGCATCGCTGGCCGGGGTCGGCATGCCGACCCCGGTCGAGCAGATCGTGGCCGCGGGCCGCGCGCGCGGGCGCCGTCGGCGCCTGGCCAAGGTCACCGTGGCCGCCGCGGCGGCCGCGGGCCTGGCGCTGGGCGTGACGACCTACGGCAACCCGTCGACGGCGCCGCCCACGGCCGGCGGCAGCGGCTCCCAGACAGCCGCCGTGCACATCCACACCGCCGCCTACACCGTGGACAGCAACGCCGACGGCACCATCCACGTGACCTGGGACAAGGCCAAGTACTTCGAGGACAGCGCGGGCCTCCAGGCAGCCCTGGCCAGGGCCGGATTCCCGGTGCTGGTGAAGACCGGGGAGTTCTGCCGGGGGCCGGCCGACCACGGGACGCTGGACCCCAGCGGCGTGGGGGCCGGGGTCGACAAGGTCATGAAGGGCGAGTCGCTGAGCGGCGGCAGGGTCGAGTTCGTCTTCGTCCCCTCGGCGATGCCCAAGGGCGAGCAGCTGTTCATCGGCTACCTGACGCCGGCTCAACTGGCGGTCACCCACGGGCGTCCCGGCTCGGTCGAGCGCCTGGTGCCGACCGGGGTACCGCTGGTCTGCAGCACCCAGGCGCCCGCTCCGAACCCCGGCAGCTAGCGCTCCCCGGGCTCAGACCCGGCGTGCGACGGTGACGATCTCGCGGCTGGTACCGGTGAGGGGGCCCCGGTGCCAGTCGCCGTACTGCGCCTCGATCGCGAAGCCGGCCTCGGCCAGGAAGTCCGCGAGTGTCGGGACGTCCAGGAAGCGCAGGCTGGTGCGGTCCACGCGCAGTACGGTGCCGTGCTCCTTGTCGGTGGTGGTCTCGGTGAAGGTCACCACGTCGCCGACGACCGACTCGACGTGGTGCGAGGAGCGCAGGACGCGCCCGCTCGGGTCCACGATGTCGTCGGCGTCGTCGACCGGCGCGGCGGGGTCGGTTTCCCAGGACTCCCAGGCGCGGGCCTGCGGGTGGCGCGTCTCGAAGGCGAACCGGCCGCCGTCGCGGAGGGCGGTACGGACCGCCGCGAGCGAGGCGCGCAGCTCGTCGTCGCCGACCAGGCACTGGAACGCATGGCTGACCATGGTCGCCAGGTCGAACTCACCGTCCCAGGCGGCATCGGCGGCCACCCCGAGCACCCACTCGACATCGCTGCGCCGTCGGGCCCGGTCCAGCGCCGCGCGGTCGGGGTCGATCCCGACGAGCCGGCCGGTGTGGCCGGACTCGCGGGCCCGGTGCAGCATGGCGCCGGTACCGCAGCCCACGTCCAGCACCGCGTCGGCGTCGCGGACCAGTCCGTCGTAGAAGGCGTCGCTGGGGAAGCGCTCCGGGTCCCAGGGGTTGAGCAGGTCGTAGAGGGCTGCGGCATCGGCGTCGGAGAACATCGCGACAGTGTAGATCGCGAGAGTGAAAATGGATCGACTGGAACCCGCGGCGAACCGTAATCTCGCCAGCATGGAACTGCTCTCGGTCAATGTCGGCCGGCCCCAGCCGAATCCGTGGAAGAGCGGTCCCGGTGACACCGGGATCGACAAGCGGCCGGTCGACGGCCCAGTGGCGGTCACCGCCCCGGGGCCGAAGGGCACCGGAGCGGTCGGCCTCGCCGGTGACCGCGTCTACGACGTGGACCATCACGGAGGCTACGACCAGGCCGTCTACGCCTACGCCCGGGAGGATCTCGACGGCTGGGAGGCGGAGTTGGGCCGACCGCTGCCCGGCGGCGCCTTCGGCGAGAACCTCACCACGCTCGGCCTGGACGTCACCGGCGCCCTGATCGGCGAGCGCTGGCACATCGGCCCGCAGGTGGTCCTGGAGGTGTCCTGCCCCCGCATCCCGTGCTCGACCTTCCAGGGGTGGCTGCGGCGCGAGGGCTGGATCAAGCGGTTCACCCAGGCCGCGGTGCCCGGCGCCTACCTGCGGGTGATCGAGCCGGGCGAGATCAGCGCCGGCGACCGCGTGGAGATCGGCCACCGGCCGGACCACGACGTCACCGTCGGGCTGGTCTTCCGCGCGGCGACGCTCGAACCCGAACTGCTGCCGAGGCTGCTGGTCGCCGACGCGCTGCCGGAGGAGGACAAGGAGCTGGTCCGCCGACGCCTGGCCAAGCGGTCCGGGCAGGAGTCCGGGTAGCGGGTGGGCGTCAGCTGCTCTCGCCCTCGTAGGCCTCCATGGTGCGGACGAAGACCGCCCGCTCGGCCGGGGTCAGCGGATCGAAGGCCGCACGCCAGGCACGGGCGCCGTTCGCCAGCCAGCGCTCGATCGCGGAGCGGGTCTCCGGGTCCTCGCTGAGGGCCACGATGGTCCGCCGCCGGTCCTCCGGATCGTCGCGCCGCTCCAGTACGCCCTGCTGGGTCAGGTCACTGACCATCAGGCTCACCGTGGTGGGCGCCACTTCGAGCCTGGCCGCCAGCTGACTGACCGGCATCGGCCCGTCGAAGAGCAGGTACGAGAGCAGCGACAGGTGTCGGGGGGCCAACTTCATCGACTGGAGCCGCTCCGGCAGCGGGATCCGCTTGATCCGGGCCGCCACCCTGGGCATCAGCAGCAGCATGGCCCGGATCGCGTCGTCGGTGCTGAGACCGCTGCCCGGATCCGGAACGGGGTCCAAGCCGGGCTCCGTCGCCACTCCAGCACCCCTTCCCAGCCGGCTCAGCGCCCAGTGCGCGGCCTTCCCTGAGCCGCCAGATTATCCGACGTCGCCGCGCAGGGCGGGCAGCAGCTGCTCCTCCTCGTAGGCGAAGTGCTGCTCCAGATCGGCCACCACCCGCTCCAGCTCGGCACGGACCGACCCGACCTCGCCGTCGGCACCGCTGGGCGCGGCGTCCAGCAGCTCTTCGAACTCCCTCAGGCCCTGCTCCACGACGGCGTGTTCCGCACGCAGCCGCGTGATCACCGGAACCAGGTGCGGGTACACCCGCTCGAACTCCGTGAAGGCACCGTCCTCGCGGGTGTGGTGCAGCTGCAGTCCGTAGCAGAAGGCCAGGCAGTGCCGGCGCAGCTGCGCGGCCGGTCCGAGCCCTTCGGACGCCGGCGCCGACGCCGACGCGGACGTAGACACCGACGCGGACGCTGGCGCCGACGCCGGGTCGAGGAGCGATG
The DNA here is from genome assembly GCF_000719095.1 of Streptacidiphilus jeojiense. Taxonomy (GTDB): domain Bacteria; phylum Actinomycetota; class Actinomycetes; order Streptomycetales; family Streptomycetaceae; genus Streptacidiphilus; species Streptacidiphilus jeojiensis. Next base: position 191,787 of record NZ_JOEH01000002.1, on the reverse strand, counting down.
CGCGCAGCCGGGCGAGTTCGGCGCGCAGGTCCCGGTGGTGCGCCAGCAGCTGCTCCCCGACCAGCCGGGTCCGGGCCGGGTCCGCCGACAGGTCCAGGGGATGCAGGGCGATCACCGGGATCTGCCGCTCGGTCTTCTCCTGGTAGGCGCGAAAGGCCGGGTCGAGAGCGCACTGCCGCTCCCACAGCCGGTCCCGCTCCTCGCCCTGGAGGACGACCGCGCGGGTGGAGTAGGACCTCACCCGGCCCTCCTCGGTCCCGGTCTCTAGGGTGACCTGCGCGGTGCCGAGGATGTTGCGGTACCAGTCCGGGTGCCGGTCCTTCCCCATGTTCGAGCCGAAGACCACCACCCGCCCGCCCTCCCGCAGACACACGACCGGGGTCGTGTGCGGCTTTCCGCTCCGCACCCCGGCCGTGGTGATCAGCACCAGCGGGACCCCCTCGAACATGCCGCCCACCCGGCCGTTGTTCTCCCGGAACTCGTTGATGATCTGGTCGTTCCAGCCCATGCCGACTCCTCCGTCGGGGCCCGCGCATCCGGCGGAGCCCTCGCTAGCTTTGCTTTGCAAGCAAATGTATTACAGCATCGGCGGACCGGCACACGCAACGGCGAACGGCAGGAGCCGCCCCCGGCGGCACCACCGCTGTTAGCATCAACCGTGCAGATTTCGGCCAAGGCGGACTACGCGGTACGGGCCATGCTCGAGCTGGCCGCCCATGGCCCTGAGCTGGTGAAGGCCAATGTCCTGATCGACCATCAGGGGCTGCCGCGGAAGTTCGTCGAGACGATCCTGGTCGAACTCCGCCACGCCGGGTTGGTCTGCAGCCACCGCGGCGCCGAGGGCGGCTACACCCTGGCGAAGCCCGCCACCGAGATCAGCCTGGGGTCGGTCATCCGCGCCGTCGACGGCCCGCTCGCCGAGGTCCGCGGCCTGCGCCCGCACGAGACCGCCTACGCCGGCGCCGCCGAACACCTCCCCGAGGTCTGGGTCGCCGCCCGAGCCAGCCTGCGCCGCGTCCTCGACGAGACGACCCTCGCCCAGGTCCTCAGCGGCCGACTCCCACCCCACGTCCGAAAAATGGCCGCCACCCCGGACGCCTGGCTCCCCCGCTGACATCCGCTGAATCCGCGAAAAAACATGGCTGGACCCGACCGGGAACGGGCCCTTGACGAAGCCGTACGGGGGTAGGGCCGATCGCGCGGGCGGGGCCCGGGCCCAGAGGCCCACCCCCTCTGCCACCACCGCCGGACGGCCCCACGCGACCTGCGGCCACCCGCCCTGAGCTGGCCCTTCGCCGAAACCGTCAGTAGCATCCGGTCATCGTCGAAGGGGGTCGTCGGTCGGATGGACCGGAACATGCGCACGGTCGAGGACGTACTCAGGCTGCTGGACGACCTGTTCGCCCCCGAGGCGGACCGCTGGACGGCGGCCAACGGGGGCCCCTGGTGGGACGGCTTCTACGCGGACCGCTCCAGGGCGATCCCGTTCTTCGTCGCCAAGCCCGACGAGAACCTGGCCTCCTACCTGGACCGGGGCCTGGTCACGCCGGGTCGGGCCCTCGACTTGGGCTGCGGCCCCGGCCGGAACGCGCTGTTCCTGGCATCGCAGGGGTTCCAGGTGGACGCCGTCGACCTCTCCCCCGCCGCCATCGCCTGGGCCGAGGACCGGTCCCGCGACAGCGAAGCGGCGACGGCCGTCCGATTCCGCTGCGGCGACGCCTTCGCCCTCACCGCCACTGAGCTCACCGGGCCCTACGACCTGATCTGCGACTCGGGCTGCTTCCACCACCTGCCGCCGCATCGCAGGATCAGCTACCTCGACCTCCTTGACCGAGTCCTGGCCCCGGGCGGCCACCTGGCCCTCACCTGCTTCGCGTCCGGCGCGATGGGCTCCGAACTCCCCGATACCGACCTCTACCGCGAGGGCCGCCTCCACGGCGGCCTCGCCTACACTCCGGAGTCCCTGCGCTGGATCTTCTCCGGACTGACGAAAGTGGAACTGCGCCGCATGCGCGACGAGCCCCCCGAGTCCTCGCTGTTCGGCGAGCCGTTCCTCTGGACAGCCCTGTTCCAGCGCAAGACCGAGACCGGGACCGGGACCAGCGACGGAACCGGGACCCTGTAGCGACCGAGCCCCCATCCAGCGGCGGAGTGACCGGTGCGCGATTGCTCCCGCTGACCCACCGTCACCTCCATGGGGCGCGCCGCTCCGTGCCGGGCTGGGGTGGCTCGCTGTCGCTCACGGCCAACGACGAGGAGCGGGGCGGGTGGTGGGGCGTGCGCTGCCGGGCGGCGGGTCGGTGCCCTTCCGGGCGGGGCTGCGGAAACGTTCCTGCGTGGTGCCTGCGGCTGAACTGGGGTCACTTTTGGTACGTCGGGTCATTCTTGGTACGGGCAAGTGCGGATGAATCGGGCAAATGGGCAAGATCAAGTGACCCCTTGTCCCGAAAGTGACCCCGGTTCGCCCGATCACCCGGGCTTTGGGGTCACTCGTCCGACAATCCCTGACCGGTATGCCCGAATTCAGTGACCCCAACGCAGGTCGAGACCCCAAAACGGCCCAGAACGGCGCACGCGCCCCAGCCTCGCGCCCTCGCCGCACGCTTCGCGCCGGGCCCGGGCACCCCCTGCCCTTGTCGCGCGGCGAAGCCGCTTCTTTCCGGGCGCGAGCCCGGGAGACGGCGGCCGACTCGCGTCACCACACGCTGCCGTTGCAAACGTGGGGCGCTCCGAGCAACCCAGCGCTCACCCGTCCTGGCCAGCGAAGACCATGCGGGCGCCGCGGGCCGTGTCCATGTACTCGCGTACCCGGTGGATCAGTCCGTCGCGCAGCTCGAAGATGAAGCAGTAGTCGTTGCTGTAGCTGTTCCCGTTGGACAGCGTGGCCTCCATGGTCTCCTCCACCACGACGACGTCGCCGTCGGCGTGGAAGCCACGGAAGGTGACGGTGACGTCCTTGGTGAAGAGCCGGGGGAAGTCGACGGTCAGGAAGTGCACAATGGCTTCCCTCCCGACCATGTGGTTGCTCCCGCCGAGTGCGACGGCTGTCGCGTTGCCCGCCGGGGCCAACCATTCCGCGTCCTCGGTGAAGACTGCCGAGACCTGCTCCGGGTCGCGGGATGCGAACGCCCGCCATGCGCCCTGGACGAGCTCACGGCTCTGCTGCGAAGTCATGGCCGCGAGCCTAGGCTCGCCCGTCCGGGCGGGCTAGCGGGTTCCCGCCATGGTCACTTGATCCACTGTCGGTGCCTGGCCGCGAGAGGAACCGAATCCGCCCCTCGCTCTCACATCGGGAGCGAGTGCAGCCGCACCGCTCCGGCAGGCCAGTAGGCGCCGTCGTGGAGCGGCGTCCACATGGTCCGCAGCGGCATGGTCACGGGTCCCTCCGGCTGCTCGACCTGGACGTCCTGGTCAAGCAGGTGCCAGCCGAGTCGCTGGTAGAGCGGGACGAGCGGCGGTCGGCAGAACAGGAGCCCGAACCGGGGACCCATCGTCCGTGCGTGGTCCAGGGCCGCGGAGACGACCGACCGTGCGAGTCCTTGCCCCCGTAGATCGGGCGCGACGGCCACTCCGCCGATGCCCACGACCTCCGTTTCGACAGCGCCGATCACGATGGGGAGTTGCAGCAGACCGGTATGGGCGACGAGGCGGCCGTTCTGCCTGATACCGAAGTGGTCCTTCTTGGGCAGCCACGTCAGTCCGGCCTCCGCCACTCCGAAGGGATCGGCGCCGTCGCCGAGGATCTCCGTCTGGTCGGCCTTCGTATACTCCGTGAGTCGCAACACGGTCCGCGATGTCGGGGCGAAGTGATCAGTCATCACGCCATGATCCTTGTCGGGTCGACCTGCGGACAACCGGGATACGCGGATGTCCCGAGCGGTTCTCGCACCCGGAGGTGGTCCGCTGTGGCGCTCGGAGCGTTCGCCCTGCTCTGCGGGGTGGCCGGCCTGCTGGTCCTGGTGATCGGCGCGCGGGCGGTCCGTCGTAGGGTGCGGACGCGCCGGACCCTGAGTGACGGGCTGCCGGCGGACGGGCAGGTGCTGCACGTCTACACCGTTCCCGGGGATCAGGGCCGCGACGGGGTGCAGCATGCGGTGGTGGCCTTCCGTACGGTGGACGGCCGAAGGATGCTGACCAACGACGAGTCCGGCCTGTCTCGGGCCGTCGGCGATCAGGTCCCGGTCCGCTACCTGCCGGAACGTCCGCAGGACGCGGTCCTCGCGGACCTGCCACCGAACCTGCCGGGCGCGGTACTCCTCGGACTGTGCGGAACCGGGTTCGCGGTCGCCTGTCTGTCTGCCGCCGTACTGGCAATCGTCCGACTGCGGTGACCGTCCGCCCCGTCCCTCCGCGATCACAGAAGGACGGGGCGGACGGCCCTGACGGTTGCTCAGGAGTTGGTGAGCGGGAGGCCGGGCGGGTTGACCAGGGAGGTGGGGACGGCCTCGTTGGAGAGGTTCCAGGCGGCCAGCCACTTGGCGTAGTCGCCGTTCTTGATGAGGTAGTTGATGGCGTCGGCGAGCGGCTTGGCCAGGCCGTCGCCCTTCTTGGTGGTGGCGGCGATCAGCCCCTGGAGGCTGGCGCCGGCGCCGGAGAACTTGCCGGCGCTCCGGGTCGGGTTGGGCGTCTTCGCGGTCTGGGTGATGTGGTAGGCGAGCTCGGGGTTGGGCTCGAAGTAGGTGTCGATCTTGCCCGAGTCCAGGGCCAGGTACGTGGTGTTGGCGTCGGGGTAGTACTTGATGGTGAGGGTCTTGCCCTCGGCCTTGAGGGTGGACTGCCACTTCTCCAGGATCTTCTCCTGGTTGGTGCCGGCGCCCACGGCGACGGTCTTCCCGGCGAGGCTCTCCGCCGTGCCGTCGAAGTTCCAGCTGTTGCTCTTGAGGACCTCGAAGCCGAGGTTGTCCTGCCGGTAGCTGGCGAAGTCGTACTTGGTCTTGCGCTGCTCAGTGTCGGTGATGTTGGAGAAGCCCACGTCGGTCTTCCCGCTGTCGATGCCGACGAAGAGGTTGTCCCAGGTCGCGTTGGCCAGCACCGGCTTGAGGCCGAGGACCGCGGCGACCAGGCGGCCGATGTCCGGCTCGGAGCCGGTGAGGGTCTTCTGGTCGGAGCCGGTGTAGCCCAGCGGCGCAGAGCCGGCGGGCAGCAGGCCGAGGCCGATGGTGAGCTCGCCGCTGTCGCGTACCGACGCGGGCAGCTCGGCCCGGATCGAGTCGACCTGGGCGACGGTGAGGTCGACCTCGGTCGCGGCCCCGTTGGAGAGTGCGCCGACGGCGACGACGGTGCTCCCCGCCGGTGCGGCGGCGGCTGCGGTCTCGGTCTTGGCGGTGGTGGTGCTTCCGCAGGCGGTCAGGCCGATCGCGAGGGCGCTCAGAGCGGCGGTGGCGGGGATGAGGCGGACACGTCTGGACACGGCGCTGGACATGGTTCTCCTGGGACTTGGCTGTGCTTGCGAATGGGAATGTGGTTGGGACGGGGTCAGCGGACGGGGGGTCAGAGGACCCTGCTGAGGAACTCCCTGGTGCGCGGGTGCTGCGGGTTGTCCAGCACCTCCGCCGGGCTGCCCTGTTCGAGGATGCGGCCGCCGTCGAGGAAGACGACCAGGTCGGCGACCTCGCGGGCGAAGCCGATCTCGTGGGTGACCACGATCAGGGTGGTGCCACTACCGGCCAGGTCCTTGATGACGGCCAGCACCTCGCCGACCAGTTCGGGGTCGAGCGCTGAGGTCGGCTCGTCGAACAGGATCAGTCCGGGCTTCTGCGCCAGCGCCCGGGCGATGGCGACGCGCTGCTGCTGTCCGCCGGACAGCTGGCGCGGGTAGGCGTCCGCCTTGTCGGCCAGGCCCACCCGTTCCAGCAGGTCGCGCGCGGTCGCCCGGGCCTCCTCCCGGGTCGCGCGCCCGGTCGCCACCGGCGCGGCGGCGATGTTCTCCAGTGCGGTCAGGTGCGGGAACAGGTTGAAGCCCTGGAACACGAAGCCGATTCCGGCGCGCTGGGCCAGGATCGCCCGTTCGCCCAGCTCCTTGAGCCGCTCCCCGTGGCGGCGGACCCCGATCAGCTCCCCGTTGACGCTGACGTGCCCGACGTCCAGCTGTTCGAGGTGGTTGATCGCCCGCAGCAGTGTGGACTTCCCCGAGCCGGACGGGCCGAGGATCACCGCGACCTGTCCGGGCTGGACGGTGAGGTCGACGCCGTCCAGGACCCGGTTGGCGCCGTACCACTTGTGCGCTCCGTGCACCTCGACGGCGGCGGCCGTGGCGGTCAGCGTGGTGGTGCCGGTCATGAGTTCACCGTGCTTCCGAAGTCGGCGCGTTCGCGCAGCTGCCGCAGGCTCACCCGGAGCCGCTGCAGCGGTGTCGGCGGGACGGTGCGCAGCGCCCCGCGGGAGTAGTGGCGCTCCACGTAGAACTGCACGACGGAGACGACGCTGGTCAGGACCACGTACCAGACGGTGGCCACCAGCAGCAGCGGGACCACGTCGCCGGGGTAGGTGCTGCCCATGTTCTGGACCTCGCCGAACAGGTCGAGCAGCGAGACGTAGAACACCAGCGAGGTGCCCTTGATCAGGCCGATGAGCTGGTTGACGTAGGCGGGGACGATGGCTCGCAGCGCCTGCGGCAGCACGATGCGTCGGAACTGGTAGCCCCTGGGCAGTCCCAGCGCCGCAGCGGCTTCGTGCTGTCCCTGGTCGACCGAGAGGATGCCGGACCGGACCACCTCGGCGGCGTAGGCGGCCTCGTTGAGGCTGAGCCCGAGGGTCGCCACCACCAGGTCGGTGGCCAGCGCCGACTCGTTGAAGTGGACGAAGCCGGGACCGAAGGGCACGCCCAGGCTGAGCGTCTTGTAGAGGGCGCTGAAGTTGTAGAGCACCAGCAGCACGACGATCAGCGGGACCGAGCGGAACAGCCAGATGTAGGTCCAGCTGACGGCCCGGAGGATCGGGTTCCTCGACTGCCTCATCAGGGCCAGCACGATGCCGCCGACCAGGCCGAGCACCGCGCTCAGCGCGGCGACCTCCAGGGTGACCAGCAGGCCCTGCAGGATCACCGGGCGGGCGAACCAGTACTGGAAGCGGCCCCACTGGTAGAACGGGTTGGTCACCAGGCCGTGCGCGAACTGGGCGACCAGGACCAGGACCACGGCGGTCGCGATCCAGCGGCCCGGGTGCCGCAGCGGGATGACCCGCTGGCGGGACAGCGGCGCATCGGACCGGGTGTCAGACGGAGCGTCAGACGTCGCCGAGGCGGACGGGGTTCGGCTCGGCGGTCTGTCGGCGACCTCGAACGGTGGTGCGGGGATGGACTGTTCGGACATCGGAGGGGTCTCCTGCCGGCTCAGAAGGTGGTGGGCGGGTTGACGACCGAACGGGTGACGCCGGTACCCGGGACCCCCCATTTGGCGAAGATCTTCGCGTAGTCGCCGGTGGCGATGAGCTTGTTGACCGCGTCACTGAGCGCCTTGGCGATCGGCGACCCCTTCGCGGTGACGAAGCCGACCGGCGTGGTGCCGACCTGGCCGAGGTACTTGGTGCCGGGGATGTGCGCGGCGTCGTACTTCAGCCCCAGCGTGGGGCCGAAGTAGATGTCGACCTTCCCGTTGGCCAGGCCCAGGAAGATCGGCGCGGTGTCGGCGAAGTACTGCACCTTGTAGGGGCTCTTGCCGGCCGCTGCGCACTTGGACGCGCCGTCGGTGAGCAGCTGCTGGAAGGTGGTACCCGGGCTGGTGGCGACGTTGTAGCCGCACAGGTCGGTGATGCTGGTGGCGCTGTCGATCTTCAACCCGGCGGCACCGAGGAAGGACTGACCGTCGTTCAGGTAGGTCGTGAAGTCGACCACCTGCTCCCGGGCCTTGGTGGCACCGAAGTTGGCCTGGCCCACGTCGTATTTCCCGTTCTGCACACCGGGGATGACGGTGGGGAAGGTGCCGAACTCGACGTTCCAGCTGACTCCCAGCACCTTGGCGACCGCATCGCGCAGGTCGACGTCCAGCCCGACCTGCTTGCCGTCCGAGCCCTGGCCGCCGTGCGGGAGGTTGGAGCTGCCGACCGCCTTGACGGTGCCCAGGGTGAGCGTGCCGCTGCTGCGGACCGCCGCCGGGAGTTCGGCCTTCAGGGCCGGGTCGGCCTGGATCGAGGAGACGACGTCCTGGCTGGGTATCGCCGTCGACGCCGCCTGGGCGGAGCCCGCGGAGCCGCTGGACGCGCCGCCGCCGGCAGCCGGCGTCACCGTGGTGCCGGAGCTCGATCCGCAGGCGGTGAGCAGGGCCAGCGCGGCAGAGGCCGCGAGGGCGGCGTAGGCGGTGCGGGGGAGATGGCGATTCGGCACAGCGGTTCCTTTCGAAGGGCAGGCCGTGAAGGGCCGTGAGGTCCGGGACGAGGCAAGGGGGTGCCGTGAGAGGCGGAAACGGGGGGTGGGAACGGGGGGTGGGAACGGGAGGTGGGTGCCGCTGCGCGACGCTGCGAGCGGTGTGCTGTTACAGGACCGCGGCGAGGAAGGCGCGGGCCCGGTCGTGGCCGGGGTTGTCGAGGACGTCGGCCGGGGCGCCGGACTCGATGACGCGTCCGCCGTCGAGGAACACCACGGAGTCGGCGACCTCGCGGGCGAAGCCGATCTCATGGGTGACCACGATCATCGTCATCCCGCTGAGGGCGAGGTCGCGCATCACCGCCAGTACCTCGCCGACGAGTTCGGGGTCCAGCGCACTGGTGGGCTCGTCGAACAGCAGCAGCCGGGGTTCCATGGCCAGCGCGCGGGCGATGGCCACCCGCTGCTGCTGTCCGCCGGACAGCTGCCGGGGATAGGCGCTCTCGCGCCCGTCCAGTCCCACCCGCTCCAGCAGTTCCCTGGCCTGGACCGCGGCGGACTTCCTGGTCAGGCCCCGGACGGCGACCGGGGCCTCGATGATGTTCTCCAGCACCGTCAGATGCGGGAAGAGGTTGAACTGCTGGAACACCATGCCGACCGCGGCGCGCTGCCTGGTGATCGTACGGTGGCCCAACTCGTGCAGCCTGCTGCCGTGGTGGCGGTAGCCGATGATCTCGCCGCCCACCTCGACGAAGCCGGCGTCCGGCTTCTCCAGGTGGTTGATGCTGCGCAGCAGGGTGGACTTGCCCGAGCCCGAGGGGCCCAGCAGCACGGTCACCTCGCCCTCGCGCACATCCAGGTCGATGCCGTCCAGGACCAGGTTGGCGCCGAAGCTCTTGCGCAGTCCGCGGATCCGGACCAGGGGCTCCTGGGTCTGCTCAACGGCGCTCATGACAGGCCCGCCAGTTCGCGTCCGCTGCGGCCGCCGGCCGCACCGTTGGCGCCGCTGGCGCCGAACAGCGGGATGTTGCCGCGGAAGAGCTGCCAGAAGCCGGTCCCGCCGCTGCCGCCGCGCCGGCTCCCGCGGGCGTAGTGGCGCTCGACGAAGAACTGGCCGATCGAGAGCAGCGTGGTGAGGATGATGTACCAGAGCGTCGCGACCAGCAGCAGAGGGATGATCAGGTAGTTCTGGTTGTAGATGAGTTGGGACGAGTAGAGCAGGTCCTGCACCGCGATCACGCTGACGATCGAGGTCGCCTTCAGCATCCCGATGAGCAGGTTGCCGGTGGCCGGGATGATCGCCGGCATCGCCTGCGGCAGCACGATCCTGCGGAAGATCCTGGCCCGGCCGAGGCCGAGCGCCTCGGCGGCCTCGGTCTGGCCGTGCTCCACGGAGAGGATGCCACCCCTGACGATCTCGGAAGCGAAGGCCGCCACGTCCAGGGTCAGGCCGACGAAGGCAGCGAGGATCCCGCTGAACAGGTGGGCCGTCCGCACCATCGCGAACTCGTGCCCGAACGGGATGCCGAGCGACAACTGCGGGTAGAGCGAAGCGAGTTCGTACCAGAAGAGCAGCTGGACCAGCGGTGGGACCGAGCGGACCAGCCAGACGAAGCCGAAGCTGACCGACCGCAGCACCGGATTGCCGGACAGCCTCATGACCGCCACGCCGATGCCGAGCAGATAGCCGGTCGCCATCACCGCCGCGGTCAGCCACAGCGTCAGGACCAGGCCGTTCACGATCGAGCCGTTGAGGAAGTAGCTGCCGACCACGTCCCACTGGAACCGCTTGTTGGTCAGCAGGGTGTGGACGAACATGGCCAGCAGGACGAGCAGGGCGAGAGCCGAGATCCACTGGCCGGGGCGGCGCAGCGGGACCAGCTTCGCGGCGAGCAGCTGCCCGTCCTCGGGGCGCTGGTGCAGCGGGCGGTCGTCGGTGACCGGAGGGGGAGGCTCGGGCGCGACGGCGGTGCGCGCAGAGGTGTCCGGACTGCTCATGGGGGTGTGGGTTCCGTCCCGTGAGAACGCCGCAGCGCGCCGTGGAGGCACGGCGGGGGGCGTGAATGGGGTGACAGGTGCCGGGAATGAAGGCAGGGAGAGAAGGGTGCGGTCAGCGGACCGCGCACGTCTCCGGACACAGGGCACTGCTCACCCGCAGCAGATCGACGTGGCGACGCGAGTACGTTCCGGCTACTGCTCGACGCACTGCTCTCACCTCCGCTTTCGATCTCGCGCTTACAGGACTGTGGCGTCCCGTCGGGTCGTCACCTGGAGCACCCCGCCGCGTCGGAGGGTTGCCGGTCAGCCAGCCAGGGCTTGACGCTGACGCTCATAACCAGGGATCACGGTAACCCGTCCGGCGCATTTAGACAATGCCTATCGGTTCGGTGGAGATTCGCTGGAGGCTCGCTGGAGCGGCCCCGGGCCTCCCCCGGACCTCCGCGGACCTCCTCGGCCATCCCCAGTCGATCACTGGGGATTGTGTTCGACGCCCATCCGGAGTTAGCGTGTGAGCAGGTTACGAGCGTCAGCAACAAGCCCTGGCTGGCTGACCAGCAACCCTCCGACGCGGCGGGGTGCTCCAGGTGACGACCCGACAGGACGGCGCAGTCCTGTAAGCGCGCAAGCTGAACCGGAGGTGAGAGCAGTGCGTCAACCAGTGGGCACGTACTCGCGTCGCCATATCGATCTTCAGCGCATCGCCAGCGCCCTCTGTCCGGCCGCCTGAGCAGCACCCCCGCTCGACGGGCGCTGCGCCGCCGTACCTCCGGCCACCGCTCCGAAGCACCTCTCCCGCTGCAGCGGTCCTCTCGCTGAAGCACCCACCCTCCCGCCGACTCCGCCCCGGGCCGCCCCGGCGCGGGTCCCCCTCGGCATGCCCGCCGCACCATCGGGCCCCAATCGAGCAGGAAGCGATCTCCCCCATGCCTCTCCCACACCCCGCCCTCCATCTGGCCGTCGCCCTCGACGGCACGGGTTGGCACCCCGCCGCCTGGCGGCTGCCCGACGCCCGGCCCGAGGGGCTCTTCACCGCGGCGTACTGGGCGGACCTCGTCGCCGAGGCCGAGCGCGGACTGCTGGACTTCGTCACCATCGAGGACTCCCTGGGCCTCCAGTCGGCCGAGACCTTCGCCCCGGACCGGCGCACCGACCAGGTCCGCGGGCGGCTGGACGCGGTGCTGACCGCCGCCCGGATCGCCCCGCTCAGCCGGCACATCGGCCTGGTGCCGACCGCCACGGTCACCCACACCGAGCCGTTCCACATCTCCAAGGCGATCGCCACCCTCGACTTCGTCAGCAGCGGACGCGGCGGGGTGCGGGTCCAGGTGTCGGGACGCCCGCACGAGGCCGAGCTCTTCGGCCGCCGAACGCTGCCGCCGTTCACCTTCGAGGACTTCGAGCGCCCCGAGGTCCAGGCCCTGGTCGGCGAGCTGTTCGACGAGGCGGCCGACTACGTCGAGGTGCTGCGACGGCTCTGGGACAGCTGGGAGGACGACGCCGAGATCCGCGACGTCGCCACCGGCCGCTTCATCGACCGCGAGAAGCTGCACTACATCGACTTCGAGGGCAGCGCCTTCAGCGTGAAGGGGCCGTCGATCACCCCGCGTCCCCCGCAGGGTCAGCCGCTGGTCACCGCGCTGGCGCACCAGACCATCCCCTACCGGCTGGTCGCCCGCTCCACCGACCTCGGCTTCACCACCCCGCACGACGCGGACGACGCCCGCGGCATCGTCGCCGAGATCCGCGCGGAGCAGGCCGCGGCCGGGCGCGCCGACCAGACCGTGCACATATTCGGCGACCTGCTGGTCTTCCTGGACGACGCCCCCGGCGCGGCCGCGGCCCGCCGGGACCGGCTGGACGAGCTGGCCGGCACCCCGCTGACGAGCGACGCCGAGGTCTTCGCCGGCACCGCCGGCGACCTCGCCGACCTGCTGCTGGAGTGGCAGCAGGCCGGGCTGGCCGGCTTCCGGCTGCGCCCGGCCACCCTCCCCCACGACCTGGAGCAGATCACCCGCCGGCTGGTCCCCGAACTGCAGCGCCGCGGAGCCTTCCGCACCGCCTACGAGGCGGACACCCTGCGCGGGCTGCTCGGGCTGCCCCGCCCGGGGAGCCGCTACACCGCCGCAACCTCTGCCACCGCCTCCGCCGCCACCTCTGTCTGAGCGCTTGTTCCACCACCGAGACCTAAGGACGCCTGTCGCATGAGCAAGCCACTCAAGCAGATCCACCTCGCCGCGCACTTCCCCGGCGTGAACAACACCACGGTGTGGAGCGATCCGGCCGCCGGAAGCCAGATCGACTTCAGCTCCTTCGTCCACCTGGCGCGCACGGCGGAGCGCGCCAAGTTCGACTTCCTCTTCCTGGCCGAGGGGCTGCGGCTGCGCGAGCAGGGCGGACAGATCTACGACCTGGACGTGGTCGGCCGCCCGGACACCTTCGCCGTCCTGGCCGCGCTGGCCGCGGTCACCGACCGGCTCGGACTGGCCGGCACCATCAACTCCACCTTCAACGAGCCCTACGAGGTGGCCCGGCAGTTCGCCTCGCTGGACCACCTCTCCGCGGGCCGCGCCGCCTGGAACGTGGTCACCTCCTGGGACGAGTTCACCGGGCAGAACTTCCGCCGCGGCGGCTTCCTGGCCCAGGAGGACCGATACGAGCGGGCCAAGCAGTTCCTCACCGCCGCCCAGGTGCTCTTCGACTCCTGGCGGGGCGACGAGATCGTCGCCGACAAGGAGTCCGGCACCTTCCTGGCCGACCCGGACGTCGGACGCTTCCAGCACCGGGTGAGCCAGTTCGACATCGCCGGGCAGTTCAACGTCCCGCGCAGCCCGCAGGGACGGCCGGTGATCTTCCAGGCCGGCGACTCCGAGGAGGGCCGGGAGTTCGCCGCCTCCTCCGCCGACGCCATCTTCAGCCGGCACAGCACCCTGGAGGCCGGACGCGCCTTCTACACCGACGTCAAGGACCGGCTGGACCGGTACGGGCGCGGCCGGGACGAGTTGCTGATCCTGCCCGCGGCCACCTTCGTCCTCGGCGACACCGACGCGGACGCCCAGGAGAAGGCCGCGCTGATCCGGCGCCAACAGGTCAGCGGGCAGACCGCGATCAAGTTCCTGGAGCAGCTCTGGAACCGCGACCTGAGCGACCACGACCCGGACGGTCCGCTGCCCGAGGTCGACCCGCTGGTCGGCGAGAACACCATCGCCAAGGGGCGGGCCAGCGTCCGGATGCACCGCGACCCGCTGGACGTGGCCCGGCAGTGGCGGGAGCTGGCCGCCACGAAGAACCTCTCCAGCCGGGAGGTGATCATCGAGGTGACGGGACGTCAGTCCTTCATCGGCACACCGTCGAAGGTCGCCGAGACGATCAACGAGTTCGTGCAGACCGACGCCAGCGACGGCTTCATCCTGGCCCCGCACCTGACCCCGGGCGGCATCGACGAGTTCGCCGACACCGTCGTCCCGCTGCTGCAGGAGCGCGGGGTGTTCCGCAGCGAGTACGAGGGCACCACGCTGCGCGACCACCTCGGCCTGGCCGCACCGCGGAACCGGGACGAGAACCGGGACGAGAACCGGAACCGGGCCACCGAGAGGGCTGCGTCGTGAAGTTCATCACCATCACCCTGATCGTCCACTCCCCCGACCCGGTCACCGGCCGGCAGCCGTCGACCCAGGAGCGCTTCCGCCAGGTGGTCGACAGCGCGCTGCTCGCCGAGGAGCTCGGCTTCGACGGCTTCGGCGTCGGCGAACGGCACGAGCGCCCCTTCATCTCCTCCTCCCCACCGGTCGTGCTCAGCCACGTCGCCGCGCTGACCAAGCGGATCCGCCTGTTCACCGCGGTGACCACGCTCAGCCTGCTCGACCCGGTCCGCGCCTACGAGGACTACGCCACCCTGGACCACCTCTCCGGCGGCCGGCTGGAACTGATCATCGGCAAGGGCAACGGCGCCGCCCAGCGCGAGCTGTTCCAGGTCACCCCCGAGGACCAGTGGGACCGCAACGCCGAGTCCTACGAGCTGTTCCGGCAGATCTGGCGCAACGACAAGGTCACCGCCTCTCCCAAGTTCCGCCCGGAGCTGCTGGACGCGGAGGTCTGGCCGCGGCCGTTCCAGCAGCCGGTCCGGGTCTGGCACGGCAGTGCCACCAGCCGGGAGTCGGTGGACCTGGCCGCCCGCTACGGCGACCCGCTGTTCTCCGCCAACGTCACCAACCCGATCGAGCCCTACGCCGAACTGATCCGCTACTACCGCGAGCGCTGGGAGCACTACGGCCACGACCCGGCCCGCGCGGCCGTCGGCGCCGGCACGGCCGGCTTCTACGCCGCGCCGACCTCGCAGCAGGCGCTCGCCGACTACCGCCCGGTCTTCGAGGGGTACCTGGGCTTCCAGAAGCGGCTCGGCGTCGAGCCGGTGTTCCCCACCCTGGAGGACTTCGTCGAGCGCAGCTCGGCCCTGATCGGCAGCCCGCAGCAGATCGTCGACAAGGTGCACCGCTACCACCAGCAGTTCGGCCACAGCGTGCTCCATCTGCACGCCGAGGCAGGCGGGCTGACGGATGCTCAGCACCGGGACTCGCTGGAGCTGTTCCAGTCCGACATCGCACCGGAGCTGCGCCGGTCCATCCCCGACCCGCCCTGGGCCTGGGCCCCCGTCAACACTCCGGCAGCAGCACCGGCCCCCGAAGGAGCCTGACCGCCATGTCCACCACCCCGCTCGCCGTCCTGGACCTGGTCCCGATCAGCTCCGGATCCACCGCCAGGCAGGCCCTGCACAACAGCATCGACCTGGCCCGGCAGACCGAACGCTTCGGCTACAGCCGCTACTGGTTCGCCGAACACCATCTCAACCCCGGCGTCGCCGGGACCTCGCCCGCCGTGGTGCTGGCCCTGACCGCCGCCGCGACCACCCGGATCCGGCTCGGTGCCGGCGCGGTCCAGCTGGGCCACCGCACCGCGCTGGCCACCGTCGAGGAGTTCGGCCTGCTGGACGCCCTGCACCCGGGCCGCTTCGACCTCGGCCTGGGCCGCTCCGGCGGCAAGCCGGCGCCGTCCCGCGAACCGGCCCTGGTCGGCGGCACCGCCGTGGTCGACGGCTACACCCCCAACGGACTGCGCATCCCGGCCAAGTTCGACTTCCGCCACCTGCTCAAGTCGCCGCGGTTCGTCCTTCACAAGAAGCTGCTGCAGCAGCCGAACGCGGAGGCGCAGGACTACGCCGAGCAGGTCGACGACATCCTCGCGCTGATCGCCGGCAGCTACCGCACCGCGGACGGTGTGGAGGCCCATGTGGTGCCCGGCGAGGGC
Organism: Streptacidiphilus jeojiense; assembly: GCF_000719095.1. Lineage (GTDB taxonomy): Bacteria > Actinomycetota > Actinomycetes > Streptomycetales > Streptomycetaceae > Streptacidiphilus > Streptacidiphilus jeojiensis. The sequence goes on along the minus strand of NZ_JOEH01000002.1, from coordinate 176,186 downwards.
GCGGACCTGGAGGTGTGGATCCTCGGCAGCAGCGGCGGCACCAGCGCGGAGGTCGCCGGCGCCAACGGACTGCGCTTCGCCGCCAACTACCACGTCAGCCCGGCCACCGTGGTCGAGGCCGCCGAGGGCTACCGCGCCGCGTTCCGTCCCTCCGCGGTACTGGACCGCCCCTACGTCAGCGTCTCCGCCGACGTGGTGGTCGCCGAGGACGAGGCCACCGCGCGGGAGCTGGCCACCGGCTACGGGCTGTGGGTGCGCAGCATCCGCAGCGGCGAGGGCGCGATCCAGTTCCCCACCCCGGACGAGGCCCGCGCGCACGTCTGGAGCGACCAGGACCGCGCCCTGGTCCAGGACCGGGTGGAGACCCAGTTCACCGGAACCCCGCAGCAGGTCGCCGACCAGCTGGAGATCCTCCGCGACGCCACCGGCGCCGACGAGCTCGTGGTCACCACCATCACCCACGACCACGCCGACCGGGTCGCCTCCTACCGGCTGCTCGCCGAGGAATGGGCGCGCCGGTCATGACGGTTACAGCAACAGACCCCTTGCTTCGGAGGAGAACAGTGACCCAGGCTCAGGCCCAGAACGACGTGGCCCTGCACCCCGCCGAACTGCGCCGCGTCTTCGGCGCGTTCCCGACCGGGGTCACCGCGATCGCGGCACTGGTGGACGGGGCGCCGGTCGGCCTCGCCGCCAGCTCGTTCACCTCGGTCTCGCTCGACCCGCCGCTGGTCTCGGTGTGCGTCGCGCACAGCTCGACCACCTGGCCAGTGCTCAGCGGCAGCGCCCGACTGGGCGTCAGCGTGCTCAGCGCGCAGCAGGAACTGGCCTGCCGGCAGCTGGCCGCCCGGGACGGCGACCGCTTCGCCTCGCTCGACTGGCGGGCCACCGAGGACGGCGCGGTCCTGGTCGAGCAGGCCGCCGCCTGGCTGGACTGCAGCGTGGAGCAGCTGATCCGGGCCGGGGACCACGACATCGTGCTGCTCCGGGTCCACGAACTGGACGCCGACCCGGCGGTCCCTCCGCTGGTCTTCCACGCGAGCGGCTTCCGCCGCCTCGAAGCCGCCTGAGCCCGGGGGAGGGCCCGCGCGCGACCACCACGGCGGAAGAACGGTGAGCACCGTATCTTCCGCCGTGGCCTGCTTCGCCTCACTAGTTCGAGCGGCCGTCCCGCGCGGGCAGCGCCTCACCGCAACGGCTGCAGTAGCGCGCGGACGCCTCCGTCGCCAGCCGGCCGCACTCCGGGCAGACCCGGTCGAGCAGGCAGGGACCCTCACCGCCCTCGGCGACGGCGGCGACGGCTGCGCGGAGGCTGCCGAGATTGCCGATCCCGAGCGGCGGACGCCGCTGGTGCACCGTCAGGTAGGCCAGCCCGGTCGGACCCGCAGCGAGCGCACGGCGACTGCCCCGCGGCAACCACACCACCGCACGCGGCTCCAGCTCCAGTCCCCCCTCCGGCCCGTCCAACCGGCCGCCGCCCTCCAGCACCACCAGCAGCACGTCCAGATCGTTCTCGGCATGCTCCCCCACCGCGGCCCCGGGGCCCAGCCGCACCAGATTGGAGTCCAACTGCCGCCCCGGCTCCGCCAACCGCCACAGCGCCCCACCACGGCCGGCCTCTACCCCGGCGGCGTACGCGGCCTCCAGGTCGACCAACAGCAGGGGAACGGTAGGAACGGTGGGCATGGCGACCGCCTTCTTGTGCGCGGAGTGGAACCACCATCATCCCCCTCACCTCCTAGACTCCGGGCGATGATCGACCGCGCGTCCCGCGCGGCGGGTGGAAGCGGGGGCAGGGATGGCAGGCGAGAGTGTCGGTGCGGGGACTTCGCGGCACAGGCGGCTCTGGGCCGTCGGGGTGCTGCCTGCGGTGGCTGCGGTGCTGCTCGGCGTCTGGTTGGCGACGGACGGGTGGGCACGGGTTCAGGACGCTCTCGACGGCCCGGACGCATCGGAGCCGTCCTGTTCCTGGTCCGCCCGTGTCGAAGGCGCCGACGCCGACCAGGCCGGCTTGATCCGCTGCTACCTGCGCGCCCTCGCCCAGCACAGCGAGAGCGGGCTCCGCGCCGTGGTCCCGTCCCAGGACAACCAAGGCCCCACCGGATTCACCGCCGCGGACTTCACCCACAGCCGCGACGCCGCCGCCGGCCCCGCGACCGTGACGGTCAAGCCCAACGACTCGGACAGCGCCGACGCATCGGTGACGATCAGTTACATCGACGGAGCACACGACCAGTTGGAGATCCACGGCGCGAACCCGGCGTCGGCCCATTCGTGGCGGTTCGTCAGCGTAGGCACCTACCCGAGCAACCCGAACGAGCCGTCCGCCGCAATCCCCTCGCGGTAGCGCGGCCCAGGCCGGCTGGATTCCTTCGGGCCATGCTGGACCGGGGCGCACGTCACGGGTACCGTCGCTCGCCATGACCCCCACCCTGCGCACCGAGCGCCTGCTTCTGGAGCCGTACACCCCCGCCGACGAAGAGGACTTCGTGGCACTGTTCCAGGACGAGCGGGTGTCCAGGTGGATGGGCGACGGTCCCGCCTCCGAGGCGGAGGACCGTGCGCTGTTCGGCCGGATCTTCACCAAGGTGTACCCCATGAACCGGTTCGACGTCTGGGCCGTGCGGCGCGACGGCCGCCTGGTCGGCCATGCCGAGATCAAGCCGGCAACCGTCGTCGACGGCTACGAGATCATCTACGCGCTGGCCGCGGAAGCATGGGGCCAAGGCCTGGGCACCGAACTGGCGAACGCCATCGTCACCTACGCCTTCGACTCCATGGCCCTGACCGAAGTCCACGCCACCGTCGCCGAACCGAACCAGGCCTCCCTGACCCTGCTGCGCAAACTCGGGTTCCACCACGTCCGGAACATCAAGGAGGACGACGGCAGCACGACCTGCCTGCTCACCCGCGACATGGTCGAGGTCGAGGTCGTTCCGGAGAAGGTGGCCTGGGTCCTGCTCCGTGACGGGCGGGTGCTGGTGGCGCGCAACCGCGGCGTCGACCTCTTCTACTTCCCCGGCGGAATGCGGGAACCAGGCGAATCCGACGCCGAGACCCTGACCCGCGAGATCGCCGAGGAACTCCAGTCCCGGATCGACACGGCCACGATGGTGCACGTCGGCACCTTCGAGACGCAGCGGGAATCCGACGGAAAAACCGAGTTCCGGATGATCTGTTACACCGCCGAGTACTCCGGTCCCCTGCTCGCCGCGAACGAGATCGCCGAGACGGACTGGTTCGGCTACGCCGATCGCTCGCGGGTTTCGGCAGTCGGCCAGATGGTTTTCGACATGCTCCACTCCTCCGGCCGGCCACTGCTCTGACGCGGTTGAGTCCGGTTCAGCCCAACGCGAGCCAGTGCAGCCCCAGCCGCTCGATCTGGTCCGACTCCCAGGCGTCGAGCGGTGCTCGCCCTGTCGCCTTGCGCAGGAACGTTGGGCGGCTCCAGCCGAGTTCGTCCACCAGCTTCGCTCCCGAACCTGCCAGCAACTGGAGCAGCAGGTCTCCGGCCTCCTGCGTCAGCCACGGTTCGCGGCCCAGGGCGTCGGCGAGGTCGAGCCCGTGGACGGCGACCTCGACCACCCGAGTGAGCATGAAGTCGGACAGGAGCATGGCGTCCCCGTGCCGGGTCAACACCACCCGCTCCTCCGGCTCCTGCCGACACTGCCCGTCCACCCTGCGCGAGATCTCCCCGAAGCTCGCAGCCAGCGCAGCACCCGAGGCGTGCCCGGCGGAACACTCCTCCGCCAGGCGCAGACGAGCCGTGTTGGTCGCAACAGCGAAGCGATGGTCCGGGCGGTAGTACTCCCTCGCCGACACCTCGGCCCGTTCGGGTGAAGGCCCGACCAACATGCCCGGAACCCAGCCCAGCACCACGCACACATGCCCCAGCAGTTCGCGTGCCGACCAGGGTTCGCAGCGCGTGGGCCGCGTCCACTCGTCCTCACTGACCTGGGCAGCCCGGTGTGCGAGTTCCTCCGCCTCCGCCCGGAATGCGTCCATCACCTCAGCCAGATCCATGGCGATCAAGCTACCCGTCGGTGGTGATCTCACCGGCCGCCCGCGGTCGCGTGCGGGGGTTGTAACCGTGGGGCTGCGGTGGGGGACACCGGGGTGCAACAGCGGGTTTCTAGCGTTCCGGGTGGCGGGGTCGTCCTGCCGGTGTGGACGAGAGGGGCCGTGGGTGCCGGAGCTGGGGGTGGCGACCGAGCAGGTGCGTACGGTGTGCTCGTACTGCGGTGTGGGCTGCGGGATCGTGCTGGACGTGGGCCGGGACGCCGAGGGGCGGAGCAGCGTGCTGCGGGCGTCCGGGGACAAGGCGCATCCGGCGAACGGGGGGCGGCTCTGCACCAAGGGTGCGACCAGCGCCGAGATGCTGGCCGCGCCCGGACGGCTGGCGCAGGCGCTGGTGCGGGCCGAGCGCGGGGCGGCGCCGGAGCCGGTGGGACTGGACGGGGCCGTCGCCGAGGCGGGTCGCAGGCTGCGGGCGGTGCTGGACGAGCACGGCCCGGACGCCGTCGCCCTCTACGTCTCCGGCCAGATGTCGCTGGAGGCGCAGTACCTGGCGAACAAGCTGGCCAAGGGCTACGTCCGGACCAGCAGGATCGAGTCCAACTCACGGCTGTGCATGGCCAGCGCCGGCAGCGGTTACAAGCTGTCGCTCGGGGCGGACGGGCCGCCCGGTTCCTACCAGGACTTCGACCACGCGGACGCGTTCCTGGTCATCGGGTCCAACATGGCCGACTGCCACCCGATCCTGTTCCTGCGGCTGCTGGAGCGCCGCAAGGCGGCCGGCGCGAAGCTGATCGTGGTGGATCCGCGCCGCAGTGCCACCGCCGACAAGGCCGACCTGTTCCTGCAGATCAAGCCGGGCACCGACCTGGCCCTGCTGAACGGCCTGCTGCACCTGCTGGTCGAGAGCGGCGACGTCGACGAGGAGTTCGTCGCCGAGCACACCGAGGGCTGGGACGGCATGCCGGCCTTCCTGGCCGACTACCCGCCGGAGCACGTCGCCGAGGTGACCGGGATCCCGGAGGCGGACATCCGCCGGGCCGCCGAGTGGATCGGGGCGGCCGGCGAGTGGATGAGCTGCTGGACGATGGGGCTGAACCAGTCCACGCACGGCACCTGGAACACCAACGCGCTGGTCAACCTGCACCTGGCCACCGGGGCGATCTGCCGTCCCGGCAGCGGCCCGTTCTCGCTGACCGGCCAGCCCAACGCCATGGGCGGCCGGGAGATGGGCTACATGGGCCCGGGCCTGCCCGGCCAGCGCTCGGCGCTCGACCCCGGCGACCGCGCGTTCACCGAGGCGCTGTGGTCGCTGCCGTCCGGCACCCTGCGCGCCGAGGCGGGCCAGGGCACCGTGGAGATGTTCGAGCGGATGGCGGCCGGGGAGATCAAGGCCTGCTGGATCATCTGCACCAACCCGGTCGCCTCGGTCGCCAACCGCAGGACGGTGATCGAGGGCCTGGAGGCGGCCGAGCTGGTGATCACCCAGGACGTGTTCGCCGACACCGAGACCAACGCCTACGCGGACATCGCCCTGCCCGCCGCGCTCTGGGCCGAGTCCGAGGGGGTGATGGTCAACTCGGAGCGCAATCTGACGCTGAGTCGGCGGGTCGTCGACCCACCGGGCGAGGCACTGCCGGACTGGCAGCTGATCGCCCGGGTGGCCCGGGCCATGGGTTTCACCGAGGGTTTTGAGCACGGTTCCGCCGAGGAGGTCTTCGAGGAGATCAAGCGCGCCTGGAACCCGAAGACCGGCTGGGACCTGCGCGGAGTGGACTACGACCGGCTACGGGAGACCCCGGTGCAGTGGCCCAGCGCCGACCCGGCCGGCCCCGACCGCAATCCGGTTCGCTACCTCAACGACGGAGTCAGCCAGACCCTGCTGGTCCGCCCGGACGGCACCCCGCCCCGGCTGGCCTTCCCCACCGCCACCGGCCGCGCGGCCTTCTTCGCCCGGCCGCACCTGCCGGCCGCCGAACTGCCGGACGACGACTACCCGTTCGTGCTCAACACCGGTCGGCTGCAGCACCAGTGGCACACCCTGACCAAGACCGGCAAGGTCGCCAAGCTCAACAAGCTCGACCCCGGCCCCTTCGTCGAACTGCACCCCGAGGACGCGACCGCGCTCGGGTTGGTCGAGGGCGACGGGGTGGAGGTGGCCTCGCGGCGCGGGCGGGCGGTGCTCCCGGCTCGGATCAGCGACCGGGTCAGGCGCGGGGACTGCTTCGCGCCCTTCCACTGGAACGACCTGTTCGGCGAGTACCTCAGCGTCAACGCGGTGACCAGCGACGCGGTCGACCCGATCTCCTTCCAGCCCGAGTTCAAGGTGTGCGCGGTCGCGCTGGCCAAGGTGTCGACCGCAGCAGCGGCGGCCGAGACAGTGCCGGAACCGGTCCGCGCGGCGGCGCCTGAACTGGTAACGGTGCCGGAACTGGTGCCCGCGCTGGCCCACGCCCTGGGCGTCGAGACGGCTCCGCCGGCCCTCGACGAGAGCGCACGCCGCTACCTCTCCGGCTTCCTCGCCGGACTGACGGCCAGGCCGCTCACCGACGGCGCGATACCGGTGCTGCCGTCGGGTGCACCACTGGAGCGCGGGGACGCCGAGTGGGTGGACGGGCTGCTCGCGGGGATGTTCTCGCGCTCCCCGGCCAACGACCCCGACAGGAGGACCGCACCGACCGGGCCGACCGTTCCCTCCCGGGAGATCCTGGTGCTGTGGGCCTCGCAGACCGGCAACGCCGAGGAGGTCGCCACCGCAGTACGGGACCGGCTGACCCGCGCGGGCCGCACGGTTGCGCTGCAGGACATGGCCGGTGCCGCCCCGGAGAGCCTGGTCGACGGCGCCGACCTGCTGGTCGTCACCAGCACCTTCGGCGACGGCGACGCCCCGGACAACGGCTCAGGATTCTGGAAGTGGATCACCGACGCGGACGCGCCGAAGCTGGCCGGCGTCCGCTACAGCGTCCTGGCCCTCGGCGACTCCAGCTACGACGACTACTGCGGCCACGGCCGGCGGCTGGACGAGCGCCTGGACGAGCTGGGCGCGCAGCGGCTGCTGCCGCGCGTCGACTGCGAGCCGGACAGCTACCAGCAGGACGCCGAGCGGTGGCTGGAGCAGATCGTCGGCCTGCTCGAAGGCACGCCCGAAGCGACACCAACGGTCCCGTCCGTCCCCGCATCCGCCCCTGCCCCTGCCCCCGCATCCGCCCCCGCCCGCACCGGTCAGCGCACCGGCCAGGCGCCCTTCACCGCCCGGCTGTCCGGCAACCGCCTGCTCAGCCTCCCCGGCGCCGCCAAGGAGGTGCGCTCGTTCAGCTTCGACACCGGTGGCGCCCTCGCCTACGAGGCGGGCGACGCGCTCGGCGTCCGTCCGCTCAACTGCCCGGACCTGGTCGCCGAATGGCTGGAGGCCACCGCGCTGGACCCGGGCGCCGAGGTGGCGCTCGCCGACCGGGGCACCGTCCCGCTGCGCGAGGCGCTGCTGCGGTATCTGGACATCACCCGGATCACCCCGGCCCTGCTCCGCTTCGCGTCCGAGCGCAGCGGGGACCGCGCGCTGCGGCGGCTGCTGCGTCCCGACAACAAGGGCGAGCTGGCCAAGTGGAGCTGGGGCCGGCAGGCCGTCGACCTGATCGGCGAGTTCTCGCTGGACATCACCGCACAGGAGTGGGCCGAGCTGCTCAAGGGACTGCAGCCGCGGCTGTACTCCATCTCCTCCAGCCCGCTGGCGCACCCGGACCAGCCCAGGATCACCGTCTCGGTGCTGCGCTACGACGGCCTGCACGGGCAGCGGCGCAAGGGCGTGGCCTCGACCTATCTGACCGACCGCTCCCCCGGCGGCGAGGTGTCGGTCTTCGTCCGGCGGTCACCGCACTTCCGGCCGCCGGCCGACCCGGCCACCCCGATGATCATGGTCGGTCCCGGCACCGGGGTGGCACCGTTCCTCGGCTTCCTGGAGGAGCGCCGGGCCCGCGGCCACTCCGGCCGCAACTGGCTCTTCTTCGGCGAGCAGCGCCGCGGCACCGACTTCTACTACCGCGAGGAACTGGAGGAGTTCCACCGCCAGGGCGTACTGACCCGGCTGGACCTGGCCTTCTCCCGGGACCAGCGGGCCAAGGTCTACGTGCAGGACCGGATGCGCGAGCACGGCGCCCAGCTGTGGTCCTGGCTGCAGGACGGCGCCCAGCTGTACGTCTGCGGCGACGCCAACCGGATGGCCAAGGACGTCCAGCAGACGCTGGTCGACATCGCCGCCGCCCACGGCGGACTCGGTCCGGCCGAGGCGGCGGCCTACGTCGAGCAGCTCGCCGCGGACCGCCGCTACCTCAGGGACGTCTACTGACGAACCGACACCAGCGCCGGCACGCGGACCGACGCTCCGTCAGCCCGGCACCGCGAGCCGGTAGCCGCGCTTGGGCACCGTGCGGACCAGCGCCGCGTGCGGGCCCAGCGCGGTGCGCAGCCGGGCCACCGCGGCCTCGACGGCGTGCTCGTCGGCGCTGATGCCGACCCAGACCCGGCGCAGCAGTTCGGCCCGGCTGAGCACCCGTCCCGGCTGCTCGGCGAGCGCGCGCAGCAGGGCGGCCTGGGTGGGCGACAGCCACAGCGTGCCGTTGGGGGTGAGCACGGCGCTGCCCTGCAGCACCAGCCGGGCGCTGCCGAGCTGCAGCTCGCGGTTGCCGACCGGCAGGGCCTCGACGATGGTGCGCACCAGGGAGCCGAGCCGGCCCCGGTCGGGGTAGACCGGCCGCACGCCGTGCTCCTCCAGTGGACGGGCGCAGACCGGTCCGACGCACACCGGCAGCACCCCGTCCCGCAGCGCGTCCAGCACCTCCTCGTGCAGCCCCTGGGCGTGCGCGCAGTCCAGGAAGCCGGTGATGGCCGGTGCACTGGTGAAGGCGATCGCCTGGATCTCCCGACGGATCGTCTGCTCCACCAATCGGCGTACCGCCTCCGGGTCCTGCGGCGGGGCCCAGCGGTAGACGGGGACGGTGATGACCTCGGCGCCCCGTTCGCGCAACGCCTCGGCGAAGGCGTCCAGGGGTGCGCCGTGCTCCTGCAGGGCGACCCGGCGTCCGCGCAGGTCGCGGGCGAGCAGCCAGGTGAGCAGCCCGTCGTTGGCCTCGTTCGGCGGGGCGTAGGCCTCGCCCAGTCCGCTGGCGCGCACCGCGCCGGTGGCCTTGGGGCCGCGGCTGATCACCACGGCGTTGCGGCAGGCCTCGCTCAGGCGCCGGCCCAGGCCCCAGCCGTCCGCGGCGCTCATCCAGCCGCGCCAGCCGACGCCGGTGGTGGCCACCACGTAGTCCAGCGGCGCCGCCAGGCACAGCTCGGTGGCCTGGCGCAGGGCGTTGTCGTCCTCCAGCGGCACGATCCGCACGGTGGGGGCCTCGACGACTCTCGCCCCGCGCCGCTTCAGCAGCGCGACCAGTTCGTCGCGGCGGCGGGCGGCGGTGACCCCGACCGTGAATCCGGTCAGCGGTCCTGCGCCGGCCGCGCCCTCGTCGGGATCGGCGCCGTCGGTCGGCTCCGGGCCCTTCGGGAGGGCCGCGCTGCCGCCGGGCCCCGGGGACGCGGTGTCGGGTGTGGGAACTGTTGCCATGCTCCGCAGGCTCCAGCAGCGGTGTTTCGGCGTTGTTGCGCCACCGTCACGGGGCGGTGAGCGAAACAACCACCCGGCATACAGCAGATGACGCGTCGGTCACCAGGTCGGGGTGTCCGTGTGAGGGACACGTACCGCTGCGGCAACATCGGCGACCCATCCCGGAAACCGCCCCCGACCACGCTCGATGCCATGACCACCACCGGAGGAGAGAGCCCGTGACGCTGCGAGACCTGGTCCTGGTCGGCCATGGGATGGTCGGTCAGCGCTTCCTGGAGGCCCTGTTCGAGCGGCCGCACGACTGGCGCGTCACCGTGCTCGCCGAGGAGCCCCGCCCCGCCTACGACCGGGTCCATCTGACGTCCTGGTTCTCCGGTACGACGGCCGAGGAGCTGTCGCTGTGCCCGCCGTCCTTCGCCGAGGAGAACGGCATCGACCTGCGCCTCGGCGATCCGGCCGTGGCGGTCGACCGGGCCGCCCGCACCGTCACCACCCGCAGCGGCGCGGTGCTCGGCTACGACGCGCTGGTGCTGGCCACCGGCTCGTACCCGTTCGTCCCGCCGGTCCCGGGCCATGACGCCGAGGGCTGCCACGTCTACCGCACCATCGAGGACCTGGAGGCGATCCGGGCCGGCGCCGAACGCGCCAGGGTCGGCGCGGTGGTCGGCGGCGGGCTGCTCGGCCTGGAGGCCGCCGGCGCGCTGCGGGCGATGGGCCTGGAGACCCATGTCGTGGAGTTCGCACCGCGACTGATGGCCCTTCAGGTCGACGACGGCGGCGGCAGGGTGCTGCGCCGCGCCATCGAGGAGCTGGGCGTGGTGGTGCACACCGGCGCCGGCACCCAGAGCATCGAGACCGGCGAGGACGGCGCGGTCCGCGGCATGGCCCTGTCCGACGGCAGCTCCGTGGAGGCGGACCTGGTGGTGTTCTCGGCCGGGGTGCGCCCCCGCGACCAGCTCGCCCGCGACTGCGGGCTGGCGGTCGGCGAGCGCGGCGGCATCGTCGTGGACGAGCAGTGCCGCAGCTCCGACCCGCGGATCTCCGCGATCGGCGAGTGCGCGCTGGCCGCCGACGGCCGCGTCTACGGCCTGGTCGCCCCCGGCTACGCGATGGCCGAGGTCGCCGCCGCCGAACTGACCGGCGCGGCCGGCGCGTTCACCGGCGCCGACACCTCCACCAAGCTCAAGCTGCTGGGCGTGGACGTGGCCAGCTTCGGCGACGCCCACGGCGCCACCCCGGGCGCGCTGGACGTGCTGTACTCCGACAGCAGGTCCGGCGTCTACAAGAAGCTGGTGGTGCACCCGGACGGAAGGCTGCTCGGCGGCGTCCTGGTCGGCGACGCCGAGTCCTTCGCCACCCTGCGCCCGCTGGCCATCGGCGGCGCGCCGCTGACCGTCCCCGCCGAGCAGCTGATCCTGCCCGCCTCCGAGGGCGGCGCCGCGGGCAAGCTGGAGCTGCCCGACGACGCCGTGGTCTGCTCCTGCCACAACGTCAGCAAGGGCGCGATCCGCGCGGCCGTCGCCGAGCAGGGCTGTGCGAGCATCCCCGAGGTCAAGAAGTGCACCAAGGCCGGTACCGGCTGCGGCAGTTGCCTCAAGCTGATGGGCGGCATCGTCAGCGCGGAGCTGCAGGCGGCCGGCGTCGAGGTAGCCAAGGGCCTGTGCGAGCACTTCGCCCACACCCGCTCCGAGCTCTACGAGATCGTCCGGGTCAAGGGCATCACCAGCTTCGCCCGGCTGCGGGACGAGCACGGCACCGGCCTGGGCTGCGAGATCTGCAAGCCGGCCGTTGCCTCCATCCTGGCCAGCCTGGGCAACGGCCACATCCTCGACGGCGAACAGGGCGCACTGCAGGACACCAACGACCACCACCTGGCCAACCTCCAGCGCAACGGCTCCTACTCGGTGGTCCCCCGGGTCCCCGGCGGCGAGATCACTCCGCAGGGGCTGATCACCATCGGCGAGATCGCCCGTGACTTCGGCCTCTACACCAAGATCACCGGAGGCCAGCGGATCGACCTCTTCGGAGCCCGGGTGGACCAGCTGCCGGCCGTCTGGGCCCGGCTGGTGGACGCCGGCTTCGAGTCCGGGCACGCCTACGGAAAGGCCCTACGCACCGTCAAGTCCTGTGTGGGCGAGACCTGGTGCCGCTTCGGGGTGCAGGACTCGGTGGGCCTGGCGATCGAGCTGGAGCTGCGCTACCGGGGGCTGCGGGCCCCGCACAAGCTCAAGTCGGCGGTCTCCGGCTGCGCCCGCGAGTGCGCCGAGGCGCAGAGCAAGGACTTCGGCGTCATCGCCACCGCCGAGGGCTGGAACCTCTACGTCGGCGGCAACGGCGGCATGACGCCCCGTCATGCCGACCTGCTGGCCAAGGACCTGGACCGGGACACGCTGATCCGCACCATCGACCGGTTCCTGATGTTCTACATCCGCACCGCCGACCGGCTGGAGCGCACCGCGCCCTGGCTGGACCGGCTGGAGGGCGGCCTGGACCACCTGCGCCAGGTGGTCCTGGAGGACTCGCTGGGCATCGCCGACGAGCTGGACCAGATGATGGCCCGTCATGTCGAGACCTACCAGGACGAGTGGGCGGCCGTGCTGGCCGACCCGCAGCGGCTGCGCCGCTTCGTCTCCTTCGTGAACGCGCCCGGCACCCCCGACCCCACCGTCCGCTTCGTCCCCGAACGCGACCAGATCCGCCCTGCCCGCCCCGACGAGGACGGTCACGTCCTGATCGGCGGCACCAGCCTGGAGGTACGCAGCCGATGACCGAGACCCTCACCTTCGACGCGGCCGTCGCGGTCGACGTCGACGTCGCCGAACCGGTGGCCGCCCGCACCCGGACCGCCGTGGAGATCCATGACGGCCAGCACTGGGTCCAGGTCTGCGAGTTGGACGAACTGCTGCCGGGGCGCGGAGTCGCCGTGCTGCTCGGCGCGGAGCAGGTGGCGCTGTTCCGCGACCCGGCCGACGGCCTGCACGCGCTGGACAACCGCGACCCGTTCAGCGGCGCCCACGTCCTCTCCCGCGGCCTGCTGGGCAGCCGCGGACCGGTCCAGGTGCTGGTCTCGCCGATGCTGAAGCAGGCCTTCGACCTGGACACCGGCCGCTGCCTGGACGAGGACACCGCACCGGACGGCAGCAGCGCGACGCTGCGCCGCTGGCCGGTGCGCAGCCGTCCCTCACAAGCCCTCCCGGACGGTGTGCGGGAACCGTAGCGCGCTGGAACCGACAACGCGCAGGGCGTGAAACCTCGGCCCACCAGCATGGGAACCAATCAACGACTCCCCTCTACCTGAGGCTGGTTCACCCATGAGCGCAACAGTCGACAGCACCGTAGGAGCAGCCGCACCGCCCCGGTCCCGCGCCATCGCGGACTGGCGCCCCGAGGACGAGGCGTTCTGGGAGCGGACCGGGGCCGTGACCGCCCGGCGCAACCTGGTCTTCTCGATCCTCTCCGAACACATCGGCTTCTCGGTCTGGAGCCTGTGGTCGGTCCTGGTGCTCTTCCTGGGCCCGCAGTACCACATCGACGCGGCTGGCAAGTTCGTGCTCACCGCGGTCCCCACCGCCTGCGGCGCGCTGCTGCGGCTGCCCTACACCTTCGCCGTCGCCCGCTTCGGCGGCCGCAACTGGACCGTCTTCAGCGCCCTGCTGCTGCTGGTCCCCACCGTGTTCGCGGCGGTGGTGCTGCACCCCGGCGTGAGCTACTCCACGCTGCTGGTCGCCGCCGCGGTCGCCGGGGTGGGCGGCGGCAACTTCGCCTCCTCGATGGCCAACATCAACGCCTTCTACCCGCAGCGGCTCAAGGGCTGGGCGCTGGGCCTGAACGCCGGCGGCGGCAACCTGGGCGTGCCGGTGGTCCAGCTGGTCGCACTGCTGGTGCTGGCCACCGCCGGGGCCGCACACCCCCGGCTGCTGGTGCTGGTCTACATCCCGCTGATCGTGCTGGCGGCCCTGGGCGCCGCCCTGCGCATGGACAACCTCACCATGCTCCGCAACGACCGCAGGGCCATGCGGGACGCCACCAGGGACCACCACACCTGGGTGGTCTCGGCGCTCTACATCGGCACCTTCGGCTCCTTCATCGGCTTCGGCTTCGCCTTCGGCCAGGTGCTCCAGGTCCAGTTCCACGCCCAGTTCGACACCCCGCTGAAGGCCGCCTACCTGACCTTCCTCGGCCCGCTGCTGGGCTCGCTCTCCCGTCCGCTGGGCGGGCTGCTCGCCGACCGCCTCGGCGGGGCCAGGATCACCCTGTGGACCTTCGCCGCGATGGCGGCGGCGACGATCGTGGTCCTGGTCGCCTCGCAGCAGCACTCGCTGGCGCTGTTCCTCGGCGGCTTCATCCTGCTCTTCGCGCTCAGCGGGATCGGCAACGGCTCGACCTACAAGATGATCCCGGCGATCTTCCGCACCAGGGCCGAGGTGTCGGTGGCCGAGGGCGCCGATCCGGAACAGGCCGAGCAGGCCTCGCGGCGCAGCGCCTCCGCGCTGATCGGCATCGCCGGCGCGATCGGCGCCTTCGGCGGGGTCCTGGTCAACATCGCCTTCCGGCAGTCGTTCCTGAGCTCCGCCAACGGCAACGCCGCCTACCTGGCCTTCCTCGGCTACTACGCGCTGTGCCTGGTGCTGACCCGGATCTTCTACACCAACCGCGTCTGAGCCGGTATCAGATCCGCTGTCACGGGGCGGTCGAGCGCAGGGCCGCCCAGGTGAGCGGGCCGACCTGGCCGTCGACCTCCAGGCCCTTGGCGGTCTGGAAGGCCTTCACCCCGGCCTCGGTGTCGGTCCCGAACTGGCCGTCCACGCCGGAGGAGCCGACCCCGTAGCCGCGGTTGACCAGCATGCACTGGACCTGGAGCACACGGCTGCCGGTGTCGCCGTACTGGGTCTGGGTGGTGCCGGAGTAGTAGGTGCAGTTCCTGATCCAGGCCGGACTGGTCGGGGAGGCCGCGGGCGCGGTGGTCGGGGTGGACGCCTTGGTGGTGGCCGCGGCCGCCGTGGTCGCGGCCGCCGCGGCGGTGGTCGCCCCGGCCGCCTTGGTCGCGGTACCGGCGGTGCCGCCACCGGTGCCGGAGCCGGCCGCCGGTGAGGTCGCGCCGATGGCCGGAGCGCCGGCCGCAGTGCTGCTCGCCGACGCCGAGGCGGCGCCGCTGCGCCCGGCGCTCGGCGAGGCGGTACCGCTCGCACTCGCCGCCGCGCTCGCGCTTCCGGTCCCCGCCGCGACCGTCCCGGGCAGGGCCGACGCCGACACCGAAGTCCCGGAGGAGGCCGCCGCGTCCGCGCCATGGGCACCAGAGCTGCCGCTGCCCAGCAGCACCCCGGCCACCGCGACCGCACCCACGGCGACGGCGCTGCCCGCGACGATCAGCACATTGCGCCGCCGCGAGGAGGACACGGCGGGCGGAGCCGACTGCGGCACGGTACGGGGCGGCAGCGGCGCGGCGACCACGTAGGCGGGCTGCTGCAGGGCCGGGACGGTCGGCGGGGTACGCGGCCCGGCGACCGGAGTGGGCGCCTCCGCGGAGGCCTGCCAGGGCACCGCCTGCGGGGTGGGCATCGGAGGCGTCGGCGTCGGCATCTGCGCGGGCCCGGGTATCTGCTCCGGCGGAAGCCCCGGCACCGCAGCGACGGCGCCAGCCTCGGCCCCGGCGCCGGTGCCAGTCCCGAGCCCCGCCCCCGCGAACAGCTGGACGGTGTGCTGCGGCTGGTCGACCTCGGCCGGCCGCCCCACCTCGGGAAGCGTCAACTGCTGTGCCGCCAGGGCTATCTCCACCCGGCGGACGATCTCCGCGCTCAGCCCGGCCGACCAGGGCGCCAGCACCCGCCGGCTCGCCGCCTGCGCGGCGATGGACTCCGGATCCGGCCGCGCGGCGGGGTCCTTGTCCAGGCAGGAGCGGACCAGCGCGGCGAGCCCGGGGTCCGCCTGCTCGACCCGGCCCAGCACCTCCTCCTTGGGCGGCTCGAAGGCCACGCTGTGCAGCACGTCGACGCTGGTGCCGTCGCCGAAGGGACCGTTCCCGGTGACCGAGTAGGCCAGCACCGACCCGAGCGCGAACACGTCCGAGGCCGTGGCCACGCCCTGGCCGCGCACCTGCTCCGGCGACATGTACGCCGGGGTGCCGACCTGCTGCCCGGTGGTGGTGATCGAGCTGGTGTCGGCGGCCTGCGAGATCCCGAAGTCGATGACCCGGCAACCGTCCGTCCCCAGCACCACGTTGGACGGCTTGACGTCCCGGTGCACCACGCCGACCCGCTGCATCGCGGCCAGCGCCTGGGCCAGGTCCCCGGCCAGCCACCAGGCAGCCTCCGCGCTGAGCGGGCCGTGCGCGGCCACCGCCTCGGAGAGGTTGAGCCCGGGGATGTAGTCGGTGGCCATCCACAGCAGGTCGCCGTCCAGCCCGGTCCCGAGCAGCACCGCGGCCTGCTCGCCGCGGACCCGCCCCAGCGCCTCCGACTCCCGTTCGAACCGGCGCCGGAAACCGTGGTCCTCGGCGTACTCCGGCCGGATCACCTTGACCGCGGCCAGCCCGGGGCTGCCGTCCAGCGGCCGGCCCAGGTAGATCCGCCCCATCCCGCCGCCACCCAGAGCGGCCAGGACCGCGTACGGCCCCACCCGGCGCGGATCGACGGCCCGCAGCGGCGTCGCCCCGAGTCGGTCCAGCCCCGTCCGCGCGAACACGCGCGGATCCGACAGCTCATCATGCTGCTGCGCCATGGTGCGGACTCGACTTCCCCGTTGCGGACATGACCGTGAGTGCTACCGGTACTACAGATGCACAAGATGCATGGGGGAGATTACCGCTCCCGGCGCCCGCCGTCTCGGCCGGTCCGCCGTCTCGGCCGGTCCGCCGACGAACGCCGTGGAGCGGACGGCACCGCTCCTAGCGCAGGGCGGCATCGGCGATGCCGGTGATGAAACCGAAGTACGCCGCGTTCTCGTCGGTGGGTGTGAAGGCGTAGGCCAGCACCCGCTGCAGGTCGGCGGTGGCGAACACGCCGTCGGTGTAGCCGGGGCGCGAACCGGTCTTGCCCCACAGGGTCACCCCGTCGATGGTGACCTCCATCAGGCCCATCCCGAAGCAGGCCCGGCCCGGGTTGCCCAGCTGGCACTGGCTGGTGCCCAGGTAGGGCACGTCCGGAACGGTGGTCAGGTCCCGCTGCTCCGCGGCGGGCAGCAGCCGGCCGTCGAGCAGTGCGGTGAGCAGGGTGCTGAGGTCGGCGGTGGACGAGATCATGCCGCCCTCGGCCCACGGGTAGGGGCTCTGCTCGGTGACGTCCACCGGCTGCGAGCCCTGGCTCACCGTCAGATAGCCGTGCAGGTGCGGACCCTGGATCCGGTCGTCGGTCGCGGCGGGGACCGTGGTGTCGTGCAGGCGCAGCGGGCGCAGGATGCGCCGGCTGACCTCGTCGGCGTAGGAGTGCCCGGTGACCTTCTCGACGAGCAGGCCGAGGAGGTAGTAGTTCTCGCCGTTGTACTGCTGCTCGGTCCCGGGCGCGAAGCTCATCGGCTGCCCGGCCATGGACGCCACCACCTGCTCGGGCGTCGGGTGGCCGAAGCGCTCGGCGATGAACAGGGCCGGGTCGCCCTCCCCGTCGCCCGCCGTGCCGCCGGGCAGGCCGCTGGTGTGGTTCAGCAGTTCGGCGACCGTGATCGGCGGGAAGTCGGCCGGCAGCAGGCCCGGAAGGTAGTGCTGGACGGTGCCGTCCAAGGCGACCCGGTGCTCGGCCACCAGTTGCAGGACCACGGTGGCGGTGAACACCTTGGTGACACTGCCGATCCGGAACCGCGCGTCGGCGCCGGCCGGACGCCCGGTCGCCAGGTCCGCCGTTCCGGAGGCGCCGCGCCAGCTGCCGCCGGAGCCGGAGACGTCGATCAGCGCGCTGACCACCTGCTGGTTCGGCAGCCCGCCGATCGCCTGCCGCAGCGCGGCGGGGTTCACCGGCGGCAGCTGCGCGGTGCCGGCCTCGGCCGCCGCCGCTGGCAGGACCGCGGTCAGCGCCAGCGACCCGGCGGTGAGGGCCAGCAGGGCGCGCATCCGGGCGCGTCGTGGACGTGAGGCGGCTGAGCTGGCTGAAGTGGCATGCATGGGAATCCCCCTGGGTGCGGTGGCGCTCGCAGTCCGGTGCTGGTCGCGACCGGCTCACCACGAGTGTTCCGGGATCCACCGCGCCGATCACTGGCGCAGGCCACCGGACCCGGGGTGGTGCGCGGACCACCCCGCCGGTAACGCCAGGGCCCGCGCCGGCAGCGCTCAGTCGGCGGCGATCCGCACCACGACCGCCTGCGGCGCGTGCGGGAGCTCGACCGTCAACTCGCCGTGCTCGTCGTCCCAGTGCACCGACCCGACTGTCGCCGCCGGATGCACCACCCGGGCATGGACGCCCAGCCCGCGCAGGTGCGGGACGGCGAGGGTGCGGCGCCGGGCCGCCTGCGGTGCGGACCCCGGTGCACCGTCCGGCGCGGGGCGGCGCCAGACCGTCAGATAGGTGGCGCCGTCGCCGCGCAGGCCGAGGGCGAGCCACTCGTCCTCCCAGCCGGGCAGGCCCAGCGGCCAGAAGGGCAGCGTTCCGGGCAGGTCGGCGCGGATGGCCTTATAGGCGGCCACGCCCCCGGCGACCAGGACCTGCTGATCCTCCGTCATACGGTCCAGGAAGCCGGACAGGTGGATCCGGCCGAGCATCGCACCGGCCAGCACGAAGGCGTTCTCGTCGTCGCTGAACTCCGGTTGCGGATAGGCCCAGACCGCGCTCTGCTCAGGGGTGACCGCGGTGGGGGCGGCGGCCGCGATCGGCGGATAGCACAGGAAGTTCTCCTGGTCGCTGGTGGACTGCAGCTGGGCGACCGCCAGTTGGGCGTAGTCCATGCGCAGGCCGCCGGAGCCGCAGTTCTCCAGCACCAGGCCGGGGTGACGGTCCAGCACGGACTCCAGCCAGGCCAGGTGGGCGCGGTGGTGGCCGAGCAGTCCGGCGCCCGGTGACTGGCCGTCAACGTCGGTACCGGGACCGGCGTTGATGTTGTAGTCGAACTTGAAGTAGCCGACGCCCCAGTCGTCGACGATCCGGTCCACCACCGCGTCCAGGTGGGCCCGGGCGGCCGGGTGGCGCAGGTCCAGGTGGTGCCGCCCGTGCTCGGTGACCCGGACCCCGCCGCGCTGGAAGAACGCCTCCTCGGGCAGCGCCCGGGCGATCGGGCTGCGGACCCCGACGACCTCCGGCTCCAGCCACAGCCCCGGCACCATGCCGTGCGCCCGGATGGCGTCCAGCACCAGTTGCAGTCCTCCCGGGAAGCGGCGTTCGGCCGCCTCCCAGGCTCCGACCGAGTCCCACCAGCCGAGGGCGTCGTCGTCGTACCAGCCGGCGTCGATGACGAAGTACTCGGCTCCGGCCCGCCCGGCCGCCTCGATCAGCGGCAGCAGCCGCTCGCTGCTGGGGTCGCCCATCAGGGTGTTCATGTAGTCGTTGTAGATCACCGGCAGCGCGTCCAGGTCCGGGTGCGGCCGGCGCAGCAGCCTGCGGTAGCCGGTGAGGACGCCGAAGGCGGCCTCCGGGCCCCCGGACGGCACCACCGCAAGGGCGGCCGGAACGGTGGTGAACTCCTCCCCCGGCGCCAGCAGGCAGCTCCAGTGGTGCCGGGCGTCGTCGGGACCACCGAGGACGAGGTAGGCGCTGCGCCGGCGCTCACCGAGCTCGTAGCGCCAGCCGACGCTGGACTCGACCTGCCAGGCCCAGGAACGGCCGGTACCGCGCTCGGTCAGCACCCCCAGCGGCAGGCTGCCGGCCGTGGACCAGCTGCCCCGCGAGCTTCGCTCGAAGCAGCCGCGACCGTCGTGCCCGCCCGCCGAGCGGTCCAGGTCGACCAGTTGCTCGCGCAACGGCGCCTGCCGCCACCGCAGTTCGGCCAGCCAGTCGTTGTCGGCCCAGTGCAGGTCGAAGTCGGCGGGCGCGCCCAGGCCGCCGAGGGTGAGGGTGCTGACCGACTCGATCCGGAGCGCGGTCGTGCCGTCGTTGCGCAACCGCACCCGGGAGCGCAGCACCGGCAGCTCGGCCCGGGTGCTCAGCTCCACCTCCGCCGACAGCCCGGTCAGCGGGTCGTCCAGCCGTACCCGCAGCCGGTCCCAACCGTCCTGACGGTCCAGCAGATGACCCTGGTGCCGCATCCGGGCGCCGATGGCGCTGTCGACGGACCGCTCCCCGGACCACTCGCGCCCGTGCCCGGTGGCGACCACCTCCACCAGCGGGACCAGTGAGTCCCACCCCGCTCCGGGCGCTCCGAGCCGGACGCCCCCGCCCTCGGACAGCAGCACCTGAACGCCGAGCGCCTCGTGCGACCAGAGCACGGACCTCTCCCCCGTGCGAGCAACAGTTGTCAACGCGTGTTCTCCTTGCGTGCGTCCAGGACGGTCCTCGAGGCGTCCACGCCCCGCATTGTGACCGCTAACAATCTTGGCTTGCCGACGACCGCTCACACAAGAGCCGGTGGTTCGTCGCCGTCCACGCCGCCGTGGGGGGGGGGATCCCGGCGTCATCATCACCAGAGTCCAGGCGATCTGACAACACACCAGTTCAGCGTGGTTACAGCCGCTTCGGTTGGTACTCGCCCCCGGGCCGGGCAGCAAAACTCATAGTGTTCGAGCCCTTGACGGCCTTCTTCTGTTACCGATAACTATGTGCCTACGTCACGGCGATGTTAACGCACACATCAATTCCCCCAGGCCCGGGCGACCAGGGGAAACGCGTCTCGTACGCAGCCGCAGCCCACGCCACCATGCTCTGTCGCACGGCCGCAGGGAGTAGGAATTGTGACCACCAACAGCCCAGGTCTCGCCACCGCGGGACCGTCACTGTCGAAGCAGGACGCCCCCGCCCCCGCGGTGGCGGCGCCCGGCCGACGGCGGAGGCGGATCCGCACCACCGTCGAGGCCTACCTGCTCATCGCCCCCAGCCTGGCGGGATTCCTGCTCTTCCTGGTGCTCCCCATCATCGGGGTGTTCGTGCTGAGCCTGTTCAGCTGGGACCTGGTCAGCACCCCGGAGTTCGTCGGGCTCGCCAACTACCGCCGGCTGGCCGGCGACGGGGCGGCCTGGACGGCGGTCGGCAACACCGTCTACTACGTCGCCCTCAACATCCCGGCCCAGACCGTCCTCGCCCTGGCACTGGCGCTGGCGCTGAACCGGAAGATGCGCGGCGTCAAGGTGTTCCGGGTCCTGTTCGTGCTCCCCTGGATGGCCATGCCGGTCGCCCTGGGCATCATCTGGACCTGGGCCTTCGACCCGCGCCACGGCGCGGTCAACCACCTGCTGTCGCTGGTCGGCATCGTCGGCCCCAACTGGCTGACCTCCACCACCTGGGCGATGCCGGTCATCGCCTCGGTCAACGTCTGGCAGTACACCGGCTACACCATGCTGTTCCTGCTGGCCGGACTGCAGGCGATACCCGAGCAGATCTACGAGGCCGCCGCGGTGGACGGGGTCAACGCGGTGCAGCGCTTCTTCAAGATCACCCTGCCGCTGCTGCGCCCGTCGATGTTCTTCGTGCTGATCACCAATGTCATCGGCTCGTTCCAGCTGTTCGACACGGTCTTCGTGATGACCCAGGGCGGCCCGGGGACCTCGACCACCACCCTCAACTACTACATCTACCAGCAGGCGTTCCAGCTCTTCCACGCCGGCTACGCGGCCACCCTCGCGATCGTGCTGTTCGTCATGATCCTGCTGGTGACTGCCGGTCAGTTCCTGTACTTCCGCAAGCGCACCGTCTACGACTTCAGCTGAGGGACGATCACCATGTCAAGCACCGCTGTGCGTAGGACGCTGCTCTACCTGGCCCTGCTGGCCGGAGCGCTGGTCTCGGTCGCGCCCTACCTGATGACCCTGAACGCCTCCTTCAAGACCACGCAGGGGATGTTCTCCACCCAGGCCTGGACCCCGGCCCACCCGGCCACCTTCTCCAACTTCAGCTCGCTGTGGTCCAAGTACGACATGTCGGGCTTCATGGTGCACACCCTGATCGTGTCGGTCGCCATCACCATCGGCCAGGTGGTGTTCTGCTCGCTCAGCGCCTACGCCTTCGCCCGGATGGAGTTCCCCGGCCGGGACCTGCTGTTCTGGGGCTTCGTGGCCACCATGATGGTCCCTCAGATCGTGACCCTGGTGCCGCTCTTCTTCATCATGAGCAAGCTCGAACTGGCGGACACCTACCGGGCGCTGATCCTGCCGTACGTGTTCGGCACGCCCTACGGCATCTTCCTGGTGCGCCAGTACTTCCGCACCATCCCGCCGGACCTGGAGGCGGCCGCGCGCATCGACGGCGCCGGCACCTGGACCATCCTGTGGCGGATCATCCTGCCGCTGAGCCGGCCCATCCTGGCGACCCTGGCCACCGTCACCTTCGTGAACAGCTGGAACAACCTGCTCTGGCCGCTGATGATCACCAGCAGCGAGCGCACCACGGTGATCACCGTCGGCATCTCGGCGCTCCAGGGGCAGTTCGCCTCCCAGTTCAACATCGTGCTGACCGCGGCCGCCGTCGCCCTGGTGCCGCTGATCGCCGTCTTCCTGCTCTTCCAGCGCCACATCGTCCGGTCGATCGCACTCACCGGACTGAAGTAGCCCCCCGGCCGCCCCCCGCGGCGGCCACCCCGACCGTCGCCTCGGACGGTCCCCCCGAGCTGTCCCCTCACCCCACCGCGCAGCATCCCCGACCACAGAGAAGTGGATACCCCATGCTCAAGCCCACCACCAGGAGACTCGCGGCCACCGCCGCCTGCGCCGCCCTCGTCGGCCTCACCGCGGCATGCGGTGGCAGCAGCTCCGCCAAGGCCGGCGGAACCGTCACCCTCACCTACATGACCTGGCAGGACTCCGAGAAGGCCGCCTACCAGGCCTCGCTCAACGAGTTCGAGAAGGCGCACCCCAACATCAAGGTGAACCTGGAGCTCGTGGCCTGGGCGCAGTACTGGACCAAGCTGCAGACCGGTGCCGCCTCCCGAAACATGCCCGACGTGTTCTGGGACCACCTGGCCTACCTGCCGCAGCTGGCCAAGGAGGGGATCATCACCGACCTCAGCAGCAAGATCAAGGCCGCCAACCTGGACACCAGCATCTACAGCCCCAAGCTGCTGGCCCAGTGGCAGTCCGGCAGCGTGACCTACGGCCTGCCCAAGGACTGGGACACCATCGCCACCATCTACAACAAGTCGATGCTGGCCAAGGCCGGTCTGACCGCCGACCAGATGAACCACCTGACCTGGGACCCCAGCACCGGCGGGACCTTCGTCGCGGCGCTGCAGAAGCTCACCGTCGACGTCAACGGCAAGCACCCCAACCAGGCCGGCTTCGACTCCAAGCACGTCAAGACCTACGGCATCGCCCTGGAGGCCCCCAACGGCCAGCAGGACTGGTGGGACTTCGGCCTGGAGAACGGCTGCCAGCTCCAGGACAAGGCCTACGGCAAGTGGACCGTGAACACCCCCGCCTGCGTGCAGGCCATCCAGTTCGAGCAGGACCTGCGCGACAAGTGGCACGTCGCCGCGCCGGGCTCGATGACCAACACGCCCAACGCCGCCGACCTGCCGACGATCCTGTCCAAGGGCGACGCCGCGACCACCTTCGACGGCGACTGGGACCTGACCGCGTTCCAGTCCGCGATGCCCGCCGGCAGCTGGGGCGTGTCCGCGCTGCCCAGCGGCCCGGCCGGCACCGGCACCGTCTTCAACGGCCTGAGCGACGCCATCTACGCCCACACCAAGCACCCGGCCGAGGCCTGGGAGCTGGAGCAGTGGCTCGCCTCCGCCGCCTCCGAGAAGCTGGTCGCCGACAGCGGCACCGTCTGGCCCGGCATACCCACCCTGAACAGCGGCTTCGCGACGGCCTGGAAGGCCAAGGGGGTCGACGTGACCGCCTTCCAGACCGGCTCCGAGGGCAACACCATGGGCTACCCGCTGACCACCTCCAACACCACCTTCAACAACGTCGTGCTGCAGGACTTCAACCAGGTGTGGCTGGGCCAGATGACCCCGCAGGCCGCCGCCGACGACGTCAACACCAAGTCGAACGCGGCCATCACCAGCGGCAACTGACCGCAGCCGCACGGACGCCGGCGTCCGGCCTGCGAATTGACACCGCAGGCCGGCGCTTCCGAGAATGACCGATATGACTGGGAGCGGTAACAGCATGAGCACGGACACCTCCGCCGCACCGGGACCAGCGGCAGGCGCCCAGGCCACCAGCATCTGGGAGGTGGCCCGGGTCGCCGGGGTCTCGCACCAGACCGTCTCCCGGGTCATCAACGGCAAGCCGCACGTCAAGGACTCCACCCGGGCCCTGGTGCTGCGGACCATCGAGGAACTCGGCTTCACCCCCAACCGCAGCGCCCAGGCCCTGGCCGGCGGCCTGGTCCGGTCCGTCACCGTGCTCACCGTCGACACCGCGCTCTACGGCTGCGCCGCCGCGCTGCGGGGCATCGAGGAGGAGGCCAGGGCGGCGGGGTTCACCGTCGGCATCAGCGTGCTGGAACCGGACGCGGCCACCGGCACCCAGGACGTCGTGGAGCGGCTGGGCCGCCCCGGGGCCCCGGCCGTCGTCATCGCGTTCGAGACGGTCGGCGCCCGGGTGCTGGACGCGCTGCCCGCGGACCACCCGGTGGTGGGGCTGATGGAGCGGCCGGACAGCGGCCAGCAGCAGTCCGGACGGCCGCAGGTGTGGATCGACGACCGGGGCGCGGCCGCCCACGCCACCCGCTACCTGCTCAGCCTGGGCCACCGCACCGTGCACCACCTGTCCATCCCGTCCTCCACCAGCCGGCTGACCCAGCGCACCCACGGCTGGCAGGACGCGCTGCGCTCGGCCGGACGGCCGGTGCCCACCCTGCTGGACGCCGGCTGGACCCCGCGCTCCGGCTACCTCGCCGCCAGCACCCTGCTGGACGATCCGAGCGTCACCGCCATCCTCTGCGGCAACGACGACGTCGCCCTCGGCGTGCTCAGGGCCGCCCGCGAGGCCGGCCGGGACGTCCCCGGGGACCTCAGCGTCATCGGCTTCGACGACGCGCCCCAGTCCGCCTACCTCACCCCCTCGCTGACCACGGTCCGGCTCGACTTCGAGGGCCTGGGCCGGTCCGCCTTCGGCCTGCTGCACGCCCTGCTCGAACCGGACTCGGCGCCGGCCCCCGGGCTGTGGGCCGAACCGGAACTGGTCGTCCGCGAAAGCAGCGGCCCGGCCCCCCGCTGAAGCCGTATCTGACTGAACTTCAGCTGCCGATCGCAGGTGGCTTGTCGCGCAGTTCCCCGCGCCCCTGGGTGCTGCAACTTCCCTGCAGCGGTTCAGTTGCAGCACCCAGGGGCGCGGGGAACTGCGCGACAAGCCAGGCAGACGCCGCAGCCGAGTCCCGGCACCAACCACCCACCCACGCACTCACGGTCAGCCGCATCCCGGCTGACCGTGCCGGTCCGACCTGCCGTCAATCTGTTATCGGTCACGGTCATCGGCCGCCGACGGCGCCCTCGGGCCCCACCCCACCCTGGATCCACCTCACCCAGTTGGAGCGATCCCACCATGAGATTCGCAAGCGCAGCCACGCGCTTGGCGTCCGCGATGCTTCTGCTCGCGGCCGCCACGGGGGCAAGTGCCGTATCCGTCCAGTCCGCCTCGGCGGCGACCTCCACCCTGACCGTGAACCTGGGCAGCAGCACCGGCTCGGTCCTGCACGGCGCCAACGGCGCGCTGTACGGGCTCTCCGACGCCGGCGTGCCCAGCGACAACCTGCTCACGCCGCTGGCCGTGACCACCATCGCGCAGAAGGCACCGGGCGGCACCCAGCACCCCAACGGCGACGCCGCCAAGGTGGCCGGCACCTTCGTCAAGGACTCCAGCAGCGGCAAGATCCTGATCTACATGCAGGACTACTACCCGGACTGGCCCTACGCGACCACCACGCTGTCCTCGTACCTCTCGGTGGTCGACACCATCGCCGCCACGGTGGTGGCCAGCCCGCAGCACTCCTCCTTCGAGTACGTCCCGGTGAACGAGCCGGACGGGATCTGGTTCGGTCTGGGCGTCAGCTCCACCGCCACCTACGACACCAACCGGGACACCTTCTTCACCTGGTGGGACGCGATCTACGCCGAGATAAAGAAGGACGACCCGACCGCGAAGATCGTCGGCCCCAACGAGGCCAACTTCGACAGCCGCTTCCTGCCCGACTTCCTGGCGCACGCCAAGAGCGCCGGCACCCTGCCGGACATGATGAGCTGGCACGAGCTGTCCTCCAGCTCCACCGCCAACTTCGCCTCCCACTACAGCACCTACCGTGCCGAGGAGACCGCCGCCGGGGTCAGCGCGCTGCCCATCGACATCACCGAGTACGGCGACCGCCGCGACCTGTCGGTGCCGGGCCAGCTGGTGCAGTGGATCTCGGCGTTCGAGAACGCCAAGGTCTACGGTGACATGGCCTACTGGGACATCGCCGGCAACTTCGACGACCTGACGACCGGCCAGAACACGCCGACGGGGGCCTACTGGCTCTACGACTGGTACGCGCGGATGACCGGCAACACGGTCTCGGTGACCCCGCCGTCCCCGAACACCACCGACACCCTCCAGGGCGTGGCCTCCTACGACACCACCAAGGACCAGGCCCAGGTCATCCTGGGCGGCTCCTCCGGAGCGGCCAACGTGGTGGTGAACGGGGTCTCCTCCAGCGTCTTCGGCTCCAATGTCGCCGCGACCGTCGAGGAGACCGACTGGTCCGGCTACGCGGGCGCCGGCGCGGCACCGCAGGTGATCTCCCGGGCGGTGTACTCGACCTCCTCCGGCACCATCACCGTGCCGCTGACCGGCATGAAGGCCATGTCGGCCTACCGGATCGTGCTCACCCCCTCCAACGTCACCACCCCCACCGCGGCCAACGCCCCCTACAGCGCCTCCTACGAGGCCGAGGCCGCCGCCATCACCGGCGGCACCGTCTACACCCAGGGCACGGTGAGCAACGCCAACGGCTACGCCACCTCGGGCACCCAGGACGTGGGCTCGCTCAACACCTCCACCAGTGCGGTCACCTTCACCGTGACCGCACCGACGACCGGCTCCTACGACCTCGGCATCTACTACGGCAACCAGGGCGGCACCTACGCCCAGCAGGCGCTGAGCGTGGACGGGACCGCCTCGCAGCTGGTGAACTACCCCGCCACGCTCAACTGGCTCTGGCGCAGCCGCAAGGACGTCACCCTCACGCTCTCGGCGGGCACCCACACCATCACCCTGGCCAAGTACAACGCGACCCTGGGCACCGCCATCGGCGAGGTGACCCTGGACAAGATCGACCTGACCGCGGTCTCCTCCGCCGCGACGGTCTACGAGGCGGCGCTCGGCCGCACCAGCGGCACCGTCAGCTACAACTACACCGCCTCCGACGGCACCGGTGAGGGCCGGGCCGTGCTCGCCTCCGGAGCCTCCTCGACCGCCGACGTCTACGCACCCAGCGACGGCTTCTACACCACCACCGTCCGCTACGCGACCAGCGGTTCGCTCACGCTGACCGCCAACGGCAACACCGTCACCGGCGGCACCCTGGCCTCCACCTCGGGGGCCATGTCCACCGCGACGGTCAGCCTCTACCTGCAGGCCGGGATGAACCCGGTGACGGTGACCGCCAGCGGCGCCGCCTCGGTGGAGAACGTCACCGTCGCCGCCACCGGCAGCACCAGCGGCGTCACCACCTACCAGGCCGAGAGCTCCGCCAACACCCTCGGCGGCACGGCCGTGGTCACCGCCAACACCTGGGCCTCCGGAGGCAGTTACGTCGGCTACATCGGCAACGGCTCCGCCAACACGCTCACCTTCAACGGCGTCACCGCGGCCCACGCCGGCACCTACATGCTCGCCATCCAGTACTCCAACGACGACACCTCGGGATCGGGAAACTACAACTCCAACATCGAGTCCCGCACCGCCTCGATCTCCGTCAACGGCGGCACGGCGACCACGGAGGTCTTCGCCAACACCTTCAGCTGGGACCAGTTCAACACGGTGGACATCCCGGTGACCCTGGCCGCCGGCAGCAACACCATCACCTTCTCCAACGCCTCCGCCTACGTCCCCAACATCGACTCCATCCGGATCGCCGCACAGTGACCACTCGCTGATCAAGCGTCAGAAACACAGCGGAGGGTCCGGGGCGCTGCGCCCCGGACCCTCCGTCAGTGACGCGTGCTGCCCCTGCGCACCACGGACCAGGGCGCGGCCGTGGACACCGGCTTCTCCCCGAGCGCCAGGTACGCGCAGGCCGTCCCCTGGTCGCGCAGCGACTGGGCGACGGTGGTGAGCCCGAGTTCGGCGGCCACGGCGCCGTCGTCCCAGCCGGTGACCGCGAGGTCGTCGGGCAGCAGCAGCCCGGCGGCACCCGCCGCCCGTACCACCCCGGCCGCCAGCTGGTCGCTCATCGCGGCGACGGCGTCCGGCGGCTCGGGGGCCGCCAGCAGCGTCGCCGTGACCTGTTCGGCCTCGGCGGCGTCGTTGCGCGCGCACACCGCGACCAGCACGTCCGCCCAGGCGATCCCGGCGTCCCCGGCGGCCTGCCGGTAGCCCTCCAGCCGCTCCCGGGTCACCGGGAACAGGACCCCGGCGGGGTCCGTGCCGCCGGCGACGCTGCTGATCCGCTCCCGGGACAGCGGAAAACTCAGCACTGCCGGGCGTTCCGCGCCCGCGAACGCGACCGCGCCCGCGGCCCGTGCCGCCGCCCGGTTGTCGATGCCCACCAGGGCCAGCCCCCGGACCGCCGGGCCGCCGTGCACCACGGCGGGGCGCTTCATCGCCCGGACCGCCTCCAGCACCGGATCGTCGTCGGAGGTGGTCCACACGATGAATCCGTCGACGGCCGCGGTCCTGATCCGTTCGGCGTCGTCCGCGGCGCCGGTGACCGGCAGGATCGTCATCCCGTAGCCGCGCCCGGCGCAGACCTCGGCGATGCCCGCCAGGAAGGACGCCGCCTGGGGGTCCTCGAAGGCGTAGTTCAGGTGCTCGCCCAGCACCACCCCGAGCGTGCGGGTGCTGCCGCGCCGCAGCGAGCGGGCGCTGGGGTCGGGCCCGGCGTAGCCCAGGCGGTCGGCGGCGGCGAGGACCTTGGCGCGGGCCTGCTCCGAGACCCGGCCGGGCCGGTTGTAGGTGTAGGAGGCGGTCATCACCGACACACCTGCCAGCTCGGCCACCTGAGCCAGGGTCACTCGTTTCGGGGCTGCGGGCGGTCTCATGCTGCCGAGTCTACGTGTGTATCGTTACACGCATGTCCGGGACGCCGAGCACCGCGCCGCGCAACCTGATCGTCTCCGCCCTCACCGCCTTCGCCGCCTTCGGCGCGTTCTGGGGTGTCTGGGGCGCCTCCGTGCCACGGGTCCAGCAGCAGGCCCACGTCACCGACGGCCGGCTCGGGGTCGCACTGCTCTTCGTGGCCGCCGGCGCCCTTCCGGCGATGCTGCTGGTCGGCAGGGCCCTGGACCGATGGGGGCTGAGGACCGCGGCCCTGCTCGTCATGGCCCTGGGCACGGCAGGCGTCGCCATGGCGCTGACGGCACGGAACCTGCTGGGCCTGTGCATCGGGCTGTCCCTCGTCGGCGCCTGCAGCGGTGCGGCGGACGTGGCCATGAACGCGGTCGCCGGACGCGCTGAGGCGCTCTCCTGCCGACCCGTCATCACCCGGGCCCACGGGGTCTTCTCCACCCTGGTCGTCCTCGCCGGCCTCGGCACCGGCCTGGCGTCCGCCGCATCACTGCCGCTCGCGGTGCCCTTCGTCTCGGTGGCCGCACTGTCGCTCGTGGCCGGGGCGACGATGCTCAGGACGCTGCCCTCCGGTCCCTGGCGTCCGGGAGGCGCCGGCCGCACGGCCACGGACGCCACACCTCCCGTCGGTCCACGGCTCCTCCCGCTCCTGCTCGTGGGGGCACTGGGCGCGCTCGCCTTCGCGACCGAGAACGCCCACCAGAGCTGGAGCGCGGTCTTCGCCCGCGAGGAACTGCACGCGGGCCCCGGACTCGCCGCCGTCGCGCCCGCCGTCTTCGCGGGAACGGTCGCGGCCACACGCTTCTCCATCGGCGGGCTGAAGGCCGCCCATGCCCGTACCGTCCTCCTTGCCGGAGCACTCGCCGCCACGACCGGCACCGTCGTCGTGGCCGCCGCACCGACGCTGCTCGTCGCCGCGCTGGGCCTGGTGGTGGCCGGCGCGGGCACCGCCGTGCTCTTCCCGACGCTGATCGGGATCGTCTCGCGCAACGTCGAGGAGTCCCGCCGGGGCCGGGCGATGTCCACGGTCACCGGCGTCGCCTACCTCGGATACCTGCTCGGACCCGTCTACGTCGGACTGTGGGCCGACGCCGACGGGCTGCGTGCGGCCCTCGGTGCGGTCGCGGCCCTGGCCGCAGCCCTCCTCCTGCTGACCCAGCTGCTGCTACGGCTGACCGGATTCGACGCCTCGACGTACCGGGGCCGGGGGCGGTACCGCCGCCGGCCGACCGTCCTGCCGACCGCTCTTCCGTCCGCCGTGGCGCCCGAGCCGTGGCTGACCTCGGATAAGCTCGCCTCTCCGAGGTGCCAAAACGGACATGGCACCTCAACCGGGAGGGAACCTTCATGAGCTCCAATCGCAAGCAGGCCCCCGCCCTTCCCAACCTCGCCGATGCCTACCGGCTCGCCTCGGTGGCGGCGGTCGACAGCGAGTCCCGCGACGCCGCCGCGCAGCTCGCCGCCACCGAGCTGCGCCGCGCCTCGCACCCCGGCCGGGTCACCTGGGCCCCCACCGACCAGACCGAGCCCGACCCGACCCCGCAGACCGTGGTCGACGGAGACGGCGACCTGTGGCTGCGCACCCCCGCCACCGGCGCCTGGACCATGCCGAGCTTCGACCCCGCGCACGATGCGCCCCGCTGCGGCGACACCCTCACCTGGCAGCAACTCGCCCACGAGTACGGGCCGTTGACCTCGCTCGCGGACGACCGCCGGGCCGGCGGTCGCCGGTGACCGCGGCCCTGCGACCGGTGGGCCAGGACCGGACGGCCTAACGGGTCCGCTCCAGCCGGTAACCGTCCTCCCTGGTCACGGCCGGATTGGCGGCCGCAGCCTGGAGCACCAGCCGGTGCACCGGGGCGGCATTGGCCTTCTCCAGTGCCGAGGCGGTGGCCGCCGCCGGCCCAAGCACCACCGCGGCCGCCACCCCGGCGACCAGCCACGGCCCCCTGCTGAACCAGCCCCGCAGGCCGCCGCCGCTGTTCTCACTGCCCGTCATCTGCCCCTCCTCGCCCGCTGTCCCCTGATCGACAGTTACGAGTCTCAACTGCCGTTCTGGAGATCGTCTTTGGCTTGTCTCGGAGCACGATGAGAACCACCGGCAGCTGGGCGCTGCGGCCTCAGCCGCGGAGCAGGAGCCACTCCTGGAGCTCGACCAGGTTCCCCGCCGGGTCCATCAGGTGGGCGACGCGCATACGGTCCGTCATCGGGGCGGGGCCGTGCAGCAGCGCCGCTCCTCGCTCGGTGATCTCCCGGCAGTAGCCGTCGAGGTCGTCGACCCGCAGCACGACCAGGGACCGGTAGCCGGTCGGCTCGGCGGCGAGCTCACCCAGGACCTGGGCCATCTGCGCGCGGTCCTGCAGCGCCACACCGGCGACGCCGCCCTCGGGGGTGAGCTTGGCATAGGGGCCCTGCTCCGCCTCGAACTGCGGCTTCAGCCCCAGCACATCGCGGTAGAAGCGGTAACAGCTGGGGAAGTCCGCAACCAGCAGGCGGACCTGGGCGAGTTCCATCGACGTCCTCACACGACTACGCAGGCATCTGGCCTCGCCAACGTATCAACCGGGCAGGATGGCGGTATGCCTGCTCCGTTTGACCTGCCCGAGCCCCGCCTGGTCCTGCCCGGGGAACACCCCGCCTGGGACGGGGCGCTGGCCCTGCTCAACCGCGATCTGGCGGCGACCCTGCCGGAACAGGGCCCGCTCCGGCTGCTCGCCCTGCCGCCGTTCGGCGCGGACGGCCCGGAGCTCGTCCACGTCGCCCTGGACAACGGCGAGTGGCACGGCAACGCGCTCTGGCCGGAATCGGCGGAGCACCCGGCCGCCGCGCTGGCTAACGTCGCCGACGCCGCGCAGGAGACCGTCACCGAACGGCTCTGGCAGGCGTGGCCGCTCTGCCCCGTGCACGACCTCGGCATGCACCCGCGCGAGGCGGACGGACGGCTCGCCTGGTGGTGCGCGGGCGACCGCCGCCGACGCGGCCCGGCCCACATCCGCGCGGCGGTGGGCGAACTCGACACCCTCCTCCGCCCGCACCGCCCCAACCGCAAACGCCGGCGCTAGCCACGCACCGGGGCGGCGCCCGTGTGGCGCCGCCCCGGTGGGAGGCCTCCTGGGCTCAGTTCAGTCGGCGCACCGTCCAGAGCTGGTCGGAGGTGTCGGACTCGGTCCAGGAGACGGACTTGGCCAGGTCGCCGGACGAACCCTGGGCGATGGTGACGTAGCGGCCGGTGCCGGCGTTCTTCACCAGGTACTGGTTGCCGTGCGGGACCAGGGTCCAGACCTGGTTGCTGTTGCCGCTGACGGCGGCGGTCTGGGTGATGGCGTCGGTGGAGGCCGGGTAGGTGTCGGTGAGGACCAGCCCGGAGTTGACGTTGACGATCTGGTAGCCGCCGCTCACCGCGGCGAAGCGCCACAGGTGCCAGGACTGGTCGGCGTACCACCACTGGTCGGCCTGGGTGCCCGAGGCCGTGGAGCCGCCGGGGATCTCCAGGTACTCGCCGAAGTTGTTCTGGATCGAGTACTGGCCGGTGGTGAGGGCGGGCAGGGCGGTCTGGGTCAGCGTCCAGCGCTGGTTGGCGCCGCCGGTGTCCTCCCACTGGTCCACGGTCGAGCCGGAGCTCTTGGACCACTGGTAGTCGTCCAGCAGCAGGCCGCTCCGGCGGTTGGCGAGGGTGAAGCTGCCGTCCGGCTGCTGGACCACCGACCACTCCTGGGCCGCGGACCCGGACGAGGCCGTGCGCAGTTCCGTGGTCGCACCGTCGGCCGTGGACCCGCCGGTCACCGCCAGCAGCTTGCCCGCCGCCACATCGGTGAGGGTGAAGTAGCCGTCGGCCTGGCGGGTCAGCACCCACTGCTGCTGCGTGCTGGTGGACGCCGCGGTCAGTTGGACGGCGGGGCTGCCGTCCGCGGTCGCGGTGGCGCCGAGGTTGAGGCCGGAGTAGCTGTTGGTCAGGGTGTAGGTCGCTCCGGCGGAGATCCCGGGGGCGATGTTGTCCAGGGCGAACTGCACCTGGTTGAGGTAGGTGCTGTCGTGGTAGCCGCCGGTCAGCGTCATCACGGTGTTGCCGTCCGGCATCAGCATCAGCGAACGGCTGTAGCCGCCGGGCGCGTTGGAGCCCTCGGACTTCCAGGAGCCCGTGGCGCCGCCCGCCGTGTTGACCGCGAGCGCGGTCTGCCCGCCGTCGCTGACCACGATGGTCCCGTTGGCACCGCCGCTGGGGGTCCAGACGACGTAGGGCTGGCAGCAGGGCTTGCTGCCGTCGTTCAGCACGATCTGCTGGCCGGTGGCCGACCCGAAGCTCTCCGGATCACTGGCGATCTTGTAGTAGACCGGGCAGCCGCCGGACGGGGCGTTGCAGTACTCGTACGTCATGATCCACTTACCGCCGCCGATCGCCGCCACCGTGGCCATCCCCGGACGCGCGGACTGGGCCGAGTAGACCACGTCGTCGACGACCGAGCCCCAGCTGGTGCCGTCGGTGCTGGTCTGGTGCACCAGCTTCTGCGAGTTGACCGAGTTCTCCCGCTGGTCCGAGTAGTAGACGTCCAGCCGGCCGTTGTTCATCAGCAGGAACGGCTCCCACACCGGGGTGTTGGGGTCCGCGGTCCAGGCCGCGCCGCCCTTGGCCACCGAGCTGAGGAAATGCCAGCTGGCGCCCTGGTCGGTGCTGTCGTAGAGCAGGATCTCGGTCGAGCTGCGGTCGGCGGGCACCGACAGCCCGGCCTCCAGCAGGGTGCCGGCCGGCAGGCTGCCCAGGGCCGCGGGAAGTTCGTAGATCTGCGGGTTCCAGCGCATCCCGTACCCGTTGACGGTGTCGGTGACCTGGGACAGGTAGCTCCAACTGGTGCCGCCGTCGGTGCTCCGGTAGACCGGGAAGTACGGCGTGCCGTTGGTGTACACCTCGAAGGTGGTGAGGATGGTCCCGTTGGCGTCGCCGGCGTGGTGCAGGGTGATCGAACGGGCGTACATCGCACCGGGGTTCACGTACCCGGCGGCGGAGGTGGGGGTGAAGACGGTCTGCACGGCGCTGGTCCGGGCCTGCGCCGCGGGGGCGCCGCCGAGGGCCAGGGCGACCGCGGCGCAGAACGCCAGCGCGACCGCCCACAGGGATCTTGCGGCTCTTGCCATGTTCCCTTCCTTCCAGGCAGGGCCGGCCGGGGCGGTTGCAGGGTGGTCGCCCCGGCCGGCCGTGGGGTGGGCCCGGCTCAGACCGGGGCGGGCCCTTCACCGCCGGTGGCGGCGAACACCCGCACGTCCCAGGCGCCGAGGTCCAGCACCGTTCCGGCGGGGACGGAGCTGCCGTCCAGGGCGTCGGTCAGCTCCACGGGAGCCACCGCGCGGGCAGGCTCCCAGCTCCAGTTGTGCAGGATGTGCACCCGGCGTCCGTCCGCCGAGGTACCGGTGCCGGCGGTGACCGAGGCCGGCAGCTCCTGCCAGCCACTGACCGCGACGGGGGCGAGCCAGACCGACAGGGCCCGGGCCAGGTCGCGTCCGGGGACGGTGCCCACCACGGTCACCCGGCCCCGGTCGTGGCGCCGGGTGGTCACCGCCGGCCAGCGGCCGAAGTGCGGGTGCCGGTAGCCGGCCAGCACCTCCGCGTCGTCCACGGTCAGGCCGTCGGCCCAGCGGGTGGCCGTGGCCCCGTCCGGCAGTGCCAGCGGGCTCCCGGGCACCGGGTGCAGGTCGAGCGGGTTCGGGAGGTTGCTGAACTCCTCGTAGTGCACGCCCGCGGCCTTCGCCAGCCTCCCGGGGGCGGGCTCCTTGCGCGCCCTGGCCCCCTGGTCGGCGTAGCCGGTGCGCGGGCCGAGCACCAGATGGCCGCCGGCCCGGGCGTAGGCGTCGAACCAGTCGAGGGTGCTGTCGGCGGCGAGGTAGAGGCCGGGCACGACCAGGACGGGGTGGCGTCGCACCGCCTCCTCCGGGCTCAGGCCGGCCCGTTCGCCGCTGGGGTCGTGCAGTTGGCGGGCGTGGACGATCCGCACCTGGCGGCCGGACTCGAAGGCGCCCCGGTAGAACGGGTCGACGATGCGGTGGTAGGAGGCCGGGTCGGGTTCGCCGTCCGCGGTCGCCAGCGGCGGGTACTTCTGCATCAGCCACTTGCTCGGCGTCGAGTACACCAGGGTGATGTCGGCGTCCGGCTCGATCCCGGCGACCAGTGCCTCGGTGGCCTCGAACTCGGCTCCCAGCCGGGCGAGTTCGGCGTAGGTACGACCGGGACGGCCGCTGTGCGGAAGGATGCCGCCCCAGTAGGTCTCGGCGCCGAAGTGCAACGACTGCCAGTGCCAGTACTCGATCATCTGCGCCCCGCGCGAGACCAGCGCCCAGGCGGCCTGCCGCCACTGCCCGTCGTAGGCCGGACGGTTGTCCCACGGGAAGCCGATGCTCGCCGCGTTGGTCTCGGTGACCAGGAACGGCGCCTGGCGCGAGGAGAACATCCAGTCGGCCGTCTGGTACAGCGCCCAGGTCCCGGTGGTCTTCCAGACCTGCTCGTGGTCCTCGGGCGTCGGGTCGGGCAGCAGCAGTCCGTCCTGCATGTCGTAGTACGGATTGCCGGTGGCCACGTCCAGGCTGTCGGTCAGCTCGTCGTCCTCCACCGCCCGCCGGGTGTAGGAGATGCAGGTGGTGACGAACTGCTCCGGGCGGGAGTACTCGCGGACGATGCCGGCCTGCCAGGCGATGAATTCGGTGGTCTGCCGGGCCTGGAACGCACGCCAGGCGACGTCGTACTGGGGCTGGAAATTGCCGTCCGGCGTCCACAGGTCGGCCCAGGTGGAGAGCCGGTGCGACCAGTAGACCAGGCCCCACTCACGGTTGAGCGTCTCCACGTCGCCGTAGCTGTTCCGCAGGTGGTCGGTGAAGCGCTGGAACACCCCGTGGTTGTGCAGGAGTTCCAGACCCGGCTCGTTGTCCACCTGGAACCCGATGACGGCCGGGTGCAGTGCGTAGCGCTCCATGATCCTGCGGATCACCCGCTCGGCGTGGAACCGGAACGCCGGATGGGTGAAGTCGACCTCCTGGCGCGCCCCCCAGCCGATCCGCTGCCCGGTGGCCCGCTCGCCGGTGATCTCCGGGTACTGCCGGGCCAGCCACGGGGGCACCGCGTAGGTGGGCGTGCCGAGGATGACGGATATCCCGCGCTGGTGGGCGCCGTCCAGCACCGGCTGCAGCCAGTCCAGGTCGAACCGCCCGTTCTCGGGCTCCCAGGTCGACCAGACCGACTCGCCGACCCGGATGACGCTGAACCTCGCCTCGGCCATCAGGTCCAGGTCGGACTTGAGCCGGTCGGCCGGCTGGTACTCGTGGTAGTAAGCGGCGCCGAAGAGGACGCGGGCGGGCAGGACCGCCATGAAGGCAACCTCCGGTAGAAGTGTGCTGTGGGAAACCTGAACTGATGGGCCGTCACTGCTTGACGGCGCCGCTGGCCAGACCGCTCTGCCAGTAGCGCTGCAGCAGCAGGAAGGCAACCACCAGCGGGATGATCGAGAGCAGCGACCCGGTGGTCACCAGTGCGAGCATGTTGCTGCTGGCGCCGGCCCCGCCGTTCTGGGCCTGGGCGGCCCAGGAGGACAGCCCGACGGTGACCGGGTAGAGGCTCGGGTCGTTGAGCATGATCAGCGGCAGGAAGTAGTTGTTCCAGGTCGAGACCAGGGTGAACAGCACCACCGTGACCAGGCCCGGGGCCAGCAGCCGCAGGGCCAGCGTGAAGAAGATCCTGGCTTCGCCGGCCCCGTCGATCCGGGCCGCCTCGATCACGCTGTCCGGGACGGCGTCCTCGGCGTAGATGCGCATCAGGTAGAGGCCGAAGGGGTTGATCAGCGACGGCAGGATCACCGCCCAGGGGGTGTTGACCAGGCCCACCTTGGCGAACAGCAGATAGGTGGGGATGGCCAGCGCGGTGGTGGGCACCATGATGGCGCCGAGCACCAGGTTGAACGAGGCGCCGTGGCCGCGGAAGCGGAACTTGGCGAAGCCGTAGCCGGCCGCGGCGGCCAGCATGGCCGCCCCCAGCGCGCTGACCCCGGCGTAGACCACCGTGTTGAGCAGCCAGCGCCCGAAGACGCCGTTGTCGTAGGTCAGCGTCTGCCGCACGTTGGTCCACAGCTGCGGGGCGTGCGAGAACCACAGTCCGAAGCTGTTGAACAGGTCCTGGGTGCTCTTGGTCGAGGCGATCACCAGCCAGAACAGCGGCAGCAGGAAGTAGGCCAGGGCCGCCAGCATGGCGATCGTCAGCGGGGTGCTGCGCCGGTGCGCCTGCGTCCTGCGCCGGCTGCGGACGCCGGGCACGGTGCGGGCGGGTGCCCGGTCCGGGGCGGTCGTGGTGGTCACGAGGCCCTCCTGCGGTTCGCGGTGATGAGGACGGTGTAGGAGACGATCACGATCACCAGGCCCAGCAGGAAGGACACCGTGGCGGCGTAGTTGACCTGCTGGCTGGTGAAGGCCAGCGAGTAGCCGTAGAGGTTGGCGGTGTAGGCGCTGTCGATGACGTTGGGGGCGATCGTCTGCAACAGCTTGGGCTCGTTGAAGAGTTGGAAGCTGCCGATCACCGAGAACAGCAGGGTGAGCATCAACGCGGGCCGCAGCGCCGGCAGTTTGACCGACCAGGCGATCCGCCAGGCACCGGCCCCGTCCACCGCCGCCGCCTCGTAGAGCTCGCCGGGGATGGTCCGCAGCGCGGCATACAGGATGATCATGTTGTACCCGACGAACTCCCAGGTCACGACGTTGGCGAGGCTGGCGAGCATCCAGCTGTCACTGAGGAAGTTGGGCACCGGGACGTGGAAGTGCCGGCCCAGCTGGGCGAACGGCCCGAAGGACGGCCCGTACAGGTACCCCCACATCAGGGTGGCGACCACGCTCGGCACCGCGTAGGGCACGAAGATGCCCAGCCGCACCACCCGCGCGAACCGCATCAGCCCGCTGTCCAGCGCGAGCGCGAACAGCAGCGCCAGCACCAGCATCACCGGGACCTGGATCAGGAAGAACAGCGCGACCCGGGCGACCCCGTGGAGGAACAGCGGGTCCTTCAGCGCGGTGACGTAGTTCTGCAGGCCGACGAAGGTCGTCCCGCCGATCAGCTTGTGCTGGAACAGGCTCAGATAGGCGGCGTACCCGAGCGGGGCGAGGAACAGCAGCAGGAAGAGCACCATGAACGGGGCGACGAACAGCGGGCCGGCCGCACCGGGGCGCACGCCGCCGAGTCGGCGGCGCCGCTCCACCGGGCGGCGCGGGGCCTCGCGGGAGGCCGCGGTTATGGCAGACATGAGCGGGCCTTTCTGGGATTTCGGAGCGGTCCGGGGAGCGGGGCCGTGCCCTGCCTGCGGGACGGGCCGGGCACGGCCCCCGGCCGTCAGGACTGGACGGTGAAGCCCTGGCCCTTGGCGTAGCTGGTGACCCGCGACTGCCACTGCGCGAGCGCGGCGACGGTGTCGGTCCTGTCCGCGAGCGACTTCCCGACCGTCTCGGTCCAGTCGGTGACCACCTGGTCCAGGAACGGCGGCCACTGGAAGGCGGTGGCCACGGTGGGGCCGATGTCGGCGAAGACCTGGTTGACCTGCTGCCCGCCGTAGAAGGCGGACGCCTGGCCGGCGAAACCGGGGTCGGCCAGCAGCGCCTTGGTGGCCGGGAAGAAGGACTGCTTGGTCGCGAAGAGCTTGGCGCTGTCCGGGTCGCTGTTGAGGAACTGCGCGAACATCGCCGCCGCGATCGGGTTCTTGGTCGACTTGGTGACCGCGGTCGTCGAGCCGCCCCAGTTGCCCGAGCTGGGCGCGGAGGCGTCCCACTGCGGCAGCGGGGCCGCCCGCCACTTGCCGGTGGTGGACGCGGCCGAACCGGAGAGGAAGACCGGGCCCCAGGCCGCGGTGAGCCAGGTGGCGTACCGGCCCGAGTTGAACCCGGCGTACCAGGCGTCGGTGAAGTCCGGGTCGGAGCTGACCACGCCCTCCTTGGCCAGACCACCCCAGTACGCCCCCACCTTCTGCGAGACCGCGTCGTCCAGGTTGACGGTGACGGTGCTCTTGCCCGAGGTCGCGTACGGCTTGGCGCCCGCCTGCCACATCAGCCCGTGCCAGGCGGCGGGCTCGTTCGCCGACATGTTGGTCAGGTAGACGCTCGGGTCGGCCGCGTGCAGCTTGCGTGCGGCGGCCGCGAACTCGTCCCAGGTCTTGGGCACCGCGATGCCGTGCTTGTCGAAGATGTCCTGCCGGTAGAGCATCCCCATCGGGCCGGTGTCCTGCGGGATCGCCCAGACCTCGCCGTTGCCGCCGCTGACCTGGCCCCAGGTCCAGTCGACGAACTTGCTGCGCAGCGCGGAGGCGCCGTAGGGCCGCAGGTCCAGCAGGCTGTCCGTGATCGTGAAGGTCGGGATGTACTGGTACTCGATCTGGACCGCGTCCGGGGCGCCGGTGCCGGCCTGCAGCGCGGTGCGCAGCTTGGTGTACTGCGCCGCGCCCTGACCGGCGTTGACCACGTTGACCTTGATGGCCGGGTACTTCTTCTGGAACAGCGCGACCTCCTGGCTGATGTCGGGGACCCAGCTCCAGAAGGTGATCGTGGTGGGCGTCGACATGGCCTTGTCGATGTCGGCCTGGCTCACCGGCTGGGCCGCGGCGGCCGATCCGGTCTTGCCGCTACCGCTGCCGCTGCTGCCGCAGGCGGCCAGCGCCGCGCCTATGGACGCCGCACCGGCGATGGCCAGGAAGTTTCTCCGGTTCAGCTGGTTGGAGCCGGGGGTGATTCTGGGCATGGCGAACTCCGTTGTCTGCATGAAGGGTTGAGGGAACGTCAAATGAGGGCGGTCGGGAGGGAACACCGACGGCCGGGGTGGGGTGGTGTGAGGTGGGGCGGTGGTGACAGCTGCGGAGGTGGAGAAGGGAGGGCGGGCGGAGGGCCCGCCGCCTGTTACCGGTCGCGCCCCGGGATCGTCCGGCTGCGCGGCTGCGCCGTGGAGGCGCGGACGACGAGTTCGACCGGTGGGTCGTTCGCCGGCGGGAGGTCCTGCTCGGGTTTCTCGATGGCGTGGACCAGGAGCCGGAGACCCTCCTGCGCCACCGCGTCGAAGGGCTGACGCACCGTCGTGAGCGGCGGAGTGACGAAGGCGGCGACCGGGATGTCGTCGAAACCGACCACGCTGACCTCCTCGGGCACCCCCCGGCCGGCCTCCGCCAGGGCCCGGATCAAGCCGATCGCCATGTCGTCGTTGGCGGCGAACACCGCGGTCACCCCGGGGTCGGCGGCGAGTTGACGACCCGCCGCATAACCGGAGGCGGCGGACCAGTCGCCCTCGACGACGGCCGGCTCGCGCCTGCCGCGAGCCGCCAGCGCCGCCCGCCAGCCGTCCAGACGGTCCCTGGCGGCGAACCAGCGCTGCGGTCCGGCGAGATGGTGCACGGTCTCGTGCCCCAGGTCCAGCAGGTGCTCGGTGGCCACCCGCGCCAGCAGGTCGGCGCCGACCCCCGCGGTCACCGCCCGCGGGGCGACGAAGGACGGCGAGGCACCGAGGACGATCACCGGTACGTCGACCTGGACCGCGACCGCGCCCTCGTCGATCGGCTCGGAGATGACGATGCCGTCCACGCCCTGGTCCAGCAGGGACTCCACCGCGCCGGTGACCCCGGCGGGGTCCCCTTCCAGGGTGTTGACCACCCGCAGCGCGTAGCCGGCGTCCCGGACCGCCCGCTCGATGCCCATGAGCAGCGAGGCCGGCCCGTACAGCGCCGTCCCCAGGGTCACCACGCCGACCGAGCGGGTCCGCCCGGAGGCCAGCGCCCGGGCCGCGCTGTTCAGCCGGTAGCCGAGCTCGTCGGCGGCCGCCATGACGCGCCGTCGGACGTCGGCGGAGACGTACGGCTCGTCGTTGAAGACCCGGGACACCGTCTTCTGCGAGACGCCCGCGAGCCGGGCCACGTCCACGCTCCGGGGCGTGGACGCCCGCTCGCTCCGTGGCACCGACTGGGTCATGGCGTCTCCTCGTTGGGCGGCTGCTCGATCGTAGTGCGTCGCGATGTGACTGCGCAGACATGTCTACGCAGTCAGAGAGGGCGCGTCAATACTTCGCGCAACATGTCCGTCATCTGCCGCCCCGCCGCGGGGCTCCGGTCGGGGGTGGTGGTGTCGCACAGGCCCGCGAACGAGATATCTTGATGTCGAGAAACGTTGGAGACGTGAATCGGAGTAGCGGTGACTGACTCGACCATCATCTATACGCACACTGACGAGGCCCCGGCCCTGGCGACGTACTCGTTCCTGCCGGTGGTCCAGGCGTACGCCTCGACGGCGGGCGTCAAGGTGGAGACGCGCGACATCTCCCTGGCCGGGCGCATCATCGCCAGCTTCCCCGAGCGTCTGGAGGAGGGGCAGCGGATCTCCGACGCCCTCGCCGAGCTGGGCCTGCTCGCCAAGACCCCCGGCGCCAACATCATCAAGCTGCCGAACATCTCGGCCTCGGTCCCGCAGCTCAAGGCGGCCATCGCCGAGCTGCAGGGCCAGGGCTACGCCCTGCCGAACTACCCGGACGACCCGCAGACCGACGAGGACCGCGACGTCCGCGCCCGCTACGACAAGGTCAAGGGCAGCGCCGTCAACCCGGTGCTGCGCGAGGGCAACTCCGACCGCCGCGCCCCCGCCTCGGTGAAGAACTACGCCAAGGCCCACCCGCACCGCATGGGCGCCTGGACCCCCGAGTCGAAGACCAATGTCGCGCACATGGACGCCGAGGACTTCCGCTCCACCGAGAAGTCCGCGGTGATCGCCGCCGACGACAGCCTGCGCATCGAGCTGGTCGGCGCCGACGGCTCGGTCAAGGTGCTGCGCGAGTCGGTCCCGGTGCTGGCCGGCGAGGTCGTCGACGCCTCGGTGATGCACGTGGACGCGCTGCGCTCCTTCTTCACCGCCCAGGTCGCCCGGGCCAAGGCCGAGGGCGTGCTGTTCTCGGTGCACCTCAAGGCCACCATGATGAAGGTCTCCGACCCGATCATCTTCGGCCACGTGGTCCGCGCCTTCTTCCCGAAGACCTTCGCCCAGTACGGCGCGGTCCTCGCGGCGGCCGGCCTGAGCCCCAACGACGGCCTCGGCGGCATCCTCAAGGGCCTGGACGCGCTGCCCGAGGGCGCGGCGATCAAGGCCTCCTTCGACGCCGAACTCGCCGAGGGCCCGGCCCTGGCGATGGTCGACTCCGACAAGGGCATCACCAACCTGCACGTCCCCAGCGACGTCATCGTGGACGCCTCCATGCCCGCGATGATCCGCACCTCCGGCCACATGTGGGGCCCGGACGGCAAGGAGGCCGACACCCTCGCCGTCATCCCCGACAGCAGCTACGCCGGCGTCTACCAGGTCGTCATCGACGACTGCCGGGCCCACGGCGCCTACGACCCGTCGACCATGGGCTCGGTGCCCAACGTCGGCCTGATGGCACAGGCGGCCGAGGAGTACGGCAGCCACGACAAGACCTTCGAGATCCCCGCCGACGGCACCGTCAAGGTGGTCGACACCGCCGGGAACACCGTGCTGGAGCAGCCGGTCGGCACCGGCGACATCTTCCGGATGTGCCAGACCAAGGACGTGCCGATCCGCGACTGGGTCAAGCTGGCCGTCACCCGCGCCCGCGCCACCGGCTCCCCCGCGGTGTTCTGGCTGGACGAGGGCCGCGCCCACGACGCCAACCTGATCGCCAAGGTCAAGGCCTACCTCCCGGAGCACGACACCACCGGGCTGCAGATCGAGATCCTCACCCCGGAGCAGGCCACCGCGTTCTCGCTGGAGCGGATCCGCCGCGGCGAGGACACCATCTCGGTGACCGGCAACGTGCTGCGCGACTACCTGACCGATCTGTTCCCCATCCTGGAGCTGGGCACCAGCGCCAAGATGCTCTCGGTGGTCCCGCTGATCAACGGCGGCGGCCTGTTCGAGACCGGCGCCGGCGGCTCCGCCCCCAAGCACGTCCAGCAGCTGCTCAAGGAGAACTACCTGCGCTGGGACAGCCTGGGCGAGTTCTTCGCGCTCGCGGCCAGCTTCGAGCACCTGGCCCAGAGCACGGACAACGCGCGGGCCCAGGTCCTCGCCGACACCCTGGACCGGGCCACCGGCACCTTCCTGGAGCAGGACAAGTCGCCCAGCCGCCGCCTGGGCGGCATCGACAACCGCGGCAGCCACTTCTACCTGGCCCTGTACTGGGCCCAGGAGCTGGCCGCGCAGACCGCCGACGCCGAGCTGGCCGAGGCCTTCGCGGCGCTCGCCAAGACGCTGACCGAGCAGGAGCAGGCCATCGTCGCCGAGCTGATCGCGGTCCAGGGCTCCCCGGTCGAGATCGGCGGCTACTACCAGCCCGACCCGGCCAAGGCCTCCACCGTGATGCGCCCCTCGGCCACCCTCAACGAGGCGCTGGCCACCCTCGGCTGACACCGCGTGAGGTAGCTGCACCAGGTTGCACCAGGAGGTCCCCGGGTCGTCGACGACCCGGGGACCTCCGCCGTTCGACGGCCCACCGCAGCCCCTTGGCTAGGATCCTGACTGGTCACGGGTTGTCGGGCTGTCCACCGGATGGTTGGGGTCGCTGTGCTTGATGGTGTGGACGCCGGACTGGTGCGCGAGCTCCAGCGCGACGGCAGGGCGAGCTTCCAGGCCCTGTCGGAGCGGACCGGGGTGTCCAGGGAGGCGGTACGGGCCCGGGTGCAGCGGCTGCTGGAGGGCGGCCGGGTCCGGATCGTGGGCATCGTCTCGCCCGAGGTGGCGGGCGTCGCCTCACTGGCGCATGTGTCGCTGGACATCGCGGGCGCCGCCGCCCCCGTCGCCAGGGTCGCCGCGGCACGCCGGGCGGTCCGGTTCGTCTCGTGCACGGCCGGGCCGCGCGGCGTGGTCGCCGATGTGCGCGCCGCGGGTCCCGAGGCCCTGGAGCGGGAGTTCGCGGCGCTGCGCCGGGCCCCGGGCGTGCGCGGCATCGAGGTGTTCAGCTGCACCGAGCTGGTCAAGGACGCGTACTCGCCCGAACTGCCGACCGTCGGACCCTCGGCTCTCACCGCCGCCGACCTCGACGCCGTGGACCGGCAACTGCTCGCCCTGCTCCAGGAGGACGGCCGGGCCAGCTTCACCCTGCTGGCGCAGCGGGTCGGCCTGTCCCAGCCGGCCACCCGGGCCCGGGTGCTGCGCCTGCTGGAGGCGCGGGCGGTGTACGTGACCGGGCTGGTCACCAGCGAGGCGCTGGGGGTCCGCGAGGCCGCGGGGGCGGGGTTGGGCGTGCACTCGGGGGTGCGCGAGGTCGCCCGCGCCGCAGCGGGCCTTCCCGGTGTCAACTACGTCGCCCTCGGCCACGGCCGCTTCGACGTGGTGTGCGGCGTCGACGCGCCGAACCGCACCGAGCTGCTGGCCGGCCTCGAAGCGCTGCGCGCACTGGAGGGCGTCGTCCGCAGCGAGTCCTGGGTGCACCTGGACATTGTCAAGGAGAGCTACACCTACGATCTACCCACCTCGTAAGCGCTTTGTTTGTCACCCAGCCATGGGGCGAATGAATTGCCGAATGCTATGAGAATTCTCGGGAATTAGCTCTTGATGAACTCTTGACGCCTACTTTTAGCGCAGCCTTCAATGAGCGTCATGACCACACCCGCCCCAGCTCCCGCAGCCGCGCTCCCGAGATCCCTCGGGGTCTTCGGCGCCGTGATGCTCACCCTGTCCTGCATCACTCCGGCCTCGTCGCTCTTCATCGTGGTACCACCGCTGCTGATGACGCTGGGCAGCGGCACCGTGCTGAGCCTGGTCGTGGCCGCCGTGCTGTCGCTCGGGGTCGGCCTCTTCTACG
Source organism: Streptacidiphilus jeojiense (assembly GCF_000719095.1). Classification (GTDB taxonomy): domain Bacteria; phylum Actinomycetota; class Actinomycetes; order Streptomycetales; family Streptomycetaceae; genus Streptacidiphilus; species Streptacidiphilus jeojiensis. Next base: position 131,510 of record NZ_JOEH01000002.1, on the reverse strand, counting down.
CGGAGCTGGGCACGCTGGTCCCCAGCGCAGGGGGCGAGTACTCGATCGTCGGGCAGGTGCTCGGCCGCCCGATCGGCTGGCTGGTCTTCGTGATCTCGCTGGTGTCGCTGATGGTGATCCCGCCGATCATCGCGCTGGGCACCGCCGACTACATCGGCTCCCTGCTCACCGTCGACCCGCGGATCGCCGGAGCGGCGGTGATGCTGCTGTCCGTGGCCGTCGGCGTGCTGGACATCAAGTCCAACGCGCTGATCACCGGGATCTTCCTGGGCATCGAGGTGCTCGCGGCGGCCACCGTCAGCTTTCTCGGCTTCACCCATGTCCACCAGCCCCTCTCCAGCCTGATCCACCCGCTGGTCCCGGACGGCGCCGGCCACTCCTCGCCGCTCACCGCCGGTCTGCTGGTCTCCGGACTCGCCGTGGCGCTGTTCACCTACAACGGCTTCGGCACCGCCATCTACCTCTCCGAGGACCTCGTCGAGCCGCGCCGCTCGGTCGCCCGCGCCGTGCTGTGGTCGCTGCTGGCCGGAGTGGTGGTCATCACCGTCCCGGTGACCGCGATCTGCCTGGGTGTCAGCAGCCCGGACCAGCTGGCGGCGGGCGACCTCGTCGCCGTCGTGGACTCCTGGGCCGGAACCGGCGTGGGTACCTTCGTCAGCCTCTGCATCGCCGCCGCGATCCTCAACGCGGTCATCGTGATGGTGCTGCAGAACGGCCGGGTGCTGTTCGCCTCCGCCCGCGACCGCACCTGGCCGGACCCGGTGAACCGGGCGCTGGCGCGGATCCACCCGCGCTTCGGCTCGCCCTGGGTGGCGACCCTGGGCATCGGCCTGCCCGGCGTGCTGCTGGCCCTGGCCGTACCCATCGACCAGCTGCTCGGCTTCACCGGCGTCGTGGTGGCCGTGATCTACCTGCTGCTCGGCATCGCGGCACTGGCCGCGCGGCGGCGTCGGCACCGGGCCACCGCGGCCTGGCGGATGCCGCTGTGGCCGGTGGCACCCGTGGTCACCACGCTCGCGCTCGGCTACGTCCTCACCCAGCAGACGGCCCACGACCTGATCATCACCGCCGCCGTACTGGCCGTCGGGCTCGCCTACTGGTTCGGCTACCTGCGGCCCCGCAGCGCCAGCCACTGGCAGCTGAGCCTGCCCGCGGACGAGACGGCGATCCCCGCGCCCGCCCCTTCCGAGCAGCCTCTCCCCACCTCACTCGGCGTCAGCGCCGCAAGCCCGGAGCACCTGTGAACCACCAGCCGAACCACCCGCCCGCAGACCTGATCATCCACAGCGCCCACGTCCACACCGTCGACCCGGCCCTGCCCCGCGCCGAGGCCGTCGCCGTGCGCGACGGCCGTATCGCCGCGGTCGGCACCGACGAGCAGATCCGCGCATGGCGCGGAGCCGGGACGGAGGTGGTCGACGCCGGCGGCCGGCTGCTGCTGCCCGGGTTCGTCGACAGTCACAACCACGTCCGCCTCGGCTCCGACGCGGCCTGCGTGCAGTTGGCCGGGGCCGCCGACCTGGCCGAGATCGGGCGGAGGATCAGGGCCTGGCTGTCCGTCAACCCGCAGGCCGACTGGGTGGAGGCGGAGGCCTTCGACTACTCCGCCGTCCCCGGCGGCCGGATGCCCACCGCGGCCGACCTGGACCCGTTCACCGGCGACCGTCCGGCCTTCGTGCTCAGCTACGACGTCCACACGGCCTGGCTGAACACCGCGGCGCTGCGCCGTCTCGGCATCGACGCACAGGTGCGGCAGACCCCGTACGGCACCGTGCGGAAGGACCCGGCGACCGGGGAGCCCACCGGCTTCCTGACCGACTTCGCCGTCCGCGGGCTGTCCCGGGACGGGCACCGGGCCCTGCGTGCGGCGGGAGTCCCCTGGGCGCACCCCGACCGCCAGTACGCCCGGCTGTGCGCCAGCCTGGACCTGGCCGCCAGGTACGGCATCACCACCGTGGTCGAGCCGCAGAACTCCCTGGACGACCTGTCCCTGTTCGAGCGGGCCGAACGGGAGGGCCGGCTGCGGTCCCGCCTGGTCGCGGCGCTGTTCCACCCGCGCGGCACCACCCGGGCCGACCTGGACGCCTTCGCCGCGGCCGGCCGCCGGCACGACAGCGACCGGCTCCGGGTGGGTCCGCTCAAGCTCTACATCGACGACGTGGTGGAACCGCACACCGCCGCTCTGCTGGAGCCCTACGCCGGCCACCACTCCCACCGCGGGGAGACCTTCTACCCGCCGGAGGAGTTCGCCGAGGTGTTCGCCCGGCTGGACCGGCTGGGCTTCCAGCTGTTCGTGCACGCCACCGGCGACCGCGGCATCCGCACCGTCCTGGACGCGGCCGAGCACGCCCGTGCGGTCAACGGACCACGGGACTCGCGGCACCAGGTGGTCCATGTGGAGTGCCTGGACCCGGCGGACGTCGACCGCTTCCGCCGACTGGGCGTAGTCGCCTGCATGCAGCCCCGGCACTGCTCCCCCGACATCGCGGGCCCGGGCCAGGACTGGGCGCAGGCCGTCGGCGAGCAGCGCTGGAGCAAGGCCTGGCCGATGCGCAGCCTGCACGAGGCCGGCGCCGCCCTCGCCTTCTCCAGCGACTGGAACGTGGCCGAGATGGATCCGCTGGTCGGCCTCTACACCGCCGTCACCCGGCGTGGTCTGGACGGTGGCCCCGCCTGGGTGCCGGAGCAGACGCTGGACCTGGCCACCGCCGTCCGCGCCTACACACTGGGCAGCGCCCATGCCAACTTCCTGGAGGACCGGCTCGGTTCGGTCACCCCCGGCAAGTACGCGGACCTGGTGCTGCTGTCCCAGGACCTGTTCGCCGCCACCGACCCGAGCGCCTTCCTCGAGACCGTGGTCGACCTCTCCGTGGTCGACGGCACCATCGTCCGGCGCGGCTGAGCGCGGCTGAGTACTGCTGAGCGCTGCCGAACCACCGGCTGCGCTCAGCAGCAGCCGGAGCGGCCCTCGGGGTCGAGTGAGCCGAACTTCTCGGCGAGGGCGGCGAACTGCTCCTCGCCGAGCGGCGCGACGACCCGCTCGCGCAGTGAGGCGGCCAGGCTGAGGGCCGCCTTCATGGCCACCTCCACACCCTGTTCGGTGAGCGCGGCGAAGACCACCCTGCGGTCGGTCGGCGAGGGTCGGCGCTCCAGCAGTCCGGCCTCGCTGAGCCGGTCCGCCACCTTGGTGGTGCCGGCGGTGGTGAAGCCCAGCGTGGCCGCGAGCCGGTTCATCGGCGCCGACTGCGACGGCGAGGTGAGCAGGAACCAGAGCACCTGGAAGGACGACGGCGCGATCCCGACCTTGTCGTCCACGTCCGCCAGCATCTGCTCGGTGAGCCGGCGGAAGCCCGACTGCAGGGCGTTCCACTGTTCCAGCAGGGCCAGGTCCTCGGCGTCCGGGCAGCGGCGCGCGGCCTCCGCGCGCGTGGACTCCTCCACCGTGTGCACTCCTTCGTCTCCCCGTGCGTGCTTGCCCAGGGTATCAAAGCCAGTTATTGTCTAACTAGCTACTTATTATCTAGTTGCCTAAGCTGGAAGGCGCACCGCCATGTCCTCACCCACCCCCGCCGCCGCGACCACTGCGCTCAGCGACCTGCCGACCGGCCGCTACCTGCTGGACCGGACCCGTTCGGAGGTCCGGATCCAGCACAAGACCATGTGGGGCCTGGTCACCGTCAAGGGCGGCTTCAGCGAGTTCTCCGGCGAGGGCGAGATCCCCGCCGACGGCTCCCCCGCGCGCGGGACGCTGACCGTGGACGCCGCTTCGCTCGACACCTCCCACGCCAAGCGGGACGCCCATCTGCGCTCCGACGACTTCTTCGCCACCGACCAGCACCCCACCCTGTCCTTCACCGCCGACCGCGCCGAGGCCAAGGCCGACGGCGCGGTGCAGGTCAGCGGCAGCCTGACGGTCCGCGGCCGTACCCAGCCGCTGGAGTTCACCGCCAGGCCGTCGGCGGTCGGCGCCGACTCGGTCACCCTCACCGCGGAGCTGACCGTCGACCGCGACGCGCACGGCCTGGGCTGGAACAAGCTCGGCATGCTCAAGGGCCTGACCGGCGTCACGGTGAACGCGACCTTCGTGCACCAGGCCTGACGCTCCGACCATTCGGGTGGGGCGGCGACCGACCGGTCGCCGCCCCACCCGTCTGCGTTCACCGCCGCGCCCGGACGCCGTCCAGGGCGATGGTGAGGACCCGGTCACGCTGCCCCTCCTCCGGGAAGGCGATCGAGGTGATGCCGGAGATCATCCGCACCAGGTCGTCGAAGCTCATGTCCTCGCGCACCTCGCCCGCCTGCTGGGCCCGGAGCAGCAGCGGGCCGCCCGCCTCGTAGAGGGACTCCCGGCAGGCCAGGAAGATGTCCGACTCGCCGTTGAGCGCGTCGCGGATGGCCTTCTTGGTGACGGTGTACTCCACGAAGCGGCGCAGCCAGGTGGTCAGCGCCGGCCAGGGCGGTTCGGCCGCCAGGTCCACCGCCACCTTGGCGAGGGCGTTGACCTCCTCGGCGTAGACGCTCTCGAAGAGGTGCCTGCGGGTGGGGAAGTTGCGGTAGAGGGTGCCGATGCCCACCCCCGCGCGCCGGGCGATGTCCTCCAGCGAGGCGTCGGCCCCGTGCTCGGCGAAGGCCTCCCGCGCCGCGGCCAGCAGCGCGTCGAAGTTGCGCGCGGCGTCCGCCCGGCGAGGACGCTGCACCACGACGATCTCCGCCGCCGCCGCTGTCGCCGTGGACTCCGCCATCACGCTCTCCCTCGTCGATCGAACAAAGAACCGGACTTGTACCGGAGGCTACCCTCCACTATGGTGGAGGCATGCCTCCACTTTAACAGTCGAGTCATCGGTCCGCACCGACGCGGCCTCCCAGAACCTTTCCGTCCAACGGTCCCCGCTGTCCCTCCACGACACCCGGGACCGCTCTCCACCATGCCTCAACGCCGTTCGCTCGAGAGAGAAACCATCATGAACCGGACGTCCAATCGGCTCACCTTCGCGGTCCTCGCGACCGGGGCCGGCGTCTTCTCGATGCTGCAGTCACTGATAGCCCCGGCGCTGCCCACCGTGCAGCACGCCATGCACACCTCCCAGTCCACGGTCACCTGGGTGATGACGGCCTATCTGCTGTCCGCCTCCGTCTTCACCCCGATCCTGGGACGCGTCGGCGACCTGGTGGGCAAGAAGCGCACCCTGGTCGCGGTCCTGGCCGCGCTGGTGCTCGGCTGCCTGCTGGCCGCGCTGGCGCCGAACATCACCGTGCTGATCGTCGCCCGCGTGATCCAGGGGATCGGCGGCGCACTGTTCCCGCTCTCCTTCGGCATCATCAGGGACGAGTTCCCGGCCGTCCGGGTCTCGCCCAGCATCAGCAACCTCTCCGCGGTGATCGCCGCCGGCGGCGGCTTCGGCATGGTGCTGGCCGGACCCATCGTCGGCGCGCTGGACTACCGCTGGCTGTTCTGGCTGCCGGTCGGCGTGGTGGCACTGGCGGCGCTGGCCGCACTGCGCTACGTCCCCGAGTCGCCCAACCGCGGTGAGGGCAGCGTCAACTGGCTCGGCGCCGGGCTGCTCTCGGCCTGGTTGGTCGCCCTGCTGCTGCCGATCAGCCAGGCCTCGGTCTGGGGCTGGGGCTCGATGCGGGTGAACCTGCTGCTGGTCGCCGCCGTGGTGCTGTTCGCGCTGTGGATCCGCTCCGAGAGCCGCTCCGCCAGCCCGCTGATCGACCTCAAGGTGATGCGGCTGCGCGCGGTGTGGACCACCAACACCGCCGCACTGCTCTTCGGCGCCGGCATGTACGCGGTCTGGTCCTTCCTGCCCGGCTTCGCCCAGACCCCCTCCTCGGCCGGCTACGGCTTCGGCTCCAGCGTGACCGGGGCCGGCCTGCTGATGCTGCCGATGCTGGTGGCGATGTTCTGCTCCGGTGTGCTCAGCGGGCGGCTGCAGCCGATCGTCGGCGCCAAGGCGCTGCTGGTGACCGGTGCCGCGCTGGGCGCGGCGGCGTGCGCGATCCTCGCCGGCTGGCACGGTCAGCAGTGGCAGATCGCCTTCGCCGCAGGGGTGTTCGGCCTGGGCATCGGCCTGGCCTTCGCCTCGATGGCGAACCTGATCGTGCACAGCGTGCCGGCCGAGCAGACCGGTGCCGCCACCGGGATGAACGCCAACATCCGCACCATCGGCGGGTCGCTGGGCGCGGCCGTGATGAGCAGCCTGGTCACCGGCAATCTGCAGGCCTCCGGCCTGCCCGCGGAGAGCGGCTACACCGAGGGGTTCGCGCTGCTCGCCGTCCTCTGCCTCGCCGCGTCGTTCGCTGCGCTGCTGGTTCCGGCTCGCAGTGCGGTTCGGCAGGCAACTGCTGTCTCGGAGGTTGCACAGCCCGCGCTGGTGTCGGAGAGGGTCGGGCGGTAAGCGCGGCCCTGTAGATGGTTGGTCGCGCAGTTCCCCGCGCCCCTAGGGGGTGCAACTGAACCACGGTGGGTCAGTTGCAGCCCCCTCAGGGGCGCGGGGCTGTGCTTACTTAACAGCGTGCGCGACAAGCCATCTACTGACCCAGCGCCGCCCGCACGTCCGCCACCAGCTCCAACGCCGCAGTAACGGTCACTGACAGTTCGTCAGAAGACCTGCCCGGCGCAGCCATCAGCGCCCGCGCCCGCGCACCGAACCCCGCAGGGGCCCCCGCGAGCGTCTCGGCGACCGCGAGCGCCCCCTTCTCGTTGAGGCACCAGCGTCGGTGCCAGGCGTACAGCGACTGGACCAGGATGCCGACAGCCTTCGACAGCGACAGCGACACCAGCAGCCCGTCGCCCCGCCGCGCACCCTTCGCCGCGTTGGACATCAGGAACTCGGCCTCCCAGGAGGCCCCGACCAGTGCCGCCCGCAGCGGCTCCGGGTACTCGGCGGCAGCAGCCTGAAGCTCCGTCAACTCCTTGCGCGGATCCGCCAGTACCCGCCCCAGCGCGACCTCGCCGACGTAGCAGGGCGACCAGAACCCCAGCGGGTGGCCCGGCTGGGTGCCCACCTCGTACGTCCCGGCCGCGCAGTCCGCCAGCACCCGGCCGACCCGGTCCACGTCCCGCAGGATCCAGTCGACGGCCACGCCGTCCACCCGCAGCCAGGCCCCGCCGTTGACCCAGGGGCCCCAGCTGCCGGGCCAGGCCACCTCCACCGGCTCGCCGGTGCAGCGCTCGGCCAGCGCCCGCAGTTCGCCGAGGTCGGGCGCGCCCCGGTAGTACACCCCGAGGTCCCAGTCGGATTCGGGGGTGTGCTCGCCGCGGGCCCGGCTGCCGCCCAGCAGCACCCCGACCACCCCGGGCACCTGGGCCAGCCGCGACGCCATCACGTCCAGGTCGTCATCGTTCACCGCGGCATCCTCGCAGCCGGCTAACGGGCCGCGCCACGGCTTTCCGGCCGGGACAGGTCCTGCAGCCCCACCACGCGCAGCAGTTCCAGCCGCTCGGCGGTCTCGGTGCCAGGTCGCGCGGTGAAGACGATCAGGCGCTGCTCGTGGTTGGCGCTGAGCATCACCTCGCAGTCCAGTTCGAGCGCTCCCACCACCGGGTGAAGGATCGTCTTGGTGTCGGCGCGCCGCACCGCGACGTCGTGCTCGGCCCACACCTCGGCGAACTCCGGCGAGGCCGCCAGCAGCCGTCGCACCAGCGCCGCCGCCCGGGCGTCGTCGGGCCGGGCGGCGACCACCGAGCGCAGCTGCGCGGCGTGCACCCGTCCGAGCCGGTCGTGGTCGGCGGGGACGAACCGCTCCCTGGCCTCGGAGTCGGTGAACCAGCGCCAGATCATGTTGCGCTCACCCGGCGGCCGGGCGGTGCTGTCCCCGAACACCGCCATCGACAGCGCGTTCTGCGCCAGCACGTCACCGATGTCCGAGGTCACCTGGGCGGGGGTGTCGTAGAGCCGGTCCAGCACCAGCAGCAGTCCGGGGCGCACATGGTGGTCGGCGCTCCTGGCCCGCGGCGGGGCCTGCCCGGCCAAGTGGTACAGGTGGTCGCGCTCGTCGTCGCTCAGCCGCAGCGCCCGGGCCAGCGCGCCCAGCAGCTGGGTCGAGGGGTGCGGTCCGCGCTGCTGCTCCAGCCGGGTGTAGTAGTCCACCGACATCCCCGCCAGCTGGGCGACCTCCTCGCGCCGCAGCCCCTGCGTACGCCGCCGCGCCCCCTCGGGCAGGCCCACGTCGGCGGGCGCCAGGCGGCTGCGGGAGCGGCGGAGGAAGTCGGCGAGCTGCGGTCGGTCCATGCCTCCAGCATCCCCCGGCCGCCGGCCGGTATCCAGGGATCGCCGGTCCCCCGATCGCCAGGTCTCTCCCGTCGCCGACCACCGGTCCGCACAGTGGAGTCAACGCCCCCCGAGGGGGCCCGCCGAGAGGACGAGGACGATGACGACGATTCTGGTGACCGGAGCGACCGGGCAGGTCGGCCGGCGGCTGGTGCCCAGGCTGATCCAGTGGGCGGCCGAGGGCGAACGGCTGCGGGTGCTGGTGCGCAGCGAGGCCTCGGCCGAGCGCTTCACCGCGCTGGGCGCCGAGGCGGTCCTCGGCGACCTGCGCGAGGAGAGCGACCGGGCCAAGGCCCTGCAGGGCGTGGACGACGTGGTCAACGTCGCCGCCGCCTTCCGCGGCGTCCCGGACGAGGAGGCGCTGGCGGTCAACCGCGACGCCGCTGTCGCGCTGGGCCGTCAGGCCCTGGAGGCGGGCGTCCGCCGCTTCGTGCAGACCAGCACCAACCTGGTCTACGGCTTCGGCCACGGCCGTCCGGCCCGCGCCGAGGACCCCCTGGAGCCCGTCCCCTGGGGTGTCTACCCGAGGTCCAAGGCCGAGGCCGACGCCGCGCTGGACGAGCTGCGCACCGGGCAGGGCCTGCCGCTGGTGACCGTGCGGCTGGCCTTCGTCTACGGCGAGGGCGACCCGCACCTGCGCGATGCGGTCGGCCGCTCCGCCGACTGGGCCGCGCACCAGCGGCTGCCCATGGTGCACCACGCCGACGTGGCCCAGGCGCTGCACCGGGCACTGCGCACCCCCGGCATCGAGGGCCGGATCTACCACGCCGCCGACGACGCCCCGGTGTCCGCCTACGACATCCACCGCCTGGCCGGACTGGCGCTCCCGCCGGAGGCCGCCGGGAAGCAGGACCCCAACCCGTGGATGGGCGTCACCGACAACCTCCCGCTCCGCGAGGAGCTGGGCTGGCGCCCGATCTACCCGTCGGTGTGGACCGCCCGCGACGCCGGCGCGCTGTAGCGCCGTGGCGGGCGGGGCGGGGACGGTCGTCGCCCGGACGGCGGCTCGCCGTACCGCCGACGACCCGTCACCCTGGACCCCATGGCACCAGGAGCGACCCAGGCCGACCGGGCCGCGGACGTCGGGGCGGTCGTCGCCCGGCTGCGCGGACTGGTCACCGCGCTGCCCGCGCAGGACGGCGTGGCGGCCTTCGCCACCGCCTATCTGACCGTCACCGAGGCCCTCGCCGGGCACCTCGCGGCGGGCGGCTACTTCAAGAACCCCGACGGGGTCGCCCGGCTGGACGTGCTGTTCGCCGGACGCTTCCTGGACGCCCTCACCGCCCGCCGGCCCCCGGCCTGCTGGCGTCCGCTGCTGCAGCTGCGGCTGCACCCGGGGGTGCTGCCGGTGCAGTTCGCGCTGTGCGGGATGAACGCGCACATCGAGCACGACCTGCCGCTGGCGGTGGTGGACGCCTGCACCCTGCTGGGCTGCTCCCCCGAGGAGCTCTCCGGCGACTTCCACCGCGTCAACGACCTGCTGGCGCAGGTCGAGGAGGAGGTCAGGGACCGGCTGATGCCGGTCGTCGACGGCGAGCTGGCGGTGGCCGAGCCGCTGCTGCACCTGCTCAGCGCCTGGAGCATCGAACGGGCCCGGGACGCCGCCTGGGCCTCGGCGGCCACGCTCTGGGAGCTGCGCGACCGCCCCGACGCCTACCGGGTGGCCGCCGAGGCCCTGGACGACGCGACCGGCCTGGTCTGCCGCTGCCTGCTCACCCCGCTGGGAGCACTCGGTGCGCTCGGGACCGGATGAGCAGGCAGCCTGCCCGACCGGCTACCAGCTGGCGTGCAGCGGCTTGCCCTCGGCGTAGCCGGAGGCGCTCTGCACGCCGACCACGGCGTTCTCGCGGAACTCCTCCAGCGAGTGCGCACCGGCGTAGGTGCAGGAGCTGCGGACACCGGCGACGATCGCGTCGATCAGGTCCTCGACGCCGGGGCGGGCCGGGTCCAGGAACATCCGCGAGGTGGAGATGCCCTCCTCGAACAGCGCCTTGCGGGCCCGGTCGTAGGAGGACTCCTCGGAGGTCCGGTTGCGCACCGCACGCGCCGAGGCCATCCCGAAGCTCTCCTTGTACTGCCGGCCGTCGGCGGCGGTCTGCAGGTCGCCGGGCGACTCGTAGGTCCCGGCGAACCAGGAGCCGATCATCACATTGGAGGCGCCGGCGGCCAGCGCCATCGCCACGTCGCGCGGGTGCCGCACCCCGCCGTCCGCCCAGACGTGCTTGCCCAGCCTGCGGGCCTCGGCGGCGCACTCCAGCACCGCGGAGAACTGCGGGCGGCCCACCCCGGTCATCATCCGGGTGGTGCACATCGCGCCGGGGCCGACACCGACCTTGAGGATGTCCGCGCCGGCCTCGACCAGGTCGCGCACACCGGCGGCGGCGACCACGTTCCCAGCCACGATCGGCACCTGCGGGTCCAGGGCGCGCACCGCCTTCAGCGCGCTGATCATGGACTCCTGGTGCCCGTGCGCGGTGTCGACGATCAGCACGTCGGCGCCAGCCCCCAGCAGCGCCTCGGCCTTGCCGGCGACGTCGCCGTTGATGCCGACGGTGGCGGCGATCCGCAGCCGCCCGGCGGCGTCGACGGCCGGGCTGTAGAGGGTGGCCCGCAGCGCGTTCTTGCGGGTCAGGATCCCCACCAGCTGCCCCTTGCCGTCCACCACCGGGGCCAGTTTGCGGTGGGCGTTGGTGAGCCGGTCGAAGGCCTCGCGGGGTGCGATGCCCTCCTCCAGCAGCAGCAGGTCGGCCGACATCACCGCGGACAGGCTGGTGAAGCGGTCCACGCCCTGGCAGTCGGACTCGGTGACCACGCCGACCGGCCTGCCGTCCTCGACGACCACCAGCGCGCCGTGGGCCCGCTTGGGCAGCAGCGACAGCGCGTCGGCGACGGTGGCGCCCGGGGCCAGGGTGATGGGCGTGTCGTGCACCAGGTGGCGCTGCTTGACCCAGCCGATGACCTCGGAGACCACGTCCAGCGGGATGTCCTGCGGGATCGCCACCAGACCGCCGCGGCGGGCCACCGTCTCGGCCATCCGGCGTCCGGCGATGGCCGTCATATTGGCCACCACCAGCGGGATCGTGGTGCCGGTGCCGTCCTCCGAGGAGAGGTCCACGGCCTGCCGGGAGCCCACCGACGAACGGCTGGGCACCATGAACACGTCGTCGTAGGTCAGGTCGTACGGCGCCGACGGACGCTCGTCGTGACTGCCGGTCTGGGGGTTCAAGAAGCGCATCTGGGGGCTCTCTGCTGCGGCGGGGGTAGACCTCGGGTGCGGCGGGGAGCGCATCAGGGCGCCCTGCACCCAACGTTCGATTCTCGTACATCGGACGAGAAGGATCCAGCTCAGCGGCGTTTCCTGCGGTTCCGCACAGGTGGCGGCGGCGGGGCGGGAACCGGACTTGTAGCTTCCCACAAGTCCGGCCCCATGCCCTCAGCGGCGGCACTCTCAGTGGCGGTGCACCCAGGGTGAGCCCTCGGTCGCCGCGGCCGCCTGCGCGCGCAGCCTGCGGACGGCCTCGGCCGGGTCCTCGGCCCCGTAGACGGCCGATCCGGCGACGAACACGTCCGCGCCGGCGTCCGCGCAGCGCTCGATGGTCTCGGCGGAGACCCCGCCGTCGATCTGCAGCCACAGCTGCAGGCCGTGCCGGTTGATCAGCTCCCGGGTGCGGCGGATCTTGGGCAGCATGATGTCCAGGAAGGACTGGCCGCCGAAGCCCGGCTCCACCGTCATGATCAACAGCATGTCCAGCTCGGACAGCAGGTCCTCGTAGGGCTCGATCGGCGTGGCCGGCTTCAGCGCCATCGAGGCCCGGGCGCCCAGCGAGCGGATCTCCCGCGCCAGCCGCACCGGCGCCGCCGCGGCCTCGACGTGGAAGGTCACCGACCCGGCCCCGGCCTCCGCGTACTGCGGGGCCCAGCGGTCCGGGTCCTCGATCATCAGATGGCAGTCGATCGGGATGTCGGTGGCCTTGCGCAGCGACTCGACCACCGGCAGGCCCAGGGTCAGGTTGGGCACGAAGTGGTTGTCCATGACGTCGACGTGCAGCCAGTCGGCGCCGCGGACGGCCTCCGCCTCGTCGGCGAGCCGCGCGAAGTCCGCGGCCAGGATGCTGGGGCTGATCTGAGGGCTCATGGCGCCGATTATCCCTGGTGGAACCGGTGGTCAGGACTTCTTGCGGAGCAGTGCCAGATACATGGCGTCGGTGCCGTGCAGATGCGGCCACAGCTGCACGTCCGGCCCCTCGCCCAGGTCGGGGACGCCGGGCAGCAGCGGCCTGGCGTCGATGTACTCCAGGTCGGAGCGTCCGCGCAGCACGTCCTGGACCACCACCCGGGTCTCGGCCAGGTGCGGGGAGCAGGTGGCGTAGCCGACCACGCCGCCCGGACGGGTGGCCTCGATCGCCGACTCCAGCAGGCCGCGCTGCAGCGGACCGAAGTTGGCCACGTCCTCGGGGCGGCGCCGCCAGCGCGACTCGGGCCGGCGCCGCAGCGCGCCGAGCCCGCTGCAGGGGACGTCCACCAGCACCCGGTCGAAGCTGCCCGGACGCCAGGCGGGCCGCAGCCCGTCCGCGGTGATCACCGCGTAGCGGCCGGGGTTGCCGTGCAGCGCCTTGGCGACCAGCGCCGCGCGGTGCGGCTGCGACTCGGAGGCGACCAGTGCCGCGCCCCGCTGCGCGGCCAGCGCGGCCAGCAGCGCGGCCTTGCCGCCGGGTCCGGCGCAGCCGTCCAGCCACAGCTCGTCGCGGCCCTCCACCGGCGCCGCCGCCAGCGCGGCGGCGACCAGCTGGCTGCCCTCGTCCTGGACCCCGGCGCGGTTCTCGGCGACGGCCGGGACCACGGCCGGGTCGCCGCCCTCCACCAGCCGTACCGCGTAGGGGGACCAGCGCCCGGCCTCGCTCTCCTCCGCGGGCAGCGAGTCGCGCAGCTCCGCGGCGGTGGAGCGGCCCGGACGGGCCACCAGGGTCACCGCCGGGCGCTCGTTGTCGGCGGCCAGCAGCTCGGAGACGGCGGTACGGCCGCAGTGCTGCGGCTGCCAGACCCCCAGCGAGTCCCACAGCGCGGCGACCACCCAGCGCGGATGCGAGTACAGCACCGCGAGGTGGTCCTCGGCGTCCTCCTCGTAGGGCGGCGCGACCTGCTCCAGCCAGGTGTCCAGGTCCTGGGTGGAGATCTTGCGCATCACCGCGTTGACGAACTTGGCCCGCCCGTCGCCGAGGACCACCCGGGCCAGCTCCACGGTGGCGGAGACCGCCGCGTGCGGGGGGATCCGGGTGCCCAGCAGCTGGTGCGCGCCCAGCGACAGCACGTCCAGCACATTGGGGTCGACCTTGCTCAGCGGCCGGTCGATGCAGGCCCCGATGATGGCGTCGTAGCTGCCGCGCATCCGCAGCGTGCCGTAGACCAACTCGGTGGCGAAGGCCGCGTCACGGCGCTCGAAGCCCTCGTTCTTCTCCGCCTTGCGCAGCAGCGAGGGCAGGATCAGGTTGGCGTAGGCGTCGCGCTCGTCCACGGCCCGCAGCGCGGTGAAGGCGACCATCCGGGCCGGGTCCTTCTTGGGACGGCGGTGCGGACGCGGAGCTGACTTGGGGGCTGGGCCGGTCATGTGGTGCCTCGCAAAGGTGCTGACGTTGGTTATGGAGTACGGATACGGAGTACGGAGGGGCTCGGCGGCGTGACTAGCCCAGGCGCTCGCCGGGCTCCAGACGCGATCCCCGCGCCCAGTCTCCCGCCTGCATCCGCTTCTTGCCCTGCGGCTGGACCTCGCCCAGCTCGATCTCGTGGCTGCCGGTGCCGACCCGGACGGTGTTCTTGTTCACCGCGATCTCGCCGGGCGCCAGCTCCGAGCGGCCGGCCGCGAGCCGCACCGGTCCCAGCTTGAGCCGCTCGCCGCGGAACAGGGTCCAGGCGCCGGGGGCCGGGGAGCAGCCGCGGACCACCCGGTCCACCCGCAGCGCCGGGGTGGACCAGTCGACCCTGGCGTCCTCGACGCTGATCTTGGGCGCCAGGCTGACCCCGTCGGCCGGCTGGGGGCGCGGGCTGAGCCTGCCCTCCTCGATGCCGTCCATGGTCGCCACCAGCAGCCGGGCGCCGGAGCGGGACAGCCGCTCCAGCAGGTCGCCGCTGGTGTCGCCGGGGCGCACCAGCTCGGTGACTGTCCCGTACACCGGTCCGGTGTCCAGTCCCTGCTCGATCTCGAAGGTCGAGGCACCGGTGACCTCGTCCCCGGCCAGCACCGCGTGCTGCACCGGGGCAGCGCCGCGCCAGGCCGGCAGCAGCGAGAAGTGCAGGTTCACCCAGCCGTGGCGGGGGATCTCCAGGGCCGCCTTGGGCAGCAGCGCGCCGTAGGCGACCACCGGGCAGCAGTCCGGGGCCAGCTGCGCCAGCCGCTCCAGGAACTCCGGGTCACGCGGGCGCTCCGGCCTCAGCACCTCGATCCCGTGCTGCTCGGCCAGCTGCGCCACCGGGCTGGCGACCAGCTTGCGGCCGCGGCCGGCCGGCGCGTCCGGGCGGGTGACCACCGCGGCCACCTCGTGCCGGGAGGCGATCAGCGCCTCCAGCGCGGGCAGGGCGGGCTCGGGCGTACCGGCGAATACGAGCTTCAAGGACGGGGCCTTCCAGGATGGTGAAGCGGCAGGGGGAGGGTCAGAGCGCGCGGCCGAAGGTGCTGTGCGGGGAGACCTTCACCTGCGGCGCGGAGTCCCCGGCCCACTCGGCCTCGCGGACGGCCCGCAGCGCGGCCTTGCGCTGCTCGCGGTCCAGCCGGTCGATGAAGATGATGCCGTCGAGGTGGTCGGTCTCGTGCTGGATGCAGCGCGCCAGCAGCTGGGTGCCCTCGACGGTGACCGGGTCGCCGTACTCGTTGAAGCCCTTGGCCACGACCCCGTAGGCCCGCTTGCAGTCGAAGGTGAGCCCGGGCAGCGACAGGCAGCCCTCCGGGCCGTCCTGCTCCTCCTCGGTGAGGTCCAGCCGCGGGTTGATCAGATGACCGACCACCCCGTCCACGTGGTAGGTGAACACCCGCAGCGAGACGCCGATCTGCGGGGCGGCCAGGCCCGAGCCCGGGGCGTCCTTCATGGTCTCGGTGAGATCGGCGACCAGGGTGCGCAGCTCCTTGTCGAAGACCGTCACCGGTTGGGCCGTCAGCCGGAGCACCGGGTCGCCGAAGATGCGGATGGGCTGAATCGCCACGGAACGGGCTCCCGTCGGTCAGGGTGGAGGCGTGCAGCAACAAGAAGTGCACAGACACGCCAGTCTACTGACGTGGCGGGGGCACCGACCCCCAGGTCGCACGCCTCCACCCGCACGCCGTGCGCATGCCTCCGCACGCCCCCGCCGTGACCAGTCGGGCACTTCGGCCGTTGGTCAAAGGAGATTGACCGCCGGTTCCGAGAGGCTCCCGAATACCATGGCCGACCACGCCACCCACGACGCCCGGGCAAGGGCCAGTCTGCACCTGCTGGTGCGGGACATCGAGCGGGTGCGGCGCCAGGTCGACGCGCTGCGTACGCTCACCGCACAGCTCGGCAACGTGTACCGCCCGCGCCGCCCCACCACCGCCGCCGGTTTCGTCGTCTACGGACGTGCCCCCGCGCCCACGGTACGGCTGGCGCAGGAGCTCAGGGACAGCGTGGAGGGCCTGGTCGCCGCCGCCGTCGAGTTCGACCGCTCGCTGGGCTTCTCCTGGGACGCCGTCGGCTCCGCACTGGGCGTCACCAAGCAGGCCGTGCACCGCAGGTACGGCGTGCGCCGCCCCGCGGACGGCACCGTGGCCGGCGTCCCCGAGCAGGGCAGCCGCAGCACTCCGGCCGAGGCCCTCGCCGAGGTGCTGGACACCCCCGCCGGACAGAGCCTGGCACCCTCCGGCGGAGTGCAGATCCCCGGCGGCCTGTCCCGCGCGATCCCCGCTGCGCGGCGCGACCACGTCGTCCCTACCGAAGCGGCGGAGCAGGTGGAGAACGTCCGGCGCTGAGTGCGGCATGTGCATGGCTTGTCGCGCAGTTCCCCGCGCCCCCAGGGGGCTGCAACTGGGCCAGTTGCACTTGCTTAGGGGCGCGGGGAACTGCGCGGCCAACCAGGCAGACGCCGCAGCCGAGGATCCGCCTCAGCCGATGTCCGGCGGATCGACCCGCACCCGCACCGGCTCGGCCGACCTCCGCACCAGCTGGGCGACCTGAGCCGCCTTCAGCGCCGCGGCCAGCGCCGCCCCCCGCCCCGGATCGACCCGCAGCAGCACCCGCTCCAACGGCTCCGCGCCCGGGCCGCCCGGAGCGCCCCCGCCCGAGGGCCGCCCCCGCACCGGCACCGGCCCCAGCACGTCGCCGCCCTCCGGCAGCCGCAGCAGCCCCAGTAGATCCTCGACCGAGGCGGCACTGCCCGTCACCGAGGCCATCCGCGACACCGGCGGGAACCGCAGTTCGGCCCGCTCGCCCAGCTCCAGCGCCGCGAACCCGGCCGGGTCCCACCGCACCAGCGCCTGCACCGGCCGCAGCGTCTCCTCCGCGACGACCACCACCGTGCCGCCCTGCTCCCGCGGCCGCACCAGCGCGGCCGCGTTGGTCCAGCGCCGCAGCGCGTCCTCGCCGGCCCGCAGGTCGGCCCGGCCCAGCAGGGCCCAGCCGTCCAGCAGCAGCGCAGCCGCGTAACCGCCCTCGGCCACCGGCTCGGCCCCCGGGGTGGACACCACCAGCGCCGGGGCGTCCGGCACCGAGGCCAGCACCTCGGCCCGCCCCGAGGTGCGGACCGGGACCAGCGGAAAGGCCCGTCCCAGCTCCTCGGCGGTGCGCCTGGTCCCGACCACCTGGGCCCGCAGCCCGGTCCCGCCGCACTCCCGACAGTGCCAGTCCGCCTCGGTCCGCCCGCACCAGGCGCAGGTGAGTACGCCGTCGGCGCCCGGCAGCGCCAGCGGCCCGGCGCAGTGGGCGCAGCGCGCGCCCTCCCGGCAGCGGGTGCAGGCCAGCCTCGGCACATAGCCGCGCCGCGGCACCTGCACCAGTACCGGACCGCGTTCCAGCGCCTCCCTGGCCACCCGCCAGGCGTGCGAGGGCAGCCGGGCCGCCCGGGCCGCCGCGTCGTCCGACTGGTCCCGGTCCGAGACCGTGCGGACCAGCGGGGCGCTGCGCCGCACCTGCTCCCGGTCCGCGGCCAGAGGTCTGGCCCAGCCGGTGTGCAGCAGCTGCGCCGCCTCCACCGTGGTGGTCAGCCCGCCGATCAGCACCGCGGCACCGACCTCGGCGGCCCGCAGCAGCAGCACGTCGCGGGCGTGCGGATAGGGGGCGCGCTCGTCGCTGTGCCGGTCGTCCCCGTCGTCCCACACCGCCAGCAGCCCCAGCTCGCGCACCGGCGCGAACATCGCGGCCCTGGTGCCCACCACGGCGCGGACCGAGCCGCGGCTGACGGCCAGCCAGCGGCGGTAGCGCTCCTCGGCGCCGTGCTCGGCGGTGAGCGCCACATGGTGCCCGGAGCCCAGCAGCTCCAGCAGCGCGGCGTCCAACTGCGCCACCGAGCGGCCGTCGGGCAGCACCACCAGCGCGCCCCGTCCCGAGGCCAGCGCCGAGGCCACCGCCACGGCCAGCTCAGCCGCCCAGCTCCCGCCGGGCAGCGCCGTCCACACCGCCCTGGGCGCGCCGCCGGCCGCGAGTGCGGACAGGAAGGCCGGCCCCTGCGGATAGCGGCTCCAGGAGCCGGCGGGCGGCGGCGCCGGCGCCGGCAGCGGGTCCGGCGAGGGGGCCGCCTCGGCCCGGCCGTGCTTGGGCGGCACCGCCAGCTGCAGCACGTCCGCCAGCGTCCCGGCGTAGCGGTCCGCGACCGCCCGGCACAGCCGCAGCAGCTCCGGCGAGAGCACCGGCTCCGGCGACAGCACCTGGCTCAGCGGCGCCAGCGGTCCGGCGTAGTCGGACGCCGCCAGCCGCTCCACCACGAAGCCGTCGATCAGCGTGCCGCCCTCGCGCCGGCCCTTGACCACCCGCGCGCCGAACCGCACCCGGACCCGGACCCCGGGTTGGGCGGTCTCGTCCAGATCCACCGGAACGGAGTAGTCGAAGTACTGGTCGATCACCAGCACACCCTTGTTGACGACCACTCGGGCGACCGGCAGCCGGCCGGTGGTCGCCTTGGGGTTGGTCCTGGGCTTCGCCCTGGCCCTGGCCTTCTTCAGCTCGGCACGGACCAGCTCCAGTTGCTCCCCCGCTCCCCCTTCGGAGGCGGGGGCACGGTCGGGGGAGCCGGTGCTGCCGTTCATGCCCCAAGTCCTACCAGAACCGACCGACACATCCCGATGCCGGGACGGCCCCGGGGCGGCAGAATGCGGGTCATGACGAATCTCGATGATTTCGGCGGGGGCCAGCACAGCACCGAGGTCCTGGTGGTCACCACCAACGACGTTCCCGGCCACCGGGTGGACCGGGTGATCGGCGAGGTGTTCGGCCTCACCGTCCGCTCCCGCAACATCGGCAGCCAGATCGGCGCCGGCTTCAAGTCGCTGGCCGGCGGCGAGCTGCGCGGGCTCACCAAGACCCTGGTGGAGAGCCGCAACCAGGCCATGGACCGACTGGTGGAGCAGGCCAGGTCGCGCGGTGCCAACGCGGTGCTGGCCATGCGCTTCGACGTCACCGAGGCCGGCGGCAACGGCGCCGAGATCTGCGCCTACGGAACCGCCGCCGTGATCAGCCCGCTCGGCTGACGCTCCCTCGACCGCGCGGCGGACGGCGACGGCCCCTCCGGATCTCTCCGGAGGGGCCGTCGGCCGTTCTGGGCTGCTGTCAGGCCTCGACAGCGCGCTTCAGCGCCTCGGCGCGGTCGGTGCGCTCCCAGGTGAAGTCCGGCAGCTCACGGCCGAAGTGGCCGTAGGCGGCGGTCTGGGAGTAGATCGGGCGCAGCAGGTCCAGGTCGCGGATGATCGCGGCCGGTCGCAGGTCGAAGACCTGGGTGACGGCTTCCTGGATCTTGAGCACCGGGGCGGTCTCGGTGCCGAAGGTCTCCACGAACAGGCCCACCGGCTCGGCCTTGCCGATCGCGTAGGCGACCTGGACCTCGGCGCGCCGGGCCAGGCCCGCGGCGACGATGTTCTTGGCGACCCAGCGCATCGCGTACGCGGCGGAGCGGTCGACCTTGGACGGGTCCTTGCCGGAGAACGCGCCGCCACCGTGACGGGCCATGCCGCCGTAGGTGTCGATGATGATCTTGCGGCCGGTCAGGCCGGCGTCGCCCATCGGGCCGCCGATCTCGAAGCGGCCGGTCGGGTTCACCAGCAGCCGGTAGCCCTCGGTGACCAGGGTGATGCCCTCGTCGGCCAGCGCCTTCAGCTCCGGCTCCACCACGAACTCGCGGATGTCGGGGGCCAGCAGCGAGTCCAGGTCGATGTCGGACGCGTGCTGCGAGGAGACCACCACGGTGTCCAGGCGCACGGCCGAGTCGCCGTCGTACTCGATGGTCACCTGGGTCTTGCCGTCGGGGCGCAGGTACGGGATGGTCCCGTTCTTGCGCACCTCGGACAGGCGCTTGGCCAGCCGGTGCGCCAGGGTGATCGGCAACGGCATCAGCTCGGGCGTGTCGTCGCACGCGTACCCGAACATCAGACCCTGGTCGCCGGCACCCTGCTTGTCGAGCTCGTCGTCGTCGCCCTCGACGCGGTTCTCGTAGGCGTCGTCGACGCCCTGGGCGATGTCGGGCGACTGGGCGCCGATGGACACCGACACGCCGCAGGAGGCGCCGTCGAAGCCCTTCTTGGACGAGTCGTAGCCGATCTCCAGGATCTTCTCCCGGACCAGCTGCGCGATCGGCGCGTAGGCCTTGGTGGTGACCTCACCGGCGACATGGACCTGGCCGGTGGTGATCAGCGTCTCCACGGCGACCCGCGAGGTGGGGTCGTCCTTCAGGAGGGCGTCGAGAATGGTGTCGCTGATCTGGTCAGCGATCTTGTCGGGGTGACCCTCGGTCACGGACTCCGAAGTGAACAGGCGGCGAGACACAGCGCTCCCTGAGTTGCAGCGGCTGCTGACTGAACCGGCGGATTGGTGGGAACCCCGCCGGTCCGGAAAGACTTATGGAGGACTACTGCGGGGAGTGTAACCAAAGGTTCCCGCATCTGACTCACAGGGTCTCATTCTTTGGATCCGCACAGGGTCGTTTCTGCTGGCCGGACGGGGTCAGCGGAGCCGCTCCGCGACCAGGTCCCACAGCAGATCGGCCAGTGCCGCCTTGGGTCCGAAGGGCACGGCCGTCTCCGAGCCGTCCCTCGAAAGGATGACCGCCTCGTTGTCGGCGCTGCCGAAGGCCCGGCCCCGGCCCACCTCGTTGACCACCAGCAGGTCACAGCCCTTGCGGGCCAGCTTGGCCCGGCCGTTGGCGAGCACGTCGTCGGTCTCGGCCGCGAAACCCACCACGACCTGGCCCGGGGCCTGCCGCTGCTGCGAGATCTCGGCCAGCACGTCCGGGTTGCGCACCAGCTCCACCGGCGCGGGCGACTCACCCTCCACCTTCTTGATCTTCACATGCTTGTAATGAGCCGGCCGGAAGTCGGCCACCGCGGCCGCCATCACCACCGCGTCCGCGTCGGCCGCGGCGGCCAGCACCGCCTCCCGCAGCTCCGCCGCGGTGCCGACCCGGACCAGGTCCACCCCGGCCGGGTCCGGCAGGTCGGTGTTGGCCGCGACCAGGGTGACCCGGGCCCCGCGGGCGGCGGCGACCGCGGCCAGCGCGTAGCCCTGGCGTCCGGTGGAGAGGTTGCCCAGGAAGCGCACCGGGTCCAGCGGCTCGCGGGTGCCCCCGGCGGAGACCACCAGATGACGGCCGGCCAGGTCGGCCTGGCCGGCGTCCGCGCCGCGGGTCAGCACCCGCCGGCACAGCTCGAAGATCGCGTCCGGGTCGGGGAAGCGGCCCTTGCCGGTGTCCACGCCGGTCAGCCGGCCCACCGCGGGCTCGATCACCACCGCGCCGCGGCGGCGCAGCGTGGCGACGTTCTCCTGGGTGGCCGGGTGCTCCCACATCTCGGTGTGCATCGCCGGGGCGAAGACCACCGGGCAGCGGGCCGTCAGCAGGGTGTTGGTGAGCAGGTCGTCGGCGATGCCGTGGGCGGCCTTGGCCATGATGTCGGCCGTCGCCGGGGCGATCACCAGCAGGTCGGCGTGCTGCCCGATCCGCACGTGCGGGACCTCGTGCACGCCCTCCCAGACCTCGGTGGCGACCGGCTTGCCAGACAGCGCCGACCAGGTCGCGGCGCCGACGAAGTGCAGCGCGGAGGCGGTCGGCACCACCCGCACGTCATGGCCGGACTCCGAGAAGCGCCGCAGCAGCTCGCACGCCTTGTAGGCGGCGATGCCCCCGCTGACACCCAGGACGACGTTCACTCGTGGACCACTCCCTGCTCAATCCGTTGCGCGGGCACGCAAAAGCCGCGGCCCGAGCATGCTACGGGCCGCGGCAGGACGCTGCTGTGCGAGGTGCGCCGCCTACTGGGCGTCGATCGCCTCGGCGGTCAGCATGCCGGCGTTGATCTCGCGCAGCGCGATCGACAGCGGCTTCTCGTGGACGTGGGTGTCGACCAGCGGGCCGACGTACTCCAGCAGGCCCTCGCCGAGCTGCGAGTAGTAGGCGTTGATCTGACGCGCGCGCTTGGCCGCGTAGATCACCAGGCTGTACTTGGAGTCGGTGGCCTCGAGCAGCTCATCGATCGGCGGGTTGATGATGCCTTCGGGCGCTGTCATCGAAGAGGACACGCGGGAACCTTCCGGAGAAAATGATCAGACTACGTTGAGCAAGGCTAGCAGTTCCGCCGCTACACCCTCGACCGAGTGGTTGACCAGAGTGGTGTCGAATTCGCTTTCGGCGGCGAGTTCCACCTTGGCGCTGCGCAGCCGCTCGTCGATGACCTCCTGCGGCTCGGTGCCGCGGCCGGTGAGGCGGCGGACCAGCTCCTCCCAGGAGGGCGGGGCCAGGAAGACGGACTGGGCCTCGGGCATGGACTCGCGCACCTGGCGGGCGCCCTGGAGATCGATCTCCAGCAGCACCGGCTCGCCGCGCTCCAGCTTGTCCAGGACGGGCTTGCGGGGCGTGCCGTAGTGGTTGCCGGCGAACACCGCCCACTCCAGCAGCTCGCCGTTGGCCACCATCTTGGCGAACTCGTCCTCGTCGACGAAGTAGTACTGCACACCGTGCTTCTCGCCCGGCCGCGGCTTGCGGGTGGTCGCGGACACGGAGAGCCATACTTCGGGGTGCTTTGCTCGCATAAAGCTGACGACCGTGCTCTTGCCGACCCCTGAGGGGCCGGAGAGCACGGTCAGCCGCGGACGTTCACTCATGTACCGATTATCCAGGAACCGGGACGGTTCTCGAACCATCGGCACGGATCAGGCCGGAGCGCCGCCGAACTCGCGCTCCAGGGAAGCGATCTGGTTGGTACCGAGACCGCGCACACGACGGCTCTCGGAGATGCCGAGCCGCTCCATGATCTGCTTGGCCCGGACCTTGCCGACGCCCGGGAGCGACTCCAGGAGAGCACTGACCTTCATCTTGCCGATGACGTCGTTCTCCTGGCCGGCCTTGATGACCTCGTGGAGCGAAGCGCCGCTGTGCTTGAGCCGGTTCTTGATCTCGGCGCGCTCCCGGCGAGCCTCAGCTGCCTTGGCGAGCGCAGCGGTGCGCTGCTCAGGGGTAAGGGGCGGAAGTGCCACGCCGTTCACCTCAGTGATTCGAACGAATAGGACAGGACTGGTTGTCAGCCGCTGAGGAACCTAGTAGCTCTGACCTGCAAGAGCAACGTGGAACACGCCCCTCAGTGGACTTACCGCCGGACACTACCCCTCTGCGCGGTCCACGTCAGGAAAAAGCACAGAAAAGTCCTGGTCAGCCTCGCTCGGGCAGGACTTTTCCGGACATATCCCCCGGTTTTCGAGGAGTGGCGACCCGACTCGTCGGCCCACCCCGCCACCGAGGCCCCTGCTCGGATCAAATCCGCTGATCAGGAGCACACAAGGTGTTCACGAAAGCATCACACGAACGAGCGATCCGGCGGGCCGTCAGCCGATCGCGCTACGCACCTCGTCCACAAATCGAGCAGACACCTCGCGCAGCGCCGCGACCGAGGGGCCGTGCTTCAGTACGTCGCGGCTGACGCTCGGCAGCACATTGGCCGCCGCGGCGCCGAAGACCGCAGGGAGGTCCGCCGGGGTCGCGCCCTGGGCGCCGACCCCGGGGGCCAGCAGCGCGCCGTTGATCTCCAGGTCCTCGCCGATGTCCCTGAGGGTGGCACCGACGACCGCGCCGAAGCTGCCCAGCGGGCTCGCGTCGGCGTTCTCCGCGGCGAGCTGCCGCAGCACCGACTGCGCGACGCTGAGGCCGTCCTCCCCCACCGCGCGCTGCACCTCGTGCCCCTCCGGGTTGGAGGTCAGCGCCAGCGCGAAGAGGCCGGAACCGCTCGCCCGCGCCGCGTCGACGGCCGGCCGCAGCGAGCCGAAGCCCAGATAGGGCGAGACCGTCACCGCGTCGGAGAACAGCGGGCTGGTCGGTGCCAGGAAGGCGTCCGCGTACGCGGCCATGGTCGAGCCGATGTCGCCGCGCTTGGCGTCCATCAGCACCAGGGCGCCCGCCGACCGGGCGTCCGCGACGGTCTGCTCCAGCACCGCGATGCCCCTGCTGCCGAAGCGCTCGAAGAAGGCGCTCTGCGGCTTGAGCACGGCCACCTCGCCCGCCAGCGCCTCCACCACCGTCCGCGAGAACCGCTCCAGGCCGGCGACGTCGTCGCCCAGCCCCCACGCCTCCAGCAGCGCCACGTGCGGGTCGATGCCCACGCAGAGCGGACCACGCTTGTCCATGGCCTGGCGCAGACGGGTGCCGAACGGGGGTGTCATGGCTGAACTCCTTGGTGGTGGTGGGCGAAGCCGATGGCGTCGGTGAACTTGGCGAACCCGCGTTCGGCCAGCGCCTGGCGCAGCTCGGTGAGGACCCGCAGCGGGGCCGAGGGGTCGTTGAAGACGGTGGTGCCGACCGCTATGCCGGAGGCGCCCGCCAGGACGAACTCCAGGGCGTCCAGACCGGTCCTGATACCGCCCATGCCGAAGATCGGCACCACCGGCATGGTCCCGGCCCGCATCGCGGCGTGCACCTGGTAGACGCAGCGCACCGCCACCGGGCGGACCGCGGGCCCGGACAGGCCGCCGCTCAGCCCCGCCAGCACCGGGCGCATGGTGGTGGTGTCGATGGCCATGCCCAGCAGGGTGTTGATCATCGACAGGCCGTCGGCGCCGGCCCGGACGCAGGCCGCGGCGATCTCGGTGATGGAGGTGACGTCCGGGGTGAGCTTGGCGTAGACCGGCAGCGCCGGGTCGACCACCTCGCGGACCGCCGCCATCACGTCGTACGAGGTGGCCGGGTTGCCGCCGAAGACCAGGCCGCGGTTGGCGACGTTGGGGCAGCAGAGGTTGGCCTCGATGCCGACCACCCCGGGCCGGCCGTTCAGCGCCTGCGCCGTCTCGGCGAACTCCTCGACCCGCTCCCCCGCGATCGAGACCAGCACCCGCGCGCCGCGCTCGGCCAGCCAGGGCAGCTCGTGCTCGACGAAGTACCCGATGCCCGCGCCCGGCAGGCCGACCGAGTTGAGCATCCCGCTCGGCGTCTCCGCCATCCGCGGCGTCGGCTGACCCGCCCGCGGATACGGCATGATCGTCTTGGTGGTGATCGACCCCAGCTCCACCAGCGGCTGGAACCGGGCCAGCTCCCGGCCGTAGCCGGCGCAGCCGGAGGCCGTGGTCACCGGATTGGGCAGGGTGCCGTTGCCGAACGGCGCGGTGAGGTCGACGTCGTGGGCTTCCACCTTCAGTGCACTCCCATCGCAGCGGCGCCGTCCAGGTCCGCGGGGATCGTACCGATGTCGTCCCAGCGCACCCGGGTGCCGTCGAAGCAGGGCCCGTCGACGCAGGAGCGGACGAAGCGGCTGACCCCGTCCTCGCCGACCACCGGCAGCACGCAGGTGTTGCACACCCCGACCCCGCAGGCCATGTCCTCCTCGACGGCGCAGAAGCAGCGCGCCCCCTCGGCCGTGGCCACCTCGGTGACCGCCCGCAGCATCGCCCTGGGACCGCAGCAGTAGACCGCCTCGGCCCCGATCGCCTTGATCGCCTCCGCCAGCGGCAGGATCACCCGGCCCTTTATGCCGGCCGAGCCGTCATTGGTGGTGACCAGCACATCGGGGGTGAGCGCACGGGCCGCGTCGACGCCGAACAGCTGGTCCGCGGTACCGGCGCCGAGGATGAAGCCGACTCCCCCGCCCTGCGCCGCGATCTGCTCGGCCAGCGGGAACAGCGGCGCGCTGCCGTAGCCCGCGCCCACGAACAGCGCCGTCATCGGCCCGGCCGGCTGCGGGAAGGCCGTCCCCAGCGGAGCGACCAGGTCGACCGCCGCACCGACCCGGGTGCGCAGCAGCTCCCTGGTGCCGCGGCCGCGTTCGGCGACCACCAGCGAGACGGTCTCGGCCGCGGGGTCGGCCCGGTGGATCCAGAAGGCCCGCCGCAGCAGCATGGACGACTCCGACCCGCCCACCGCCAGCGCGGCGAAATGTCCGGGGCGCACCCGTGACGCGACACCGGGGGCGTGCAGCAGCACCTGCCGCCAGGCCCCGACCGGTGTGATGCCGAGGACCTCCGCCCGGATCTGGAGGGGGTGCGCCATGCGATCACCTTCCGTTGGACGCGCCGACTGCTTCGCTCAGAGTGGCATGTCCACTTGCGCGGAGTCGTGCTGCCAGGCCCCGGTGCAGTTTGCGGCACCAGAAGGGTCCTTCGTAGATGAAGGCACTGTAGCCCTGGATCAGCGTGGCTCCGGCGGTGATCCGCTCCCAGGCGTCGTCGGCGGTCTCGATCCCGCCGACGGACACCAGCGTCAGCCGGTCCCCGGTACGGGCGTACAGCCGGCGCAGCACCTCCAGCGAGCGCGCCTTGAGCGGCGCACCGGACAGGCCGCCGGCTCCGGCCGCCTCGACCTTGGCGGGGTCAGTGCGCAGGCCCTCGCGGCCGATGGTGGTGTTGGTGGCGATGATGCCGTCCAGACCGAGCTCCAGCGCGAGGTCGGCGACGTCGTCGATGTCGGCGTCGGCGAGGTCGGGCGCGATCTTGACCAGGAGCGGGATGTGCCCCTGCGGGGACTTGGCGTCCAGGGTCTCGCGTACCGCGGTGAGCAGCGGCCGGAGCTGGTCCACGGCCTGCAGGTTGCGCAGCCCGGGTGTGTTGGGCGAGCTGACATTGACGACGAAGTAGTCGGCGTGCCGGGCCAGCCGCTCGGTGCTGGTGACGTAGTCGGCGACGGCCTCGGCCTCCGGCACCACCTTGGTCTTGCCGATGTTGACGCCGACGACCGCCTTGGAGCGGAGCGGACGGGCCGCGAGCCGGGCCGCGACGGCGGCGGAGCCCTCGTTGTTGAACCCCATCCGGTTGACCAGCGCGCGGTCGTCGATCAGACGGAACAGCCGGGGCGCGGGGTTGCCGGGCTGCGGCTGGGCGGTGACCGTCCCGATCTCCACGTAGTCGAAGCCGAGCATCGACAGTCCGTCGATCCCCACCGCGTTCTTGTCGAACCCGGCGGCCAGCCCGAACGGACCGGGCAGGTCCAGCCCCAGGGCCTTGGTCCGCAACGCGGGATCCTGCGGAGCGAGGACCTTCGCCACGAGGGTGCGGAGCCCCGGCACGGAGGACGCGAGCCTGATCCAGAAGAACGCCAGGTGATGCGCCTTCTCGGGATCGAGCCGCTTGAAGACGACGTTGAAGAACAACCGGTACACAGATACGGACCTTGTCTCTGCAGGGGCGCGGGGCTCTGCTCGATGAAAAGCAGGCGCTGCCAACCATGCACCTCCGTAGAGGGCTGGTCGCGCAGTTCCCCGCGCCCCCAGGTGGTTTCGCGTCAGCGACTGGCGTTCAGCTGCGCGGCGTGTTCCTGGAGGGAACGGACGGTGATGTCGCCGCGGAGCAGGGAGTCGATGCCCTGGACCGCCGCGCCCATCGCCTGAACCGTCGTCAGGCACGGCACCGACCGCGCGACCGCGGCCGTGCGGATCTCGTAGCCGTCGAGCCTGCTGCCGGTCCCGTACGGGGTGTTGATGATGAGGTCGACCTCGCCGTCGTGGATCAGCTGCACGATGGTGCGCTCGCCGTCCGCCCCAGGACCTTCGCTGTGCTTGCGCACCACCGTCGCGTCGATCCCGTTGCGGCGCAGGATCTCCGCCGTGCCGGAGGTGGCCAGCACCTCGAAGCCCAGGCCGACCAGCGCCCGGGCCGGGAAGACCAGATTGCGCTTGTCGCGGTTGGCGACCGAGACGAAGACCCGCCCCTTGGTCGGCAGCGCGCCGTACGCGCCCGCCTGCGACTTGGCGTAGGCGGTGCCGAAGGTGGTGTCGATGCCCATCACCTCGCCGGTGGAGCGCATCTCCGGGCCGAGGACGGTGTCGACGCCGCGGCCGTGGATGTCGCGGAAGCGGCTCCAGGGCATCACCGCCTCCTTGACCGCGATCGGGGAGTCGATCGGCAGCGTGCCGCCGTCGCCCTCCTTGGGCAGCATGCCCTCGTCGCGCAGACCGGCGATGGTCGCGCCGAGCGAGATCCGGGCCGCGGCCTTGGCCAGCGGCACCGCCGTCGCCTTGGACGTGAACGGCACGGTCCGGGAGGCGCGCGGGTTGGCCTCCAGCACGTAGAGGATGTCCCCGGCCATGGCGAACTGGATGTTGATCAGCCCGCGCACGCCCACGCCCCGGGCGATGGCCTCGGTCGAGGCCCGCAGCCGCTTGATGTCGAAGCCGCCCAGGGTGATCGGCGGCAGCGCGCAGGCGGAGTCGCCGGAGTGGATGCCGGCCTCCTCGATGTGCTCCATCACGCCGCCGAGGTAGAGCTCCTCGCCGTCGAACAGGGCGTCGACGTCGATCTCGATGGCGTCGTCCAGGAAACGGTCGATCAGCACCGGGTGCTCGGAGATCAGCCCGGCGTGGCGCTTCAGGTAGTCGGCCAGCGAGGGCTCGTCGTAGACGATCTCCATGCCGCGGCCGCCCAGCACGTACGACGGGCGGGCCAGCACCGGGTAGCCGATCTCGTCGGCGATGGCCTTGGCCTCCTCGAAGGAGAAGGCGGTGCCGTGCTTGGGCGCCGGAAGGCCGGCGTCCCGCAGGACGCGGCCGAAGGCGCCGCGCTCCTCGGCCAAGTCGATGGCCTCGGGCTGGGTGCCGACGATGGGGACCCCGTTGTCCTTGAGCGCCTGCGCCAGCCCCAGCGGGGTCTGCCCGCCGAGCTGCACGATGACGCCCGCGACCGGCCCGGCCTGGGTCTCCGCGTGGACGATCTCCAGCACGTCCTCCAGGGTGAGCGGCTCGAAGTAGAGCCGGTCGGAGGTGTCGTAGTCGGTGGAGACGGTCTCCGGGTTGCAGTTGACCATCACGGTCTCGTAGCCGGCGTCGCTGAGGGCGAAGGAGGCGTGGACGCAGGAGTAGTCGAACTCGATGCCCTGGCCGATGCGGTTGGGGCCGGAGCCGAGGATCAGCACGGCCGGCTTGGTGCGCGGGGCGACCTCGCTCTCCTCGTCGTAGGAGGAGTAGAAGTACGGCGTCTTGGCGGCGAACTCGGCGGCGCAGGTGTCCACGGTCTTGAACACCGGGCGGATGCCCAGCGCGTGCCGGACCTCACGGACCACGTCCGAGCTGAGGCCGCGGATCTCGCCGATCTGCAGGTCGGAGAAGCCGTGCCGCTTGGCGTGGCGCAGCAGTTCGGGGTCGAGCCGCTCGGCCTCGGCCAGTTCCTCGGCGATCTCGTGGATCAGGAAGAGCTGGTCCACGAACCAGGGGTCGATCCTGGTGGCGTCGAACACCTCGCGCTGGGTGGCCCCGGCGCGGATGGCGTCCATGACGGTGTTGATCCGGCCGTCGGTGGGGATCCGGGACTTCGCCAGCAGCTCGTCCTTCTCCCCCGGTTCGCCGACGAAGTTGAACTGCGAGCCCTTCTTCTCCAGCGAGCGCAGCGCCTTGTTCAGCGCCTCGGGGAAGTTGCGGCCCAGGGCCATCGCCTCGCCCACCGACTTCATGGTGGTGGTGAGGGTGGCGTCGGCCGAGGGGAACTTCTCGAAGGCGAACCGGGGCACCTTCACCACGACGTAGTCGAGCGTCGGCTCGAAGGAGGCCGGGGTCTTCTCGGTGATGTCGTTGGGGATCTCGTCCAGGGTGTAGCCGACGGCGAGCTTGGCGGCGATCTTGGCGATCGGGAAGCCGGTCGCCTTGGAGGCCAGCGCCGAGGAGCGGGAGACCCGCGGGTTCATCTCGATGACGATGACCCGGCCGTCGTCGGGGTTGATCGCGAACTGGATGTTGCAGCCGCCGGTGTCGACGCCGACCTCGCGGATGATGGCGATGCCGATGTCGCGCAGCCGCTGGTACTCGCGGTCGGTGAGGGTCATCGCCGGGGCGACGGTGATGGAGTCGCCGGTGTGCACGCCCATCGGGTCGAAGTTCTCGATCGAGCAGACGACCACGACGTTGTCGTTCTTGTCGCGCATCAGCTCCAGCTCGTACTCCTTCCAGCCGAGGATGGACTCCTCCAGGAGCACCTCGGTGGTCGGCGAGAGGGTCAGGCCCTGGCCGGCGATGCGGCGCAGGTCCTCCTCGTCGTGGGCGAAGCCGGAGCCGGCGCCACCCATGGTGAAGGAGGGGCGGACCACGACCGGGTAGCCGCCGAGGGTCTCGACGCCAGCGAGGACGTCCTCCATCGAGTGGCAGATGACCGAGCGGGCGGACTCGCCGTAGCCGATCTTCTGCTTGACCGCCTCGACCACGCCCTTGAACAGCTGGCGGTCCTCGCCCTTGTTGATGGCCTCGACGTTGGCGCCGATGAGCTCGACGCCGTACTTGTCGAGGGTGCCGTCGGCGTGCAGCGAGATGGCGGTGTTGAGCGCGGTCTGGCCGCCCAGGGTGGGCAGCAGGACGTCGGGGCGCTCCTTGGCGATGATCTTCTCGACGTACTCGGGGGTGATCGGCTCGACGTAGGTGGCGTCGGCGATCTCCGGGTCGGTCATGATCGTGGCCGGGTTGGAGTTGACCAGGATCACCCGCAGGCCCTCGGCCTTGAGTACCCGGCAGGCCTGGGTCCCGGAGTAGTCGAACTCGGCCGCCTGGCCGATGACGATCGGGCCGGAACCGATGACCAGGACGGACTGGATGTCGGTGCGCTTAGGCACGCTGGCCCTCCATGAGCTCTACGAAGCGGTCGAACAGGTAGGCGGCGTCGTGCGGACCGGCCGCCGCCTCCGGGTGGTACTGGACGCTGAAGGCGGGCTGGTCCAGGCACTGCAGGCCCTCGACCACATCGTCGTTGAGGCAGATATGAGAAACCTCTACCCGCCCGTAGGGGGTGTCGCTGACCCGGTCCAGCGGGGCGTCCACGGCGAAGCCGTGGTTGTGCGCGGTGACCTCGACCTTGCCGGTGGTGCGGTCCTGCACCGGCTGGTTGATGCCGCGGTGGCCGTACTTGAGCTTGTAGGTGCCGAAGCCCAGGGCGCGGCCGAGCAGCTGGTTGCCGAAGCAGATGCCGAAGAACGGGGTCTTCCGGCCCAGCACCTCGCGCAGCACCGCGACCTGGCCGTCGGCGGTGGCCGGGTCGCCCGGGCCGTTGGAGAAGAACACGCCGTCGGGGGCGACCGCGTAGACGTCCTCGGCGGTGGCGTTGGCGGGCAGCACGTGCACCTCGATGCCGCGCTCGGCCATCCGGTGCGGGGTCATCCCCTTGATGCCCAGGTCCAGGGCGGCCACGGTGAAGCGCTTGGTTCCTATGGCGGGGACGACATAGGTCTCGTCGGTGGCGACCTCGCCGCACAGGTCGGCGCCCTCCATCTGCGGCGCCCGGCGGACCCGCTCCAGCAGGGTGGCGTCGTCGGCGACGGCCGGGCCGGAGAAGATGCCGCAGCGCATGGCGCCGCGCTCGCGCAGGTGGCGGGTGAGCGCGCGGGTGTCGATGCCGCTGATCCCGACGATGCCCTGCTTGACCAGCTCCTCGTCCAGCGAGCGCTGCGAGCGCCAGTTGGAGGGCACCCGGGCGGGGTCGCGGACCACGTAGCCGGCCACCCAGATCCTGGACGACTCCGGGTCCTCGTCGTTGACGCCGGTGTTGCCGATCTGCGGGGCCGTCATGGCGACCACCTGGCGGTGGTAGGACGGGTCGGTCAGGGTCTCCTGATAGCCCGTCATACCGGTGTTGAAGACGGCCTCGCCGAAGGTCTCGCCGATGGCGCCGTATGCCTGGCCGCGGAAGATCCGTCCGTCCTCCAGGACGTAGACGGCCGGCTTCCTCTCCGTACGTGCGGTCATCATGCGCCTTCCTTCTGTGCTTCGGCCTGCGGTGCTTCGGCCGGCTTTACTTCGGACTGCTGCCCGGCCACCTTCGCGTGCGCCTTGAGCAGCACCTCGACGGCGGTGACCCAGTTGTCGTGCTCGGCCGGGTGGTCGGCCCGGAACCCGGAGTCCAGCAGCTTGCCGCCGTGCTCCCAGGTGACCACCAGCAGGCCGCCCTCGGGGACGACCTTCCCGGCGATGCCCTTGTCGGTGCGGGCCGCGCGCAGCGCCGCGATCGGAATGAAGAAGCTCACCGAGGCGGGACGGACCACGTCCAGCCCGTCGGGTCGCAGGGTCAGCTCCACCAGGCTGCGCTCGCCCAGGCGGTGGGCCACCACCCGGTCCAGCCAGTTCCCGGCCGAGGTGGAGCCGAAGTAGCGGCCCTCCAGCTCCAGGATCGACTCGGTGGTCGCCTTCGGCGCGACGGGCAGCGCGGGCAGGCCCGACTGCTGCGTCCTGCGCCAGTTCCAGCCCTGCCGCATCAGCCAGTAGACCAGGCCGATCACCACCAGCAGCCCGACCGTCCAGCCGATCAGATCGCCCACATGGGTGACCGGGGCGGAGTGCGGTGCTTCGGCCAGACTCAGCGCGGGGCTCATACGAGCTCTCCGTCCAGGACGGTCGCGCGGCCCCTGAGGAAGGTGGCGACGACGCGTCCGGGCAGGTCACGGCCTCGGTACGGGGTGTTGCGGCTGCGGGTGGCGAAGCTGTCGGGGTTCACCGCTCCACGGTACGCGGGGTCGACCAGCACGAGGTTGGCCGGTTCGTCCACCGAGACGGGACGGCCCTGCCCGGTGAGACCGCCGATGGCGGCGGGGCGGCGGGACATCCGGTCGGCGACGTCGGCCCAGCCCATCAGGCCGGTCTCCACCATGGTCTGCTGCACCACGGACAGCGCGGTCTCCAGGCCGACCATGCCCATCGCGGCCGCGGCCCACTCGCAGTCCTTGTCCTCGGACGGGTGCGGGGCGTGGTCGGTGGCGACGGCGTCGATGGTGCCGTCGGCCAGGGCCTCGCGCAGGGCCAGCACGTCGGCCTCGGTGCGCAGCGGCGGGTTGACCTTGTAGACCGGGTCGTAGGAGCGGACCAGCTCGTCGGTCAGCAGCAGGTGGTGCGGAGTGACCTCGGCGGTGACGTCCCAGCCCTTGGACTTGGCCCAGCGGATGATCTCCACCGAGCCGGCCGTGGAGACGTGGCAGACGTGCAGCCGCGAGCCGACGTGCGCGGCCAGCAGCACGTCCCTGGCGATGATCGACTCCTCGGCCACGGCCGGCCAGCCGCGCAGGCCCAGCTCGCCGGAGACGGTGCCCTCGTTCATCTGGGCGCCCTCGGTCAGCCGGGGCTCCTGGGCGTGCTGGGCGATGACGCCGCCGAAGGCCTTCACGTACTCCAGCGCCCGGCGCATGATCACGGCGTCGTCCACGCACTTGCCGTCGTCGGAGAAGACCCGGACGGCTGCGGCGGAGTCGGCCATGGTGCCCAGCTCGGCGAGCTGCTTGCCCTCCAGGCCGATGGTGACCGCGCCGACCGGCTGCACGTCGCAGTAGCCGGACTCCTTGCCCAGCCGCCAGACCTGCTCGACCACGCCGGCGGTGTCGGCCACCGGGAAGGTGTTGGCCATCGCGTGGACGGCGGTGAAGCCGCCCTTGGCCGCGGCGCGGGTCCCGGTGAGGACGGTCTCGGCGTCCTCCCGGCCGGGCTCGCGCAGATGGGTGTGCAGGTCGACCAGGCCGGGCAGGGCGATCAGGCCCTCGGCGTCGATCACTGTGGCGCCGTCGTCAGCGAGGTAGGTGCCGATCTCCGCGATCACACCGTCCTTCAGGCGCAGGTCCTGCGGCTCCCCGCCGAGGATGCGGGCGTTCTTGATCAGGTAGCTGGTCACTTGCTGTGCTCCTCGGTGGTGCGGGACTCGGCAGGACGTGCGGGAGACAGGGCTGGCTCGGAGCCGCCGAGCAGGAGGTAGAGGACCGCCATCCGGATGGAGACGCCGTTGGTGACCTGCTCGACGATGGTGGAGCGGGCCGAGTCGGCGATCTCCGAGGCGATCTCCATGCCGCGGACCATCGGGCCCGGGTGCATCACGATGGCGTGCTCGGGCAGGGCCGCGGCGCGCTTGGCGTCCAGCCCGTAGCGGAGCGAGTACTCGCGCTGGGTGGGGAAGAAGGCGGCGTTCATCCGCTCGCGCTGAACCCGCAGCATCATCACCGCGTCGCTCTTGGGCAGCACCGCGTCCAGGTCGTAGGAGACCGCGCAGGGCCAGCTCTCGACGCCGTAGGGCACCAGCGTCGGCGGGGCGACCAGGGTCACCTCGGCGCCCAGGGTGTGCAGCAGGTGCACGTTGGAGCGGGCCACCCGGCTGTGCAGCACGTCGCCGACGATGGTGATCCGGCGCCCGTTCAGGTCCCGGCCCAGGCCCGGGTTGAGGTGGCGGCGCATGGTGAAGGCGTCCAGCAGCGCCTGGGTGGGGTGCTCGTGGGTGCCGTCGCCGGCGTTGACCACGCTGCCGTGCAGCCAGTCCGACTCGGCCAGCCGCTGCGGGGCGCCGGAGGCGCCGTGCCGGATGACCACCGCGTCGGCGCCCATGGCCTGCAGGGTGAGCGCGGTGTCCTTGAGGGTCTCGCCCTTGGAGACCGAGGAGCCCTTGGCGGAGAAGTTGATCACATCGGCGGACAGCCGCTTCTCGGCCACCTCGAAGGAGGTGCGGGTCCGGGTGGAGTCCTCGAAGAAGAGGTTGACCACGGTGCGGCCGCGCAGCGTCGGCAGCTTCTTCACCGCGCGGGTGGAGACCTGGGCCATCTCCTCGGCGGTGTCCAGGATCAGCAGCGCGTCGTCGAGGGTGAGGTCGGCGGTGGAGACGAGGTGTCGCTTCATCGGGCGCTCCCGTTGGCGTCGCTGCTGCTGGTGGAGTCGTCGCGGTCGCCGATCAGCACGGCGTCCAGGCCGTCCTCCTCGACCAGCTTCACCTTCACGGCCTCGCGCAGCGAGGTGGGCAGGTTCTTGCCGACGTAGTCGGCGCGGATCGGCAGTTCCCGGTGGCCGCGGTCGACCAGGACCGCGAGCTGCACGGCGCGGGGGCGGCCCAGGTCGCCGAGGGCGTCCAGGGCGGCGCGGACGGTGCGACCGGAGAACAGCACGTCGTCGACCAGCACGACCAGCTTCCCGTCCAGGCCGCCGGGCGGGATCTCGGTGTGCTCCAGCGCGCGGGCCGGCTTCAGCCGCAGGTCGTCCCGGTACATGGTGATGTCCAGGGTCCCGAACGGGATCTCCCGGCCGGTGATCTGCGCCAGCCTGGCGTGCAGCCGGCGGGCCAGCAGGATGCCGCGGGTGGGGATGCCGAGCAGGACGACGTCCTCCGCGCCCTTGGCGCGTTCCACGATCTCGTGGGCGATACGGGTCAGCGAACGGGCGATGTCGCTCTCGTCCAGGACCTGCCGGGCGTTGCCCGGGCTGTTCTTGGCAGTGCTGCTACTACTGCTGTTCTCATTACTGCGGGCAGATGTGGTCATGCCGAAGCCGACCTCCTTCCCCGCCTCACCGGACGGGCCTTAAAGGATGTCTCTGGGACGGCCCCCACCGGGCGTGGCGGTGGCCGCCGTCCACCCTACCAGGGCGATCATGCGCCCCCGGCGACGCCGCAGGCGGGGCGGCGTCCGGGCATTCGCACGACTGCCCCATTCAGCTTGACCAATCCATATCACTCTGCGTAATCTCACAGTGAGTTACGGCCGGACGACGGAGGTCCACCAAAGCACCCTTCCGGTGCCTCTCGGACGAGCCGTCGCAGGGCAGTCACAGCGTCACGCCACATCTCGTCCGGGGAGACCATTTGTCCAGCGACTACGCGAAGCAGCTTGGCGGCAAGCTGCGAGCGATCCGCACCCAGCAGGGCTTGTCACTGCACGGCGTCGAGGAGAAGTCCCAGGGCCGCTGGAAGGCCGTGGTCGTCGGCTCGTACGAGCGCGGGGACCGCGCCGTCACGGTGCAGCGCCTGGCCGAGCTGGCCGAGTTCTACGGGGTTCCGGTGCAGGAACTGCTGCCCGGCAGCACCCCGGGCGGTGCGGCCGAGCCGCCGCCGCGCCTGGTGCTCGACCTGGAGCGGCTCTCCCAGGTCCCGTCCGAGAAGGCCGGCCCGCTGCAGCGCTACGCGGCGACCATCCAGAGCCAGCGCGGCGACTACAACGGCAAGGTGCTGTCGATCCGCCAGGACGACCTGCGCACCCTGGCCGTGATCTACGACCAGCCGGCCTCGCTGCTCGTCGACCAGCTGATCAGCTGGGGCGTGCTCGACCCGGACGCCCGCCGCGCGGTGCGGGAGGACGACGCGATCTGACGGCGCCCCGGGGGAGCCTGAAGAAACGTCACAGCAGCAGCACAGCCAAGGGCCGGCCGGTCCCCCTCGGGGGCCGGCCGGCCCTTGGCTGTGCCTGCTCGACGTTCTTTCTCAATGCGCCTTCTCAACCCACCAGATGACGGTGCATCAGCGCCTCCACGCCGTCCAGGTCCCGGGCCAGCATCAACTCGACCAGCTGCTCGTGCCCGGCCGCCGCCCCGCCGCAGCGCGCACCCCGGCTCCGGAGCTCGCCGACCAGCACCACCAGGTGCCGGTTCCCGGCCAGCGTCAGCAGGGCCTCGTGGAAGCCGCGGTCGCCCCCGGTACGGGCCGGTCCGAGCAGCGACTCCAACTGGGCCCGGCTCGCGCTGCGGGCCACCTGGACCGCGCTGGGGGCCTCCAACAGGGCACGGATCTCCAGCAGTTCGGCCAGGTCCCGCTCGGTGACCTCGACGACCCGGAAGCCCTTGTTGGGAACCGCCCGCACCAGGCCCTCCTTGGCCAGGTCGAGCATCGCCTCACGGACCGGCGTCGCCGACACGCCGAACCGCGCCGCGAGCACCGGCGCCGAGTAGACGGCTCCGGGCACCAGCTCGCCCGCCGCCAGGGCGGCCCGCAGCGCCTGGTTGACCTGGTCGCGCAGGCTGCGGCGCTCCGCGGGCACGGCCGGGGCCCTCAGCGCCGGTCGAGGCGGCGGCCGGCCCGGGAGGACAGTCCGGCCAGCGCCTCCAGCGGCGCCTTGCGGGCGGCGGCGACCAGCGCCTTGTAGCGGCCGGAGGGGATGCTGACGGTCCGTCCGCGAGCCAGGTCGCGCATCGCGTCGTCCACCACCCGGTCGGCGTCCAGCCACATCCACCCGCCGACGTCCTTCATGTCGACCTGGGCCCGCTGGTGGAACTCGGTGTGGGTGAACCCGGGGCAGAGCGCGAGCACCCGCACCCCGCTACCGGTCAGGTCGCGGGAGACGGACTGGCTGAACTGGACCACCCAAGCCTTGCTGGCCCCGTAGGTGCCACGCGGCACGAAGGCCGCGACGGAGGCGACATTGATCACGTAGCCGCGCCCCCGCTCGCGCATCCCGGGCAGCGCGGCCGTGGTGAGCCGCAGCACCGCCTCGATGTGCAGCTTCACCATCGCCAGCTCGTCGGCCAGCGGCACCACCAGGAACGGGTCCTTGAGCCCGAACCCGGCATTGTTCACCAACAGGTCCACCGGCTTCCCGGCATCGCCCAGCCTGGCCTCGACGACGGCGATGCCCTCGTCGGTCGCCAGATCGGCGACAAGGGTCTCCACCCCGACGCCGTACTGCTTGCCCAGCACGTCCGCGCTCTCGTCCAACCGACCCCCGTCCCGAGCAACCAGAACCAGATCCAGCCCGTCCTTCGCCAGACGCCGCGCAAACGCCGCCCCGATTCCGGCCGTCGCGCCGGTGATGAGTGCTGTAGGCATGATGCGAACCATACCCCTGAGCCTTCCGCCAACCCTGGCTACGCGGACGCGTCGAGCGCGGGCAGGGGCTGCGGGTGCCGCATCCAACTCATGTCCCGCAGCCACCACGCGCCCGCTAGGCTCCCCCGCATGATCCGAGCTGTGGTGTTCGACGTCGGCGAGACGCTCACCTCCGACCAGCGGTTCTGGGCGGACTGGGCCGACTGGCTGGATGTCCCCCACTACACCGTGGCTGCCCTGGTCGGCGCCGTGGTCGGGCAGGGCCGCGACAATGCCGACGCCCTCCGCCTTCTGCGCCCCGGCCTGGACCTCACCAGCGAGTACGCCGCCCGCGAGGCAGCCGGCCACGGCGAGCGTCTGGGTGAGGCCGACCTGTACCCCGACGTCCGCGACGGCCTCTCCGCCTTGCGGGCAGCCGGGTACTGGGTGGGCGTGGCAGGCAACCAGACAGCCCGTGCCGCAGAACTCCTGCGAGCCCTGGACCTACCCGTGGACGGGTTGGCGACGTCCGGTGAATGGGGATTCGCCAAGCCCGCGCCGGAGTTCTTCGCCCGGATCTGCACCTGGTCCGGGTTCCCGGCTGCGGAGATCGTCTACGTGGGCGACCACCCGGCGAACGACACGGTGCCGGCCCGGACCGCTGGTCTTCGCACGGTGCATCTGCGCCGCGGTCCGTGGGGTCATCTGTGGGCGGGCAGTGCGGCTGCGGCTCAGGCGAACTGGCAGGCGAACAGCATCCTGGAGCTGCCAGGGCTGTTCACAGAGGCATAGAACCCATCCGTTTTTTGACTGCGCGGTACCGTTTCCAATGACGCGTCAGGAACGGAGTCCAACATGCCGCCCCGCGATGCCAATACCCTCGGATCCCGCATCGCCGCCGCGCGCAAATCCCGGCGCCTGCAACAGGCCGAACTCGCCGGGCTGGCCTGCGTCTCCCTCGACGCCATCAAGTCGATCGAACAGGGCAGACGGGAACCCTCGGAGTCCGTGCTGGAATCGATCGCGGAAGCCCTCGACCTCGACCCGAGTCGGCTCCGCGAAGGCCGCCGCAGCGACAGCCGAATCCACGCCGCCATCCCCGCCCTGCGCGCGGCCGTGGACGCGTACGACCTGCCGCCCGACGGACCGGTCCGCGACCTGGCATCGTTACGTCGCTCTACCGCCGAACTCGAGGCGTGGCGCCTCGCCTCCCGCTACACCTCGCTGACGAAGGTAC
Source organism: Streptacidiphilus jeojiense (assembly GCF_000719095.1). Taxonomy (GTDB): domain Bacteria; phylum Actinomycetota; class Actinomycetes; order Streptomycetales; family Streptomycetaceae; genus Streptacidiphilus; species Streptacidiphilus jeojiensis. Next base: position 92,898 of record NZ_JOEH01000002.1, on the reverse strand, counting down.
TGCCCGATCGGCTGACGGAGCTGAACCGCGCAGTCCAGCAGTTCACCGGCGCCGAGTGCATCGAGGCCGCACGGCTGCTGGCCTCGGTGTACCGATCGGCCGATGCGGTCGTCTACAAATACACCTACTGCGATCTTTCGGCGCGCACGGTGGAGCTGATGCGCTGGGCCGCCGACCGTGCCGAGGACCCCGTCCTGGACGCCACCGCCTCCTACGTCCGTATGGAGACGTTCTTTTCCTCCCGCCAGGAGGAAGCGCTCGCCACAGGACTGAGGATGCTTCAGGGCGCCATCGACCGGGCCCCGTCCCCAGGCGACCAGCCGACCCGGGCTGCGGTGGGCGCCTTGCACATGAGGGCGGCGGTGGTCGCGGGCAGGATGCGCGACGAGGCGTCGGCGCGGACTCACCTCGCCTACGCCAAGGAACTCGCGGACAGCGTCCAGGAAGGGATCTACCTCGGCACTGCGTTCGGGCCCTCCTCTTTCCGGGTGCACGAGGTCGCCGTCGCCGTCGAACTCAACGACGGTCCTGCCGTGCTCGCCGCCGCCATGGAGTGGAAACCACCCGCAGAGCTTCCGGCAGAGCGGCGCAGCCACTACTACATCGACGTCGCACGGGCGCAGTTGTGGCAGAACCTGTGTGCCGACGCATTGGAGTCGCTGCAGGTAGCGCGCCGGATCGCGCCCCAACACGTCCGCGAACACCCGCAAGTACGTGAAACGCTTCGGTCCCTGGTGCGCTCCCAGCGATCCGAGCGCGAGGCGCTACTGGCCCTCGCCGAGTGGGCCGGGGCAACCTGAGCGAGGAGTACACGCTGTACTCCTAGGCGCCCTTGCAGGTCGGGAGCATGGTCACGTCCGAACCCGCGAGGGAAGGCGTGAACGTGCCCGCAGCTGCAATGCAACTACCTGTCGACCTGGTCAGCATCGTCCGCCTACACGGCGAGGCATGCATCACGTGCGGTACAACCACGCTGCCGCTGATACGGAACGGGCACGTAAGAACCCGCGGCACCGACGACGGTGTGCTGGCCTGGTCCGTCGTCGCTTGCCCGGAGCACTCTCTACCAGGAGCCAGCACCATGCCCGAACCCATTGAGACAGCTGAGCCGCAGCCCCTCAGCCCGACCGAAGAATCCGAGCGGAGCCGACTGATGAGCATCGCCCGGGCCGGTCGGCTGACCCCTGAGGAGTTCGGGCGCGTCGCCGACCTGAACCAGCGGGCGGACCACCGCAGCGGGGGCCTCATGAGTGAGCCGAGCGAACCGAATACAGCCCCGGGTTACTGCAGCTACTGCGGTGAGTGGCTGCGGAGGGGCGTAGTAGTCGCAGAGATCCACAGCGATGCCGGTGCGGGACACACGGTGGTACGCCACCCCGAGCATGTCGGCCTGGCCAAACCTGTGACAGAGCGGACGCGTACCTGGACGGTCTGAGGGGGCGAACTTACCGGTTCCAGCACAGCGAGAGGCCGCTGAGGGTCCAGCAGGTCGGGTCGGTGGTGGGGGGCGTGGAGGTGGGGGGCGTGGCGGGGGTGGAGGGTGATGCTGCCGTTGTGCTGGGGGTGGGCGTGGGGGTGGCCACGGTGGGTGATGGGGAGTCGGACGGGCTGGTCGGAGCGGTGGACGGGGTGGACGGGGTGGGGGATGCCGTCGTCGGGGAGGGGGGTGTCGAGGTCGGGGTCGCCAGAGGGGGTGTGGATGACGGCGATGGTTGGGCGGCCGGGGTCGTTGTGGTCGCTTCGGGCGTCTGGGTGGTTGCTGCTGCGCTGGGGCTGCCGGCGGCGGTGTTCGGGATCGGGCTGGTGACTGCTGCCTGCTTCGGGGCGGTGGTGGTTGCGGGGGTCGTAGAGGTGGACGCCGAAGGCGATGCAGGGGTGCTCGCGGGAGTGGGGGATGCGGGCGCGGTGGTGCTCTGCTGGGTGGCGGCCAGTGCGGCCGGTTGTGGGGAGGAGTGCGAGCCGGTGAGGGTGAAGGCTGCTACCGCGCCTGCGGCGGCGAGGACGAGGCCGCCCGCTACGGCGAGGGTGCCCGCTCCTACCGAGCCGGAGGCCGGGCCGGATTTGGCGGCGGCGTGGCCGCTGACCCGGACGGCGCCATGCCCCGCCCCGTGGGCCCGCGCTGCTGCTCGGGCGCCGGCGGTCGGGATCAGGTAGCGTGCGGCGCCGCCGCCGGCGAAGGCCAGCAGGAGTGCCGGGCCGACCAGTGCGGGCAGGCGGTGGTTGGCGCGTTCCAGCAGGGCTATTCGGGCGCGGCAGTCGGCGCAGCCCTCGGCGTGGGCGCGCAGCGCGCGGTCCTGGCGGGCCGAGCTGGTGCCGCGGACATGGGCCGGGATCCGCTCCCAGTGCTCGGCGCAGCTCGCCTCGTCCGGTGCGCCCGGCTGCGCGCGCAGGAAGGCCTGGCGCAGCCCCTCGCGGGCGCGGTGCAGCAGCACCGCCGTGGCGTTGCGGTTGGTGCCCAGGTCGTCGCCGACCGCTTCGAGGCTCCAGTCCTCGACCTCGGTCAGCCACAGCGCACGGACCCAGCGGTGCGGAAGCTGCTTCAGCGCCCCCGCGAGCATGACGGCGTAGGCGCCCTCCTGGGGGACGGGCGTCGTGGCCGGCTCCGCCGGGTGCAGCCGTTCCAGCTGGTCGCCCTGCGGGAGTTCCTTGGGCGCGTGGCCGAGGTCGACGGCGAGGTTGCGGATGGTCGCGGCCAGGTAGCCGGGGATGTGGTCCACCTGGTGACCCGCCGAGATCCGTCGCCAGACGCGGAAGTGGGCCTCCGCGGTCAGGTCCTCGGCCAGCCAGGCGTCGCCGGTGAGTGTGCGGGCGTAGGCGACCAGCCGGGAGTGGTGCTCCTGGTAGGTGCGGGTGTACGCCTCGATGGCCGTCTCTTCGCCGGGGCCGGGCATGGCGGTCTCACCGGTGGTGCTCACGGAAGCCTTTCATCGGTACATGCGACAGATACGACTAAAAGGGCAAAGCGACGATTTGCCTATGGCGCAGGTCACAGCAGATTCCCCGGTTTCCGCGTAATCGCGGCGGGGTCGATCGAGTCCTTCTCCTGTACACGCCGCACCGCAGCGAGGAGCCGCCCCCATGGTCACCGCCGTCGAGCAGACCGTCCACGCCCGCCTGATCGTCACCGCCGGCCTGAGCTGCGACTTCGTCGCCCGCCTCGGCTACCGTCCCGAGGACCCCTTCGCCGTACGGCTGACCTTCCCCGCCGAGATCAGCCTGGACGGTACCGAACAGACCTGGACCTTCGCCAGGGACCTGCTCGGCGAGGGGATGCTCGCCCCCGCCGGCGCCGGCGACGTCCATGTCTGGCCCTGCGGTCCGCACCGGACCATGGTCGAGCTGCACGGCCCCGAGGGCGCGGCGATGCTCCGGCTGCGCAGCGCCGAGGTGCGGGCGTTCCTGGCCCGCAGCTACGCGGCCGTCCCCGAGGGGGCCGAGGACCCCCGGGCCGACCTCGCCAGCCTGCTCGTCGCACTGGTCGGAGGGGTCTGACCGATGACGACCGGCCCACGCCTCAGCAGACCCGCACGCCCGACCGCCCTGTTCGCCGACCGGCTGCTGCAGCGGCCGCTGCGCCGCCTCGCCCTGCTTGGCGAGGACTCGGCCGCCGCCCAGCAGGCGGCGCTGGCGCCGCACCCCGCCAGCAACAGCAACGCCGCCGTGACCGCCGAGGTCGGACCGCTCTCGGTCGCGGCCCGCTACCTGGCGGCGGACCCGGACACCGGCATCGGCGGCGACTTCTACGCGGTGCAGCAGACCCCGCACGGGATCCGCCTGCTCATCGGCGACGTCCGCGGCAAGGGGCCGGGGGCCGGCGGGGTCGCCGCGATCCTGCTGAGCGCCTTCCGCCGGGCCGCCCAGCACGCCGCCACCGTCGAGGAGGTCGCCGCCCGGCTGGACCGCACCATGGAGCGCGCCGCCAGCCTGCGCTTCCGCGCCGACGCCGACGAGGACTTCGCCACCGCCCTGGTCGTCGAGATCAGCACCGACCTGTCGGTGCTGCGCCTGGTCAACTGCGGCCACATCCCGCCGCTGCTGCTGACCGGCCGCCGGACCTGGACCCTCGAACCGGGCCGCCGCCGGCCGCCGCTGGGCCTGGCCACCACCCTGGGCACCGCGGACACCCCGGCGGACCTGGTCCGGCTGCCCCGGGGCGCCACCCTGCTGCTGCTCACCGACGGGGTGACCGAGGCCCGCTCGCCCGAGGGCGAGTTCTACGAGCCACTCACGGCCCTCGCCACGGCGCGCCCCGGCAGCCCGGGCCCGCTGCTGGACACCCTCTGCCGCGAGGTGCTCCGCCACAGCGGCGGGCCGGCCCGGGACGACATCGCCATGCTCGCGGTCCACCGCCCACCCTCGGCGGAGCGGACGGACGGGCGCGGCACCCCGGCCTGAACCGCCCTAGGCGACCAGCGCGGTGAGCTTGCGCAGCGACTCGGTGAGGGCGGCCGTGGTGGCGTCCTTGACCCGGTTGGCCATCATGTTCACCGCCGCGCCCTTGAACTCGCTCTGCACCGTCAGCAGGGTGCCCTCGCCCTCGCTGCTCAACTGGTAGTGCTGGCGCAGGGTGATCCCCATCGGGGCCTTGCCCTCCAGCACCCAGGACTTGCCGGGTTCGACCTCCGCCACGGTCCAGGCGGCCTCGGTCGGCATCCCCATCAGGGTCATCTTCTCGGCGTACTGGGCGCCGACGGCGAGCTCGGCCGGGGCGCCGTTGGGGAACGCGGTGTGGATGGTGTTCCACTCGCCGAAGCGGTCGAAATCGGTGATCACGGCCCACACCTTGTCCGCGGGGGCGGGCAGGGAAGCGCTGACGGAAACCTCGGGCATGACAGCTCCTCTCCGGCGCGGCCACGCGTGGGGCGGCCGTTCGGACACCGGTTTCCGCGAGGCTAACCAGAATCTGACGAACCATCAATAAATGTGACGCAGCTGGGGTTGAGCGGTTTCCGGGGCCCGCACGGGTAGCGTACGGACGTGCAGATCTCGACCGAAGAGCGCAGGGCCCGGCTGGCGACCCGTCATCTCCTCTCCCCCGCGACCCGGGCCGCCACCCCCGAGGAGGCGGCCGACGCGATGGTGGGGCTGCATGCCACCGATCCTGCGACGGTGTTCCTGGCCGTCGCCGCGCGGATGGGCTCCGCCACCCCGGCACTGCTGGAGCAGGCGCTGTACCAGGACCTGACGCTGACGCGGCTGCTGTGCATGCGCCGCACCATGTTCGTGGTGGGGCGGGACCTCGCGCCGGTGGTCGACTCGTCCACGGCGCGGGCGATCGCCGCCAGGGAACGCACCAAGCTGCTCGCCTTCCTGAAGGAGGGCGGCGGCTGGGACGAGAAGTGGCTGGCGGCGGCGGAGCGGGCGGTCCTCGCCGAGCTGGCCGCGAGCGGGCCGCTGACCGGCGCCGAGCTGGGCACCCGGGTGCCGGCACTGCGGGAGCAGGTGACGGTCGCGGTCGGCAAGCCCTACGAGGCCACCCAGGCCGTCGCCAGCCGGATCCTGCGGACCATGGCGGCCGAGAACCGGCTGCGGCGCGACCGTCCGCGCGGGAGCTGGATCTCCAGCCAGTTCCGCTGGCTGCCGGGCGAGCCGTTCCCACAGCTGCCGCCCGCCGAGGCGCGGGCCGAACTGGCGCGGCGCTGGCTGGCATCGTACGGGCCGGGGACGGTGGCCGACCTGAAGTGGTGGACCGGCTGGAACCTGGGCGACGTCCGCAAGGCGCTGGTCGCGGTGGGCGCCGAGGAGGTGGCGCTGGAGGGGCAGGAGCCCGGCTACGTCCTGCCCGGGGACACCGGCCCGACGGCTGCCGGCGCGCCGTACGCCGCGCTGCTGCCGGCGCTGGACCCCACCGGGATGGGCTGGGCGCAGCGGGACTGGTACCTCCCGCCCGAGCACACCGCCGAGTTGTTCGACCGGACCGGCAACATCGGGCCGACGGTCTGGTGGGACGGCCGGATCGTCGGCGGCTGGGCCCAGCGGCCGGACGGGGAACTGGTCTGGCGGCTGCTGGACGATGTGGGCGAGGAGGCCGAGGCCGCGGTCGCGGCCGAGGCCGGGCGGATGGCGGAGTTCATCGGCGGGCAGCGGATCACACCGCGGTTCCGCACCCCGCTGGAACGTGCTCTCGCCGGGACCTGAACTTCGGCTGCGGGCCGTAGGTGGCTGTGCGCGCACGCTGTTGAAACAGCACAGCCCCGCGCCCCCAGGGGTCTGCAACTGGCTCAGTTGCAACTGGTGAGGGGCACGGGGCTGTGCTTTTTCAACAGCGTGCGCGACACGCCATGCACAACGCCGCAGCCGGGAACGCTAGGCGCGTCCCGCCGACTTCTGGGTGCGGCGGGAGAGCGAGTCGATGATGACCGCGGCCAGCAGCACCGCGCCGGTGATCATGTACTGGATCGAGTTGGCCAGGCCGAGCATGTAGAGCCCGGCGTTGATCGACTCGATCACCAGCATGCCGAGCAGCGCCGACCAGACCATGCCGCGTCCACCGAAGAGGCTGGTGCCGCCGATGACCGCGGCCGCGATGGCCAGCATCAGGTTGTTCGGGTCGGAGCCGGCCTGGTTCGCCGAGGAGATCTGCCCGGCGATGGTCAGCCCGCCCAGCGCGGCGAAGAAACCGGAGATGGAGAACACCGTGATCCGGACCATCGCCACGCTGATACCGGCGCGACGGCTGGCCTCGATGTTGCCACCGACCGCGAACACCTTCCGGCCGTAGGTGGTACGGCGCAGCACGAAGTTGGTGACGATCAGCGCGACCGAGAACAGCACCAGCGCATTGGGCACGCCCTTCTGGTCGTTCAGGATCATCGCGGTGCCGAAGGACCCGATGGCCAGGATCACCGTCCGCAGCGCCAGCTCGGTGGTGGGCCGGTACGGCACCCCGGCCTGCCGGCGCCGCCGCTGCAGCCCGAACGCGCTGAACACGTACGCGGCGACACCCAGCCCGGCGAGGATGTAGCCGCCGGCGATGTCACCGCCCATGAAGAACGAGTTGCCGGACAGGTAGCGCATCGGCCCGCTGTCGGTCGGCAGGTTGATGGTGCCGGTCGAGCCCAGCAGCCAGAGCATGAAGCCCTGCCAGCCCATGAACCCGGCCAGGGTGACCACGAAGGCCGGGACGCCGATCTTGGCGAACACGAAGCCGTGCAGCGCGCCGATGGCCGCGCCGGTGAGCAGCGTGATCACCATGGCGAACCAGGGGTTGAGGCCGTGGCTCACCGAGAGCACCGCGAACACCGCGGCGGCCAGACCGCTGACCGAGCCGACCGACAGGTCGATCTCGCCCAGCAGCAGCACGAACACCAGGCCGATGGACAGCAGCCCGATGCCCACCATGTAGTAGGCGATGTACTCGAAGTTGGCCGAGGTCAGGTAGTTGCTGTCCTGGACGCTGAAGACGATCCAGATGATCACCAGCCCGACGATCACCGGCAGCGAGCCGAGGTCGCCGCCGCGGATCTTGCGCTGGAACTCGGTCAGATAGCCCTTGAGCCCCTCCTCGCGCACCAGCAGCCTGGGGTCGACGGGGGGCGGGACCGCCGGCGGCGGGGTGACGTTGGGGTCGATCTCGCTCATCTGTCGCCCTCCGCCGTACGCGCCTGACGCCGGGTCACCGCGTTGTCGGTGGCCCCGGTGATCGCGGCGATGATGGTCTCCTGGGTGGTCTGCTGCACCGGGAAGGTGCCGTTGTTCTTGCCCAGCCGCAGCACGGCGACCCGGTCCGCGACCGCGCGGACGTCGGCCATGTTGTGGCTGATCAGGATCACCGCGAGACCGCGCTCGCGCAGCCGCTCGACCAGGTCGAGCACCTGGGCGGTCTGCTCGACGCCGAGGGCGGCGGTCGGTTCGTCCAGGATCACCACCTTCGGCTCGCCGATCAGCGAACGGGCGATGGCCACCACCTGGCGCTGGCCGCCGGAGAGGCTGGCGACCGGGATCCGCACGCTGGGGATCCGGATCGCCAGCGTGGACAGCAGCTCCTGCGCCTTCTTCTCCATCGCGACCTCGTCCAGCAGCCCGCGCAGTTTCAGCTCGCGGCCCAGGTAGAGGTTGCCGACCACGTCGAGGTTGTCGCACAGGGCGAGGTCCTGGTAGACCGTGGCCACGCCGAGGTGCTGGGCGTCCTGCGGCCGGTTGATGGAGACCGGCCTGCCCTCCCACTCGATGACGCCGTCGTCGATCGGGTGCACGCCGGCGATGGTCTTGACCAGGGTGGACTTGCCCGCGCCGTTGTCACCGACCAGGGCCAGCACCTCGCCCGGGCGCACCTCCAGCTCGACGTCGGTCAGCGCCTGGACGGCGCCGAACCGTTTGGAGATGCCGCGCAGGGCGAGGACCGGTTCACCCGCGCCGGCACCGGCGCCGGTGCCGGCGGTCGCGAACGGGCTGCTCATGAGAGTCCGTTGGCCTTGCAGCCGGCCGCGTAGGCGGAGGTGCAGATCTGGGCGACCGTGTAGAGGCCGTCCTTGACCACGGTGTCCTTGACGTTGTCGGCCTTGACCAGCACCGGCGTCAGCAGGTCGGAGGGCACCTTGTTGCCGGAGCCGTTGGTCTTGGTGGTGGTGGCCAGGCTGCTGATGCTGTTGCCGGACATCAGGTCCACCGCGAGCTGCGCCGCGGCGTCGGCCTCCGGCTGGTACGCCTTGTAGATGGTGAAGCTCTGGGTGCCCACCATGATCCGCTGGATGGCGTCGAGCTGGGCGTCCTGGCCGGTGAGCGGCAGGTTGGAGATACCCGCGTTCTTCATCGAGGTGGCGATACCGGCGGCCATGCCGTCGTTGGCCGAGTAGAAGGCGGCGATGTTGCCGGCGCCCAGCTGGTTGATCGCGGCTGCGGCCTTCTGCGCCGCGACGTCGGCCTTCCACAGCCCGGAGGCGTCGTAGGCGAGGTCGACCTTGCCCTTGACGACGCCCTGGAAGCCGGACTTGAAGTCGGCGGCGTTGGGGTCGGCCGAGTCGCCGTCGATCTCGACGACCTTGGCGGTCGGGGTGGCCTTGGAGCCGAGGACGTTGAGCAGCCCCTGCCCCTGCAGCTGGCCGACCTTGATGTTGTCGAAGGAGACGTAGGCGTCGGCCGGCCCCTGGGAGAGGCGGTCGTAGCTGACCACCTTGATCCCCTTGGTGCTGGCGGCGACCACCGACGCCTTGATGGCGGCCGCGTCGACCGGGTCCACCACCAGGACCTTGACCCCCGCGTTGATCATGGTGGTGACCTGCTGGGCCTGGGTGGCGGCGCTGCCGGCCGCGTTCGCGTAGTCCACGGTCACGCTCGGCGCCAGCTCCTTCATCTTGGCTTCGAAGAAGGGCTTGTCGAACTTCTCGTACCGGGTGGTCTGGTTCTCCGGGAGCAGCAGCCCCACCTTGCCGGAGAGGGAGCTCGCCGCCACGGAGCCGGAGGCGGAGGAGCTCGACGAGGAGCTGCCGGCCTTTCCGCAGGCGGCGGCGGTCAGCGCCAGGGACATGGCAGCGGCCGAGACAAGAAGGGTGCGTGAGATCTGGCTCATGGGAGGTTGGACGCCTTTCGTACAGGGACGCTGACGCAGCGCTCACTCCATACGACAGCCAGTGACCGGATCGGGCCCGTCGGAATAGGCCAGGCAGGGGAACGGAATCACTCCTGCGATACTCCCGGGCGACCGCTGACCCGCGGTCAGAACAGTTCGGCGAGTTCCCCGCGCGAGGCGACGCCGAGCTTGGGGTAGGCCTTGTAGAGGTGGTATCCGACGGTCCGTGAGCTGAGGAACAGCTGGGCGGCGATGTCCCGGTTGGACAGCCCCTGCGCCGCCAGCCGGACGATCTGCGACTCCTGCGGGGTGAGCGAGGCCAGCGGCCCGGACCCGGCCCGGCCCTGCGGGGCGGCGGTTCCGGTGGCGCCCAGCTCCGAGCGGGCCCGCTCGGCCCAGGGCACGGCGCCGAGCTGGTCGAACGCCGACTGGGCGGCCAGCAGCGGACCCCGGGCCTCGGCCTTGCGGCGGCCGCGACGCAACCACTCGCCGTACAGCAGGGCGGTGCGGGCCCGGTCCCAGGGGCGGTCCTGCTCCTCGTGCCGGCGCAGCGCGGCGGTGAAGCGCTGCTCGGCGTCGGCGTCCTCGCCCAGCAGCGCCTCGCAGCGCAGCACCAGGGCCTCCGTCCAGGGCTGCCCGGTCCGGGCGGCCCAGCGGCGGAAGTAGTCGAACGGCCCGGCGGCGCGCTCCGGCTCACGCAGCCGCACTGCCGCCTCGACCAGGTCGGGGACGGCGCGCAGACCGGCGACATGGTGCCGCTGCGGGCCGTGGACCAGCGGCTCCAGCCGGCCCAGGCACTCCTCGGCCCGGCCCAGGCCCAGGTCGAGCAGCCCCAGCGACCACTGGGTCCAGGGACGTCCGGCCAGACCGGCCGCGTGGGCGGCATCGGCGCTGCGCCGGGTTGACGCCTCGTCACCGCGCAGGGCCGCCAGCTGCGCCAGGAAGCTGTGCAGCTGCCCGGTCCAGTGCGGCTGCCCGGTGTCCTCGGCGATCCGCAGCGCCTCGCTGGCGTGGGCCAGCGCCTCGGCGGGACGGCCCTGGAACAGCTCGCCCTCGGCCAGGAAGAACAGCAGCGTCGGCAGCGCCCCGACCGCGCCCACCGCGCGGGCCTCGGCCACCAGCTCCTCGGCCAGGCGCAGCGTCTCGTCGTCGCGCCCCATGATCAGCGTCGCCCCGCAGACCGTCACCAGGTCCACCGGTACGGCGGCCCCGGCGGCGCGGGCCCGGGCGACGGTGTCGGCGACCGGTGGTACCGGCTGCGTGCTGCGGCCCAGCAGCGAGCGGACCACCTGCACCAGATAGCCGGCCTGGGCGGCGGTGGGATGGGTCCCGGGGCCGAAGTCGGGGCCCGCTCCGGCCACGGTCCCGGCGGCGGGCGGTTCCGCCAGGGTGCCGAGCCGGTCGCAGACCACGCCCACCTGCTCCTCCCCCAGGTACCAGGCGACGTGGAAGGCCTGCATCAGCACCCGGGCCAGGTGCTCGGGCGCCACGTCGGCGGCCAGGTCCGCGGTACGCAGCAGCAGGTCGAACGCGCCCTGGTCGGAGCCGCGCCAGAACTGGGTGGTGGCCTGCACCAGCAGCAGCTGGGCCCGTCTCAGCCGGTCGTCCGACCCGCCGTCAGCCCCGCCCGCGGTGCTGCCCTCGGGGTCCAGCCGGCGCAGGGTGCGGACCGCCAGCTCGGCGGCGCGGTCGGTCTCGCCCGCCTCGATCGCGGCCTCCGCCGCATAGGTGTAGCGGCGGGTGGCCGTCGCCCGCTCCGGGGTGAGCCGGGCCGATCGCTCGTAGGCCGAGGCGGCGCCGGCGTGCCCGCCGCGCCGGGCGGCCTGCACAGCGGCCCGTTCCAGCGCCGCCGCCGTGGGTTCGTCGGGGCCGGTCGCGGCCAGGGCCAGGTGCCAGGCCCGACGGCCCTCGGCGTCCGGGACCGGCAGCGCGGCCAGCGCCTCGGCCAGGGCCCGGTGCGCGGCCAGCCGCTGGGCCAGCGGGGCCCGCTGGAGCACGGCGGAGCGCAGCAGCGGATGCCGGAACACCAGCCGCTGCCCGGCCTCCGACGGTGCGGTCCGGACCAGTTCGGCCTGCTCGGCGGCCCGCAGGTCCTCCGCGGCCGCGCCGAGCACGGCGGCGGCGCGCAGGATCACGTCCAGGTCGCCGGTCTCCTCGGCCGCCGCGACCAGCAGCAGGGTCTGCGTGGCCGCGGGCAGCCTGCTGACCTGCCCGTGGTAGGCGAGCTGCAGCTGACCGGCCAGCGGGACGGCACCGGCGGCTTCGACACCGGCGCCGGCGCCGTCGACGGGGCCGTCCGGCCCGGGAGCGGCCGGCAGTTCGCTCAGGGCCAGCGGATTGCCGTGCGCCTGCGCCAGCACCCGGCTCCTGGCGTGGTCGCTCAGACCTGCGGCGCGCTCGGCCAGCAGGGCGCGGGCCGCGTCGGCGGGGAGCGCCCCGAGCCGCAGCTCGGGCAGCCCGGGGGCGGACCAGGCACCCTCGCCGTCCCGCGCGCCGAAGAGCAGCACCACGCCCTCGGCCTGCAGCCGCCGGGCCGCGAGCAGCAGCGCCCCGGCCGAGGCGTGGTCCAGCCACTGCGCGTCGTCGACCACGCACAGCAGCGGCTGCTTCTCGGCCAGGTCGGCGAGCAGGGTGAGGGTGGCCAGACCGGCCAGCAGCCGGTCCGGGGCGGCCGTCGGGGCCGCGGGCTCGTCGCTGAGGCCGAAGGCGCGTTCCAGCGCCCGGCGCTGCGGGGCCGGCAGCCCGGGCAGCCGGTCCAGGGCGGGAGACAGCAGCAGGTTCAGCCCGGCGAAGGGGAGATCGGCCTCGTACTCGACGCCGGTGGCGCGCACCACCCGGAAGTCCGGGGCGGCCGCCTCGACGGCGTGCTCCAGCAGCGCGGTCTTGCCGATCCCCGGCTCGCCGCGCAGCACCAGCACACCGCTGCGCCCGGCCCGCGCACCCGCCAGCAGCGCCTCGACCGCGGCCTGTTCACCCTCGCGTCCGTACAGCAACCCGGGATCCCCCTTCCCTCTGCTCGCACCCTACCTGCCGCCTCCGACAACCCCCTGCGGAAAGTACCTAAGCGCGACAGATTCGACGGTCTCCCGTCCTGCGTAGCTTTTTGACCTGCAAGGACGACCGGACAACCGGACGACGGCGACAGACGGACCGTCAGGACAGCAGGGAGAACCCGATCATGAGTGACCTTCAGGACCTCGCCGAGCGCTACCTCGCCACCTGGAACGAGACCGACCCCGCGGCCCGCCGCCGCCTGGTCGACGAGGTGTGGGCCGAGGACGGCAGCTACACCGACCCGCTGGTGGTCGCGGAGGGCAGGGACGCCATCGACGCCACCCTGGGCGCCGTGCAGGCCCAGTTCCCCGGGCTGGTGTTCACCCTCGGCGGCGCCGTCGACGCGCACCACGACATCGCCCGCTTCACCTGGGAGCTCGGCCCGCAGGGCGCCGAGGCCCTGGTCGTCGGCTTCGACGTGCTGGTCGCCGACGCCGAGGGGCGGATCAAGCAGGTGCACGGCTTCCTCGACAAGGTGCCCTCGGCCTGACGGCATCCGCCAGGCCCGACGCACCCCCAAGAACTCCGTCCGGGGCTGCTCCCACAGCCCCGGACGGGACCCGACCCCTCCCCGCAGCACCCCTACGCAGTCAGGAGCACGCTGATGACCACCTCCACCGTCCCCGCCCCGGCCGCCGCGGCCGACGCCGGGACCACACCCCGGGGCCTGCTCCCGGTGATGCTGACCGCGACCTTCATGACCGCCCTGGACTTCTTCATCGTCAATGTGGCGATCCCCTCGATGCAGTCGGACCTGGGCGCCGGCGCCTCCGCGATCCAGTGGATCGTCGCCGCCTTCGGCCTGGCCCTGGCCACCGCGCTGATCACCGCGGGCCGGATCGGCGACATCGCCGGACGCCGCCGGATCTTCGCGCTCGGCCTGACCCTGTTCACGCTGTCCTCGGCGGCCTGCGGCCTGGCCCCCACCGTCGGCGTTCTGATCGCCGCCCGCGCCGTACAGGGGCTGTCGGCGGCGCTGATGGGACCGCAGGTGCTGGTCATCCTGCAGACCGCCTACCGCGGCGCGGCCCAGGCCAAGGCGTTCGCGATGTACGGGCTCACGATGGGCATCGGCGCGGTGTTCGGCCAGCTCATCGGCGGGGTGCTGATCCGCGCCGACCTGTTCGGCCTGGACTGGCGGTCCTGCTTCCTGATCAACGTCCCGGTCGGCGTCGCCACCCTGGTGCTGGTCCCCCGGGTGGTCCCGGAGTCCCGCGCGCCGCAGCGGCCCAGGCTGGACCTGGCCGGCGTCACCCTGGTCACCGCCGCCCTGGTCGCCCTGGTGCTGCCGCTGATCCAGGGCCGGGCGCAGGGATGGCCGGCCTGGACCTGGGTCTGCCTGGCCGGCTCCGCCGTCCTCTTCACCGTCTTCGGCGTGCACCAGCACCGGGCCAGCGCCCGCGGCGGACTGCCGCTGGTCCACACCGGGCTGTTCCGGGAGCGCGTCTTCAGCGCCGGATCGCTGGCACAGCTCACCTTCTGGCTCGGCCAGGGCTCGTTCTTCCTGATCCTGGCGCTCTACCTGCAGCAGGGCCGCGGCCTGGACGCGCTGGCCTCGGGCGTGGTGTTCACCGTGATCGGCGGCGGCTACCTGGCCACCTCGATGACCGCGCACCTGCTGGCGGCCCGGATGGGGCGTCACGTGCTGACCGTCGGCTCCCTGTTGATGGCCCTGGGCCTGGGGCTGCTCTGGCTGGCCGTCGGCCTGCTGGGCACCGGCGGCGGCACCGCCGGGGCCGCCTGGCTGGCACCGGGCCTGCTGGTCGACGGCCTGGGCATGGGGATGGTCATCGCCCCGCTGACCGGGACCGTGCTCAGCCGGGTCAAGCCGCAGCTGGCCGGCTCCGCCTCGGGGGTGCTGGCCACCACCCAGCAGGTGGCCGGGGCGCTGGGGATCGCGCTGATCGGCATCGTCTTCTACGGAGCCCTCGGCAACGCCGCCCCGGACCGCTTCCCACACGCCTTCCAGCTCGGGCTGGCCTCGCTGGCCGGGGTGGAGCTGGTGCTGGCCGGCCTGGTCCAGCTGCTCCCCCGCCGCAACGCCTGAACCCGACAGCCCTTCGGCGCCGCCCCCGGTCCTCCGGGGGCGGCGCCGTCACGTGCCGAGCCGTGCTGATCCGGCGTCAGCCCAGGCTGATCTCCCCGAGCGCGAAGCCCGGGACGGACTCGGCGCCCGGCAGGCAGACCGCGATCCAGGACACCGCCGGTACCGACAGGTCCAGCAGCACATCGGCGGCGTTGCGCGGTACGAAGCCACCGTCGTCCAGCTCCCAGCCCCAGGCCACCGAGCCGCGGGTACGGCACATCCCGGACAGCACCACCCCGCCGGGCATGCCCAGCGCGAAGCCGGTGCACAGCAGCGAGCAGAGCAGGTCCAGGTCGGCCTCCTCGATCCGCAGCACGCTGCCGCCGTCGTCGCCCGACTCCAGCAGCAGGTCGGCCCAGGCCTCCACCGGCCCCTCCGGCGACCGCAGCGAGCAGACCAGCCGGAACCTGCCCTGGCCGGCGCCGACCAGGACCCGGCGCAGCGCGTCGGCGCCCTCGGTGTAGGCGGCGCGCAGCGGCTCCTCCGGGAACTCCCCGCCGGTCGCCGCCGCCTCCGCGGTCTCGGCCAGCATCCTGGCCAGCCGCCGGTGCACCAGGCCCCGCTCGCGGGCCCGCGCCAGCCGGGCGGTGAACTCCGCCAGCGGCTCGCCCTCGTAGAGCACCCACTCGTCCTCGGCCTCCGGGTCGGCCGTGTAGGCGGTGTGGCTCTCCGGGTCCGCGAGCGAGAGGCCCTCGCGGTGGCAGAAGTCGACCAGGTCACCGGGGTGGAAGGCCCGGCCCCTGACCACGCCGCCGGACCCGGTCAGCCGTCCCAGCAGCTCCTCGATGTCGGCGAGGTACTCGGTGTAGCCGGTGTACTCGGTGCCGCCGTCCCGGCGCAGCGCCTCGAAGTCCTCGCGGCAGGTGACCACGCCGAGCAGGGTGGGCGCCGGCGGCCGGGCCGCATGGCTCCGGGTCCCGGGGCGGGCGACGGCGCGGGCGCCTCGCCGGCAGGGTGCGGGTGCCGCGGTCCGCGCGGTGGACGGGCGGCGGGTGCGTGCGTGCCTGGCGGCCATGGGAACTCCTCGGGGGCGGAAGGGCTCGGCGGGTGCGGCCCCGACGGCCGCTACCTGCGTCCTCCCCGACCACCGGCGCCCCATGCGCACCCTGTGTCACAGAACTGTCACCATCGGTGACGCACGGTGAACGACGGAAGGCCCGGCACCGTCCCCGTCCGGGGTGGTGCCGGGCCTGCGGCGGATCGCTCCGAACGCTCCGTCAGTCGCGCGAGGCGCGCAGCGACGGCTTGAGCTCCAGCAGTCGGGCCAGCAGTCCGTTGACGAACGCCGGGGACTCGTCGGTGGAGAACTCCTTGGCGATCTCGACCGACTCGTCCAGGACGACCGCGTCCGGGACGCCGTCCTCCCAGATCAGCTCGTACGCGCCCAGGCGCAGCACATTGCGGTCCACGATGGGCATCCGGTCCAGCGTCCAGCCCACCGCGTAGGTGGCGAGCAGGTCGTCGATCCGGGCGGCGTGCTGGCTGTAGCCCTCGACCAGCTCCATCGTGTACTCGCTGACCTGCGGCGTTCCCTCGTCCGGGGTGCGCGCCCGGCGCACCCAGTCCGCGAGCACGGACTGCGGGGTGACACCCCGGTGGTCCGCCTCGAAGAGGATCTGGAAGGCTCGCGTGCGGGCCTTGTTGCGTGCGGTGGACACGGTTAGGAGTTCACCCGGCCGAGGTAGTCGCCGGTGCGGGTGTCGACCTTGATCTTCTCACCGGTGGTGATGAAGAGCGGGACGCCGATCTCGTGGCCGGTCTCCAGGCGCGCGGGCTTGGTGCCGCCGGTGGAGCGGTCGCCCTGGACGCCGGGCTCGGTGTACTCGATGACCAGCTCGACCGAGGCGGGCAGCTCGACGTAGAGGGGGGCGCCCTCGTACATCGCGACGGTGGCCTCGTTGCCCTCGAGCAGGTAGTGGGCGTTGTCGCCGAGGACGGCCGGGCTGATCTGGATCTGGTCGTAGGTGTCCATGTCCATGAACACGAAGTCCTCGCCGTCCTTGTACGAGAACTGCATCCCGCGCTTGTCGACGCTGGCCGTCTCGACCTTCACGCCGGCGTTGAAGGTCTTGTCGACCACCTTGCCGGACAGCACGTGCTTCAGCTTGGTGCGCACGAAGGCCGGGCCCTTGCCGGGCTTGACGTGCTGGAACTCGACGACGGACCACAGCTGGTCGTTGTCGAGCTTGAGCACCATGCCGTTCTTGAGGTCGTTGGTGGAAGCCACGGTCGCACTAACTCCTGAGATATCGCGGTATGTCAAGCATCAGAACCAAGCGGCGGTGTCCGCGGACCCGGGCGGGTCACAGGGCGAGGAGCTCCTTGGTCGTGATGGTGAGCAGCTCGGGACCGCCGTCCTCGGACGGACGGACCACGAGCGTGTCCTCGATCCGGACCCCGCCGCGACCCGGGATGCAGACCCCGACGCCGACGGTTACCGGCACACGGTTGTCAAGCTTACCCAACTCCAGAGGTCCGAGACGCGGCTCCTCCCCGATCTCCAGCCCCACCCCCGCTCCGACGCCCTCGCGGGCGGCCGGTTCGGCCTCGTCGGGGGCCGGCTGCCCGGCGGCACCGAGCACCCGGCGGGCGGCACGGTCCGCCTCGTCGTACCCGCCGCCGACGGTCAGCGCCTCACGGGCGGCGCGCTGGGCGGCGAAGACCTGCCGGTGCAGGTCCGACTGCCAGTCGGCGGGGCTGAGGCCGACCACGAAGGTACGGGTGGCGGCGGTGCGGTAGCCGCGGTAGCAGGCGCCCAGCGCGACGGTGAGGAAGTCGCCGTCCTCGACCCTGCGGTCCCCGGAGCTGTGGTCGGCGCGTCCGGAGTGGTCGCCGGAGCCGACCCGGGTCGGGAAGGCCGCGGAGTCGGCGCCGTGGTCGATCATGCGGCGCTCCAGCTCCATCGCCAGATGCCGTTCGGTGCGGCCGACCAGGATCGACTCCAGCAGCTCGCCCAGCGCCTGGTCGGCGATCTCCCCGGCGATGCGCAGGCAGGAGATCTCCTCCTCGTCCTTGACCGTGCGCAGTTGCTCCACCGCGCGGCCCAGGTCCCGGAGCTGCTCCACGCCCGGCGCCGCGGCGGCGACGGCCCGGTGCCGGGCCACGGTGAGGTCGTGCTCCTCGACGCCGAGGGTGCGGGCCCGGCAGCGGGCGGCCAGCAGCACGGCCGGGTCGGTGCCGGCGGGCACGGGCAGCACGGTGCAGCCGCCGTCGGACTCCGGGGGGCCGGTGGGACCGGCGGCAGCCGCTTCGGCGCCGTCACGGGTCAGCAGCAGCGCGGCCACGGAGTCGGATCCGGTGAGCCAGCGGACGTTGGCGGGTCTGGTGACCAGCGCCGCGTCGAGCCCTGCGGCGCTGGACCGCTCCCGCATCCGGTCGCGGCGTTCCGCGTGCACTTCGGCCATGCCCTGAGCGTAGGCACGGGGGCGCCAGGACGCTCGGCGGGTTGCTCCGGCTGCGGCGTGTGCCTGGTTGCCGTTCGCGCAGTTCCCCGCGCCCCTGTAGGGGCGCGGGAACTGCGCGACAAGCCATGCAGACGCCGCAGCCGAGGAACTACCGATGCATCGCTCTGGTGAGCACCTGCTCCAGCGCCGCGACGGTCCCCGGGACGTCCAGCCTGGAGTTGTCGATGATGGGGAGCCCGGAGCCGTACCAGCCGGCCATCCGGCCGTGGATCCGGGCGACCTCCTCGTCGTCCAGCCGCCGCACCCCGCTGCGCTGCGCATTGCGGGCGAGCACCACGTCGAGCCCGGGGAGCAGCACCACCGGCACCAGGTCGGGGCCGACGTGCCGCTTCCAGCCGCCCAAGCCGATCGCCGGGCGGTCCGGGAAGACGGCGTCGTCGATGATGCAGGAGATGCCGTTGGCGAGGTAGTTGCGGGCGGCGAAGCCGCAGGTCCGGCGGGCCAGCCGGTACTGGGCCTCGGACTGGTCGTTCCAGCCGGACTGGGGATTGGCGAAGCCGGAGCGGACCCACTCGCGGACGTCGTCCAGGCTGATGTGCGCGGTCGGCGTGGTGCGGCTCTCGGCCCACTGCCGGGCCACCGAGGTCTTGCCGGCCCCGGCCGGACCGATCAGCAGCACCGCCACCGGCCCCCGCGCATGCGGGTGCGCGGGCGCCGTCCCCGGCGGCAGTCCCACCGGCATGACGAAGTGTCCGGTGGACGACTGCCCGGCGGCCGACTCCGGCACGGCGCGCAACTGCAGCGTCGCCCGCGGCGGTCCCGGCGTGGGCTCGGGCAGGCTGCCCTGGTAGTGCCCGTCGCTCACCGCTCCACCTCCTGCGTCACTCCCGTCCGACGGCTGCGACGATACCGCGCCGCAGCCGCCCCCACAGCTGCGTCTTTCCGGCCTGACCCGGTGTCATGCCAACGAGCGGGAACGGCCCCGGGTTTCGTACCTACCCGAGTGTTCCGGCCAGTGAGCGCAGGGCCAGCTCGTAGGAGCCGATGCCGAAGCCGGCGATGGTGCCGGAGGCGACCGCGGAGATGACCGAGGTGTGCCGGAACTCCTCGCGGGCGTGCGGGTTGGAGATGTGCACCTCGATCAGCGGAGCGGTCCGCTGCGAGGCGGCGTCCCGCATTCCGTAGGAGTAGTGGGTGAACGCGCCGGGGTTGATCACCACCGGGTACTTCCCGTCGGCGGCCTCGTGCAGCCAGCGGATCATCTCGCCCTCGTCGTTGGTCTCCCGGACCTCGACGTCCAGGCCCAGCTCCTTGCCCAGCGCGGTGCAGCGCTCGACCAGGCCGGCGTAGGAGGTGGAACCGTAGACGTCGGGCTCACGGCTGCCCAGGCGGCCCAGGTTGGGGCCGTTCAGGACCAGCACCTTCTGGCTCACTTCGCCACCTCGGCGTAGGCGGCCACCAGCAGGGTCGGGTCCGGGGCCTCCAGCACGGTGGGCTTGCCCAGGCCGTCCAGGACGATGAAGCGCAGCATGTCCGCGCGGGACTTCTTGTCCAGCTTCATGGTCTCCAGCAGCTTGGGCCAGGCGTCCGCCTGGTAGGTCAGCGGCAGGCCGACCGAGGCCAGTACGGCGCGGTGCCGGTCGGCCGTGGCGTCGTCCAACCGTCCGGCCAGGCGGCCGAGTTCGGCGGCGTAGACCATGCCGACGCTGACCGCGGCGCCGTGCCGCCACTTGTAGCGCTCATTGCGCTCGATGGCGTGCGCCAGGGTGTGGCCGTAGTTGAGGATCTCCCGCCGGCCGGCCTCCTTGAGGTCGCCGGAGACCACCTCGGCCTTGACCTTGATGGAGCGCTCGATCAACTCGGCGGTGTGCGGGCCCTCGGGGGTGGTCGCGGCCTGCGGGTCGGACTCCACCAGGTCCAGGATCACCGGGTCGGCGATGAAGCCGGTCTTGATGACCTCGGCCAGGCCGCTGATGTAGTCGTTGCGCGGCAGCGTCTCCAGGGTGGCCAGGTCCGCGAGCACCCCGGCCGGCGGGTGGAAGGCGCCGACCAGGTTCTTGCCCTCGGCGATGTTGATGCCGGTCTTGCCGCCGACCGCCGCGTCGACCATGCCCAGCAGGGTGGTCGGCATGGCGATCCAGCGGATGCCGCGCAGCCAGGAGGCGGCGACGAAGCCGGCCAGGTCGGTGGTGGACCCGCCGCCCACCGCCACGATCGCGTCGGTGCGGGTGAATCCGGTCTGCGCCAGCACCGACCAGCAGTACGCGGCCACCTCGGCGCTCTTGGCCTCCTCAGCGTTGGGCACCTGCAGCGCGATGGCCTCGTACCCCTGCGCGGCCAGGTCGTCCCGGATCGCCTCGCCGGTGGCGGACAGCGCCTCGGGGTGCACCACAGCCACGCGCTGGGCCGCGGAACCGATCAACCCGCCCAGCTCGCCCAGCAGCTGACGGCCCACCAGCACGTCGTAGGGGGAACTGCCGGCGTTGCCGCCGACCCGAATCCGAGTGACTTCCTGAGACTCCGTCATGCCTTCTCCAGCTGAAGCGCGTTGAGGACGGCGTCGGCCACCTGGTCGGGCGTCAGACCGTCGGTGGCCACCACGGCGCGGGCGACCTCGGTGTACAGGGGGCGGCGCTGCTCCATGAGCTCGCGCCAGCGGGCCCGCGGGTTGCCGATCAGCAGCGGGCGCGGGGCGTCCAGGCCGACCCGCTTGACCGCGTCGTGCAGGGACACGTCCAGGAAGACCACGGCGTGGCCCGAGAGCAGTTCCCGGGTCCGCTCGCGCATGATCGCGCCGCCGCCCAGCGCCAGCACGCCGTCGTGCTCGGCGAGCGCGGTGCGCACGGCCTCCGCCTCCAGCTCGCGGAAGTGCGCCTCGCCGTGGTCCACGAAGAGGTCGGCGATCGGCTGGCCGGCGGCGGCCACGACGTCGGCGTCGGTGTCCCGCAGGCCCACGCCCAGCCGTGCGGCCACCGCGGCACCCACGGTGGACTTGCCCGATCCCGGCGGTCCGACGAGCACCACCACCGGGGCGACCGTCGGGCCGCTCATCGGACGATCAGGTTGTCGAGGTACCCCTGGACATTGCGGCGGGTCTCGCTGACGCTGTCCCCGCCGAACTTCTCGTCCACGGCGTCCGCCAGCACCAGCGCGACCATCGCCTCGGCGACGATCCCGGCGGCGGGCACGGCGCAGACGTCGGAGCGTTGGTGGTGCGCCCGGGCCACCTCGCCGGTGCGCACGTCGATGGTGGCCAGCGCACGCGGCACAGTCGCGATGGGCTTCATCGCGGCGCGCACCCGCAGCACCTCACCGGTGGACATGCCGCCCTCGGTGCCGCCGGAGCGGTCGGAGGCGCGGCGCACCCCGTCCGGACCGGGCACGATCTCGTCGTGGGCCTGCGAGCCCGGGACGCGGGCCAGTTCGAAGCCGTCGCCGACCTCGACGCCCTTGATGGCCTGGATGCCCATCAGCGCGCCGGCCAGCCTGGCGTCCAGCCTGCGGTCCCAGTGCACGTGCGAGCCCAGGCCCGGCGGCAGGCCGTAGGCCAGCACCTCGACGACCCCGCCGAGGGTGTCGCCGTCCTTGTGGGCCTGGTCGATCTCGGCGACCATCCGCTTCGCGGCGTCGGCGTCCAGGCAGCGCACCGGGTCCTCGTCCAGCCGGGCCTCGTCGGCCGGGACCGGGACCACGCCGGCCGGGGCCTTGGCCGCGCCCAGCTCCACCACATGGGAGACCAGCTCGATGCCGCAGACCTCCTTGAGGTAGGCGCGGGCGACCGCGCCCAGCGCTACGCGGGCTGCGGTCTCCCGGGCGCTGGCGCGCTCCAGCACCGGTCGGGCCTCGTCCAGGTGGTACTTCTGCATCCCGACCAGGTCGGCGTGGCCGGGGCGGGGGCGGGTCAGCGCCTCGTTGCGGGCCAGGCCCGCCAGGATCTCCGGGTCGACCGGGTCGGCCGACATCACCTGCTCCCACTTGGGCCACTCGGTGTTGCCGACCATGATCGCGACCGGGCTGCCCATGGTCAGCCCGTGCCGGACGCCGCCGAGGAAGGTGACCTGGTCCTGCTCGAACTTCATCCGGGCGCCGCGTCCGTAGCCGAGCCGACGGCGTGCCAGCGCGTCCACGATCACCTCGGAGGTGACCGGGACACCGGCGGGCAGGCCCTCCAGCGTCGCCACGAGTGCGGGGCCGTGCGACTCCCCCGCCGTCAGCCAGCGCAAGGTACCCAACGGTGCTCCTCAAAGATCCGGACGTGCGTCGTCTCCGATCCTCCCACGAGACCCTCCGGAGCTCAGAATCCGTCCGGATCCTGGCTGCGGGCTGTGCATGGTTGTTCGCGCACGCTTTTGAATCAGCACAGCCCCGCGCCCCTGAGCAAGTGCAACTGAGCCAGTCGCAGACCCCTAGGGGCGCGGGGAACTGCGCGACAAACCAGGCAGACGCCGCACCCGAGATCCCTCAGAGACCACCCAGCGCCGCCTCGCCCGCGGCCCGCATCGCGGCCAGCGGAGCGGGGGTGATCCCGGTGAACATCTCGCACTGCAGCACCGCCTGGTGCACCAGCAGGTCCAGCCCGCCCAGCACACTGCCTCCGCGCTGCGACCAGGCGGCGGCCAGCGCCGTGGGCCAGGGGTGGTAGAGCACGTCGAACAGCACGCCGGGCGTCCGCGGCACCGCGCCGGCCAGGTGGTCGGTCGCCCCGACCGGCGTCGTGGAGACCGTCAGCGGCGCGCCGAACGCCTCCGCCGCGCGCTCCCACGCCGCGGTCCGCACCTTCACCTGCAGCCGCTCCCCCAGCGCCAGCATCTGCGCGGCCCGCTCGGGGCCCCGGACGTAGGCGGTGACCTCGCCGGTGCAGATCCGCCCCAACGCGGCCAGCGTGGACGATGCGGTGGCGCCGGCGCCCAGCACCGAGGCGGACTCCACCGAGGTCACCCCGCGCTCGCGCAGCGCCGCGACCAGACCGGGGACGTCGGTGTTGTCGCCGGTGCGGCGTCCGTCCGCGGTGAACACCACGGTGTTCACCGCGTCCACCGCCAGCGCCGTCGCGCTGATCTCGTCCAGCAGGGGTATCACCACCCGCTTCAGCGGCATGGTCAGCGACAGCCCGGCCCAGCCCTCGCCCTCGACGTCGAGCGCGGACAGGAAGCCGGGCAGCCCGGCCTCGTCCACCTCGAAGCGGCCGTAGTGACGGTCGGTCAGACCCAGCGCCGCGTAGGCGGCGTTGTGCAGCACCGGGGAGAGCGAGTGCGCGATCGGCGAGCCCAGTACCGCGGCCCGGGTGGCGGTGCGCATCAGTCGCACTGCCCGGCGACGGCGTCGAAGCCCTGGTTGTGGGCCGTGCAGTACTGCTTCACCAGCACCTTGAAGTCCGTGAAGGTGTCGGCGAACTGGGTGTTGGTCGGGGTCATCGCGATGAAGTAGAGCCAGTTGCCCGGCGCCGGGTTGAGCACCGCGTTGATGGCGTCCATACCCGGGTTGCTGATCGGGCCCGGGGGCAGTCCCTTCACCAGGTAGGTGTTGTAGCCGCCGGCCTGGTCGCCGTTCTTCTGGGCGTTGGTGAACTTGGTGGAGTTCAGCGCGTACTGCAGCGTGGTGTCCAGCTGCAGCTGGCCGTGGGTCTCACCGTCGGTCTCGTTGATGCGGTTGCTGAGCACCCGGGCGATCTTGCTGAAGTCGGCCGTCTTACCCTCGGCCTGGAGGATGCTCGCCTCGATGAGGACCTGGTAGCCGTTCTTCAGCTTGACCCCCGGAGCCTTCGTGTCCAGGTCAAGGGCCTGGTACTGGGCGACAGCATTGGCGACCATTTGCTTCAGCAGGTCGGCCGGTTTCATGCCCTTGCTGACCGAGTAGCGGGTCGGCCAGAGGAAACCTTCGATGTCACCGTTCGCGTAGGACGGCAGACCAAGTCCCGAGATGTTGTCCTTGGCTGCCTTCGCCGTGGTCCCAGCGGGCAGGCCGAGCTTGGCGTCGATCTTGGTGTAGATCGCGCTGGCACGCATGCCCTCGGTGACGGTCATCACATCACCGCCGTTGTCTGCGATCAACAAGGCGACAGCATCAGCGCCGGACATCTGCTGTTTGAGCGTGTATGAACCAGGCTGGATGCTGCTGGCCTTGACGTTCTTGTTGTAGGCATTCACGAACGCCTGGCCGCTGGCTACCACGCCGTCAGCCTTCAGGACGTTGGCCATGGCCCAGCCGTCGGCGCCGCTGGGGATGGTGATCGTCACCGCTCCGGTGCCGCCGCCCACGTAGTCGGCGGGCGGCCCGAAGTGCGACTTGTAGAAGCCGTAGCCGTAGTAGCCGCCGGCCCCGATGCTGGCGACCAGCAGCAGCGACATGCCCAGGCAGGCCACCCCGCTGCGCTTGCGCTGGGTGCGGCCGGCCTGCTTGCGCTTGCGCTCGCCCTGCCGGCTGTCGTCCTCCTCGGCCAGGAAGGGCTGGTAGTCGTCCTCGTCGTCGTAGCCGTCGACGTGCTCGTCCTGGTACTCCTCGACCAGTTCCTCGTCCTCGGCCTGCACCTCCTCGACCTGCGGCGCCAGCTCCTCGGCGTCCAGGGCTGCGGCCTCGGCCTCCCAGTCGATGCCGTCCGGGCCCAGCACCGGGGCGGCGGGCTGGACCGGCTGCGGCCGGGGCGGCTGGCGGTAGGGCTGCTGCGGCCGGACCTGCTGGGGCTGCTGCGGGTAACCCGGCTGCTGGTAGCCGGGCTGCTGCGGATACCCGGGCTGCTGCGGCTGGGGGTAGCCGGGCTGCTGCGGGTAGCCCGGCTGCTGCACGGGGTACTGCCCGGTGCCGTACGGGTCCTGTGCCTGCGGATCGCCCCAGCCGTTCGTCGGCTGCTGCGGGTAACCCACAGATCCGGCATAGGGGCTGCCCTGATTCGGGTCCCCGTGGCCCCACGGTGCGGTGCCGTAGCCCCGGCCCTGGTCGGTCATGCTTCCCCTTGGACGACGTGGCGACCGGCATCCTCTCCGGTCGGACGGGACCTCCCCGCCGACGATCGAACCGGCGTGCCAAAGCGCGCCGTGAAGCGGAACGTTACCCTAGGCGCCCAGGAGCCGGTGCCGCAGCGTTAGCCATCATCCGCTCACGAATCGCCCGCAGAACGTCCCCCACGCCGTTCATATGACCGTCATCCCTCACTCGGAGCAGCGGTTTCGTCCGGTTCGACCAGCTGTCCCGGCGGCCTTCCGCTCGTCTTCTCCCCCTCCAGCGCGCTCTGCAGGATCACCACGGCGGCGGCCTGGTCGATCACGGAGCGTCCCTTTTTCGACTTCACCCCCGAGGCCCGCAGCCCCTGCGCGGCGGTGACGGTGGACATCCGCTCGTCCACCAGCCGCACCGGCACCCCGGCCGGGGCGAGCCGCGCCGCCAGCTCCCCCGCGTAGCGGCGGACCTTGGCGGCGGCCGGGCCCTCGCCGCCGTTCAGTGAGCGCGGCAGCCCCAGCACCACCTCGACGGCCTGGTACTCCTCGGCGAGGGCCACCAGCCGGGCCTGCGAGCCGGGGCCGGCGGGGACGGTCTCGACCGGGGTGGCGAGCATCCCGTCGGGGTCGCTCGAAGCGACCCCGATCCGGGCGTCCCCCACGTCCACGCCGATCCGCCGTCCCCGCCGGAACGCACCGTCGGTCATGCGCCCTGGACCTCGCGGCGCACCGCGGCGATGGCCTGGTCGACGGCGGCCGGGTCGGTGCCGCCGCCCTGGGCGACGTCGTCCTTGCCGCCACCGCCGCCGCCGAGGGTCTTGGCGGCGACGCGGACCAGCGCGCCGGCCTTGACCCCGCGCTCGCGGGCGGCCTCGTTGGTGGCGATCACCGTCAGCGGACGGCCGCCGACCACGCTGAACGCCGCGACCACGGCCGGACGGCCGCCGGTCACGCGTGCGCGCACATCCAGAACGAGCTTGCGAAGGTCGTCGGCTGTCGTCCCGTCAGGAACCCGAGCGGCGACCAGCGCCAGGCCGTTGACGTCCTCGGCCCCGTCGGCGAGTCCGGCCGCGGCCTGCAGCACCTTCTCGGCGCGGAAGCGCTCGATCTCCTTCTCGGCCTCCTTGAGCTTGCCCAGCATGCCGGCGATCTTCTCCGGCAGCTCGTCCGGGCGGCCCTTGACCAGCTCGGTGAGCTGGGAGACCACGGTGTGCTCGCGGGCCAGGAAGCGGTAGGCGTCCACGCCGACCAGCGCCTCGACCCGGCGCACCCCGGAGCCGATGGAGGACTCGCCGAGCAGCTTCACCAGGCCCAGCTGGGCGGTGTTGCCGACATGGGTGCCGCCGCACAGCTCCTTGGAGAAGTCGCCGATGGTGACCACCCGGACCCGCTCGCCGTACTTCTCGCCGAACTCGGCGATGGCGCCCTGCTTGCGGGCCTCGTCGATGCCCATGATCTCGGCGGTGACGTCCAGCTCCCGGGCCAGCACCTCGTTGATCTTCTGCTCCACGTCCGACAGCACCGTGCCGGGCACCGCGTTGGGAGAGCCGAAGTCGAAGCGGAAGCGGCCGGGCGAGTTCTCCGAACCGGCCTGGGCCGCGGTGGGGCCGAGCGCGTCGCGCAGCGCCTGGTGGGTCAGGTGGGTGGCGCTGTGGGCGCGGGCGATGGCCCGGCGCCGGGCCACGTCGATCACGGCGTGCGCGGCGGAGCCGAGCACCACCTCGCCCACCATCACGCTGCCCTTGTGGACGTACACGCCGGGCACCGGCTGCTGCACGTCGCGGACCTCGACCACGGCGCCGGAGTCCAGCCGCAGCCGGCCCTGGTCGGCGAGCTGGCCGCCGCCCTCGGCGTAGAAGGGGGTGCGGTCCAGCACCACCTCGACCTCGTCGCCCTCCTGGGCGGCGGGGGCCGGGACGCCGTCGACCAGCAGGCCGACCACGGTCGCCTCGGTCTCGTTGCTGGTGTAGCCGAGGAAGTCGGTGGCCCCGGCGCGGTCGGCGACCTCGCGGTAGGCCGAGACGTCGGCGTGGCCCATCTTCTTGGCCTTGGCGTCGGCCTTGGCCCGGTCCCGCTGCTCCTTCATCAGGCGGCGGAAGCCGTCCTCGTCGACGGTGACGCCCTGCTCGGCGGCCATCTCCAGGGTGAGGTCGATCGGGAAGCCGTAGGTGTCGTGCAGCTGGAATGCCTTGTCCCCGGGCAGCACCGCGCTGCCGGCGGCCTTGGTCTCGCCGACGGCGGTGTCCAGGATGTTGGTGCCCGCGCGCAGGGTCTTCAGGAAGGCGGCCTCCTCGGCCAGCGCGACCGTCTCGATCCGCTTGCGGTCGGTCTCCAGCTCCGGGTACTGCAGGCCCATGGTGCTGATCACGGTGTCGACCAGCCGGGCGACCACCGGCTCGGTGGCGCCCATCAGCCGCATGTTGCGGATGGCGCGGCGCATGATCCGGCGCAGCACGTAGCCGCGGCCCTCGTTGCCGGGGGTCACCCCGTCGCCGATCAGCATCACCGAGGTGCGCATGTGGTCGGCGACCACGCGCAGCGAGACGTCGGTGTTGTGCGCGGTGCCGTAGCGGACGCCGGTCAGCTCGGTGGCGGTGTCCATGACGACGCGCAGGGTGTCCGTCTCGTACATGTTCTGCACGCCCTGCAGGATCATCGCGAGGCGTTCCAGGCCGAGGCCGGTGTCGATGTTCTTGGCGGGGAGGTCGCCCAGGATCGGGAAGTCCTCCTTGCCGTCGCCGGCGCCGCGCTCGTACTGCATGAAGACCAGGTTCCAGATCTCCACGTAGCGCTCGTCGTTGACGGCCGGGCCGCCCTCGGCGCCGAACTCCGGGCCGCGGTCGTAGTTGATCTCCGAGCAGGGGCCGCAGGGGCCGGGGACGCCCATGGACCAGAAGTTGTCCTTCTTGCCCAGCCGCTGGATCCGCTCGGCCGGTACGCCGATCTTCTCCCGCCAGATGCTCTCGGCCTCGTCGTCGTCCAGGTAGACGGTGATCCACAGCCGCTCCGGGTCCAGCCCGTAGCCGCCGGCCTCCTGCGAGGAGGTCAGCAGCTCCCACGCGTAGCGGATCGCCCCCTCCTTGAAGTAGTCGCCGAAGGAGAAGTTGCCGCACATCTGGAAGAAGGTGCCGTGCCGGGTGGTCTTGCCGACCTCCTCGATGTCCGGGGTGCGGACGCACTTCTGCACGCTGGTGGCGGTGGCGAAGGGCGGCTTGACCTCGCCGAGGAAGTAGGGCTTGAACGGCACCATGCCGGCCGGGACGAGCAGCAGCGTCGGGTCGTCTGCGATCAGCGACGCCGAGGGCACGACGGTGTGGCCGCGCTCCTCGAAGAATCGCAGCCAGCGGCGGCGGATCTCAGCCGACTCCATCAGTTGTCCTCATTCCGGTCGTACGGGGTGATGTCAGTAGAAGTAGACGTTCCAGCAGGGGAAATCTCGAACGGTTTTGCACTGCTCGCGGTACCGCGCAGCACCGGCCTGTCCTGCGGGCCCGGCAGCGCCAGCACGCTGCCGTCCAGGCCCAGCTGCCGGTTGAGCTCCAGTTCGCGCTGGAGCATTCCGGCGCGGACCTCGCCCGCGAAGGAGCGTACGGCCCCGCCGAGCTCCACCGCGCCCTGGGCCGCCGTATCGGCGAGGCTGCCGGGGGTGATGCTGCGGGCCAGGCGGTTGGCCTTGTTGACGGTCCACACGGTCGCACCCGCGCCCACGGCCATCCAGAAGATCCTGCGCACCGTCCTCAACCCCTCCTGAGCATGCGGGCGAACACCCCGCGACGGGCGGTCGCCGAGCGCACCTCGGCCCTGACCATGCGGGCGATCAGCTCGCGCTCGGTCTGCTGCGGGACGTGGCGCTCCGGCTGCCCGGCCGAGCGCTGCCGGGCCACCGCGCTGCGCACGCCGTAGCTGAAGGCGGAGAGCTTCACCAGCGGGCCGCCCAGGGTCGCCGCCATGGTGGAGGACAGCGCGTTGGCGTTGGCCGCGGCGTCCTGCACGTTGGCGGTGATCTCGTCCACCCGCACCAGCTGGTCGTTGGCGGCGCGCAGGGTCTCGGCGGCCTCGTCCAGCAGCGGTACGGTCCGTTCGGTGACGGCGGCGACCAGCACGGTGGCCTGCCGCAGCGCGCCGGCCAGCCGGACCAGGACCACGGCCAGCAGGGTCACCAGCACCGCCCAGAACACGGCGACCACGAGGCCCGCGACCTCTCCACCGGACACCTTGGCGCTCCCTCGCTCATTCGTCGCTCGTCCAAACCGCGGGCGTGCGGAAACCCTATCGCGCCGGACCCGGCATTCCCGACCGCGTGACCCCCGGCCCGTTCGATCGTTGAACCGAACGGGGGAGCGCCCTCGGCACGCCCACTGGGGGATCCAAAGGGGGATCCGATGAACAGCGACACCGCGGGGAACCTCCCCGCCGAAACCACCGGCTTCGTCGGCCGGTCGGCCGAACTGGCCGAGGCCGTAAGGCTACTGACGACCGCTCGGCTGGTCACCGTGGTCGGCCCGGGCGGGGTGGGCAAGAGCCGCCTCGCCCTGCGCGCCGCCGCCGCGGGCGCTGCCACGGGCGCCGCCGACCCGTCCCGCGACGGGGCCTGGGTGGTCGAGTGCTCACTCGTCCGGGATCCCGAACTGCTGGTCCACGCCGTCGCCGAGGCGCTGCGGGTGACCGACGGGACGGCGCGCCCCCCGGTCGACATCCTGATCGCGCACCTGCGCGGGCGCAGCCTGCTGCTGGTCCTCGACGGCTGCGAGCACCTGGTGGACGGCTGCGCGGCGCTGGTGGCCAGGCTGCTCGCGGAGGCCCCCGGGCTGCGGATCCTGGCCACCAGCAGGCAGCCCCTGGGCGTCGGCGGGGAGCACCTGCTGCAGGTGCCGCCACTGTCCACCGAGGGCCCCGGCCCGGAGGCCGTCGAGCTCTTCGTGCAGCGGGCCGCCGCGGTGCTGCCGGGCTTCACCCTCACCGACGCCAACCGGGAGGCGGTGACCGCGCTCTGCCACCGGCTCGACGGCATCCCGCTGGCGCTGGAGCTGGCCGCGGGCCGGCTGCGGGTGCTCGGCGTCGAGCAGATCACCGAGCGGCTCAACGACCGGTTCCGGGTGCTCACCGGCGGCTCCCGCACGGCCCTGCCCCGGCACCAGACGCTGCGCACCGCCATCGGCTGGAGCCATGAGCTGTGCACCCCGGCCGAACGGCTGCTCTGGGCCAGGGTCTCGGTCTTCGCCGGCAGCTTCGACCTGGACGCCGCCGAGTACGTCTGCGCCGGCGACGGGCTGCGCGCCGACGAGGTGCTGGACCTGCTCTCCGAGCTGGTGGCCAAGTCCATCGTGCTGCGCGAGGAGGACGCCCCGGACCGTGACCCGTCCCGCGCGGCGCGCTACCGGCTGCTGGACACCCTGCGCGAGTACGGCGCCCGCTGGCTCGGCGACACCGGCACCGAGCCGCTGCTGCGGCGGCGCCACCGCGACTGGTACCTGGGGCTGGCCACCTGGGGCGAGATCGAGTGGTTCAGCGCCCGGCAGGTGCAGACCCGGGACCGCACCCACCTGGCCCAGGCCAACATCCGCGCCGCGCTGGACTACTGCCTGGCCGAGCCCGGCGAGGAGCAGATCGCCCAGTTCCTGACCGGGACGCTCTGGTACTTCTGGGTCGGCTGCGGGCACCTGGCCGAGGGCCGGCACTGGCTGGAGCGCGCCCTGGCGCTGTCCGACGAGCCCACCGAGGCGCGGGCCAAGGCGCTGTGGGTGACCGGCTACATGGCGACGCTCCAGGGCGACCTGGCCGCGGCCCGTCCGCTGCTGGAGGAGTGCCACCGGCAGGCCCTGGAGACCGGCGACGACCGGGCGCTGGCCTACGCGGTGCACCGGCAGGGCTGCGCGGCACTGATCGGCGACGACCTGGCCCGCGCCGCCGAGCTGCTGGAGGAGGCGATCTGGCACTACGAGAAGCTGGGCGAGCTCAACAGCAACGTGGTGATGGCCATGTTCGAGCTGGGGCTGGCGATGATCTTCCAGGGCGACACCGCGCGCGGCGAGTCCTGGATGGCCAAGGTGATGGACGTCTGCGAGGAGTTCGGCGAGCAGTGGGCCCATGCCTACGGCCTGTTCGCCTCCGCCTACTCGGAATGGCTGCTCGGCGACCTGCGCACGGCCCGGACCCGGGCCCGGGAGTGCCTGCGGATCAGCTACGGCTTCCGCGACCTGGTCGGCGTGGTGCTCGGCATGGAGGTACTGGCGCTGCTGGCGACCGAGCCGGACGAGGACGGCGCCCCCGGGGACCTGGCCGAGGCCCGGCTGCTGCAGGGCGCGGCCAACGTCATCTGGCGCAAGGTCGGCGTCCCGCTGTTCGGCTCGCGCAGCTTCAACGCCGCGCACGCCGCCTGCGAGGCGCGGGTGCTGGGCGCGCTCAGCGAGGAGCAGGCCGCCGCGTCGTTCCACCAGGGCACCCTGCTCGACCTGGACGCGGCGGTCGAGCGCGCCCTGCGCGGCGGCTCCGGCTCCAGCGGGGGCGGTCCGCCCGGCGGCGAGGTCCCCGGTCCGCGCCCGGTGCCCACGGCCCCGCGCAGTCCGGCGCCCGCGGACGCATGAGCGCCGGGTCGGTCCCCCTCGCGGGAGACCGGCCCGGCGCTCGTTACTGCACGTCCAACGGGTACCGCTCGCGGATCAGCGCGAGTAGTACTCGACGACCAGCTGCTCGTCGCAGATGACCGGGACCTCGCGACGCTGCGGCGCGCGGTCCAGACGGAAGGCCAGGGCCTTCAGGTTGACCTCGAGGTACTTCGGGGTCTGACCCTCGCCCGCGTTGCCACCCTCACGGGCGACCAGGAACGGGGTCTTCTCCTTGGAACGCTCGCGGACCGTCACCACGAAGCCGGGCTTCAGCTGGAACGACGGACGGTTGACCTTGCCGCCGTTGACCTCGATGTGGCCGTGGACGACCATCTGGCGGGCCTGGTAGATGGTGCGGGCGATGCCCGAACGCAGCACCAGGGAGTCCAGCCGGGTCTCCAGCTCGCTGATCAGCGCCTCACCGGTCTTGCCCTCGACCTTGCGGGCACGGTCGAACGCACGGGCCATCTGGGTCTCGCTCAGGTCGTACTGAGCGCGCAGGCGCTGCTTCTCGACCAGACGGACCTTGTAGTCCGAGTTCTGCTTGCGGCCACGGCCGTGCTGGCCGGGCGGGTAGGGGCGCGCCTCGAAGTACTTGACGGACTTCGGGGTCAGCGGAATGCCCAGGGCGCGGGCAATCTTGACCTTGGGACGCTTCTGGTTCGCCATGAACCAAACCTCATCTCACTGTACGAATCGGCTCACCACTGTTGAAGGAGGTCGCATCTCGCGGTCCGGGACAGCCAGTCACCGGAACCGGGCACAATGTGCAGCACACGACAGGCCCACCATCCCTGGAGGGATAGTGGGCTGCACGCGACACCCGAAGGGTGCGCAACGCTCCTGGAACCGCTCCTCGCGGTGCGGCTCCCTGTATGACGTCCCGCTGGTGACGCCGGGCTCTCACCCGGGCGACGGGACATCTCGCTCGGGCCAGTCTAACGGACCCGTACCGGTGCTCCTGACCAGCGCTGCCGACCGGCGCTACTGACCGGCCAGCTTCTTGCGCACCCAGTCCACCACGTCCGCGTAGCGGGCCTCGGCGCCGTGCCGGCCCGGCACGTAGTAGTGCTTGCCGGCGATGGCGTCCGGTGCGTACTGCTGCGCGGCCACCCCGTCCGGCAGGTCGTGCGGGTAGACGTAGCCCTGGGCGTGGCCCAGCTTCTTCGCCCCCGCGTAGTGGCCGTCCCGCAGATGCGGCGGCACCGGTCCGGCCAGCCCCTTGCGGACGTCCTCCAGCGCCGCGGAGATGGCCAGCGTCGCCGAGTTGGACTTGGGCGCCAGGGCGAGCGCGATCACCGCGTGCGACAGCGTGAGCGAGGCCTCCGGGAAACCGATCATCGCCACCGCCTGGGCGGCCGCCACCGCGATCGGCAGCGCGTTGGGGTCCGCCAGGCCGATGTCCTCGCTCGCCGAGATCATCAGCCGCCGGGCGATGAACCTCGGGTCCTCGCCCGCCTCGATCATCCGGGCCAGGTAGTGCAGTGCGGCGTCGACGTCACTGCCCCGGATCGACTTGATCAGCGCGCTGGCCACGTCGTAGTGCTGGTCGCCGTCCCGGTCGTAGCGGACCGCCGCCTTGTCGACGGCCTGCTCGACCGTCTCCAGCCGGATCTCCGCCTCGCCCAGCGCCAGCGCCGTGCCGGCCGCCGCCTCCAGCGCAGTCAGCGCCTTGCGGGCGTCGCCGCCGGCGATCCGCACCAGGTGGTCCTCGGCGTCCGCGGCCAGCGCCAGCGCGCCGCCCAGCCCGCGCTCGTCGGTCACCGCCCGGTGCAGCAGCTCGCGGATGTCGTCGTCGGTCAGCGACTCCAGGGTGAGCAGCAGCGAACGCGACAGCAGCGGTGAGATCACCGAGAAGAAGGGGTTCTCGGTGGTGGCCGCGATCAGCGTGACCCACTGGTTCTCCACCGCCGGCAGCAGGCTGTCCTGCTGGGCCTTGCTGAAGCGGTGGATCTCGTCGAGGAAGAGCACGGTCTCCCGCCCCGACATGCCCACCTCGCGCCGCGCCGACTCGATGACCGCGCGGACCTCCTTCACCCCCGCGGTGATCGCCGACAGCTCCACGAAGCGCTTCTCGGTGGCCTGGCTGATCACATAGGCGAGCGTGGTCTTGCCGGTCCCCGGCGGGCCGTGCAGGATCACCGACGACGAGGCCGCGGGCCCGCCGGCGCGCTCCACCAGCCGCCGCAGCGGCGACCCCGGGTTCAGCAGCCGGCGCTGCCCGGCCACCTCGTCCAGGTTCCGCGGCCGCATCCGCACGGCCAGCGGCGAGCGGGCCGGCTCGGCGGCCTTCCGCTCCTCGGCGGCGGCGGTGAAGAGGTCAGGTTCCACGCAACGACCCTACTGCCTGGCTCCGACACTCCGGCCTGGTCACCGCGGCCGGGCTCACCGCGGCCGGTAGCAGAGCTCGGGTCTGCCCACGTTGCCGTACTGCGGCTCGCGGACCGCACGGCCGGTCTCGACCAGGTACTCCAGGTAGCGGCGCGCGGTGATCCTGGAGACCCCGGCCGCGGTGCCGACCGCGGCGGCCGCCAGCCCGACGTCCGACTGGCGCAGGACCGCGGCGACGGCCTCCAGGGTGGCACCGGTCAGCCCCTTGGGCAGGGTGCTGCGGTCGGCCGAGCGCAGTTCGGCGAAGGCCTGGTCCACCTCGTCCTGGCCCAGCGCCTCGCCGTCCCGGGCCAGCGAGGCCCGGTAGCGGGCGTAGTGCTCCAGCTTGCTGCGCAGCGAGGCCGCGGCGAAGGGCTTCAGCAGGTACTGGACCACCCCGACCGACACCGCCTGACGCACCGTCGCCAGGTCCCGGGCCGAGGTGACGGCGATGATGTCGGCGTCGTGCCCGGCCGCCCGCAGCCGTCCGACCAGTTCCAGGCCGTGGCCGTCCGGCAGGTAGAGGTCGAGCAGCAGCAGCGCCACCGGGTCGCCCTCGGCGCGGCGCCGCTCCAGGAAGCGCAGCGCCGCTCCCACGCTGTGCACCGCGCCGACGCAGCGGAAGCCGGGGGCGCGTCCCACGTAGAGCGCATGCGCGTCTGCGGCGACCGGATCGTCCTCGACCACCAGCACGTCGATCGTCATCGCGGCACCACTCCCGCGTGCTGCAACGGGATCCGGACGGTGAGCACCGCGCCGGTCCCGGCCGGGCTGTCGGCGACCACGGTGCCGCCGTTGCGGCGCGCCGTCTGCGCCACCAGGGCGAGGCCCAGCCCGCGTCCCGGCTGCTTGGTGGACCAGCCGCGGCGGAACACCTTCTCCACCGCGTCGGGGTCGATGCCGCGTCCGGTGTCGGCGACCCGGAGCAGCAGCTCGCCGGAGGCGTTGCGGGCGGTGACGGTGACCTCGGGCGGCCGCGGGCTCCCGGCGGCGCCCTCGATGGCGGCGTCCATGGCGTTGTCGATCAGGTTGCCCAGCAGGGTGACCAGGTCGCGGGCGCCGACGGCGCCGGCCAGCGAGTCGTCGATCAGGCTGTCTTCGGTAATGGTGAGCTCGACCCCGCGTTCGGCGGCCTGTGCCGCCTTCCCCAGCAGCAGCGCGGCCAGCACCGGCTCGCTGACGGCGCCGACGACCCGGTCGGTGAGCTGCTGGGCCAGTTCCAGCTCGGCGGTGGCGAACTCCACCGCCTGCCGGTGCCGGCCGAGTTCGATCAGCGAGACCACCGCGTGCAGCCGGTTGGCCGCCTCGTGCGCCTGGGCGCCCAGCGCGTCGGCGAATCCGCGCACCGAGTCGAGTTCGCCGGACAGCGCCTGCAGCTCGGTGTGGTCGCGCAGGGTCACCACGGTGCCCAGGGCGGGCCCGTCGCCGATGGCGGAGGTGTTGACGACGACCACGCGCTCGGCGGTGAGCTGCACCTCGTCGCGCAGTGCGTCCTGGCCCGCGATCGCCGTGCACAGCGGCTCCGGGAGGCCCAGGTCCCCCAGCGGACGGCCCTCCACCTCCCCTTCCAGGGCCAGGAGTTCGCGGGCGGCGTCGTTGCACAGCAGTACCGTGCCGTCGCGGTCCAGCAGCAGCAGTCCCTCCCGGACCGAGTGCAGCGTGGCTTGGTGGTACTCGTAGAGGTGGCTGAGCTCGGCCGGGCCCATCCCGTGGGTGTGCCGGCGCAGCCGGCGGTTGGCCAGCCAGCTGCCCAGCGCGCCCAGCAGCAGCGCCGCGACCGCGACCGCGACCAGTGCCGTGACCGGGCCCCGGAGCTGCTCGGACACGGACTGCACCTTGATCCCGACGCTGACCAGGGCGACCACCTTGCCCTGGTCGTCCAGGACCGGGGTGACCGCCCGCACCGAGGAGCCGAGGGTCCCGGTGTAGGTCTCGGTGAAGGTCCGTCCGGCCAGGGCGGGGGCGATGTGCCCGAGGAAGGGCTTGCCTATCTCCGCGGGGTTGGGATGCGTCCAGCGGATGCCGTGGGTGTCCATGATGGTGACGAAGTCGACGGCGGCCTCGCTGTCCCGCCAGACCCGGTCGGCGTAGGGCTGCAGCACCGCGGTGGGGTCCGCCGAGAGCACCCCCGAGCGCACCGTCGGCGAGTCGGCGACCGCCCGGGCCACCGCGGTGACCTGGCGTTCGGCGGACTGCTCGGTGCGGTCGCTGGTGAGCCAGTAGGTCAGCACCGCGCCGGCGGCCACGACCAGCGCCACGATCAGCACCTGGACCGCGAAGAGCTGTCCGGCGAGGCTCCGCGCGGGACGGGGGCGCTGACGTCGTGGCGGGGACGGACGTCGTGGCGGGGACATGAGCCAAAGTGTGCCCGCTCGCCGGACGGCTGCGAACCCCCGGCGGCCGTGAACAGTATGAACGCAAACGTGACCCGCGCCACGCCCGCGCCGATAGTCGTCGGAACCGGCCCACCACCCGGGACGGACCGTATGACCGGCAAAGGAGCCGCAGCATGACCTCCGAGGCAACCGCAGCAGCGCCGCCCGCGGGCAGACGTCCGGGCGGCCGCACCCACATCCTGTACCTGCTGGTGATCGCGGCCGTGCTGGCCGGGATCGTGGTGGGCCTGGCCGCGCCCTCGTTCGCGGTGGACCTGAAGCCGATCGGCACCGGCTTCGTGAACCTGATCAAGATGATGATCAGTCCGATCATCTTCACCACGATCGTGCTGGGCATCGGTTCGGTGACCAAGGCCGCCAAGGTGGGCAAGGTCGGCGGCCTGGCCCTGGGCTACTTCCTGGTCATGTCGACGGTGGCGCTGGCCCTCGGCCTGGTCGTCGGCAACCTGCTGGAGCCCGGCAGCGGGCTGCACCTGACCGAGGCCCTGGCCAAGTCCGGCCACGCCCAGGCGGCCGCGGGCGGCTCGGAGAGCACCAGCGACTTCCTGCTCGGCATCATCCCGACCACCCTGGTCTCGGCGCTGACGGGCGGTCAGGTACTGCAGACGCTCCTGGTGGCGCTGCTGGTGGGCTTCGCCCTGCAGTCGCTGGGCCCGGTCGGCGCCCCGGTGCTGCGCGGGCTCGAACACATCCAGGCCCTGGTGTTCAAGGTCATGTCGATGATCATGTGGGTGGCCCCGGTGGGCGCCTTCGGCGCGATGGCCGCGGTGGTCGGCGCCACCGGCGTGGACGCACTGAAGAGCCTGGCCGTCATCATGCTGGGCTTCTACCTGACCTGCGCGATCTTCGTCCTGGTGGTGCTCGGCGCGCTGCTGCGGCTGGCCGCCGGGGTCAACATCCTCCAACTGCTGCGCTACCTGGGCCGGGAGTTCCTGCTGATCCTGTCCACGTCCTCGTCCGAGAGCGCGCTGCCGCGGCTGATCGCCAAGATGGAGCACCTCGGTGTGAGCCGCCCGGTCGCCGGGATCACCGTCCCGGCCGGCTACAGCTTCAACCTCGACGGCACCGCGATCTACCTGACCATGTCGTCGATCTTCATCGCCCAGGCCATGGACAGGCCGCTGTCGCTGGGCGAGCAGATCTCACTGCTGCTGTTCATGGTGATCGCCAGCAAGGGCGCTGCCGGGGTCACCGGCGCCGGGCTGGCCACCCTGGCCGGCGGCCTGCAGTCGCACCAGCCGGCCCTGGTGGACGGCGTCGGACTGATCGTGGGCATCGACCGCTTCATGTCCGAGGCCCGCGCCCTGACCAACTTCGCCGGCAACGCCGTGGCCACCGTGCTGATCGGGCACTGGACCAAGGAGCTCGACCACGCCCGGCTCGACAAGGTGCTGAGCGGCGAGCTGCCGTTCGACGAGAGCAGCCCGGTGGCCCAGCCGCTACCGGCCGACCAACCGGGCCATGCGCTCGAACCCGGTCTGGTGAAGGCCAGTTGACGTAGCTGGTCCGAGAAGGCCAGTGCCCCGCCCGGTCGCTTCGACCGGGCGGGGCACTGGCGTCGTAGCCGTCAGGCCTCCGGCTGCTCGCTCTTGGGCTTGGCGTCGACGCCCGCTTCCTTGCGCTGCTGCGCGGTGATCGGGGTCGGGGCGCCGGTGAGCGGGTCGCCGCCGGTGCTGGTCTTCGGGAAGGCCATCACGTCGCGGATGGTGTCGTAGCCGCCCAGCAGGGCGACCAGGCGGTCCAGGCCGAGGGCGATGCCACCGTGCGGCGGGGGGCCGAAGTCGAAGGCGTTGAGCAGGAAGCCGAACTGGGACTGGGCCTCCTCCTCGCTCAGGCCGATCGCGTCGAAGGCGCGCTTCTGCACATCCTTCTGGTGGATACGGATCGAGCCGCCGCCGATCTCGCTGCCGTTGAGCACCAGGTCGTAGGCGTTGGAGAGGGCGTTGCCGGGGTCCTTGTCGAAGGTGTCCAGGGACTCGGCGGTGGGCGCGGTGAAGGGGTGGTGCACCGCGTGCCAGCCCTGGAACTCGCCCTTGTCGTCCTCGATCGGCTCGAACATCGGGAAGTCGACCACCCAGAGGAAGGCCCACGCCGACTCGTCGATCAGCTCGCAGCGGCGGCCGATCTCCAGCCGTGCGGCGCCCAGCAGCTCCTGCGAGGCGGTGCGCTTGCCCGCGGCGAAGAACACCGCGTCGCCGGGCTTGGCACCGGCCGCCTCGGCCAGCCCGGCCAGGTGCGCCTCGGAGAGGTTCTTGGCGACCGGGCCGCGCAGCGAGCCGTCCTCGTCCACCAGCACGTAGGCCAGGCCGCGGGCGCCGCGGGCCTTGGCCCAGTCCTGCCAGGCGTCCAGCTGCTTGCGCGGCTGCGAGGCGCCGCCGGGCATCACCACGGCGCCCACGTAGGGGGCCTGGAAGACACGGAACTCGGTGCCGGCGAAGTACTCGGTCAGGTCGGTCAGCTCGTTGCCGAAGCGGACGTCGGGCTTGTCCGAGCCGTAGCGGGACATCGCCTCCGCGTAGGTCAGCCGGGGCAGCGGGGTGGGCACGTCGTAGCCGTGCACCTCGCTCCAGATCCGGGTGACCAGCTTCTCGCCCAGCTCCAGGATGTCCTCCTGGTCCACGAACGAGGCCTCGACGTCGAGCTGGGTGAACTCCGGCTGGCGGTCCGCGCGGAAGTCCTCGTCCCGGAAGCAGCGGGCGATCTGGTAGTACCGCTCCATCCCGGCCACCATCAGCAGCTGCTTGAACAGCTGCGGCGACTGCGGCAGGGCGTACCAGTGGCCGGGCTGCAGCCGGACCGGGACCAGGAAGTCGCGGGCGCCCTCGGGGGTGGAGCGGGTCAGGTACGGCGTCTCGATGTCGAGGTAGCCGTTCTCCTCCATCACCGTTCGGATCAGGTGCGTGGCGCGCGAGCGCAGCCGCAGCGCCTTGGCCGGGCCCTCGCGGCGCAGGTCGAGGTAGCGGTAGCGGAGCCGCACCTCCTCGTTGACCGAACCGGGCTCGTACTCGGCGACCTGGAACGGCAGCGGGGCGGCCTCGGAGAGCACCGTCAACTCGCTGACCACGACCTCGACCTCGCCGGTCGGGATCTCGGTGTTGGCGTTGCCCTCGGGGCGGATCCGGACGTCGCCGACGACCTTGACGCACCACTCGGAGCGCAGCTCGGACACCGCCTCCAGGTCGCGGACCACGACCTGGACGGTGCCGGAGGCGTCACGCAGATCGATGAAGGCGACACCGCCGTGGTCGCGGCGGCGGGCGACCCAGCCTGCGAGGGTCACGGTGGTGCCGGCGTGCTCCGGGCGGAGCGTGCCGGCTTCATGGCTGCGGATCACGAGAGCTTCTCCTTGAGGGTGGTGACGAGAGCGTCCAGGGCGACCGGGGTCTGGTCACCGGTGGTGAGGTCCTTGAGCTGTACCAGATCGTCGGCGAGATCACGGTCCCCGGCGACCAGCGCGTAGCGCGCGCCGGAGCGGTCGGCGGCCTTCATCGCGGCCTTGAGCCCCTTGCCGCCGAAGACGATGTCCGCGCTGACGCCGGCCCGGCGCAGCTCGGTGACGGTCCGGAACAGGACCGTACGGGCCTGCTCGCCGAGCGGCACGGCGAAGACGTCGGAGGCCGCGGCGCCCGGCAGTTCGATGCCCTCGACCTCCAGCGCGAGCACGGTGCGGTCCACGCCCAGCGCCCAGCCCACGGAGGGCAGCGCCGGTCCGCCGATCATCTCGGACAGCCCGTCGTAGCGCCCGCCGCCGCCGACCGCGGACTGCGAGCCCAGGCCGTCGTGGACGAACTCGAAGGTAGTGCGGGTGTAGTAGTCGAGCCCGCGGACCAGCTTGGTGTCGTCCTCGAAGGCGACGCCGGCGTCGGTGAGGACCGCCCGGACCTGCTCGTGGTAGGCCTTGCAGTCCTCGCACAGGTAGTCGACCAGCATCGGCGCGCCGACCAGCTGCTTCTGCACCTCGGGCCGCTTGTCGTCGAGCACCCGCAGCGGGTTGATCTCGGCCCGGCGGACCGTGTCGGCGTCCAGGTCGAGCCCGCGCAGGAACTCCTGCAGGGCGGCGCGGTAGACCGGCCGGCACTGCTTGTCGCCGAGGCTGTTCAGCAGGATCCGGAAGTCGCGCAGGCCCAGCGAGCGGTAGGCGTCGAAGGCCAGGATGATCAGCTCGGCGTCCAGCGCCGGGTCCTCCGCGCCGATGGCCTCGGCGCCGACCTGCCAGAACTGGCGGTAGCGGCCCTTCTGCGGCTTCTCGTAGCGATACTGGGAGCCGGAGTACCAGAGCTTCACCGGCAGGTTGCCGACCCGGTGCAGGTTGGCCTCCAGGGTGGCCCGCAGCACCGAGGCGGTGCCCTCGGGGCGCAGCGCCAGGTTGTCGCCCCCCAGCGTGGTGAGGGTGAACATCTCCTTGCTGACGATGTCGGTGGACTCGCCGACGCCGCGCGAGAAGAGGTTGATGTCCTCGAAGACCGGGGTCTCGATGTAGCCGTAGCCGGCCCGGCGCAGCGGCGCCGCGAGCGCCTCACGCACCGCCAGCACCGTGGCGGCCTCGGCGGGCAGGATGTCGTAGGTGCCCTTCGGGGCCTGGAAAGAGCTGCTCACGTCTCGTCTCGAATCAGATGCCCCGGCGCGCTGCGCCGGGCTCGGCGGCGTCCGCGCCCGCTACCTGGAGCAGGTAGGGGTTGCTCGCGCGCTCGCGGCCGATGGTGGTCTGGGGGCCGTGTCCGGAGAGCACCACGGTCTCGTCCTGGAGCGGCAGGCACACGCGGGCCAGCGACTCCAGGAGGGCGTCGTGGTCGCCTCCGGGGAGATCGGTACGTCCTACCGAGCCGGCGAACAGCAGGTCACCCGAGAACAGCACCGGAGGCAGCTCCGGAGCGGCGGGGGTCCTGAAGGTCACCGACCCCCCGGTATGGCCCGGGGCGTGGTCGACGGTGAGCCGCAGCCCGGCGAGCTCCAGCACACTGCCGTCCTCCAGGATCCGCAGGTCGTCCGGCTCGCCGACGGTCAGCTCGCCCATCAGCTGCGCGCCGAAGGAGCGGCCGAGGGCCCGCTCCGGGTCGGCCAGCATGTAGCGGTCCTCCGGGTGGATCCAGGCCGGGATGCCGCGTGCGCCGCAGATGGGCATCACCGAGGCGACGTGGTCGATGTGTCCGTGCGTGAGCACCACCGCGACCGGCTTGAGCCCGTGCTCGCGGACGGCCTCCTCGACCCCGGCGGTGGCCTGGTGCCCCGGGTCGACGATCACGCACTCCTCGCCGGCCGCGGGGGCGACCAGGTAGCAGTTGGTGCCCCAGGCCCCTGCGGGGAAACCGGCGATGAACACGTGAGTCCTTGTTTGTCCTGGCTGAGCACGGTAGAAGTCTGTGCGCAGCCTACCGGCGGGGCAGGGACGATCGCGAACCCGTTGTTCGCCGCGGGCCCTCGGGAACAGCTTGTAGGGACCTGACACCACGTTTACAGATTCCATCCCTACACTGAGCGGCCAACGGGTACGAAGATCCCCCGCACGGGCTGCGGCGGACGCGAAGGAGTGACGGTCGGTGGCACCCAACGACAGGCCAAGCAAGCCCCTGCCCAAGGACAAGGAGAAGCGGCGGCGGGAGCTGGAGCGGCTCAAGTACGAACGCCAGGTGGCGCGGCGTCGGGCGTCGGTGAAGAAGACCCGCAGGAACAGCGCGATCGTGGGCGTGTCGGTGCTCGCGGTGGCCGGGATCGCGGGCGGCGCCTGGGCGGCGACCGGGGCGGGCGACAAGCCCAAGAAGGCCGTGACCGCGAAGGCCTCGGCGACCGCGACGGCCAGCGCGAGTGCGACCGCAGCGGCGGCCGGTTCCGCCCATGTCGCCGGCTGCACCACCCCGGCCGCGGGCAAGGCGACCACCAAGCAGTGGAAGACCGAGCCGGCCCTGACCATCGACACCAAGTCGACCTACACCGCCACGATCAGCACCAACTGCGGCCCGATCACCATCAAGCTGGACGCCGCGGCCGCGCCGCACACCGTCAACTCCTTCGTCTACCTGGCGAGTCAGCACTTCTTCGACCACGTCACCTGCCACCGGCTGACCACCGCCGGGATCTACGTGCTGCAGTGCGGCGACCCGACCGGCACCGGCTCCGGCGGCCCCGGCTACAAGTTCAAGGACGAGAACCTGACCGCCTCCTCGATCAAGGGCGGCACCTACCCGGCCGGCACCGTGGCGATGGCGAACTCCGGCGCCAACACCAACGGCAGCCAGTTCTTCCTGGTCTACAAGGACAGCACGCTGTCCGCGAGCTACACCCCGTTCGGGACCATCACCGGGGGCCTGAGCACCCTCCAGAAGATCGCCGCGGCGGGCACCAACAACGCCAACGGCACCGGTGACGGCAACCCGCTGCAGACCGTCACGATGAACACCGTGACGACCAAGAAGAGCTGACGGCGCGCGGGACAGTTTTCGCCGCCGGGATACGGACAGCACCGGTGCCGGTCGCCTATGTTGGCGTCTTGTAGGGTGCGTGGTCCCGGCGGCGGACTGTTGGTTGATGGGCCGGCCGGGCAATGAACTGTGGACGGTGGCCCTCCCCCAGGGCGAAGGGTCACCATATGGAGGAGGCGCTGTGACCAGCGACCCGTGGGGCCGTGTCGACGACGAGGGGACCGTCTACGTGCGGACGGCCGATGGCGAACGCGTCGTCGGTTCGTGGCAGGCAGGCTCCCCCGACGAGGCTCTCGCCTACTTCACCCGGAAGTACGAGGGCATCGCCGTCGAGATCGGTCTGCTGGAGCGCCGGGTCCGGACCACGGACCTGGCGACCAAGGACGCCATGACCGCCATCGAGCACCTGCAGGCGCAGGTGGCCGAGGGGCATGCGGTCGGCGACCTGGAGGCCCTCGCCAAGCGCCTGCAGGCGCTGGTGGGCGAGGTGGACAGCCGCCGCGAGGAGCGCAAGGCGGCTCGGGCCAAGGCCCAGGAGGAGGCCAGGACCGCCAAGGACGCGCTGGTCGCCGAGGCGGAGCAGCTGGCGGAGTCGACGCAGTGGCGCGACGCCGGGGACCGGCTGCGCGCGCTGGTGGACACCTGGAAGGGCCTGCCGCGGCTGGACCGCAAGTCGGACGACGAGCTCTGGCACCGCTTCTCGCACGCCCGCTCGACGTTCTCCAAGCGCCGCAAGGCCCACTTCGCGACGCTGGACCAGCAGCGGGACGAGGCCCGCCAGGCCAAGGAGAAGCTGGCCAAGGAGGCCGAGTCGCTGTCGTCCTCGACCGACTGGGGAGCGACGGCGGCCCGCTACCGCGAGCTGATGACCGAGTGGAAGGCGGCGGGGCGCGCCCAGCGCGAGGCCGAGGACGAGCTGTGGGCCCGGTTCCGGGGCGCGCAGGACGTCTTCTTCCAGGCCAGGTCGGCGGTGTTCGACGAGCGCGACGCCGGCGAGCGCGAGAATCTCGTGCTCAAGGAGGCGCTGGTGGTCGAGGCCGAGACGCTGCTGCCGGTGGGCGACCTCAAGGCGGCCAAGGCGACCTACCGGTCGGTGGCCGAGCGGTGGGAGGAGATCGGCCATGTGCCGCGCGACGCCCGGCCGAAGCTGGAGGGGCGGCTGCACACGGTGGAGCGCGCGATCCGCGAGGCCGAGGAGGCCGAGTGGCAGCGCAGCAACCCCGAGGCGAGGGCTCGTGCCGAGGGCATGACGGGTCTGCTGCAGGCGGCCGTCGACAAGCTGCAGCAGCAGATCGCCGCCGCCCAAGCCCGCAACGACTCCTCCCGGGTGGCCAAGCTCGAGAAGGAGCTGGCCGGCCGCCAGGAACTGCTGGACCAGGCCCGCAAGGGCCTCCAGGAGTTCGGCGGCTAGCCTTCCGGCACGCGGCCCGGTTGCACTACCCCAGGGGCGCGGGGAACTGTCTCAACGAGGGTGCACCGAGGTGCATGGCTTGTCGCGCAGTTCCCCGCGCCCCTGGACGCTTGCAACTGGCCCGGTTGCAGCCCCCTAGGGGCGCGGGGAACTGCGCGACAAGCCCACCACGACCCGCACCTTTCGCGCTAACGCGACCTTGCCGAGGTAACCCGGTAGACGTCGTACACGCCTTCGACGCCGCGGACGGCCTTGAGCACGTGGCCGAGGTGTTTGGGGTCGCCCATCTCGAAGGTGAAGCGGCTCATGGCGACCCGGTCGCGGGAGGTCTGGACCGCCGCCGACAGGATGTTCACGTGCTGGTCCGAGAGGACCCGGGTGACGTCCGAGAGCAGCCGGGACCGGTCCAGTGCCTCGACCTGGATCGCGACCAGGAAGACCGAGGACTGGGTCGGCGCCCACTCCACCTCGACCATGCGCTCCTGCTGCTGCGCCAGCGCGTCCACGTTGACAC
The DNA here is from genome assembly GCF_000719095.1 of Streptacidiphilus jeojiense. Taxonomy (GTDB): domain Bacteria; phylum Actinomycetota; class Actinomycetes; order Streptomycetales; family Streptomycetaceae; genus Streptacidiphilus; species Streptacidiphilus jeojiensis. The sequence goes on along the minus strand of NZ_JOEH01000002.1, from coordinate 48,202 downwards.
AGTCCGCGCGGTGCACCGAGACGCCGTTGCCGCGGGTCACGAAGCCGACGATGGGGTCGCCGGGAACGGGCGTGCAGCAGCGGGAGAGCTTGACCCAGACGTCGGCGACGCCCTTGACGACCACACCCGGGTCGGCCGCGCTGCGGCGACTGCGGCGGCCGGTGCTCGGCGACGGCGTCGTGGTCTCGGCGATGTCCTCGGTCGCGCCCTCCTCCCCGCCCAGGGCCTGGACCAGCTTCTGCACGATGGTCTGCGCGGAGACATGGCCCTCGCCGATCGCGGCGTAGAGCGAGGAGATGTCCGGGTAGCGCATCTCGTGCGCCAGGGTGACCAGCGAGTCGCCGGTGAGGATCCGCTGCAGCGGCAGGCCCTGCTTGCGCATGGCCCGGGTGATGGCCTCCTTGCCCTGCTCGATCGCCTCCTCGCGGCGCTCCTTGGAGAACCAGGCGCGGATCTTGTTGCGGGCCCGGGGCGACTTGACGAAGCCCAGCCAGTCGCGCGACGGCGCGGCGTTGGCGGCCTTGGAGGTGAAGACCTCGACCAGGTCGCCGTTGTCCAGGGTGGACTCCAGCGGCACCAGCCGGCCGTTGACGCGTGCGCCTATGGTGCGGTGACCGACCTCGGTGTGCACGGCGTAGGCGAAGTCCACCGGGGTGGCCCCGGCGGGCAGCGCTATCACGTCGCCCTTGGGCGTGAAGACGAAGACCTCGTTGTTGGACAGGTCGAAGCGCAGCGACTCCAGGAACTCGCTGGGGTCCTCGGTCTCCTTCTGCCAGTCCAGCAGCTGCCGCAGCCAGGCCATCTCGTTGACGGTGTCGGCCTTGGCGCCCTTGCCGGTGGGGGTGTCGGTGCGCACCTTGGAGGCGCCGGCGACGGCCTGCTGCTTGTACTTCCAGTGCGCGGCGATGCCGTACTCGGCGCGGCGGTGCATGTCGAAGGTGCGGATCTGCAGCTCGACCGGCTTGCCGCCGGGGCCGATCACCGTGGTGTGCAGCGACTGGTACATGTTGAACTTGGGCATGGCGATGTAGTCCTTGAACCGCCCCGGCACCGGGTTCCACCGCGCGTGGATGGTGCCCAGCGCCGCGTAGCAGTCGCGGACCGAGTCGACCAGGACCCGGATGCCCACCAGGTCGTAGATCTCGGCGAAGTCGCGGCCGCGCACGATCATCTTCTGGTAGACGCTGTAGTAGTGCTTGGGGCGTCCGGTGACCGTGGCCTTGATCCTGGCCGCCCTGAAGTCGCCGACGACCTGGTCGGTGACGGTGGTCAGGTACTCGTCGCGCTTGGGGGCGCGTTCGGCGACCAGCCGGACGATCTCGTCGTACATCTTGGGGTAGAGGATCGCGAAGGCGAGGTCCTCCAGCTCCCACTTGATGGTGTTCATGCCCAGCCGGTGCGCCAGCGGGGCGTAGATCTCCAGGGTCTCGCGGGCCTTCTTCTCCTGCTTCTCCCGCTTGAGGTAGCGCATGGTGCGCATGTTGTGCAGCCGGTCGGCCAGCTTGATGACCAGGACACGCGGGTCCTTGGCCATGGCGACGACCATCTTGCGGACCGTCTCGGCCTGGGCGGCCTCGCCGAACTTGACCTTGTCCAGCTTGGTGACGCCGTCGACCAGCATGGCCACGGTGTCGCCGAAGTCGCGGCGCAGCGTCTCCAGGCCGTAGTCGGTGTCCTCGACGGTGTCGTGCAGCAGCCCGGCCATCAGGGTCGGGGTGTCCATGCCCAGCTCGGCCAGGATGGTGGCGACGGCGAGCGGGTGGGTGATGTACGGGTCGCCGCTCTTGCGCTTCTGGCCGCGGTGCCAGCGCTCGGCGATCTGGTAGGCGCGCTCCAGGGTGACCAGGTCGGCCTTGGGGTCGTTGCCGCGCACGATCCGGAAGAGCGGCTCCAGGACCGGGTTGAAGGCGCTGCTGCGCTGCCCGCCGAGACGGGCCAGACGGGCCCGTACGCGGCTCGGGGAAGGCGTGGCGGGGCGCAGTGCCTGCGGCCCCTCCTTCGTCGTCTCCCGGACGGCTGGAGTGGTGGCGGGGGCACCGTCCTGCGCGCTGGCAGTGGTGGGCACGACCTCTTCCGGCAAGTGCACTCCTCGAGCGTGGGCCCCACGCGTTCAGTGGCGGGGACTCCTCATGGTACCGAGCGCGGGCGGGCCACCGTTTGTTCCGGTGACCCGCCCGCGTCGGTCCTGCTGTACTCCGGCCTTTCGGGGCGCGACGCCCCGTACCCCTGCGCGCAGACCGCCTGCTACAGCGCGATGATCGCTTCCAGGGGGGCTTCGCCCAGGTGGGGCTGCAGGCGCTCACGGCCGCCGAGGAAGCCGAGCTCCATCAGCACCGCCACTCCGGCCAGCTCCGCCCCGGCCCGGCGGACCAGGTCCAGCGAGGCCTCGACGGTGCCGCCGGTGGCCAGCACGTCGTCGACCACCAGCACCCGCTCACCGGGGACGAAGGCGTCGCACTGGACCTCTATCACCGCCGAGCCGTACTCCAGGTCGTAGGCCTGGCTGAAGCAGGGGCCGGGCAGCTTGCCCTCCTTGCGGACCGGGACGAAGCCCGCGCCCGCGGCGTAGGCGGCCGGGGCCGCCAGGATGAAGCCGCGCGCCTCGAGGCCGACGACCTTGGTCGCGCCCAGGGCCTTGGCCCGTGCCGCCAGGTGGTCGACCAGGGCGGCGAAGGCCACCGCGTCGTCCAGCAGCGGCGCGATGTCCTTGAAGACCACTCCGGGCTTGGGGTAGTCCGGGACGTCGCGGATCCGGGAGGCCAGCAGTGCGGCCAGGTCGTCGGTGCTCATGTGGTGCTACTTCCTCTTGCCGGGGGCCCGGCGGTCGTTGCGGCTGCGGTTGACCGGCTGGCGCCGGGGACCCGTGCTGCCGCCGGCGCCGCTGCCGCTGCTGACCGGGACGTTGCCCTCGGCGGCCTCGTCGTCCTGGCCCGCGCGGTCGGCCTGGTCCAGGACCACGCCCTCCGCCGCGGCCTTGGCCTCGGCGGCCCGGCGCTGCCTGACCTTCTTGGCCAGCGCGATGTTCTCCGGCTGCTTCTCCTTGAGCCAGGCCACCATCGGGGTGGCGACGCAGATCGAGGAGTAGGCACCGGCGCTCAGGCCGACGAACAGCGCCAGCGAGATGTCGTTCAGGGTGCCGGCGCCGAGCAGGCCGCCGCCGATGAACAGCAGTGCCGCGACCGGCAGCAGCGCCAGGATGGTGGTGTTGATGGACCGCACCAGGGTGCTGTTCAGCGACTGGTTGGCGGCGTCGCTGTAGTTCAGCCTGGACTGGGTGCCCAGCTTCTTGGTGGCGTCCTTGAGGCCGTCGAACACCACGACGGTGTCGTAGAGCGAGTAGCCGAGGACGGTCAGGAAGCCGATCACCGTGCCCGAGGTGACGGTGAAGCCCAGCAGCGCGTAGACGCCGACGGTGATCACCATGTCGTGCAGCAGCGCGACCAGGGCGCCCACCGCGAGCCGCCACTCGAAGGCGACGGCGAGGTAGAGCGTCACCAGCACCATGAAGGCGATGATCCCGTACAGGGCCTTCTTGCTGATGTCCTGGCCCCAGCTGGCACCGATCATCTGGGTGCTGACCTGGTTGGCCGGGACGCCCAGCTGGGAGGTGATCTCGGTGATCGCCTTCTCCGTGGTGACGTTCTCGGCGGCGCTGATCTGGATGGTGATCTGCTTGCCGGAACTGCTGGAGGAGGACTGCACCACCGAGGAGTTGTCGCCGGTGATCTTGTTGGCGACGTCCTGGGCCTGGCTGACGGTGACCCCGGGCTTGGAGATCGTGTAGATCTCGCCGCCCTTGAACTCGATGCCGAGATTCAGGCCGCGCAGGCTGAGGCCGAGGATCGCCGCGAGCACGATCACCCCGGAGAGGGCGACCCAGAGCTTGCGCCGACCGACGAAGTCGAAGCTGAGTTCGCCGGTGAAGAGCCGGTGGCCGATGTTGCCGAAGCGGGACATCTGGTCAGGCCTCCTTGGTCTCGGCGGGACGGCGGCCGCCGCGCAGCGGGGGCCTCACGCCCAGCCGCTTGGGGTCGAGCCCGGACATGGGATGGCCCTCGGCGAAGAACTTCCGGCGGGCCAGCAGGGTGATCAGCGGCTTGGTGAACAGGAAGATCACCACGACGTCGAGCAGGGTGGTCAGACCCAGGGTGAACGCGAAGCCCTGGACCTTGCCCACGGTGAAGAAGTACAGCACCGCGGCAGCCAGGAAGGACACGAAGTCGGCGACCAGGATGGTGCGCCGGGCCTTGGGCCAGGCCCGCTGGACGGCGGGGCGCAGCGAGGAGCCGTGCCGCAGTTCGTCGCGGATTCTCTCGAAGTAGACGACGAAGGAGTCCGCGGTGATACCGATGGCCACGATGGCGCCGCAGACCGCCGGCAGGTTCAGCGCGAACCCGATCGTCGCTCCGAGCAGGCACATGATCGCGTAGGTCAGCACGGCGGAGACCGCCAGACCGGCGATGGCCACCAGGCCGAGGCCGCGGTAGTAGAGCAGCGAGTAGAGGATCACCAGTGCCAGACCGATGGCGCCGGAGACCAGGCCCGCGGTGAGCTGGCTGCTGCCGAGCTCGGGCGAGACGGTGGTCACGTCCTGCTTGCTGAAGTCCAGCGGGAGCGCGCCGTAGCTCAGCACGTTGGCGAGGCTGGTCGCCTCCTCCTGGGTGAAGCTGCCGGTGATCTGCGCCTGGCCGCCGGTGATCGCCGAGGAGACCGAGGGGGCGGACTGCACCTTGCCGTCCAGGACGATCGCGAACTGGTTCGCCGGGGTGGTGTTCTTGGCCAGCGCGGTGGTGACCGTGGTGAACTTCGAGCCACCGCTGCTGGTGAAGTTCAGGTTGACCTGCCAGCCGCCGTTCTGGGTGCTGATGCCGGCCGAGGCGCTGCTGATGTCGGTGCCGGGGACGGCCACCGGACCCAGGGCGTACTTGATGTAGTAGCCGGCGCTGGCGTCCGAGGAGCAGGCCACCGCGTCCTTGGTGGTGTCGGTCTGGTGGTCCACCCGCTGGGCGGCCTTGGAGCAGTCCAGGTTGGCGAACTGCGTCGTCAGGTCGGCCGGGACGGTGCCGGTGGTGAGCGAGGCGGCAGCGGCTGCGGAACTCGATGCGGCTGCTGCTGCGGCGGCGGTGCCCGTGGCGGCGGGAGTGGTGCTCGCCTTGGCCGTGGCACTGGCACTGGCCGTCGCCGTGGCCTTGGTGAGGTCACCGGTGACCGCGTCGCCCTGCGTCTTGGTCGCGGACGGGGAAGCTGAGGCCGAGCCCGAGGGGGCGTTGGCCTGGGTGCTCGCCGAGGCGGAGGCGGAGGCGGTTCCCGAGGCACTGGCGCTGGCACTGGCCGAGGAGGTGACGGTGACACCCGACGGGGCCTCGGCGAGGACCGGACGGAAGTACAGCTTCGCGGTCGTACCGACCTCGTTCTCGATCTGCTGGGTGTTGTTCCCCTTGGGGATCGTCACCACGATCGTGTCGCTGCCCTCGGTCTGCACGGTGGCTTCGGAGACGCCCATCCCGTTGACGCGCTGCTGCAGGATCGAGACGGCCTCGTTCATGCTGGTGCTGTTGACAGCGCCGGGGTTGTTCTTGGGCGCGACCGCCTTGAGCGTGACGGTGGTGCCACCTGCAAGGTCGACGCCGAGGCGGGGGGTCGTGTTCCCGGTGGCGAACATGATGGCCACCAGGGCCACCGCGACCGCCAGGATCAGGCCCATCGCGCGCCCCGGGTATCCGTCACGGGGACGGGATTTGGGTGATGCCACCTTCTCGTTTCTCTCTGTCCATGCCGTGGGTGGGTCGCGCCGTCACCGCCGGGGGTCCGGCGGACAGGGGATGGCGCGGCCACGACGCAGCGGTCCGTTGGGGCCGTCCGGGGTTGGGTGGCCCCGGCGTGTCTGCCGTATGGGGCAGGCTACTTGGCGGCTACGCCCTTGTCAGCGGCGGGCTCTGCGTCATCCTCCACCCCGGCATCGGCCTTCTCCAGCGAAGGCGCCTTGTCCAGCTCGACCGGGGCCTCGTCGGCGACGACCGTCTGCGCGTCGTCCTCGATCTCCTCGGCCTCGTCCTCGACCTCGTCGCCGTGGACGATGCGGTTGTACTCCGCTCCGTCCATCACGACGGCGATGGCGTTCTTGGCGTAGATGGCGTGGACGCCGGGGGCGACCTCAAGCTCGACGGAGTCCTCGTTCACGGCCTTCACCAGGGCGTACATACCGCCGATGGTGCGGATACCGGAACCGGGCTCCATCTTGTTGCGCATCTCCGCGGCCTGCGCCTGCTTCTTCTTGGCAGAGCGGGTCATCAGGTACATCGCGCCCATCATGACGACGATGATGACGAGGAAAGAGGAATTCACGGCTGACAGGTCCTTTGCGAGGCCGCAAGGGAAGCGGCCGGTCTTTTCGGTGGCGGGCCGTCCGAAAGGGAGCGGCAACGGCGGAGTCTAGGCGACCCGCCTTGGAGGGACAACGTCAAGCATGTCATCCCGGTTCCGACGAAAGCGAGTAGCAGGGCCTTCTTCGCTGTGAGTCAGCCCTCAGCGGCGTCGCCGAAGAGGTCCTGCTGGGCCGGGAGGGAGGTGTGCGGCGGGGCGGGCGGTGGCGTGAGACCCAGGTGCTGCCAGGCGGCGGCGGTGGCGATCCGGCCCCTGGGGGTACGGGCCAGCAGGCCCTCGCGCACCAGGAACGGCTCGGCGACCTCCTCCACCGTCTCGCTCTCCTCCCCCACCGCGACGGCCAGCGTGGACAGGCCCACCGGGCCACCGCCGAAGAGCTTCAGCAGCGCCTGCAGCACCGCGCGGTCCAGCCGGTCCAGCCCGCGCTCGTCCACCTCGTACACCCCGAGGGCGGCGGCGGCGATCTCCCTGGTGACCTCGCCGTCATGCCTGACCTGCGCGAAGTCCCGGACCCGGCGCAGCAGCCGGTTGGCGATCCGGGGCGTGCCCCGGGAGCGCCCGGCGATCTCCGCCGCGCCGGCGGTGTCGATCCGGACGTCGAGCAGGCGGGCCGAGCGGTGGATCACCCGCTCCAGTTCGACCGGGGCGTAGAACTCCATGTGGCCGGTGAAGCCGAAGCGGTCGCGCAGCGGCGGGGGCAGCAGCCCGGCCCTGGTGGTGGCGCCGACCAGGGTGAACGGCGGCAGTTCCAGCGGGATGGCGGTGGCGCCGGGGCCCTTGCCGACGATCACGTCGACCCGGAAGTCCTCCATCGCCATGTAGAGCATCTCCTCGGCCGGACGGGACATCCGGTGGATCTCGTCCAGGAACAGCACCTCGCCCTCGGTCAGCGAGGAGAGGATCGCGGCGAGGTCGCCGGCGTGCTGGATGGCCGGGCCCGAGGTGATCCGGATCGGGGCGTTCATCTCCGCCGCGATGATCATCGACAGGGTGGTCTTGCCCAGCCCGGGAGGGCCGCTGAGCAGCACGTGGTCCGGGGTGGCCGCACGGTGCCGGGCCGCCTGGAGCACCAGCGACAGCTGCTCGCGGACCCGCTCCTGGCCGATGAACTCGCCCAGGTCCTTGGGGCGCAGCGCGGCCTCGACGGCACGGTCCTCGCCGTCGGCGGAGGAGGAGACGGCCGAGGTGGTCTCGTCGTAGGGGCTCATCGAGCTGCTCCTCAGCGGGTGCGGTTGCGGGTACGGAGCGCGCTGCGGAGCAGGGCGGAGACGTCGGTCCGCTCCTGGGCCTCGGCCTCGGGGGTGACCGCCGCGACCGCGTCCTCGGCCTCACGCGGGGCGAACCCCAGCCCGACCAGGGCGGCGTGCAGCTGGTCCTGCCAGGGGGCGGGGCCGGAGGAGAGCACGGCGTGCTGCTGGGCCGGCACCGCGCCGGTGGGCGCGCCCAGCTTGTCCTTGAGCTCGATCAGCAGCTTCTGCGCGCCCTTGGGCCCGATCCCCGGGACGGCGGTGAGGGTCTTGGCGTCGCCGCGCTGGACCGCGATCCGCAGCGCGTCCGGACGGTGCACCGCGAGCATGGCCTGGGCGACCTTGGGGCCGATGCCGCTGGCGGTCTGCAGCAGCTCGAAGGTGGTGCGCTCGTCGTCGTCGGCGAAGCCGTAGAGGGTGAGCGAGTCCTCGCGGACCACCAGTGAGGTGGCCAGCCGGCCGGGCTCGCCGACCTTCAGCCCGGCCAGCACCGAGGGGGCGCACTGGACCAGCATGCCCACGCCGCCGACCTCGATGACGGCCGAGGCCGGGCCGAGGGCGGCCACCGGTCCACTGACGAAGGCGATCATCGGCGGTACTCCTTGGGACGGGCGGCCGCGACGGCGGCGGCGATGCGGTCGGTGGCGGCTCCGCGCCAGATGTGGCAGATGGCCAGGGCCAGGGCGTCCGCGGCGTCGGCCGGCTTGGGCGGCGCGTCCAGTCGCAGCAGCCGGGTGACCATGGCCCCGACCTGGGCCTTGTCGGCGCGGCCGTTGCCGCTGATGGCGGCCTTGACCTCGCTGGGGGTGTGCAGGGTGACCGGGATGCCGCGGCGGGTGGCGCAGAGCATCGCCACCGCGCTGGCCTGCGCGGTGCCCATCACGGTGCGGACGTTGTGCTGGGCGAACACCCGCTCCACCGCGACCAGTTCGGGCTGGTGCCGGTCGAACCAGAGCTCCAGCCCCTCCTCGATCTGCAGCAGCCGGTGCGCCACGTCCAGCTCGGCCGGGGTGCGGACCACCCCGCAGGCGACCATGCGCAGCGGACGTCCGGGCGCGCCGTCCACCACGCCGACGCCGCAGCGGGTCAGCCCCGGATCCACGCCGAGCACGCGCACGGTTGTCGCCCTTCGCCTCGAACGGATGGTTGCCTGGTGAGGCTATCGGTTGCCACCGACACAACAGCCCCGGACATGCCCGCGCAGACAAGGCAGCGCAGACAAGACGCCGCCCGGCTACCCGCAGTGGGCGCCGGGCGGCGGAGGCAGCTTCCGGTAGGACTACTCGTCCTCGTCGAGCTCGGCGACGACCTCGGCGGAGAGGTCGAAGTTGGCGAAGACGTTCTGCACGTCGTCGCTGTCCTCCAGGGCGTCGATCAGCTTGAAGATCTTGCGGGCGCCGTCGGCGTCCAGCTCGACCTGGACGCTGGGGACGAAGTTGGCGTCGGCCGAGTCGTAGTCGATGCCGGCGTCCTGCAGCGCAGTGCGCACCGCGACCATGTCGGTGGCCTCGCTGAGCACCTCGAAGGTGTCACCGAGGTCGTTGACCTCCTCGGCGCCGGCGTCGAGCACGGCCTCCATCACGGTGTCCTCGTCGAGCTTGTCGCCCTTGGGGACCACCACGACGCCCTTGCGGTTGAACATGTACGACACCGAGCCCGGGTCGGCCATCGAGCCGCCGTTGCGGGTCATCGCCACGCGCACGTCGGAGGCGGCGCGGTTGCGGTTGTCGGTGAGGCACTCGATCAGCACGGCGACGCCGTTGGGGCCGTAGCCCTCGTACATGATGGTGGAGTAGTCGGCCCCGCCGGCCTCGGCGCCCGAGCCGCGCTTGACGGCGCGGTTGATGTTGTCGATCGGCACCGAGCTCTTCTTGGCCTTCTGGATGGCGTCGTAGAGCGTGGGGTTGCCGGCCGGGTCACCGCCGCCGGTGCGGGCCGCCACCTCGATGTTCTTGATCATCTTCGCGAAGAGCTTGCCGCGCTTCGCGTCGATGGCGGCCTTCTTGTGCTTGGTGGTAGCCCACTTGGAGTGGCCGGACATCGAGTAGCTCCTTAAGACAACACCAGAGAAACGAACAACAGACGAGATCCTACCGTCACCTGCCGTTACGCCCGGGCACGGACCATGTCCACGAAGAACCGGTGGATGCGGTGGTCACCGGTCAGTTCCGGGTGGAACGAGGTGGCCAGCAGACTACCCTGACGCACCGCCACGATCCGCTCGTGGTCCAGTGCGGCGAGCACCTCGACGCCCTCGCCCACCGACTCGACCCAGGGGGCGCGGATGAACACGCCGTGCACCGGGCCGCCGTCCAGCCCGCGCACCTCGATGGCCTGCTCGAACGACTCGTTCTGGCGGCCGAAGGCGTTGCGCCGCACCACCATGTCGATGCCGCCGACGGTCTCCTGGTCGTCCCGGCCGTCCAGGATCTTGTCGGCCAGCATGATCATGCCTGCGCAGGAGCCGTAGACCGGCATCCCGGCCGCGACCCGCTCCCGCAGCGGCTGCATCAGCCCGAACAGCAGCGCCAGCTTGGACATGGTGGTGGACTCGCCGCCGGGGATGACCAGGGCGTCGACCTCGGCCAGCTCCTCGGGGCGGCGGATCGGCCGGGCCACCGCGTCCGCCTCGGCCAGGGCCATGGCGTGCTCGCGCACGTCGCCCTGGAGGGCGAGGACGCCGACTACGGGGGAACTGGTCACTGTGGGGAACCTCTTCGCGAAGGATGGGAAACAAGGGGGAGCGCGGACCGTTCGGTCCGCGCTCCCCACCGAACCTGCGGACTACCAGCCGCGGTTGGCGTAGCGCTCGGTCTCGGGCAGGGTGTCGCAGTTGATGCCGACCATGGCCTCGCCCAGGTTGCGGGAGGCGTCCGCGATGATCTTCGGGTCGTCGAAGAAGGTGGTGGCCTTGACGATGGCGGCGGCGCGCTTGGCCGGGTCGCCGGACTTGAAGATGCCGGAGCCGACGAAGACGCCCTCGGCGCCGAGCTGGCGCATCAGCGCGGCGTCGGCGGGGGTGGCCACACCACCGGCGGAGAACAGCACCACCGGGAGCTTGCCGAGCTCGGCGACCTCCTTGACCAGCTCGTACGGGGCGCGCAGGTCCTTGGCGGCGGCGTAGAGCTCGTTGCTGTCGTAGCCGCGCAGCCGGGCGATCTCGTTCTTGATCTGGCGCAGGTGGCGGACGGCCTCGACCACGTTGCCGGTACCGGCCTCGCCCTTGGAGCGGATCATGGCCGCGCCCTCGGCGATCCGGCGCAGCGCCTCACCGAGGTTGGTGGCGCCGCAGACGAAGGGGGTGGTGAAGGCGAACTTGTCGGAGTGGTTCACCTCGTCGGCCGGGGTCAGCACCTCGGACTCGTCGATGTAGTCGACGCCGAGCGCCTGCAGCACCTGGGCCTCGACGAAGTGGCCGATCCGGGACTTGGCCATGACCGGGATGGAGACCGCCTCGATGATCTCCTCGATCATGTTGGGGTCGGACATCCGGGCGACGCCGCCGTCCTTGCGGATGTCGGCCGGGACCCGCTCCAGCGCCATCACCGCGACGGCACCGGCGTCCTCGGCGATCTTCGCCTGCTCGGCGTTGACGACGTCCATGATCACGCCGCCCTTGAGCTGCTCGGCCATGCCCCGCTTGACGCGGGCGGTGCCGACCGAGGGCTGGTCGGTGGGGGCGGGAGTGTTGGTGGACACGAAAGACCTCACTGAAGAATGCGGAGCAGTGGTGCGACAAGCCCATGGTAGGCCCGCTCCGACCCTAACCGATTGCTCCACCGGGTCCATCGGACGCAGATCACACACTCCGCCGTGGCACTCGCGGGTCGATCGCGCCGGCGCCCGCTCAGGCCGGGGCGACCAGTACCGGCGGCGCCTCGTCGTCGATCTCGACGGTCTGCGGGAACGGCGCGTAGCCGGCCAGCCGGAAGATCCGCACGATCCGGTGCCGCCGCACCGCCCGGGCGGCCCGGACCGAGTCGTTGTGGAAGGTGCGGGCCATCGGCACCCGGCGCACCGCCGAGCTGAGCTCGACCACGTACTCCTCGCCGCCGACCAGTGCGCGCAACTCCTTGACCTGCTCGGGCTCGGCGAAGACCGCCCGCAGGGCCTGGCTCAGCTCGCTCTCGGCGAGCTCCCGGCGCTCCTCGGACGCGGTCCGCGCACCGTGCGCCGCCTGGTAGAGCACCACCGAGGCGGCCGGGTCCAGCAGCGTGGAGGTGGAGAGCTCCAGCGTCGCCGAGGCGCGGCGCAGCAGCTGCGCGTCCAGGCCGGCCCGGGCGGCGTCGATGCGCGCGTGCAGGCGGTCCAGCCGCCCCGCGGTCCAGCTGAGGTAGAGGCCGACGAGGACAACGGCGAAGGCGACCCAGATCCAGATGCTCACGAAGGGTCACTGTAGAGGTTCGGACCGGTCGCCCGGTCCGCTCCCCGGCTCCTCAGTCCCGGGCCAGGCCCAGCCGGGCCCGCCAGCCGCCGCCCGGGTCCTCGCCGACTATCGCGGCGGCACCGGTGGTGACCGTCTCGTAGACGGAGAGGATGTCGGCCGCGACGGTCTCCCAGTCGAAGCGGCGGACGTGCCGCGAGCCGGCCTCGCGCAGCTCGGCGAGCCGCTCCGGGTCGCCCAGCAGCCGGACCGCAGCGTCCGCCAGCGCCTCCGCGTCCTCGACCGGGAACAGCTCCCCGGCCGCGCCGCCGTCCAGCACCTGCCGGAACGCGTCCAGGTCGCTGGCCAGCACCGGCGCGTTCGCGGACATCGCCTCGACCAGGATGATGCCGAAGCTCTCGCCGCCGGTGTTGGGCGCGACGTAGAGGTCCACGCTGCGCAGCAGCGCCGCCTTCTCCTCGTCGCTGACCATGCCGAGGAACTCGATCCTGGCCCGGACCTCGGCGGGCAGGCCCTTGACCGCCTCCTCCTCGTCGCCCCGGCCGGCCACCAGCAGCCGCACCCCCGGGCGGGCGGCCAGGATCCGGGGCAGCGCCTCCAGCAACGTCGGCAGGCCCTTGCGCGGCTCGTTGATCCGGCCCACGAAGCCGATGGTGCCGCCGTCGGGGACGTCCGCGCCGCTCCACTCGGGACGCGGCTCGGCGCGGGCGAAGAAGCCGACGTCGACGCCGTTGGGGATGACCACGGCGTCCCCGCCGAAGTGCTCGACCAGGGTGCGCCGGGCGTACTCACTGACCGCGATCCGGGCGCTGATCTTCTCCAGCGCCGGCTGCACGATCGGCTCGGCGGCGACCATCACCCGGGACCGCGGGTTGGAGGTGTGGAAGGTCGCCACGATCGGGCCGCTGGCGGCCCAGCAGGCCAGCAGCGACAGGCTCGGCGCCACCGGCTCGTGGATGTGCAGCACGTCGAAGGCGCCCTCGTGCAGCCAGCGGCGGACCCGGGCGGCGGAGAGGAAGCCGAAGGTCAGCCGGGCCACCGAGCCGTTGTAGGGGACCGGGACGGCGCGTCCGGCCGGGACCACGTACGGCGGCACCGGGGTGTCGTCGTCGGCCGGGGCCAGCACCGAGACCTCGTGGCCCAGCCGGATCAGGTGCTCGGCCAGGTCCCTGACGTGGAACTGCACCCCGCCGGGGACGTCCCAGGCGTAGGGGCAGACGATTCCGATCCTCACCGGGAAGCCTCCGCCGTCGGCTGCCCGACCGCGGCCGGGGCCCGGGCCGGGTCGAGGTCCGCCAGCCAGAAGCGCTGCAGCATGTGCCAGTCCCCCGGGTGCTCGCGCACCCCCTCGGACCACACGTCCGCGAGCGCCTGCGTCATCGCCGCGGCCTTCTCCCGCTTGCTGCCCTCCGCCGGGACCGGCACCTCCTCGTGCACCCGGCCCTTCATCACCGGGGTGCCGTCGTACCAGAGGGTCACCGGCAGCAGCGCCGCCCCGGTCTGCGCCGCCAGCACCGCGGGCCCGGCCGGCATCCGCGCCGCCTCGCCCATGAAGCTGACGTCGACGCCGGAGGCGGACAGGTCGCGGTCGCCGACCAGGCACACCAGCCCGCCGGCCCGCAGCCGCTTGGCGAGCGTGGCCAGGGTGTTGGCGCCGCCGGTCAGCGGCAGCACCTCCATCCCCAGGCCCTCGCGGTAGGCCACGAAGCGGTCGTACAGCTTCTCCGGCTTCAGCCGCTCGGCGACGGTGCTGAACGGGTAGCCGCGCACCACCACCCAGGCCCCGGCCAGATCCCAGTTGCCCATGTGCGGCAGCGCCAGCACCGCCCCGCGGCCGGACGCCATGGCCTCGTCCAGCCGCTCGACGAACTCCGGCTCGAAGGAGGCGGCGATCCGCTCCCGGCTCCACACCGGCATCCGGAACGACTCGCACCAGTAGCGCAGGTAGTTGCGCATCCCCAGCCGGCCCAGCTCGGCGATCTCGGCCTCGGTCGCCTCCGGGCGGACCCGGCGCAGATTGGACTCCAGCCGCAGCACGCCCTTGCCGCGGCGCTTCCAGGCCAGGTCCGCGATCCGCCGGAACAGCCCGTTCGCCACCGACTCGGGCAGCCGCTTCACCGCCCCCCAGCCCGCCGCGTAGGCGCCGTACGTCACCTGGTCGCTGAGTCCGCTCACAACTGCCCTCCCCCGGCCGCGATCGCCTCGGCGGCCTCGCGGCGCACCGTCAGGATGCGCTGCAGTGCGGTGATCAGACTACCCACCGCGATCAGCCACAGGGCGATCGGAAGCAGCCAGTCGATGTAGGGCACCCCGAAGCCGTGCAGCCCGGCGAGCCCGGCCGCGACCAGGGTCACCACCAGCCGCTCGGCCCGCTCGACCAGGCCGGAGACGTCGCACTTCAGGCCCAGGCTCTCGGCCCGCGCCTTGGTGTAGGACACCACCTGCCCGCTGGCCAGGCAGAACAGCGCCACCGAGCAGAGCAGCAGGTTGTCACCGCCGCCGGCGTACCACAGGGCGATACCGGCGAAGACCGCCGAGTCCGCGACCCGGTCCAGGGTGGAGTCCAGGAACGCGCCCCAGACGCTGGAGCTGCCCGCCTGGCGGGCCATGTTGCCGTCGACCAGGTCGGAGAAGACAAAGGCGGTGATCACGATGGTGCCCCAGAAGAAGCTGCCCTGGGGGAAGAACACCAGCGCTCCGGCGACCACCCCGGCCGTGCCCACCAGGGTGACCATGTCCGGGCTGACACCGATGCGCAGCAGGAACGACGCAAAGGGGGTGAGCACCCGCGTGAAGAAAGCTCGCGCGTATTTGTTGAGCATGGGCCTTCCGACCGCTCCGATCTGACTGAAGTTCCGGCTCTGGTCCGGCGCTGGTCCGGCCGGTGTCCGGCCGTTCCGGGACGGCGCTCTCACCGCGGCCCCCGGCGGGCTGGCCCATGCTATCCGGGCGCGGTCCGCGCGCCGGGCGCGGGCACGCCGCCCGTGCGGGAGCTATGGACCTCGGCCGGTTGCGGTGCCAAGCTCACCATCACCGCGGGTGACCCTCAGTCAACGCAACGCGGTGCCCGCGGCAGGTACTTCAGGAGGTCACGTCCAGCAACTGGCACGTCCGGCGTTAGGAGAGCGCGATGGGTGACAGGACGACAGCGGCACCGGGAGGCCCCGGCAGGGGTACGGCGGCCGACCAGTACCAGCGCAGCCGGCCGGATCTGATCCGCAACGTCGTGCTGGTCGGCCACAGCGGGGCCGGGAAGACCACCCTCGCCGAGACCCTCGCCCTCGCCACCGGCGCGCTGACCCGCGCAGGACGCGTCCAGGACGGCACCACCGTCTCCGACTACGACGAGATCGAGCACCGCCAGCAGCGCTCGGTCCAGCTCTCGCTGGTCCCGCTGGTGCACGCCGGAGTGCGGATCAACCTGCTGGACACCCCCGGCTACGCCGACTTCGTCGGCGAGCTGCGGGCCGGGCTGCGGGCCGCCGACGCCGCGCTGTTCGTCGTCCCCGCCACCGACGGCATCGACGGCGCCACCAGGATGCTGTGGGAGGAGTGCGCCGCCGTCGCCATGCCCCGCGCCCTGGTCGTCACCAAGCTGGACGCCCCGCAGGCCGACTTCAACGCCACCGTCGAGCTGTGCCGGGATGCCTTCGGCGGGGACAACCCGGAGGCGGTGCTGCCGCTCTACCTGCCGCTGAACCGCGGCCCGGCCGGCCCCGACGGCAACCCCAGGATCTCCGGACTGCTCGGCCTGCTCAGCGGCAGCTGCTACGACTACGGCAGCGGACAGCGCACCGAGCACACCCCCGACCGGGCCCTGGTCGAGACCGCCGCCGAGGCCAGGGACCGGCTGATCGAGGCCGTCATCGCGGAGAGTGAGGACGAGGCCCTGATGGACCGCTACCTCTCCGGCGAAACCGTGGACACCAAGACCCTGATCGACGACCTGGAGCGGGCCGTCGCCCGCGGCGCCTTCCACCCCGTGCTGGCCTCCGCCCTGCCGGTCGAGGGCTCCCGGGCCGGTCTGGGCAGCGCCGAGCTGCTGGAGCTCGTCAGCTCCGCCTTCCCCTCCCCCGCCGAGCACCTGCCGCCGCCGGCCACCACCCCCGAGGGCCGCCCCCGTCCGGCGCTGGCCTGCGACCCGGAGGGCCCGCTGGCCGCCGAGGTGGTCAAGACCAGCGGCGACCCCTACGTCGGCAGGCTCAGCCTGGTCCGGGTCTTCTCCGGCACGCTGCGCCCGGACCAGCCGGTCCACGTCTCCGGCCACGGTCTGGCCGACCGCGGCACCGACGACCACGACACCGACGAGCGGGTGGGGTCGCTCTCCTCCCCCTTCGGCCGCACCCAGCGCAGCGTCGACCAGGCCGTCGCCGGGGACATCGTCTGCATCGCCAAACTCGGCTCGGCGCAGACCGGCGACACCCTCTCCGCCCCCGCCGACCCGCTGCTGGTGGCGCCCTGGGCGATGCCCGACCCGCTGCTGCCGGTCGCGGTGGAGGCGCACAGCAAGGCCGACGAGGACAAACTCTCGCAGAGCCTGGGCCGGATCACCGCCGAGGACCCCACCCTGCGGCTCGAACAGAACCCGGACACCCACCAGTTGGTGCTGTGGTGCCTCGGCGAGGCCCACGCCGACGTGCTGCTGGAGCGGCTGCGCAGCCGCTACGGCGTGCAGGTCGACCCGGTCCCCTACACCGTCCCGCTGCGGGAGACCTTCGCCGGGACCGGCCACGGCCGCGGACGGCACGTCAAGCAGTCCGGCGGCCACGGCCAGTTCGCCATCTGCGAGATCGACGTGGAGCCGCTGCCGCCGGGCAGCGGCTTCGAGTTCGTCGACCGGGTCGTCGGCGGCGCGGTGCCGCGGCAGTTCATCCCCTCGGTGGAGAAGGGCGTCCGGGCCCAACTGCTGCGCGGGGTCAGCGCCGGCTTCCCCGTCGTCGACGTCAGGGTCACCCTGGTCGACGGCAAGGCGCACTCGGTGGACTCCTCCGACGCCGCCTTCCAGACCGCCGGCGCGCTCGCCCTGCGCGACGCCGCCAGCACCGCCGGCGTGCGGCTGCTGGAACCCGTCGCCGAGGTCCGGGTGCTGGTCCCGGACGAGTACGTGGGCGCGGTGCTCAGCGACCTCTCCAGCCGCCGCGGCCGGGTCCAGGGCACCGAGCCGGTGGGCACCGGACGGACCCTGGTGCGGGCCGAGGTACCGGAGTTGGAGATCGTCAGGTACGCCGTGGACCTGCGCTCGCTGTCCCACGGCGCGGGCGACTTCACCCGCGCCTACGTCCGCCACGAGGCCATGCCGGAGGCGGTGGCGGCCAGGGCGCTGGCCGAGTCGCAGGGGTGATCCGCAAAGGCCTGACGGGCGATGATCGGCGACGATACGCTGACAGCCGGGCCTGCTGACATCCGCTCAGAGGATGGACGGATGATCAGTCGGGCTCGGGGAACACTGGTTGATACGGCTGTCGGGAGGGGACCACAGTGCCGGACGTCCCACGCGAATCGCTCAACTTCGCGGCCACCGAGTCACTCTCGTCCCTCGCCTACCGGGACGGGCCGCTCACCGGCCTGACCGACAGCGTGGAGAGCGTCAGCCACAAGGAAGGGCGGCACGGGCTCTTCGTCCCCACCATAGGCGAGGCCTTCTGCCGCGCGGTGGTCAAGCGCACCACCGGCAAAACCCGCAAACCCCTCGTCCCCTCCTACGGCGCCGATCCGCGCCGGGTGGTCGAACACTGCCTGGAAGCGGAGAAGATCCGCCATGAACGCGACCGCAGGCTCACCGGGGTCGCGGTGGTGTTCGGGCTGCTCTTCCTGCCCGGCACGCTGATCTGGCTGGCGGCCTTCAAGATCCGCGACCTCAGCACCCCCGAGCGGCGCTCCCTGTACGGCGGCGTCGCCCTCACCGTGGCCGCGCTGCTCGCCGTCCTGCTGCTGCTCCGGCCGTTCGCCTCCGGCTGGGTCGGGCTCTACGTCCGGGTGATGATGCTGGTCCCGGTGCTCGGCTGGTTCGTCGCCTTCCGGATCTGCCGGCGCACCGCCGACCAGCTGCGGCTGCGCTGGAACGAGGTGCTGGACGGCAGCGGCCTGGGCCCGGTGGTCCCGGAGATCGTGCCGATGGGCCCGCAGGACACCAGGGCCGAGGAGCTCAAGAAGGCCCTGGAGCTGCTGGAGGCCGAGCAGGAGACCAACGTGCTGCAGTACGCCGGGACCAAGGGCATCCTCGGCCTGGGCAAGCGCTGGGGCTCCTGGCACATGGCCGAGCAGATCGACCCGGCGGAGGGCATCGCCGAGATCCGCACCTTCCACCCCTGGGACGTGCTGCGGCGGATCGAGGACCGGCTCAGGGAGATGTCCAGGTCGACCATGCCGGCCGAGAACGGCATCCCCGACATGCGGGTCACCCATTGGATGGTCATGTCGATACCGGAGGGCGCCGACGAGATCAGCCGCCCCTCCAACGCCGACATGGACGGCTACCGCTACCGCAACTCGGCCATGACCAGCCTCGCCAACAAGCAGCAGTTCGGCCGCGGGCCCCGGCACTACCTGGGCACCCAGTTCGTGCTGTGGGGCGGTCAGTTGGTGGTGACGCTGCTGGTCACCGTCACCCTGCTGCACCACACCCTGCGGGTCGAGGTCACCGGCCACGCACTGGGCCCGATGGCGCCGATGTTCAACAAGAAGGCCTCCCGGGCCGAGATCCAGGTGCCCAGGCCCGGCCGGCCCTGGGAGGAGCGCACCAAGCAGCTGCCGATAGTCGCCGCCGACGAGGTGGTCCGGCTCACCCTGCGCGCCCCGTTCACCTGGCCCTGGGGCGAGCCGATCCTGGACTGGCTCGGCGGCACCCTCAAACTCCCGGAGCCCTTCGGCCTGCGGCACGCCTGGGCGGTCCGCCCGTGGAGCGACCGCTTCATGGCCGACGACGCCCTCCGGGTCGCCACCCCGGTGCTGCGCACCGTGCACAAGGCGACCATGGAGTTCCTGGAGGACCACGACGTCGAGGTGGAGCGCTTCGGCAACCGGGCCGGCATGCTCGGCGGCGAGGTCCAGGGCGCACGGGCCTCCAAGGCCGACGTCTACGACGCCGACTGACCGCCGCCCGCCGTTCCCGTCCCCCGGGTCAGTCCTCCGGCCAGGCGTCGGCGATCACCTTCCGGGTGTCCGCGAGGAGTTGCGGCAGCACCCGGGTCTGGCCGATCACCGGCATGAAGTTGGTGTCCCCGCCCCAGCGGGGCACCACGTGCTGGTGCAGGTGCGCGGCGATGCCGGCGCCGGCCACCGAGCCCTGGTTCATGCCCAGGTTGAAGCCGTGCGCGCCGGAGGCGGCCCGCAGCGCGGTCATCGCCTGCTTGGTGAGCGCGGCGACGTCCGCGGTCTCCTCCGGCGTGAGGTCCGTGTAGTCGGCGACGTGCCGGTACGGCACCGCCATCAGATGGCCGGAGTTGTACGGGTACAGGTTCAGCACCGCGTAGGCGTGGTCCATCCGACGCAGGATCAGCCCGTCCTCGTCCGACATCGCCGGGATCGCGCAGAACGGGCAGCCGTCGGCGGGCTCGGGGCCGGTCGGCTTGTTCTCACCCTTGATGTAGGCCATCCGGTGAGGGGTCCACAGGCGGCCGAAAGCGTCCGGCTCGCCCGCCCCGTTCTGCTGCTCCGGCTCCGTCGTCATAGCGATCAGCATAGGCGCTGACGCGCAGGTGCCGGGGGGCGGGCTCACCCTGAACACGCCCCCCGGCACAGGCTCACACCTGGATCCGGCGCTCCACCGCGTCGAGGATCTCGGCCAGCGCCTCGGCCCGCGGGATGCCGTTCTTCTGCTCGCCGTTGCGGTAGCGGAAGGAGACGGTGCCGGCGGCCATGTCGTCGTCGCCGACGATCACCATGAAGGGGACCTTCAGCTTCTGCTGGTTGCGGATCTTCTTCTGCATCCGGTCGCTGGAGGCGTCCACCTCGACCCGCAGCCCCTTGGCCCTCGCCTCGGCGGCGAACTCCTCGAGGTACTCGACGTGGGCGTCGCCGATCGGGATGCCGACCGCCTGGACCGGCGCCAGCCACGCCGGGAACGCGCCGGCGTAGTGCTCCAGGAGCACTCCGAAGAAGCGCTCGATGCTGCCGAACAGCGCCCGGTGGATCATCACCGGCTGCTGCCGCGAACCGTCCGCGGCGGTGTACTCCAGGCCGAACCGCTTCGGCTGCTGGAAGTCGACCTGGATGGTCGACATCTGCCAGGACCGGCCGATGGCGTCCTTGACCTGGACCGAGATCTTCGGCCCGTAGTAGGCCGCGCCACCGGGATCGGCGACCAGCGGAAGACCCTGCTTCTCGGCGGCCACCCGCAGCGCCTCGGTGGCCTCCTCCCACTCCGCGTCCTCGCCGATGAACTTGTCGGACTCGGGGTCGCGGGTGGACAGCTCCAGCTCGAAGTCGGTCAGCCCGTAGTCGCGCAGCAGGTCCAGCACGAAGGTGAGGAGCGAGTCGAGCTCCCCGGGCATCTGGTCCTTGGTGCAGTAGATGTGCGAGTCGTCCTGGGTGAAGCCGCGCGAGCGGGTCAGCCCGTGCACCACACCGGACTTCTCGTACCGGTACACCGTCCCGAACTCGAAGAGCCGCAGCGGCAGTTCACGGTAGGAACGGCCCCGGGCCTTGAAGATCAGGTTGTGCATCGGGCAGTTCATGGCCTTGAGGCGGTAGTTCTGCCCGTCGAACTCCATGGGCGGGAACATCCCGTCCGCGTAGTTCGGCAGGTGCCCCGAGGTCTCGAAGAGGTGCTCCTTGGAGATGTGCGGGGTGTTCACGAACTCGTAGCCGGAGTCCTCGTGCCGCCGGCGCGAGTACTGCTCCATCTCCTTGCGGATCACCCCGCCCCTGGGGTGGAAGACCGCGAGGCCGGGGCCCAGCTCGTCGGGGAAGGAGAAGAGGTCCAGCTCGGCGCCGAGCTTGCGGTGGTCCCGCTTCTCGGCCTCGACCAGGAAGTCGAGGTACGCCTTGAGCTCGTCCTTGGTCGGCCACGCGGTGCCGTAGATCCGCTGCAGCTGCGGGTTCTTCTCGCTGCCGCGCCAGTAGGCGGCGGCCGAGCGCATCAGCTTGAACGCCGGGATGTTCCGGGTGCTGGGCAGGTGCGGACCGCGGCAGAGGTCCTTCCAGCACAGCTCGCCGGTCTTGGCGTCCAGGTTGTCGTAGATCGTCAGCTCGCCGGAGCCGACCTCGGCGTCGGCGCCGTCGGCGGCCTGCGCGGCACTGCCCTTGAGGCCGATCAGCTCCAGCTTGTACGGCTCGTCGGCCAGCTCCACCCGGGCGGACTCGTCGTCGGTGACCCGGCGCGAGAACAGCTGCCCGCGCTTCTGGATCTCCTGCATCTTCTTCTCGACGGCCTTGAGGTCCTCCGGGGTGAACGGCCTCTCGACGTCGAAGTCGTAGTAGAAGCCGTCCTTGACCGGCGGGCCGATGCCGAGCTTGGCCTCGGGGAAGATCTCCTGCACGGCCTGGGCCATGACGTGCGCGGTGGAGTGGCGCAGGATCGACAGGCCGTCCGGGCTGTCGATGGTGACCGGCTCCACCTCGTCGCCGTCGGCCAGCACCTGGGCCAGGTCGCGCAGCTCGCCGCCGATGCGGGCGGCGACGACGGCGCGCTCGCCGGGGAACAGCTCCGCCGCCGTAGTGCCCGTCGTCACCACACGCTCTTCCCGATCGGGTTCGCGACTGATGACCACACGGACGTCCGACACCGGACTCTCCTGACTCTCGGCAATCTCCTGAGCAGCAGGTGCTGCGGTCATGATGGTACCGAGAGTGCGGGGCGCCCCGCGCAGCCGTCACCCGCCCTCGTTGTCCTCCCGCGCCGCGGGCTCGCCGACCCGCAGCCGCAGCGCCTTGAGCATCCGGTCGCGCTCGGCGGCGTCCAGTTCCAGCGGCACCAGGGTGCTGGGGACGGAGAGCTTGCGGAAGCCGCCCTTGCGCTCCAGCCGGCCGCGCAGCCGGACCGGGACGCCGGCCAGATGGGACTCGACCGCGGTGCGGTAGTCGTCCTCCCCCAGCCGGACCCGCACCTCGTCCACGTCGGCGCCGGACAGCACCGCCAGCCTGGCCTGGCCCTCGCCGCCGGGGACCGGCCGTTTCAGCCGGATCACCGCACCGGTCAGCTCCACCTCGACGGCCGGTTCGCTGTGTTCCAGTCGCTCGCCCGCGGCCTCCAGGGCGGGCAGGTCGCCGGGGCTGAACTCCAGGTGCAGCCGCCGGTTGGCGAAGCCCAGCGGGGTGCCCACCGAGGCGGCCCAGTCCAGCGAGATCTCGATGCCCTCGCTGCCCCGGACCAGCGTCACCACCGAGGCGATCAGCTCGCGGCTGACGCCGAGCCGCACCCCGTCGTCGAAGGCCTCGGTCCGGCCGCTGACCCGTTGCAGGTCGATGGCGTCCCGGGTCGCCTCCAGCGCACGGACCAGGGTGGTGGTGATGTTGCGGTCGTCGGGGGCGGGCGCGTAGGCGGTGAGCAGCCCGGCGCCGGTGCCGGGGGCGACCACCAGGATCCGGTCCAGGAACTCGGCCGCCCGGCCGTCCAGCCGGGCCCCGAAGTAGGCGGCGCGCAGCAGCCCGGCCTTGGCGGCGGCGGAGAGCATGGCGGTGGCGCCGTCGTGCAGGTCCTCCTCCGAGCCCCAGCTGACGGCGCCGCCCACGCCGGGGGTCTCCCGGCGCCAGTGGATCTCGTCGCCGGGGACCAGCAGCGCCGCGAGGATGGCCCGGGCGGAGGGGACCCCCGAGTGCGAGAGCGCCGCGATGGCCTCGTCCAGCAGGTCGACGCTGTCGTCGAAGCGGCGGTCGGCGGGGACCAGCAGGCTGGTGTCCGGTTCCAGGTCGTCCGGCGGGGTCCAGCGGGTGTAGCGCCCCTCGGCGCCGCCGCGGCGGGTCCAGCCGTGCCGGGCGAGCAGGGTGCCGAGCACCGCGGGGTCGACCCTGGCCGGGTCGATGTGGACCGCGTCCGCGGGGGTGCGCGTACCGCCTGCGCGGACGGCGTCGCGCCCGGCGGCGTCCAGTGCCTCTGGTCGGGTTTCGCGGCGCATCGCTGTCACGTTGTCCCTCCCGCGGGGGTCGATACCGCAGAGCCCTCGTTCAAGGACGCTCTCCCGCTCCCACACGGGCCATGATGGCGCAGAGGGCGCGGTCGTCGAAGACCTGGCCGGTCGGAATCCGGACATTCGTCCGGCGCTTTCCGGTGACCGGGTGCCCTGCCAGGTTGACCCAGTAGCAGCAGTGGCGCAGCTCCAGCCGGTCCGGGCCGGACAGCAGCCACTGGTCGACCTCCCTGGGGACCAGCATGACGACCAGGATCTTGTGCACGGCGACCCGTGCGTGGGCGAGTTTTCGCAGATGGTCGTTGTCGAGGGTGAAGCTGAACCACGGTCCTGCCGGGTTCGGCGGGATCTGGTAGGTGCACTTGAGCTGGACCTTGATGGTGGCCTCGTCGTCCTCGGTGTGTTGCGAACTGCCGTGGCTCACGTGCCAGTCGATCCCGTTGTCGGGGAACGGCGAGGACAGTGCGCATCCCGCCGCCGCCGCGACCGCGTGCAGATAGCCCACCTGGAGGGTCTCCATGCAGGAGGTGACCGCGAGTTGACCTCGCATCGGTTGTCCCGTTCCGGTCCCGCCCCATTCGAGCGGCGGGTCGGCCGGTTCGGGTTGTGTCAGCGCCATCGTCTTCCCCGTTGGGCAGCCCGCCGCCCGGACCGGACGGGCCGTCACTGTCTGTTGTCTCCGGCCTGACGGTGGGTCAAACGGATCCGCAGCTCACTGCGGTAATTCGGCACAGGGGGATTGAATGCCGAGGGTGACCGGGTATCACCTCACTGTCACCACCACTGGGGGAGGAAGCCATGACCGACTGGTACGAGGGGCCGCTGGCTTCCTTTGACACCGAGACCACGGGTGTGGACGTGGAACATGACCGGATCGTGACGGCGGCGCTGGTGGTCCAGGAGTCCGCCGGCGGCCCGGTGCGGCGCCGGGACTGGGCCGCCGACCCGGGCGTGCCGATCCCCGAGGGTGCCACCGCGGTGCACGGCCTGACCGACCGCTGGGCCCGGGAGCACGGCCGTCCGGCGCCGGTGGTGGTGGAGGAGATCGCCCGGGCGCTGGCCGAGACGGCCAGGGCCGGACTGCCGCTGGTGATCATGAACGCCCCCTACGACCTCACGCTGCTGGACCGGGAGTTGGGCCGGCACCGGGGTTCCTCGCTGGGCGACTACGTGGCCAGCGCGCCGCTGCTGGTGGTGGACCCCCGGGTGCTGGACAAGCACCTGGACCGCTACCGCAAGGGCCGCCGCACCCTGGGCGACCTGTGCGCGCACTACGGCGTGGTGCTGAACGGGGCGCACGACGCGGCGGCCGACGCCACCGCGGCGATGCTGCTGGTGCGGGCCATCGGCGCACGGTTCGAGGAGCGGCTGGCGGCGCTGACCCCGGCAGAGCTGCACCTGCGCCAGGCGGTCTGGCACGCGGCGCAGGCGCGGGGGCTGCAGCAGTGGTTCAACCGCAGCGGCTCGCCCGAAGCGGTGGACACCTCCTGGCCGCTGCGGCGCCGGGTGGAGGAACAGGCGGCCTGACCGGACCTGCTGAGCCTCGGTCAGAAACGCCGAAGGCCCCTCGACGTGAGGGGCCTTCGGTACTTTCGTGCGGTCAGACCGCGGTGCGCAATGCTGGGTTCGAACCAGCGACCTCTCCGGTGTGAACGGAGCGCTCTCCCACTGAGCTAATCGCGCCTGCCCACCGTGGTGGCGACGGAGTGAACATTAGCATCACGTCTCCCGGTGTCCTAAATGCCTTTTCCGTCGCCCACCATCGAACACCAGTGCTAAATTGCTGTCATGACCTCCGCACTTCTGCTCATCGACGTCCAGCGCAACATGCTGCTCCCGCCCGAGCCGGTCCCCGACGCGAGCGCGGTCCGGGCGGCACTCGCCGAACTGCTCGACCGGGCCCGCCGGGCCGGATCGGTGATCGTCCACGTCCGCAACACCGGGGATCCGGAGGTCGGCGACCCGGACGCGCCGGGCACCCCCGGCTGGGAGCTGGTGTTCGAACCGCTGCCCGAGGAGCACGTGATCGACAAGCTCAGCACCGACAGCTTCGCCGGGACCGGTCTTGACCGGCTGCTCCCGCCGGGATCGCCGCTGGTCGTCGCGGGCCTGCAGAGCGACTACTGCGTCCGCGCCACCTCGCTCGCGGCGATCGCCCGTGGACACGCGGTGGAGCTGGCCAGCGGCGCGCACGCCACCTACCCGGACGGGCAGCCGGCCGCGGAGATCTCGGCGGCGGTGGAGCTGGAACTGGCGGCGGCCGGCGCGGCGGTCACCCGCTGGGACGACATCCGCTTCTGAGCGCGGGAGAACGCGGGAAAGGCAGCGGCCCCGCAGATCGCTGATCTGCGGGGCCGCTGCCTTCGGTGCGCAATGCTGGGTTCGAACCAGCGACCTCTCCGGTGTGAACGGAGCGCTCTCCCACTGAGCTAATCGCGCCTCGCATCCGGCCCGTTCCGGGCGGTGCAGGGAAAACACTACCGCATCGGGCCGGGTGCTCCTGACCTGCCCCGGGACGGCGGACCGGCCCCCGGGTGACTGGATCTCGCCCCTGCGCTGTCGCCGCCGGGCAGCTCTGCCGCAGGCTGGCGGAACGCCCGTGACGGGCGTGACTGCTGAGCCGGAAGGGGTACCAGGAACGTACTAATCGGGACAGACGGGTTTACACCGGTCGCACAGGTGGGATGGTCCGTTCGCCGACGTGCGATCCCCGAGCGCACACTGAGCGAAAGGCCCTGGCGCTTATGAACACCACGGTCAGCTGCGAGCTGCACCTGCGCCTCATCGTGTCGAGCGAGTCATCACTGCCCGTCCCCGCGGGCCTGCGCTACGACACCGCCGACCCCTATGCCGTGCACGCCACCTTCCACACGGGCGCCGACGAAACCGTCGACTGGGTGTTCGCCCGCGACCTCCTTGCGGAGGGGCTGCACCGGCCTACCGGGACCGGTGACGTCCGTGTCTGGCCCTCCCGCAGCCACGGACAAGGAGTCGTCTGCATCGCCCTGAGCTCTCCGGAAGGAGAAGCCCTGTTGGAAGCCCCGGCGCGCGCGCTGGAGTCCTTCCTCAAGCGAACCGATGCCGCGGTGCCCCCGGGCACCGAGCACCGCCATTTCGATCTCGACCGAGAGCTCTCCCACATCCTTGCGGAGAACTGAACCGCTTCATTCCTTCTACCGTGCGCAGCCGTGCTACTCGGGGGCACGGAACGCGCCACCAGCACCAGCCGCTCCACCTGCACCAAGTGCTCCCAAAGCTGGAAAGAAGTCGCCGCGGACCCCCACCCGGGCCGCGGCGACTTCCGCATGTCGCGGCCAGCGCGGTCCCAGGCGGCAGCGGTAGAGTCGCCGCCAACCCGCCCGGAGACCCCAGGGAGTGCCGCCGTGCTGATCACCCACGACACGCAGTGCGCCCTCGATGTGCTGGTCGACCTGCTGAACACCGACCCGGACGCCTGCGGACAGGAGGGGCTGCCCGACCTGGCCGCGCTGCGCGGCTTCGTGGTCCGGCACGAGATCAGCGAGGTCGGCACGCTGGGGACGGAGGACCTGGCGGCGGTGCGCCGGGTCCGCGGACAGATCCGCCAGGTGTTCCTGGCCGACTCCACCCGCGCGGCGGCCGAACTGGTGAACGCGATGGTGGCCAGGGCCGGGTCCACGCCCAGGCTGACCGACCACGACGGCCACGACTGGCACATGCACTTCTTCGCGCCCTGCGCGGCCCTGGCCGACCACCTGGCGGTGGAGGCCGGCATGGCGCTGGCCTTCATCGTGGTGGCCGGCGAGCGGGAGCGGCTGCGCCGCTGCGAGGCGCCGGACTGCGCGCGGGTCTTCGTCGACCTGTCGCGGAACCGCTCGCGCCGCTACTGCGACAGCCGCACCTGCGGGAACCGGCTGCACGTGGCCGCCTACCGGGCCCGACAGCGGACCGCGGCGGAGTCGCCGGACGCGATGGTGGGGGCGGCCGAGGCGTCCGGTGCGGACGGGGTCAGATCCCGCGGCGCTTGAGGATCTCCTCGACGTCGGAGAAGTCGCTCAGATCGTCGGCCGCGGACTTCTGGCCGGCCGGCTTGGCAGTGACGGCGGGGACGGAGGAGCCGCCCCGGGCCGCCTTGGGCTGCTTGGCCGCCTTGACCGGCTCCTGCCCCTGCCCCTGCTCCCGCTGCCGGGACCGGCGGCCGATGCCGGTGGCGAGCAGCAGCAGGACGGCTGCGCCGAGCATCGCCAGGCCGGTCCAGACCTTGGGGTCGAACACCAGGTGGGTGGCCCAGCTCGACAGCGCGCTGCCGATCCGGCGGAACACGGTGATCAGGCCGGTGAGGTAGAGGCCGACCGGCACCAGGGCGACGCCGAGCCAGCGGAACGCGGAACGGATCCGGCCGCGAGCGCCGGCCAGCAGGGCGATCACCACCCCCGCCGCGGACAGTCCCATGCACACGATCGCGGTCATCGTCCTGTCTCCTCCTGCTTGGTCCGACTGGTGGTCCGACATCTCCATCCTGCCCGTAATGGGAGACTGATGACCATGAGCGAAAGTTCCTACCTCCAGGTCGAGTACTGGTGCGAATTGCAGTGCCCGGACTGCGCCGCGGCGCTGGACGACGTGCGCGCACTGCGGGAGGCCTACGGCGACCGGCTGGAGGTGGTGCTGCGGCACTTCCCGCTGGACAAGCACAAGCACGCCTTCGCAGCGGCGCAGGCGGCCGAGGAGGCCTTCGTCCAGGGCCGGGGCTGGCCCTATGTCGAGGCGGTGCTGGCCAGGGTGGACGAGCTGGCGCGGCGCGGGGAGGACCTGCTGGTCGAGGTCGCCCGGGAGCTGGGGCTGGACGCCGAGGAGTTGGACACCGCGCTGATCGACGGCCGGCACATGCTGGCGGTCGACGCGGACCAGGCCGAGGGCAAGGCCATCGGCGTGACCGGGACGCCCACCTATGTGGTGGCCGGGAAGCGGCTCGACGGCGGGAAGTCCCAGCGGGGGCTGCGGGAGCGGATCATGGAGCTTCTGGGCGCGCCCTAGGGTGCGGCTCCCGGGTGCGGCGTGTGCCTGGCTTGTCGCGCAGTTCCCCGCGCCCCTTGGGGGGCTGCAACTGAACCGCAGAGAGCGAGTTGCACCTACCCAGGGGCGCGGGGAACTGCGCGACCGACCATCTACGGTCCGCACCCGGAGAACCTACAGCTGCTTGTGCAACAGGCTCCGGTAGGTCCGGTACCCCAGCGAGCGGTACAGCGACACCGCCGGTGTGTTCGCCGCGAACACGTGCAACCCCAGCTCCCGCACACCGCGGGCCACACACTCGCGTTCGGCCAGCAGCATCAGCGAACGCCCGTGGCCCCGCCCCCGGTGGGGCTCGTCGACGGCCACCATGAACACCCAGGCCGGCGGCTCGTCCGGGGACGCCTCGGGGATCGCGGTGCCGACCCAGACCGCGCCCACCGGCACTCCCCCGGCCTCCAGCCGGCGGACCACCGCGCCCGGGGTGGCCAGCCCGTCCGGCAGCACCGCGGTGTGCTCCGCCTGCCACCTGGCCCTGGCCTGCTCCGGCGTCATCCCGGCGGCGATCTGCCCCGCCACGTAGCCCTCCGACTCCTGGGCCAGCCAGGACCCGAACTCGTCCTCGGACATCGGGCGGCCCCGGCTCCCCTCGGGCAGGTCCGGTGCCTCGGCCGACAGCGCCTTGCGCATGTTGAGGCCGCGCAGGGTGTAGCCGAGGGTGCCGGCCAGGCCCAGCGCGGCCTGCTCGTCCGGTCCGTCCGGCACGGCGATGTCGACCCGGACGCAGTCCCAGGAGCGCAGCACCTCCTCCGCGGCGAGCACCGCGACGGTGCCGCGGCCGCGACGGCGGTCCGGCTGATCGATGGTCAGCCCCCGGACGGAGCCGACCCGGGGGCCGGGCCGGCCGGAGACCAGGGCGGTCAGACCGCCGACGGTCCGGCCGTTGACGCGGACCTCGAAGGTCCGCTCCCGGCCGCCGTCGGGCCTGCTGCGCTCGGGTCCCAGCGGCCGGAGCGTGGTGGTCATCCTCACGGCTCCAGATCGGCGGCGGCGCGCTCGGCGAAGACGGCGACGGCCTTGGCGGTGACCGGACCGGGGGCGGGCAGATCGCGGTCGTCGACCCGGGACACGCCCTGGATGTCGCGCAGGGTGCCGGTGAGGAAGACCTCGTCGGCCTCCTCCAGCACGCTCAGCGGGAGGTCTGCCTCCTCGGCGTCGAGCCACTGCAGGGCCAGCGCCCGGGTGACCCCGGCCAGGCAGCCGGAGGTGAGCGGCGGGGTGAGGATCCGCCCGTCCAGGACGACGAAGAC
This sequence comes from Streptacidiphilus jeojiense, assembly GCF_000719095.1. Classification (GTDB taxonomy): domain Bacteria; phylum Actinomycetota; class Actinomycetes; order Streptomycetales; family Streptomycetaceae; genus Streptacidiphilus; species Streptacidiphilus jeojiensis. Next base: position 18,819 of record NZ_JOEH01000002.1, on the reverse strand, counting down.
ATTGGACCCGGTGCCCTCGCAGAGCCGGCCGGCGGTGTTGCCGAAGATCGCCTCCGAGGCGCCGTACTGGTGCGCGCGGGCCAGGGCGACCACGTTCTCCGCATAGGAGGTGGTCTTCAGCCCGGCCACGGCGCTGTGCTCGTTGCGGGTCCAGGGGACGGTGACCACCGCGGCGGTGTCCGCGCGGTGGGCCACCTCGCCGAGGGCGACGATCAGGCTGGGGCCGCTGTCGCCGCGGTCGGAGCCGAGCGGGCCGAGGCCGCCGGTGTAGGTGATCCGCAGCCGGCCGAGCTTGGCCGGGTTGGCGGCCAGCACCTCCGCGCAGGCGCGTTGGACCAGCTCGCGCTCCGGCGCGGGCAGGCCGAGGCCGCGGGCCGAGCGCTCCAGCCGGTCCAGGTGGCGTCCGAGCGCGAAGGGCGTGCCGTCGACGGCCTTCACGGTCTCGAAGACGCCGTCGCCGACGGTCATGCCGTGGTCGAGGACCGACACGATGGCCTCGGTGGACTCGCGCAGCGCGCCGTTGACCCAGATCCGCACGGTGGGCTCTCCCTCTGTGGCTTCGGACACCTCAGCCCCGGCTGCTGCAGCTCGGGCTACTGCGGCGTTGGTGCCTCAGACGCTACCGCGAGCAGCCGTGCGGCCTTCAGTTCGGTCTCGTCCCACTCCCGCTGCGGATCGGAGCCCCAGGTGATGCCGGCCCCGGTGCCGAAGCGGACCTGCGGTCCGGCCGGGTCGTCCCGGTCCAGCCAGAAGGTGCGGATGCCGACGGCGAGCCGGGCCCGGCGCCGGTCCGCGTCCACCCAGCCGACGGCGCCGCAGTAGGGGCCGCGCGGAACCGTCTCCAGGGCGCGGATGATGCGCAGCGCACTGGACTTGGGCGCCCCGGTGACCGATCCGGGCGGGAAGGTCGCGGCCATGGCCTCGGGCCAGCCGGCGCCGGGCCGCAGCCGGCCCTGCACCGTGGAGACCAGGTGGACCAGGCCGGGGTGCTTCTCCACCGCGCACAGGTCCGGGACGGTGACGCTGCCGGTGGCGCAGATCCGGCCCAGGTCGTTGCGGACCAGGTCGACGATCATCACGTTCTCGGCGAAGTCCTTCTCCAGCAGGTCGTCCTCGGTGCGGCCGGTGCCCTTGATCGGGCCGGAGCGGACGGTGTCCCCCTCCCGTTCGAGGAAGAGCTCCGGCGAGGCGGTCGCGACCTCGACGCCCTGGGCCGGGAGGCGAACCGTTCCGGCATAGGGGGCCGGGTTGCCGCGGGCCAGCCGGGCGGTGAGGGCGTCGACGTCGGCGCGGGCCGGGTCGGGCAGCGGCGCGGACAGCACCCGGCAGAGGTTGGCCTGGTAGACCTCGCCGGCGGCGATCTGCTCGCGGATCCGGCGCACCCCGGCCAGATAGCCGTCGCGGTCCAGCGAACTGGTCCAGGCGGTGCGGGCCGGGCCGACCCAGGACGGCCCGGCCGTCTCGGTACCGGCCGCCTGCGGGCCGGCGCCGGCGGACCGGGCCGGTCGGACCTCGGCGAAGCGGGCGCAGGTGAGCCGGCCCTCGAAATCGGCGACCACGGCCCAGAATCCGGAGCCGTCGAGCGCCGCCGGATCGTCGGTGACGTCCAGCAGCCCGGTGGCGACCAGACCGTCGAAACGGGCCATCGGCGGAAGGAGGGACTCGGTTGAGGTCACGGTTGGCTCGGGATTCTGTCCGGGGGGCGCGGGGTCTCCGCGCTGCCGCAGTCTAGGTAACGGGTGGTCGGGACGCCTGTCCGCAGGTCATCGCGGGGTCAGCACGGCACGCTGCCGGGATACGGAATTTGAGCTGGGCCCGGAATCCGCTAAAGTTCAACACGTCGCCAGGAAGCGGACCGCGGAAAGTCGGGCGGGAAGCACATTGGAGATCATGCGGACGTGGCTCAGTTGGTAGAGCATCACCTTGCCAAGGTGAGGGTCGCGGGTTCGAATCCCGTCGTCCGCTCGGTTGAGGGTTGCAGGTTGGCCCTTGCTCGGTGGAGTGGCCGAGAGGCGAGGCAACGGCCTGCAAAGCCGTCTACACGGGTTCAAATCCCGTCTCCACCTCAGCGAGGTTTTGAGTGGCACGCCACTCGGGGTCTCATGCGCGATTAGCTCAGCGGGAGAGCGCTTCCCTGACACGGAAGAGGTCACTGGTTCAATCCCAGTATCGCGCACCAGCCCCCTCGGGGGTTCGCAGTACCGTTTGCCGCAGTAACGTTTGCCGCAGCACCGTTCGACGAGTGTCCCGCGCGATTAGCTCAGCGGGAGAGCGCTTCCCTGACACGGAAGAGGTCACTGGTTCAATCCCAGTATCGCGCACGAGTCCCCCCGGGGACTTGTCCGTACCACCCCGCGCGATTAGCTCAGCGGGAGAGCGCTTCCCTGACACGGAAGAGGTCACTGGTTCAATCCCAGTATCGCGCACAGCAGTTGAGGGCCCGTCCGATTGCGGACGGGCCCTCTTCGTGATGCCGTGCACGTGCGTTGCGTGGTGCGCGGCGTCCGCGCCCGGGCTGCCCTCACCGACAGTCCGGACGCGGCGCCGCAGTCTGCGGGGCACCGGTCAGCGGTGGACTCAGTGCTGGATGAGATGCAGCACCGAGGTGGCCTGCACGGTGAACTGCGACCAGCCGCCGAAGGCGAAAGCCAGCAGTGCGGCGACCGGGAGCGCGATCGCCAGGGCGATCAGCGGGTTCCTGGTCTCGCTGGTACGAGCGCGATCGGACTGGCGACGGCGCCGTACTGATCCTCCCCTGGCTGTTCCACCCGTGTATACGGACATGGCCTGGTTCCCACTCTCGTCGGCTGCTGCTTCGTCATCGTCGGCAGGCGGTCTTGATCGTTGGCTGGTCGCGGTGGGCGGAGTACCTCGGGGGACGAGCTGCCCGCCCACCGCTGGTACCAACCTACGGTCGGCACCCCTGGCCGGGCGTCATGCCCCGGGACCGTCCCTGCGGCATCCGGAAGGAGGACGGTCCTCCCCGGGGACTACTACCGGAGGGGGAGGGCCGGTCCCCCGGCTGTCAGGGTCACCCCTGACAGCAGCCCGGAGGGGACGGTGAAAGCACAGGTCAGAGCGGTAGCACCGGTACCACCCGGATACGGGGCGGGGGTACTGCGGGTGCAGTACCGGAGGGTCCCGGGCGGAGCCGACCGGGGGAAATCCGACAATCCCACGGATCGTCACTGCGTTGCGTATCAGCACACCGCCCGACCCAGTCCGTAAGCTGTCGGCTGGCAGGGACAACAGCCCCCGCACGGGGACCTGACGGCGGGACGGAAATGTGGCGATGATGCGGCTCCGGCGGGAGGATCCGCGAGTCGTCGGCCCCTACCGCCTGCACCGGCGGCTCGGCACGGGCGGTATGGGTGTGGTCTACCTGGGCTCCGACCGCAAGGGGCAGAAGGTCGCGCTCAAGCTGATCCGCTCCGAGCTGGCCGAGGACCAGGAGTTCCGCACCCGCTTCGCCCGCGAGGTCGCCGCCGCCGCCCGGATCAGGGGCGGCTGCATCGCGCGCCTGGTCGCCTCCGACATCGACGTGGAACGGCCCTGGCTGGCCACCGCCTACGTGCCCGGGCCCTCGCTCTACAAACGGGTCGGCGACGAGGGGCCGCTGCCCTGGCCCGAGGTGACCGCGATCGGCGCCGCGCTGGCCGACGGCCTGGTCCACGTCCACGAGGCGGGGGTGGTGCACCGCGACCTCAAGCCCTCGAACATCCTGCTGTCCCCCAAGGGGCCCAGGATCATCGACTTCGGCATCGCCTGGTCCACCGGCGCCAGCACGCTCACCCATGTCGGCACCGCCGTCGGCTCGCCCGGCTTCCTGGCCCCCGAGCAGGTCCGCGGCATCGCGGTGACCAGCGCCACCGACGTCTTCGCGCTGGGCACCACGCTCGCCTACGCGGCGACAGGCGACTCCCCGTTCGGCTCGGGGACCTCCGAGGTGATGCTCTACCGGGTGGTGCACGAGGAGCCCGACCTCAGCGACGTCCCCGGCGCGCTGCTGCCGGTGGTCCGGGCCTGCCTGGCCAAGGAGCCTTCGGACCGGCCGACCACGGCCCAACTGCACGACCGGCTCAAGGAACTGACCGCGCGTGGGACGGCCATCGGCCTCAGCCAGGTGCCGCGGCCGCAGGCCCGGCAGAGCCGTCCGGCCGAGGCGACCCAGCGGGCCCAGGCACCCGGCCGGGGCGGCAGCGGCCCCGCGGTGGCCCAGGGCGGCGGGCGCCCGCCGGCCCGTCCGGCGACCCGGCGTCCGATGCCGCCGACCATGCGCGAACCGCAGCCGCCGCGCCAGGACGCGCAGCAGCACACCCGCCGGGACGTCCGGCCGGAGCAGCGGCACGACTCGCGGCCGACCGCGCCGTCACCGGCGCCCGCAGCCCGGCGCACTCCCCCGCCGACCGGATCGCAGCAGCGTCCGGCCGCACGGCCGGGCGGCTCCTCGCGGCGGCTGCTGCGGCAGCGGCTGATCGTCTTCATCACCGTGACGGTGGGTGTGGCGCTGGCCATCGCCGCCGCCCAGGGCTGCGAGAACCGTGACAGCCGGGGCCTGCAGTCGCCGCCGCGGCCCACCACCGCGGCGAGCCGCCCCGCGGCGGCCGTGCCCGCCGTCGCCCCGTCCCCGGCGGGGGACGCACTGCAGGCCGCACCGGCCACGGCGGACGGCGGCACCGACGGCGTGGACTGGGCCGACCGCAGCTACCCCGATCCCAGCGACGGCTCCACGGTCGTCCTCAAGGACGGCCGCGCCTCGGCGGCGGGCACCGCGCCAGTGGCGCTCAGCAGCGTGCTGCCGGCCCGCTACCGGGGCAACCCGGCCGCGGTGGTGGTGCTCACCCGCCAGGACGGCGCGGTCCCGGAGGACCTGATCGAGCTCTACCAGCTGCCCGGTGGCGCGGCCGGGTCCGGCACAGCGGCCGGCTCCGCTGCAGAACCGGTTCTGCTGGCCTCCCACGCCTCCACCGGCGACCCCCAGGCCACCGGCACCTGGCGGATCGCCGACGGAGCGGTGCTGCGCGAGGAGCACACCGCCGCCTCCGGCACCCGCCCGGCCAGCACCACCCGCTACGCCCCGCTGGGCAACGGGACGATGAGCGAGACCTGGCCGGGGACCGGCACGGTGGCCGGCCAGCAGGGCTGACGCCTCCGGGGCCGCGGGGGTTCCGCAGGTACCGGGGGCTGCGGGGGCTCCGGGGGTTCAGCCCACCGGTTGCTGGGAGAGGGCGTAGAAGCTCACCGCGGCGGCGGCGGCGATGTTGAGCGAGTCGACGTCGTGCGACATCGGGATGCGGACCCAGGCGTCGGCGGCGCGCAGGGCCTCGGTGCTGAGCCCGTGGCCCTCGGAGCCCAGCAGCACCGCGCAGCGCTCCAGCAGCTTGGGCGAGACCTCGGACAACGGGACCGAGTCGCCGTGCGGGGTGAGCGCGAGCAGCGAGAACCCGGCCTCGCGCAGCGTCTCCAGCGACCGCGGCCAGGGGTCAAGCACGGCGTAGGGGACCGAGAAGACGGTCCCCATGGACACCTTGACGGCCCGTCGGTAGAGCGGGTCGGCGCAGTCGGGCGAGAGCAGGATGGCGTCCATGCCGAGCGCGGCGGCGCTGCGGTAGACGGCGCCGATGTTGGTGTGGTCGACGATGCCTTCGAGCACCGCGATCCGGCGCGCCCCGGCCAGCACGTCGGCGGCGGCGGCGAGCGGCTTGCGCTGCATGGACGCCAGGGCGCCGCGGTGCACGTGGTAGCCGGTGACCTGCTCGGCCAGTTCCGGCGCCACCGCGTAGACCGGCGCCGGGACCTCGTCGATGACGTCGCGCATCACGTCGATCCACTTGGCCGACAGCAGCATCGAACGCATCCGGTAGCCGGCCAGCCGGGCCCGGCGGATCACCTTCTCGCCCTCGGCGATGAACAGGCCCTCCTCGGGCTCGCGCCGCCGGCGCAGCTCGACGTCGGTCAGGGCGACGTAGTCGCGCAGACGGGGGTCCTGGGGATCGTCAATGGTGATGAGTTCGGCCACAGGTCGATCCTGCCCGCTCAGATCTGGGCTGCCAAGTTGTTGACGGCGACCACGTCGCCGATGACCACGACGGCCGGCGGGCGGATCTCCTCGGCCGCGACCACCTCGGCGACGGTGGCCAGGGTGGCGTCGACCCGGCGCTGGCCGGCGGTGGTGCCCTCCTGGACCACGGCGACCGGGGTCTGCGGGTCACGGCCGCCGGCGACCAGCGCGGCGGCGATGGCGCCGATGCGCTCCACCGCCATCAGCAGCACCAGGGTGCCGCGCATCCTCGCGGCGGCGTCCCAGTCGACCAGCGAGCGGGGGTCCTCCGGGGCGACATGGCCGGAGATGACGCTGAACTCATGGGTGACGCCGCGGTGGGTGACCGGGATGCCGGCGGCCGCGGGGACGCTGATGGAGCTGGAGATGCCGGGGACCACGGTGACCGGCACGCCGGCCTCGCGGCAGGCGAGCAGTTCCTCCATGCCGCGGCCGAAGACGTAGGGGTCGCCGCCCTTGAGCCGGACCACGAACCTACCCGCCCTGGCGTGCTCGATGAGGGCGTTGTTGATGGCCTCCTGGGCCATGTAGCGGCCGTAGGGGATCTTGGCCGCGTCGATGACCTCGACATGGGGCGGCAGTTCGTCCAGCAGCGCGCGGGGGGCGAGGCGGTCGGCGACCACCACGTCCGCCTCGGCGAGCAGGCGGCGGCCGCGGACGGTGATCAGGTCCGGGTCGCCCGGACCGCCGCCGACCAGGGCGACGCCCGCGGTGCGGCCGCGGTGGTGGGCGGCGGCGAGGGTGCCCTCGCGCAGGCCGGCGACCACGGCGTCCCTGAGCGCGGCGGAGCGGCGGGGGTCGCCGGAGAGGACCGCGACGGTGGTGCCGTCCTGGCGTCCGGTGGCCGGGGTCCACGCGGTGGCGGCGGAGGCGTCGTCGCTGCGCGAGCAGAAGGTGCGGTCGGCCTCGGCCTCGGCGGAGGCGGCGGCGTTGGCCGCCGGGTCGTCGGTGGCGGCCAGCACGTACCAGGCCCCGGCGAGGTCGCCTGCGGCGTAGCGGCGGGGATGCCAGGTGAGTTCGCCGGCGTCGGCCATGGCCTGCACCGAGGGGGTGGTCTCGGGGGCGAAGAGGTGCACGTCGGCGCCGGTCGCGAGCAGGGCGGGCAGCCTGCGCTGGGCGACGGTGCCGCCGCCGAGGACGACGACGCGGCGGCCTTGCAGGAGGAGACCGACCGGGTACGGCGTGGTGTCGTTCTCGGGCGGCATGGTGGCTCCAGGGCTTCGTGTGCAGGTTCTGATGAGCTGAATGGTGCGCTCAGTTCGACGGTGCGGCGCGGTGCATGGTTCGTCGCGCAGTTCCCCGCGCCCCCAGGGTGCTGCAACTGGGCCAGTTGCACTATCCAGGGGCGCGGGGAACTGCGCGGACAGCAACTCCCGCAGAGGGTCAGTGCTTCTCCGTGACCCCGGCCGAGTCGAACGTGGCGACGTCGTGCATGGCGCGAGCCGCGGACTGGACCAGGGGCAGGGCCAGCAGGGCACCTGTGCCTTCGCCGAGGCGGAGGTCGAGGTCGATCAGGGGACGCAGCCCCAGCTTCGCGAGAGCGGCCTTGTGGCCGGGCTCGGCCGAGCGGTGGCCCGCGACGCAGGCCGCCAGCACCTCGGGGGCGATGGCCTTGGCCACCAGCGCCGCGGAACCCGCGATCACCCCGTCGAGGATCACCGGGGTGCGCAGGCTGGCCGCGCCCAGCAGGAAGCCGGCCAGGGCCGCGTGCTCCAGGCCGCCGACCGCCGCCAGGACGCCGATCGGGTCGGAGGCGTCGGGGCGGTGCAGGGCCAGCGCCTCGCGGACCACCGCGATCTTGCGGGCATGGGTCTCGTCGTCGATGCCGGTGCCGCGCCCGGTCACCACGGAGGGGTCCTCCCCGGTGAAGACGCAGATCAGGGCCGCCGCCGCGGTGGTGTTGGCGATCCCCATGTCCCCGGTGACCAGGGCCTTGTTGCCCGCCGCGACCAGATCGCGGGCGGTCTCGATGCCGACCTCGATGGCGCGCAGCGCCTCCTCGCGGGTCATCGCCGGCTCGACGGTCATGTCGGCCGTACCGGGACGCACCTTGCGCGGCAGCAGACCGGTGGTGCGGCCGGAGTCGATGGCGGGGGGCAGCTCGGAGGCCACGCCCACGTCCACGACGCAGACCTCGGCACCGAGCTGCGCGGCGAAGGCGTTCACCACCGCGCCGCCGGCCAGGAAGTTGGCCACCATCTGGGCGGTGACCTCCTGCGGCCAGTGCGTGACGCCCTGGGCGTGCACGCCGTGGTCGCCCGCGAAGACCGCGACGCAGGCCGGTTCGGGGATCGGCGGCGGGCACTTGCGGGACAGCCCGCAGAGTTGCGCGGAGATTATCTCCAGCATGCCGAGCGAGCCGGCCGGCTTGGTCATCCGCTTCTGGCGGTCCCAGGCCTCGCCGAGCGCCTTGGCGTCCAGCGGCCTGATGCCGCGTAGGGTCTCCTGCAGCACGCTGTGCGGTTCCTCGCCGGGCAGCGCGCGGCGGCCGTAGGTCTCCTCGTGGACGACCCAGGACAGCGGGCGCTTCTTGGCCCAGCCGGCCTGCGCCAGCTCGGGCTCGGCCGGGAACTCGTTGACGTAGCCGACGCAGAGGTAGGCGACCACGTCCAGGTGCTCGGGCAGGCCCAGCTCGCGGACCATCTCCTGCTCGTCGAAGAAGCTGACCCAGCCGACGCCGAGGCCCTCGGCGCGGGCGGCGAGCCAGAGGTTCTCCACCGCGAGCGCGGCCGAGTACGGCGCCATCTGCGGCTGGGTGTGCCGGCCCAGGGTGTGCCGGCCGCCGCGGGTGCGGTCCGCGGTGACCACGATGTTCACCGGGGTCTCGACGATGGCCTCGATCTTCAGTTCCTTGAACTGCTTGGCCCGCCCCTTGGGCAGCGTCTCGGCGTAGACCTCGCGCTGACGCTCCGCCAGTTCGTGCATCCGGGCCCGGGTCTTCGCGGAGCGGATCACCACGAAGTCCCAGGGCTGGGAGTAGCCGACGCTGGGGGCGGTGTGGGCCGCCTCCAGGACCCGGATCAGCACCTCGTGCGGGATCGGGTCGGGACGGAAGCCGTTGCGGATGTCGCGGCGCTCGCGCATCACCCGGTGCACCGCGTCCCGCATCTCGTCGTCGTAGGCCGGGGCCGCGGGGCCGTCGGGGACGGCCGGGGGCAGCGGTTCGGGTTCCGGCTGCTGCACCGTCCCGGCCTCGGCGGCGCCGGAGCCGTCCACGGCGAGGACCCGCCGCTCGGGCTCGGACGCCTGCTCCGGCACGGGTACAGCGGTGGACTGCGAAGGGAGTTCAGGCACAGGCTGCGCTTCCGCTGCGGGATGGACGGGGGACAGTACCGGGTCCGACAGCGTCCCGGTGCCCTGAGCGGTGCTCTCCGAGGTGCCGGGGGCGGCGGGCGCCCCGGTCGGGACCTCGGGCTCCACCTCGGCGGCGGCGCTGACGTCGGCGACGGTCTCGGGGACGGACTCGACGACCGGCTCCATGACGAACTGGCGCGGCGGCGGGGACATGAACGCGGAGATCCGGCTGCCGCCGGCCTCGGGCGAGGCGCCCTGGGCCGGGATGGCGGCGTCCGGCTGCGGTGCGGAGGACTCCGGCCTGGCCTCCGGCTCCGCTGCCTCGACCTCAGGTACAGCTTCAGCCTCGGCCGCCGGCGGCTCGGGCTGGGGCGCCGGTTCGGCGGCGGGAGCCGGCGCGGCGGCCGGCTCCGGTGACGGCTCCACCAGGACCGGTTCCACAGCAACTGGTTCCACAGCGACTGGTTCCACGGCGATCGGTTCCGCGGCTACTGGTTCCACCGCGACGGGTTCCACCGGGATCGGCTCGGCGGCGACCGGCTCGACGGGGGTGGGGGCGGCCTGGACCGGGGCGGCGGCTTCCACCGGCTCCACGGGCTCGACGGGGAGGGCCGAGGACGCGGGCCGCGGCTCCGGAACGATGACCGGTTCCGGTTCCTGCACCGGCGCGGGCTGCACCGGGTTGGCCCCGAGGGTGCTCTCCGGTGACGGCATCTGCACCGGGACGGTGACCGCCACCGGCTCGGGCGCCGGTCCGGTGCTCTCGACCGGCTCGGCCGGCACCGGCTCGACCTGCACCGGTGCGGTGCCGACGGCGGTGCCCAGCGCAGCGGCGGCACCCACCGGCTGGTCCAGGTACTCGGGGCCGGGATGCTGACCGGTCGGCGCGGCCGGGGCCGCGGGCATGCCGTAGGGCGGGGTCGCCGGTGAGGAGACCGTGAACGGCGACTCCGCGCCGGCCGTCGGGCCGCGGTCGGCCAGCGAGCGCACCGGCACCTGACCGGTCATCAGCGAGGGGTCCGGGATCGGCGGCCCGGCGTGCAGCGGCCGGCGCGGCGCGGCGACCACCGGCTGGACCTGCTGCGGCTGCTCGGCCACCGGCGCGGCAGCTGCGGGCGCGCTCTCCGACGCCGCCGCAACGGCCGGAGCCGGGGCCGGAGCCGTCGGCGGGGTCAGCGGCGGCCAGGACGGGGCCGGCACCGTCCCCTCGGCGGGCACCGGCGCGGCCGGCTCCGGCTCCGGAAGGAGGGCGGGCGCAGGCGCCGCGGCGGCCGGCTGGGCGACAACCTGCGGCTGGAAGGCGGGCTGCGGTTCGCGCGGGGTCGCCGGCTCGCTCCAGGAGCCCTGCGGACCCGGCATCAGCAGCTCGTCCTCGTCGTCCTCGTCCGGCAGGTCCAGGAAGGTGTACGGGGGCGGCGCGACCTCGGAGCCGAGCGGCTGCGGCAACGCCTGGTTGCGTCCCAGGGAGGCGTCGCTGCCGAAGGGGTCGCGGGCGGACGGCTCGCCGATCGGGGCGGACGCCCCGTTCGGGGACTGCTCCGCGCCGTTCGTCGCGAGCGGTTGCTCGGTCGTCCCCCCGGTCGGGACGTGGCCGGTATCGCTCATGTCACTGGCTCCTTCCAGGGCCGCGTGGCGTCCTTGGCGGCGCGATCACGGACCGCAGCACCCATGTTTCCGGTCCTCGCTCCGCTGCGACGGACCGGCTGACACCGGTCTGCTCCCCAACAACAACGACTGAACCGGGGCAACCGGCACGATCGCCCCGGACGTACCGGCATTCTCCCCGTCCGTCCGCCCCGGGGACGAACGAGCGCGCACAGACGCCATGTGGCCTGCGCCACGTTCGAAACGTCCGGCACGTACGGTCCGTGAGAACCATGCGTCAGCCTACCGGCCACCGGTGACAGCGCGGTCGGCAGTATCGAACAGTGGGCATCCGACGCCTGCTCAGAAGGGTCGCGAAGACCGTCCGGCGGGCACTCAGGAACCTTTCAGCGACTGCCCCAGAGCACGAATCGGGGTTCGGCGGCGCCGAAGCCGTCGCCCTCCGCCAGCGGGGCGGCGTGCAGCAGTTCGCCCTCGACCGCGTAGTGGACCTCGGCGAAGGCCCGGCGGACCTCCTCGACCTGCTGGAGGGTCCTGGGCAGGGCGACCACGCGTTCGGGACGGCGGCCCAGGCAGGCGCGCAGCACCTCCGCCCCGCCGCGCACCAGCACGACGTCGGGCTCGGGCAGATCGGCCAGCACCGCCGGGGCGGTGCCGTGCACGGTCTGCAGTTCCACACCGTAGCGGCGGGCACTGACATCCAGTCGGGCGCAGGCGTCGCCGTCCTGGTCGACGGCGATGACGGCGGCTCCGGCCCGCCCGGCGTCCAGCGCCACCACGCCGGTGCCGGCGCCCACGTCCCAGAGCAGGTCGCCCGGGCGCGGGCCGAGCCGGGCCAGCACCAGCGCGCGGACCGCGGCCGGGAGCGCCCCCGGCACTGCGGCCTCCTCCGGCGGGGTCTGCAGCGCCCAGCCCCGGACCGGGCCGGGGAAGTCCAGCGGGCGTCCGGCCATCCAGCCGGAGGGCGGCACCGGACCCTGCGCGCTCCCGCCGACCACCAGCACCACGTTGGGGTCCCGCCACAGGTGGTCCGGGACCCGGTCGGAGGTGAGCACGGTGACGTTCTCGTCCGGGGTGCCCAGCGCCTCGCAGACCACGAAGGTCCGGTGCACGTCACGCAGCATCAGCGCCAGCTCGGAGGGGCCGGCGCCGGGCGAGGTCAGCACCGCCACCTTGGCGTGCGCCCGGCAGACGTTGGCGGCCCGGCGCAGGCCCCGGCCATGGGTGCTGACGACCTGTGCGTCGTCCCAGGGCATCCCGGCGCGGGCGAAGGCGGCGGCGACCGAGGAGACCGCGGGCAGGACCTCCAGCTCCAGTCCGTGCTCGGGCCGGCGCAGGGTCCGCACCACGCCGAAGAACCCCGGGTCGCCCTCGGCCACCACCACCGCGGCGCCGCGGTGGTCGGCCACCCTGCGGGCGACCAGTTCGACGCTGCCCAGCGCCATCCGGTCCGCCGAGGCCGGGATTCTGAGGTTCTGCAGCTGGTAGGTGCCGCCGGCGACGAGTGTCGCGGCGTCCAGTGCGGCCTGCGCGGCCTGGGAGAGCGGTGAGCCGTCCCAGCCGATCACTGTGACCCGGTCAGCCATTGCGGCCGGTCCCCCTCGGATGCTTGCGTGCCCATGGTGTGCCGCGTGCAGCGTAGTCGGTCCGATCAGCGGTGCGGAGTCACCAGTTCGGATCCTCGTCCTGGCCGAGACCGTCCAGGTCCTCGGGCAGCAGGCTCCAGACGATCAGATCGCTGCGGGCCCGTCCCGCGCTCTCTCCGTCGCGCACGATCCAGGCGTTGCGGAGCACGCCCTCGCTGATGCAGCCGATCTTCTGGGCGACCTGCTGGGCGGCGGTGTTGCCGGCCGCGGTGCGCAGCTCCAGGCGCTCGAACTTCTGGTCCTCGAACAGCCAGTGGGCGACACCGAGCAGCGCCTCCCCGGCGTAGCCCTCGCCGCGGGCCCAGGGCCCGGTGGCCACCGTCGCCTCGGTCGCCCGCAGCCGCCAGTCGGTGCGCCGCAGCCGGACCGAGCCGACCAGCCGCTGGGTGAGGAACTCGTGGACGCCCAGCACGATTCCGCGTCCCTGGGCGCGTTCGGCCGGGGCGCCGAGCGCGATCCAGTTCCTGGCGTCCTGCTCGGAGTAGGAGAGCGGGACGGTGGTCCAGGTGCGCACCAGTTCGTCGCTCATCAGGTCCGTCAGCGCGACCACGTCCTCCGGCTCGAAGGCTCGCAGCACCAGCCGATCGGTACTGATCGAGATCTCGGGAAAGGTGGACGTCATCTGCCGGGCTCCTGCCTGTTGCCCCTTCCTCTGCGGGGCTGATGGAACGATCATGCTCCAGAAAGGGGGCCGCCGTCACCCCTTCGGCCCCGGACAGCCGTATCGCCCCGACCCGGTGGAGGACTCACACCGGGTGGGGCGATGCGGGGGCGGTGCCGGATCAGGCGGTGGCGGCCAACTGCGTGACCGGCTCGGCGACCGGCTTCTCCAGGCCTATGAAGCTCAGACTGCGGGTCACCTCCTCCACCTGCGTCTGGCGGTAGCCCAGCCGCTGGTAGAGCCGCAGATTGCCGAGGCTGCGGTGCCCGGTGAAGAGCCGGTAGCCGCGCACCGGCTGGTCGCCGGCGGCGAGCAGCCGCTCCATGCCACCGATCAGCCGGGTGCCCAGACCGTGCCGCTGCATCCGGGGGTGCACGCAGAGCCGGCCTATCCGGCCCAGCCCGTCGCCGTCCACCCAGCCGCGGACGCTGCCGACGACCTCGTCACCCAGACGGGCGACCAGCACATGACGCTCCTTCAGCTCGGTCCGCAGGCTGTCCAGGGTCTGGGTCAGGGGCTCGATGGCCCAGTCCCCGTAGAGTTCGGCCTCGCTCTGGTAGCAGAGGTACTGGAGCTTGAGGATCCGCTCCGCGTCTTCCTCGGTGGCGATCGAGGTGGTCACGCTCATGCCCATGCGCGCATTCCTCCCTTTCTTGTGTACCCCGGTCGCGAGGATGAGGGGGGTGCGACCGGGTTGCCCTGACCGGAGGTGGGTCGGTCCCGACGGGAGCCGTCGGGACCGGGCGTACGTTTAGAGCCCACTACCCATACCGCCACCCCTCCCAATCATCGATTTCCCGGCGGGATCCGGCCGCCCCTCGGGATCCGGCCGCCCGGCAGGATCCGGATGCCCGGCGGTGGGCTGCCGGGTCAGCAGCCGGCGCAGGCAGGCCAGGCAGCGCGAGCGGGTCGGGCCGATGCTGCCGCGCGGCATCGCCAGCTCGTCGGCCAGCTCCCGGTAGCTCATCGGCGGCAGCTCCAGCAACGCTGCCAGCAGGTCGGGGCAGCGCGCCGGCAGCCGGGAGATCGCCGCCCGCAGTTCGCGGCCCTGCTCCGCGCCCAGGGCCAGCGCCTCGGGCGAGGCGGCGTCGGCCGCCGTGCGGGCCGCCGCGAGCAGCCCCGCCGCCTCCAGGTCCCTGGCCCGCCCGCGCGCCTCCTCCCGGGCCCGGCGGAACTCCTGGACCGTCAGCGCCCGCAGCCGCGAGCCCGGGTCGGAGCGGCGCCGCTCGGCCGCGGCGCGCAGCCACACCTGCTGTTCCAGTTCCTCGGCGTCCAGCGCGTGCGCGGTGGCGAGGCTGCGCAGCAGGGCCAGGAAGGTGCCGCGCAGGGCGGGGTCGGCGGCGGTGGGCTGCATCGGCGCTCCCGGGGTCGGGCGGTGCGGGTTCCGGGCGATCGGCTTCCGGCGGATCGGGTCCCGGCGGATCGTCAGCGTCGACGCCGGAGTGCAGCCCTCCGGATCCGCGTCCCGGCGCGATCCACCCGCACGGGTGATCCGCCATTCGGCCGCACCGGCCGCACGGCCGCACTCCTCCGTAGTCAACCGATCGACAGAATGTAACCAAGCCCACGTCCCGGCGCGTTTCCCCCGGTAACCCGGAGCCGATAGCGTCATCACCATTCCGCGACGCCCGCCCTGGAGGACTGTGGTGTTCTACTGGCTGCTCAAATGGGTCCTGGTCGGTCCCCTGGTGCGGGTGCTCTACCGGCCGCGCATCAGCGGACTCGAGCACATCCCGACCCGGGGCCCGGCGATCATCGCGCCGAACCACCTGTCGTTCTGCGACTCGGTGTTCGTGCCGCTGCTCGCCCCGCAGCAGGTCCACTACGTGGCCAAGGCCGAGTACTTCACCGGGAGCGGGCTCAAGGGACGGCTGTCGGCCTGGTTCTTCACCGGGGTCGGGGCGGTGCCGGTGGACCGCAGCGGCGGCCGGGCCTCGATGGCGGCGATCGACACCGGCCTGCGCACCCTGCGCGAGGGCAAGCTGTTCGGGATCTACCCGGAGGGCACCCGCTCCCCCGACGGCCGGCTGCACCGCGGCCGCACCGGTATCGCCCGGCTGGCGCTGGCCAGCGGCGTCCCGGTGATCCCGGTCGGCCTGGTCGGCACGGACCGGGTCCAGCCCAACGGCCGGACCGGCTGGCGCCTCGGCCCGCGCCCCGAGGTGCGCTTCGGGCCGCCGCTGGACTTCTCCCGCTACGAGGGCCTGGCCGACGACCGCTATGTGCTGCGCGCGGTGACGGACGAGATCGTGTCGGCGATCCTGGAGCTGTCCGGCCAGGAGTACGTCGACATGTACGCCACCAAGGCCAAGGCACTGGCCAGCCGGGCGGCAGCCGCCGCGGCCGCCGAGCAACTCCCCGAAGCGGCCTGACGGAGCGGAGGGCGGCTGCCGTCCGCAGCCGCCCTCCGCTCCCCGGCCGGGATCAGTGCTCGACGCCGGCCCACTCCTGCTGGAGCGCCAGGTCCGCCTTCACCTCGGCGAGCTGCACCGCCACCGCCGTCGGCGCGGTGCCGCCGCGTCCGTCGCGGGAGGCGATCGCCCCGTGGACCGTCAGCACCTCGCGCACCTCGGGCGTCAACGTCGGTGAGATCTCCGCGAACTGCTCGTCCGTCAGGTCCGAGAGCTCCAGGCCGCGCGGCTCGCAGAACTTCACGCAGGCGCCGGCCACCTCGTGCGCGACCCGGAACGGCGTGCCCTGCTTGACCAGCCACTCGGCGATGTCGGTGGCGAGCGAGAAGCCGGCCGGGGCCAGCTCCTCCAGCCGCTCGTCGTGGACGGTGAGCGTCGCCATCATCCCGGTGAAGGCCGGCAGCAGCACCTCCAGGGTGTCGCAGGAGTCGAAGACCGGCTCCTTGTCCTCCTGCAGGTCCCGGTTGTAGGCCAGCGGCAGCGCCTTGAGGGTCGCCAGCAGACCGGTCAGATTGCCGATCAGCCGGCCCGACTTGCCGCGCGCCAGCTCGGCGATGTCCGGGTTCTTCTTCTGCGGCATGATCGAGGAGCCGGTGGAGAAGGCGTCATGCAGCGTGATGAAGCCGAACTCGCGGGTGTTCCAGATGATCACCTCCTCCGCGATCCGGGAGAGGTTGATGCCGATCATCGCGGTCACGAAGGCGAACTCGGCGACGTAGTCGCGCGAGGCCGTGCCGTCGATGGAGTTGGCGGCGCTGCCGCCCTCGAAGCCCAGCTCGGCCGCGACGAACTGCGGGTCCAGGCCCAGCGAGGACCCGGCCAGTGCCCCGGAGCCGTAGGCGGACACGGCGGTGCGGGTGTCCCACTGCCGCAGCCGCTCCGCGTCCCGTCCCAACGCCTGGACGTGGGCCAGGACATGATGGGCGAACAGCACCGGCTGGGCGTGCTGCAGGTGGGTCCGGCCCGGCATGGCCGTGCCCGGGTGCGCCTCGGCCAGTCCGACCAGGGCCTGCTGCAGGTCCAGCAGCAGTCCGCCGATGATCCGGGCGTGGTCGCGCAGGTACATCCGGCCGAGGGTGGCGATCTGGTCGTTGCGGGACCGTCCGGCACGCAGCTTCCCGCCCAGGTCCGGGCCGAGCCGCTCCAGCAGGCCCCGCTCCAGTGCGGTGTGCACGTCCTCGTCGGCGACCGTCCCGGTGAAGGCGCCCGACTCGACGTCGGCGAGCAGCGACTCCAACCCGTCCAGCATCCGCTGGAGTTCGTCCGCGCTGAGGTGTCCGGCCCGGTGCAGCACCTTGGCGTGGGCCCGGGACCCGGCGATGTCGTAGGGCGCGAGTCGCCAGTCGAAGTGCACCGAGGCGCTCAGCGCCGCCAGCGCCTCCGACGGGCCGTCGGCGAAGCGGGCTCCCCAGAGCCGTACGTTGTCGTTGTTGCTCACGGTCGTAGTCCCCTCAGCGCCATGCATTGCTTGGAATAATTATGCATGCCGCCGTATGGAAATCAAACACACCGGGGACGGCCGGGCCGGCCTGTTCAGCCGATGTGCCAGACGGCACGGCAGGCCGCGGCGGAGAAACCGGGCCCGAGGCCGATCAGCACCCCGGAGGCGCCCTGGTCGGGCGGGGTCGCATAGAGCCGGTCGAGGACATCGAGGACGGCCACTCCGCCGAGGTTGCCGCGTTCGTGCAGGCTGTCCCAGGAGTGGGCCAGCTGTTTCCGGTCGCAGCCCACGCCGTCCTCCAGATCGCTGAGGATGCGCGGCCCTCCCGTGTGCGCCACCCAGAAGTCGGGGGCGTCCCGCCCCGCCGAGCGCCGGTACCAGTCGAGCAGCGGAGGAACCAGCTCGCCCATGGACTTCAACGCACCGGACGTGGAGTCGAAGTGCTGGCCGAGACCGTCGAGCCTGAGGCGTTGGCGTTCGGTCGTGTCGGGGAGGGTGAACTCCCAGGTGTCCTGCACCACCAGACCGGTGCCCAGCGGAGTGTCGCTGACCATGACGGCTCCGCCGGAGTCACCGAACAGCACCTTGTAGATCATGGCCTCGACGCTGTCGTCGGAGTGCTGGTAGACCGTGTTGAGCGCTTCGGCGATGACCACCAGCACCCTGCTCCCCGGATGGGCGTGCACCTGCTCCACCGCGCGGACCAGAGCCAGGGCGCCACCGGTGCAGCCGAGTTGGGTCATGGGTAGGCGCCGGACGTCCGGGCGCAGCCCGAGGGCGTTCAACAGGTGCACGTCCAGGCCGGGGATGGCGATCCCGGTGCTGTGGCTGGTCACGACACAGTCCACCTGGCCCGGTTCGACACCCTGCTCGGCCAGCAGCGCGCGGGCGGCCTGCTCACCCAGCGCGCAGACGTCCGCGAAGGTGCGCCGGTTGCGCTCCTCGATCGGCTCGCTCTTCGCGACCTGTTCCAGCGGTCGGGCGAAGCGCCGGCTCCGAACGCCGGTGCGGCCGACGATGCGCAGGATCCGCCGCAGGTCCGGATGGTCGGCGTGGTGGGTCCGGATGTCGGCCAGGATCTCGTCGAGCTCCACCTCGTACGGCGGGAAGACGACGACGGGTCTGCTCACATGGACAGGCATTTGCGGCCTCCGGTCGGGGCGTCGGCAGATCACAGGTAGTGCCCTGGCCCTCTGGCTCCTGATCGTACAAACCTTCCATTGGTAACAAGGCGGTGAGTCTCGGCCTTTCTGGCAGTCTCCGGCAGATCGCGCTGTCCCGTATGGCTTGAACCGGGCCGGTGGGGGCCGCCGCCGCGGCCCCCACCCGCCGTTACGACGACTTGACGGTGCAGAGGGTGCCGTTCAGGGTGGCCGCGGCGGGCGGGTCGTCGGCCGTGGTCCAGCTCCCGTTGAAGCCGAAGGAGACCGATCCGCCCGCGGCGATCGTCGCGTTGTAGGACAGGTTGCTCACCGTGACGGCCGACCCGGACTGGGTGTAGCTGCCGTTCCAGAGCTGGGTGATCTTCTGCCCGTCGGGGAAGGTCCAGCCGACGGTCCAGCCGTTGACAGCGGCGGTGCCGTGGTTGACCAGGGTGACATTGGCGCCGAAGCCGCCGCTCCACTGGCTGCTGAGGCTGTAGTCCACCTCGCAGGCGCCCGCCGCGGTGGTGGACGTGGGGGTGGGGGTGGGGGTGGGGG
>NZ_JOEH01000001.1 GCF_000719095.1 Streptacidiphilus jeojiense | reverse complement strand
GGTGGCCCACCCTGTCGGCAGAGCGGAAGCTACCCGGGTCCACGCCCCCGGCGCACCACCCCACGCTGATCGGCTACACCACGCCAAGGGACGCGATCCGAAGAAGTGCCGCAGGGCGTGCATCCCGTCCTCACGGGCCGCCTGGTGACGCTTCCCCTTCACCCGCTCCGGAAGAACGCCAGCACCCACCAGCGCAGGCTTCCATGCGTAGGTGTTGAAGTCGCTCCGGCGCACCGCTCCGCCGTGAGCCGCAGTGAACATCAATTTCTTCGTCACTGGAGCACCGTCCGGCCGGAGCCACGGCAGGGTGACAGCTGTCGGCGGGAACCGCTCGGCATGTTCCTTGAAGGCCAAGGCAACAGCAGGCGCAAGCGGGATGTCACGGACTTTCCCTCGCTTCGGTGGAGCGAAGACGAGGTGACCCCCGACATTCTTGACCTGAAAGCCGACGTGCAGCCAACCGGTGTCGAAGTTGACTTCATCCACGGGCAGGCCGAATACCTCGCCCTGACGGAGGCCGCACGAGAGTGTCCTGATCTTTGTGTTGTTTGGCCTGGTGTCTTGTGGTGTCAGTAGTGGTCGGTGACGCGTTCGCCGTAGTAGTTGGCGAGCGTGTTGGCGGCCTCCATCCAGTCGCGGGTCCGGCCGGTGATGTTGGCCCGGTTGGGCCGGTGCTCGCGTAGGACGAGATAGACGACCTTGAGCGCTGCTTCCTCCGTGGGGAAGTGTCCTCGTCGGGCGGTGGCCCTGCGGACCCGGGCGTTCAGGGACTCGATCATGTTGGTGGTGTAGACGACCTTCCGCAACTCCGGCGGGTACTTCAGGAAGCCGGTGAAGTGGTCCCAGTTCCGCCGCCAGGTGGCGATCAGTCCTGCCGCCTGCTGCCTCAGCTTCACCAGGCCCTTGAGGAGCCCGTCGGAGCCGACCAGGTTCACCCCCTCATTGCGGGCCCGCTCCACCAGTCGGGCCGCCAACTCCCGGACCAGCTCCACCGCACGAGACTCGTCCCTGGTTCCCATCCGTGATCCTTCCCGGCAGAGCACAGCTCATGCCAACTCGGGTCACACCGGGCCAAACAACACAATCCCTAGGACAGTCCCCGACCAGGGAATCGACGACCGGGCACAGTCGGGAGGCGCCGGAGGCGATGTGCTGGACGACGCCGAGGGCCTTGGAGGTGCGGACGATGTCGCCGACGGCGTATATCGTCCGCACCCTTCTTTGAGGCTCGCTACGGGTTGATTGCGGATTCTCCTGGCAATCCCCGGTACTGGCGGGTGTGAGCCGCGCACAGCCAATAGATGTGGCCCTCAGGGGTGGCCACCTTGCTCAGACCACTCCAAGCCTGCTTGGGGTCCAAGGCGAGCAGCAACCCCTGCATGGCCCGGAACTGGGGGTCCTCCGTGGCGCGGACCATGGTCTGGACTCCGCTGAGATCGTGGGTGTGCAGTTCATCGGGCAGACCGGCCACCAACGCTTCCATCGTCTCGATGTCACCCTTCAGGTGCTTGGCCAGGTCCTCGGAGGCGATACCGATGCTGGCCCCAGCGACCGGGACCACGTACTTGAGCAGGGACAGCATGGTCTGCACGTAGGGCAGCACTGTCGCAATGGCCCCCGATGTCAGCTTCAGCTCGTAAG
The DNA here is from genome assembly GCF_000719095.1 of Streptacidiphilus jeojiense. Taxonomy (GTDB): domain Bacteria; phylum Actinomycetota; class Actinomycetes; order Streptomycetales; family Streptomycetaceae; genus Streptacidiphilus; species Streptacidiphilus jeojiensis. The sequence goes on along the minus strand of NZ_JOEH01000001.1, from coordinate 456,684 downwards.
GCTCGGCGCCTGGCGCCCGATGCCAGGCGCCGGGCGCCTCGCAGTAGAGATGTACTCGCACCACCGATCCCATGAGGCCTCCCGCCCGCTTGCGAACGTGCTCCACCGCCATCACACTCGGGCACAACACCTGATTCAACGACTGGTTCAATCGCTGCGCGGCCAGGAACGTGCGCTGCTGCTCGGCCGCGATTGCGTCCTGCTTGATCCTCATGGCCCGTAGTTCGTCTAAGACGTCTTCGTTGTGATGCTCGACCTGCTGCCGCAAGCCCACCACTACACCTGTTACCGCCTCAGCCAACTCTTCAGAACGGGACCTGGCCGGCGGTTCGATCCCTTGCAGCAATTGCCGCACGTTCAGTTCGGCGAAGTCCACCGGGCACTCAATGGTCTCGCGTGGCGGCTCAAGACTCAGACGCGCAACCAGTTGCTCGTGACGAAACTCATGCGGGCACGCCTCCCCGTCATCTCCGATGACTGGACACGGCACCAAGCGTTCGATACCCAGCCCCGGATACCGGTCCAGGGTCTCCTCCAAACCGTCCTTGAGCACTGCGAAGAAGTCCTGCGGATAAGGGCCGCGTACCCGAAGCTCCGCCGTCTTCGCATGCTTGTCCATGGTTAGCAGTCCGAAGTGGGCACCGTCGGAATGCCGTAGAAGCACACCGGTACGCCAGTGGAAGCCAGTGGTGAACCGATGCTCCCGAGCGATGAACCAGGTCGGGATACCGGGCGGCACCGTATGCAGCCTGTACCGCAACCGCAGCTCCCGGTGTGCCGAGGTGAATGCTCCCTCCCACAGGTTCTGGAAGTCGGGCGGATCCCAGGGCAGCAGTTCTACTACCAGGCTGCTGGCGCGGTCACTGGTGCGGTACGACAGATCGAAGCGCTCCATCATGCTCACAAAGTGCTGCCGCATTCCAGAGGAAAGGTCGTGCCATAGCCGCCGCTGGTGCGCCTTGGTGAAGAGGGCACCGTTGGCTTGCAGTTCCTTAGTCTCGTCGTCCAGCACCTTACTGACATAGGAAGTTACCCACTGGGGGTGAAGCACTACCAGGTCCTGCAGTTCATCATCCTGCGGGTAAAATAGTATGTCGCCCAGACTGTGCAGCGCTGCGGCTAGGGCCCTCTGGTGCACCAGGTCTTCCACTCCGCACCTGGCCATGATCGCGTACAGCTCCTCGGCTGGAACATGATTTTCAGGGTGGGCGCGGATCGTGTCCGCAGCCTCCAGCCAGGGGCGCGGCCACCGAGTTCCCATCAATGGTAGGTCGGCCGCTACGCGCCTGATCACCGCCCGTAGCTCCTCAAGCCCATGTCCCGTCTCGCTGTCAACGGCCATGCTCTCCACGATCAGGCCCGGATATGCCTGGCGGAGGTTGTTCAGCGGGAAGTCCGGTGGTCGTGGCCCCAGGTGAGTGGCGACCAGAACCACCGGGGCGTATGGCGCTCGTGCCTTGATCATGTCCAGCCAGTAGTACAAGAGGCTGGCCTCCCAACCCACTTGTGCGTCCCAGACCAGCACGAACAGCGAACGTTCCGTCAGAAAGAATTGGTGCGTCGCATGATAGATCTCCTGGCCGCCGAAGTCCCACGTTGCCAATTCCATCATGACATCAGCACACGCTGGATCCGGATGCGCCATCCGAAGCGAACCGATGGTTAGACCGTGCGTACTGTCCTCGCCGAGGTCGAACGCCTCACCGCGCAATGCCTTCAGCAACGACGTCTTGCCAGCACGTCCCTGCCCCACAACGAGTACCTTCGATACCCACTGACGTACTGGATTAGCCGCCAGGCCCGATAGGAATGCCACCACTGCCCCAGCTCCAGCCGCAATGACTTCAGGCGGAGGGCTCGTGAGCGAATTTCCATCCACTTCGAGAACTTGGAGTTTGGTCAATTTCCCTATAGAATCAGGGAGCATCGAAAGATTGCTATTAGACAAGTATAGATGATTGAGAAGCGTGAGATTGCCAAGTGATTCAGGTAGCTCCAATAGGTCGTTTCCGGTTAGATTGAGAAGCTCTAGCCTGACAAGGTCCCCAATTGAACTGGGCAATACCGAAATCTTATTCATGTACAGATACAAAGAGGTCAGTCTAGTCAATTTTCCGATCGAATCCGGCAGGACTGACAATTCATTTTCAGAAAGGATCAGGTCGGTGAGGCTCGCAAGATCCCCAATTGACTCTGGCAATGCCGACAGGCCGGCGTTATACAGGTATAGGTATGTGAGGTCGGTCAATTTTCCAATCGAATTAGGTAGTACTGAAATTCTATTATCGGCAAGGCTTAGGCTGGTGAGTCTAGCGAGATTGCCAAGTGACTCCGGCAATGCCGACAGGTCATTCTTGGAAATATCCATACTTAGGAGCTTGGTGAGATTTTCAATAGATTCTGGCAGGGCCGAAAGCTTGTTGTCCGACAGGTCCAGATCGGTGAGGGCGGTGAGATTACCCAGCCATTCCGGCAATACCGACAACTTATTCCCGCCAAGGTCCAGGCTGGTAAGAGCAGTCAGGCCAGCCAGGAACTCCGGCAAGGCCGACAACCCGTTGTCCGACAGGTCAAGATCGGTGAGGCCGGTGAGGTTACCCAGCCATTCCAGCAACACCGACAACTTATTCCCGCCAAGGTCCAGGCTGGTAAGAGCAGTCAGGCTAGCCAGGCATTCCGGCAAGGCCGAAAGATTATTGCCCGACAGGTCAAGATCGGTGAGATTGGTGAGATTGCCCAGCCATTCCGGCAACTCCAGAAACTCATTCCGGGCCAAGTCCAGGCTGGTGAGAGCAGCCAGGCAAGTCAGGCATTCCGGCAAGGCCGAAAGATTATTGCCCGACAGGTCAAGATCGGTGAGATTGGTGAGATTGCCCAGCCACTCCGGCAACTCCGGCAACTCATTCCCAGCAAGGTCCAGGCTGGTGAGAGCAGTCAGGTCAGCCAGGCATTCTGGCAATGCCGAAAGCTTGTTCTTCGACAGGTCCAGATCGGTGAGGGCGGTGAGGTTACCCAGCCACTCCGGCAACTCCGGCAACTTATTCCCGCCAAGGTCCAGGCTGGTGAGAGCAGTCAGGCCAGCCAGGAACTCCGGCAAGGCCGACAACCCGTTGTCCGACAGGTCCAGATCGGTGAGGGCGGTGAGGTTACCCAGCCACTCCGGCAACTCCGGCAACTCATTCCCAGCAAGGTCCAGGCTGGTGAGAGCAGTCAGGCTAGCCAGGCATTCTGGTAATGCCGAAAGCTTGTTCTTCGACAGGTCCAGATCGGTGAGATTGGTGAGATTACCCAGCCACTCCGACAATACTGACAACTCATTCCCGTCCAGGTGTAGCTCAGTGAGGGAAGTCAGATCTCCCAGCCACTCAGGTAAAGCGGAAATCTGATTCTTGGACAGGCTTAGAGTGGCGAGGGCGGTCAGATCTCCCAGCCACTCCGGCAGCGCCGAAAACGTATTCCCGCTCAGGTCCAAGGTGGTGATGGCGGTGAGGTTACATAGCGATTCCGGCAGCACCGATAACCCGAGGTCAGACAGGTCCAGCCGATGGGCCTTGCTGCGACGAGTCGCTTCGATCCGTTCTTCAGCGACTCCCTGCGCATCCGTAGACACTGCTCCCCTTTCAGACGGGCACGTCATGACCCGCCTATCGTCGCCCACCCCGGTAGTCGGCAGGATCGGTTTGACCTAATACCCCGACTGTATTTTGTGATCATGGCCGCTTCGTCCAGTGATAGAGGCCGATGGATCTTGAGGTGTACTTGGGGCGGATCCGGAACAGGCCGTGCTTCGTCCGCGCGTTCCTGGATAAGTGACATACGGCGCCTGGCAAGGTCTTGGTCGCACCGGGAGATTGACAGTCGGTGTTGGTGCCTGTCAGCGCGGTGCCAGGCACCGTTCGCTCTGGCGCACCTGACAAGAACTGACCGACCTAAGCTTGTCCGTCCTGCCCCTTTCTGAGTGCCTAGCGGGCCAGTGTGGGGCCGTCTGTGGGCCGTCCGAGGGTGGCCAAGGATGAACATCGATGACAGACGTCGACCAGATCGTGGCTGGTCCGCCGCACTTGTCGAACAGAGGTTCGCAGGCTACGAAGGTGGCCGCCAGTTCCTGCGCAACAAGCGCCAGGAATGGGAGGAGTACCGCTCCGAGGTCACCGCCTTCGAGCTCCGCAAGAACCTCCCGGTCCTGTAACCGTAGGCCGGAGGAGCCCGGTACCGGTGGAGTCATCCACCGGTACCGGGCTCCTCGCTTTCCGCCGCTACAGTCCGGCGCCGCCCGTCGCATCGATGACCCGGCCGGTCACCCAGCGGGCGTCGTCGGAGGCGAGGAAGGCCACGATGTCGGCCACGTCCTCCGGCTGCCCGACCCGGCCGAGGGCGGCCAGGGCCGAGGCGTGCGCCTCGGCCTCCGGATTGCCGCGGAGCCAGGACGCGTTGACGTCCGTGTCGACGATGCCGGGGGCCACCGAGTTGGCGGTGATGGCCCGAGGGCCCAGTTCCTTGGCGAGGTTGAGGGTGAAGGTGTCCAGCGCGCCCTTGGTGGCGCCGTAGGCCAGGATCTCCGGCATGGCCAGGCGGGCGGCGCCGCTGGAGATGTTGATGATCCGGCCTCCGTCACGCAGGCGCGGCAGTCCCTGCTGCACGATGAAGAACGGCGCGCGCACGTTCACTGCGAAGACCTCGTCGAATCCCTCTTCGGTCAACGAGGCCAACGGCGCACTGCGTCCGATGCCGGCGTTGTTGACGATGATGTCGAGCTTCCCGTCGGGTACGTGGTCCCGGCCCGCGGCGTCGAAGGCCGCCCACAGGCGGGCCGCGTCACCGTGCCGCCCCAGTTCCGCGCGGAGCGCGAAGGCCTGCCCGCCGTTCTTCCGGATCCGCGCGACGGTCTCGCCAGCCGCGTTCTCGTCGCGGGCACAGGCGACGCCGACGCAGGCGCCGTCACGGGCGAGCCGTTCCGCGATGGCCCGGCCGATACCCCGGCTGCCGCCGGTGATCAGTGCGACCTTTCCCTCAAGTGCTTTGGCTGCCATGGCTGTTGCCCGCTCCCCACTTTCTTGAATGAACGCTCAAGAATGAACGTAGCACACGTTCTTGAACGATCGCTCTAGAATCAGGGCATGACTGCACCAGAGGTGAAGCGAGGGCGGCCCCCGACCTTCGACCGCGCCACGGCCCTGGAAGCCGCGACCCGACTGTTCTGGGAGCACGGTTACGAAGCCACCTCGGTCGGTGAGCTCACCCGCGCGATGGGCATCAGGCCCGGCAGCCTCTACTCGGCGTTCGGGGACAAGAAGTCCCTGTTCAAGGAGGTCGTGCAGGCCTACGGGCGCTCGCCTGTCGGCGCCTTCGTCGGTGCCGCCCTGGCCGAGGAGCCCACCGCCCGCGGCGCGTTCCGCCGCCTGCTCCGGGAGGCCGCAGCCGCCTACCCCGACCCCTCCCATCCGGCCGGCTGCCTGACCATCAGCGCCGCCACCAACGTCACCGTGCAGGACGCCGAGGTCGCGGCGTTCCTGCGCGACCTGCGCAACGCGAACCTGGCCGCCTTCGAGGCCCGCCTGCTGACCGCACAACAGCAGGGCGAACTACCACCTACCGCTAACCCGCGCGCCCTGGCCGCGTACTTCGCCGCAGTCATCCAGGGCATGTCCCAACGCGCCCGCGACGGAGCCACCCCGGCGGAACTCACCCGGACCGCAGAACTCGCACTGGCCGCCTGGCCCCAAGGGCAAGGCTGACCTGCTGTTCTGTCCCGGAGCGCCGATCAGCGCAGGCGGGTGGTGGCGGTGTTGAGGTGCATGCCGGCGGGGATGCGGCCGGCTGTGTCGAGTAGGAAGGGGGCGGCGGCGAGGAACTCGGTGCGGAGGCGGGCGGTCTGGTTCTCGTCGAGGGCCGCCAGGTCGTAGAAGGCGTCGGTGAGGGACTCCCAGACCTGTTCGGGGGCGCCGCCCATGTCGATGACGACGGTCGTCCAGCTGACGGGTTCGAACCCGGCGGGGGTCAGCAACTCGTCCAGGCCCTCGCGGGTACGGGTCCGACGGTCGCCGAGGCGCGGTAGGGAGCGTTCGGGCGGGACGGCGCTGAAGTAGGGGGCGGCGATTTCGAGGAACAAGCTCATCGCCTCGCCCTTCACCGACCCGCCGCCCACGGCGACGGCGAGCCTGCCGCCGGGGGCGAGGACGCGCGAGGCTTCGGCCGCGACCTGCTCTACGTCGTTCATCAGCATCAGCGCCATGTGGGACACCACCGCGTCGAACGAGTCGTCAGGGAAGGGCAGTTGCTGTGCCCGGCCCTGGCGCAGATCCGCCCGGGCGAGTGCGGGACGACGACGGGCGAACGCCAACTCGGCTTCGGAGAGGTCGATCCCGGCCAGCTCCTCGGCCCCGGCCGCCGCCAGCACTTCGAGCAGCGCACCGTCGGCGCAACCGAGGTCCAGCACCCGCCGGGCCCCGGCAACTTCGGCCGCCAGCAGCTGGTACCCGGTGCGGCCGTCAGCCGACGGTGCGCCCTCCATGTTCACCGACTGCCGACCGGGGAGGCGGTTGTGGAAGTCACGGAGGAAAGCCTCGGCGGCGGAGTGAGCGGAGTCGACGGAGTCAGCACGCGGGGAAGCCGGAGTCGTCGTCATTGCGCGACCCTAACAAGCGCGGCCGGCCCGCAGGTGCTGTTCGGGGGCGGTCGGCAGGGCGGCGTAGCTGGTTGTTTGCGGAAGCTGTGGGTGGCTTACATGGCGGCACCGATGCCGCCCGCCCCCGCCCGTGGCTTGTTGCTGTTGCTCGGCTCCGCCTCGCGGGCTAACAGCAGGGAGGGGGCTGCTTGGCCGGTCGCCGTAGGCCCGTGACGGGGGCGTGCGGGGCGGGGTAGGAGCGTGCGGTGGGCCGAGTTGCTTGAACTCGGGTCACTTCTCGTACATCGGGTCACTCGTCGTACGGAGATGTCCGATATATCCGGGCATTCACGTAGATCAAGTGACCCAATGTCCGGAGATTGACCCAAAGTGTAGAGGGCACCTACCTGGCGAATCGTTTCTCCAGCCGCGCCACCGACCGACCCGCCGCCCGGCAATGGCGAGCCCCCGCACCCCTCCCGTCCTTGTCGCCGCGAGCGAAGCGAGCAACAGCAACAAGCCACGGACGGCGGAGGGCGGCAACGGAGCCGCCATGTAAGCCACCCACGGTTTCCGCCCCTGTACCCTCCGGCCTGATCCCGAACCTGTCTCCGTTCTGGGGACAGGTTCGGGACGGATCCTCAGTCAGACCAGTACGGTGCCGCCGTCGACGACCACCACTGAGCCGGTGGTGTAGGCGCCGCGCATCAGGTAGAGGTAGGCCTCGGCGACGTCCGCCGGTTCGCCGATGCGGCCGACGGGGAGGGACTCGGCGGCGGAGGCGAAGAGGCCCTCGCGGTTGGCCTGCGGCAGGTCGCGCCACAGGTCGGTGCGGACGACGCCCGGTGCGACCGCGTTGACGCGGAGCGGGGCGAGTTCCAGGGCCAGGGCCCGGGTCAGCGACTCCATCGCTCCGCAGAGGCTGGCCGCGACGGTGGTGCCCGGCATCGGGCGGCGGCCCGCGGTGCCGGTGGTCAGCACCACGGAACCGCCCTCGCGGATCGACGGGGCTCCGTACTTGACGGCCGTGTAGGCGCCCCACAGCCGGGTGTCCAGGAAGCCGCGGGCCCGCGCCAGGTCCGACTCGGCGAGGGTCTCCAGCAGCAGGGACTCGCCCGCGGTGAAGACCAGGTGGTCGTAGCCGCCGATTCGCTCGAAGAAGGCGGCGATGGCCGCCTCGTCGGTCGCGTCCAGGACGTGGCCCTCGGCGGTCCCCGGCAGGCGCTTCAGTGCGCCGTCCACGCTCTCCTGCCTCCTGGAGGCGACGATCACCGCGGCCCCGTCCTGCGCTGCCGCCTCCCCGACTGCGAGCCCGATGCCCGTGGTGCCGCCGATGACGACGATCCGCTGTCCTTGCAGGCCCATGTCGGTTCCCTTCGTAGGACCGGCCGCTCCGCGCTGCCGACCGGTCCAGATTGCTCGTGCTCTGGCGTGATCCAGCCTGCGGCCGGACCCGCCGCGTCGTCCAAGACCTCTTTCGACGGTGGCGATACCCTGAAGGCATCGCCACCGGAGCAGAGCAGAGCTGGGGAAGGTGCGGCATGGATCTGGACCTGCGGAAGATCCGCTACTTCGTCGCCGTCGCCGAGCTGCTGAACTTCGGACGTGCGGCCGAGCGGCTGCACATCGCCCAGCCGGTGCTGAGCCGTCAGATCCGGGCCCTGGAGAAGGACCTGGATGCCACGCTCTTCGTGCGGGACAGCCACGGCGTGACACTGACGGCCGCCGGGCGCCAGCTCCTCGACGACGCGCAGCCCCTGCTCGCCGGCGCCGAAGCCGCCCGCCGCAGGGTGCACCGGGCCGCCCGCGGTCCACGCCGGCTGGTGGTCGGTTTCCGGGCCGGGGTCGTCGTCACCGGGGTGATCCGGGCCTTCGGCGCCGCCCATCCCGATGTGGAGGTCCAGGCGCGCCGGGTCGAGTGGGACGACCAGGAGGACCTGATCCTGGACGGGACCGTCGACCTCGCCTACCTGCGCAGGCCGATCCGGGAGCAGGGCCTGAGGCTGCTGCCGGTGTTCACCGAGGCGCGGGTGGCGATGCTCCCGGCCGACCACCGGCTGGCGGGCAAGCAGGACCTGGCCCTGGCCGACCTCGACGCCGAGCCCCGGCTGCGCTACGTCGACGCCGGCCCGGACGACCCGCCGATCCGCACCGTCGAGGAGAAGTTCGAACGCGTCGCCGCCGGCCACGGCATCACCCTGGTGCCGCAGTCCGTCGCCGAGCAGTACTCGCGCCCGGACATCACCTACGTCCCCGTCCTGGACGCGGAGCCGGACCAGGTGTTCCTCGCCTGGGAGGCGGCCCGCCGCTCGCCGCTGGTCGCCGCCTTCGTGACGGTCGCCCAGAGCTGAGGCCCGAGGCCCTCGGTCGTCGCCACTAACGGACCATCAGATCCGGCATCTGACGACCCGTCGTGTTCGGATGAGGTGATCTGCCAGTACGTCGATCACCACGTCGATCACCACGTCGATCACGACGAGTACGAACCGAGAGGACCCGATGCACCGCAGGACCGCAGTGACGACCCCCCGCTCGCGCAAGCTGATCCGTGCCACCGTCGCCGTGGCGGTGGCGGGCGCGGCAGCCGCCTCCCAGCTGGTTTTCGCCTCGGGCTCCGGCGCGCTGGCCCCGGCCCGCCCCGGACCGCTGCCCGTGACGCGTGCCGGCGACAGCACCGGACAGCACCCGATCCCCATGAAGACCCGCTACCAGGCGGACATGAACGGATCCATCACCCGGATCGCCAACACCCTGATGACCTGTGACGAGAAGAAGCCCCCGGTGACCCCGGGCGTGGCCTCCTGCCTCGACGCACGCAAGGGCATCGGCCAGGGCATCTACAACAACAACTACATCATGCGGTACGTCAACCAGTACCCCGGGAAGTTCAAGCTGCCGGCCTCGGAGGGCGGCGGCTACGAGACGCTGTACTCGTCCAGCGGCGCGGTGATGAACCTGTCGAAGGGCTCCGACATCAAGTACGCCCGGCTGTACTGGGGCGGAACCCGAGGCCTGGGGAACGATGTCCTGCCGCTGACGAAGGTCGACGGGGTGCTCTTCAAGGGCGCCAAGGACAAGACCTACCACGAGGTCAACACGGACGACAACGACCTCGGCTACATGACCGGCATCGGAACCGGCAACGCCATGGAGCACGGCTACCAGGCCTCCGCCGACGTCACCGACATCGTCCGCAAGAACGGCAACGGCAACTACATCGTGGCCGACATGGACTCGAAGGTGCAGTCGCACAGCTGGGGCGGCTGGACCCTGGTCGTGGCCTACGAGAACTGCGACCTGCCCTACCGTCACATCACCCTGGACGACGGCTTCCAGATCGAACTGCCGAAGTCGGCACCGATCAAGGTGGACATCTCCGACCTGAAGACGCCCGCGAGCGGGCCGATCAAGTCCGTGCTCGGGTACGTGGCCTACGACGGCGACCGCACCTACACCGGTGACACGGTGACCGTGAAGTCCACCAACGGGCCGCTGACGCAGCTCAGCCTGCCGGAGAAGCCCGCGAACGACTTCATGAACTCGACCATCATCGACAACGCCGGGACCGTCGCCGGTGCGCGCACGCCCAACTACGTCAACCAGATGGGCTACGACTCGAACCGGCTCGACATCTCCGACTTGATGCGGAACGGCGACACCGGTCTGGAGTTCACCTTCGACACCAAGCTCGACGGCTACCAGATCGGCGCGATCTTCTCCTACACCGACCTGGAGTAGGACCGGTCGGCGGCGGACCGGGGGCCCGGGACACCGGGTCCCCGGCCACGCGGAGGTCCGTCCGCAGGCTCGTCCGCCGGCCGCGGACGTCCGCGCAGCGCGGCTTCCAGCGGGCGCTCCACCCAGGTGTGCAGGGCGCCCGCCAGGACCAGGCTCAGGGCGGCGACGAGCACCCAGCCCGTCGCCGCCTGCGCCGTGCCGTGCGGCGGCCCCACCAGCAGCGGCGCCAGCCGCAGGCAGGTCTGGTGCACCAGGTACCAGGCGAACGACCAGTGGCCCAGCCGCCGCATCCAGGGCCGCGACAACGTCCCGCCCGGGCGCCCGCCGTCCGCGTCACGCCCGGCGGCCGCCAGCACCAGCACCGCGAACAGCGGCGCCACCAGCAGCTGCGATCCGCTGTACGGTCCGTACCAGCGGCTCTCGGGCACCGCCGCCGACCAGGGCACCAGCGCCAGATGCCACAGCACCAGCGCAGCCACCGCGGGGCCGACGGCCATTCGCAGCCGCCACCCGCGCCGGAACGCCACACCCGCCACGGCGCCCAGCAGGAACTGCGGGGTACGGGTCAGCGGCAGGTAGTCCAGCAGCCAGTCCCGCAGCGCGGGCGATCCCATGTACGCCCCGGCGAGCCAGAGCACGACCCCGGCGCAGCAGGCCGCGGCGGCGAGCAGGGCGAGGGCGCGGTCGCCGCGCCGCAGCAGGGCACGCAGCAGCGCGGGCAGCAGCAGGTAGAACCAGGCCTCGGCGCTCAGTGACCAGGCGGCCGGGTTGCCTCCGTACACCGTCGACGGGGCCCAGGCCTGCAGCAGCGGCAGCGACCACAGCACTGCCCGCCACGGCAACAGGCCGCCGGCGGCGGCGGTCACGGCGAGCGCGAAGCCGGTCGCCAGGACGTGCAGCGGCCAGACCCGGGCGAACCGCCGCCGGTAGAAGACCCGGGCCGGTACTGCGGCCGCGCCGGCGTAGGACCAGGCCAGCACGAAGCCGGACAGCACGAAGAAGAAGGTCACCCCGTCCCTGCCGTACCAGACCAGGGAACTGACGAGTGGTAGCCGGTGGTACTGGCGGCTGAGGTGGTACGCCACCACCAGCAGCGCGGCCCAGAAGCGCAGCCCGGTCAGCGAGGGCAACCGGTCACGGTCCATACCCAGGACAACGCCCACCCGCGGCCAGGAGTCACCCCCGCGTTGTTGTGAGTCCTCGCGCAGCAGGAGTCACCGCGCCGCACCGGGACTCCATCCTCCGGGGGGCGACCCCCCGGACCCCCGCGTGGGTGTGAGTCCTCGCGCAGCAGGAGTCACCGCGCCGCACCGGGGAAGAACGGCTCAGTGGCACGTAGTCTCGGATCTTGGTTCGGTTGTTGTTCGACGTTCGACGGTTGATCGCATGGGAGGGGCAGCGCCTTGGAGCAGGCAGGCGGCGGGTTGGACGGCCCCACGGCCAGCGGTGACGGCTATGCGCCCCCGGCGCCCCGCGGCGCGCGGCGGGTCAATCCGGCTGCGCGGCTGGTCCGGCGCGGGTTCACCGACCCCGAGGCCGCCGTCAGGCGCCTCGCGGAGCCGGACCTCGCCGCGCACGCCAGTGACAGCGTGCTGCTCGACGCCCTCGCTGCCACCGCCGACCCCGACCTGGCCCTGCTGGGCCTGGCCAGGCTCGCGGAGGCCTGCGCGCCGGCCGAGCGCCGGACCCTGCTGGACACCGTCACCACGGCCAAGCCGCTGCGGGACCGGCTGCTCGGCGTCCTAGGCGCCAGCGCCGCCCTCGGCGACCACCTCGCCCGCCATCCCGAGGACTGGCACGCCCTGGTCACCTTCGAACTCCACGACATCCACCCGGGCCCCGAGGAGTTCCTGCGCACCCTCTACCACCACATCTGGGACACCCACGCCCACCTTCCCCGCGCCGACGCGCTCCGCACCGGCTACCGCCGCTGCCTGCTGGGCATCGCCGCCCGCGACCTCACCGGGACCACCCAGATCAGCCAGACCGCCGCCGAGCTGGCCGACCTCGCCGGGGCCACGCTCCAGGCCGCACTGGACATCGCCGCCGAGGAGGACCCGGTCTCCGCCGCGGCCTGCCGGCTGGCGGTCGTGGCCATGGGCAAGTGCGGCGGCCACGAGCTGAACTACGTCTCCGACGTCGACGTCATCTTCGTCGCCGAGCCCCGCGACCCCCATGAGCACCACTATCCCCGGGACCTCCCCGGGGGCGCTGCGGAGAGCGACGACGGCACCGCCGTCCGGGCCGCCACCCGGCTGGCCGCCCGCCTGATGCGGCTCTGCTCCGACACCACCCGCGAGGGCGTGATCTGGCCGGTCGACGCCAACCTCCGTCCCGAGGGCAAGAACGGGCCGCTGGTGCGCACCCTCGCCAGCCACCTCGCCTACTACCAGCGCTGGGCCAAGACCTGGGAGTTCCAGGCCCTGCTCAAGGCCCGCCCGGTGGCCGGCGACGCCGAACTCGGCCGCGCCTACCTGGACGCGGTCACCCCGATGGTCTGGCAGGCCGCGGAGCGCGAGAACTTCGTCCCGGACGTCCAGCAGATGCGCCGCCGGGTCATCGACGCCATCCCGGTCGCCGAGGTCGAGCGCGAGCTCAAGCTCGGCCCCGGCGGGCTGCGGGACGTGGAGTTCTCGGTCCAGCTGCTGCAACTGGTGCACGGCCGGGCCGATGTGACGCTGCGCAGCGCCACCACGCTGGACGCGCTGGCCGCGCTCTCGGCCGGCGGCTACGTCGGCCGCGCCGACGCCGCCGCGCTGGACTCCGCGTACCGCTTCCTGCGGGCGATGGAGCACCGCATCCAGCTCTACCAGCTGCGCCGCACCCATCTGGTGCCGACCGGAGAGGACGACCTGCGGCGGCTGGGCCGGTCGCTGGGCATGCGGGCCGACCCGGTCCAGGAACTGCGCCAGGAGTGGCGGCGGCACGCCCGCGAGGTGCGCAGGCTGCACGAGAAGCTGTTCTACCGCCCGTTGCTGGACTCGGTGGCCCGTCTCGACACCGCCGAGGCCGGGCTGACCACGGCTCTGGAGACCGCCAACGGCGGTGGCCTCAGCGCCGCCGCCGCCCAGGCCCGGCTGGCCGCCCTCGGCTACCGCGAGCCGGCCGACTCGCTGCGCCATCTGCGCGCCCTGGCCGGCGGCGTCAGCCGGCGGGCCGCGCTGCAGCGCACCCTGCTGCCGGTGATGCTGGGCTGGTTCGCCGACTCCGCCGACCCCGACTCCGGGCTGCTGAACTTCCGCAAGGTCTCCGACAGCCTGGGCTCGACCCCCTGGTACCTGCGGCTGCTGCGGGACGAGGGCGCGGCGGCCGAGAACCTGGCCCGGATCCTGTCCTCCGGACGGCTCGCCCCCGACCTGCTGCTGCGCGCCCCCGAGGCGGTCGCGCTGCTGGGGGACCGGGACGGGCTGGTGCCGCGCGGCCGGCAGGCGCTGGAGCGCGAGATCGACTCCGCGGTCGGCCGGGCCGCCGACGCCCCGGCTGCGGTGGCCGCCGCCCGGTCGGTGCGCCGCAGGGAGCTGTTCCGTACCGCGGCCGCCGATGTGTTGGGCCGTCTGGGTGACAGCCCGGGCGAGGCCGTCTCGACCTCCGGCGCCGCGCTCACCGCGATCACCACCGCCACCATCACCGGAGCCCTGCGCGCCTGCACCGACGCGCTGGAGGCACGGGACGGGGAGCCGCTGCCGACCAGGATCGCGGTCATCGGCATGGGCCGGTACGGTGGCGCGGAGCTCGGCTACGGCAGCGACGCCGACGTCATGGTGGTCCACGAGCCCCTCCCCGGCGCCGACGAGACCAAGGCGACCAATGCGGCCCGCCAGGTCTTCGAGGAGGTCCGCAGGCTGCTGCAGCTGCCCTCGACCGAGCCGCCGCTGTTGATCGACGCGGATCTGCGTCCCGAGGGCCGGCAGGGGCCGCTGGTGCGCACCCTGGCCTCCTACGCCGCGTACTACCGGCGCTGGTCGCGGACCTGGGAGAGCCAGGCGCTGCTGCGGGCCGCCCCGGTCGCCGGGGACGCCGACCTGGGCGCCGCCTTCGTCGAACTGGTCGACCCGCTGCGCTACCCGGCCGCCGGGGTCAGCGAGACCGAGCTGCGGGAGATCCGGCGGATCAAGGCCAGGGTGGAGACGGAGCGGCTGCCGCGCGGCGCCGACCCGACCACCCACACCAAGCTGGGCCCGGGCGGCCTGGCCGACGTCGAGTGGACCGTGCAGCTGCTCCAGCTGCAGCACGGGCACCGGCTGGCCGGGCTGCGCACGACCAGGACCAGGGAGGCGCTGGCGGCAGCGGTGGAGGCCGGTCTGGTGGCGCCCGCGCAGGCGGAGGCGCTGGACACCGCCTGGGTGCAGGCGACCCTGGTGCGCAACGCGGTGATGCTGGTGCGCGGCCGGGCCGGGGACAGCTTCCCCGGGGACCCGCACGAACTGGCGGGCGTGGCCCGCTACCTCGGCTACGGGGCCGGGCACGCCGGGGTGATGGTGGACGACTACCGGCGCCGGGCGCGGCAGGCCCGGACGGTGGTGGAGGAGCTGTTCTACGGCTGAGGAACTGCCCGAGGGCGTGCCGGATCGAACGGGCGCGCGCCCGTCAGCGGTTGGCTAGCGGTTGGCCGCGACCGGGGCCAGTTCGGTCTCGTCCGAATCCGCATCCGAATCGGCATCCGAGCCGGGGGCCGGGGCGGCGGCCGGGCCGGTTTCCGTGGCGGTGTCGGCGCCGGTGGCCGCGCCGATCGCGGGGGCGCTGCCGGTCAGTGTGGTCGGCTCGGTGGTGGTGCGCGGGAAGGCGAACACCCAGCGGCCGTACACCAGTCGCGAGGTCAGCAGTCCTATGCCGGTGCAGGTCGCGCCGGCGACCGCGTCCATGAAGAAGTGGTTGCCGCTGGCCACGATGACCACCAGGGTGGCCAGCGGGTACAGCAGCGCGACGGCGCGCACCCAGCGCCTGCGGGCCAGGAAGGCGATGGTCAGGCCGCACCAGAGGGACCAGCCGATGTGCATCGAGGGCATGGCGGCGAACTGGTTGGACACGCTGGCCATGTCGCCGGAGGCCATCGAGCCCCAGGTGTGGTGCTTGGCGACGGTGTCGATGAAGTCGCCGCCGGTCATCAGCCGCGGCGGGGCCAACGGGTAGAAGTAGTAACCGAAGAGCGCGATCGCAGTGGTGACGAACAGCGAGAGCCGCGCCGCCGCGTAGCGTCCCGGCTGGGTGCGGAACAGCCAGACCAGCACGCCGATGGTCATGATGAAGTGCAGCGTGGCGTAGTAGTAGTTCATGCCGGTGATCAGCCAGGTCACCGAGTCGAAGGCATGGTTGATCGACCGCTCCCAGGCGAAGCCCAGGGTCTGCTCCAGGTGCCAGACGTCGTGGGCGTTGTGCTCGGCCCGGTTCTTCATCTCCGGGACGGCGTTGCGCACCAGCGAGTAGAGCCAGTAGCTGACACCGATCAGTACCAGTTCGAACCAGAGGCGCGGACGGCCGGGGGAGTGGAAGTGGCCGCGCAGCGGGTGCCAGCACCGCTGCCACGCGCGCCGCGCAAGGCTCTGCTCTTCGGCGCTGCCCGTGGTTCCGTCGGGGGCGACGGAACCGGACGGACGCATCGCCGCGGCGACGCTGGCGCCGCCCTCGTGATCCCGCTCAGGTTCCCCCATGGGGCAGTAGTCTGCCATGCGGCCTCCCGGGACCCGATCACCCTCTGGTTGGGGATTCGCTCGCCGATATCCCTCTGAAGTCCTACTCAAGTCCTACGGCTGTACACCGCAGAGTCAGCCGGCCGACTCCGAACACGCACGCGATCCTATCCGGCGTGGCGCAGTCGCGTTACTGGGGGCCGTGCTCATACCTGTGACCAGGGTGATTTGGATGAGTGGGTTGGAAATCGTTTCTGCATCTTGCTGAAACATCTTGCGGCCAGTACGGTCCTGGCATTGCTGACGCCGCCTCAAGGGAGAGCCCGCGTGGCCACCAGGTCCCACCGCACCAGATCCAATCCCACCCGATCCAGGCTCGGCAGTTTCGTGACGACGGCCGCCCTGCTCGCACCGGCCTTCGCCGCAGCCGCGCCGTTCCCGGCGGCTGCCGCCCAGCCTCTGACAGCCCCCGCCGCCACCACCGTCACCACGACCAGCACCACGACGAGCACCACTGCCACCACCACGACTGCCACCACCACTGCCGCCAAGCCGCTGGCCGCCGCCCCCTCCGACAAGGCGCTCGCCGCCACCCCGGACCGGCACGACCTCACCAAGGAGCAGTACTACTTCGTCCTCCCCGACCGCTTCGCCAACGGGGACACCGGAAACGACACCGGGGGCATCACCGGCAGCCGGATGGACAACGGCCTGGACCCCACCGACTCGGGCTTCTACCACGGCGGTGACCTCAAGGGCCTGATCGGCAAGCTGGACTACATCAAGAAGCTGGGCACCACCGCGATCTGGATGGCGCCGATCTTCAAGAACAAGCCGGTGCAGGGCACCGGGTCGGACGCCTCGGCCGGCTACCACGGCTACTGGATCACCGACTTCACCCAGGTCGACCCGCACTTCGGCACCAACGCGCAGCTCAAGGAGCTGATCCAGAAGGCCCATGCGATGGGCATGAAGGTCTTCTTCGACGTCATCACCAACCACACCGCCGACGTCGTCGACTACGCGGAGAAGACCTACGACTACCGCTCCACCGGTGCCTACCCCACCCTGGACTCCAGCGGCCGTCCGGTCGACACCACGGCGCTGGCCGACGCCAACGCGCTGAACGGCACCTCGCTCTACCCCAAGCTCACCACCAGCGCCTTCCCGTACACCCCGATCTTCGACTCGCCGGCCGACGCCAACGCCAAGTCGCCGTCCTGGCTGAACGACCCGACGCTCTACCACAACCGGGGCAACTCGACCTTCACCGGCGAGTCCGGCACGGAGGGGGACTTCTCCGGCCTCGACGACCTCGACACCCAGGACCCGAAGGTGGTCCAGGGCATGGAGAAGATCTACGAGGACTGGGTGAAGAACACCGGCGTCGACGGCTTCCGCATCGACACCGTCAAGAACGTCGACATGGCGTTCTGGCAGCAGTGGGCCCCGGCGCTGAAGAAGTACGCCGCCGCGCAGGGCGACAAGAACTTCTTCATGTTCGGCGAGGTCTACGACAGCGACACCTCCACCACCTCGTCCTACGTCACCCAGGGCAAGCTGCAGGCGACGCTGGACTTCCCGTTCCAGTCGGCCGCGCAGACCTATGTCGCCAACGGCGGCTCGGCCAAGGCGCTCTCCGCCGTCTACGGGAACGACTACAAGTACACGACGGCCGACACCAACGCCTACGAGCTGCCGACCTTCCTCGGCAACCACGACATGGGCCGGATCGGCTACTTCCTGCAGTCGGCCAACCCCGGCGACAGCAACGCCCAGCTGCTGAAGAAGGACCAGCTGGCCCAGCAGCTCCAGTTCCTGACCCGCGGCCAGCCGGTCGTCTACTACGGCGACGAGCAGGGCTTCACCGGCGCCGGGGGCGACAAGGCGGCCCGCCAGGACATGTTCGCCTCGCAGACCGCCTCCTACAACAGCGACACCGTCATCGGCGGCAGCTCCGGCTCGGCCGCCCGCTACAGCACCAGCACCCCGCTGTACTCGACCATCTCCACCCTCGCCGCGCTGCGCAAGGCCAATCCGGCGCTGGAGGACGGCGCCCAGGTCGAGCGCTACGCCGCGGACGGCCCCGGGGTCTACGCCTTCTCCAGGATCGACGAGAAGCAGCAGGTGGAGTACCTGGTCGCGGTGAACAACGCGACCACCGCGCAGAGCGTCAGCGTCCCCACCTACTCGGCCGGGATGACCTTCGACCCGATCTACGGCGGCTCCACCGGAGCCTCGCCGCTCGGCGCGGTCACCACCGGCAGCGACAGCAAGCTGGCCGTCACCGTCCCGGCCCAGTCCGCCGTCGTCTACAAGGCGACCAAGCGACTCGCCGCGCCGACCGCCGCCCCCGCGATCAGCCTCACCGCCCCCGCTGCGGGCTCGACCGGCACCGTCACCGTCGCCGCGACCGTCCCCGGCAGCGGCTTCGACCGGGTCACCTTCGCGGCCGCCGTCGGCGACGGGAAGTGGCAGACCCTGGGCACCGCCGACCACGCTCCGTACCAGGTCACCGAGAACCTGGCGAACGTCGCCGCCGGCACCACGGTCCGCTACAAGGCCGTGGTCGAGGACAGCGCCGGACACCTGGCCGACGCCACCGGGAGCACCACCGTGGGCACCGTCCCGCCGGTGACCAAGCCCAGCGCCACCTCGCGCACCTACGCGGTGGTCCACTACCACCGCGCCGACGGCGACTACAGCGGCTGGAACCTCTACGCCTGGGGGGACATCGCCGACGGCGAGGGGACCACCTGGCCGGCCGGGCACCCCTTCGTCGGCCGGGACGCCTTCGGCGCCTTCGCCTACGTCAAGCTGAAGGCCGGCGCCGCCAACGTCGGCTTCATCGTGGAGAACAACGGCACCAAGGACGGCGACGCCGACCGGTCCATCGACCTCTCGTCGACCGGAGAGGTCTGGGTCAATTCCGGCGACACCACCACCTACACCACCAACCCGGGTGCGACCTCGACCGTCCCGGCCGACACCGCGGTCATCCACTACCACCGCACCGACGGCAACTACACCGGCTGGGGCCTGCACGACTGGACCGGCGCGGCCACCCCCACCGACTGGACCAGCCCGCTCCAGCCCTCCAGCACGGATGCCTTCGGTGACGTCTTCACCGTGCCGCTGGCGTCGGGGGCGACCGTCCTCGACTACATCATCCACAACGGCGACACCAAGGACCTGCCGGACAACCAGGAGCTCAACTTCGCGGTGAACGGCCGCGAGGTGTGGATCACCGACTCCACTCCCGGCTACATCCTGCCGCAGTCCACGGCCTCGGCCGCGGACCTCGACCTGACCCAGTCCAAGGCGCAGTGGATCGACGGCACCACCGTCGCCGTCCCGGCGGCCTGGGGCTTCGGCCAGAACCTGGCGGCGGGCGCGTCGGCGGAGATGGTCTACTCACCCACCGGCGCCCTCGCGGTCAAGGACGGCGACCTGACCGACCCCGGCTACTGGCTCCGGCTGCTGCCCGTCAGCACCGGTCTGACGGCGGCCCAACTCGCCGCCCACCCCGAGCTCAAGGGCTACGCAGCCTTCACGGTCGACCCGCGCGACCGGAGCCGGATCACCACCGCACTGCGCGGCCAGCTGATCATGACGGAGCGTGAGGCCAACGGCGCACTGCTGGCCGCCACCGGGGTACAGATCCCGGGCGTCCTGGACGCCGTCTACGCGACCAAGGCGGTCAACGCCACCCTGGGGCCGGTGGTCTCGCACAACTCGGCCAGGCTCTCGGTCTGGGCCCCGACCGCGCAGTCGGTCAGCCTGGAGCTCTACGACGGCCCCACCGGCGGCACCGCCCGCACCGTCGCCATGCACCGGGACGACTCCACCGGAGTGTGGTCGGTGACCGGGCCCGCCTCCTGGAAGGGGAAGTACTACCTCTACCAGGTGCAGGTCTGGGCGCCGAGCGTGCAGAAGGTGGTCACCAACCACGTCACCGACCCCTACTCGCTGGCCCTGTCCGCCGACTCCAAGCGCAGCGAGATCGTCGACCTGGACGACCCGTCGACCGCGCCCGAGGGCTGGAAGGGTGACCGGTCGCCCAAGGCGCTGACCTCCACCCAGCAGGAGATCCAGGAGCTGCACGTCAGCGACTTCTCCTCGGCCGACACCACCGTCCCGGCCGCCGACCGCGGCACCTACCTGGCCTTCAACGACCTGGACTCCGACGGCATGAAGCACCTCGCCGCCCTGGCCAAGTCCGGGGTCACCACCGTCCACCTGCTGCCGACCTTCGACTTCTCCTCCGTCCCGGAGACCAAGTCCGAGCAGACCACCCCGGCCTGCGACCTGGCCTCCTACGCCCCCGACTCGCAGTCCCAGCAGGCCTGCGTCAGCGCCTCGGCGGCCACCGACGACTACAACTGGGGCTACGACCCCTACCACTTCACCGTCCCCGAGGGCTCCTACGCCACCGACGCCGACGGCACCGCCCGCACCGAGCAGTTCCGGCAGATGGTCGCCGCGCTGCACAGGATCGGCCTGCGGGTGGTCATGGACGTGGTCTACAACCACACCGCGGCCTCCGGCGAGGCGGCGACCTCGGTCCTGGACCAGATCGTCCCGGGCTACTACCAGCGCCTGAGCGCCACCGGCGCGGTGACCACCGACAGCTGCTGCGCCGACACCGCGCCCGAGCACACCATGATGAACAAGCTGGTGGTGGACTCCACCCGGACCTGGGCCGACGAGTACCACGTCGACGGCTTCCGCTTCGACCTGATGGGTCTGGACCCCAAGCAGACCATGCTGGACGTCCAGGCCTCGCTGAAGAAGACCGGACGCTCCGAGTTCCTCTACGGCGAGGGCTGGAACTTCGGCGTCGTCGCCAACGACGCCCGCTTCGTCCAGGCCACCCAGACCAACATGGCCGGCACCGGCATCGCCACCTTCAACGACCGCCAGCGCGACGCGGTCCGCGGCGGCGGCCCGTTCGACACCGACCCGCGGATCCAGGGCTTCGCCTCCGGCCTCTACACCGATCCCAACGGAGCCGCCGCCAACGGCACGGCGGCTCAGCAGAAGGCGAACCTGCTGCACGCCATGGACCAGCTGAAGGTCGGCCTCACCGGCGACCTGGCCTCCTACTCCTTCACCGACAGCAGCGGAAGGACCGTCAAGGGCTCGGAGGTCGACTACAACGGCTCGCCGACCGGCTACACCGACGCCCCCGGGGAGGCCATCACCTATGTGGACGCCCACGACAACCTGGACCTCTACGACGCGCTGATCTACAAGCTGCCGACCGGCACCTCGATGGCGGACCGGGCCCGGATGCAGTCGCTCGCGCTCGCCACCACGGCCCTCTCCCAGGGTCCCGGATTCGCGGTGGCCGGCAGCGACCTGCTGCGCTCCAAGTCGCTCGACGCCAACTCCTACGACAGCGGCGACTGGTTCAACGCGATCCACTGGAACTGCACCCAGGGCAACGGCTTCGGCCACGGCCTGCCGCTGGCGGCGGCCAACCAGTCCTCCTGGACCTTCGCCCAGCCGCTGCTGGCCCGGACCGACCTGGTCCCCGGCTGCGCCGCCGAGCAGTCGGCCTCGGCCCAGTACCAGCAGTTCCTGCAGATCAAGAAGTCCACCCCGCTGTTCTCACTGACCACCGCCGCCGCCGTGCAGCAGCGCCTCAGCTACCCGCTCTCGGGCACCTCCGGTGAGACCCCGGGCGTGATCACGCTGCACCTCGACGGCACCGGCCTGAACACCTACAAGTCCGTCACGGTCGTCTTCAACGCGACCCCGACCAGCCAGCAGCAGACCGTCACCGGTCTGGCCGGCACCAGCCAGAAGCTCCACCCGGCCCAGGCCGGCGGCTCGGACCCGGTGGTCCGCAGCTCCGCCTTCGACCCCGCCACGGGCACCTTCACGGTCCCCGCGCGGACCGTGGCGGTCTTCGTCCAGCAGTAGCAGCTCGGGCGCAGAGCCCGGACGCCCGGCCCCGGATCACAGTGATCCGGGGCCGGGCGTCCGTCTGCTGCGACCGGCGTCAGCCGGAGGTGGTCGCCGCGGTCAGGTCGTAGACGGTGGTGCCGTCCACGGTGGTGGCCTTGTAGTGGGCCTTCACCCAGGCGGTGATCTGGGAGGCGGAGCCGGTGCTGCCGCCCTGGCCCCCGGTGGAGGCGGCGATGAAGTAGTGGATCTTCCCTTCCTTGACGTACTGCTCGAACTGGGCCAGCGTCGGCGAGTTGTCGGTGCCGTTGAAGCCGCCGATCGGCATGACCGACTGCTGGGTGGCCAGCTGGTAGCTGGCCGCGTTCTGGGAGCCGATGGTCGCGGCGACCCAGGTGTAGCTGGAGGCGTTCTTCTCCAGCAGGGTGGTCATCGCGGAGCTGACGGTGGCTCCGTTGAGCAGGCCGCTGGCGCCTCCGCCACCCATGGAGCCCTGCTCGGTGCCGGACGGTGCGGTACCGGTCCTACCGGTTCCGCCGGTCGTGCCGCCGGTGGTCCCACCCGGCATGCCGGCCTGCGAGCTGCTGCCGCCCGCGGCGCCCGCACCGGCCGCGGCACCCGCGCCGCCGCCGGTGCCGGTCGGGGGCGTTCCGCCGCCACCCGTGCCGCCGCCGAAGCCGCCGGTCTTGCCGCCGCCGGGCATCCCGCCGCCCATGCCGCCCATGCCGGTGCTCGGACCGGCGGTCGGGATGGAACCGGTATGACCGGTGGACGCGGTGTCCGCCGCATAGGCGGCCTGGCCGGCCAGCATCGAGATCAGCGCGGCGACCCCGGCGGCCACCATCAGCCGCTTGATCCCGGAAGCGGCCGGGACGAAGGCGTTGGCCAGGAACAGCGCTGCTGCTGCCAGCCCCAGCAGCAGCACCAGCCAGCGCACCGCCGGGTAGAAGTCCGCGCTGCGGTTCAGCAGGACGAAGGCCCAGATCGCCGAGACGCCGATGGTGGCCGCGCCGACCGTGGCCACACCCGGACGCCTGCGTCCGCGCCAGACGGCCTCCGCGCCCATGCCGACCAGGGCGGCGATGGAGGGGGCCAGCGCCACGGTGTAGTAGGCGTGGAAGATGCCGCTCATGTAGCTGAAGGTGAGCGCGGTGAAGAGGAACGAGCCGCCCCAGAGCAGGAACGCTGCCCGCGCGGTGTCGGCCCGCTTGGCCCGACGGGTGACCCAGACGCCGAGGGCGAGCAGGATCACCGCCGCCGGGATCAGCCAGGAGATCTGACCGCCGATGTCCGAGCTGAACAGACGGGTGATGCCGGTGGCACCCCACTGGCCGGTGGAGCCGGTACCGCCGCCGCCCACGCTTCCGGTCTCATCGCCCGTCAGCCGCCCGAAGCCGTTGTAGCCGAAGGTCAGCGACAGGAAGGAGTTGTCGGTGGAGCCGCCGATGTAGGGACGGTCGGCCGCCGGGACCAGCTGGACGATGGCGACCCACCAGCCGCCGGCGAGCAGCATCGCCAGGGTGCCCCAGGCCAGCTGGCCGATCCGCTTCCGCAGCCGGTGCGGGCCGAAGGCCAGGTAGACGGCGGCGAAGGCCGGCAGCACCAGGAAGGCCTGCAGGGTCTTGGTCAGGAAGGCGAAGCCGATCAGCGCTCCGGCCAGCACCACCCAGCGGGTGCGGCCGTCCTCGTGGGCCCGCAGCATCGCGTAGGTGGCCAGCGTGAGCAGCAGCGCCAGCAGCGCGTCCGGGTTGTTGAAGCGGAACATCAGCACCGCGACCGGGGTCAGCGCCAGCACCGCGCCGGCGATCAGCCCGGCGTGGGCGCTGAAGCGGCGGCGCACCGCCGCGTAGACGGTGCCCACGGTGGCGACGCCCATCAGCGCCTGCGGGACCAGGATCGACCAGGAGCTGAGGCCGAAGACCCGCACCGACAGGCCCATCACCCACAGCGCCGCCGGGGGCTTGTCGACGGTGATGGAGTTGCCGGCGTCCGAGGAGCCGAAGAAGAACGCCTCCCAGTTCTTGGAGCCGGCCTGCGCCGCCGCCGAGTAGAAGGAGTTGGCGTAGCCGGAGGCGCTGAGGTTCCACAGGTAGAGCACGGCCGTGGCGAACAGCAGGCCGAGCAGGGCCGGGCGGACCCAGCGGGGGTCCTCGGGCCGGCCGCGCCAGACCCGGCCGGGGAGGGTGCGGACCCGCTCGCCGAGCGGCAGCCGGGGTTTCTGCGGCGGCGGATCCCAGGTCGGGAAGAGCGGCTCGGGCCTGGCCCGGCCGTGGGACCGGGGTGCGGGCGGCTGCTCGCTGAGCGGGGTGTCGGTCTCGGGGGCGTGGATGGTCATGCGGAGTTCCTCTGCTGGTGCCGGTGCTGGCTGCTGTGCTTGCGGAAGACCCAGGTGCGCAGCAGGACGAAGCGCACCAGGGTGGCGGCGAGGTTCGCCGCGACGAGTACGGCCAGCTCCGTCGCATGGCCCGGGTCGGGGGAGAGGGCGTGCAGCAGGGCGAGCGAGCCGCTGGTGAGCACCAGGCTCAGCAGGAACACGGCCAGGCCCTGGGCCTGGTGCCGTCCGGCGCCCGACCCCCGCACGCCGAAGGTGAGCCGGCGGTTGGCCGCGGTGTTGGTGATTGCACTGAGCAACAGTGCTGTGGCGTTCGCCAGTTGAGTGCCCATCAGGGTGCCGGCGAGGCTGAACAGCACCAGGTAGAGCAGGGTGCTGGCGGCGCCGACCGCGCCGAAGCGCAGCAGCTGTCCGCCGAGACCGTGCGGGACACCGGGCAGTTCCGGCTGCTCGGGCTCGGGCCGCCGGAGTTCGGCCAGCGAGATGCTGCCGGTGGCCAGGCCCCGGCCGACCCGCCAGCAGCCCTTGAGGTCGGCCTTGGCGGTGGCCACGATGTCCACGCTGCTGTTGGGGTCGTCGACCCAGTCGACCGGCACCTCGTGGATGCGCAGTCCGGCGCGTTCGGCCAGCACCAGCAGTTCGGTGTCGAAGAACCAGCCGGTGTCCTCGACCATCGGCAGCAGCCGTTCGGCGACGTCGGCCCGGATCGCCTTGAACCCGCACTGGGCGTCGCTGAAGCGCACCGACAGGGTCCGGCGCAGGATCTGGTTGTAGGCGCGGGAGATGAACTCGCGCTTGGGCCCGCGCACCACCTGCGAGCCGCGGGCCAGCCGGGAGCCGATGGCGATGTCGGAGTGGCCCGAGATCAGCGGGGCGACCAGCGGCAGCAGCGCGCTGAGGTCGGTGGAGAGGTCGACGTCCATGTAGGCGAGCACGGGTGCGTCGGAGGCGGCCCAGACGTTGTTCAGCGCCCGGCCGCGCCCCTTGAGCGGGAGCCTGCGGACGCACACCGCGGGCAGTTCGCGGGCCAGTTGCTCGGCCACCACCGGGGTGCCGTCGGTGCTGGCGTTGTCGGCGATGGTGATCCGGAAGCCGTACGGGAAGGCGCGGTCGAGGTAGGCGTGCAGGCGGTGCACGCTGGGGCCGAGGTCGTGTTCCTCGTTGTACACGGGGACCACGACGTCGAGCATGGGCGTTTCCAGCTCGGCGGGCAGCGGGTCACGGCGCGGCAGCGGCCGTACCGTGACCCCCTGGGCCGGCGTCGAGGGTGCTGCGATGGTTGTGGACATGGAGCAACCGTCGCGGCCGGGTCTGAGAGGCCGCTGAGCCGCCGTTGAGATCGGCCTTCAGATCACGCCCCGATAACGGGCCGTTCCTGAGGAGGCCTTCACCCGCGCCCCGAAAGGGGCGCGGGGAACTGCGCAACCCCGGCTGAGACGGCGGACCAGCCGGGCGCCGAGGCTCAGCCGCTCTCGCCGTCGCCTTCCTGGCCGCCGGCGCCGGCCATCGCGGCCATCTCCAGGTCCACCAGCCGCTGGTGCTCCTCGGCGTCCTCGCGCGCCTTCTTCGGGCTCCAGCGCCCCGCCATCACGAACAGGAACGGCAGGAACAGCACCTGGCCGGCCAGGCAGACGAACCACCAGGTGCGCCAGTTGCCGGGGTTGTCCTTGGCGGCCTTCTGCACCGTGGTGCCGTACTGCTGCAGCACCGCGAGCTGGGGCTGGGCCTTCTGCACCGTCTGCAGGCCGGGCAGGCCCACCTGCTGCACCGCCTGGGCCTGCAGCGCGGGCGGGATCGCGGTCGGCGGGTACTTCTGCAGCTCGGCGAAGAGCTGCGGATGGGCGTTGACGATAGCGAGCGCCGGACCGGCCTGGGCCTCCGCGGTCGCCACCGCCGCGCCGTGCTCCACCAGCGGGGTCGCCGTGGTCACCACCACCGGGACGAACGCGGCGGACACCGCGACCACGATCCGGATGATCCAGCCCCACACCGCGAGGCCGGTCGCCGTCGCGGCCGGGTTGTGCTTCTCCACGGTCTCGGTGAAGCTCGCCATCCACGGCGCGTAGGTCAGCCCGCTGAGCACGCCGATGCCGATGAACATCCAGGCGAAGGTGTAGTAGCCGGTCTTGGCGTGGGTCGCGCTCAGCGCGAAGATCAGCGTCACCACGATGCTGCCGACGGCGCCCACCAGCATGAACGGCTTGCGGACCTTCAGCCGGTCCGAGGCCAGGCCGGCGACCACCAGGGCGATGGCGTTGGCCGCCCAGTACCAGTTGGCCAGGGCGTTGACCCGCTGCTCCGAGTAGCCGAAGACGGTCGAGAAGTAGACCACGAAGTTGCCGACCGCGGCGAAGTACAGCAGCAGGAAGATGCTGATGGCGACGGCCGAGCCGACCACGTCCAGGCGCATCATCTGGCGCCAGTGGCTGCCGGACTCGACCTCGCCGAGGTCCATGCCCTTGGCCCGGGCCTCGACCAGGGCCCGGTCGCGCAGGGTCACCATGATCTGGTCGCGCAGCCGGGGGGACAGCTCGCGCAGCGCGACCAAGGAGAGCAGGAACACGATCAGCGTGGAGATCCCGGCGTAGCGCAGCTCGTCCTGCCAGCTGGAGGAGTTCAGGGTGCTGCTGGTCACCGTGGTGACCACCAGGCTGCCCAGCACCGGGCCCATGGTCCAGTAGCCCATGGCCGTGGCCCGGCCCAGCTGTGGTGAGAAGTCCCTGATCAGGGCCGGTGTCGCCACCAGCACGATGCCTTCGACGAAGCCGACCAGGGCGAACAGGATCAGGTAGGACAGCTCGCCGGAGGCGTTCGGCAGGCCGAACAGCACCAGCAGTCCGGTGACCAGCAGCCCGTACACCACCATGTTGGCCCGGCCCCAGCGGTCGGCCAGGCCCGCGATCAGCGAGGCGAAGGCGCCGACGGCGTTGCCGACCACGGAGACCCAGATGAAGTAGCGGTAGGTCATGTGGAAGTGGGTGATGATCGAGGTCGCCACCGCGTACTGGATGTACAGGGCGTAGTACAGAACGATCGTGGTCAGCACCACGATGGCCAGGTAGGCGTAGCGGCGGCCGGTGTCCGGGTAGTGGGCCAGGTCGCGCTGCCAGAGCCGGGTGAGTGCGCCGGGCGCGGGTCTGGAGGCCGGCGCGTCTGCGTTGAACGGAGTGGTGGTCATGCTGCTCCTCGGGGCACCGGTGCGTACGGGATGCGGACGGACGGGACGGCGCGCGATCGTGCCGGGACGCACGCCCGCAAGGGCACGGGCCTCGGCGGCGAGGGCGTGAACGGAGGTTAGTACCGACTGGTCGGTACGGACCAGATGCGTGCATGCACCAGTTGCGCGGAAGGCGGCCCCGGGAATCCCGGGGCCGCCTCCGGCGGTGCCTGTCGGTGCGTCAGACGCTTCTGCTGGGAAGCGTCACCGGGAGCAGCTGGCGGTTGAAGGTGCTGCTGACCACCCCGGCGAAGGAGGTGTACCAGGCCAGCAGTCCGGTGATCAGGCCGAGCCAGCCGCCGGCCTTGGTGATGTTGCCGGTCCCGGAGAACTCGCCGACGGCCAGCACCACGAAGGTGAGGGTCAGCGCGACGAAGACGGCGAGCACGGCGTGGTTGACCCGGACCGCGGCCACGGTCATGTAGAGCGTGAAGATGCCCCAGACCAGCAGGAACAGGCCGAGGGCGTTGTGGAAGTCGACCGAACTGGCGATGGCCGGCGCGACGTCCTTGACCAGAGCGTAGTAGGCCAGCCAGAACGCCCCGAAGGAACTGAAGGCGGTGGCGCCGAAGGTGTTGCCACGGCGGAACTCCCACATCCCGGCCAGGAGCTGGCCGAGACCGCCGTAGAACAGGGCGAGCGGGAGCACCACGGCCTCTGCGGTGGCGTTGAAGAATCCGGCGTTGAAGCAGCTGAGGACCAGGGTGGTCATGGCGAACCCGGCCAGGCCCAGCGGGGCGGGGTCGGCGATCGCGGATGCGGTTGCGGGGAGCGGGGTTGCCCGTTCTGTCTGCGGCTCGACTTCGGACATGAGGATGTGCCCCTTCCGACAAGAAGCTGACGCTGTCCATTATGTGACGGCTCAGCAGATAGAGCGCCGGGCCGGAACGGGTAGAAAATGTCATGTCTGCGAAAAGACGGGAACGCCTCCGCTTCCCCGCGAGTTCTCCGGTCCAGGAGCAGTTCGGCAACCGACAGGGGGAGGCCCGGACATGGACGCGGCAGAGATCATCGGCCAACTGGCCCGCGCGGAGGGCCGGGTGGACCCGTACCCGCTGTACGCGCAGGCCCACCGGCTGGGCCCGGTGACCAGCTTCGCCGAGGACTGGGTGCTGGCCTGCGGCTACGACTCGGTCAACCGGGTGCTGCGCAATCCGGCCTTCGGCGTCGACAGCGACGAGCTGCGCCGGGCCCGCTTCGGCGACGAGCCGATCCCGGACTCGCTGTCGCTGTTGGGCGCCTCCATGCTCCAGAGCAATCCGCCGGTGCACACCCGGATGCGCGCGCCCATCGCCTCGGTGTTCACGCCCCGGCGGGTCGCCGCGCTGGAACCCGCCGTGGTCGGCGTGGTGGAGCGGCTGCTGGACGGGCTGGGCGGCCGTGACTCCGGGGACGGCCGCGGTGTGGACTTCATGGAGGAGTTCGCCTACCAGCTGCCGGTCAGCGTGATCTCCGAGCTGCTGGGCGTCCCGGAGCAGGACCGGCGGCCGTTCCGGTCGCAGATCCACGACCTCAGCAGGGTCCTGGAGTTCATGTCCGACGACAGCGATCTGACCGCGGCCGACGCCGCCGCCCGCGAACTCGGCGGCTACTTCGCGACCCTGGCCGAGCTGCGCCGCGCCGAGCCGCGCGACGACCTGGTCACCGCGCTGGTCCAGCTGGTGGACGCCGAGGATGCCCGCCTCGACGCCGCCGAGCTGCTCGGGAACCTGGCGCTGCTGCTGCTCGCCGGCTTCGAGACCACCACCAATCTGCTCGGCAACGGCCTGGCGCTGCTCTTCGACCACCCCTCGGTGCGCGCGGCCCTGATCCAGGGCGCCCTGCCGGTCGGCGACTTCGTCGAGGAGGTGCTGCGCTTCGACTCGCCGGTCCAGCTCACCTCCAGGACCGCCCTGTTCCGCGGGCTGGACGTCGACGGCGTGCCGCTGCCCCAGTACGGCGAGGTGGTGCTGCTGATCGGCGCGGCCAACCGCGACCCGGCCCGCTTCCACGACCCGGACCGCTTCGACCCCTGGCGGGCCGACAACCAGCCGCTGAGCTTCGGCGCCGGTATGCACTACTGCCTGGGGGCGATGCTGGCCCGGCTGGAGGCACGGACCGCCTTCACCGCCCTGCTGCGGCGCTTCCCGGCGATCGCCCCGGCGCAGGGCGCGCAGCCGGTGCGGCAGGACCGGCTGCTGCTGCGGGGGTACGCGACCCTGCCGGTGGACCTGGGCTGACCTGGACCCCGGCTTACCCGGACCCGGGCTGACGCCGGGCTACCCCAGCTGGGCGTAGCCGCAGGCCACGGCGGACTCCAACTCGCTCACGGGGTACGGCCAGCCGTCCTCCGCCAGGGCGTCCCGGACCGGCACCCCGGCCCGGTGCAGCGCCCTGATGCGGTCGGCGAGCAGGCCGAGGGCGTCGCGCTGGGCCCGGACGAAGGCCGGGTCCACCGGGGCGCCGTGGCCGGGGACGACGACGGTGTCCGGCGTGGTCCGGGTCAGCAGGCTGTCCAGGGTGCCGGCCCAGTCCAGCGGGTGGCTGTCCGGGCCGAGCGCGGGCGGACCCGACTCCTCGACCAGATCGCCGGCCAGCAGCACGTCCGCGTCGGGGACCAGCACCACCAGGTCGCCGTCGGTGTGGCCGCGGCCCGGGTGGAACAGCTCGACGGTGCGGTCGCCCAGGTCCAGGCTGCTGCTGCGGTCCACCAGCCGCTCCGGGACCACCCGGGGCGGCAGCCGGTACCCGGCCCGGGTCCAGTCCGCGTCGGTCTCCCCGGCGCCCAGCGCGGCGGCCATCGCCCGGTGGCCCCACAGCTCGGCCGGCGGCAGCTGCCGCGGCGCCACGAACTCGGCGTTGCCGCCGACGTGGTCGAAGTGCACATGGGTGTTGACCACCCAGCGCACCGGCGCGGGGGAGAGCTGCCGCAGGTGCTCCCGCAGCTCCGCGGCCTCGGCCAGGTCGGTGCGGGTGTCCACCACCGCCAGCCCGTCGGCGCCGGCGATCACCGCGACGGTGACGTCGTAGGGGTCGTAGCGGCGCTGGAAGACGCGGTCGGCGACCTCGCGCCAGCTGGAGTCGGGCATGCGGCGATCATGCCAGCCGCCGGCGCCCCCGCGCACGCCGTCCGGGCGACCCGCGTCCGGGCTGGTGAGCGGTCGGGCCCCGGGGACGGCGATACTGGTGCACGTCGGATCCGAGGAAGGAAGCCACCATGCCCGAAGAGGTTCTCGTGCAGCGCGCGGACCAGGAGGCGGCCCAGGGCCGCCACGCCGCCGCACTGGAGTTGTACGCGAGGGCGTGGGAGAGCCGGCACGACGAGACCGCCGACAAGCTGCTCGACCTGGTCGAGGACTGGGGCGACGTCGAGGCGTCCCTGGAGGTGCTGCGGAGCACCGCGGAGAGCGGGGTGTCCGGGGCCTACGAGGCGCTCGCCGCGCTGCTCATCGAGGTCGAGGAGCCGGAGGAGGCGCTGGAGGCGCTGGCCCTGGCGCACGCGGCCGGCCGCGAGGTCACCCTGTGGACCGCCGCGGTGTACGCGGACGAGCTGGGCGAGCGCGAGCGCGCCGAGGAGTGGTACCGCAAGGCCATCGGCGCGGAGGAGCCCGGGGCGCTCAACGACTTCGGCGTCTTCCTCAGCGACGACCAGGACCGGCTGGTCGAGGCCGAGGAGGTGCTGACGCTGGCGGTGGAGCGCGGCGACCCGATGGCGCTGGGGAACCTGGGCCGGATGCACCTGGAGGCCGAGCGGGTGGACCAGGCGCTGGAGTGGCTGGGCCGCGGCCTGGACGCCGGGGTGCGCTCGGTGCTGGTGCCGATGGCCGAGGCCGAGCAGCAGCTCGGCCGCTACGACGAGGCCAGGGCCCACCTCACCGCGGCGCTGGACGAGGAGATCGAGGGCGCCCAACTGGCCTGGGCCAACTTCTGCGCCGAGCACGGCACCGCCGAGGAGAAGGCGTCCGCCGAGGGCGAGTACCTGACGGCGCTTCAGCAGCAGGAGTACGGGGCGCACTTCGACTACGCCATCTTCCTGGCCGAGCAGGACCGGATGGACGAGGCGGTCAAGCAGTACGAGGCCGCGGCCGCCGAGGGCGAGTCCAACGCCTGGCTCAACCTGGCCCTGATCTACGAGGACCGCAAGGACCGCCGCACCGCCGAGGACTGCTACCGCAGCGGCATCGAGGCCGGCGACCTCCAGGCCCTGCTCGCCTACGCGGAGTTCCTGCGCCAGTGGGGCCGCCAGAAGGACATCCCCGACCTCTACCCCACCGCCGAGGCCCTCGGCGCCGACGAATCCGAAACAGCCCAACTCCACACCCTGGCCGGCACCGCCTGACCGACCCGTGCGGACGCAGGACGGGCCGGCGCGGAACCCTCCGCACCGACCCGTCCCGTGTGTGCGGCCGAGATCAGACCTGCGGCGTCACCGGGGCGCCCGTCCCGGCCGGCGCCGCCGCCTGCCCCTGCGCGGCCTGGGCTCGGGCCGCCAGGATCTGCTGGGCCTGCACCTGCTGGGCCCGCACAGCCGCCTCGGTGGCCTGGCGGCGCGCCGCGATCGACTTGATCCCGTTGGCGATCAGCAGCACCGGCAGGATGAACGCCTTGAACATGATGAAGTAGGTGCCGCCCTCGAAGATGAAGGCGAGGTAGATCGCGTAGCCCAGGAAGGCGACGCCGACCAGGGCGTTGAACACCCGCATGCCGGTGCTGCCTGACCTGGCCGCGGCCAGGGCGACCATCGCGACACCGCTGACGGCGAGCAGCACGACGTACCAGGAGAACAGCGGCTGCGCGCTGAAGTCGAGATTCACAGGGATCCCCCGAGAGATAAAGATCAGATAAGGAACGCGCAGACGCTAGCTGATTCCAGCTACCGACGTCGCCTCAGATTCGCCGCCGAAACCACACCGTGACGCAAATCCCGCAGATGGCGGGCAGCGGCTAGGTTGGGGGGACGATGAATCGACTGATCGCCGCACAAGGCTCGTACGACCTCGCCCGTTTTCCGGCCGACCCGCGTGACACGCTCCGGGCGTGGGACGCCTCCGACGAGTACCTGCTGCGGCAGCTCGACGGGAGCGCCGCGCTGGACGGGACGAGCGCTCCGCCGGTCGACCTCTCCGGTGAGGTCGTGGTGCTGGGGGACCGCTGGGGGGCGCTGGCCACCGCGCTGGCCGGGCAGCGGCCGGTGCAGATCAGCGACTCCTACCTGGCCCAGCAGGCCACCCGGGCCAACCTGGCCCGCAACGGCATCGACGCGGGGGCCCTCCGGCTGCTGTCCACCCAGGACGAGCCGCCGGCCCGGATCGACGTGCTGCTGGTCCGCGTCCCCAAGAGCCTCGCCCTGCTGGAGGACCAGCTGCACCGGCTCGCCCCGGCCGTGCACGCCGACACGGTCGTCATCGGCACCGGGATGACCACCGAGATCCACACCTCGACGCTCAAGCTCTTCGAGCGGATCATCGGCCCGACCCGCACCTCGCTGGCCGTCCGCAAGGCCCGGCTGATCCACTGCACCCCTGACCCGGCGCTGAAGCCCACCCCCAGCCCCTGGCCGCACGGCTACGACCTGCCCGCGGACGTCGGCGCCGGAGCCGCCGGGCTGACCGTCACCAACCACGCCGGGGTCTTCTCGGCCGAGCGCCTCGACATCGGCACCCGGCTGCTGCTGCAGCATCTCCCGCAGCTCTCGGGCCCGACCCGGGTGGTGGACCTGGGCTGCGGCAACGGCGTGGTCGGCACGGCGGTCGCGGCGCGGTCCGCCGAGGCGGCGATCGTCTTCGTGGACGAGTCGCACCAGGCCATCGCCTCCGCCCGGGCCACCTTCGCGGCCAACGCCGGTCCTGCCGCGGCGGCCGAGTTCCTGCTCGGCGACGGCCTGTCCGACGTCCCGCCGGGCTCGGTGGACCTGGTGCTCAACAACCCGCCGTTCCACTCTCACCAGGCCACCACCGACGCCGTCGCCCGCCGGATGTTCGCCGGCGCCCGCGCCGCGCTGCGCCCCGGCGGCGAACTCCGCGTGGTGGGCAACCGCCACCTCGGCTACCACGTCACGCTGCGCCGGATCTTCGGCAACTGCACGACCGTGGCGAGCAACCCCAAGTTCGTGGTCCTGAGCGCGATCAGGTCCTAGGACCCGGGGCCGGCTACTTCAGCAGCCGGGACAGCCGGCGGTCGGCGAGGATCCGGCCGCCGGTCTGGCAGGTCGGGCAGTACTGCGTGGACCAGTCGCTGAAGGACACCTCGCGGACGGTGTCCCCGCAGACCGGACAGGTCTCGCCGGTGCGTCCGTGGACCTGCAGACCGCTCTTCTTCTCGGCCTTGAGGTCCTTGAGCGGCAGTCCCCGGGCCCGTTCGACGGCGTCGACGAGCGTCCTGACGACGGTGGCGTGCAGCAGGCCGGCCTCCTCCTCGGAGAGGTTCGCGGCCGGTCTGAACGGGGACATCCGGGCGGCGTGCAGGATCTCGTCCGAGTAGGCGTTGCCGATGCCGGCGATCACCGTCTGGTCCCGGAGCACGCCCTTGATCTGGCGCCGCTCGCCGGAGAGCAGCGCGGCGAGGACGGCCGGGGTGAACTCCGGCGACAGCGGATCCGGACCCAGCCGCTGGATCCCCGGCACCTGCGACGGGTCGTGGACCAGGTACACCGCGAGCCGTTTCCGGGTGCCGGCCTCGGTCACGTCGAAGCCGGCCCCGTCCGGCCCGGCCAGCCGGACCCGCAGGGCCAGCGGCCCCTTGCCGGGCTTGGGCGGCAGCTCCGGCAGCCCCTCCTTCCAGCGCAGCCAGCCGGCCCGGGCCAGGTGGATCACCAGGTGCAGCCCGTCGGCGTCCAGGTCGAGGAACTTCCCGTGCCGGGTCGCCCCGGTGAAGGTCCGGCCCGCCAGCGCGTCGGGCGGCGGGTCGTAGGTCTTCAGGGCCGACACGGCGAGCGGATACACCCGCTCCACGGTGCGTCCGGCCAGGTGCTCGGCCAGGAACCGGGCAAGGGACTCGACCTCCGGCAGTTCGGGCATACGCCCAGTCTGCCCCGCCGGCCGTCAAATGCGGCGCTCCGTTTAATGCCGTGCTCCGCGCGCAGGGTTGCGGTAGCGTCCCTCCGCAACGTTCTCGGAAGCAGGGAGTACGAAGATGCGGCGTGGCCTCGGAGCAGTCGAGTTGCTGTGTGCCCCTTCCCTGACTTCTTCCGAGGACCGTTTTGACGACGCCCGACACCCTGAACCTGGGCATTCTCGCCCACATCGACGCCGGTAAGACCAGCCTCACCGAGCGGCTGCTGTTCGACAACGGGGCCGTCCCCGAACTCGGCAGCGTCGACGCCGGCAGCACCCGCACCGACTCCGGTGAGCTGGAACGCGAGCGCGGCATCACCATCCGCTCGGCCGTCGCCGCGTTCGCCCTCCGCGGCGGCGACGCCGACGGTGCGCCGGACCTGCAGGTCAACCTGGTCGACACCCCGGGCCACCCCGACTTCATCGCCGAAGTGGAACGCGCGCTCTCGGTGCTGGACGGCGCGGTCGTGGTGCTGTCCGCGGTGGAGGGCGTCCAGGCGCAGACCCGGGTGCTGATGCGGTCGCTGCGGAAGCTGAAGCTGCCGACACTCATCTTCGTCAACAAGATCGACCGGATGGGCGCCCGCCCCGAGGGCCTGCTCGCGGACGTCCGCAGCCGCCTCGCTCCGCACATCGTCCCGATGGGCACGGTGGCCGACCCCGGTACGGCCGCTGCCCGGGCTACGGCCCGGTCCTTCGCGGACCCGGAGGCGCGGGTCGCGGCCGCCGAGGTCCTCGCCGAGCAGGACGACGACCTGCTGGCCCGTCTGGTCGACGGATCGGTCCCGTCCGAGGCGGACCTCCGCGAGGTGCTGCTCCGGCAGACCGCGGCCGGCCAGGTGCACCCGGTGTACTTCGGTTCGGCGCTCACCGGCGAGGGGACCCGCGAACTCGCGGACGGCATCAGGACGCTGCTCCGACCGCCGGTCGCCGACCCGGGCGCACCGGCCGACGGCACGGTCTTCGCGGTGGAACGGACCCCGGCCGGGGAGAAGGTCGCCTACCTGCGCCTGTTCTCGGGCCGGGTGCACGAACGGGAGCAGGTCGTCCTGCGGCGGCGCGGGCCCGGCGGGGCGGAGCACACCGTCGGCGGCAGGGTCACCGGCCTGCAGACCGTCCGTCCACCGGGGTCCGTCCCGGGCCGTTCTGACGATCGATCACTGACGGCCGGCAGCATCGCCAGGGTGCGCGGCCTGTCCGCCGTCCAGGTCGGCGACCGGATCGGCGACCGGACCGGTGCGGGGGACCGCAGCTCCGAGGGGTTCCACTTCGCGCCGCCCGGACTCGAGACCGTGGTCCGCCCCGAGCGGCCCGACCAGAAGGCCCTGCTGCACGCGGCACTGCTGAGCCTCGCCGACGAGGACCCGCTGATCAGGACCAGGCCCGCAGCCGGCGGGGCGACGTCCGTGCTGCTCTACGGCGCGGTGCAGCGCGAGGTGGTCGCCGAGCGCCTGCGCCGCGACTTCGGGGTCGCCCCGGTCTTCGAGCCGATCACCCCGGTCCACGTGGAGCGCCCGGTCGGCACGGGGGAGGCGCGGATCGGGATCGAGCGCGGCGGTGGCCATGACTTCTGGGCCACGGTCGCGCTCCGGGTGGAGCCGGCGCCGATCGGCTCCGGCGTCCGCTTCGTCGACGACACCGAATGGGGGGCTCTGCCGCAGGCGTTCCACCGCGCGGTGGACGAGGCCGTCCTGCGCTGCCTCGAACAGGGGCTGTACGGCTGGGAGGTGACCGACTGCACGGTCACTCTGACCGAGGTCGGCTACACCTCGCCGGTGAGCACGGCGGCGGACTTCCGCAACCTCACCCCGATGGTGCTGCTGCGTGCGCTCAGGGCGGCCGGGAGCAGGGTCTTCGAGCCGGGGCAGGCGGTGGAGATCGAGGTGCCGCCGGACCTGCTCGGCGGCGTGGTGGGGCTGCTGGGCACCCTCGGCGCCGACATCGGCCGGTCGGTGCAGCACGGCACGTCCTGGCTGATCGGCGCCGAACTGCCGGCGCAGGCGGTGCAACAGCTGACGGCGGCGCTGCCCGGGCTGACCCGCGGCGAGGGCGCGCTCTGGTCCGGACCGGGCGCCGATCGGCCGGTGCACGGTCCGGCGCCGCTGCGTGAACGCTTCGACGGCAATCCGCTGGACCGGATCGAGTACCTGCGATTCCTCGCCGACCGCTCCCTCGTCCGTACTATTGTTACTGGCCAGTAGTAGCCGATGCGGCTGCCACGGCCGGAGCGAGAGAAGGAACATCCATGCCCACGCTGGACCGCCAGGACGATGTCTTCGTCCTCGACATCGGGGACAACGAGAACCGCTTCCACCCGGACTGGCTGGCGGCGGTCGGTGCGCTGCTGGACCAGGTGGAGCAGGCCGAGGGGCCGAAAGCCCTGGTGACCACCGCGACCGGGAAGTTCTTCTCCAACGGCCTGGACCTGGACTGGCTGTTCGCCCACGCCGACCAGGCCGGCGAGTACGTGGCCGGGGTGCAGGAGCTGTTCGCGCGGGTGCTCTCGCTGCCGCTGGTCACCGTGGCCGCGCTGCAGGGGCACACCTTCGCGGCGGGCGCCATGTTCTCGCTGGCGCACGACTTCCGGGTGATGCGCGCCGACCGCGGCTTCTGGTGCCTGCCCGAGGCCGAGATCAACATCCCGTTCAGCGTGGGGATGTCCGCGCTGATCCAGTCCCGGCTGAGCCCGCGGACGGCGCACGAGGCCATGGTCACCGCCCGCCGCTACGGCGGTCATGACGCCCTGGCCGCCGGCCTGGTGGACCGCACCGCGGACGAGGAGACGGTCAGGACGGCCGCGATCGAGATCGCCCGGCCGCAGGCAGCCAAGGCCGGCCCGACGGTGGGGACCATCAAGGCCCGGATGTACGCCGGGGTTCTGGAGGCGCTGCGGGAGAAGGACATCCCGCTCGGCTGAGGGGGCAACTGAGGGAAGGGCCCCCGGTGCTCGCCTCGGAAGGGGCACCGGGGGCCGGCCGGGTCCGCCCGTCCGGTCGCTGCGGTCGGACGGCCGGCTGTCTCAGGCCGCGTCGAGGCGGCTGAACTCGTCGGCGGATAGCTCCAGTTCCGCCGACGCGACGGAGTCGCGGATCGTCTCGGGGCGCGAGGAACCCGGGATCGGGATCACCACCGGCGCCTTGGCGAGCATCCAGGCCAGGCAGACCTGCTGCGGGCTCACCCCGTGGTCCTGCGCGACCTGCTGGAAGGCGGCGAACCGCGACCCCAGCCGGCCCGCGTTGCTGATGCCGCCGAGCGGGCTCCAGGGCAGGAAGGCGATGCCCAGCTCCGCGCACAGCTCCAACTCCGGTTCGCTGGAGCGGAACGCCGGCGAGAACTGGTTCTGCACGCTGATCAGGCGTCCGCCCAGGATCTCGTTGGCCAGCCGGATCTGCTCGGGGTTCGCGTTGGAGATCCCGGCGTAGCGGATCTTCCCGGCGTCCAGCAGGTCGCGGATCGCGCCCACCGAGTCGGCGTAGGGGACCGTCGGGTCGGGGCGGTGGAACTGGTAGAGGCCGATCGCCTCGACCCCGAGCCGCTTCAGCGAGGCGTCGCAGGCCCGCTTCAGGTACTCCGGCGAACCGTTCTGGGTCCAGGAGCCGTCGCCGGGGCGCAGGTGGCCGCCCTTGGTCGCGATCAGCACCTCCGAGGTGTCGCCGCCGTAGCCGGCCACCGCACGGGCGATCAGGGTCTCGTTGTGGCCGACGTCGGTGGCGGTGAGGTGGTAGGCGTCGGCGGTGTCGATCAGGGTGACGCCGGCGTCGAGGGCGGCGTGGATCGTCGCCACCGAGCGCTCCTCGTCGGGCCGTCCCTCGATCGACATCGGCATCCCGCCGAGGCCGATCGCGCCGACCCGGACGTCACCGATGCTGCGAGCCTGCATGGAGGATCCTCCTGGGAGTCTTGCGCGTGCTACGGACTGTCTGCGCTTCTCCAACAGCCTGCGGCACTGCCATTAAGCTGTCCAACAGAAGTTGCTGATCCCTTTGAGCACTGCGGGTGATGAATCATGGAACTGCGGCAGCTGGAGTACTTCGTCGCCGTCGCCGAGGAGCGCCACTTCACCCGGGCGGCCAAGCGGCTGCAGGTGGCCCAGTCCGGGCTGTCGGCCTCGATCCGCACGCTGGAACGGGAGTTGGGCGCCGCACTGTTCCTCCGCAGCACCCGCTCGGTCGAGGTGACCCCGGCCGGGCAGGCCCTGCTGGTCGAGGCCCGGCGGGCGCTGTCGGCGAGCCATGCCGCCAAGGACGCGGTCGCGGCGGTCCAGGGCCTGCTCCGCGGCAGCCTCTCCATCGGCTCGCTGCAGTGCCTGCACGTGGTCCATCTGCCCGCGGTGCTCGCCAGGTTCTCCGCGGCGTACCCCGGACTGGAGATCCGGCTGCGCCAGGGCGGGTCCAACGAGCTGACCGAGGAGGTCCGCACCGGACGGCTGGACCTCGCCTTCGTCTCCCGCCCGGCCGGCAGCCCCGAGGGCGTACTGGTGGAGCCGCTCGCCGACGAGCCGCTGGTACTGGCCTGCGGCCCCGATCACCCCCTGGCCACGCGGTCCGCCGTCGAGCCGACCGATCTGGGGCAGGAGCAGTTCGTCGACTTCCACCAGGACTGGGGCACCCGCGACCTGGCCGACCAGGTGCTCGGCGCGGCCGGGGTGGACCGCCGGGTCGCCCTGGAGGTGACCGATGTGCACTCGCTGCTGGACCTGGTGGCCTTCGGCCTGGGCGTGGCCCTGGTCCCGCAGTCCTTCGCGGCCAAGACCGACCAGGTCCGCTTCCTCCCGCTGGCCGGGCCGACCGGACCGCTGCCGCCCTGGCAGACCGTCTCGGTCACCGGCGATCCGGTCAGCCCGGCCGCGGCGGCGCTGCTGCGCGAGGTCCGACGCGGCCGCGGCGCCCGCTGAGACCCCTCAGCGGGCGCCGTGCACTGCGCTGTACCTACCGGTCAGGGCGCGAAGGTCATGGCGCGATGGTCCACTGCTGGCAGGTGTTGTCGAGCTGGGCCCACTGCCGGACCACGACGCCGTTGGCGGTCCCGCAGTTCTTCACGTCCATCACCATGCCGTTGCCGACGTTGGAGATGGTGTAGTTGCTGCCGACCCTGGTGACGTTCCACTCCTGGCAGAGGTTGCTGAGCGAGGCCCAGAGGTCGAGTGAGGTCCCGTTGGAGGAACCGCAGTTGACCGAGTCCAGGACGGTGCCGCTGTTGACGTTGGTGATGGTGTAGCGGTTGCTGCCCAGGCTGGTGAACTTCCACTGCTGGCAGGTGTTCCCCAGCGACGCCCACTGGTCGATCGAGGTCCCGTTGGCAGTACCGCAGTTGACGGCGTCCAGCACCTTGCCGCTGTTGGTGTTGGTCAGCCGGTAGGCGGTCCCGGCGACCGGGAAGCTGCTGCTCGGGCTGGTGTAGCCGACCGAGACGATGTTGGCCTGGACGGCGTTGTCGGCCGCGTCGGTCGGGTAGCCGGTGGTCATCACGCCCTCGAAGAAGGAGCCGTCCGACCCGTTGCTGTCGTCGCCGCCGGTGCCCAGCACGATGGCGCCCTCCTGGCTCATCGGCGTGTAGCCGCCCAGGTCGGGCAGGGCGCCGTTGTACCAGGTGGTGAGGGATCCGGACTGGGCGTTGCCGCCCTTGAGGGCGTAGGTGGTGGTGCCGTTGTTCTTCAGCAGGGCGGTGACGAAGGTGCTGGAGTTGCCCGCGTTGGCGGTGTTGGAGCCGTTGCCGCCGGCGAACAGGCCGTTCTCCAGGTCGGCCTGGACCCAGGGTCCGGAGCCGGTGCAGGGCGAGAACCAGCATTCGGTGCCGAAGTTGATGGCGTCCATGTGGCCGTTGCCGGTGTCGTCGCCGGAGGTCTCCGCGTTGCCGTAGTCGAAGCAGCAGCGGGCGTTCACATGCGTGCCGCTGGTGACCATGTAGGCGCCCTGGGCGGTGCTGCCGGTGGGCACGCCGCTGGTGCTGTTGTTGCGGTAGCCGACCCCGGCCGAGACGAAGACGCCGTAGACCGAGTGACCGCCGACGGTCACCGGCAGCGCGTTGGCGATCGCGCCGACATCGGCACCGCCGTTGCCACCGGCTTCCTCGATGGTGAGGTTGTTGTGCTTGGAGGTCTGGTCGTAGATCTCGGTGATGGTGCAGGTGGTACTGGCGCAGAAGGTGTCCTGGGCGGCGGCGTTGGCGTAGCCGCCGGCGGTCAGCGTGCCGATGTCGGTGGTGGTGCTGTCGGAGGCCCGCTTGACCTGGTAGAGCGAGCCGCTGTAGGCGGCGAAGAGCGCCCGCACGGTGCTGTGCGCGGCCACGCAGGGCGTGCCCGCGGCGGCGTAGATGTCACAGGGCAGGGAGGTGGCGGCCTGCGCCGTCCCCGCCGTGCTGATCGCGCCGGCCAGCAGGGCGAGCAGGAACGCCATTGCGGCGCCCGCTGCCAGCAGTGCTCTCCTCAGGTGCCGAACTCGCATCCGAACGTCCACGGTGGGCCACTCTCCGTTCCGGTGGGCCTTGCTGGGTGGGGTGGGGCCGCGCCGACGAGCCGGACCGCCGAGGGCGGCCGGATATGTTAGCGTTAACAATTTCTCCCGCAGGCAGGGGTGGTCGACTGGGGGATATGTAGTGCGCATGGCAGGCGGCGCGATGGCCATCACTATGGATCCGGCGTTTGGTTGCGTCAAGGTTTCCAACAGAACAAATGTGAGCGCTCACATCCGACCTGACATCGCGCCAGGTGAGGCCTCGACACAGCTGGATCCCAAGCTGCGCACAGCAGTTGACGGCCCCTCCGGCGGACCGGGGTCCGGCGGAGGGGCCGTCAGATCAGTGCAGCGGGGTCAGGGCGATGGGGTCAGGGCAGCGGGGTCGGTGCGGCCAGGTAGGACTGGGTGCGGGTGACCCAGTAGTCGTAGTCGCTGGGGGCGCTCTGGTAGCTGCCCACCATCTCCGGCACCCCGTAGGTGCCCGAGCCGGTGCCCGCCCCGAAGAGGATGGCCACCACGCCGTCCGCCGCCGCCTCCGGGAGGTGCGAGCCCCAGGTGACGGTGGACCCGCTGACGGTCACCTTGGGGTCGGCGCCCGGGTTGCTGCTGTAGAAGGCGAGGTTGTTGCCGCTGCTGGTGAACGAGTCCCCGTAGAAGAAGGTGGCCGCCGAGTCCTCGTCCCGGTTGGCCGAGACGTCGTCCAGGGCGGGGAACTTCCCGGAGGCGTTCCAGTAGGTCGGGCTGGCCGTGAGGGTCGAGTTGAGGTGGCCGGTCGGCAGTTGCCACAGCACGGCCGGCAGTCCGAGCGACTGGCGGATGGTCTTCACGTAGAGCAGGTAGTTGGTCCAGTGCGCGTCGTTGAGGTAGCGGATGTCGCCCGCCGGGTTCGGGTCGTTCAGGATGCCGAAGTCCTGTCCCCACTGGTCGAACGCGGTGAAGTCGGCGTCGTAGTTGATGGCCGCCGTCTTCACGAAGTCGGCCACCTGGGTGGCGGTGTTCACCACCGACTGCTGACCTGCGGTCCAGCCCAGGGTGTCGGTGTCCTTGAGTGCGTCGCGGACGCCCCAGGTGTTGACCTGCCAGCCGACGAAGGCGGTCGGGTCGTACTTCTTGACGGCGTAGTTGATCGCCTGGACCAGGCCCTTGAGGTTGTTGCCGAAGGCCGGGTCGCTGCCGCTGGACAGCACGCCGGAGGAGTACGCGGCGTTGGTGGCGGCCGGGAACTGGGCGGCGTCGTTGTTGTACTGCGCCGCGTAGTTCTGCTGCAGGTAGCCGAGCATGTCCGGCTCGATCACCCAGCCGACCGGCTTGCCGGGAGCGGCGGCCTGCGCGGCCTGGGCCGCGGACTTGAGGGCCTGGAAGTAGGTGGTCAGCCAGCTCGCGTTCTGCATGTTGGTGTAGTCGACGCTGGTGCCGTCGATGTTGCCGTTCATGCCGTAGTCGACCAGGACCGGGGTCATCCCGAACTGCTCGGAGTGGGTGACCATGGTGGTCGTGGTCGTGGCCCAGTTGGCGAAGTCGCCGCCGATCAGGTACTCGTACCCGTAGTCCGGCAGCTTGCCGTGCGACTTGAGCGTGGTGAAGAACGCGTCGACGGTGCTGCCGGGGGTGTAGACCGACCCGATCGACAGGTAGTTCGGGTGCCAGGCGGCCGTGCCGCCGGTGCCCCCGGTGGCGGTGGGTGTCGGAGTGGGGCTGCTGGTCGGGCTCGAACTCGCGGTGGGACTGGCGCTCGGCGTGGGGCTGGCCGAGGCGCTGGCCGACGCACTGGCGCTGGGCGTCGGGGTCGCCCCGCCGCCGGGGCCGGTGAGCACCACGTCGTCGGCCGTGTAGCCGCCCTGCCCGTACCAGCCGTGCAGGTAGACGGTGATCGAGGTGGTCGCGGCGCCGGTGGTGAACGTGGTGCTGAGCTGCTGCCAGCTGGTCGCGGACGGCGTCCAGGTGGAGCTGGAGCCGTTGGCGCCGAGGTAGACGTAGGGGCCCTCGACGTAGGCCGACAGCGTGTACGTCGAGTTGGGCAGCACCGCGACGGTCTGGGTGCACTGGGCGTCAGCGGACGACGTCGGCACCCCGGACAGCGCATGGGTGCCCGAGTGCACCGGGGAGCCGACCACCGAGGCGGTGCCGGTGTCGCAGGTCCAGCCGGACAGCGTCCCGGTCTCGAAGCCGGCGTTGGTGAGCAGATTGGTGGCGGCGGCACTGGCGCTGCGGCCCAGCAGGCCGAGGCCGAGCGGGACGAGAGCGACTGCCGTCAGCGCGGCGAGTGCCCGGTTTCTCCTGCGGTGATGCACTGTGCTGCCTCCTGGGGGCGACATGACGGTCGGCACGGCGCCGCGCCGCCGGCGGGGGGACGGCAGCGGCTGTGCACCTGACAAAAGCAGGTATGTCCCGAACAATGGCCTAGACCTATTAGGCCGTCAAGGGTCTAGACCACGCCATGAGTTGTCGCTAGGACTCCCTTAAGCCGGGCGGCGACACGGGCCCCGGCAGGCACTCGGGTGGCAGCGGTGGCCGGGGCGGCCGACCATGGAAGTGCGCCGTCGGACCGTCGAGGCGATCGGAGCGGAGTACCGCGGTGCGGAGTCCAGCCCTCGCGCGAGGCCGAGCAGCGGAGATCTCTGATGACAGCCCAGCAGCCGTCGCACAACCAGACAGGCGCCAGTCCCGCTTCGCGGGCACCCCGCGGAGGCGCTTCCGCTCCCGTGGGCGTTGTGTTCGCCGCGGTGGTCATGGCCGTCAGCGGGGTCCTCAGCATCCTGCAGGGCGCCGCCGCGATCGCCAAGAACGTTCCCTACGCCAACGTCCTGCACTACGCCTACCGGTTCAACGTCTCGGCGTGGGGCTGGATCCACCTGCTGTTCGGGGTGGCCCTGGTCGTCATCGCCGTGTGCCTGCTGGGCGGGATGGTGTGGGCCCGGTGGGCCGGGGTGCTCTTCGCCGCCACCACCATGGCCCTGCAGTTCATCTTCCTGCCCTACTACCCGGCCTGGGCGCTGATCGCGATCACCCTGGACGTGGTGATCCTCTGGGCGCTGCTGATGCACGCGAGCGAACCGGACTGGGGACCGCAGGACCGCCGCTGAGGACCGCCGCGGGCTACTTCACCGCGCCGCCGGTGATGCCCGAGGCGATGAAGCGCTGGGCCAGCACCAGCAGCACCGTGGACGGCAGGCAGGCCAGCACGGCGCTGGCCATCACCGGGCTCCACTGCTCGGTCTGGGCGCCGAGGTACTGGTAGATGCCCAGCGTGATCGGGGTGACCGTGCCCGACGAGGTCAGCGTCAGCGCGAACAGGAAGTCGCTCCAGGCGAACAGGAAGCTGAACAGGGCGGCGGTCACGATGCCGTTGCGGCAGATCGGCACCACCACCGACCAGAAGGTGCGCAGCCTCCCCGCCCCGTCGACGCGTGCGGCCTCGATGATCTCGCCGGGGACGTTGGCCATGAA
Source organism: Streptacidiphilus jeojiense (assembly GCF_000719095.1). Taxonomy (GTDB): domain Bacteria; phylum Actinomycetota; class Actinomycetes; order Streptomycetales; family Streptomycetaceae; genus Streptacidiphilus; species Streptacidiphilus jeojiensis. The sequence goes on along the minus strand of NZ_JOEH01000001.1, from coordinate 412,323 downwards.
GGAGCGCATCAGCAGGATCGAGAAGGGGATGCCCAGCGAAGCGTCGGCCAGGATCAGGCCGGGCAGCGAGTTGAGCAGGTGCAGGGTGTTGTAGGTGCCGTAGAGGGCGTTGGCGATGACGATGCCCGGGATCATCTGGGTGACCAGGGTCGCCAGGACGATCCATCCGCGGCCCGGCAGCCGGAACTTCGCCAGCGCGTAGGCCGCGGGGGTGGCCACCGCGACGGCGACGGCCGTGGCGCCCAGTGCCAGCAGCAGGCTGACCAGCAGGTGCCCGCCCTGGTCCGCCAGTGCCTGGCGGTATCCGGACAGGCTGGGGTGCCAGGGGAACCAGGCGGTGGTGAACGAGGTCGCGTCGCTCTGCAGGGACGCGTTGACCATCCAGTACACCGGGAACAGCAGCACGGCGAGGATCAGCAGCGCCAGCACCGTGGAGAGACGGCTGCGCGTGGTCGACGGGGTCTTCATGACTCGCCCTCCGTGAGGATCGCCCGGCGGTTGAAGCGCAGGTAGACCAGCGCGAACAGCAGGGAGACCAGGATCAGCACATTGCCCATGGCCGCGCCCTGGCCGAACAGGAACGTCTTGAACGACAGCTGGTAGGACTGCACGGCCAGGGTCTGGCTGGCGTCGGCCGGCCCGCCGCCGGTGACCACCAGGATGATGTCGATGACCTTGACGGTGTAGATGAACCCGAGCACGACCACCACGGTGACCACCGGCCGCAGCAGCGGCCAGGTGATGTAGCGGAAGCGGCTCCACGGACCCACGCCGTCCAGCGCGGCCGCCTCGTACAGCTCGGGCGGGATCTCCTTGAGGCCGCTGTAGAGGATCGCCAGGTTGAAGGGGATGCCGACCCAGATGTTGACCAGGGTGACCGAGACCAGGGCGACGCTGACGCTGGACAGCCAGGGCACCCCGCCGGCCGGGGCCAGGTGCAGGCCCTCCAGGATCCGGTTGACGATGCCGGTGTCCTGCCCGAGCATCCACCGCCACACCGTGGCCGAGGCGACCATCGGCAGCAGCCAGGGCAGGAGCAGCAGCGCCCGGATCACGCCGTTGAGCGGGAAGCGGCGGTTGAAGAACAGTGCCAGCGCCATCCCGATCACGAACTGCCCCAGCATCGAGGCGACGGTGAACAGCGCGGTGTTGAGCACCAGTTTCGTGAACAGTCCGGAGGTGAAGACCGCCTGGTAGTTGGACCAGCCGGTGAAGGGGGCCTGTCCGGTGTAGAGGCTGGCGGTGCTGTAGTCCTGGAAGCCCATCACCACGTTCCTGGCGATCGGGTAGCCGAAGAACGCGAGCAGGTACAGCAGGGCGGGCGCCAGGAACAGCCACTGGGCCAGCCGCTCCTGGCGGCGGCGCCGTCGTGGGCCGCCGGCCGGTCCTCCGGCCCGCATGGACCCGGCCGCCCTGGCGCCGGGAATCGTCGAGACCTGGGTCATCCTGCTGTTCCTCCGCCGTAGTTCCGCCGTGGTGGGGTGCGCGACCGGGCCGGACGCGCCGGGTCAGCCCTTGGTCGCCGCGGACTGAGCGGTCGTCAGCGCCGCCTGCGGGCTGGCCGCGCCGGTCAGCGCCGACTGCATCGCGGTCTCCAGCGCGGTGGCGATGGCCGGGTACTTGGTGCCGACCACCGCGGTGCGGGACAGCGCGGTGGAGACCTCGGTGACGAACGGCGCCAGCGCCGGGGTGTCCTTGGCGACCTGGGCGGCGGCCGACTGCAGCGAGGGGACGTAGCCGGCCGCCTTGGCGAGGGCGACCTGGTTGGCGCCGGTGTTCATGCAGGCCAGCACCTTCGCGGCGGCCTTCTCCTTGGCCGAGGAGGTCACCGGCACGGTCCACACCTCGCCGCCCAGCGGCACCTTGACTGCGGCACCCGCCGTCGGGACCGGGATCGGGGCGACCCCGTAGTGCAGGCCCTTCGCGGCGTCCAGGGTCGGGAACTGCCACGGCCCGTTGATCATCATGGCCGCCTTGCCGGCGATGAACTGGTCGTTCACGTCGCTCTGCGCCCAGGTCACCACCGACTTGGACATCGAACCGCTCTTGACCAGGCCGCTGACCAGCTGCAGCGACTGGACCGAGGGCGCCGCGTCCAGGTGCTGCAGGTCCCCGCCGTTGGACCAGAAGAAGGGCAGGTACTGCCAGGCGCCCTCGCCGTCGTTGTCCGCCGACATCGCGAAGCCGTAGCGCTTGGGGGTGGTCAGCTTCGCCGCGTCCGCGGTCAGTTCGGCCCAGGTGGTGGGGGGCTTGATGCCCGCCGCGCTCAGCATGTCCTTGTTGTAGAACAGGGCGATCGAGTTCACCCCCGGGGCCAGTCCGTAGACCTTGCCCTGGTAGCTGCCCGCCGAGAGGATCGAGGGGTAGACGCCGGACAGGTCCACGCCCGCGGTGTCGAGCGGGACCAGCGCGCCGGTCTGGGCGATCTGCTGCAGGCTCGGGTTGTCCAGCATCAGCAGGTCCGGCAGCGTGTGCGAGGACAGCTGCTGGAGCGCCTTGGGCATCAGCTGCGGGTTGGCCACGCTGACATGGGTGACCTTCACACCGGTGCTCGCCGCGCAGCTGGTCAGGATCGATCCCACCGCGCTGTGCATCGGCTCGGAGGTGTAGTAGTCCGTCGCGGTGAGCGTGAGCGGTCCGGCGGGCGCGCTGCCGGTGGCCGCGCCGGAGCTGCAGGCGCCGGCGGTCAGGGCCACACCGGCGGCCATGGTCAGCGCCAGGCCTCGGCGCGGAGATCTGCTGGGACTCCCGGATTTCCTAGCTGCGTTCATGGCTGCCCCTTTCGCGGAAACGTTTCGACGTATCGAAGCGCGAGCGGGAGGGGTTGTCAATGGGAGGTTTCGTTTCCGTGGCTCGCCGGTAACCGCACTTCGCCAGAGTCTCCCTGCTGACGGGTGCACTTGACGTGATGACCGGCGATGGGGGAGGGTCCGGTGCTCGGGGACGATTGCCTCTAGCGATCATCGAATCAATTCGATTAACATCCGGCGGGCAGACCTGTGGCGTCTCGGTGCCCGGGTCCATGAACAGGGAGGACGGGGCATGAGCGTGTTCCGCGAAGTCGACGGCGGTCTCGAATGGCGCGACAGCGAGCAGTTCGTCCGGATCGAGCCCTGGGGTGTCGACAGCGTGCGGGTCCGCTCCGGGGTCGGCGTCCTGCTGGAGGACCTGCCCGGGGCACTGCTGGCCGCACCGCCCGGCGTACGCCCGGTCGTCGAGCTGCCGCCGCCCGGTTCGGTGACCCGTTCCGCCGAGGCCTCCATCGGCGCGGCCGTCGGGATCCAGGGGCCGCCCGCGGTGCTGTTCCACGGCGGGCTGCGGGTGGAGGTCACCCCGGCCGGGGTGGTGCGGTTCCTGGACGCGCGGGGCGAGGAGCTCCTCGCCGAGCGGCCGGCCCACTTCTGGTGGCCCGGCCCGCGCGGCTTCAGCCCGCTGGGCGCCGGCCGCTACCGCATCGAGCAGCTGTTCGCGGCCTACGAGGACGAGCGGATCTACGGACTGGGACAGCACCAGCACGGGCTGCTCGACCAGAAGGGCGCCGTGATCGACCTGGTCCAGCGCAACACCGAGGTCAGCATCCCGTTCCTGCTCTCCAGCCGCGGCTACGGCCTGCTGTGGAACAACCCCGCCGTGGGCGCCGTCGAACTGGCCGCCGGCGGCACCCGCTGGATCGCGCACCAGGCCCGGCAGATCGACTACTGGTTCACCACCGCACCCACGCCGGCCGGGATCCTGACCAACTACGCCGACGCGACCGGCCACAGCCCGGTCCTGCCCGAGTGGGCCACCGGTTTCTGGCAGTCCAAACTGCGCTACCGCACCCAGGAGGAACTGCTCGCGGTCGCCCGCGAGCACCGCAGCCGCGGCCTCCCGCTGTCGGTGATCGTGGCCGACTTCTACCACTGGCCCAGCCTCGGGGACTGGCGCTTCGACGAGGCGGACTGGCCCGACCCCAAGCAGATGGTCGCCGAACTCGACGCCATGGGCGTCAAGTTGATGGTCTCGGTGTGGCCCTCGGTGAACCCGGTCAGCGAGAACTGGCAGCAGCTCAGCGAGCAGGGGCTGCTCATCGGCACCGAGTCCGGGCTGCCCACCCACACCCGGTTCATCGACAAGCCGTCACCGGTCCCGACCCCGGTGGCCTTCTACGACGCCACCAACCCGCAGGCCCGGGCCTTCCTCTGGGACACGATCAGGCGCAACTACGCCGACCTGGGCATCAACGTCTTCTGGCTGGACGCCTGCGAACCGGAGATCGTGCCGCTGCACCACGCCAACCTGCGCTTCTGGGCCGGCAACGGCGCCGAGGTCGGCAATCTGTACCCGCGCGAGCACGCCCGCGCCTTCTGGGAGGGACTGACCGCAGGGGCGGCCGCGGGCCCGGGCCCGGGCTCGGGCCCGGGCCACGACGGGATGAGCTTCTCCCGCTCGGCCTGGGCCGGCAGCCAGCGCTACGGTGCCGCGCTGTGGTCCGGTGACATCGGCGTGGACTTCGCGACGCTGCGCCGGCAGATCGCCGCCGGACTCAACACCGCCCTGTCCGGACTGCCCTGGTGGTGCGCCGACATCGGCGGCTTCCACGGCGGCGACCCGGACGACCCCGGCTACCGGGAGGTGATGATCCGCTGGTTCCAGTTCGGCGCCTTCAGCCCGCTGTTCCGGATGCACGGCGACCGGGCCCCGCGCACCCCGCTGGGCCGCGACATCACCGGTGGGCCCAACGAGGTCTGGTCCTACGGCGAGCGTGCCTACGAGGTCATGACCGGCTACCTCGCCCTGCGCGAACGGCTGCGCCCCTACCTGCGGCAGCAGATGGAGACCGCCGCCCGCGCCGGCCTGCCGCCGATGCGCGCGCTGTTCCTGGAGTTCCCCGAGGACGCCCGGGCCTGGGAGGTCGCGGACCAGTTCCTGCTGGGCCCGGACCTGCTGGTCGCCCCGGTGCTGGAGGCGGGTGCCGAGAGCCGCGAGGTCTATCTGCCGGCGGGCGCCGACTGGACCTGTGCCTGGACCGGCCGGTCCTTCGCCGCCGGACGCACCCACCGCTGCCCGGCGCCGCTGGAGCGGATACCGCTGTTCCTGCGCGACGGCGCAAGCCTTCCGATCCTCGCCGCCGAGCTCGGCTAGACCGGGCGGACGGGTAAAGTCAATGGTCTCTCACCCGATGGAGGCGCAGTGCCGGTAAGGCTGGTCGATGTGGCGCGGCGGGCCGGGGTCTCGCCCAGCACCGTGTCCTACGTGCTCAGCGGCAACCGGCCGATCTCCGCCGAGACCCGGCGCCGGGTCGAGGAGAGCATCGCCGAACTCGGCTTCCGCCCGCACGCCGGCGCCCGCTCGATCCGGCGGCAGAGCACCAATGTGGTCGCCATGGTGCTGCCGATGTTCGCGGACGGTCAGAGCAGCGTCCAGATGCAGTTCGTCTTCGCGGTCCTGCACGCGGCGCGAGCGCAGGGGTACAACCTGCTGCTGCTGACCGCCGAGGACGGCGTCGCCGAGATCAACAACGTGGTCAACAGCGCCATGGTCGACGGCGTCATCGTGATGGAGATCCAGGTCAACGACCCCCGGGTGCCGGTGCTGCGGGCGCTGGACCGGCCCGCGGTGCTGATCGGCACGCCCGACGACGCGGAGAGCCTGGTCCATGTGGACTTCGACTTCGCCGCCGCCGGTGCCATGTGCGTCCAGCACCTGCACGACCTGGGCCACCGTCACATCGGCATGCTGGCCCAGCCCGCCGACACCTTCGCCCGCCAGGCCGGGTTCGCGCTGCGCGCCCGCGACGGCGTGCTGCAGGAGCTGACCGACCGCGGGCTGAATCCGACCTGGATCCCGGCGCAGCCCAACCCGGCCGGGGTGGCCGAGGCCATCGAGGAGCTGTTCGGGCAGGACCCGGAGCTGTCGGCGCTGATCGTCTACAACGAGCTCGCGCTGCCCTTCGTCCTGGACCGGCTGCGGCAGCTCGGCCGGCGGGTGCCCGGTGACATGTCGGTCGTCGCGATCTGCCCCGACGACCAGGCCCAGCACCTGCTCCCGGCCGTCTCGGACGTCGCGCTGCCCGCCGCCGAGCTCGGGCGGCTGGCCTTCGAACGCCTGGTCGGACTCATCAGCGGCACCGACCAGCCGGTGTCCACGCTGCTGGAACCGCACCTGAACCGGCGCGGCAGCGCGGGCCCGCCGCTGCGGCGGTAGCCGGGGGGGCGGGGCCGGGCTGGGGGGTGCGCGGATCGATCCGCGCCCCCCCCAGCCGTTCAAGCAGGTCCCTCAGCCGGTGGTGACGTCGGCGCTGTCGACGGCGACGTTGAAGCCGCTGCTGCTGGGGTTGTGGTTCCCGGTCACCCTGATGTGCAGGGTGTGCGTGCCGGCGGCCAGCGTCGGGCTGGTCCAGACGACGCCGGAGGCGTTCCGGGTGGGGCTGTAGTCGTCGACGACCGTCTCTGCGCCGCCGTCCAGGGAGACCGCGATCATCTCCTGGTCGACGTCGCGCACGGCGTGCAGCGCGACCCTGGTCCCGCTGAAGGTGAAGGTCACGGTGGAGCCGGCGGTCTGGCTCCAGTTGGCGGTGCCGTCGTACATGTCGGAGATGCCGTTGGCCAGGCCCCAGCCGGAGCTGTAGGAGAACTGGTCGACCCCGGTTCCGGTGGCGTTGCCGTCGACGGTCACCGTCGTGCCCGAGCTCTGCGTCTGCAGGACGTCGGCGCTGTCCAGCGCGATGGTGCTGCCGCTGCTGCTCGGATTGCGGTTGCCGGTGGCGGTGACGGTCAGCGTGTGCGCGCCACTGGCCAGGACCGGGCTGGTCCAGACGATCCCGGAGGCGTTGCGGGTGGCCGCGTCGTCGTCCACGGTGACCGGGGCGGAGCCGTCCACCGAGACGGTCATGATGCCCTGGTCGGTGTCACGGACCGCGTGCAGGGCGACCTGGCTGCCCTGGAACTGGAACTGCGCGGTGGAGCCGGCGGTCTGGGTCCAGTTGGCGGTGCCCGCGTACATGTCGCTGATGCCGTTGGCCACGCCCCAGCCGGAGCTGTAGGAGAACTGGTCGATGCCGGCGCCGGTGCTGTTGGCGTCGACGGTGGTGGTGGCGACCGGGGGAGGCGTCGGGGCGACCCCGTTGGGGGAGAGGGTGACGGTGTACGCGTCGGTCCCGGAGACCACGTTCACCGGGACGCTGATGCTGCCGTTGCTCGGGGTCAGCGCGGTGTCGGTGACCGTGATCGGGGTGACCAGCTGGCTCTGGTCCGGGATGCGCTGCACCGTGACGTGCACGGTGCCGCCGGACAGCAGCCAGGGCGTGGCGGACAGTCCGTTGATGGTGACCGTGGTGGTGCCGGTCTGGCCCGAGTTGTTGCCGAGCAGGGCGGTGGCCCGGCCGCGGCTCTGGTCCTCGGTCGCGAAGACGGCCATGCCGCCGCTGTTGCTGCTCGCCGCCCGGACGCCGGTGAGCTGGGCGTAGGCCTGGTAGACCCACCACTGCCCGGAGGGCTGCTGGCTGCTGCCGCTGCCGGTCAGCAGCGAGTCCAGGGTGCCGGCCCCGCAGCAGTCGCTCCAGATGGCATGGGCGGCGGCGGTGACCCCGGAGACCGCGAGGCGGTCCAGGAACCAGGCCGAGTAGGCGGAGTTCTGCTGCTGCGAGAAGAGGTACTCGTTGATGGTCATCGGTATCGCCGGGATGCCGTGCGCGGACATCAGGCTGCTCGCGTCCGCTGCGTCGGCGGCGGGGTCGGTGCCGAAGTGCCAGTTGAGGACATTGGGCAGGGTGCCGTCGGCCTTGGTCTGGCCGAGCCAGGAGTCCAGCCAGCTGTGGTTGTAGCCGCTGTAGGAGGGGCCCACGATCGGGGCGGACGGCACCAGGCGGCGGATCTCCCGCACCGCGGTGTCCCACATCTGGTAGTACTGCGCGCTGTTGACGCCGCGTTGCCAGAAGCCGGTGCCGTCCGGCTCGTTCCAGATGTCGTAGCTGACCTTGACGCCCGAGGCCTGAACGTCGGCGACGACCTGGTCGATGAAGGCGGTCCAGTTGGCGCAGTTCCCGTTGTCGCAGGGGTAGACGGTGTTGGTCGGCTGGGTGGTGTCCGCGCCGTACAGGTCCGACACCAGCAGGTGGTAGGTCCCGTTGTACGGTGCCGTCGTCACCCGCTTCGCCTGCGAGAGCGCGGAGTTGATGCGGACCCGGTAGCCGGCGCCGGCGGTGTAGCCGTCGCCGATCCACCCGCCGCCGGCGATCCGGGCACCGCCGCCGCGGAACAGGTCCGCCTGCAGCGGCTGCAGCAGGGAGTCGGCCGGACCCGATCCGTCCTGGGTCAGCCCGTACAGGAAGCCGGCCCCGGCGTGGGTGGGGGCCGCGCCGGGCTGGGACAGGTCCACGGAGACGGTGGTGTCCGCCGCGCTGGCGTGTGCGGGCGCCGGTGCGGCCAGGAAGGCGCAGGCCAGTGCGGAGGAGGCGAGCAGGGCGAGTACGGCGGAGCGCAGCCGTCCGGTGTTCATCAATTCCCTCCCAGGGGTGGGGTAGGCGGGAGACCATCGTAGAAACGTTTCGACGAATCAAAGCGCGGGCCCATACGACTGTCAATCGGGCAAGCTGACCCACTCTCGGCTGGTCGGTCATTCTTTGGTCATCGAATTGTCGAAAGGATTCGATGACCGTCGCCGACCTGGGGACATCACCGGTTCGGACGCCGGCAGGTGCCGGTGCGCGGCTGTGCGTGGTGTGCTGGTTCCCAGGACGACTAGCGAGGATGTGCGATGGCATTGCCGGTCAAGCCCCCGATCGAGCCGATGCTCGCCAAGGCCGCGGCGTCCGTGCCGACCGGCGGGTACCTGTACGAGCCCAAGTGGGACGGCTTCCGCTGCCTGGTGTTCCGCGACGGCGACGACATCGAGCTGGGCAGCCGCGGCGGCAAGCCGCTGACGCGGTACTTCCCGGAGCTGGTCGCCGCCCTGGCCGAGGCGCTGCCGCCGCGGTGCGTGCTGGACGGGGAGATCGTGATGGTCCAGGGCAGCCGGCTCGACTTCGACCGGCTCGCCGACCGGATCCATCCGGCCGAGTCGCGGATCCGACTGCTGGCCGAGCAGACCCCGGCCACCTTCGTGGCCTTCGACGTGCTCGCGGTCGACGACGAGGACCTGATGGGTCGTCCGCTGGCCGAGCGGCACGAGGTGCTGGCACGGCTGTTCGCGCCGCACCCGCAGGTGCGGGTGTCCCGCGCCACCCAGGACGTCGAGCTGGCCAGGACCTGGTTCCGGACCTTCGAGGGCGCCGGGCTCGACGGCGTGGTCGCCAAGCCGCTGGACGGGGCCTACCGACCCGGCGAGCGGGCGATGGTGAAGATCAAGCACGAGCGCACGGCCGATGTGGTGGTGGCCGGGTACCGGCTACACAAGAGCGGCCCGGTGGTCGGATCGCTGATGCTGGGTCTGTACCTGGAGCCGGGCGTGCTCAACTACGTCGGCGGTGCGAGCGCCTTCACCACGGTCCGGCGTGCCGAACTCGTCGACGAGCTGGCGCCGCTGGTGCTGGGCGAGGGCGAGGAGCACCCCTGGCTCGGCGAGGACGACGGCGGGCACCGGCGCCCGGGTGCGCTCAACCGCTGGAACGCCGGCAAGGACCGGTCCTTTGTGGCGCTGCGTCCGGAACTGGTCTGCGAGGTGCGCTACGACCAGCTGCAGGCGGACCGGTTCCGGCACAACGCCCGGTTCCTGCGCTGGCGTCCGGACCGGCAGCCCGAGTCCTGCGGCTACGACCAGCTGGACCTGCCGGCCGCCTACGACCTCGCCGACGTGCTCGGCCCGGCCGCGTCGTCCTAGTCCGCTACCCCTATCCGCTACCCCTGGTCCGCGTCGTGGCGGGCCTTGGACGGCTGGACGCGCTTGGGTTCGCCGGGCATCTTCGGGAAGTCGGGCGGATAGGGCAGATCGCCGAGCCCGCGGTCGTGCTCGTCCCGATCGGCCATCTCCAGCAGCGCGTCCAGGGTGGCCGGCGCCTCGTCGAGGGACTCGTGCGCGTCGCCGCGTTCGGCGAGCAGCGCGGGGACGGTGCGCACGGTGAAGTCCTCGGGGGCGACGTCGGCGAGCTCGGTCCAGCGCACCGGCATCGAGACCGTGGCCTCCGGGGTGGCGCGGGTGGAGTAGGCGGCGGCGAGCATCCGGTCCCGGGCCATCTGGTTGAAGTCGGCGAAGATCCGCTCGCCGCGCTCCTCCTTCCACCAGGAGGTGGTGAACAGCTCGGGGCGGCGGCGCTCCAGTTCGCGGGCGAGGGCGATGACCGCGCGCCGCGTCTCGACGAACGACCAGCGCGGTTCGATCCGGACCAGCACATGCAGGCCGCGCCCGCCGGAGGTCTTCACGAAGGGCACCATGCCGAGCTCGGTGAGCAGCGCCTCGGCCTCGGTGGCGGCCTCGACCGCCTCGGCGAAGCCGGTGCCGGGCTGCGGGTCGAGGTCCAGCCGCAGCTCGTCGGGGTGGTCGGTGTCCTCGCGGCGCACCGGCCAGGGATGCAGTTCCAGGGCGTTCATCTGCACCGCCCACAGCGCCGTCGCCGGCTCGGTCACGCACACCTCACGGCCGGTACGGCCGCTCGGGAAGGTCACCTCGGCCGTCTGCACCCAGTCGGGAACGCCCTTGGGCGCGTGTTTCGTGTAGAACGAGCTGCCGCCGTCCAGGCCGCCGGGGAAGCGGTGCAGCGCCATCGGGCGTCCGGCGAGCGAGCGCAACAGCCCTTCGGCGACGGCGACGTAGTACTCGGCGAGGTCGAGCTTGGTGACCCCGACGGCCGGATAGCAGACCCGCTCCGGCGAGGAGATGCGCACCTCACGCCCGGCGACGGTGACGAACGCCTCGCTGCTGCTCATGACCGTAGGCTAAGCGCCCGCAGTGGCCGCCGCATGCGGAGTGCCGGGCCGCAGTGTCGGCCCTGCCGGGCCTCTGCCGGGTCTGGGTCTGGTCGGGGTCTGGTCGGTCCTATGCCGGTCACGGCCGGCAGGCGCGGTGCACGAGGCTCTGCCACCCCTGCACGAGCCGGGTCTCCATTCGTGGTGCGTCCACGGCGAGGTCGTCGGCGGACAGGTGGAGCAGCAGCGGGCCGTCCAGGGCGGCGGTGAGCTGGACGGCCAGGATGTCGGGATCGACGGCGCCGAGCCGGATCTGCCCGAGCAGCATCCGGATGTGCATCCGGGACAGCGGCGTCTCGGTGCCGGCCGGGACGGCCTGGCTGCCGTCCAGGGCGGCCCGGGCGATGTCGCGATGCGCGAACAGGAAGCCGATCCGGGCCCGGCCGTAGGCCACCAGCCGGTCCAGGGCGTCGGCGTCGGGACCCAACGGCGGTGGACCGGACAGGACTTGTTGCTGGAACTGCTGCTCCTCGTCGTCCAGCAGGGCCTGGAAGATGCCGGCGCGGGTGCCGAACCGGCGGAACACCGTCCCCTTGCCCAGCCCGGCCCGTTCGGCCAGTCCGTCCATGGTGAGCCGGTCCGCGCCGTCCTCGGCGAGCATCTCGCGGGCGGTGGCCAGCAGGTGCAGCCGGTTCCGTGCGGCGTCGGCGCGTTCGGCGCGCGGCACGCCCAGGGGCAACAGGGGTCCGTCCACGGGCCTCACCCTACCCGGCCGGAATAGTAAGCGGGGTAAAGTCCGTTTATCCCCGCACAAGGCGGCGGCGACGCCGACACCGACCTGGAGGCAGTGATGGAGAAGACCCAGGAGATCGAATTCGGGCTGGACTCGTTCGGCGAGGTGAGTGCGGATTCCTCCGGACGGCTGCTGACCGATGCCGAGACCGTGCGGCTGATGATCGACGAAGCGGTGCTCGCCGAGTCGGTCGGCATCGACTCGTACAACATCGGCGAGCACTACCGGGACCAGCACGTGGACTCGGCCGGCCCGGTCATCCTCGCGGCGATCGCCGGCCGGACCGAACGCATCCGGCTGGGCACGTCGGTGACCGTGCTGAGCACCCAGGATCCGGTGCGGCTGTACGCCGAGTTCGCGACCCTGGACGCGGCGTCGAAGGGCCGGGCGCAGCTCATCGTCGGGCGGGCCTCCTCGACGGAGTCGTTCCCGCTGTTCGGATTCGACCTCGCCGACTACGACACGTTGTTCGAGGAGAAGCTCGACCTGCTGCTGCACCTGCTCCGGGACCAGCCGGTCACCTGGTCCGGCACCGTCCGCTCCGCCCTGGTCGACCAGCGGGTGCACCCGGCCGTCGGTGCCGACGGCATCCCGGTCTGGGTCGGCGTGGGCGGCACGCCGGAGTCGGTGGTCCGGGCCGCCTACTTCGGCCTGCCGCTGATGATCGCCGTCATCGGCGGCAACCCGAGCCGGTTCGCAGGCCACGTCGACCTCTACCAGCGGGCGCTCGACCAGTTCGAGCGTCCGCGGCTGCCGGTGGGGATGCACTCGCTCGGGCTGGTGGCCGGCACCGACGAGGAGGCGAGGTCCGCCTACTGGCCGCACTGGAAGGCGGTCATGGACGCGGCCTCCAAGGAGCGCGGCTTCGCGCCGCCCTCCCTCCGCCGCTACGAGGAGGAGATCGCGGAGGGAGCCCTCTTCGTGGGATCGCCGGAGACGGTCGCCCAGAAGATCGCCACCAGTGTCCGCGCGCTGGGCCTGAGCCGCTTCGACCTCAAGTACGACATCGGACGACTCCCGCTGGAGCACCGCGCCGCCTCCATCGACCTGTACGGCCGCGAGGTGATCCCCAGGGTCCGCGACCTCCTCGCGGACCGCCCGGCCCCGGCCGACCCGCACCCGGCCGATCAGTTGGCGTAGGGGTTCCCCGGGTTCCGGATCCGCGCCGAGTCACCTCCGCGGACAACGGATGGTTGTGGATCGGGGGCAGCGGAGTTGTTTGACCTGCGGCGGTGCCAGTCGGTTAGCTCTCACCGATCAACTTCGGTCTGTTTCGGGTGAGGCATCAGGAGGGGCGCTGACCATGCTGGGCAGGAGACCGTTGGGGCGGCAGTTCGGCTGGCTCTGGGCGGCGTACGCGGTCAGCGCCTATGGGTCTGGACTGGGGTTCGGCGCGTTTCCGCTGATCGCCGTGCTGGTGCTGCACGCCGGCCCCGCCGAGGTGTCCGCACTTTCCGCGGTGGGGCCCGCGGTGGGTGCGCTGATCGCGGTTCCGCTCGCGCCGTGGGTGGAGTTCCGGCGCAAACGCCCGGTCATGATCGCCATGGACCTGACCCGGTTCGCGGCCATGGCGACGATCCCGGTCGCCTATGCCTTCGGCCGGCTCGGGTTCGTCCAGTTGCTGGTGGTCTCGGCCGTGATCGCCGCGGCCAAGATCGCCTTCAACGCCGCCAGCGGCAGTTACCTCAAGTCCCTGGTCCGGCCGGACGACCTGCTGGTCGCCAACGCCCGGTTCGAGTCCACGAACTGGAGCTCCATCGCGGTCGGGCCGCCGCTGGGCGGGGCGGCGATCGGCCTGTTCGGACCGGTCACCACGGTGGTGGCCGACGCGCTCAGCTACCTGTTCTCCGCGCTGGGCGTCACCGCGATCCGCGACCAGGAGGAAGCACCGCAACCGGCGGGCCCGGGCCCGACCCGGGCGGGCGCCCTGCTCGACGGCTGGCGCCACATCCTGGGCCATCCCGGTCTGCGGGCGCTCTACCTCAACAACCTGCTCGTCGGCGGGCTGATCATGGCCACCGAGCCGCTGCTGTCCGTGCTCCTGCTGCGCCAACTCGGCTTCCCGCCCTGGCAGTACGGCCTCGCCTTCGCCGTCCCCTGCCTCGGCGGACTCATCGGCTCCCGGCTGGCCCGCCGCGTCGTGGCCCGCTACGGCCGGCAGGCGGTCTTCCGGACCGTCGGCACCCTGCGCGCGATCTGGCTGATCGGCCTGGTCTTCGTCCGTCCCGGCATCGTCGGCCTGCTCACCGTGATAGCGGTCGAACTGGCGATCATCATCAACATGAGCCTGTACACCCCGGTCCTCGCCACCTACCGGCTCGAACACACCCCCAAGCACCTGGTCGCCCGCACCCTGTCGGCCTGGTCCATCGGCCAACAGGCGTCCATCGCCGTCCTCACCGCACTCGCCGGGCTGCTCGCCGACGCCACCGGCCCGCGCACCGGCCTCGCGGTGGCAGGACTGCTTATCCTGGCCACCCCGCTCCTCCTTCCCCGCCGCGAGCCCGCAGCGCAGCCGCGGCCGGAACTGGTCCCCAGCGACTCGTGACCAGCGACTCGTGACGGCGCCGGGGAACGTCCGTGCGGACGACCAGCTGACCTGCGGTGTCCCCGGCTCAGCCCTGTGCCAGCTCTGCCACTGGCTGCCATGCCTCCCACGTCGCGAGACGCTGCTCGTAGTCGGCCTTGGCGATGCCCAGCGGCGCCGTACCGAGGAAGCAGCGCAGTGGCGGCTCGTCGGCATCGACGATCTTCAGCACGGCTGCGGCCGACGCGGTCGGGTCGCCCGGCGTGCCGACGCGCTTGCGGCGCTGCTCCTGCACCTCCTTGTGGAAGTCGGCGTACGCGGGCAACGGCTGGGACGTGCTCGACGAGGACCCCGCCCAGTCGGTGGCGAACCCACCCGGCTCGATCAGCGTGACCTTGACGCCGAACGGCGCCACCTCCTGCGCCAGCGCCTGGCTCATGCCTTCGAGCGCCCACTTGGACGCGTGGTAGATCCCGACCAGCGGGAAGGCACTGATGCCGCCGATGGAGGAGACCTGGAGAATGTGGCCGCTGCCCTGCTCACGCAGGAACGGCAGCGCAGCCTGCGTGACCCACAGGGCGCCGAACAGGTTGGTCTCCAGTTGCGCCCGTGCCTCGGCCTCGGTGAGTTCCTCGACCAGGCCGAAGTGGCCGTAACCGGCGTTGTTGACCACCACGTCCAGGCGGCCGAACCGCTCGTGCGCCTGCTGTACGGCGGCGAAGTCGGCGTCACGGTCCGTCACGTCGAGACGCAGCGGCAGAAGTCGGTCTCCGTACTTCTCGCCGAGGTCGTCCAGCGCGGAGAGGTCACGCGCGGTCGCGGCCACCGAGTCGCCGCGTTCGAGCGCGGCGATCGCCCACTCCCTGCCGAAGCCGCGGGAGGCACCGGTGATGAACCAGATCTTCTGCGCCATGCTGTGCTCCTCGGAAACTCGTCATCCGCGCGGTCGACACGTCGCGGTACTCGTCCCACCAGTCAACACCTGAGAGTGGACTCGAACGCAACCGCAACGGCTGCCCGCCCGAGGGCTGGAAAGACGGCGTCGCTGCAGGCCGAAAACTTCACGGTCTGCAGCGACGCCGTCGTACCTGCTTCAAACACTCCAGGTCAGGGCCCTTTAGATGTCGAAGTAGAGCTCGAACTCGTGCGGGTGGGGGCGGAGGGAGACCGGGAGGATTTCGTTGGTGCGCTTGTAGTCGATCCAGGTCTCGATCAGGTCCGGGGTGAAGACGCCGCCGGCGAGGAGGTAGTCGTGGTCGGCCTCCAGGGCGTTCAGGACGGCCGGGAGGGTGGCGGGGACCTGGGGGACCGAGGCGTGCTCGTCGGGGGCGAGCTCGTAGAGGTCCTTGTCGACCGGCTCCAGCGGCTCGACCTTGTTCTTGATGCCGTCCAGGCCCGCCATCAGCATCGCCGAGAAGGCGAGGTAGGGGTTGGAGGACGGGTCGGGCGCGCGGAACTCGATGCGCTTGGCCTTGGCGTTGGCGCCGGTGATCGGGATGCGGATCGCCGCGGAGCGGTTGCGCTGCGAGTAGACCAGGTTGACCGGGGCCTCGAAGCCGGGGACCAGGCGGTGGTAGGAGTTCACCGTCGGGTTGGTGAAGGCCAGCAGCGACGGGGCGTGCTTGAGCAGGCCGCCGATGTAGTAGCGGGCCATGTCGGAGAGGCCGGCGTAGCCCTGCTCGTCGTAGAAGAGCGGGGAGCCGTCGCTCCACAGCGACTGGTGGCAGTGCATGCCGGAGCCGTTGTCGCCGAAGATCGGCTTGGGCATGAAGGTCGCGGTCTTGCCGTTCCGCCAGGCGACGTTCTTGATGATGTACTTGAACAGCATCAAGTCGTCGGCGGCGGCCAGCAGGGTGTTGAACTTGTAGTTGATCTCGGCCTGGCCGGCCGTGCCGACCTCGTGGTGCTGGCGCTCCACGGTCAGCCCGGAGGCCTCCAGCTCCAGCGACATCTCGGCGCGCAGGTCGGCGAAGTGGTCCACCGGCGGGGCCGGGAAGTAGCCGCCCTTGTAGCGGACCTTGTAGCCGCGGTTGCCGCCCTCCTCGACGCGACCGGTGTTCCAGGCGCCGGCCACGGAGTCGATCTCGTAGAAGGACTTGTTCTGCTTGGTCTCGAAGCGGACGTCGTCGAAGACGTAGAACTCGGCCTCGGGACCGAAGTAGGCGGTGTCGGCGATGCCGGAGGAGGCCAGGTAGGCCTCGGCCTTCTTGGCCACGTTGCGCGGGTCGCGGCTGTACTGCTCGCCGGTGATCGGGTCGTGGATGAAGAAGTTGATGTTGAGGGTGGAGTCCTTGCGGAAGGCGTCGAGCCGGGCCGTGCTCAGGTCCGGGATCAGGGCCATGTCGGACTCGTGGATCGCCTGGAAGCCGCGGATCGACGAGCCGTCGAACATCAGCGTCTCGGCGGGGTCGAAGGACCCGGCCGGAACGGTGAAGTGCTGCATCACGCCCGGGAGATCGCAGAACCTGACGTCGACGAACTTGACGTCGTTCTCCGAGATGTAGCGGGACACCTCGTCGGCGTTGTTGAACATCCATCCTCCTCGGGCCCGGCAAGCGCCAGGGTTGCAGCTCGGTTGGCGTCACGGCCGGCCGCCGGTCCCGCCGGCGGTACCGGTGTGGCCACGATAGGAACAGGCCGTTTCTCGCTTGTGACTCGTATGTTTCGTGGATGTTAACCGCAGCAGGTCAAGGAGGAGAAAAGCCTTGTGGTTCCTGGGTTCGGCCGGAACGGCGCCGAGAGCAGGGGTTCACTCGTTGGGGAGTGGACTAGACCACTCGACCGGCTCCTCGGGAAACCGGCACCCGGGCGCAATTCGGTAGAGCTCGGGCGGATACTGTGGCGTTGTGGAAGACAGCAGAAAAGTCATCGGATCGTGGATCGAGGGCCCTCAGGT
Source organism: Streptacidiphilus jeojiense (assembly GCF_000719095.1). Taxonomy (GTDB): domain Bacteria; phylum Actinomycetota; class Actinomycetes; order Streptomycetales; family Streptomycetaceae; genus Streptacidiphilus; species Streptacidiphilus jeojiensis. The sequence continues at coordinate 395,287 of NZ_JOEH01000001.1, read as the reverse complement.
CGGCGGCTCGCCGGTGGACGGCGCGGGGGCGTACCGGGGCCAGCGGTTGGGGCTGCCCGAGCAGGGCAGCGGATCGCTCGCCTCGACCGGGCGCCGCCTCGCCGCGGTCGTCATCGACTGGTGGCTGTGCGCGCTCATCTCCTACGGGCTGGTCGCGCACGGCAACACGGTGCTCGCCAACTACTGGGCGATGTTCGTGTTCTTCGTACTGAGCCTGCTCACCGTCGGCACCATCGGCAGCAGCCCCGGCAAGCGGCTGCTCGGCCTGCGCGTGGTCCGGCTGGACGGTGGCCGGGCCTCGCTGGGCCAGGTGGCGCTGCGCACCTTCCTGCTGCTGCTGGCCATCCCCGCGGTGGTCTGGGACCGGGACGGCCGCGGGATGCATGACCGGGCCGTGGGCACGGTCGAGGTGCGGATGTAGCAGATCCGACCTGCAGAGCGTGATGGCGTGAAGGACGACGGCCCCGGCCGCGCCCCCACCGAGTGGGGGCGCGGCCGGGGCCGTTCTACGTATCTGTGGGTGCTGCTGCGGTTCCCGGTCGGGCGCTCAGCGCGGCCGGCCGCCCTTGGGCATCCGTACGCCCTTGGGCAGCGGACCCTTGGGGATCGGGGCGTTGGTCATCAGGTCGCCCATCGCCCGCAGCCGGTCGTTGATCTGGGTGACCTGCGACGCGGGGAGCGTCCGGGACATCCGGGTCAGGTGCAGCTGGAGCTTCTTCAGCGGGATCTGGCCCTCTTCGTCGCCGACGATGATGTCGATCACCGGCACCTCGCCGACGACCCGGCTCATCTTCCGCTTCTCGGCGGCCATCATCGGACGCAGCCGGTTGATGTTGCCCTCGCCGACCAGCACGATGCCCGGGCGGCCCACGGCGCGGTGCACCGCGTCCTGCTGGCGCGTCGCCGCGACCACCGGGGTGATCGTCCAGCCGCGCTTGATGTTGTTCAGGACGGCGGCGGCCGCACCGGGCTGCCCGTCCATCTGCCCGAAGGCAGCCTTCTCGGCCCTGCGGCCGAAGACCACGACAGCGGCCAGCAGCCCCGCGAAGAGGCCCAGCACGCCCAGGTAGATCGGGTGTCCGATCAACAGGCCGATAACCAGGAGCACCGCGAAGGTGCCGAGCCCGATACCGGCGATGATGAGACCGATCTTCGGGTCGACCCGCTTGGTCATGGTGTACGCCAGACGGATCTGCTTCAGCCGTCCGGGGTTTTCGTCGGTGGTTTCCTGCCTCGCCATGCCGCCATCGTACGGTGCGACTGATCCGGTTACCCAAGCCCGGGGGTCGGAAACCGTATCGGGTTGATCTCGTTGCGGCAGTCGGCCGACCGGAGCGCCGGGGGCGCGGCTGCGGGAGGGTCGGCCGACGGGGCGTCAGCGGGCCGCGCGGACCAGTACCCGGCGGACGTCCTCACGGTCCTGGGCGTGCCGGCGGTTCTCGCAGACCGCGTCCCAGGCGTTGCGCCGGGCCGTCTGCTGTCCGCCGCGGAGCAGGACCGACTCCGCCATCCGCAGGGCGCCTTCGAGCAGGCCGCCGCTCAGACTCGTGCTGATGTGGCCGGTGACGGGCTGCTCCGCACCGGGTCGTACGTGTTTCGTCGACTGCATCCTGAACCACTCCCCTCGTGGTCGTGCTGTCCGGAACGTGTACTCCGACGTGCGCTGCCGCGCTTCCGCACTGCTGCGCAGTCCGGTCCGGGGTGCCGCCGCGGTCGGACAACCCTGTTCGGCGGCGGCCACCCCCATCGTCACCACACCGTGTTACCGCGCGGTGACCCCCGGGTCAAACATGCATGAAGCCCTGTGGCGGCTTTCACACGTCTTGTTCAGACGGTGGCGCCGCGGCGTTCCAGGGCCTGGCGGTAGAGCCGTCCGGCGCGGTACGAGGAGCGGACCAGCGGTCCCGACATGACGCCGGCGAAGCCGATCTCCTCGGCCTCCTGCTGCAGCTCCACGAACTCCTGCGGCTTGACCCAGCGCTCCACCGGGTGGTGCCTGGGGGAGGGGCGCAGGTACTGGGTGATGGTGATCAGCTCGCAGCCGGCCTCGTGCAGGTCGCGCAGTGCCTCGCTGACCTCCTCACGGGTCTCGCCCATGCCCAGGATCAGGTTGGACTTGGTGACCAGGCCGACCGCCCGGGCCTCGGTGATGACCTTCAGTGAGCGCTCGTAGCGGAAGCCGGGGCGGATCCGCTTGAAGATCCGGGGCACTGTCTCGACGTTGTGCGCCAGCACCTGCGGACGGGACGAGAAGACCTCGGCCAGCTGCTCGGGGACGGCGTTGAAGTCGGGGATCAGCAGCTCGACGCCGGTGGTGCCGGTGGGCCGGTCGGCGGTCACCGCGTGGATCTGACGCACCGTCTCGGCGTAGAGCCAGGCGCCGCCGTCCTCCAGGTCGTCGCGGGCGACGCCGGTGATGGTGGCGTAGTTGAGGTCCATGGTGAGCACGGACTCGGCGACCCGGCGCGGCTCGTCACGGTCGAAGGCGGCCGGCTTGCCGGTGTCGATCTGGCAGAAGTCGCAGCGCCGGGTGCACTGGTCGCCGCCGATGAGGAAGGTGGCCTCGCGGTCCTCCCAGCACTCGAAGATGTTGGGACAGCCGGCCTCCTGGCAGACCGTGTGCAGCCCCTCCTTCTTCACCAGCGACTGGAGGGCCGTGTACTCGGGCCCCATCTTCGCCCGGGTCTTGATCCACTCCGGCTTCCGCTCGATCGGGGTCTCGCTGTTGCGGACCTCCAGACGCAGCATCTTCCGACCGTCAGGTGCGACAGCGGACACGTAGCGGCTCCCTCAATGTTGATGTGGTGCGAGCGTTGGTGGTGCGGGCTCTGACTTCCAGGCGGTCCCCCCAGGGTACGCCTGTGATTCCATGGGCCGGTCGGCCCCCGGGCCGACCTTCAGACGGCAACAGCGTCGGACGGCAGCTGATTCCCGGCCGGATCCCCGAGCACCTCCTGGAGGTGCCGCCGTACCGCGGGCAGTGCCTCGGAGACGGTGACGTCCCGGCCCAGCTCGGTGCTGAGCGAGCCCACCCCGGCGTCACGGATGCCGCAGGGGATGATCTGGTCGAACCAGGTCATGTCGGGGTCGCAGTTGAGGGCGAAGCCGTGCATGGTCACGCCCCGGGCGACGCGGACGCCGATGGCCGTCAGCTTGCGGTCGTCGCCGCGCTGGCCGGCGTTGGAGGCGGCGTACTCGGGGCCGGCGAGCCGCGGGTCCAGGCCGAGCTTGGCGCCCATCCGCAGGGTCAGCGCGCCGAAGTCGACCACCTTGTCCTGGTCCACCACCGCGCCCGGCAGCTCCTCGCCCAGCACCCACACGCCGCTGCGGCCCTCGATCCGGGTGGTCGCCACGCCGAAGTCGGCGCAGGCTCGGATCAGTGCCTCCTCCAGGCGGCGCACATAGGCGACCACGTCCATCGGCTCGGGCAGCTTCACGATCGGGTAGCCGATCAGCTGGCCCGGCCCGTGCCAGGTGATCTCGCCGCCCCGGGTCACCTCGACCACCGGGGTGCCGTCCAGCGGGTAGTCCTCGCGGCGGGTGCGGCGGCCCGCGGTGTAGACGGGCTGGTGCTCCAGCAGCAGGACGGTGTCGGGGATCTCGTCGGCCACCCGCAGGGCGTGCAGCCGCTGCTGTTCGGCCAGGGCCTCCTGGTAGGGGACCGCCCGTTCGCCGATGCCCAGCTCTACAAAGCGCAGACTCTCGCCCACCGCAACCGACCCTCTTCCGTCCGTCCTCTGCTCCTGGCCACTCTACGACTGCCAGACGGCGTGGATGGGATGACAGATATTGAAATCTGTCATCCCATAGTGCATAGTTGTCAGCGGCAGGTTGAAGACCCCGAAAGGACCTCCCCTCATGGACCTCCGTCAGCTCGGCAGCACCGGCCCCCGCGTCTCCGCCATCGGCCTCGGCGCCATGGGCATGTCCGGAATGTACGGTCCCGCCGACGAGACCGAGTCGATCGCCACCGTCCACGCGGCGATGGACGCCGGCGTCACGCTCATCGACACCGGCGACTTCTACGGCATGGGCCACAACGAACTCCTGATCCGCGACGCGCTGCGCAGCAGTGGCCGCAGCCGCGACGAGGTGCAGATCAGTGTGAAGTTCGGCGCCCTGCGCGACGCCGACGGCGGCTGGTGGGGCAACGACGCCCGCCCGCAGGCCGTCAAGAACTTCCTCGCCTACTCGCTGGGCCGGCTGGGCACCGACCACATCGACGTCTACCGCCCGGCCCGGCTGGACCCCGCCGTCCCGATCGAGGAGACCGTCGGCGCCATCGCCGAGCAGATCCAGGCCGGGCACGTGCGTCACATCGGCCTCTCCGAGGTGGGCGCCGAGACGCTGCGCCGCGCCCACGCCGTGCACCCGATCGCCGACCTGCAGATCGAGTACTCGCTGATCTCCCGCGGCATCGAGGCCGAGATCCTGCCCACCGCCCGTGAGCTGGGCATCGGCATCACCGCCTACGGTGTGCTCTCCCGCGGTCTGATCAGCGGCCACTGGCGCGCCGACCAGGCCGTGGCGCCGGGCGACTTCCGCGGCATCAGCCCCCGCTTCGCGGCGGGCAACGTGGACACCAACCTCCGGCTGGTCGAGGCCCTGCGGGCGGTCGCCGAGGCCAAGGGCGCCACCGTCGCCCAGACCGCCATCGCCTGGGTGCTGGCCCAGGGCGAGGACATCGTGCCGCTGGTCGGCGCCCGTCGCCGGGAGCGGCTGAGCGAGGCGCTGGGGGCGCTGGACCTCAAGCTCGAAGCCGACGACCTGGCCGCGATCGAGGCCGCGGTCCCGGTCGGCGCCGCCGCGGGCGACAGGTATGTTGCTGCTCAGATGGCACACCTGGACAGCGAGAAGTAGGGCCGGACGACACGCGATGGCGGAAACAGCGCTCACCACCGAGCAGATCATCGAGGCGGCGGAGGACGTGCTGCGCCGCTTCGGGCCGGCCAAGGCCACGGTGGTCGACGTGGCCCGGGCGCTCGGGGTGAGCCACGGCACGGTCTACCGCCACTTCCCCAGCAAGGCGGCGCTGCGGGCGGCGGTGACCCGGCGCTGGCTGGACCGTGCGCACGCGGCGCTGCCGGCGATCGCCACCGGGTCGCAGTCGCCGGACCGGCGGCTCCGGCTCTGGCTGGAGGCCCTGTACGGGGCCAAGAAGCGCAAGGCCCTGGACGACCCGGAGCTGTTCGCCACCTACTCGGTGCTGGCCGCCGAGAGCGGCAGCGTGCTCGACGAGCACCTCACGACGCTGGAGTCGCAGCTCGCCGTGATCATCGCGGAGGGCCAGGACGACGGGATATTCGCCCGTGACGGTGATCCGCTGACCCTGGCTCAGATCGTGTTCCAGGCCACCGCCCGCTTCCACGACCCGGTCTACGCACCGCTCTGGTCCGCCCCGGCCGCGGACCGCGACTTCGCCGCCCTGGTCGGCCTGGTGCTGCGGGGGCTCGCGGCGCGCTGACATCCGCTCGTCCCCCACCGGCACCGGGTCGGTGGGGGACGTTGTCACGGTCGTCACCCTTGTCGCCTCAACGAGGGGCTGTTGTCACTCGATCGGACGAACGTGGAGACGTATTCGGCCATACGGGTCAAATGCTCGCTACATTCACGCCGTTCCCGTAGGGAGCTCGCGGGGCGTTCCGGGGAGCGCACCCCGGTGCCGCCGAGAGCCCCCGGAAGGTGAGTGTCCTATGCCCCAACGGCCAGTAACCGAGCGGCCGTCGACCGAGCCGCGTCCGGACCGCAACCCGGTCCAGGACCACCCTCGGTCGGTCGACCACCGGATCAGCCCGCCCCGGGCTTTGGAGCCACCCATGAGCCCCGGTCCGACCCGTCCCGTCCCGCACCAGCCCGCGCAGCCGGAGGTCCGCTCCCAGGCCGACCGGTCGCAGAACGCGCGGCTGGCCGCGCTGATCGAGGAGGCCGGCTTCTCCCACGCCGGCCTCGCCCGCAGGGTGGACCAGCTCGGCCTGGAGCACGGCCTGGACCTGCGCTACGACAAGACCTCGGTCACCCGCTGGCTGCGCGGACAGCAGCCCCGGGGGGCCACCCCCGCGCTGATCGCCGAGGTGTTCACCCGCCGCCTCGGCCGCCGGCTGAGCGCCCAGGACCTCGGCCTGGACGCCTGTGCGCCGGTGTACGCGGGGCTCGAGTTCGCCGAGACCCCCGCCGAGGCGGTGGACATCGTCAGCAGCATGTGGCGCAAGGACACCGGAGCCCACTCCGAGCTGCGGCGGATCGCCTTCACCCCGGCCGGCCTGGTGGTCCCGAGCCGGGACTGGCTGATCGGCCGCACCGACGACCGGGTGGCCAGGGAGACCCCGCAGGAACTGGGCATCGCCGCACCGCCGCTCCGTCCGGGGCTGCGCCCCGGACTGCCCGGCATCCCCGCGCAGTCGCGTCGCCCGCTCACCCCCGGAGCGCTGGGGGTCCAGCCCGCGGGCTCGGGCGGGATCGGCCACGGCGAGGCGCTGCCCGCGCCGGCCCCGGCCCACGCGCCGCGCGGCCTGCAGCGGGTCGGCCGCGGTGACGTCGCGGCGGTCCGCGCGGTCGGCGACCTGTTCCGCTCGCTGGACAACGCCTACGGCGGCGGCCACGCCCGGCAGGCGCTGATCCGCTACCTGGAGAGCGAGGCCGAGCCCATGCTGCGCGGCCGCTACAGCGAGCCCATCGGCCGCTCACTGTTCGGCGCCGTCGCCGACCTGACCCGGCTGGCCGGGTGGACCTCCTACGACATCGGCGCGCACGGACTGGCCCAGCGCTACTTCGTCCAGTCGCTGCGGCTGGCCCAGGCGGCCAACGACCGGCTGTACGGCGCGTACATCCTGGTCACCATGAGCCGTCAGGCGGTGTACCTGGGGCACGGCCGGGAGGCCGTCCAACTGGCCAGGGTGGCCCAGCAGGGGATCGGCAGCGCCGCGCCCAGCCCGGTCCAGGCGCTGATGCACGCCGCGGAGGCGCGCGGGCACGGGGTGATCGGCGACGCCAGGTCCTGCACCACCTCGCTGGTCAGGGCCGAGCGGGCGCTGCAGACCGCGCGCCCGGGCGACGACCTGCCGCCGTGGGCCCGGTTCTTCGACGAGGCCCAGCTGGCCGACGAGTTCGGCCACTGCTACCGCGATCTGCAGCAGTGGCGCCCCTGCGCCCAGCATGCAGAGCGGTCGCTCCGGCTCCGTGCGGTGGGGTACGCCCGCAGCCGGGTGTTCTGCCGCATCGTGCTGGCCACGGCGCGGCTGGGCATGGGCGAGGTCGACGAGGCCTGCACCGGCGCGACGGAGGCGCTGCGGGGGGCGGCGGAGATGCGGTCGCTCCGGGCAGTCGAGTACGTCCGCGAGTTCAGCCGGAGGCTCGGGCCTTATCGGGGGACCACGGCCGTCCGCAGCTTCGAGGAGGCGGCACATGCGGCGGGTGTGATCTGACGGTTGGTGCATGGTTGGCAGCGCGCGCAGTTGATTGAGCAGAGCCCCGCGCCCCTACAGGGGCGCGGGGAACTGCGCGAGCATCCATCAACGGTCCGCACCTCAGGCAGCCTGCTCGGCCCCCGCGGCGAAGGGCACTCCCAGGTCGCGGAGGACCGCGCCCGCCGCCCGTCGGCCCGACAGCAGGGCGCCCTGGACGGTGCTGGTGTCGCGGTGGTCGCCGCACACGTAGAGGCCGTGCAGCACCCGCACCGGGCGGCGGAAGTGGTGCGGCGGCACCATCGCCGGGAGGGCGTCCGGGACGTGCCGTACCGTCAGGAACTCCCAGCGGGACGGGTCCACCCCGTACAGCCGGCCCAGCCGCCGCCGCACCTGCGGCTCCAGCGCTGCCGGGCCGTCAGGCCCGAAGTGCGGACGGCCCAGGACGGTCGAGCAGATCAGCGCGCCGCCGCCGGGCGCGTAGGAGCGGTCCACCTCGCTGAGCACCAGGGTGTGCGCGACCAGCGAACCGCCCCGGTCCGCGTCCAGCAGCAGCTGCGGCGCGGCCAGCGGGGAGACGTCGGCGACGTGGTAATAGGTCGTCACCGGGTGGTGTCCGGGCTGGTGCAGGCCGGGCAGCAGCTCGCCCGCCGAGCGGGCGTCGGCGGCCACCACCACCGCGCGGCAGGGCATCCGGCCGTGCCGTTCGGTGTCGACGCCGTCCGCCGAGACCGAGGTGACCCGGACGCCCAGCCGTAGCGTCCCGGCCGGCAGCGCCTCGGCGAGTTGGGCCGGGACGGCGCCGATGCCCCCGGCCGGGAGGCTGAGGCCGCCGCGGGCGTAGCCGCGCAGCACCAGGTCCGCCACCCGGCTGCTGCTGGCCAGGTGCGGGTCGCTGAGCAGCGCCGCCAGCAGCGGGCGCAGGAAGCTGTCGATGGTCCTGGCCGGAATACCGCGCAGGGCCAGCGCCTCGGCGGCGGTCCGTTCGGGCCGGCCCAGCAACTGCTCGACCGGGGTGGCGGCGAGGCGGGACAGGGCCGCACCCAGGCGGGCCTTGTCCCAGGGGGCGCCGATGGGGGCGCGAACGGCGGTGAGTGCGCTGCGGGCATGGGCAGCCACCCCGATCCGGTGGCGTCGTCCGTGCTGGTGCACCAGCACCTCGGGGCTGAGCGGGCGCAGTTCGAGCCGTTCCAGGTCGAGGCTGTGGTCGAGCTCGGGGAACGAGGGGTTGAGCACATGCGAACCGTGGTCGAGCCGGAAGCCGTCGTGGTGGTCCCCGGCGGCCCTGCCGCCGATGCGGTCCGTGGACTCCAGGACGGTCACCGCCATTCCGGCGGTGGTGAGCTGCCGCGCGGCGGCCAGCCCGGCGAGTCCGGCTCCCACGACGACCACGTCGACCGGACGGGACATTCTGTGCAGCAGGGGTGTTGCGGGCACGGTGCGGCTCCCTCCGTGTGCCTCGATCGGCTGACGCCGATCGGTCCCCACCTCAATGCCCAGTCGAACGGCTGATCAGACCGCTGGTTTCGGCCGGAATGAACGGAGGGCGACAATCCGGCGACGGCGGGTGACGGAGAAGGTGGCGAGGGGCGCAGGCGAGCGCAGAGGGTTACGGGAGCTACGGCGTGCGCCCCCAGCGTGCGCCCGTACGCCGTCCACGCGGACGAGGCGTCAGACGCCGTTCAGGGCGCGGTGCAGAGCGCCGTTCAGAGTGCGGCTTCGATGGCCTGGTCCACGGTCGGGTGCTGGAAGCGGAACCCGGCGTCGAGCAGCCTGGCCGGCACCGTGCGGTGGCTACCGACCACCTCCACCGCCATCTCGCCCAGGACCAGCTTCAGCGCGAACTCGGGGACGGCGGCCAGGGTCGGACGGTGCATCAGCCGCCCCATCGCCTCGGTGACCTCGCGGTTGGTGACCGGCGCCGGGGCGCTCAGGTTGAAGGGTCCGCTCAGCGAGTCGGTGTCGACCAGGAAGCGCAGCGCGGCCACCTCGTCGTGCAGGGAGATGAAGCTCCAGTACTGCCGGCCGTTGCCCAGCCGGCCGCCGAGGCCGAACCTGAACAGCGGGAACAGCTTCCCCCAGGCACCCCCGTCACCGGCCACGACCAGGCCGGTCCTGGCGTGCGCCACCCGGATGCCGGCCGCCTCGGCGGGGGCGGTGGCCTGCTCCCACTCCACGCAGACCCGGGCCAGGTAGTCGCCCCCGGCGGGCGCGGTCTCGTCGATGACCTGGTCGCCGGTCTGTCCGTAGTAGCCCACCGCCGATCCGCTGACCAGTACCTTCGGCGGCTGCTCCAGTCCGGCCACGGCCTCGGCGATGGTCCCGGTGCCGAGCAGCCGGCTCTCGTGGATCTGCCGCTTGTAGGCGGCGGTCCAGCGGTGGTCGGCGATGCCGGCCCCGGCCAGGTGCACCACCGCGTCCAGCGGCGCCCCGTCGGTGCCCTTCGCCAGGGCGGCGCGGTCGATCTCGCGCAGCCCCGGGTTCCAGCGGACCTCGGTACTGCCGTCCGGCCGTGGCGCGGGTGGGCGGCGCACCAGCCGGACGACCTGGTGCCCGTCCGCGAGCAGCGAGCGGACGAGTGCGGACCCGATAAGGCCGGTCGAGCCGGTGACAGCGATGCGCATGGGGCCATCCTGGCAGGTCGCCGCAGTGGCGCTTCGCGGGGGCGGGGACGTGTCGGGTTTTCGGCTGCGGCGTGTGCATGGTCTGTCGCGCAGTTCCCCGCGCCCCCAGGGGTCTGCAACTGGCTCAGCCGCAGCCGAAAGCCCGTCAGAAACGGCTACCCGCCGAACCTGTCCCAGAGGCGGGGGAAACGTTCCTCCATGATGCGGGCGTTGTCGAAGTCGAAGGACCTGCCGGTGGGCTTCCCGGGCTTGGGCCTGATGCCGAGGTCGGGCAGCGGGAGCCCGGTGAGCTGCTCGTGGGCCCGGTCGGCGGCGTCGCCCAGCTCCTCGGCGTCGCCGTCCTCCTCGTCGTCGAAGTCCGGCACCAGGTCGGCCAGCTCGTCCGGATCGGCGAGCGCGCCCTCGAAGACCTCGCGGCCCTGGCCGATCAGCCAGCAGCAGAAGTACTCGAAGGCGTCGTCGCCCGCCCCTCCCAGCAGCAGATCGGCCGCTCCCCACAGGTCCCAGCGCCAGGCCCGCACCATGCGGGCCTCGAACAGCCTGGCGAAGTCGATCACCTCGTCCGGCGTCCGTTCCACCAGCCGCTCGACCAGCAGGTCGGCATGCTCCACCGGGTCGCCCTGAGCTCCCTCACGGGTCTCGTCGATCAACTGCCAGAAGTCCGTCTCGTCCATAGCCCTGATCCTCGCAGGTCTCCGGAGACGCCGCTGCCCCCGTCCGCCGAAGCGGGGACGGGGGCAGCGGCGTCGAAGGGGTCAGAGCCCGAGGTCGCCCTCGAACGCGCCTTCCTCCAGGCGGGCCTTGACGGTGCCCAGGAAGCGGGCGGCGTCGGCGCCGTCGACCACGCGGTGGTCGTAGGACAGGGCCAGGTAGACCATGTCGCGGACGGCGATGGTCTCGCCGAGCTCCGGCGTGGTGACCACCACGGCACGCTTGACCGTCGCGCCGATGCCGAGGATCGCGACCTGCGGCGGCGTGAAGATCGGGGTGTCGAACAGCGCGCCGCGCGAACCGGTGTTGGTGACGGTGAAGGTGCCGCCGGACAGCTCGTCCGGCTTGACCTTGTTGTCCCGGGTGCGGGCGGCCAGGTCGGCGGTCTTCTTGGCGATGCCGGCGATGTTGAGGTCGCCCGCGTCGTGGATGACCGGGACCATCAGGCCGCGCTCGGTGTCCACCGCGATGCCCACGTGCTCGGCGGCGTGGTAGGTGATCGTGCCCTCGGCGTCGTTGACGGTCGAGTTGACGATCGGGTTGGACTTGAGCGCCTCGGCGGCGGCCTTCACGAAGAAGGGCATCGGCGAGAGCTTGACGCCCTCACGGGCCGCGAAGGCGTTCTTGGCCTGCGCGCGGAGCCGCATCACCTTGGTGACGTCGACCTCGACGACCGTGGTGAGTTGCGCGGTGGTCTGGATCGCCTTCAGCATGTTGTCGGCGATGACCTTGCGCATCCGGGTCATCTTGACGGTCTGACCGCGCAGCGGGGAGGCCTCGGCGATGGTCGCCGGGGCCTTGGCGGCAGCCGCAGCCGGGGCGGCGGACGCGGCCGAGGCGGCCCGGGCGGCCTCCGCGGCGGCGAGCACGTCCTGCTTGCGGATCCGGCCGCCGACGCCGGTGCCCTGGACCGCGCTGAGGCTGATGCCCTGCTCGGAGGCCAGCTTGCGGACCAGCGGGGTGACGTAGGCGTCGCCCGCGTCGGCCGGGGCCGCAGCGGGAGCGGCCGGGGCGACCGGCGCAGCCACCGGGGCCGGGGCCGGGGCGGCGGGGGCCGGCGCGGCGGGGGCCGGCGCGGCGGCGACCGGGGCCGGGGCGGCGACCGGGGCGGGCGCGGCGACGGGCGCCGGGGGAGCGACCGGAGCGGCGGGCGCGGGAGCCGCGACCGGGGCCGGGGCGGCCGGAGCAGCCGGGGCGGGGGCCGCGGCACCGGGCGCACCGATGACGGCCAGTTCGGCGCCGACCTCGACGGTCTCGTCCTCGCCGACGGAGATCTTCAGCAGGACGCCGGACACCGGGGCCGGGATCTCGGTGTCGACCTTGTCCGTGGAGACCTCGAGCAGCGGCTCGTCGGCCTCGACGGTGTCGCCCTCGGCCTTGAGCCAGCGGGTGACGGTGCCCTCGGTCACGCTCTCGCCCAACGCGGGGAGCAGGACCGGGGTGCCGGCGACGGCGGACGGGGCAGCGGCGGGGGCGGCCGGAGCAGCGGCGGGCGCCGGAGCGGCAGCCACCGGGGCCGGGGCAGCCGGAGCCGCGGGGGCCTCGACGGCGGCGGGGGCGGGCGCGGGCGTCGGGGCGCCGGTGCCGTCGTCGATGATCGCCAGCTCGGCGCCGACCTCGACGGTCTCGTCCTCGCCGACCTTGATCGAGGCCAGGATGCCGGACGCGGGCGCCGGGATCTCGGTGTCGACCTTGTCGGTGGAGACCTCGAGCAGCGGCTCGTCGGCCTCGACACGCTCACCCTCGGCCTTGAGCCAGCGGGTGACGGTGCCCTCGGTCACGCTCTCGCCGAGAGCGGGCAGTGTTACTGAGACTGCCATGAGTTCAGGTACTCCTACTTGGTGCGTGCGGATGGATGGCGGCGTAACCGGGGAGGTCAGTCGTGATTGTGCAGGGGCTTCCCGGCGAGCGCCAGGTGTGCCTCGCCGAGAGCCTCGTTCTGGGTCGGGTGCGCGTGGATGAGCTGGGCGACCTCGGACGGCAGCGCCTCCCAGTTGTAGATCAGCTGAGCCTCGCCGACCTGCTCGCCCATCCGCTCGCCGACCATGTGGACGCCGACCACGGCGCCGTCCTTGACCTGGACCAGCTTGATCTCGCCGGCCGTCTTGAGGATCTTGCTCTTGCCGTTGCCGGCCAGGTTGAACTTGGCGGTGACCACCTTGTCGTCGCCGTAGAGCTCCTTGGCCTTGGCCTCGGTGATGCCGACGGAGGCGACCTCGGGGTTGCAGTAGGTCACCCGCGGCACACCGTCGTAGTCGATCGGGACGACCTTGAGGCCGGCCAGCCGCTCCGCGACGAGGATGCCCTCGGCGAAGCCGACGTGCGCCAGCTGCAGGGTCGGCACCAGGTCGCCGACGGCGGAGATGGTGGGGACGTTGGTCCGCATGTACTCGTCGACGAGGACGTAGCCGCGGTCGGTCGCGACGCCCGCCTCCTCGTAGCCGAGGTTCTGCGAGACCGGGCCGCGGCCGACGGCGACGAGCATCAGCTCGGCCTCGACCTGCTTGCCGTTCTCCAGCGACGCGCGGACACCGGTCTCGGTGTACTCGACGCCGGCGAAGCGGGCGCCCAGCTCGAACTTGATGCCGCGCTTGCGGAAGGCGCGCTCCAGCAGCTTGGAGGAGTTCTCGTCCTCCAGCGGGGCCAGGTGCGGCAGCGCCTCGATGATGGTGACCTCGGCGCCGAAGGACTTCCAGACCGACGCGAACTCGACGCCGATGACGCCGCCGCCGAGCACGATCACGGACTGCGGGACCCGGTCCAGGGTGAGCGCGTGGTCCGAGGAGATCACCCGGTTGCCGTCGATGGCCAGCCCCGGCAGGGACTTCGGCACGGAGCCGGTCGCCAGGACGATGTGGCGGCCGGTGTAGCGCTCGCCGTTGACGTCCACCGAGGTGGGGGAGGAGAGGCGGCCCTCGCCGGTCACGTAGGTGATCTTGCGGCTGGCCACCAGGCCCTGCAGGCCCTTGTAGAGGCCGCTGACGACGCCGTCCTTGTAGGCGTGGACGCCGTTGATGTCGATGCCCTCGAAGCTGGCCTTGACGCCGAAGCCCGCGCTCTCGCGGGTCTGGTCGGCGACCTCGCCGGCGTGCAGCAGCGCCTTGGTGGGGATGCAGCCCTGGTGGAGGCAGGTGCCACCGAGCTTGTTCTTCTCGATGAGGGCGACCTGGAGTCCAAGCTGGGCCGCCCGCAGCGCCGCGGCGTATCCGCCGCTTCCGCCTCCGAGAATGACTACGTCGAAAACGGTGCTGGCGTCGTTCGCCACGTCACGTCCTCCATGCAAAGGGTGCGGATCGTCCCGGTCGGTCGCCGGCCGGGGAGCGGTTCTCCCTTGTGGGGAGACCAGTCGTGCCGGAAATACATCTTCGCACTTGTTTCCAGTGCTTGATGTCCGGGGCTGCCCTGTGGACGCGGGCGGGGGGCCAAAGGTCCCGCCACGCCACAAACAAGTGTGTGGTTGCGCTCATGGCGAACGCCGGAGCGTCCAGATCCTGTCGACACTGGGTCAACGGAACTGGACGCTCCGGCGTCACGGCGTGCTGGTGGAACTACAGGTCGCCGGCGGCGGTCTCCTCGGCGAGCTGCACCAGGGTGCGAACCGCGGAGCCGGTGCCGCCCTTGGGGATGTAGCCGTACGCGGCGCCCTCGTGGTACGCGGGGCCCGCGATGTCGAGGTGCGCCCAGGGGGTGCCCTCGGTGACGAACTCCTGCAGGAACAGGCCGGCCACCAGGCCGCCGCCCATCCGCTCGCCCATGTTGGCGATGTCGGCGGTCGGCGAGTCCATGCCCTTGCGCAGCTCGGCCGGCAGCGGCATCGGCCAGGACTGCTCGCCGGCGGCGGTCGCGGCGGCGAACACCTTGTCCCGGAAGCCGTCCTGATTGGCCATGATGCCGAAGGTGCGACTGCCCAGCGCCATCATCATGGCGCCGGTCAGGGTCGCCACGTCGACGATCGCGTCCGGCTTCTCCTCGCCCGCGCGGACGATGGCGTCGGCGAGCACCAGGCGGCCCTCGGCGTCGGTGTTGAGGACCTCGACGGTCTTGCCGCCGTACATCTTCAGCACGTCGCCCGGGCGGGTCGCCGAGCCCGAGGGCATGTTCTCGGCCAGCGCCAGCCAGCCGGTGACATTGACCTGCAGGCCCAGGCGGGCGGCGGAGACCACGGCGGCGAACACGGCGGCGGCGCCGGACATGTCGCACTTCATGGTCTCGTTGTGGCCGGCCGGCTTGAGCGAGATGCCGCCCGAGTCGTAGGTGATGCCCTTGCCGACGAAGGCGAGGGTCTGCTTGGCCTTGGGGTGCGTGTAGGCGACCTTGACCAGGCGCGGCGGACGGGCCGAGCCGACGCCGACGCCGAGGATGCCGCCGAAGCCGCCCTTGGCGAGCGCCTTCTCGTCCAGGACCTCGACCTTGAGGCCGTGTTCCTTGCCGACGGCGGTGACGATGTCGGCGAAGGACTTGGGGAACAGGTCGTTCGGCGGGGTGTTGATCAGGTCACGGGTGCGGTTCATCTCCTCGGCGAGCACGGTGGCGCGCTCGACGGCGGCCTTGGCCGCCTTGTCGCGCTTGCCGCCGACCAGGGAGATCTCGCCGAGCGGCGCCTTGCCGGCGGCCTTGGCCTCGTCGCCGCGGAAGGCGGTGAAGGCGTAGGCACCGAGGAGCGCTCCCAGGGCGACGGCTTCGACCGAGGCCGCGTCGCCGGACGGCAGCGCGAAGGCGGCCTTCTTGGAGCCGTGCAGGGTGCGGGCGGCGGTGCCCGCGGCGCGGCGCAGCGCCTCGGCGTCAAAACCGCCGTCCTCGGCGGCCTCGCCCAGGCCCACGGCCAGGACCAGCGGAGCCTTGACGCCGGCGGGGGCGGGGAGCTTCACGGCCTCACCCTCGGCGCCGGTGGCGCCCAGGGTGCCGAGAACGTCGGCCAGCTTGCCGTCGAACGCCTCGTCGACCGTCTCGGCGCCCGGGGCCAGCACGAGGCCCTTGGGACCCTTGGCCACGGCCACGACGACGGCGTCCGCGCGCAGCGCGTTGGCCGCGGAGGTGCTCAGAGACACTGAAGTCACGTAATGCGTCCTGTTCTGTATGCGGTCCTCGGCACGCGGTCCATGCGTCAGGAGTGCTGAGGAGGGCGAGGGTGAGGGTTGCTGGTTGTCCAGACCGCGAGCGGCCTGTCCAGCATGGTAGTCCGCATGGTGGAATGTTGTGCCCCTCATGCCGAGGTCCGTCACCCCGGCTTGTGGTGACAGCATCTCAGACCGGCTCCGTGCGGTTCGGCCCGGTGTCGCCGCGTCAGGCTGCGGCGAACAGGCACCACACCACCAGCGCGGCGGTGGTCGCCGTCTCCACCATGGCACCCAGGACGTCGCCGGTGATGCCGCCGAAGCGGCGGACGCAGTGCGCAAGCAGCAGCGCGGCGCAGCCGAGACCGCAGGCCAGGGCGAGCAGCGCGCCCACCGCCAGGCGCAGCCCGGCGGTCCCCGCGCCGCCCGCCGCCCAGCCGCCGCCGGCCGCCGCCGCCACCAGGAGCACCCCTGTGACCAGCGCGGATCGGGGGAGCACGGTGCCGGCGACGGTCGCGCCCAGGCCGTCGGGGCGGGCCGAGGGGGTGCCGTCCAGGCAGCCCCTGAGCAGGCTCGCCCGACCGGTCGCGGCGGCCAGCACCACCCCGAACGCCCCCAGTCGGGCGGACCCGCCGAACGCCTGGGCGAGTGCCGCCACCTGGGTGAACAGGGCCAGTAGCAGCACCACCACCCCGAAGGGGCCGATGTCGGAGGCCTTCATGATCCGCAGCGCGTCGGCGGCGGGCTTGTTGCTGCCGAGGCCGTCGGCGACGTCGGCGAGGCCGTCCAGGTGCAGGCCCCGGGTGAGGGCCGCGAGCGCGGCCACGCAGGCGACGGCGGCCAGCAGCGGGCCGCCGTCCAGCAGCCGCAGCCCGCCGCCGAGCAGCGCGGCCAGCCCGCCCAGCACCACGCCGACCAGCGGCGCCCACAGCATGGCCCGCCCCGCCGTCGGCCGGTCCCACCGGTCCACCCGCACCGGCAGCACCGAGAGGGTGCCGAAGGCGAAGCGCAGGCCGTCGGTCACACCGCGGCCTCGTCCTGGTCCGCCGGCTCGGCCGGACCGGTCTCCTCGGTCGCCCCGGTCTCCTGGGCCGCATCCGCCGCAGCCGCCGAATCAGCCGCCTCGGCCGACTCCACCGGCGCCAGCGGGAGTTCCGCCAGCAGCACCGAGGCGGCCTGCAGCACCGGCAGCGCCATCAGCGCGCCGAGGCCCTCGCCGAGGGCGACCCGCTGCTCCAGCATGGGTTCGACGCTCATCCGCTCGTAGGCCTTGGTCTGGGCCGGCTCCCCGGTGGCCTGCCCGGCCCGCCACCACTCGGGCGCGCGGAACGCGATCCGCTGCGCCACCAGCGCGCAGGCCGCGGAGACCACGCCGTCCAGCACCACCGGGGTGCGCCGCAGCGCCGACTGCAGCAGGAAGCCGGTCATCGCGGCGAAGTCCGCGCCGCCGGTCGCCGCCAGCAGGTCCAACTGGTCGCCCAGGACCGGACGGGCCCGGCGCAGCGCGTCGCGGATGGCCGCGCACTTCACCATCCAGACCCGGTCGTCGATGCCGGAGCCGCGCCCGGTCACCGCAGCGGCGTCGGTCCCGCACAGCGCGCCGACCAGGACCGAGGCCACCGTGGTGGAGCCGACGCCGATGTCGCCCAGCAGCACCAGGTCGGTGCCCGCGTCGGCCTCCTCGTCGGCGACGGCCATCCCGGCCCGGAACGCGGCCTCGGCCTGTTCCCGGGTCAGCGCGTCCTCGATGTCGATCCGCCCGGAACCGCGGCGGACCCGGTGCCGGACCACCTCGGCCGGGAACTCCTCCGGGTCGGCGTCCACGGCCATGTCCACCACCCGCACCTGCGCGCCGTACTGCTCGGCCAGCAGGCTGACCGGCGCGGTGCCGTCCAGCACCGCCCGCACCCGGCGGGCGGTGCTGCCGGCCGGCAGTGCCGAGACGCCCAGCGCGGCCACCCCGTGGTCGGCGGCGAACAGCACCGCCTTGGCCCGGCGCACGGGGGCCGGCGGGCAGGTTGCCTGTACGGCGGCCAGCCAGCCGCCCAGTTCCTGCAGGGTTCCCAGCGAGCGGCGCGGCAGGCCGAGCGCGCCGTAGCGCTCCTCGGCCGCCTGCCGGTACTCGTCGTCGGGGCGCGCCACCAGCGCGGAGAACTCGTCGAGATCGAAGGTACTCACCGGCGGAACGTTACCGTTCCGGTGGGTCAGGACGCAGGGCCCAGTCGTAGGGTCCTACCGGCGACGACCAGCAGGACCTCGTCGGAGGCCGCGGCGACCGCGGCGTTCAGCCGTCCCAGCTCGTCCCGGAAGCGCCGCCCGGACGCGGTCGCGGGCACCACCCCGCTGCCGACCTCGTTGCTGACCCCGACCACCCGGCGCGGTGAGGAGCGCCAGGCGGCGACCAGCCCGGTGGTGCGGGACCGCAGTTCGGCCTCGCCGCCGGCCGCCCAGACCGCGTCGTCCCAGGCGCCGCAGTCGTCCATGGCGGCGGTCAGCCACAGCGACAGGCAGTCCACCAGCAGCGGCGCGCTCTGACGCGCCGCCAGCAGCGGTTCCAGGTCGCAGGTCTCGGCGGTCCGCCAGGAGGCGGGGCGCCGCTCCCGGTGCAGCGCCACCCGCTGGGCCCACTCGGCGTCGCCGTCCCTGAGGCCCCCGGTGGCGACGTAGAGCACGTCCTGACGGTCGCTCAGCATCCGCTCGGCGGTGACCGACTTCCCGGAACGCGCGCCGCCGAGGACCAGGGTGCGCCGGGGGTCGGCGGCGGCCGGACCGAACTCGATCCCGATCCTCCGGCGGCCGCCCTGCTTACGTTCCGCGTAGATCCGCACAAACCCGCCCCTTGCTCTGGACTCCAGGTGTGACCAGCGTAAACACCCGATTTGGTGCTCTGTCGACCAGCTGCCATGTTGGTGTTCCGGAGCACCCGTCGGAAGGGGACCAGCATGAACGTCCGCAGGATCGCTTCGCCGGCCCGGGACCGCGCCGACGCGGTGTCGGGGGTGCCGACCGTGATCGACCTCTACACCGGCAGCCTGCCGACCGAGCGGGCGCTGGTGGCACCGACCTCCGCCCCGCTGCACGGACGGGCCGTCATCAGCGACGAGGGGACCGCCACCTACACCTCGGTCCCCGGCTTCACCGGCAGCGACTCGTTCGGCTACCGCTTCACCGACGAGCGCGGCCGCAGCTCCCGGGTCACCGTCGCGGTCCAGGTCGCACCGGATGCAGAACCCGAGGACGCCGAACCCGACGACGGAGACACCGCACTGGCTTACGCGGCCTGAGGTACTGGGTAACCTGCGCAGGAACGAGATGTCCCGGCGGAAGGAGCCCCAGCATGGTGTGGACGTGGCGTTTCGAGAAGGCCGACGGTTCGGTGACGGCCTCGGCCAACGGCACCGAGGAGTTCCCCACCCAGGGCGACGCCGAGTCGTGGATCGGCGAGAGCTACAAGGACCTGCTCGCCGAGGGGATCGACCAGGCGGTGCTGCTGGAGGACGGCGAGAAGATCTACGGCCCGATGAGCCTGCACCCGTCCTGACCCCGCACTCCCCGCGTCACCGTGTCCGCCACCGGCCCGCCCGGGCTCAGGCGGACACGGTGACGTCGAAGGTCTCGGTGTAGCGGCAGGCGGAGACCTGCGTGCCGCAGGCCAGGTTCCAGACGATGTGCGTGGTCCCGGGTTCGACCGCCCGGTAGACCTGCACGTAGGTGGACGAGCCGCCGACAGTGCCCTTGGGCGGGGTCCGCACCGTGATCGAGTTCCCCTGCTGCACCACGCCGGCGTCCTCGGCGGTCCCGGGGGTCCACCGCTCCGGGTAGTCCGGCACGGTGTAGCGGACCCCGAAGCTCTGCCCCGGTCGCAGCGCGACCTCGACGGCGGGGAAGGCGCTGGGCGCGGTGGCACCGGGCGCCGGGAACGCCGGCACGTCGAGCACCGTGGCGGGCAGGGAGGGCCCCGAGCCGTGCAGAGCGACGGCGGTGACCGCCCCGGCACCGGCCAGCAGCAGTACGCCGACCACGCTCCACAGCACCGTCCTGCGCCGGGTCACCGGGCCCCGCCCCGGTACAGCCGCAGCCGGGCCGCGAGCAGCATGGACACCGTGGTCAGCCAGCGGGCGAAGAGGTCGTCGGTGGTGACGTCGCCGCTGACCGGCTCCGCCGCCGCCAGCCACTGCCGGGCCAGCGCCGTTCCGGCCGGGCCGACCAGGGGCTCGGGCAGCGCGGCGGCGCTGCTCACCCCGGCGGCGCGGACGTAGCGGGCCAGGAAGGCCAGCCCCAGCGGGTCCACGCCGATCTCCTCGGCCCGGTGCGAGGCGGCGACGGCGGTCTGGTCGAACAGCGCCCGCTGCGCCGCACCGCCGGCGGCGAGGCCGCGGGTGATGCCGGCCGGGACGTCCAGGTCCATCAGATCCGCGTCGTAGCGAACGTTCCGGGGTCGGTCCTGCTCGTTCACTGTTTCGGGATCTCCACGTGGAAGGGGGTGTTCATGGTGGTGCCGGTGATCGAGCCGACGTTCCCGTTGACGTAGTCCGAGGTCGAGATCCAGGAGGTGGAGCCCCAGGGGTTGTAGACCTCCAGCTGGTCGCCGCTGGCCCCGATGATCATGACCTGGTGGCCCTCCCACTTGGTCGAGCCGTCGGGCTGCTTGACGTCCCCGCCGATGTCCATCGGTACCGGTGTGCCCGAGGAGACCGACTGCTCGATCTGCGGCACGGTGGCCTGCCGGTCCGAGGAGGAGTTCACGTCCACCGACTGGTACGCGGTCCCGGTGACCGAGCCGAGGTCCTTGTTGGCCAGGAAGTCCACACCCTTGGGGCCCACGCCGTCCGGGTCGGCCGGGTCCTTCAGCGGGTCCTGGTTGCCCTCGGCGAGCTGGGCCAGGTCGTACTGGTTCAGGTACTCCTGCTGGAGCGCCTGCTGCAGGCCCAGGCTGCTGGTGCTCAGCTGCAGCATCAGCACCGGGTTGACCTTGGCCTCGGCGACCACGGTCGAGGCGGCCACGCAGTCGTTCACCGCCCCCTGGCTGTAGGTGTTGCCGATGCCGGGGTCGGCCGAGTCCAGCACGGTCGGCGACAGGTGCTGGTAGAGCCAGTCCGGGTCGGAGCCGTGGGCGTGGATGACGCTGTCGAACTGCTGGACCTGGCTGATGCTGTTCCCGGCGGCCAGCGCCTGCCAGAGGTAGGCGGCCTCCTGGGGCGAGGAGGAGCTCTGCAGCAGCTGCTCGAACGCGGCCCGGTCGGCCGGGTTCATGCTGTTGAGCCTGGTCGAGGCGCGGCTGAGCTCGGCGGCGGTGAGGATGTCCCCGCCGGTGCCGGAGGCGTTGGCCAGCTCGACCGCGCCGAGCGGGTCGATGTCCGGGCTGTCGACCCGCTCGGCCCGGGCCTGGGCGGCCAGCTGGGTCAGCAGGTTGGCCAGCGTCTGCGCCCCCGCGGCGGCGTTCCTGGCCGCCTGGATCCGGGTCTCGCAGCCGTTCACCGCGGCCTGCTTGGCCGCGTCGAACTGCGACATCGGCTGCTGCTGAGCGGCCGTCAGTTCGGCCGTGCCGGAACGGTCCAGGGTCTGCGCGGCGGACAGCTCAGCGCTCCACTGCGCCATCGCCGCGGCGGCCTGGCCGAGCACGGTGACGGTGGTGGCGACCTCGGCCGCGACCGAGGCCACCGCCTGCGCGGCGGTCTCGGCGACCGGGCCGGTCCACGCCCGGGGCAGCGCGGAGCTGCTGACATGGGTCAGGTCCGCCTCCACCACCGCGGCCTGCGCCCCGGCCTTGCGGTAGTCCTCGGCCTGGGCGTCGACGACGGAGGGCGACCCCGGCGGCCCGGGGACCGCCAGGGCCTGGCCGATGGCCCCGGGGAGCGAGTCGAACATGAAGCGTCCGACCATCGGTGTCGACCGCTGGATCTGCTGCAACGCGTCCTGCAGGTCGGACAGCGAGCTCATCGCGGCCCACCGCCCACGCCGGCGATCGCCCCGGCCACCGCGGCCTCGTTGGTCCGGTAGTTGTCCGAGGTGGCCTGGAGCTTCCGGGTCAGCTCGGCCAGGGCCAGGCTGGTGGTGCTCAGCTCGCCGCCCCAGGCGCTCTCGAACGCGGACCAGGCGGCCGGGACACCGTCCTGCCCCAGTTGGTTTCCTGACGGGGTGTCACCCGAACCGCAGAAGTACACGATCACCGTGTCGTAGTCGTCGTAGGCCCGGCCGACCTGTCCGGCCACACCGGAGAGGTCGGCCGGGTCCACCGAGAACCCGTCACTGCCACCTGGATCAACCCGCATGTCCCCCGCCTCGTGGACCAGTACCTTTCGGCGAGGACACCATAGGCTGCGGGCGCGACCGTTGAGAAGTACGGCCGGTACGTACGGTGCGGGCTACGGACGGGACTTGGGCGCGTTCTCCGCGGTCCTGGCCGGGTCGAACTCGGCGACCGGGGCCAGCACCGCGTCCATCCTCTTGAGCAGCTCGGAGTCCAGCTTCACCCCGGCCGCCCTGACGTTCTCGGTGACCTGCTCGGGGCGGGAGGCGCCGATGATCGCCGCGGAGACGTCGGGGTTCTGCAGCACCCAGGCGACCGACAGCTGGGCGAGCGAGAGCCCGGCCTCGTCCGCCAGCGGGCGGAGCTGCTGCACCCGCTCCAGCACGTCGTCCCTGAGGTAGCGGGCGACGAACTGGGAGCCGTTCTCGTCGGTGGCCCGCGAACCGTCCGGGACCGGCTGCCCGGGCAGGTACTTGCCGGTCAGCACGCCCTGGGCGATGGGGGAGAAGACGATCTGACCCAGGCCCAGCTCGGCGCAGGTCGGGACCACCTCGGCCTCGATGACCCGCCAGAGCGCGGAGTACTGCGGCTGGTTGGAGACCAGCGGGATCCGCAGCTCCTGGGCCAGCGCGTGCGCCGCGCGGATCTGCTCGGCGGTCCACTCGGACACGCCGATGTAGTGGGCCTTGCCCGAGTGCACCACGTCGGCGAAGGCCGTCATGGTCTCCTCCAGCGGGGTGCTGGTGTCGTAGCGGTGGGCCTGGTAGAGGTCGACGTAGTCGGTCTGCAGCCGGCGGAGCGAGCCGTTGATCGACTCCATGATGTGCTTGCGGCCCAGGCCCCGGTCGTTGCGGCCCGGACCGGTCGGCCAGTAGACCTTGGTGAGGATCTCCAGACCCTCGCGCCGCTCGCCCTTCAGCGCCCGGCCGAGGACGGCCTCGGCCCGGGTCCCGGCGTAGACGTCGGCGGTGTCGAAGGTGGTGATCCCGGTGTCCAGGGCGGCCCGGACGCAGGCGACGGCCGCGTCCTCCTCCACCTGGGAACCGTGGGTGAGCCAGTTGCCGTAGGCGATCTCACTGATGATCAGGCCGCTGCGGCCCAGATGACGAAACTCCATGCGGCAGACCCTACCCCCGGTGATCAACCGGGGCGGGTGCCCACCAGATGGAGCAACGCGGCCACGGCGCGGTAGGGGTCGGTGCGACCGGCCCGCTCCTCGGCGTCCAGCAACTGCGCCAGCTGCCGTCCGTCCACCGGCGGGCCGACGTGGTCGGGCGTCTGGTCGGTGAACACCCGCACCCCGTACCAGCGGCGCAGCGGGACCACGATCTCGGACAGGGTCCGGGTCAGCGGCTCAAGACGGTCGGCGCGGGTGGGCAGACCCAGCCGGTTGGTGTAGCGGTCGGTGCCGAAGGCCTCGATCGCCCCGCCCCAGTCCCCGGCGCAGCCGGGCCGCATCGCCAGCGCGTCGCCGTTGCGGACCACCACCGAGAGCATGCCGCCGGGGGCGAGCACCCGGGCCAGCGAGGCCAGCATCGGCTCCGCCTCGGGCATGTACATCAGCACCCCGTGGCAGAGCACCACGTCGAAGGTGCCGGGGCCGAACCAGCGGCCGCAGTCGCCGCCCTCGCCGGTCAGCAGGCTGATCCGCTGCTGCACCTGCTGGGGCTCGGCGCCGATGGCGCCCTGGGCCGCCCCCAGCGTCACCGGGTCCGGGTCGAGTCCGGTGACCAGGTGCCCGGCCCGGGCCAGCCGGACCACCTGGGTGGCCTGACCGCAGCCGACGTCCAGCACCCGCAGCGGACGGGCCTCGGCGGCGCCGTTGCCGTGGAAGAAGTGCTCGGTGATCTGTTCGGCCAGCTGCCTGGCGACCAGTTCCTGACGCACGATGTTCCGCAGCCCCGACAGACCCGCCAGCCAGGCGTCGGCGCCGCCGTCGAATCCCGCCTGGCGCTGCTCCGGCAGCCGACCCCGGTGGGCGTAGGCCTCGATCAGGGCTTCTGCCCTCGCTTGACCTGGGGCTTGGGCAGGCGCAGCCGGCGCATCTGCAGGGTGCGCATCAGCGCGTACGCCACCGCGCCCTTGGTGTTCTTGTCCGGGAAGCGCTGGGCCAGCTGCTTGCGCAGGCCGAAGGACAGGATGAAGGAGTGCACCACGATCAGCGCGATGATCACGACCCAGAGCACCAGCGAGATCGCGGTCAGCGCGGGGCTGCGCATCACACTGAGCAGCAGGATGATCACGGCGAACGGCAGGAACCACTCGGCCGCCGTCATCCGGGAGTCCACGTAGTCGCGGGCGAAGCGCCGCACCGGGCCCTTGTCGCGGGGCGGCAGCGCCGACTCGTCGCCGTTCAGCAGCGCGGCGCGCTGCCGCTCGCGGGCGGAGCGGTCGCGGCTGCGGGCGTCCTTGGCGGCCTCCTTGCGGTCCTTGGGCACGTACGCGCGACCGCGGCGGTTGGCCTCGGCCTCACTGCGCTTGGGCGTGGGGCGGCCCTTGGGCGCTTGCGCGGCGGGGCGGTCGGCGGAGTCAGGCTTCTCGAGCGTGACGGCGTCGGCGGGGGCATCCTGGGAGCTTCGTCGGAACACACGGCAAGAGTACGTGGTCAGCAGGTGTAATCCCTAGCCCTGGTGGGCAACCGGCTGCCTCGGCCGCCCCGGTGCCGCCTCCGGGGCCCTGCTCCTGCCTGTGGTCGAGGCGACACCTGGAGGTATCCCTCGCACGGATGACGCCGCTGCGGTGTTGCTGTAGCACTCTTGTTGCAGGCCGGTGCGCTGCGGTGAACGCCCCGCGCCCCGTAGTCTTGGGTACGAGAACCGGCAGGCCGGAGAAGGGGGCGCGCGAGGCCCATGAGCGACGGAATTATGAGGCGGATGTCGATGATCTTCCGCGCCAAGGCCAACAAGGCCTTGGACCGTGCGGAGGACCCACGGGAGACACTCGACTACTCGTACCAGAAACAGCTCGAACTGCTGCAGAAGGTGCGTCGTGGAGTGGCCGATGTGGCGACGTCCCGCAAGCGCCTGGAGCTCCAGCTCCAGCAGCTCCAGAAGCAGTCCTCGACGCTGGAGGAGCAGGGCCGCAAGGCGCTCTCGCTCGGCCGCGAGGACCTGGCCCGTGAGGCGCTGACCCGCCGTTCCGGGATCCAGCAGCAGGTCGCCGACCTGGAGACGCAGTACCAGGCCCTGCAGGGCGAGGAGGAGAAGCTCACGCTCGCCTCCCAGCGGCTGCAGTCCAAGGTCGACGCCTTCCGGACCAAGAAGGAGACCATCAAGGCCACCTACACGGCCGCGCAGGCGCAGACCCGTATCGCCGAGTCCTTCTCCGGGATCTCGGAGGAGATGGGCGACGTCGGCCTGGCGATCCAGCGGGCCGAGGACAAGACGGCGCAGATGCAGGCGCGGGCCGGCGCGATCGACGAGCTGCTCGCCTCGGGCGCGCTCGACGACCCGACCGGGATGCGCAAGGACGACATCACCGCCGAGCTGGAGCGGATGTCCAGTGGTTCGGACGTCGAGCTGGAGCTCGCCAGGATGAAGGCCGAGCTGTCCGGCGGCAGTGCGGAGCCGACTCCCGCGATCGAGCAGGGTCAGCAGCCGACCACGCCGCAGGACCAGCCCCGGTTCGACAAGTAAGGGAGAGTCTCATGATCGTCAGGATCATGGGGGAGGGCCAGTTCGAGGTCCCGGACAGCCTGGGGGACCGGCTCAACGAGCTGGACAACGCCGTGCTGGCCGCTCTCGACACAGCTGACCGGGCCGACTTCAAGGTCAGCCTGGCCGCCCTGCTCGCTGCCGTCCGGGCCGGCGGCACGCCGGTCGCGGACGACGTGCTGGTCCCCTCGGACGCCACCCTGCCGTTCGAGGACGCCACGGTGGACGAGGTCAAGGCACTGCTGCACGACGACGGGCTCATCCCCGGATAGTGACGGCGGACGCAGGAGGGGCACCCCGACCGGGGTGCCCCTCCTGCTTGCTGACGCGGCTTCAGCAGCCGTTACGGCAGGGCCAGCATCTGGTCCAGCGCCGCCTTGGCGTGCTTCTCGGTCTCCGGGTCGACCGTGATCACATTGGGGACCCGGCCCTCGACCAGCGACTCCAGGGTCCAGACCAGGTGCGGCAGGTCGATCCGGTTCATGGTGGAGCAGAAGCAGACGGTGCGGTCCAGGAACACGATCTCCTTGTCCGGGTGCGCCTTGGCCAGCCGGCGGACCAGGTTGAGCTCGGTGCCGATGGCCCACTTGCTGCCGGGCTCGGCGGCGTCCAGCGCCCGGATGATGTACTCGGTCGAGCCCACCAGGTCGGCGGCCTCGACCACCTCGTGCTTGCACTCCGGGTGGACCAGCACGGTGACCCCGGGGACGCGCTCGCGGACCTCGTTCACCGAGTCCAGCGAGAAGCGGCCGTGGACCGAGCAGTGGCCGCGCCACAGGATCATCTTGGCCGCCCGCAGCTGCTCGGGGGTCAGCCCGCCGCCCGGCTTGTGCGGGTTGTAGACGACGCAGTCGTCGGGGCTGAGGCCCAGGTCGCGTACGGCGGTGTTGCGGCCCAGGTGCTGGTCCGGCAGGAACAGCACCTTGGTCCCCTGCTCGAAGGCCCACTCCAGGGCCCGCTGGGCGTTGGAGGAGGTGCAGATGGTGCCGCCGTGCCGGCCGGTGAAGGCCTTGATGTCGGCGGAGGAGTTCATGTAGGCGACCGGGACGACGGTGTCGGCGATCCCGGCGTCGGTGAGCACGTCCCAGCACTCGGCGACCTGCTCGGCGGTGGCCATGTCGGCCATCGAGCAGCCGGCCGCCAGGTCGGGGAGGATGACCTGCTGGGCGGCGCTGGTCAGGATGTCCGCGCTCTCGGCCATGAAGTGCACGCCGCAGAAGACGATGTACTCGGCCTCGGGCTTGTTGGCGGCGTCGCGGGCCAGCTTGAAGGAGTCGCCGGTGACGTCGGCGAACTCGATGACCTCGTCGCGCTGGTAGTGGTGGCCCAGGATGAACACCCGGTCGCCGAGGGCGGCCTTGGCGGCGCGGGCGCGGGCGACCAGGTCCGGGTCGGAGGCGGCGGGGAGGTCGCCGGGGCAGTCGACGCCGCGCTCGCTGGCGGTGTCGGCCTCGCGGCCGAGCAGCAGCAGGGCCAGCGGGGTGGGCGCCGGTTCCTGTGCCAGTGTTCCGGGGCGTGCACCGTTGGTGGTCATGGGCGGACTGCCCTCCTGTGGGGGAGGGGCAGCGGCGCCCCACCCTTTTCGTCTATCTGACGCTATCTATCATAACCCGCTTGCGCCACCGTGACGACGGGCGCTGTGGGAGTGTGACGTACACCGCTCTGTGGGAGGGTCGCAGGTGAGGGCGGTCGGAGAGCCACGGGAAGGGTACGCGTAGGTGAGCCTCAGGTCGATCGGCGTCGGTGCGGGAGTGCGGCGGATGGTGCGCAGGGAGCGCACCGAGAAGCACCGGGCGTCCACTCCGTTGGAGCTCTTCTTCGACCTCTGCTTCGTGGTCGCGGTGGCCCAGGGCGGCTCGCAGCTGGCCCACGCCTTCGCGGCCGGGCACGGCTGGAACGCGCTGCCGCACTACCTGTTCGTGTTCTTCGGGGTCTGGTGGGCCTGGATGAACTTCACCTGGTTCGCCTCGGCCTACGACACCGACGACGTCCCCTACCGGCTGGCGACCTTCGTCCAGATCACCGGCGCGCTGATCTTCGCGGCCGGGGTGCCGCGGATGTTCGAGGGCCGGATCGCGGTCGCGGTGCTCGGCTACGTGGTGATGCGGACGGTGATGATCACCCAGTGGCTGCGGGTGGCCTCGGCGTCCGACGGACCCGAACGGGTGATGGGGCTGCGCTACGCCGGCGGCATCGCACTGTGCCAGTGCCTCTGGGTGGTCGCGGTGCTGCTCCCGCACCGGGTGCAGGTCTGGGTGCTGCTGCCGGTGGTGCTGATGGAGATGCTGGTCCCGCTGTTCGCGGAGCGCCGGTACGCGACCACCTGGCACCCCGAGCACGTCTCCGAGCGCTACGGCCTGTTCACCCTGATCGTGCTGGGGGAGACGGTCTCGGCGGCCACCGTCGCGGTCCAGTCCGGGGTGAACGGGCACGGCGACCTCGGGAAGGTGCTGCCGATCGCCGCCGGCGGCCTGCTGGTCTGCTTCTCGGCCTGGTGGATCTACTTCGCCCGGCCGATCCACGACTACCTGCGGTCCAACCGGCAGGCGTTCGTCTGGGGCTACGGCCACTACTTCGTCTTCCTCAGCGCGGCCGGCATCGGGGCCGGGCTGGAGGCCGCCGTCGAGCACGCCGTGGGTGAGGGGCACCTGTCGGACACCGGCGCCGCAGCGGTGGTCACCGGGCCGACCGCGCTCTTCCTGTTCACGGTGTGGGCGATCCACGCCCGGCACAACAAGCACGGTGCGGTCCAGATGCTGCTGCTGCCGGTCACGGCGCTGGCGGTGCTCGCCACCACCTTCGTCGGCGGCGGCGCGGCCGTGCTGACGGCCGGGCTGCTCTGCGCCGCCGCCACCGCGGTCGGCCTGGTGCTGCACCTGCGCGAGGACGGGGCCGGTCAGCCGGGTTGAGTCCGGTGGCCGGTGTGCTAATCCTGTACGCGTGCCCGCACCGCTGAACTCCGCCGCCGCCCGTCTGGACGAGACCGACCGCAAGGTCCTGGAAGTGCTGGGCCGGGACGGGCGGGCCAGCTACGCGGAGATCGGGCTGCTGGTCAACCTGTCCGCGACGGCCGTCAAACGGCGGGTGGACCGGCTCCGGGAGCGCGGGGTGGTCCGCGGCTTCACCGTGGTGCTGGACCCGGCCTCGCTGGAATGGCGTACCGAGGCCTTCGTCGAGGTCTACTGCCGGGAGCGGACCTCCCCCGAGGAGATCCTGGCCGCGCTGCGGCAGTTCCCCGAGGTGGTCGCCGCCTGGACGGTCACCGGCGACGCCGACGCGCTGGTGCACCTCCGCGCGGCGGACACGGGGCACCTGGAGGCGGTGATCGAGCGGATCCGCCGGGAGCGCGGGGTGCAGCGGAGCCGTAGCCAGGTGGTGCTCAGCCGGCTGATTGGCTGACCCTCGGTGCGCGACCAGCCGTGCACGTGCCGCACCTGTTCGGAAACCGTCGCGGTGGGGCTGGCACGCGCAGGAATGCTGCGTGGGGCGGTGGGTTCCGACATGCCGGGTGGGGTTGCCGCTGCCTAGGGTTGATCACGACCTGAGCCCGCCGTGAGAGGACCCTCCCGTGACCCAGCGCATGCACCGGTACGACGCCAGGACGGTCGACCTGGTCTTCGACTACATGCGGGAGCGGCTGCAGTACGACCCGGTGCCGCTGGACCACCCGGGCGACGGCGAGCGGCTCGGAGCCGTGCTGGACGGGCTGCTGAGCCCCGGCGGAAACGATCCTGCCGATGTGCTGAAGCTCTACGACCACGAGCTGTCGCGCGCCGTGATCTCGGCCGACAGCCCCCGTTACCTGTCCTTCATCCCCTGTGCGCCCACCAAGGCCGCGCTGCTCTTCGACATGGTGGTCTCCTGCGCCTCGCTGCAGGGCATCTCCTGGCTGGAGGCGGCCGGCGCCATCGCCGCCGAGAACCAGGTGCTGCGGCTGATCTCGGACCGGGCCGGGCTGCCCGAGTCGGCCGGCGGCTGCTTCGTCTCTGGCGGTTCGGCCGGGAACCTGTCGGCCCTGGTGGTGGCCAGGGACACGGCCAGGCACCGGCTGGGGGTGGGCGTCGGAGCTCGGCTGCGGATCGCGGTGAGCGACCAGACCCACTCCTCGGTCACCAACACGCTCAACATCATCGGAGTGGAGAAGCTGGTGGTGCCGACCGAGGGTCACCGGCTGACCGGTGCGGCGCTGCGCGCGGCGCTGACCGCCGACGGCGACCCGGCGTCGGTGATCGGGGTGGTCGGCACGGCCGGCACCACCAACGCCGGCATCGTCGACGACCTGGCCGGGCTGGCCGAGGTGGCCCGGGAGTACGGGCTCTGGTTCCACGTCGACGGCGCCTACGGCGGTGCCGGGCTCTTCGCCCCGTCGGTCCGGGCCAAGTACGACGGCATCGAGCACGCCGACTCCTTCGTGGTGGACCCGCACAAGTGGCTGTTCGCGCCGTTCGACTGCGCGGCGCTGGTCTACCGGGACCCGAGGCTGGCCAAGGCGGTGCACACCCAGGACGCCTCCTACCTGGACGTGCTGCACACCGGCGACCACGAGCAGGAGTGGAACCCCACCGACTACGCCTACCACCTCACCCGCAGGGCCCGCGGCCTGCCGCTGTGGTTCTCGCTCGCGGTGCACGGCACCGACGCCTACACCGAGGCGATCGAGACCGGGATCGGCCTGGCCAGGGACACCGCCGCGCTGATCCGCGCCGAGTACCCGCAGCTGGAGGTGGTCCGCGAGCCCGAGCTCTCCTGTCTGGTCTACCGGCGCCTGGGCTGGCAGGCCGAGGACTACTACGCCTGGTCCGAGCAGCTGCTGGCGGACCAGGTGGGCTTCGTCACCCCGACCGGGTGGGAGGGCGAGGTGGTCTCCCGGTTCGCCTTCCTGCACCCCGGCACCACCATGGCGATGGTCAGGGAGATCCTGGACACCATGGTCTGACCGCCGCCCGGGATCCGGTGCTCAGAGCGCTCAGAGGTAGGCGCTCGACGGCAGGTACGGAGCCGGCGGGCGCATCCCGCGCAGGGCCAGGTAGCCGCGGTTGCGCAGGGTCAGGCCGCCGGCCAGGCCGACCGCCACGGCCCAGTCCTGCTCGGCGGTGGCGCGGGCGATCCGCACCTCGGTCCCGGCCGGGACCCGGGCCAGTGCCTCGATCAGCAGCCGCGAGGCGAGCCGCCGGGAGGTGGCCGCCAGCAGCACGATCCGCCCCTCCCGCCGGTAGCAGTAGCCGCTGCCGGTGAGGGTGTCGACGAGCAGCAGTTCGTCGCTGGTGCGCAGCAGCACCGGGTGGTCCGGGCCGTGCGCCCCGCCCCGGGCGCGGCGGTCCACCGAGTCCAGCAGCGCCAGGTGCGAGGCGTCGCCGAGGTGCACCGGGATGCCGCCGGGGTCCGGCAGCGCGGCCCGGTCGACCTGGCCGGTCAGCTCCATCGTCGGGTGCAGCTTGAACCCCGCCGCCTGGTAGCGGCGGGCCGCGCGCGGGTCCGGGGAGGAGGCGACGATGCCGCGCAGGCAGCCGCGCCCGTAGGCGACGGCGTGGTCCAGCAGCAGCCGTCCCACCCCCTTGCCCTGGGCCTCCGGGACCACGCAGAACAGCGAGAGCCCCCACAGGCCCTCGCGGCGCAGGGCCAGGGCGGCGCCGATCGGCCGGCCGTCCTCCTCGGCGAGCCAGCAGCCGCCGGGGTCGGTGCCGGCGAGGTGCCGGGTGCGGATGTCGGAGACCGCCACGGCCGCCGGGGTCGGCTCTCCCGGCTCCTCGCCGAGACTGCGGTCCAGGGTGGCGAAGGCCGCGGTGGACACCTCGCGGACGGCTGCGGCGTCGGAGGCGCTGTCACGGACCGGGCGCAGGAGCATGGACTCAGTCTCCCTCCGGACCGGCGCGGGAGGGGACCGTTCCGGCCGCCTCCGCCGGGCAGTGTGCGAGCATGGGAGATGCCCCTACCACTTGTGGGCAATCCCCGGAATACTTCGGGGACGCCGCCGGTTTGCCGCTGGTAGCAGCAGTACGTCGTCACAACCCGGGAGTATGCAGATGACCGTCCAGGACGAGACCAACGTCGAGAGCGGGATCCTCCTCAGCGATGCCGCCGCGGCCAAGGTCAAGAGCCTGCTGGAGCAGGAGGGCCGCGAGGACCTCGCGCTGCGCGTCGCCGTGCAGCCCGGTGGCTGCTCGGGCCTGCGCTACCAGCTGTTCTTCGACGAGCGCTCGCTCGACGGCGATGTCGTGAAGGACTTCGGTGGCGTGAGCGTCGTCACCGACCGGATGAGCGCTCCGTACCTCGGCGGCGCCTCCATCGACTTCGTCGACACCATCGAGAAGCAGGGCTTCACGATCGACAACCCCAACGCCACCGGCTCCTGCGCCTGCGGCGACTCCTTCAGCTAGTCGCTCCGCGCACGGCCGAAGCAGCGGCGCCCCCGTCCGTCCGGACGGGGGCGCCGTTCTGCGTGCGGGGCCGGGCGGGCCGGGTCAGTTGGGCTTGGTCGGACCGTGGGTGACCACGGTGCCGCTGCTGGGCAGCGGATCGCTGAGCGGGAGGGCCTTCCCGGTGGTGGTGTCCACCACCCTGCGCCCGTCCAGCGGCGACCCGAGGTCGGTGCTGACCGTCTGCGGGGTCAGCACGGCCGGGCACATCTGGCCCGTCTTGGGGCCCTGGGTGACCACCACGGTCACCGCGACCTCGCCGGAGGCCGACTGGTCCGTGTGCAGGCCGTACTTCTCGCAGGTACCGCCGTAGAAGTGGACGGTGAGGACGGTGCCGGAGGTGGAGTAGCCGTCGGCCGTCTGACCCCTGCCGGTGGGGGTGGCCGACGCGGCACCGGAGCCGGAGCCCGAGCTGCTCGGCGCGGGGATGTTGGGGCCGCCGGGCTGGATGCCGGTCTGGGTGCCCGCCGCGGGCGTGGTGGGCACCGGCACGACCACCGACGACGTGGCCGAGGGCGATACCGAGACCGCTGCCGAGCCGCCGGCGTTCACCGCGGAGCCGGAAGCGCATGCCGTGGCGCTGCCCAGCGCGACGGCTCCGAGTACCGCGAGTGCCGCCGCTGTCCGTGCAGTCGTCCGGGTCGTCGTCCTGCGAGTCATCACTCATGCCTCCCGTGCTGTCCCGTATAGCTGAACGATGATGGGACGCGGAAGGTGCGGAACAGGTTCCGCCGGATCAGTCGCCGAAGTCGGAGAGGTCCCGGACCAGGGCGGCCGAACGGGCGCTGACCTCGAATCCCGGGTGCACGGGCCGGTCGGCGGTGGCCTTGTCGGTGGCCTTGGAGGTGGCCAGCAGCGGCCAGAACAGGCCCATCCGGCGGGAGGTGTGCACCAGACCGGCGAGGGTGTCGGCGTCGGCGTCGCCGCGGAGGTGGGCGGGGACGTGGATCGGGTTGTTCCTGGGCAGCATGCGGTGCTCCGAGGTCGGTTCCGGCGGCGAGTGGACGCCGTCCACCTTCGACCCTAGATCGGGAACGGAGCGCATTCCAGGCCTACCACAGGGTAACCGGCAGGTGCCGGTGAGGTGACACGGCGTGCGGCCGGTACCGTGTTCGGGGCCGACATCTGTCGGCACCCTGTGTGCAGTCCCGTAGAGAACCGCTTCGAGGAGCCCTTCCGTGCGCATCGCTGTTACCGGATCGATCGCCACCGACCACCTCATGACCTTCCCCGGACGTTTCGCGGAGCAGTTCATGGCGGAGCAGATGCACACCGTGTCGCTCTCCTTCCTGGTCGACACCCTGGACGTGCGCCGCGGCGGGGTCGCCCCCAACATCTGCTTCGGGATGGGCCTGCTCGGGCTGCACCCGATCCTGGTCGGCGCGGCCGGGGCGGACTTCGCCGAGTACCGGTCCTGGCTGGACCGGCACCACGTGGACACCAGCGCGGTGCGGATCTCCGAGACCCGGCACACGGCGCGGTTCGTCTGCACCACCGACACCGACCACAACCAGATCGCGTCCTTCTACACCGGTGCGATGAGCGAGGCCCGCAACATCGAACTGCGGCCGATCGCCGAGCGGCTGGGCAGCCTGGACCTGGTGCTGATCGGCGCGGACGACCCGGAGGCGATGGTCCGCCACACCGAGGAGTGCCGCGACCGCGGGTACGCCTTCGCGGCCGACCCGTCGCAGCAGCTGGCCCGGCTGGACGGCCACGACATCCGCAGCCTGGTGGACGGGGCGACCTACCTCTTCTCCAACGAGTACGAGAAGGCCCTGATCGAGACCAAGACCGGCTGGTCCGAGGAGGAGATCCTGGACCGGGTCGGCGTGCGGGTCACCACGCTGGGCGCGAAGGGCGCCCGGATCGACCGCAAGGGTGAGCCGCCGGTGCTGGTGCACTGCCCGGTGGAGAACGTCAAGGCGGACCCGACGGGTGTCGGCGACGCGTTCCGGGCCGGGTTCCTCGCGGGGCTGACCTGGGACCTGGGTCTGGAGCGGTGCGCGCAGATCGGCTCGATGCTGGCGACCCTGGTCATCGAGACGGTCGGCACGCAGGAGTACGAGCTGCGGCGCGGGCACTTCCTGGACCGCTTTGCCGTGGCCTACGGCGAGGACGCGGCCGCCGAGGTCCGGACGCACCTGGCCTGAGCGATCCGCTCCACGTCGGTGGGTGGCTGACGTTCGCGCAGTTCCCCGCGCCCCTAAAACAGGGGCGCGGGGAACTGCGCAACCTCAGCTCAGACGGCGGATCAGGTAGGCAACGGCGCCGACGCCCTCCGCGGGTTCGCTCCCCACGTACTCCTGATCGCGCATCTCGCACCAGGCCGGGATATCGAGCCCCGCGGCCTCGTCGTCGGACAGGACTCTGATGAGCCCGCCGACCGGGACGTCGCCGAGGTGTCTGGCCAGCTCGATCACCGGGATCGGACAGCGGCGGCCCAGGGTGTCCAGGGTCAGTTCGTCCGTCGACGGCGTTGCTGACGGAGCGTCGAGCGTACTGCGGACCGCTGCGACGGCCCGGGGGAGGACCTCCAGGAAGCGGTCGAGGTCGGCGTCGGCGCAGTCCGCCGGCAGCGACACCCGGATGTTGCCCTCGGTGAGCACCCCCATCGCGGCCAGCACATGGCTGGGCATCAGCGTGCTGGAGGTGCAGGAGGAGCCGGAGGTGACGGCGAAGCCGGCCCGGTCCAGCTCGCCCAGCAGTGCCTCCCCGTCGACGTAGAGGCAGGAGAAGGTCAGCAGGTGGGGCAGCCGGTCCTCGGCGGGGCCGAGCACGGCCAGGTCGGGGACCAGCCCCGGCAGGGCCTCCCGCAGCCGGGCGATCCTGGCGTGCTGCACCGGGTTCAGCGCCGCCGCCTCCTGCCGGACCGCGCGCAGCGCGACCGCCGCCGCGATCACCGCGGGGACGTTGACGTGGCCGGGCACCCGCCCGGCCTCCCGGTCGTCCGCGGGCAGCGGCGAGCGGTAGCGGACGCCCTTGCGGACCGCCAGCACACCGACGCCCGCCGGTCCGCCCCACTTGTGCGCCGAGGCGGTCAGCAGCGACCAGCCCCGGGGCGCCCCCAGCGGCCCGAGCGACTGGGCCGCGTCGACCAGCAGCGGCACCCCCCGCTCCGCGCACAGCTCGGCCACCTCGGCGACCGGCTGCACCGTCCCCACCTCGTGGTTGGCCGACTGCAGGGCGGCCAGCGCGGTGCCGGGGCGCAGCTCCTCGGCGAACGCCCCGGTGCGGACCCGTCCCTGACGGTCCACCGGGACGGCGGCGGCGGTGCCCCCGTCGGCCTGGTGTCGCTCGGCCGCGTGGAGCACGGAGGAGTGTTCGACCGCGGAGTGGACCAGGTGTCGCCCGTTCCGGTGATTCCCGGCGAGCGCGCCCAGCACCGCGAGCTGGTTGGCCTGCGTCCCCGACGTGGTGAACACCACTTCGTCGGTACGGGCGCCGAGTTCCGCGGCGACGGTCTCGCGGGCGGCGTCCAGCAGCATCCTGGCCCGGCGTCCGTCCCGGTAGAGCCGGGCCGGGTCGGCCCAGCCCTCGTCGAGCGCGGACAGCAGCGCCTGCCGGGCGAGCGGGTGCAGCGGGGCGGTCGAGGCTGCGTCGAAGTACGGCACCTTCACACGTTAGCGAGCAGGTCCTTGGCGGGACGTCAGGGGGCCGTCCACAGTGTGATCGTTTGGGTGCCTTATGGTGTGTCAGCCGGGTGCCACCGGCGTGTCGCCGGAATGCTCCCCGGGTGTGCGAAGTGCCCATCTGACCTGGGAATCCATCCGTTCGGGGGCCATCCGGGGGCCGCCTCGGCGCGTTAGCCGGACCTGCCCGCGAAGCTCCGATACGCCTGGAGTAGGGTTTGGCCCGCATAAACATCCATACCCTGCCCGCTGACCGGGCCGCCGGGACCACAGTTACCCGGGTGGCGCGTGAGCGGGCGAGACTTCGGGAAGGCGCTACGTGAGTCCCAACGGCTCCGACCGCTCGCCGCGGCGCTCGATGCGGCGGAAGCTGCTCTCAGCGCTCACGCTGGGCCTCGTCCTTGCCACCGCCACCGGCTGCTCGTCCTCGCAACTGCCCCGGCTCGGCCTGCCCACTCCGCGTGACGAGCAGGGCAAGACCGTCCTCTTCATCTGGCAGAGCTCGTGGATCGCGGCGCTGGCTGTCGGTGTCCTCGTCTGGGGACTGATCCTGTGGAGCGTGTTCTTCCACCGGCGCAGCCGCACCAAGATCGAGGTGCCGCAGCAGTTCCGGTACAACATGCCGGTCGAGGCACTGTTCACCGTGGTGCCGCTGATCATGGTGTCGGTCTTCTTCGCCTACACCGCGCGTGACGAGGACTACCTCCTCAAGACCCCGACGCCGGCCACCACGGTCAACGTCGTCGGTTTCCAGTGGAGCTGGGCGTTCAACTACAACCACACCGTCACCAACAAGAGCCAGGGCGACGTGGCCGGTGACGACGGCGGCGCCTACGACGTCGGCACGCCGGGAACCCCGCCCACGCTGTGGCTGCCGCTGGGGGAGAAGGTCGAGTTCGACCTCACCTCGCGTGACGTGATCCACGGCTTCTGGCCGGTCGACTTCCTGATGAAGATGGACGTCATCCCCGGTGTGGTGAACAAGTTCGAGGTGACGCCCACCGCGCTCGGCACCTTCCGCGGGAAGTGCACCGAGCTCTGCGGTGTCGACCACTCGCAGATGCTGTTCAACGTCAAGGTGGTCACCCCGGCCGAGTACGACGCGCACATCGCCGAGCTTCGCGCCAAGGGCCAGAAGGGCTTCGTGCCCGCGGGCATCACGACCACCGGAGCGGACAACGCCAAATGACGATCCTCAACGAACCCCAGGGTCTCAGCGGTGGTACCGCCACCGTGGGCCGGAAGAGCGCGCTTGAGCGCAAGTCCGGGACCCAGGTCATCAAGTGGATGACCACCACCGACCACAAGACCATCGGCACGCTGTACCTGGTCACCTCGTTCGCGTTCTTCATCATCGGCGGCATCCTGGCGCTGACGATGCGTGCGCAGCTGGCACAGCCGAACGGCTCGGTCCTGACGAACGAGCAGTTCAACCAGGCGTTCACCATGCACGGCACGATCATGCTGCTGATGTTCGCCACCCCGCTGTTCGCCGGCTTCACCAACTGGATCATGCCGCTGCAGATCGGCGCGCCCGACGTGGCGTTCCCGCGGCTGAACATGTTCGCGTACTGGCTGTACCTGTTCGGCTCGCTGATCGCGGTGGGCGGCTTCCTCACCCCGCAGGGTGCGGCCGACTTCGGCTGGTTCGCCTACTCGCCGCTGTCCGACGCGATCCACTCGCCGAGTGTCGGCGCCGACATGTGGATCATGGGTCTGGCGCTGTCCGGCTTCGGTACCATCCTCGGCTCGGTCAACTTCATCACGACCATCCTCTGCATGCGTGCCCCCGGCATGACCATGTTCCGGATGCCGATCTTCGTGTGGAACGTGCTGCTCACCGCGGTGCTGGTGCTGCTGGCCTTCCCGGTCCTGGCCGCCGCGCTGCTGGCGCTGGAGGCGGACCGCAAGTTCGGTGCGCACGTCTTCGACCCCGCCAACGGCGGGCCGATCCTCTGGCAACACCTCTTCTGGTTCTTCGGCCATCCAGAGGTGTACATCATCGCGCTGCCGTTCTTCGGGATCATCTCCGAGATCGTCCCGGTGTTCTCGCGCAAGCCGATGTTCGGCTACCAGAGCCTGATCGCGGCGACCATCGCCATCGCCGGCCTCTCGGTCACCGTGTGGGCCCACCACATGTACGTGACCGGCGCGGTGCTGCTGCCGTTCTTCTCCTTCATGACGTTCCTCATCGCGGTGCCCACCGGGGTGAAGTTCTTCAACTGGATCGGCACCATGTGGCGGGGCTCGCTGAGCTTCGAGACCCCGATGCTGTGGACCGTCGGCTTCCTGGTGACCTTCCTCTTCGGCGGTCTGACGGGTGTTCTGCTGGCCTCCCCGCCGATCGACTTCCACGTCTCGGACTCCTACTTCGTGGTGGCGCACTTCCACTACGTGGTGTTCGGCACGGTCGTCTTCGCGATGTTCGCGGGCTTCCACTTCTGGTGGCCCAAGATGACCGGCAAGATGCTGGACGAGCGGCTGGGCAAGATCACCTTCTGGATGCTGTTCGTCGGCTTCCACACCACCTTCCTGGTGCAGCACTGGCTGGGCGCCGAGGGCATGCCGCGTCGCTACGCGACCTACCTGCCCACCGACGGCTTCACCACGCTGAACCTGATCTCCACCATCGGGTCGTTCATCCTCGGCGCCTCGATGCTGCCGTTCTTCTACAACGTGTGGAAGACCGCGAAGTACGGCGAGAAGGTCGACGTCGACGACCCGTGGGGCTACGGCCGTTCGCTGGAGTGGGCGACCTCCTGCCCGCCGCCGCGGCACAACTTCCTCACCCTGCCGCGGATCCGCTCCGAGTCCCCGGCGTTCGACCTGCACCACCCGGAGATCGCGGCCCAGGACTACCTGGAGAACCACGGCGAGGTGCCGCCGCACCTGGTCGCCGCACTGGAGGCAGCCGCTGCCGACACCGAGAAGGAGGCGGGTGACCGATGAGGGAACAGGGCAAGATCTTCGCTGGCTTCGCCGTCTTCGTCCTCGGCATCGCGATCTGGTACGGCATCTGGTCCAAGGACCCGACCGGCACCACGGCACTGTTCATGGCCTTCGGGCTGGGCGCCTTCATCGCCTTCTACCTGCTGTTCACCGCCAAGCGGGTGGACACCGGGGCCGGTGACAACCCCAAGGCCGAGGTGTCCGACGACGCCGGCGTGCAGGGCTTCTTCAGCCCGCACAGCTGGATGCCGCTGTCCCTGGGCATCGGCGGGGCGCTGATGTTCAGCGGCGTCATCTTCGGCTGGTGGCTGATGTACTTCTCCGCCCCCATCCTGCTGATCGGCATCTTCGGCTGGGTCTTCGAGTACTACCGGGGCGAGAACCAGACGCAGTGAGTTCCATCCCCCTGAAGGGGCGGCGGACCGTTTCGACGGTCCGCCGCCCCTTCTGCATTTCCGGTCGCGCGTATTCGGCATCACTCGTTGGGGCGCGGTCAGTGGGTGTAATGCTGTGATTCTTCCTAGGATGTGACGGTACGTCGACTATCGGCGCTTGGGAAGGACAAGGGCATGAGGGCTCGGTTTCTGGCAGCAGCGGCGTTGACGGCCGGGCCGCTGCTGCTGTGCGGGTGCAGTGGTGGCAGCAGCCTGGGCCATGAGAGCTCGGTGGACGCGGCCGGTCTGGTCAGCCTCAGCCCGTCCGGACGGACCGTCGACCCCGACCTGCCGGTGGTGGTCACCGCCGCGCACGGGCAGCTCACCGACGTGGTGGTGACCGACGCCGGCGGCCGCCGGGTGGCCGGGGCGATCGCCGCCGACGACCGCAGCTGGCGCTCCAGCGCGCCGCTGAGCGCGGGGCAGCAGTACACCGTGCGGATCAGCGCCGACAACGGCGACGGCGGCCGTGGGACCACGGTCCAGCAGTTCGCCACCAAGCCCGCCCCGAAGACCCTGACGGTGAAGCTCACGCCCGGCGACAAGGCCGTCTACGGGGTCGGCGAGCCGATCACGGCGACCCTGAGCACCCCCGTGCACGACCCGGCCGCCAGGAAGGCCGTGGAGCGCGGTCTGACCGTCGACTCCACCCCCTCGGTGCAGGGCGGCTGGTACTGGGTGGACGACAGCACCCTGCACTTCCGCCCCAGGACCTACTGGCCCGCGCACGCCGCCGTCAGCGCGGCCTTCTCCATGCAGGGCCTGCCGGTCGGCGCGGGGCTCTACGCCGGCGCCCCCAGCAGGATCTCCTTCAGCACCGGGGACAAGGTCCTCGCGCTCACCGACGCCGGCAGCGACGAGATGACGGTCTACCGCAACGACAAGGTGATCAGGACGCTGCCGATCACCACCGGGAAGCCGGGCTTCTCCACCCGCAGCGGGTTCAAGGTGATCCTGGAGCAGTCGCCGGTGGTCTACATGAACTCCACCACCATCGGCATCCCGGCCGGCAGCTCCGAGTCCTACCACCTGGACGTGCACTGGGACACCAGGGTCACCTGGAGCGGCGAGTACGTCCACGCCGCGCCCTGGTCGGTGGACCAGCAGGGGGTCGCCAACGTCAGCCACGGCTGCACCGGGATGAGCACCGAGAACGCGCACTGGTTCTACGACACCGTCCGGCGCGGCGACGTGGTGGACGTGGTCAACAGCCGGGGCCACCAGATGGAGACCTTCAGCAACGGCTTCGGCGACTGGAACCTGTCCTGGGACGACTGGCTCAAGGGCAGCGCCCTGGGCCGGCCGGTCGACACCGGCGCGGTGGACGGCCGGACCGCGGCCGAGGTGGGACACCTGCGTCCGGAGGCCTGAGCAGCCCTCCGGCAGCATTCCTGGAAATGACCCTGCGCGCACGCACGTTCGCCTGAACAATGGGCGGCGGTACGGCACTTGGCCATTCCAGGAGGGGAATCCCGTTGTCCGAGAGCGCCACCGCGGTCCGCATGTCCGAACCCGTAACCGGGACGACGCCGGGGCAGTCGAGATTCGTCCTGCCCGTCGTCCTGGTCGGTACCTTCATGGCGATCCTCGACGTCGCCATCGTGAACGTCGCCATCCCCTCGATCCGCAGCGGGCTGCACGCCGGCTTCGGCGCGGTCGAGCTGGTGGTCTCCGGTTACACCATCGCCTATGCCGCCCTGCTGGTCACCGGTGGGCGGCTGGGGGACATCATCGGCCGCAAGCACATGTTCGTGGCCGGACTGCTGGTCTTCTCGGCGGCCTCGGCGCTGTGCGGGGCGGCGCCCAGCATCGACGTGCTGATCGTGGCCCGGGTGCTGCAGGGCATCGGCGGAGCGATGCTCTACCCGCAGGTCCTGGCGATCATCCAGACCACCTACCAGGGCCAGTCCAGGATCAAGGCGCTGGGCACCTTCGGCGCGGTCATCGGCATCGCCTCCATCGCCGGGCAGCTGATCGGCGGCGGACTGCTGGCCGCGAACCTGTTCGGCTGGACCTGGCGTCCGGTCTTCCTGGTGAACGTCCCGATCGGGCTGCTGGCCGTGGCGGCGGCGCTGGTCTGGCTGCCCAGGGACGAGCCGGTCCCGGGCACCCGGCTGGACCTGGGCGGGGTCGGCCTGGTCACGCTGTTCCTGCTGCTGCTGTCGGTGCCGCTGCTGATCGGCCGTGACCAGGGCTGGCCCGCCTGGCTGCTGGTCTGCCTGGTCGCCGCGGTCCCGGCCGGATACGCCTTCGTCCGCTACGAGCACCGGGTCGGCCGGCGGGAGGGCGGCCAGCCGCTGGTGCGGCTGGACCTGTTCCGCAACCGCAGCTTCGCCGGCGGGGTGCCGATCGCCCTGCTGTTCATGGCCTCCTACGCCGGCTTCCTGTTCACGCTCGCGGTCTACCTGCAGACCGGTCTCGGCTTCTCGCCGATCGACTCGGCGATGGTCTACACACCCTCGGCCCTCGGCTTCTTCGTCACCTCGCTGCGGGCCCCCAGGCTGGTGCCGGTACTCGGCCGCCATGTGCTGACGCTCGGCTACCTGGTGGCCGGGCTCGGGCTGCTGGCCACCGCGGCCACGGCGTACACGGCGGGCACCTCGCTGACCGTGTGGACGCTGGCGCCGACGCTGCTGATCACGGGACTGGGCCAGGGCCTGGGGATGAGCCCGCTGGTCGGCACCATCATCTCCGGGGTACCGCCGAAGGACGCCGGCTCGGGATCGGGCATCGTCACCACGATCATGCAGACCGCGAACGTGCTGGGAGTGGCCCTGTTCGGGCTGGTCTTCTTCGACCTGGTCGGGCAGTCCGCGCCGGGAGCGGCCTACTCCACCGCCTTCTCCGAGGTGCTGCCGATCTCCGCCGGGCTGCTGCTGGTCGCCGCACTGCTGGTGTTCCGGCTGCCGCACGCCCCGGGGCAGCCGTCCAACGCGCTGATCGAGCGGCTGCCCGGCTGGGCCAGCGGCTTCGCCTGGTCGATGTTCCTGTCCACCGGCGGCCGGGTCGGCGACACCCTGTTCACCGACCTGCTGGGCCGTTTCAGGGCCTCCCGGCTGGAACGGGCCGCCGAGGCCCCGGACACGATCGGTGACTTCCTCGCCTTCCACTACCACGAGCACGAGGCGGGGGACAGCTCCTGGATGGGCTACCTGCAGCGGGAGGCACTCGCCTACGGCGACCGGACGGTCCCGCGCGAGGAGGAGCGGCAGCCGGTGATCCAGGCCCAGATCGAGGAGATCAGACGGCGCCAGGCAGCCGGGATGATCAATCCCGGGACCGATCCGGTGCTGTTCCAGCTGCTGACCTTCGCGATGGGCAGCTATCCGTCGCTGCTCCCGCAGATCACCCGGATGGCCACCGGACTGAGCCCGCACGACCCGGAGTTCGTGGCCCGCTGGGAGGAGTTCCTGCACCACATCGGCGCCCAGCTGGAAATCCGGGGAGCGGAGACCAGGGCGGGCGGGGAGTTCGCCGTCGAGGGCTGACCCGTCCTCAGCAAGCAGACCGAAGGGCCCCTCCCGCGAGTGCTGCGGGAGGGGCCCTTCGGGTACTGCCGTGCGGTGGAGCGGGATCAGTGGTGGCCGTGGCCGCTGGTGATCTCGGCGTGCTCCTCCGGGGTCGGCTTGGGGATCTGCGCGGCCTCGCCGAAGTAGCTCTGGGAGAGCCGGGCACGGGTCTTGGTCAGCAGCGAGACCTTGCGCTTGACGCCGTTCTCGTCCACCTCGGCCGGCAGCTCCATCGGCTGGAACTGCTCGTGCGCGGTGATGGTGTGCAGCGCCTCCGGGGAGAGCTGCTCGTGCACCTCGATGAACTCACCGTGCGGCAGGCGCTTGATGGTGCCGGTCTCGCGGCCGTGCAGGACCTTGTCCCGGTCACGGCGCTGCAGGCCGATGCACCAGCGCTTGGTGATGGTGAAGGCGATCACCGGGCCGACGAAGAAGAGGATCCGGCAGGCCCAGGTGATGGTGTTGATCGACAGGTTGAAGTGCGTGGCGAACAGGTCGTTGCCGCCGGCCACCAGCAGGATGCCGTACTCCGCGATCCAGGCGACACCGAACGCGGTGCGCATCGGCGCGTTGCGCGGGCGGTCCAGGATGTGGTGCTCGCGCTTGTCGCCGGTGATCCACCCCTCCAGGAAGGGGTAGGCCGCGATCACGATCATCACCAGGCCGAAGATCATCAGCGGGATGAAGACGCCGAGGACCAGGGTGTGCCCGAAGGCCCTGATCTCCCAGCCGGGCATGATGCGGATCAGGCCCTCGGAGAAGCCCATGTACCAGTCCGGCTGGGCGTCGGTGGACACCTGGTCCGGCCGGTAGGGGCCGTAGGCCCAGATCGGGTTGACCGAGGCGATCGCCGAGACCATCGCGATGACGCCGAAGACCAGGAAGAAGAAGCCTCCCGCCTTGGCCATGTAGACCGGCATCAGCGGCATGCCGATGACGTTCTTCTCGGTCCGTCCGGGGCCCGCGAACTGGGTGTGCTTGTGGTAGAAGACCAGGATCAGGTGGGCCACCAGCAGGCCCAGCATGATGCCCGGGATCAGCAGCACGTGGATCGTGTAGAAGCGCGGGATGATGTCGTTGCCGGGGAACTGGCCCCCGTACAGGAACATCGCGATGTAGGTGCCGACGATCGGCATCGACAGGATCGCGCCCTCCATGAAGCGGATACCCGTACCGGACAGCAGGTCGTCCGGGAGGGAGTAGCCCATGAAGCCGTCGAACATGCCCAGGAAGAGCAGCAGGAAGCCGAACAGCCAGTTGATCTCGCGGGGCTTGCGGAACGCGCCGGTGAAGAAGACGCGCATCATGTGCACCAGCATGGCCGCCACGAAGACGATGGCCGCCCAGTGGTGGATCTGACGGATCAGCAGGCCGCCGCGGACGTCGAAGCTGATGTCCAGGGTGGACTTGTAGGCCTCCGACATCCGGATGCCGTTCAGCGGGGTGTAGGAGCCGTGGTAGACGACCTCACCCATGCTGGGGGTGAAGAACAGCGTCAGGTAGACGCCGGTCAGGATGATGATGATGAAGCTGTAGAGGCAGATCTCGCCGAGCATGAAGGACCAGTGGTCCGGGAAGATCTTCCGCAGGTTGGCCTTGGCCAGCCCGTAGATGCCGAGCCGGCCGTCGACCCAGTCCGCCGCCTTCTCGCCGAGGTGGGCCTGGTCGACCCCGGCCTCGCTGTGGCCGACCTGGTGGTCGTCGTGGTCGCCGACCGCTGTGGGTTCCGCGTGAGTGGTCATGGTTAGCTGCGCTCCCAGAAGCCGGGGCCGACGGGCTTGCTGAAGTCGCCGAGTGCCTCGAGGTAGCCGTCGCCGTTGACCGAGATCTGCAGCTGCGGCAGGGGGTGCCCGGCCGGGCCGAAGATCACTCGGCCACCGTCGGAGAGGTCGAAGGTCGACTGGTGGCACGGGCAGAGGACGTGGTGCGTCTGCTGCTCGTAGAGGCTGATCGGGCAGCCGACGTGGGTGCAGATCTTGGAGTAGCAGAGGACGCCCTCGTAGCCCCACTCCGCCGACGTCTGGTCC
The DNA here is from genome assembly GCF_000719095.1 of Streptacidiphilus jeojiense. Classification (GTDB taxonomy): domain Bacteria; phylum Actinomycetota; class Actinomycetes; order Streptomycetales; family Streptomycetaceae; genus Streptacidiphilus; species Streptacidiphilus jeojiensis. The sequence goes on along the minus strand of NZ_JOEH01000001.1, from coordinate 350,628 downwards.
TTGATGTCGGCCGGCTGCATCCGGACCAGCATCACCGCGGCCTTGGCGATGACCTCCTGGAAGTCCTCGTCGCTCTCCTCCACGCCTTCCGGCTTGGCGAAGGTCAGCGAGCCCACCGTGATGTCGGAGGCCTTCATCGGCTCGTTGGTGTTCATGTTGACCAGGCGCTTGCCCTTGGCCCACTCGGTGGAGTCGAGCTTCTTCTCCGGCAGCGGACCGAGGTCGCGGAACAGCACCACCGCGGACAGCGGGACCATCGCCATGGCGCCGATCATGGTGTTGCGGATCAGCTTGCGACGGCCGAAGCCGCTCTCCTTGGCACCCTGGCGGAAGTCGGCGAAGACCTGCTCGCGGACCTCGGGGCTGGCCTCGATCGGGTGGCGCTCGGCGATGTGCTCCTCGTCCGACATCAGCGTGCGGGCCCAGTGGACCGCGCCGGCGCCGATGGCGAACAGCGAGATGCCGAGGGTCATGCCCAACGAGAAGTTGAGCTTGCTGATGTGACCCAGCGGGAAGATGTAGACCGTGTTCTTGAGCTCGGGCCCCGGCTTGAAGAGCACGTAGGACGCGATGAAACCGATCGTCGCGACCATCGAGAGCAGGAACCACATCGCCACCTGGCGCTCCGCCCTGGCGGCGGCGTGCTCGTCGATGTCGGTACGGCGGTGCTCGTGGGGCGGCAGCCCCGGATCGGCGAAGGCGTCACCGTGGACGGCTAGCTCTCCGCCGTGGGCCCCGTGGGCCTCCGGCAGGTGTTCTTCAGACATGTTGTCCTGGCTCGTCATGACTTCTTGGCCTTGGGGGTGCGGGCGGCGATCCAGATCGCGATACCGATCAGGGCGCCCAGCGCGAAGATCCAGCCGAACAGGCCCTCGGTCACCGGACCCAGTGCGCCCAGGGTGAGCCCGCCGAAGCTGGGGTTCTTCGCCGGGTCGGTGGTGTGCTGCACGTAGGCGATGATGTCCTGCTTGTTCTGCGTGGACAGGGTGCTGTTCGGGAAGGACGGCATGTTCTGCGGGCCGGTGAGCATGGCCTCGTAGAGGTGCTTGGCGCTCACGCCGTCCAGGGAGGGCGCGTACTTGCCCTCGGACAGCGCGCCGCCGGAACCGGCGAAGTTGTGGCACTGCGCGCAGTTGGTACGGAACAGCTCTCCACCCTTGGCGACGTCGCCGGCGGCGTACTGGTCGGACGTCGGGATCGACGGACCGGCGCCGAGCGAGGCCACGTAGGCGGCCAGCTCGTTGATCTCGTCCTGGGTGTAGATCACCTTCTTGGCGGGGATCTGCGCACCCGGCTGCTGGGCCGGCATGCGTCCGGTGCCCACCTGGAAGTCCACGCTGGCAGAACCCACACCCACCAGGGTGGGCCCGTCCTTCGTCCCCTCGCCGCTGAGAGCGTGGCAGCTGGAGCAGCCCACGGCGAACAGCTTCTTGCCCTGCTCGATCTGCAGGGACTGGCTGCTGTCGGCCTGGGCGTTGCCGGCCGGAGCGAACGCCGCGTACAGCCCCCCGGTCGTCGCCAGCGCAAAGAGTAGGACGACGAGCGCTGCCAGCGGGTGGCGCCGTCGTGCGGAGAGCTTTTTCACGGATTAACCCCGGTGTGAGGATCTGGAGCGTCTGGAGTCTGGCTGACCGTCAGGTCGGTCTGTGGGGACCGCCCGGCGGTGTGCCGGGAGGACGGTCCGACCCTGGCCTACTTGATCAGGTAAATGGTCGCGAAGAGGCCGATCCAGACCACGTCGACGAAGTGCCAGTAATAGGACACGACGATCGCCGCTGTGGCCTGCTCGTGCGTGAACCGCTTGGCGGCGTACGTACGGCCGAGGACCAGCAGGAAGGCGATCAGACCACCCGTCACGTGCATGCCGTGGAAGCCGGTGGTCAGGTAGAACACCGAACCGTAGGGGCCCGAGGACAGCGAGATGTGGTCGTGCTTGACCAGGTCCGTGTACTCGAAGATCTGACCGCCGATGAACGTCGCACCCATGATGAAGGTGAGGATGAACCACGCCCTGAGCTTCTTCACGTCGCCGCGTTCGGCGGCGAAGACACCCATCTGGCAGGTGAAGGAGGAGAGCACCAGGATCGTGGTGTTGCCCGACGCGAAGGGAACGTTGAGGGCTTCGTTGATGGAATGCCAGTACTCCGTCCCGGTGACCGAGCGGAGTGTGAAGTACATCGCGAAGAGGGCCGCGAAGAACATCAGCTCGGAAGCCAGCCAGACGATGGTTCCGACGCTGACCAGGTTCGGCCGGTTGACCGATCCGTGTGCGTGCCCGGTTTCTACTGCAGTTGCTGTCGCCACGACGGTCATTATGTCGGTCGCTTATTCCGTCTTCACTCCGGGGGGTGTTCCTCGGTGTGTCCGGCTGGTGACGTACCCTCCGGCCGTGGTCGGACCCCTGACGACCTCGCAGGTAGCCCGGATGGCGGGGGGCGCCGCCCGGCGGTGTCCGTGCGCGACTGGCCGCCGGGTCCCCCGAAATGGTGAACCCGGAACGGCCGGACGGCTGCCGTCCCGATCTTCCCGTTTCGTACCGGTGCTGAGGGCGGTGCTTCGGGAGTAGCATCCGGCGCAGACGCCGAAGTGACCCCGGTCACCCATCAGCAGCCCGAGGACATCCCAGGGGGATACCGACCATGGCACTGAACGTTCTTGTCTACAGCGACGACCGCTCCACCCGCGAGCAGGTCCTGCTGGCGCTGGGGAAGCGGCCGGCGACGGACCTGGCGGAGCTCCAGTACCTGGAGTGCGCCACCGCGCCGGCGGTGCTGAAGGCACTGGACGCCCACGCCAAGGGGGTCCGCCGGCTGGACCTGCTGGTGCTGGACGGCGAGGCCACCCCGGTCGGCGGGATGGGCCTGGGCCGGCAGCTCAAGGACGAGGTCTACGGCTGCCCGCCGGTGCTGGTCCTGATCGGCCGGCCGCAGGACTCCTGGCTCGCCGCCTGGAGCCGCGCCGACGCCGCCATCGCCGCGCCGGTGGACCCGGCGGCGCTGGCGGAGACCGCGGTGACGCTGCTCCGCAGTGGTCAGGCGCATCTCGTCGGTTGAGATCTTCCACGGGGCGGCCGTCGCGGTCGCTAGGCTGGGCCTCTCCTTATCTGCACCCACTGAGAGGCCCAGGCCATGGTGAACGTGATTCCTGCGAACGGCGGCGGCGACCCCGTGCAGGCGCGGTCCTGGCCGGATCTGCTGAGCACGCTGATCGCCGGTGACGACCTGTCGACCGACGAGACCGCCTGGGCCATGGACCGGATCATGACCGGGGAGGCCTCGCCGATCCAGGTCGCCGGCTTCCTGGTGGGCCTGCGCGCCAAGGGCGAGACGGTGGACGAGATCGCCGGTCTGGTCGACTCCATGTACGCCCACGCCACCGTGATAGAGGTGCCGGGCCGGGCCGTGGACATCGTCGGCACCGGTGGCGACCGGGCCAAGACCGTCAACATCTCCACCATGTCGGCGATCGTCGCGGCCGGTGCGGGCGCGCTGGTGGTCAAGCACGGCAACCGGGCCGCCTCCTCCGCGAGCGGGGCCACCGACGTGCTGGAGAAGCTGGGCGTCAATCTGGAGCTGACCCCGCGTCGGGTGGCCGAGGTCGCCGTCGAGGCCGGCATCACCTACTGCCCGGCCCCGGTGTTCCACCCCTCGATGCGGCACGCCGGGCCGGCCCGGGTCGGTCTGGGCGTCCCCACCGCGTTCAACCTGCTCGGCCCGCTGACCAACCCGGCCCGGGTCGGCGCCAACGCCGTGGGCTGCTTCGACACCAGGATGGCCGGCCTGATCGCCGGCGTGCTGGCCCGCCGCGGCGCCTCCGCGCTGGTGTTCCGCGGCGACGACGGCCTGGACGAGCTGACCGTGACCGGGACCTCCACGGTGTGGCAGGTCCGCGACGGCGAGGTGGGGCGGAGCCGGTTCGACCCGCGGGACGTCGGCATCACCCCGGTCGGCATCGAGGCGCTGCGCGGGGCCGACGCCGCCCACAACGCCGAGGTGGCCCGCCGGGTGCTGGCCGGGGAGCAGGGCCCGGTCCGGGACGCGGTGCTGCTCAACTCGGCCTCGGCCCTGGTCGCCCTGGACCAGACCGACGCACCGCTGACCGAGCAGCTGGCGGCGGCGATGAAGCGCACCGCGGAGTCGATCGACTCCGGCTCGGCCGCAGCGGTGCTGGAGCGCTGGGCTGCGGCGACGCACAGGTAGTCCGGGCGGTCCCACATGCCGGACGGGGGTTCGCCCACAGGGCGGACCTCTGGCATAGTTCTCACCAGGTCACGAGTGACAGCGCGCGGTTCACGACCGCTGCAGCCCCGGCTTGCTGTCCGGCAACCCTCCGTCCGTGGCGGGGTGCCTCCGGGTGACGACCAGGCCCTTCGGCAACAATGCCGCGGGGCAAGCGCGGATCCCTTCCGATCAGGCCTTGCGCCGGGGATCCACTGGATGCCCTGGAGGGGTCTGTGTCGGCGTACCCGAATACTTCCACCGTCTGTCAGCCGCTCGCGGTCCTCGGCCGCGATGTCGAGGTCCCGCTGGTCAGCGGTGCCAAGGTGACCTACGCCGCGCTCGACTACGCCGCCAGCGCGCCGGCCCTGCAGCGGGTCTGGGACGACGTCGCCGCCTACGCCCCCTACTACGGCAGCGTGCACCGCGGCGCCGGGTACCTCTCGCAGCTGTCCACCGACCTGTTCGAGCAGAGCCGGGCCACCGTCGCCGAGTTCCTGGACCTGCGCGAGGACGACCAGGTGGTCTTCACCCGGGCCACCACCGACTCGCTGAACCTGCTGGCCGGCGTGCTGCCGACCGGGACCGAGGTGTTCGCCTTCGAGACCGAGCACCACGCCTCGCTGCTGCCCTGGCGCAGGGACGGACTGACCGTCAGCTACCTGCGCGCCCCTCGCTCGCCCGAGGAGGCCGTGGCGGCGCTGGACGAGGCGCTGGCGGGTAGCGCGGCGGGGCCGCGGCTGGTGTGCGTGACCGGCGCGTCCAATGTCACCGGGGAGATCTGGCCGGTCCGCGAGCTGGCCGCGACCGCGCACCGGCACGGCGCGCGGATCGTCCTGGACGCCGCCCAGCTCGCTCCGCACCACCCGGTCTCGGTCCGTGAACTGGACGTCGACTGGGTCGCCTTCTCCGGGCACAAGCTCTACGCCCCCTTCGGCGCCGGGGTGCTGGCCGGGCGCAGCGACTGGCTGGACGCCGCCGAGCCGTACCTGGCCGGTGGCGGCGCCAGCCGCACCGTGGCCAGGGAGGCCGACGGCTCGGTGGCAGTGGAGTGGCACCGCGGTCCGCAGCGGCACGAGGCCGGTTCGCCGAACGTCGTCGGCGCCTACGCCATCGCCTCCGCCTGCCGGGCGCTCGGCGAGGCCGGCTTCGACGCGCTGGTGGCCAGGGAGCGGTTCCTGATCGACCGGCTGCGGGCCGGGCTGGCCGGGATTCCGCAGGTCAGGGTGTTGACCCTGTTCGGCGAGGAGCACCCGCGGGTGGGTGTGCTGTCCTTCGTCGTACAGGACTGGAACAGCTCGCACTTCTCCGCGGCGCTGTCCGCGGAGTACGGCATCGGGGTGCGGGACGGGCTGTTCTGCGCGCACCCGCTGGTGCGGACGCTGCTGGGCGGGGAGGAGGCTGCGCCGTCCGAGTGCGGTGCGCCGGAGGCGTCGCTGCCGGGGGAGCGCAGTCTGAACGCCATCCGGGTGAGTTTCGGGGCGGGCACGCCGGACGAGCATGTGGACCGCTTTGTGGAGGCGGTGCGGGAGTTGGTCACCGACGGGGCGAAGTGGGCTTACCGGACCGAGGGTGGGCGGTGCGTGCCGGACACGCGGCGGGGGTGACCGGTTCTCGGGTGCGGGTTGTGCATGGTTGGCCGCGCAGTTCCCCGCGCCCCTGGGGGCTGCAACTGACCCACTGTGAGTGAGTTGCGCCTACCTAGGGGCGCGGGGAACTGCGCGACAAGCCAGGCACAACCCGCACCTAGTCCTCCAGACCCAGAGCGAAGGCGGCATCGAGGTCGTGCCGGGAGTAGGTGCGGAAGGCGATGTGGGTCTCCGTGGACTCGACCCCGGGGACCTTGTTGACCTGGCCCGGGATCACTTCGGCCAGCTCCTCGTGGGCCCGTACCCGGACCATGGCCACCAGGTCGTGCTGTCCGGTCACCGAGTACACCTCGGTCACCCCGTCGATCGCGGCGATCGCCTCGGCGATCTCGGGGATCCGGTCGACGGTGGTCTTGATGAGCACGATCGCGGTGATCACGGGGGGTCTCCTGGGAGTACGGCGGCGTTCGTCGGATCAGCGTAGCCGCGCCTGCGGCAGTACAGCAGCCAGGCGAAGAGGAAGCCGCCGGCGAAGCCGATCAGATGGGCGGTGTAGGCGACCCCGGTCACGGCCGCGGAGGGCGCCCCGACCGAGGCCCACTGGATCGCGAACCACACGCCGAGCACCAGCCAGGCGGGGAACCGCAGCGGCAGGAACAGCAGGAACGGCAGCAGGCTGGTAACCCGGGCCTTCGGGTGCAGCCGCAGGTAGGCGCCGAGGATGCCGGCGATCGCGCCGGAGGCGCCGACCAGGGTCTGCGTGGCGCTGTCGCCGCCGGCGAAGACCGCGTAGCCGTAGGTCGCCAGGTAGCCCAGGGCGACATAGCTGAGCAGGTACGGCAGCCGCCCCATCCGCTCCTCGACCATCGCGCCGAAGACGTAGAGGAACAGCATGTTGCCCAGCAGGTGCAGCCAGCCGCCGTGGACGAACATCGCGGTCAGCACCGACAGGGCCGGGATCTTCGGGAAGCCGTCCGGGGCCGGGCAGCCCGGGGTGGTGGGTGCCGCGATCGGCTGGTTGTCCATCAGCTCGCTGGGGATCACCCCCCAGTGGTGGTAGTAAGCCAGCTCCGCACAGGCGCGCGCGTTCCCGCCGCCGTACAGCGGATCGAGCCCGGAGACCGGGCCGACCAGGAAGACCAGCGCGCACGCCGCGATCAGGGCGTAGGTCACCAGCGGAACGAACGGCTGTGCGCCCCCTGGGGGCGGATTCTTCGCGCTTACCGGCCTCAACATGGATTGAGCATTCCTTAACCGGACAAATCTGACACCGGTTGTCCCGCCGTATCTGCCGTTGAGGGCAAGGCCATAGGGTTGTGCAGGTAGGCGTACCCGTCGCGAGAGGACCGCTCATGTCAGTTCCCCTTCCCACCGAGGGGACCCGGTGGCGCTGCACCCTGTGCGGCAACCTGACCCGCTTCGACGTGACCCGGTCCTCCCGCGTGGTCGAGTTCGTCCATCTGGACCTGGCCGGCGAGTCCCGGGTGGAGGAGCGCGAGGTGCTGAGCGAGACCGTGGAGTCGGTGCGCTGCCGCTGGTGCAACGCGGTGGACCAGGTGGAACTGGTGGACCGTCCGGGCGCGGAGGCCGAGGCGGCCGCGCAGGCGGGGCGTACCGAGGCCTGAGCGCCCGGTGTGAAGGCGGTGCCCCGGGGCAGGTGGCCTGAGGCATGTGTGGCGCGGTGACGAGTAGGGGGTAGGGCGGGCGAGAATGGTTACTGCGGGCAGGTAGTCCCGCAGGACCGGATCGGAGACAGCGGACGTGGTGGAGCGAGACCGGGCGGACGTCGCCGAGGGGCCCGTGGGCCCCGAGCAGGCGGCAGACCTCGCGCTGCCCGCCACCGAACCCGCCGAACCGGATGAGCCCGCCGAGCCCGTCGAGCAGTTGGACCGGCCGCTGCCCGAGGGGGTGCGGCGCAGGGTCGTCGGCATCGCCGCCGACGGGCTCAGCGCCATGCCGGTCGGCGAGCTGCCGCCCCGGCTGCGCCCCTACGCCAAGTTCACCCCGGTGCAGCGGGCCAGGCGCGGGGCCACCGCCATCGCCGCCGCCCTGGAGACCGAGCCCGGCTTCCGGTCGCGGATAGCGGAACGAGTCAGACAGGGCCAGCCCGACCTGGTCGCGGCGCTGGAGAACGGGCAGGTTCCTGCCGCCGCCGATCCGCAGGACGTGGCCGCGGTGGCCTATCTGCTGCGGCCGGCCGGCTGGAGCAAGCTGGTCGGCGACGCCGGCGAGGAGGTCGAGCGGGCCGAGTCGGAGGGCGCCGCCGCCGAGGCGGCCCGACTGGTGGAGAAGCTGCAGGCGGAGCTGTCCGCGCTGCGCGAGACCAGCAGGACCGAGGCGGACCGGGGCCGGGTCGAGCTGGACGAGACCAGGAAGGAGCGGGACTCGCTCCGCCGCCGGGTGCGCAGCCTGGAGGCCGACACCAAGCGCGCCGAGGCGGCGACCCGCAAGGTCACCGCCGAGCTGGAGGCGCTGAAGGCGGCCGGTGCCACCGAGCGCGGCACCACCGACAGCGAGGTGCGCCGGCTGAAGCACCGGCTGGCCGAGGCCGAGTCGGCCGTCGAGGCGGCCAGACGGGCGTCCAGGGAGGGGCGCAGCGCCGAGGAGATGCGGCTGCGGCTGCTGCTGGACGTGGTGCTGCAGGGCGCCCAGGGGCTGCAGCGGGAGCTGGGCCTGAAGCCGGTCACCACCCGCCCGGCCGACACGGTGGAGGCGGTGGCGCCCACCACGGCCTCCCCGCACGACGTGGCCAGACGCGCCCTGGACGGGGACGACCCGGCGCTGCTGGACCAGTTGCTGGCGCTCCCTCAGGTGCATCTGCTGGTGGACGGCTACAACGTCACCAAGAGCGGTTACCCGACGCTGCCGCTGGACAAGCAGCGGGTCAGGCTGCTGAACGGGCTCTCCATGCTCGCCGCGCACAGCGGGGCGGAGATCACCTGCGTGTTCGACGGCAAGGACCTGGACGCGCCGGTGCCGATGGCTCCGCCGCGCGGGGTACGGGTGCTGTTCAGCCGGTCCGGGGAGAACGCCGACGAGTTGATCCGGCGTCTGGTGCGGGCCGAGCCGGAGGGCCGTCCGGTGGTGGTGGTGTCCACCGACAAGGAGGTGGCCGACGGGGTGCGGAAGGCCGGCGCGCGTCCGGTGCCCTCGGCGATGCTGCTGCGGCGGCTCGTCCGCACCTGAGCGATCCGTGCCGAGTGGTCCAGCCTGTGTGGCCTCCCAGGGTGCCTTAAGGGCTTTCCTATAAAGGACATTGCGCCCAATCACCCCCGGACTCACCGCCGAGGGCGACAGAGTCACATCAATCTCACTAGTCTCTCCCTTCGAACCTCTGTCTGTGAACGTCTGTCTGTGTTCGCCAGTGTTTGCTCGAAGGGACCAGCTTCTGTGGCCACGCACCGTCGCCCCAAGCAACCCAGCCGCGCCCGGGTGTCGATCCTGACCGCCGCTGCCGCCGCCGCTGTGGCCCTCTCGGCCCAGGCGACCGCCCAGGCAGCGCCGGCCAAGACCACCACCGACCAGGCGAAGTCCCAGGTCGAGGCGGACCAGTCGGCGGCGAACAAGGCGACGGAGCAGTACGACCAGGCGCAGGGCCAGGAGCAGGAGCTGCAGCGGCAGACCGGTGTGCTCCAGGACGAGATAGCCCGCCAGCAGGCGGCGGTGAACAAGGAGTTGGGTCAGCTCGGGCAGATGGCCAGCGCCGAGTACCGCGAGGGCGCGGTGGACCCGACGGTGAAGCTGCTGCTCTCCTCCAACCCGGAGGAGTACCTGAACCAGGCCTCCACCCAGAGCCAGGTCGCCGGCAGCCAGGCCGCGCTGCTGCAGATGCTGCAGAGCCAGCAGAAGACCCTGGCCGAGGAGAAGGCGCAGGCGGCCCAGGAGCTGACGGCGCAGCAGGCGCTGCTCAAGCAGATGCAGACGGCCAAGAACACCGCCCAGACCAAGCTGAACCACGCCCAGAGCGTGCTCAGCTCGCTGTCCGCGGCGGCGCGCGCCGCAGTGGAGGCGGCGGCGCTCAAGGAGCAGGGGGCCGGCACCGGCGGTGGCGGCGGCTACAGCTCGGTGGACTCCACCGACAACCACATGTCGGTGTCCGACATCAACCTCTCCGGGATATCCGCCGCGGCCAGGACCGCCATGGAGGCGGCGATGAGCAAGGTCGGCATCGCCCCGTACGCCTGGGCCGGCGCCGGGCCCAACAGCTTCGACTGCTCCGGACTGGTGATGTGGGCCTACGCCCACGCCAACATCAGCCTGCCGCACTCCTCCGAGGGCGACGAGTCGGTGGGCACCCGGGTGGCCTCCAGCGCCGACCTGAAGGTCGGCGACATCGTGGTGATGGAGGGCGGCGCGCATGTCGGCATGTACGCCGGCAACGGGATGCTGCTGAACGCCCCCGAGTACGGCTACAACGTGTCGATCCAGCCGATGTCCTACTTCGGGTCGATCGTGGCGATTCGCCGCTTCTGACGCAGGGTCGGCTCCGGACCGAAGGTTTGGGAGTCGGCTGAGGCGTGGGTTGTCTCCTGATGTGACTCACGTCACACGGGTCTCGAACACCTCGGCCTGATGACCGATTTGACCGCCATGTCGTCGTCAGATGGTCATTCCGCGACTACGGTCCGTTGGAAATCTGATGCAGTGTCGTAACCAAAGATAGTTTTTACTTACAGGGATTTGAACGGATCACGGTTGGGTCACTAGTGTCAGCGATCGAACCACCGCGAAGTCGATCACCCAGCCTGGGTGGCAGCGGAGGTTTCCGCCGAGTCCGACCGCACGGCAGGCCCGTCCCGAAGCCATCGGGGCGACCACAGGGGAGAGCCGTCAGTCTCGGAGCCGGGGAACCACGTTCCTCGGGGTGAATCGACGCCAGGCCGGTACGCCGGTGAAGCGCCGTAGGGCACGTCTTCCAGCCCGAACCCGTCAGCTCACCCGGTAGGCGGACGTAGGAAGAAGGAGCTCGCCTTCGTGGCGTCCCATCGTCGTCCCAAAACCCCCGGTCGCGCCCGCATAACCGTGCTCACGGCTGCCGCGGCCACAACCGTCGCCCTCTCCGCGACCGCCGCCCAGTCGGCGCAGGCGGCCCCGAAGCAGACCACCGCCGAACTCAAGGCGCAGATCGACAAGCTGAACAGCGACGCCGACACGGCCGTTCAGCAGTACGACAAGGCCCAGTCCGACCAGCAGACCCTGCAGAAGCAGGTCAACACGCTGCAGGACCAGGTGGCCCGGCAGCAGGCCTCGGTCACCGCCAAGGCCTCCGCCCTCGGTGCGGTCGCCAGCGCCCAGTACCGCAGCGGGGCGATCGACCCCTCGGTCCAGCTGATGCTCTCCTCGGACCCGACCGAGTACCTGAACTCGGCCTCGGCGCAGAGCCAGATCACCTCCAGCCAGTCCAACATGCTGGCCGAGCTGAAGACCGAGCAGTCGACGCTCAACAACGAGAAGTCCGAGGCCGAGACCAAGCTGAAGGCCCTCGACGCCACCAGCAAGCAGCTCGCCGCCTCCAAGGCCTCGGTGCAGAAGAAGCTCGCTGCCGCGCAGGCCAAGCTGGACTCGCTCACCGCCGCCCAGGCGGCGGCGCTGAAGGCCGCCAACGCCGCAGCCGCGGAGAAGGCCGCCGCGGCCGCCAGCAGTTCCTCCTCGTCCTCCTCCTCGTCCAGCAGTGCGAGCGGCTCGTCCTCCTCCAAGGCCGGCGACTCGGTGGAGGCGATCGCCTACGCGGCCGCCCAGACCAAGCTCGGCGACGCCTACGTCTACGGTGCCACCGGTCCGAACACCTTCGACTGCTCGGGCCTGACCCAGTGGGCCTACGCCCAGGCCGGGGTGGCCATCGGCCGCACCACCTACGACCAGATCAACGCGGGTACCGCGGTCACCCGCGCCAACCTGCAGGTCGGCGACCTGGTGTTCTTCAACGGTGACTCGCACGTCGGCATCTACGCCGGCAACAACACCGTGCTGCACGCCCCGCACACCGGCACCGTGGTCAAGTACGAGAGCATCGACACGATCGGCAGCATCTACGCGATGCGCCACATCTGAGAGCGTTCCGGCCGCCCAAACGGCTGTACGGGCCCGATCCCCTGCGGGGGGTCGGGCCCGTTGCGCTGTCCGGGACACCCCTCCCGACATGGCGTTTCGTCAAGTTGTACTAATTTCGGCGGTATTTTCGTCCTTGCTGGGGTTTGGACTCGATGTGTCCGACTCGCTAACGTCGGCGCTCGGTCCTCTGCTTCGACGAATGGAGCCATTCCCCGTGGCGTCCCACCGACGTGCCCGACCGCTGGGCCAGTACTCCACCGTGGCAGCCCTGTCGCGTTCCGCCGCGACCCTGGCGGCGGCCACCGCGGCGGTCCTCGCGGGCGGAGGCAGCGCCCTGGCGACTCCGGGCAGCCCCGGAGGGGGCGCCCCGGTCACCGCCGACGACGTGCAGCACCAGCTCGACGGCCTCTACGCGCAGGCGGAGGTGGCCGGCCAGCAGTACGACGGGGCGCAGGAGCAGGAGCACGCGCTCCAGCGCGAGTCGGTGCTGCTGCAGCAGCGGGTCGCCGAGGAGCAGCAGCACGTGAACGCCCTGCTCCAGTCCATGGGTTCGATCGCCAGCGCCGAGTACCGTCAGGGGGGCGGGCTGGACCCGCTGGTGAAGCTGCTGCTCAACGCCCATCCGGACCAGTACCTGGAGCAGGCGTCCAGCGCCGACCAGGCCGACGCCGTGGCCGCGCTGAAGCTCCAGGAGATCGAGGCCGACCAGCGGCAGCTGGTGCAGGACCGGGCCGAGGCGGTGGCGCAGCTGGCCCGGTTGGAGACGCTGCGTCAGTCCATCGCCGGCAGCAAGACCCAGGTGCAGCAGCGGCTCGGCCATGCCAAGGCGCTGCTGGACTCGCTGACCGCGGCGCAGCGCGCCCAGCTCCAGCAGGGCGAGGACGACGCGGCGGGAGCGGCGGCCCAGGCCGCGCAGCAGCCGCCGCTCTCCGGCCAGGGGCCGGCCTCGGCCCGGGCGGCGCAGGCGCTGGCGGCCGCCGAGAGCGCCCTGGGCAGACCCTATGTGTACGGATCGGCGGGGCCCGGATCGTTCGACTGCTCCGGGCTGATGTACTGGTCCTGGCGCCACGCCGGAGTGACGCTGCCCCGCACCTCGCAGGGCCAGGCCTTCGCCGGGCAGCGGATCCCGCTGAGCCAGGCGAGGCCCGGTGACCTTGTGATCTACTACGGCGACAGGCACCACGTCGGGATGTACGCAGGCAATGGGACGGTCATCCATGCGCCCTACCCGGGGGCCAGGGTCCGCTACGAGCGGGTCACCAGCATGCCCGTGGCCGAGGTGGTCCGGGTCTGACCTCCCCGCCGGACGGGGGTGCCGCTGATGCCGGCCGGGCGCAGGGCGGTGCTGGCCGCGGGTGCGGCGGTGCTGGTCGCCGGGGCGCTGGGCGGCGAGGAGTGGCACGACCGACGGCACACCGCCGGCGGCGGCACCTCGGGCACGGCCGACCCCGCGACGGTGCGGGCGGTGCAGGCGGTGCTGGACCGGCGGGCCGCCGCGGTCCTGGCCCGGGACCAGGCGGCGCTGGCCGCGACGGTGCTGCCGACGGCGCAGGCCCTGCGCGACAGCGGCGCCGCGATGCTGGGCAACCTGGCCCAGGTTCCGGTCGGCGCCTGGACCTACCGGCTCCAGGCGCTGGACGCCTATCCGCTGCCGCCGGTGATCGGGGCCGAGGGGGCGGCGCGGCTCGCCACCCGGGTCGAACTGTCCTACCGCCTCAGCGGTTTCGACTCCGAGCCGGTGACCGCGACCCAGTACCTCACCTTCACCCGCAGCGGCAGCGGAGGCGGCACTGGCAGCGGCGGCGGCTGGCTGCTCAGTTCGGACAGCGACCACGTCGGCGGCGACGTCCAGCTGTGGGACCTGGGCCCGGTCACCGTGGTCCAGGGCCGTTCCAGCCTGGTGCTCGGGCTGCGCGACCAGGGCACGCTGCAGCAGCTCGCCGACGAGGCGGACCGGGCGGTGCCGGCCGTCAGCGCGGTCTGGGGCACCGGCTGGGGTCAGCGGACGGTGCTGCTGGCCCCGCTCGGGCTGGACCAGTTCGGCCGGCTCCTCGGCGCCGACCCGTCCGGGTACACCGCGATCGCCGCCGTCACCACCGGGGAGCTGGGCGCGGCCGAGGCCGGCCGCACCGAGCGGATCACCGTCAACCCGCAGGTCTGGGACACCCTGAACGCGCTCGGCCGGCGGGTGGTCACCACCCATGAGACCACGCATGTCGCCACCCGGGCGATCACCGAGCAGTGGACCCCGCGCTGGCTCTCCGAGGGCGCCGCCAACTGGACCGGCTACCTCGGCACCGGCCGCACCCCGCAGCAGATCGCCCCGGAGCTGCTGGCCGACCTCAGGGCGGGCCGGATCCCGGCCCGGCTCCCCGACGACGCCTCCTTCGACGGCTCGGCCGCCGACCTGCCGCAGGCGTACGAGCAGGCCTGGTTCGCCTGCCGGAGCATCGTCGCGCGGCACGGCCAGAAGGCGCTGGTCGCCCTCTACCGCGCGGTGGCGGCGGCCGGCGGGAGCGGCGGCGCGGCGGCCGCGCTGGACACCGCGCTGCGCCGCAGCACCGGCGTCGGAACGAGCGCCTTCACGGCCCAGTGGGTGGCCGATCTCCGGTACGCGGCAAGGTAGTTATGGATTTGATCGAATCCTGACGGAGTAACATCAGTATCAGTAGTGTCTGCGATCGACTCTGATCGTCGAACGAGGGATGACACTGTGTCAGATACTGCTGAGTCCACCCCGCTCTGGCTCCAGGGACGCGAGGCCGTGATCGCTGCGGCGGACCCGTCGGAGTGGCGCGGAGAGGTGCCCGACTACCACCTCTCGCACACCGTGATGCCAGAACAGCGCACCCACCAGTTCCAGCCCGGGTCGCTGGAGGCGATCGTCGAGAGCATCGTCGCGGTGTTCGAGATGGAGGTCTCGCACAAGAAGGATCCGGCGACCTGGGTGTCCATGGTCACCGAGCACTTCCGCACCAATGTCAACGGCGGCGGCTGGGCCACCGCCGCGGACATCGCCGAGCAGGGCAGCTACAACATCCTGATCGGCGACAGCCCGTTCTACCCGGTGGGGCAGAAGGACTTCGACTCCTCGCACGAGGTGTTCCACGGTGCCTTCCCCAACGGCTTCTACTGGGAGGTCCTGGAGGTCGTCTCCCCGCCGCCGCTGGTGACCTTCAAGTGGCGGCACTGGGGCAGCTTCGACGGCGAGTACGAGGGCCATGCCCCCGACGGCCGGACCGTGGAGATGTTCGGCGTCAGCATCGCCAAGGTCAGTGACGACCTGCGGCTGCTCTCGGTCGAGCACTACTACGACCCCAACGCCTTCCTCGGCGGCCTGACCGGCGGCTGCCCGGTCGCCCGCGCCGGGGAGTAGCCCCGCTCCGCGGCCGGCGGCCCCGCCCCACGCCCGGGGCGGGGCCGCCGGCCGTCAGCAGGACGGCTCGGTCTCCGGGTCCGTCGCCGCCGCCTCCGGCAGGGTCTCCGGCAGCGCCACCGGCAGCCCTTCCGACAGGGCCGCCGGCACCATGTCCGGCACGGCCTCCGGCTCCGGCCGGACCGTCGCGCACCACAGCCGCCGGCAGGAGACCAGGGCGGCGGCGGCCAGCAGCAGGTTGCGGACCACCAGGACCGAGACGCCCAGCGGCTTGAAGGCCGCCAGGTCGCCGAAGAAGACCGGGAACTCCAGGAAGGTGAACAGGCTCGCCGCGGCGATCAGCCAGGCGGTGGGCCGCTGGGTGGTGTGCGGGGAGACCAGGCAGACGGCGGCCACGCCGATCAGCCAGACCAGGTACTGCGGGCTGATCACCCGGCTGGTCACGGTGAACAGCAGCAGCGCGGCCAGCGCCGCGTCGGCGGGGGTCGCCGCGGTCCAGCGGCGGGCCCGGAACCGCCACAGCAGCAGCCAGGCGAAGGCCGCCAAGGACAGCGCCACCATCAGCTTGCCGACCAGCTGCACCCCGGTGCCGAGGAACTCCGTCGAGCCGTAGTGCATCTCGGCGTGGCCGCGCCAGCCGAAGAGGTGGGCCAGGTAGAACGGGATGGCGCCGAGCGACTCGATCTCGACGCCGCGGTTCTCCTGGAAGCTCATGAACGAGTAGGCGCCGACGTTGGTGACCGCGTAGTAGAAGCCGATCGCCAGCGCCGAGACCACCATCGCGGTCCAGGTCTCCCTGGTCCTGCGGCCGCGCGGGGTGCCCAGCACCATCAGCACCGGCCAGACCTTGAGCATCGCGCCCATCCCGGCCAGCACCCCGCCCAGCCGCGGCCGGGTGGCCGCGGCCAGCAGCCCGACCACCGCCACCGCGGTGACCACCAGGTCGAAGCGGCAGTAGACGGTCGGGCCCAGCAGCGGCACCACCAGCGCCCAGAGCCAGGCGCCGGCCCTGCTCCGGCCGTGCCGGGAGGCCCGCAGCAGCAGCCCGAGCACCAGGGCGTCCGCGACGGCGACCATGACCAGGAAGCCGGTGAAGTAGGTCCACGGGAGCCAGTGCGGCAGCAGCATCACCAGCGCGGTCAGCGGCGGGTACTGCCAGGTCACGTCGTCCAGCGGGAAGGTGCCGGTCTGCAGCACCTGCGCCCAGCCCTGGTAGATCACCTTGACGTCGCTGGTCACGTCGCTGGTGCCGAGCTGCAGCAGCCCCAGCACCATCAGCATCACCAGGGTTCTGGTCGCCGCCCAGCTGACCGCCACGGCCGCCCAGGCACGCCGCGTCGCCCGGGCGCGCGAGAGCGCCGGGTCGTCCGCCGGCTCGGCCGGGCGGGACAGCGGGTGCAGCTGAGTAGTGATGGAATCCTCGCCCGGGGACTGGAGGCCGACAGGGAACCGCTGGGTGGAACGAACGACAGGGTGGAACACGCTCGCGGACACTCGTGCGGTTGCCGCACTGCCCTATCGTACGGATCACGTCCCGCCGGTCACAGAATGCCTCCCGATGATTGCGGGGGTACGCGGGTCGGTCGCCCGGAAAGACGGAGTATGAACAAGACGCTGATCGTCACCAATGACTTCCCGCCGCGCCCCGGCGGGATCCAGACGTTCGTGCACAACATGGCGGTCCGGATGCCGGCCGAGCAGATCGTGGTGTACGCCTCGACCTGGCGCGACGGCGCCGAGGCGGCCCGCTTCGACGCCGAGCAGCCGTTCCAGGTGGTCCGCGACCGGACCACGATGCTGCTGCCCACGCCCCGGGTCACCCGCCGGGCCGCCGAGATCCTGGCCGCCGAGGGCTGCGGCTCGGTCTGGTTCGGGGCCGCCGCCCCGCTCGGGCTGACGGCGCCGGCGCTGCGCCGGGCCGGCGCCGAGCGGCTGCTGGGGATGACCCACGGCCACGAGGCGGCCTGGGCCCAGCTGCCCGGCTCCCGGCAGCTGCTGCGGCGGATCGGCGCCGGCACCGACACCCTGACCTACCTCGGCGAGTACACCCGCTCGCGGATCGCCGCAGCGGTGGGCCCGGAGGCGGCGGCGCGGATGCGCCAGGTCCCGCCCGGGGTGGACGAGAAGACCTTCCACCCCGACTCGGGCGGCGCCGAGGTCCGGGCCGCGCTGGGGCTGAGCTCCCGCCCGGTGGTGGTGTGCGTCTCCCGGCTGGTGCCCCGCAAGGGCCAGGACACCCTGATCAGGGCGCTGCCAGGGGTGCTGGCCGCGGAGCCGGACACGGTGCTGCTGATCGTCGGCGACGGGCCCTACCGGGGCGACCTGGAGAAGCTGGCGGCCTCGGTCGGGGTGTCCGCCTCGGTGCGGTTCACCGGCGCCGTGCCCTGGTCCGAGCTGCCGGCCCACTACGGCGCCGGCGACGTCTACGCCATGCCCTGCCGGACCCGCCGCGGCGGCCTGGACGTGGAGGGGCTGGGCATCGTCTACCTGGAGGCGTCCGCGACCGGACTGCCGGTGGTGGCCGGCGACTCCGGCGGGGCGCCGGACGCGGTGCTGGAGGGTGAGACCGGCTACGTGGTCCCCGGACGGGACGGGGCGGCGCTGACCGATCGCCTGGTCACGCTGCTCCAGGACCCGTCCCTGCGCGCGCGGATGGGCGGGCGGGGACGGGCCTGGGTGGAGCAGAGCTGGCGCTGGGACCTGCTGGCCGGGCGGCTGGCCGAACTGCTCTGACCGGCCTGCGCCGCTCTGACCGGCCTGCGCCGGGGTGGGCGCCGGCCGGTCGGAGCAGGGGTCAGCGTCCCGCGTAGAGGGCCTCGATCTCGGCGCCGAAGTCCTTGGCCACCACCGCGCGCTTGAGCTTCAGCGACGGGGTGACATGGCCCGACTCCTCGGTGAAGACGGTGTCCAGGATGTGGAACTTCTTCACCGCCTCGGCGTGCGACACCGCCGCGTTGCCGTCGTCCACCGCGGCCTGCACCGCGGCCAGCAGGTCGGCGTCCTGGAGCAGGTCGGAGACCGAGGCGTCGTCGGGCTTGCCGTTGAGCTTCTTCCAGGTCGGGAAGAACTCCGGGTCGATGGTGATCAGGCAGGCGATGAAGGGCTTCCGGTCGCCGACCACCATGCACTCGCCGATCAGCGGGTGGGCCCGGATCCGGTCCTCGATCACGGCGGGGGCGACGTTCTTGCCGCCGGCCGTGACGATGATCTCCTTCTTGCGCCCGGTGATGGTGAGGTAGCCGTCGTCGTCCAGGGTGCCGATGTCGCCGGTGGAGAACCAGCCGTCCTGCAGCGCCTCGGCGGTGGCCTCGGGGTTCTGCCAGTAGCCGGTGAAGATCTGCGGGCCCTTGAGCTGCACCTCGCCGTCGTCGGCGATCCGGATCGAGGAGCCGGGCAGCGGCTGGCCGACGCTGCCGATCCGCGGCTCGTCGTGCGGGTTGAAGGCGGTGGCGGCGCAGGACTCGGTGAGGCCGTAGCCCTCCAGCACGGTGAAGCCGATGCCGCGGTAGAAGTGGCCGAGCCGCTCGCCGAGCGGGGCCCCGCCGGAGATGGCGTGGGTGGCCCGACCGCCGAGCGCGGCGCGCAGCTTGCTGTACACCAGCGCGTCGAACAGCTTGTGCCGCAGCTTCAGGCCCAGTGAGGGGCCGTCCGCGTCGAGCGCCCGGCTGTAGGCGATCGCGGTGTCGGCGGCGCGGTCGAAGATCTTGCCCTTGCCCTCGCTCTGCGCCTTGGCCCGGGCCGAGTTGTAGACCTTCTCGAAGACCCGGGGGACGCCCAGGATCAGGGTCGGCCGGAAGGCGCTGAGCTCCGCCACGACCTCCTTGATGTCGGGCAGGTGGCCGAGCCTGACCGGGGCCAGCACGGCCGCGATCTCGGCGATCCGGCCCAGCACGTGCGCCTCGGGCAGGAACAGCAGCACCGAGGACTCCCCGGTGCGGAACAGCGGGTCCAGCCGGGCCACCACATTGCCCAGCTCGCCCAGGAAGTTCCCGTGGGTCAGCTGACAGCCCTTCGGTCGGCCGGTGGTGCCCGAGGTGTAGACGATGGTGGCGATGGTGTCCGGGTTCAGCGCGGAACGCCGCTCCTCCACCGTCGCGTCGGCCACCTCCCGCCCGGCGTCGGCCAGTTCGCGCAGCGCGCCGCCCTCGATCTGCCAGGTCTGCTTGAGCTCCGGCAGGCGCTCGCTGACCTCGGCGACCACGGCCTGGTGCCGGGGCAGCTCGGTGATGCAGGCCACCGCACCGGAGTTGCCGAGGATCCACTCGACCTGCTCGGCGGAGGAGGTCTCGTAGACCGGGACGGTGATCGCGCCGGCGCACCAGATGGCGAAGTCCAGCAGGGTCCACTCGTAGCGGGTGCGCGACAGCAGCCCGACCCGGTCGCCGGGGCCGATGCCCGAGGCGATCAGGCCCTTGGCGGCGGAACGCACCTCGGCCAGGAACTGCACGGCCGTCAGGTCCTCCCAGACGCCGTCCATCTTGCGGCTCACCACGCCGACCGTCGGGTGCCGTTCGGCGTTGCGGTGGATGAGGTCGGTGAGGTTTGCGCCGCTCGGCACCTCGTAGAGAGCCGGAAGGCTGAACTCGCGCAAGACTGCTCCTCGGTCTGCGACGCTGCGGGACGCCAGGACGTTACTGCTCGGTACGTGGACTCCGATAGGGGAGACGGCAATTATGTTTCCTGTGTCACACTGCCGTGAGCAGCATGTTTCCTGTGGTCGGTGTGGTGCGGTCGCACACTCGGCCGTCGGAAGGGTCATGCTTCCCTCTGCCCGAAACCCTACTGCCGGACAGGTCGGTAGGGTGACGCCATGCGGGTGCATGTGGTCAGCGACGTACACGGCAACAGCGAGGCACTGGCGCGGGCGGGCGAGGGCGCGGACGCGCTGCTGTGCCTCGGCGACCTGATCCTCTTCCTCGACTACGCGGACCACTCGCGCGGCATCTTCCCGGACCTGTTCGGCAAGGAGAACGCCGACCGGATCGTGGCGATGCGCACGGCCCGGCGGTTCGACGAGGCCAAGGAGTTCTCCCGGCAGCTGTGGGCGGCCCTGCCGGTCGACCGCGAGACCGCCACCGAGCAGGCCGTGCGCCGCCAGTACGCCGAACTCTTCGCCGCCTTCCCCACCCCCACCTACGCCACCTACGGCAATGTCGACCGGCCCGACCTGTGGCCCGAGTACGCCGCCGGCGCCGGCGTCACGGTGCTGGACGGCGAGGTGGTCGAGATCGGCGGGCGCACCTTCGGCTTCGTCGGCGGCGGGCTGCCCACGCCGATGCGCACCCCCTACGAGGTGGACGAGGAGACCTACGCGGCGAAGGTCGCCGCGCTCGGCCGGGTGGACGTGCTGTGCAGCCACATCCCGCCGGCCGTCCCGGAGCTCACCTACGACACAGTGGCCCGCCGCTTCGAACGCGGCAGCGAGGCCATCCTGGACGCGATCCACAGCACCGCACCGGGTCATGTGCTCTTCGGGCACGTGCACCAGCCGCTGGCGCGGCGGATGCGGATCGGCCGGAGCGAGTGCGTCAACGTCGGGCACTTCCGCTCCACCGGCCGCCCCTGGGTCCTCGACTTCTGAACCGGTAACCTTCCAGCAGCACCCAGGCAGCAGAGACGCGGAGGCCAGCGATGGCGGAGCACACGAGGTCGAGCACCACGATCGAGGCCACCCCGGAACAGGTCATGGCGGTGATCGCGGACTTCGCGGCCTATCCCGAATGGACCGGTGAGGTCAAGGAGATCGAGGTGCTGGCCGAGGGCGCGGACGGCCGTGCCGAGCAGGTGCGGCTGCTGCTGGACGCCGGGGCCATCAAGGACGAGCACGTCCTCGCCTACACCTGGGAGGGCGACCACCGGGTCAGCTGGACCCTGGTGAAGAGCCAGATGCTGAAGTCGCTGGACGGCTCCTACCTGCTGAACCCGTCCCAGGGCGGCGGCACCGTGGTGATCTACCAGCTCGCCGTGGACGTCAAGATCCCGATGCTGGGGATGATCAAGCGCAAGGCCGAGAAGGTCATCATCGACCGTGCGCTGGCCGGTCTGAAGAAGCGGGTGGAGTCGGCCGACGTGAAGTCGACGGGCGTCGAGGGTTGATGGGCCTTCCCCGCACCGTCCTGGTCAGCGGGGGCGGCGGCAGCGGCCGCAGCACCCTGGCCGCAGCCACCGCCCGGCTCGCCGCGGACGAGGGCGGCCGCACCCTGCTGCTCGCCGCCGACGACCCGCACCGCAGCGTCGACCGGCTCTTCGACACCCGGCTGTCGCCGGAGCCCACCCAGCTGGAGGGCGGCCTCTTCGCGGCCAGGCTCGACCCGCAGGCCGCCTTCCGGGACGCCGCCGAGCGGCTGCTCTCCCGCGCCAAGCCACTGTTCGACCTGCTCGGAGTGGATCCGCTGGACCGCGACGAACTCAGCGCGCTGCCCGGCGCCGAGCACCTCGCCCTGCTGGACGCGCTGCGCAGGCACGCGGCCCGGGGCGACTGGGACGTGGTCGTGGTGGACGCCCCGGTGGTCGCCGAGCTGCTGGCGGCGCTCGCGCTGCCCGAGCAGCTGGACCGCTACCTGGCCCGGCTGATCCCCGAACAGCGCCAGGCCGCCCGGGCGTTGCGCCCGGTGCTGGCCGCCGTCGCCGGAGTGCCGATGCCCTCCGACTGGGTCTATGAGGCACGCTCCTGGGCCGCCGCCGAACTCGACGAGGTCCGCGCGGTCACCGACGCGCCCGGGACCACGGTCCGGCTGGTGCTGGACGCACCGACCGGACCACGCGCCACCGCGGCGCTGCGGCAGGCCCGGGCCGGGCTCGCACTGCACGGCCAGCGGGTGGAGTCGCTGCTGGTCAACCGGCTGGTGCCGGCGGGCCCCGAGCCGGACGGCGGCGGGCCGTTCCT
Organism: Streptacidiphilus jeojiense; assembly: GCF_000719095.1. Classification (GTDB taxonomy): domain Bacteria; phylum Actinomycetota; class Actinomycetes; order Streptomycetales; family Streptomycetaceae; genus Streptacidiphilus; species Streptacidiphilus jeojiensis. The sequence goes on along the minus strand of NZ_JOEH01000001.1, from coordinate 328,509 downwards.
GGCCGGACTGCGCCGGGAGCAGCAGCGGCAGCTGGAGGCCCTGCGCGAGGAGTGGGACGCCCCGGTGCACGGGGTCCCGCACCTGGGGGCGGAGCCCGAGGGCGCGGAACGGCTCGCGTCGCTGGGACTGCCGTCGATCGACCCCTCCGGATCGCTGCCCGTCCCCTGGCCGGTGCAGGACCTGCGCGAGGGCGACGAGGGCGCGCTGGTGTGGCGGATCCCGCTGCCCGGCGCCGACCGCGCCGACCTGGACCTGGTCCGGCGCGGCGACGACCTGGTCCTCGGCGTCGGCCCCTACCGGCGCACCGTCGCCCTGCCCTCGGCGCTGCGCCGCTGCACGGTGGCCGGCGCGGCGCTGCGCGACGGCGTACTGGCGGTGCGGTTCACCCCGGACCCGGCGCTCTGGCCCGGCGGCCGCTGACCGGCGGGCCGCTGAAGGACAGGCCGCTGACCGACAACGCATCGGCCGGAACGCCGACGCGCCATGCCGGTTGGGGTAGCGTCGGAGGAGTCCCCTGAGCGCGTCCCGCGGAGCTCGAAGAAGGAGCAGGAACCATGACGACTGCCGACGACCGGAACAACGAGGACGTGTGGGCCGAGGCCGTGGCCGAGGGCGGCGCGGGGGACGACACGCCCGCCGGGGCAACTGCGTCCGCCCATGACGAGGTGGCGGAGACCGATGGGCCGAAGAAGCCCGCCTCGCCGGCCGACTTCTTCGGCCCCGAGCTGACCCCGCTGGTGGACGAGGTCCGCCGGTTCGCCTCCACGCTGGGCGAGCGGGTCAACGCCGCCTCCGCGGCGGCCAGCAGCGGCGACAGCCTGGGCGCCCTGCAGAACCTCGCTGCCCCGCTGCGCAGCAAGCACCCCGAGGTCTACGGTCACCTCATCGCCGCAGGTGGGGAGCTGTTGGCGGCCTACCGTGCGGCGGTCTCCGCGTCGGAGAAGCGCTGGACGGCCGAGAAGCCGGCCTCCTCCGAGCAGATCGACCTCGACTGAACCGGTACCGGTACCGGTCCGTCCGACCTGGTTGACTACGACTCCTGAAGGCTCACCAACGTATCCCCAGCTGTCTGTCTTCGGCTAATGTACGCACAGGTGTGTACCCGGCCCCACCCGGCCGGGTACGGTACCGGCCAGCGGGGAAGCCAGCGGAGACTGAGGGACACATGGGACTGACCATCGGCGTCGACGTCGGGGGTACCAAGATCGCAGCCGGGGTCGTCGACGAGGACGGCGCGATCCTGGCCCGAACACGGGTACCCACCCCCGCGGACCCGCAGTGGGCGGTCGGCGCCATTGCCGACGCCATCAAGGAGTTGCGGGCGGGGCACGACGTCACCGCGGTGGGCGTGGGCGCTCCCGGCTACATCGACCGGGACCGTTCCACCGTGATCATGGCTCCCAACATCGCCTGGGAGAACGAGCCGCTGAAGACCCGCATCGAGGACCTGGTGCACCTGCCCACGGTCATCGAGAACGACGCCAACGCGGCGGCCTGGGGCGAGTTCAGGTTCGGCGCCGCGGCGCAGCACAACGACATGATCATGATCACGGTGGGCACCGGCATCGGCGGCGGCATCGTGCTGGAGGGCCGGATGTACCGGGGCAGCTTCGGCGTCGCCGGCGAGATCGGCCACCTCAACATGATCCCGGACGGCATCCCCTGCGGCTGCGGCTCCAAGGGCTGCTGGGAGCAGTACGCCTCCGGCCGCGCCCTGCGCCGCTACGGCCGCGAGCGTGCCGCGGCCGACCCGGTGTTCGGCAAGCGCCTGCTGGAGCTGAACGAGGGCATCGCCGAGACCATCACCGGCAGCCAGATCACCCAGGCGGCGGAAGAGGGCGACCCGCTGGCCCTGGAGGTCTACGACGAGCTGGCCGACTGGCTCGGACGCGGCATGGGCGACCTCGCCTCGCTGTTCGACCCGGCCGTGTTCGTGCTCGGCGGCGGTGTCGCCGACTCCGGCAACCTGCTGCTCGAACCGGTCGCCAAGGCCTTCGAGAAGCACCTGATCGGCGGGGTGCACCGGCCCCGTGCCGAGGTGGTGCTCGCCTCGCTGGGTTCCGCCGCGGGGATCGCCGGCGCCGGCGACCTGGCCCGCCAGCGCTGACACGCCGCGCGCACTCTCGCACCGCCCCCGGGGGCGGTGCGAGACTCGGCCCCATGGACGCCGACGATCTCCCCGCCTCCGGTCCGCAGCCAGACGGCTCCGAAGTCGTACGCCTGCTCAGCTACAACATCCGCTCGCTGCGGGACGACCGCACGGTGCTGGCGCGGCTGATCCGGACCTGCGATCCGGACCTGCTCTGCGTCCAGGAGTCACCGCGGTTCTGGTTCCCCCGGCAGCAGGCCGGCTGGCTGGCCCGGTCCACCGGACTGGTGATCCTGTCCGGCGGTCTGAGCGCGTCCGGCCCGCTGCTGCTGGGACGGCTCCGGGCGATGCCGCTCTCGGTCCACGACGTGTTGCTGCCGCGCACACCGGGGCTGCACCAGCGGGGCTTCGCCACCACGGTGGTGCGGTTCGGCGCGGCCGCGCCGTTCTCGGTGACCAGCTGTCACCTCTCGCTGGACCCGGACGAGCGCTATGCCCAGTGCGGGATGCTGTTGGAGCAGTTGGGCCGGACCGGCACCGCGCTGGGCGTGGTCGGCGGGGACTTCAACGAGCACCCGGACGGCCCCGGCTGGAAGCTGTTGGCTGAGCGCCTGCAGGACGGGTGGGCCACCGCGCCCTGGGGCTCCGAGTTCACTTCCGTCCCGGACAACCCGTACCAGCGGATCGACGCGGTCTTCGCCACCCCGGGGATTGAGGTCCTCGCCTGCGGGGTTCCTGATCTTCCGCGCAAGGATCTGATCGCGGCGACGGATCATCTGCCGTTGATCGCCGTCCTGAGGGTTCCGGCGGGGTCGTAGGTCGGGTGCAGCTGGGGAGGTGCAACTTGCTCACGGTGGGTCAGTTGCAGCCCCCCAGGGGCGCGGGGAACTGCGCGACAAGCCACACACGCGCCGCACCCGGGATCAGACCACCGCCCCCCGCTGCGGATCGTCGTCCTCGTCCTCGTCGTCGTCCACCCGCATCCGGGCGATCAGCGTGGCCACCCCGCCCACGAACAGCCCGATGCCCAGGAACGCCCCCATCCCGCCGACCCCGGGCAACTGCCCGAACGCCGAGTAGAGGGTCAGCGCCACCCCCGCGACCACCGCGGCCACGGCCAGCCGGGTCGCGGTCTCGGTGCGGGGCAGCGGCGGCGGGGGCGGCGGGACGTAGTGGTCGTCCTCGTCCGACTCCTGCGGGATCCAGGCGCGCGGGTCCACCGGAGGGATCGCCCGCACCACCGGCAGCGGCTTGATCACCGGTCGCGGCCGCGGCGCGGGCGCCAGCTCCGCCAGGTCCTCCGCGGCCGGCCAGGACCGCGCCTCGTCGTCCACCGGGCTGTCGAACCCGGCGACGAGCTGCGCGAACACCGCGTCGTCGTCCGCGGCGGCCCGCTCCTCGGGGGCGGGGGCGGTGTCCTCCCCGGCGGCGTCCTGGGGCACGTCCGCGTCTTCCTCGGGCAGCTCGGGCACGGCCGTCATCCCTTCGCGGCGGGCGTGAGCCGCCGCACGAAGTCGAGACTTCCCTCGAAGATGGCTTCGGCGTCGTGGTCCAGGGTGGCCACGTGGAAGCTGCGCTCGCAGAGCCGCTCCTCGACGTCGGTCGAGGAGATCCGGGCGAGCAGCATCGCCCCGCTGGCCGGGGTCACCACATGGTCCTGGGGGCTGCGGAACAGCAGCAGCGGCTGGGTGACCTGCGGCAGCTCGGACTGGACCAGCCGGGTCAGCTGCGCCATCGAGTGCGCGGCGTGCAGCGGGGTGCGGACGTAGCCGCCCTCGTTCACCCCGGGCTTGGCCACGTCGTTGGCGATCCCCGGGAAGCTGGGCACCAGGTGCCGCACCAGCGGCAGCGCCCGGTGCGCCTGTCCGGGCATCCGCACCAGCGGGTTCACCAGGACCAGGCCGGAGACGTCCGCGCCCTTCTGCGCCGCCAGGTGCAGCGCCAGCGCGCCGCCCATGGACAGGCCGAAGACGAAGACCTGCTCGCAGTCCTTCGCCAGCAGGTCGAACTCCCGCTCGACGGTGGCGTACCAGTCCGGCCAGCGGGTGATGTTGAGGTCGCGCCACTGGGTGCCGTGCCCCGGCAGCAGCGGCAGCGACACGCTGAAGCCCTCGGCGGCCGCGGCCTCGGCCCAGGGCCGCATCGAGTACGGGGAGCCGGTGAACCCGTGGCACACCAGGACTCCGACCGGTCCGCTGTGGTGGCGGTACGGCTCGGCACCGGGCATGAGCGGCATCTGCGGCTCCTTTCGTACAGGGGGCTGCACCGGGCAGGGGGCTGCACCGGGTCTGCACGGGACAACACGACGGGTGACCCGCATAGTCCCATGCCTGCCTGTCAGCCGTACAGCTCACCACTGCCCGAGCGGCTAAGGTTCTCCGTGGTTCGTGAATCTGGAGGCCAGGGTTGTTCTACCGACTGATGAAGATGATCGTCGCCCCGATGCTGAAGATCTTCTTCCGTCCCTGGGTCGAGGGGATGGAGAACATCCCCGCGGAAGGGCCGGCCATCATCGCCAGCAACCACCTCTCCTTCTCCGACTCCTTCTTCCTGCCCGCACTGATGAAGCGTCGGGTGACCTTCATCGCCAAGTCCGAGTACTTCACCGGAACGGGTGTCAAGGGAAAGTTGACGGCGGCCTTCTTCAAAGGCGTCGGACAGCTCCCGGTGGACCGCTCCGGGGTGCGCGGCGCCGGTGAGGCGGCGATCAGCAGCGGGATCGAGGTCATCAAGCGGGGCGAGCTCTTCGGGGTGTACCCGGAGGGGACCCGTTCGCCGGACGGCAAGCTCTACCGCGGCAAGGTCGGCGGCGTGGCCCGGATCGCCCTGGCCACCGGCGCGCCGGTGATCCCGGTCGCGATGATCGACACCGAGAAGCTGCAGCCGCCCGGCCAGGTCAAGCCGAACTTCGGGGTCAGGCCCGGCATCCGGATCGGCGCGCCGCTGGACTTCTCGCGCTACCACGGTATGGAGAACGACCGCTTCATCCTGCGCTCGGTCACCGACGAGGTCATGTACGAGATCATGCGGCTGTCCGGCCAGGAGTACGTCGACATCTACGCGACCGCGGCCAAGCGGCAGATCCAGGAAGCCAAGAAGCAGGCCAAGCAGAGCGGCGCGGAGAAGCAGCCGTAGCCGACGGAGCATCAGGGGGCGCAGGGTGGGGACCGAGGAGCGCGCCGCGGGGGTCTTCTCCGTGGAGCAGCCGCTGTGGCGGGCGGTGACCGCCTTCCGCCTGCTCACGCTGCTGTACGCGGTGGGCCGCTACGCCGGGAACGCGCACCACTACAGCCATCCGGCCGCGGCCTGGGCCTACATGGCGGTGCTCACGGTGTGGACCTTCGCCACCGTGCGGGTGTTCTCCACCAAGGCGCGCTGCGGCTGGTGGTGGCTCTGGGCCGACCTGGCGCTGGTGGTCGTCGGCATACTGCTGACCCGAAGCTTCGACCAGGCGGCCAGCGTGGACGCCAACGACGTGACCCTGCCGACGGTCCGTGCCGCCGCCACCGTGCTCGGCTTCGCCGTCATGGGCGGCTGGCGCCCGGCCGCCCTGGCCGGACTGCTGGTCGGCCTGGCCAACATCGGCGAGCGGGGCCGGGTCACCTCCAGCAACGCCCACAACATCGTGCTGCTGATGCTGGCCGGGGTGGCCATCGGCTACGTGGTCGAGCTGGCCCGCGCCAGCGAGCAGACCCTGGCCAGGGCGCTGGAGATCCAGGCCGTCACCCGGGAGCGGGAGCGGCTGGCCCGGGACATCCACGACGGGGTGCTCCAGGTGCTGGCGATGGTGCAGCGGCGCGGCGCCGAGGTCGGCGGCGAGGCCGCGGAGATCGGCCGGATGGCCGGTGAGCAGGAGATCGCGCTGCGGGCACTGATCGCCGAGGGCCTGGTGCCCAATCCCTCCTACGAGGCCCCGCGCCGCCCGCTGCACCGGCCGGAACCGGGCGAGCCGCAGGACCTGCGGGCCCTGCTCACCCCGCTGGCCGGCTCCCGGGTGACGGTCTCCGCGCCGGGGACGCCGGTGCTGCTGCCCGGCCGTGCGGCGACCGAGCTCAGCGCCGCTGTCGGTGCCGCGGTGGACAATGTGCGCAAGCACGCGGGCGAGCAGGCGCACACCTGGATCCTGGTCGAGGACGAGCCGGACGAGGTGGTCGTCAGCGTCCGCGACGACGGTCCCGGTTTCGCTTGGGAGCGGTTGGGAGAGGCCGAGCAGGAGGGGCGGCTCGGGGTCTCCCAGTCGATCCGCGGCCGGTTGCGGGATCTGGGCGGCAGCGCCGAGATCAGCTCGGCCGCCGGTCAGGGCACCGAGGTCGAGCTGCGGGTGCCCCGTCAGCGAGTCGAACGAGGGAGCACGAAGTGACGGCCGAACAGACTACGGGTGGTCAGCCGACGGACGGTCAGCCGGCCGACGGCGAGCAGGCGATCCGGGTGATGGTGGTGGACGACCACCCGATGTGGCGCGAGGCGGTCGCCCGTGACCTCGGCGCGGCCGGCTGCCGGGTGGTGGCCACCGCGGGGGACGGGCGCGAGGCGGTGCGCCGGGCCCCGGCCGCCGCGGCCCAGGTCGTCGTCCTCGACCTCAACCTGCCGGACCTGCCCGGGGTCGAGGTCTGCCGCCAGCTGATGGCGCACGACCCGGCGCCCCGGGTGCTGGTGCTCTCCGCCAGCGGGGAGCACGCCGACGTGCTGGAGGCGGTGAAGTCCGGCGCCACCGGTTACCTGGTGAAGTCGGCCAGCCGGGAGGAACTGCTGGACGCGGTGCGCCGCACCGCCGTCGGCGACCCGGTGTTCACCCCGGGGCTGGCCGGGCTGGTGCTGGGGGAGTACCGCCGGCTGGCGGCGGAGCCGGTGGCGGCCGGCTCCCGCAGCCCGGCCGCCCCGCAGCTCACCGACCGGGAGACCGAGGTGCTGCGGCTGGTCGCCAAGGGCCTGGCCTACAAGCAGATAGCCGACCGGCTGGTGCTGTCGCCCCGCACCGTGCAGAACCATGTGCAGAACACCCTCGGCAAGCTCCAGCTGCACAACCGGGTGGAGCTGGTCCGCTACGCCATCGAGCGCGGCCTCGACGACGAGGGCTGACCGGTCCCGGTCAGCCCGCCCCGTGCACAGCAGGGTGCATCCGTCCCGCCCGCCGCTACCGTGAAGTGACAGTTCGTCATACTCAGGGGAGGGGACGGATATGCGGATCGGCGTGCTCACCGGCGGCGGGGACTGCCCGGGGCTCAACGCGGTCATCAGGGGGGTCGTCCGCAAGGGCGTCGAGGTCTACGACTACGAGTTCACCGGCTTCCGGGACGGCTGGCGCGGCCCGCTGGAGGGCGCCACCCTGCCGCTCGGCATCCCCGAGGTGCGCGGCATCCTGCCGCGCGGCGGCACCGTTCTGGGCTCCTCGCGCACCAATCCGCTCAAGGTCGCCGACGGCATCCGCAAGGTCAAGGAGAACCTGGACAAGTACCGGGTGGACGCGCTGATCGCGATCGGCGGCGAGGACACCCTCGGGGTGGCCGCCACCCTGCACGACAACGGCGTGAACGTCGTCGGCGTGCCCAAGACCATCGACAACGACCTCAACGCCACCGACTACACCTTCGGCTTCGACACCGCCGTCAACATCGCCACCGAGGCCATCGACCGGCTGCACACCACCGCCGAGTCGCACCGCCGAGTGCTGGTCATCGAGGTGATGGGCCGTCACGCCGGCTGGATAGCGCTGCACTCGGGCATCGCGGGCGGCGCCAATGTGATCCTCATCCCCGAGCAGCGCTTCGACATGGACCAGGTCTGCGCCTGGGTGGAGCAGCGCTTCCGGATCAACTACGCGCCGATCGTGGTGGTCGCCGAGGGGGCGATGCCGGTCGAGGGCCAGATGGTGCTCAAGGACGACACTAAGGACGCCTTCGGCCACGTCCGGCTGTCCGGCATCGGGGAGTGGCTGGCCCACGAGATCGAGGCCCGCACCGGCAAGGAGGCGCGAACCACGGTCCTCGGGCACATCCAGCGCGGCGGCACCCCCAGCGCCTTCGACCGCTGGCTGGCCACCCGCTTCGGACTGCACGCCATCGACGCGGTGCACGACGGCGACTACGGCACGATGGTGGCGCTGCGCGGCACCGACATCGTGCGGGTGCCGCTGGCGGACGCCACCGCCCGGATCAAGACCGTCGAACCCGCGCTGTACTCCGAGTTCGACGTCTTCTTCGGCTGACGGCCGATCAGACCGGCGGCAGGGCGTGCACCTCGTCGCCGACCACTCCGTAGAGCAGTGTGCCGTCGGTGGCCAGCCACCAGTCCTTGTCGTTGGAGGTGGTGCGGTAGTTCCAGAGGATCTTCCCGTTCTTCCGGTCGATCGCGTAGACCCCGTTGCCGCCCACGAACGAGCCGGTGAACAGGGTCGGCCCGACCACGACCAGGGTGGAGGTGAACGGACCGTCGGGGACGACGCACTCCCACTGCTGCGAGCCGGTGGCCGCGTTCAGCGCGACCACCCGGTCGCCGCGCAGGTCGGCCGCGTAGAGGACGCCCTCGGCGATCGCGGGTACGCCGAAGGAGCCGCCGCTGGAGTCCTTGGCCGACAGCACCTGCTTGCCGTCGGCCACGGTGAAGCCCAGCAGCTGCGGGCCGCCGACGTACAGGTCGCCGCCGACGATCAGGGGGTCGACCTGGGACTGGAAGTTCTTCAGCCCGAAGTCCTTGGACCAGAGCTGCACCCCGGTCGTGGTGTCCCGGACCACGATGTTGTTCTGGTCGTTGGTGTACACCAGGTACTTCCCCGCGACGCTGCCGGTGACCTGGTCGTCGGCCGAGGCCTTGCGCATCTGGGTCCAGGCGACCTTGCGGGTCTGCAGGTCGACGGCGATCACCGCCTTGGTGGTCGGGTCGCCGATGGTGATCACCGCCTTGCCGTTGGCGTCCAGCGGGTACTTGCTGCCGAGCAGGTAGGCGCGCTTGTCGTCCACCGCCAGGACGGAGGTGAAGGCCAGGGCCGCCGGCTCCAGCAGGTGCCAGCGCTCGGCACCGGTGGTCGGATCGGTGGCGATGAGGGCCGGCTCGTTGGTGGCGGTGTACCCCACCGAGACGACCACCCCGGCACCGATGCCGATCGGCGGCGAGGCGAAGGCGGAACCCAGCTCCGGGCCCTGCCACTGCTGCTTGCCGCCGCGCGCGTCGATCGCGGTCAGATTGGCCCCGCTGACCAGCAGCGTGCCGTGGTACGGGACCACCGGCACCTCAGCCAGGCTGCTGCCCTTGTAGACCCAGACCGGCGCCGGGGCCACGCCGGGCGCGTGGGTGGCGTAGCTGGGGGCGGCCGTGGTCGGGCCGGCGGAACGGCTCGCGGTGGTGGCGGTGGGGCTGTGGGTGGGGCCGGGGGTGGGGCCGCTGCCGCCCGAGCCCCGGGTGAGGGCCAGCGCCACCCCGCCGCCGACGACCGCGACGGCGCCGACCGAGAGGGCGCCGGTCAGCACCCGGCGCCGGCCCGGGGTCGCAGGGGCCACCGCGGTCGTCCTGAGCGGCGCCGGCCCCGGGGCCGGCGGCGGGGTGCGGCCGAGCACGGCCGTGTCCGGGCTGGCGCCGGTCGCCGGCCCGAGCAGCACGGTCCCGCTGTCGGCGGGCCCGGCCTCGGGGGCCTCCATGTCCATCACCCGCGCCGCGTGCGAGGCGATGTCCGAGGCCACCTCGGCGGGCAGCCAGGCGGTGCGCAGCAGGGTGGGGGTGCCCGCCGGGGCGAGCAGCCGGGAGAGCTCCGCCGGGGTGATCCGCTCCGCCGGTTCCTTGGCGAGACAGGCCCCGACCGGCTCGCGCAGCGAGGGCGGCAGGTCGTCGAGGTCCGGGGCCTCGTGCACCACCCGGTAGAGCAGCGAGGCGACCGAGTCGGAGCCGAAGGGGCCGTGCCCGGTGGCGGCGAAGGCCAGCACCGAGCCCAGCGAGAAGATGTCGCTGGCCGGGCTGACGGCCCGGCCCGAGGCCTGCTCCGGCGACATGAACCCCGGCGAGCCGACGACCACGCCGGTGCTGGTCAGCGCCCCGCCGTCGAGGGCGCGGGCGATCCCGAAGTCGATCACCCGCGGGCCGTCCGCGGACAGCAGCACGTTCGACGGCTTGAGGTCGCGGTGCACCAGTCCGGAGCCGTGGATCGCCTGCAGGGCCTCGGCGAGGACCGCGCCCAGCACGGCCACCGAGCGCTCCGGCAGCGGGCCGTGGGCGTCCACGGCCTCGGCCAGGGAGGGGCCCAGGACGTAGGCGGTGGCCAGCCAGGGGGTCGCCGCGTCGTGGTCGTAGTCCACGACCGGCGCGGTGTAGGCGCCGGAGACCGACTGCGCGGCCTCGACCTCGCGGCGGAACCTGCTCCTGAAGTCGGCGCTCTCCGCGAGCTCCGGGCGCACCACCTTCACCGCGACGGTCCGGCCTCCGCCGGAGCGGGCGAGGTACACCCGGCCCATCCCGCCGGCGCCCAGACGGGCTATCAGCCGGTAGGCGCCGATTGCTGCTGGATCATCACTTTCCAATGGCTGCATGTGCGTTCCCCCGTTGCTGTGCCGATGTTGTGGGACAGATTAGGGGTACGTTGCGGGCTTCCCTTTGCGGGGGTTGCTGTTGCGCAGTTCCCCGCGCCCCTACAGGGGCGCGGGGAACTGCGCATACGGACGGAAACCGTTACAACGGCGGCAACCCCGGCGGGGTGACCGCAGGAGTCGTCTCCAGCGCCCGGAGGGCGATGCGGACGGCCTCGTCCAGCTGCGGGTCGCGCCCCGCCGCCCAGTCCTCGGGGGTGCAGACCACCTCGACGTCCGGGTCCACCCCGTGGTTCTCCAGCCCCCAGTCGTAGCCCTCGAACCAGGTGCGGAACCGCGGCTGGGTGACCCCGGTGCCGTCGACCAGCCTGTAGTGGCCGTCGATGCCGACCACCCCGCCCCAGGTCCTGACGCCGACCACCGGGCCCAGGCCGTAGGCCTGGAACGCGGCGTTGATGTTGTCGCCGTCCGACCCGGAGAACTCGTCCGCGACCGCTACCAGCGGCCCCCGCGGGGCGTCCTCGGGATACCTCGGGTGCGGCCTGAACCCGCGGATCGTCTGCCATTTGACGACCCGTCGGCGCAGCTTCTCGACGACCAGCTGCGAGGTGTGGCCGCCCCGGTTCTCGCGGGTGTCCACGATCAGGCCGGCCTGCGAGGACTCGGTGTGCAGGTCGCGGTGCAGCTGGGCCCAGCCCGGGCTCATCTGGTCGGGCAGGTGCAGATAGCCGAGCCGTCCGCCGGACAGCTCGCGGACCCGGGCCCGGCGGCCGGCCACCCAGTCGTGGTAGCGCAGCGGCTCCTCGTCCGCGAGCGGCACCACCACCACGGAGTACTCGCCGCCCTCCGCGGTGCCCAGGGTGAGCTCGACCGGCTTGCCCGCGGTGCCGGCCAGCAGCGGGGCCGGGCCGGTGACCGGGTCGACCGTACGGCCGTTGACCGCCAGGACCGCGTCCCCGGCCCTGATCCCCAGGCCCGGGGCGGCCAGCGGCGACCGCGCGGCCGGATCGGAGCTCTCGCCGGGCAGGATCCTGACGATCCGCCAGTTCCGGTCCCCGTCCTCGGAACGGGCCAGGTCGGCCCCCAGCAGTCCCAGCCGCCGGGCGTCCGCCACCTCGCGGGCCCTGGGCTGCACATACGCGTGCGAGGTGCCGAGCTCGCCCTGGATCTCCCAGAGCAGGTCGACCAGGTCGTCATGGCTGCCGAGGCGGTCGACCAGCGGACGGTAGCGCTGCTGCACCGCCTCCCAGTCGACCCCGCCCAGGTCCACCCGCCAGTAGTTGTCCCGCATCAGCCGGGCCGCCTCGGCGACCATCTGCCGCCACTCGGCCGGCGGGTCGAGGGTGATCCTGATCCGGTCCAGGTCCACGGTGACGGACTCGACCCGGTCGTCCTCGGCCGCCTTCCGGTCGGCAGGGACGACCCGCAGCTTCTTCCCGTCCACCAGGGTCAGCCTGGTGCCGTCGCCGGAGACGGCGTAGCGGTCGACGGCCTCGGCCAGGGTGTCCAGCCGGCGGGCGGCCAGGTCGAAGTACTCCAGCGAGGTCCGCTTGGCCGGGGTGTCGGGGGTGGCCTTGGCGTTCCCCAGCATCCCGGTCAGCGGGCGGTGCAGCCAGCTGAAGCCGCCCCTGACCGCCCGCAGGGCCTCGTAGCGGCCGGCCTCGACCGGGAAGGGGACCACCCGGGCGGCGATCCCTTCGGTGTCGACCCGGATCGCCGCCGCGTCGGCGGCAGCCTCCTCCTCGGGCTTGCCCGGCCTGCGGCCCTGCGGCAGCGGGTCGAACGGGGAGAGCGTGTCGGCGGTCAGCAGCGCCAGGTAGGGACGGCAGGCGACCGGGAAGGAGAGGTCGAAGACGTGCTCGTCGTAGACCGGGTCGAACTCGCGGATCGACAGGAAGGCCAGGTGGCGCCCGTCGGCGCTGAAGGCGGGGGAGTGGTCGTTGAAGCGCACCGGGGTGACCTCGGTGACCGCGCCGTCGGCGAGCCGGGCCAGCCGGATCTGGCGCAGCCGTTCGTTGAGGTCGGCGCCGTGCGACCAGGCCAGCCAGGCCGAGTCCGGCGAGAAGACCAGACCGGTCGCCTGCACGGCCTCGCTGCGGTCCAGCTCCCGCACCTCCCCGTCCGCGACCGTGACCAGCAGCACCCGGCCGTCCCGGTCGGCGACGGCCAGCACCGCGCCGTCCGGCGAGGCGACCAGTTCCTCGACCCGGCCGAGCGCCCCCACGGCGACCCGGCGGCCGTCGGAGAAGTCCAGGCCGTCCTCGCCCTCGGCGTCGGTGACCCAGACCGACGCCCCGTCAGGCAGTGGCTGCGGCAGCCGGTTGCGCACGCCGGGCGCGTCCGCGAGCACGCGCGCCGGTCCGTCCTGGTGGGTGACCCGGTGGACGGTGCCGCGCACCTCGACCAGGCTGGACCGGCCCTCGGCGTCGGGGGACACCGTGCCGAGGTGGTCCGCGGCGGCGACCGGGCGGCGCCGGCGGGCGGTGCTCGGGCCGCCCAGGTCGAACTCGATCCGGCGCGGTCCGGCGCCGTCGAGGCCGTCGAGGCTGTCCACCAGCCACAGCGCGCCGGCCCGCTGGAAGACCACCCTGCTGCCGTCGGTGGACGCGTTGCGGGCGTAGAACTCGTCCTGCTCGCTGTGGACCCGCAGGTCCGACCCGTCCGGAAGGCTGGACCAGAGCCGGCCGACGCCGTCGTGGTCACTCAGGAAGGCGATCCTGCCGCCGACCCACATCGGCGAGTCGATGTTCCCGTCCAGTCCTTGGTGGACCCGCTGGAACGCGCCGTCCGTGCCCAACCAGAGCTTGCCGGCCCTCCCGCCGCGGTAGCGCTTCCAGTGCGCCGGCTCCCGGCCGCCGTTGGCCGTGCTCAGCAGCGCACGCGAGCCGCCGGGCTCCAGCGCCAGCCCGGCCAGCCGTCCGTACGGCAGTCGCCGGGCTGGACCGCCGTCCAGCGGCACCGCGAAGGCCCAGGGGTGGGCCCGGGACATCTGCCCCACGCTGCTCAGCGCCAGCGGTTCGCCCTCGGGGGTCCAGCCGAGCACCGCGGTCTGGGCGCTGCCCCAGTAGGTCAGCCGCCGTGCGGGGCCGCCCTCGACCGGCGCGACATGCACCTCCGGCGCGCCGTCGGCGGTCGAGGTCCAGGCCAGCAGCGACCCGTCAGGGGAGAAGCGCGGCCGCGACACGGGCACCTGATCGGCACTCACCCGCCAGGCCCTGCCCCCGAAGGGGGCGACCCAGACGTCGTCCTCGGCCACGAAGGTGACTGCGTCACCGTGGATGTGCGGATACCGGAAATAGCCATCAGCAAAGGTCACTGAGGCACCTTAACCGGAGCGTTGTTCGAAGGTGCGGCGTCGTCGTGGTCGGCCGCGCAGTTCCCCGCGCCCCTGCAGGGGCGCGGGGAACTGCGCGAAGACCAGCCACGGCAGCGCCGCGCTAGACCACCGACCGCTCCCCGAGCCCCGCGAGCATCCCGGCCACGATCCCCACCCCGTCCAGCGTCAGCACCGACTCCGGATGGAACTGCACCCCCGCGAACCCCGGCCCCCGCAGCGCGAAGACGTCACCCGTCACCGCGTCACGGCTCACCTCGATGCCCCGGGCCGCGAGCCGCGCGACATCGCCCGCGTCGCAGACCGCCGTGAAGGTGTTGTAGAAGCCCACCGTCCGCGCCGTCCCGAACAGGTCGATCCGTTCCTGCGCGCCCTGGTACGGCACCGCCTTGCGCCGCAGCGGCAGGCCCAGTGACGCGCACAGCAGCTGATGGCTCAGGCAGACCGCGAGCAGCCCGCCGGGGCGTCCGGTCGCCATCAGCTCGCCGACCACGCCCTGCATCCGCCGCATCTTCGGGTCCGTCAGATCGGCCGGGTCGCCCGGGCCGGGGCCCAGCACCAGCGGACCGGTGTGCGCGGCGACCGCCTCGGCCAGACCGGGGAGGTCGTAGCGGCGGACGGTGACCCGGTGGCCCAGCGAGCGCAGCAGATGCGCCAGCATCGAGGTGAAGGTGTCCTCGCAGTCGATCACCAGGACGTGCTGCGGATCGGCCGGGACCGGCGCCGCGGTCTGCATCCGCAGCCAGAACGGCGCCAGATTGCCGCGCCTGGCGTCCAGCGCGGCCTGCACCCGGTGGTTGTCGGCCAGTCGCGGTGCCCGCCCCGCCCCCGCCACCCCGGCTCCGGCCCGGGCCGGGACCGCGCCGATCGCGGCGAGCACGCCCGCCGCCTTGGCGTGCGTCTCGGCGACCTCCGCGTACGGGTCGGAGTGCCGCACCAGCGTCGCGCCGACCCGCACCGCGAGCCGCCCGCTGGCCGGGTCGATGTCGGCGGTGCGGATCAGGATGGGGGAGTCCAGCGTCTGGCCGCCGCCCGAGGTGCGGCCGACCAGCGCGAGCGCGCCCGCGTAGTAGCCGCGTCCGGTCGGCTCGTAACGGGAGATGACCCGGGTCGCGTTCTGCAGCGGGCTGCCGGTGACGGTGGCGGCGAACATGGTCTCCCGGAGCACCTGGCGGACGTCCAGGGTGGTGCGTCCGCGCAGCTCGTACTCGGTGTGGGCGAGGTGGGACATCTCCTTGAGGCGCGGGCCGAGCACCTGGCCGCCGAGGTCGCCGACCGCGCACATCATCTTGAGCTCCTCGTCCACGACCATGGTGAGCTCCTCCAGCTCCTTGGGGTCGTTCAGGAACGCGAGCAGCGACTCCAGGCCGGGGCCCTCGGCCGGGTAGCGGTAGGTCCCGGAGATCGGGTTCATCACCACCGTCCCGCCGGCCTGCCGGACATGGACCTCGGGGCTGGCCCCCACCAGGACCCGGTCCCCGGTGTGCACCAGGAAGGTCCAGTAGGCCCCGCGCTCCTGCTCCAGCAGCCGCCGGAACAGGGTCAGCGCCAGCGCCGGGGAGAAGTCCCGCAGGGTCCCGGTGAAGTCGCGGCGGACCACGAAGTTGGCGCCCTCGCCCCGGCCGATCTCGTCCTCGATCACCCGCCGGACGATCTCCGCGTAGGCGTCGTCGTCGAGGTCGAAGCCGCCGTCGTCCAGCTGGACCGGGAGCTGCGGCAGCGCGGCCCGCAGCTCGGCCAGTGGCAGGGCGAAGGACTCGCGCACCCGCAGCGCCTGCAGCGGGGTGCCGTCGTCGCGGGCCTCGAAGCCGCGCTCGCGCAGCTGCCGGTAGGGGACCAGGGCCAGCAGGTCGTGCACCGGGACGCCGGGCGGCCCCTCGGGCAGCGGCAGCTGCGCCAGCGTCTCGTAGCAGCCGACCTCGCCGAACAGCACCTCGACGGTGTCCGGGGCGAGCCGGGGCGTGCGGCGGTGCAGCAGGGCGAACGGCTCGTCGGCGGCCGCGAGCCTGGCGACCAGGGCAGCGGCATCGACCGGAGCAGTGGGGTTGGTCACAGCGGGGACCTTTCCGAGGGAGGTGCGGCGGCGGGAGGGGTGCCGGCCGGCTCGGGGCGGTGTCCGCTGGAGAACGCAGAACGGCCGCCCCGAGGGGCGGCCGTTGAGTCTGCGTGGGAACGCGCGATCAGTGGGCCGCCTCGGGGACGGTCCACCACCAGGAGTAGGTGTGCTGCGTGTTCACGCGGTCGACCTTAGCGGATCGGACGGCGCTGGGGCAGGAGATCCGCGGCATGTCTCAGCCTGCGGGCGTTGGGACATTTCGGTTGCGTTACCCCGTAGCCTTGGCGCTGTGACCGTGAACGTTGAAACCCACCCCGAAGGGGACTCGGCCCAGGGCTTCTCCTGGCAGTCCCTTCCCGCGGCGCAGCAGCCCGAGTGGCCGGACCCCGAGGCTCTGCGCAAGTCCCTTGCGGACCTCGCCTCCTATCCGCCGCTTGTGTTCGCCGGCGAGTGCGACCAGCTGCGCACCCGTCTCGCCGCCGTGGCCAAGGGTGAGGCGTTCCTGCTCCAGGGCGGCGACTGCGCCGAGGCCTTCGACGGCGTGTCGGCGGACCAGATCCGCAACAAGCTGAAGACCCTGCTGCAGATGGCCGTGGTGCTCACCTACGCCGCCTCCGTCCCGGTGGTCAAGGTCGGCCGGATCGCGGGCCAGTACTCCAAGCCGCGCTCCAAGCCCACCGAGACCCGCGACGGCGTGACCCTGCCGGTGTACCGGGGCGACTCGGTGAACGGCTTCGCCTTCACGCCCGAGGCCCGCCGCCCCGACCCGGAGCGGCTGAAGCGGATGTACAACGCCTCCGCCTCCACCCTCAACCTGGTCCGCGCCTTCACCACCGGTGGCTACGCCGACCTGCGCCAGGTGCACGCCTGGAACCAGGACTTCGTCCGCAACTCGCCCTCCGGGCAGCGCTACGAGCGCCTGGCCAAGGAGATCGACAGCGCGCTGTCCTTCATGAACGCCTGCGGGGTGGACCCGGAGGAGTTCCGCACGGTCGAGTTCTACTCCTCGCACGAGGCGCTGGTGCTGGACTACGAGACGGCGCTGACCCGCACCGACTCGCGTACCGGCAAGCTCTACGACGTCTCCGGCCACATGGTCTGGATCGGCGAGCGCACCCGGCAGCTGGACCACGCCCACATCGAGTTCGCCTCGCAGATCAGCAACCCGATCGGGGTGAAGCTGGGCCCGACCACCTCGGTGGACGAGGCGCTGACGCTGATCGACCGGCTGGACCCGGAGCGCGAGCCGGGCCGGCTCACCTTCATCACCCGGATGGGAGCGGGCAAGGTCCGCGACAACCTGCCCCAGCTGGTGGAGAAGGTCACCGCGAGCGGCGCGGTGCCGGTGTGGATCTGCGACCCGATGCACGGCAACACCTTCGAGGCGGAGACCGGGCACAAGACCCGCCGCTTCGACGACGTGCTGGACGAGGTCAAGGGCTTCTTCGAGGTGCACCGCGCCCTGGGGACCCACCCCGGCGGCATCCACGTGGAGCTGACCGGTGACGACGTCACCGAGTGCGTCGGCGGCGGCGACGAGGTGTTCGTCGACGACCTGCACCAGCGCTACGAGACGGCCTGCGACCCGCGGCTCAACCGCAGCCAGTCGCTGGACCTGGCATTCCTCGTGGCAGAGATGTACCGGGGCGCCTGAGACCCGACCGGTGTGACGAAGACCCCTTCGATTCCGCGGAAGCGGAACCGGAGGGGTCTTTTAGCACCCGTCCGGATTGGGTAAGGTTAGCCTTAGCTCAACCGGACGCCATCGGGAAGGACCGTCATGTACGTGTGCGTGTGCCATGCGGTCACCGAACAGCGCGTCCGCGAGGAGATCGCCTCCGGGGCCTCCACGCCCCGCCAGATCGCCAACGGCTGCAAGGCCGGCACCGACTGCGGCTCCTGCGTCCGCCGGATCCAGTCCATCCTCGGCCACGAGGGCGCCCGCCCCTGCCCCACCGCCCGCCTGGCCGCCCTGCTCGGCCTGCCGGAGCCCGCGCAGCAGGACGGCGCCGAGGCGGCCTGACCGCAGGTCCGCCGCCGGACGGCTCAGCTGTCGGGCTGCTCGATGAGGGACTGGATGTAGAGCGGCTCGCCCAGCTTGTCCAGGAGTTCGAGCTGGGTGTCCAGGTAGTCGATGTGGTGCTCCTCGTCCTTGAGGATGTGCTCGAAGATGTTGGCCGAGGTCACATCGCCCTTCGCCCGCATCACCACGATGCCGCGCCGCAGCCGGTCGATCGCCTCCACCTCGACCTGGCGGTCCGCCTGGAACATCTCGCCGACGGTCTGGCCCACCCGGATGTGGAACAGCCGCTGGTAGTTGGGCAGCCCCTCCAGGAAGAGGATCCGGTCGGTGAGGATCTCCGCGTGCTTCATCTCGTCGATGGACTCGGAGCGGGTGTACTTCGCGAGCTTGGTCCAGCCGAAGTTCTCCTGCATCTTGTAATGCAGAAAGTATTGATTGATCGCGGTCAATTCGGCAGTCAGCTGCTCATTGAGGAACTCGATGACCTCTGGGTCGCCCTGCATCGTTCGCACCCTTTCTATGCCGCTCAAGACGGTCGTGCGCATCGTTCCACCGCGGACCGGCGAGTTCCAGTAAGGTCACACTCGCCTCCGGGGTCCCCGTGTGCTGTCGTCCGGCCGCGATCTGTCACCATGGAGGCATGGGTCAGTCCGAGAACGAGCAGGCCAGGGCCCAGGAGCCCGGCGCGGGGGAGCTCCCGCCGGGGCAGCGCCTGCAGCGCGGATGGCCGGTTCTGCACTACGGCCCCGTGCCCCGTTTCAAGCCTTTGACGTGGGAGTTCCAGGTATTCGGAGCAACGGCCTCCGGCGACAAGCACAGCTGGAACCACGAGGGATTTATGACCCTCCCGAGAACCACGGTCACTGCCGATCTTCACTGCGTCACGCGTTTCAGCATGCTCGGCAGCCGCTGGGGCGGGGTCTCCACGGCGACCGTCCTCGAACTCGCACCGCCGGCCCCGGACGTCACCCATGTGATGGTATGGGCCGAGTACGGCTTCAGCTCCAACCTGCGCCTCGCGGACTTCGCCGACCCCTCCTCCCTCTTCGCCACCCACCGCAACGACGAGCCGCTGACGGTGGAGCACGGCTTCCCGGTCCGTATGGTGGTCCCCCACCTCTACGCCTGGAAGGGCCCCAAATGGGTCCGCGGCGTCGAGTACATGACCGCCGACCGCCGCGGATTCTGGGAGGAGCGCGGCTACCACAACATCGGCGACCCCTGGGCCGAGCAGCGCTACTCCTACCAGGAGGTCCCGGGCGACGGCCCGGAGCTCTGACCCGGCCAGTCGGCCGCCCGGCCGCAAAAACGGTTGCCCGCCCCGGCCCGCCGTCGGCAGGATCGAGGGCATGGAGCACCCTGCCGAGGTACTGGTGTACGACCGCGTCGAGCTGCGACGGAAGCGGCCCGACGACGTCGACGCGCAGCACCGGCTGGTGCTGGACTCGCTGGAGCACCTGACTCCCTGGATGCCCTGGGCGTCCGACTACTCCCGGGACTCGCTGCTGGAGCATCTGACTGCAGCTCAGGCCGACTGGGAGTCGGGCCGGTCGTACGACTACGCCATCGTCAGCGAGGGGGAGACGGTCGGCGCCTGCAGCCTGATGCGGCGGATCGGCCCCGGCGGCTGGGAGATCGGCTACTGGATCCACCCGGACCGGACCGGCCGGGGCCTGGTGACCATGGCCGTGGCCGCCCTGGTCGAGGCGGCCTTCGCGCTGCCGGGCACCACCCACGTCGAGATCCACCACGACGAGGCCAACGCGGCCAGCGGCGCCGTCCCCCGCCGCCTCGGCTTCACCGTCGTCTCCCGCGAGAAGGACCCCACCCGCGGCGGCGCCCCCGCCGAGTCCGGCATCACCGTCGTCCACCGCCTGGACCGCGCAGCGTGCTAACCGTCTGAGGGCTGCGGGAGTGGAGCAGCACCCCCGTTCTGCCCAGGGCTCCGTCTCCGTGCCAGGGCCGCGCCCAGCAGCGGTCCGACCAGGAACAGGACGCCGGCGAAGGCGTACCAGGACGGCGGCTGCCGGGAGGGTACGGCCTGGGCGTGGATGGAGATCGCTTCCAGCACCAGGAGGCCCGGCAGGCAGCCGAGCACCCACCAGCGGGAACGCACCTCCAGTCGGCGCAGGCGCGCACGCAGGAGAGCGGTGGCCCAGACGGTGAGGAAGAGTGCCAGGGCTCCGATGCCGATGATCGCGGCGACGTCGCTGTCCACGGAGTAGGTCGACGAGGAGGTGGTGCGGGCGGAGGCCTGGCCGTCGGAGACGGCGATCACCGGTCCCCTGCCGATCGCCGTGATGCGGACGTCGGTGCCCGGTGCCAGGGAGCTCAGCCAGGACGGGGCTGCGCCGAACGAGACGTCGTTGCCGCCGATCAGGAGTTCGACGTCGCCGAAGCCGTCGTGCTCGCGCACCACGGTGTCGACCGCGACGGTGTAGTGGTTCTGGCAGACCGCTTCCAGCGAGTACACGACTGCTCCGTCGACCGGAATGGCGGGGCAGCGGCTCGCGCCGAGTTCCACCTGCGCGGCCTGCCGGTCTGCCGGGATCTGGCTCGCAGGAGCAGCCAGGGCGGCCACCGCGACGGCGGCGACCAGATACTGCCAGAGGCCACTGCGCCGCATGCTGGGCCTGGGGACCCATTGTCTCGGAACGGCATCGACCGGGGCGGCGCCGAAGCGGCGCGCGATGGCGACGATGCTCTCGGCCTTCTCGGAGAACGCCGGATCGCGGATCCACGGAGTGGACATGACCACCGGCAGCGTGCGGTGCCGGCCGTTGCGGCGCGTGATCCGGACCGCGCTGGTGACACCCATGCGGGTCCCCTGGTCGCGGATCTCCACCGCGACGACGTCGCCCCAGGCGAGGTGCCGTGCCCACAGGCCGCCTCGGGAGTAGCTGATGCCCGAGACGTCGACGCGGCACCAGGACCGGGGATATGCCCAGCGGACGTAGCCGAACAGAACTGCAACAGCCGCAGTCGCAGTCGCGCCGGCCCAGATGCCTCCGGTCAGCGAGAGCTTTGCGATATTGATCGCGATCCCCAGCCCGGGCAGGATCATCAACCACCAAGCGAACTTCGGCCGCTCGGTCCCCCTGAACACCAGTTCGTCCACGACTGTGCAGCGTATGGCCTCGGCTGCCCGCCGCGGCAGCCGTGGACCAGGAAGAGTGGGGGCCACCCCGGCTTCCTGGATCTGTGCCTCTGAACGGTCGTCAGGGCTACCAGCGGTCGCGGTGCAGGACGTCGGCGAGGGGGCGGCGGCGGACCGGGCCGAAGCGGCCGAGGGGCCAGCCGACCGGGATGATGCCGAAGGTGTGGACCTCGGAGGGGATGCCGAGGGCGGCCTTCCACTCGCGTTCCAGGAGCAGGTGCCAGATCGTCAGATTGGCGCCCAGGCCCAGGCCGCGGGCGGCCAGGAGCAGGTTCTGGATGCCCGGGTAGACGCTGGAGGCCTCGGCGAGCAGGTTGAACCGGCCGCCGTGGGTGGCCAGCCGGCTGAGCCCGGCGGTGCCGAGCTGGGTGACCATGCCGCGCAGGCTGCCCAGGTCGGCGGTGAACTTGGGGGAGCGGTAGCAGGGGATGATCAGGGCCGGGATGTCGGTGAAGTGGTCCCGCTGGTACTCGATCGCCGCGCGCATCCGGTCGTAGGCGTCCTCGTCCATCGGGGCGGGGATGGTCCGGCCGGCCGAGGCGAGGTAGGCGTCCACGCAGCGGGCCCAGAGCGGGGCCAGTGTGGTCATCATGTCGCGGTCGGTGACCAGCACGTACTCGTAGTCCTGGGCGTTGTGGCCGCTCGGACCGTTGACGGCTGCCTGGACCAGCTTCTCCAGCAGTTCGTCCGGCACCGGCTCGGCGCTCAGCCGGCGCATGGCCCGCATGGTGGCCATGGTGTCGAAGAGGTCAACCGCCGCAGGTGAGGTCATGCGCACGGAGTCTACGGAGGCCCCTCGGACGCTCTGTCAGCGGGGTTACCCAAATCGATACAAGGTGCCCGGTACAACCAGTGGTCAGTACAGCCAGATGGTGACCTTGCTGCCCAGCGCCGCCTGCTGGTTCCCGCCGGGGCTCTGGTTGTGCACGGTCGGGGTGCCGAACGGGTTGAGCTTGACGGTCTGCACCTGGAAGCCGGCGCCCTCCAGGGCCTTCCGGGCGTCCTTCTCGCTCTGCCCGGTCACATCCGGGACGGTGGCCTGCTGCTGGCCCTTGGAGACGGTCAGGGTCACCGTGCTGCCCTTGGAGGCGCTGTCGCCGTTGGGGCTCTGCGCGGCGACGTCGCCGGCCGCGGCGTCGGGGGAGTAGACCTGGTTGGGGTCGAGCTGGACGTTGAACCCGGCGTCCTGCAGGTCCGAGGTGGCCTGGTCGACCGACTCGCCGACCACGTCCGGCAGCGGCACCGGCTGGGCGCCGGAGCTGACGACCAGGTTGACCACGGTGTTGGGCTGCTCCTTGGTGCCGACCGCCGGGTCGGTGCTGATCACGTCGCCCTGGGAGATGCTGTCGCTGGCCTGCTGGGTGACCTGGCCGACGGCGAGCCCGGCGTCCTTGATCGCCTGCTCGGCGGCGGACTGGGACTTGCCGGTGACGTCCGGGACGGCCGGGCGGTCCGGGCCCTTGGAGACGTCCAGGGTCACCGTGGAGTCCTTGCGGATCCTGGTCCCCACGCCCGGGTTGGTGCTGATCACCTTGCCGCTGGCCACGGTCGTGCTGAAGTCCTGGGTGACGGTGACGGTCAGGCCGTCGGCCTGCAGGGTCTGCACCGCCTGGCCCTGGGTCTGGCCGAGCACGCTCGGCATCCGCATGTAGAGGCCGTCCAGCGCCCAGGTGGCGCCGCCGGCGACCAGGCCGATCACCAGCAGCACCACCGCGGGGACGACCCAGCGGCGGCGCCGCCGCTGCGGGCGGCGGGCGGCGCGGGACGGTGGTGGGGCGAAGCGTTCCTCCGGCGGGGTGCGCCGGGGCATCACCAGGTCGGGCGGCAGTTCGCGCATGATGCTGGTGCGTTCCACCGGCGGCTGCTGCGGGCCGGGCTGGAACGGCAGGCCGGGCTCGGCGTCCAGCTGGGCCGGGCTCAGGCCGCGGCGGATGTGCTGGAGGGCGGCGAGCAGGGCGACGGCGTCGGCCGGCCTGCGGTTGGCGTCCCGGGAGGCCGCTGCCGTCGTTATGGCGTCCAGCTCCGGTGCCAGGCCCGGGACCAGCGACGAGGGCGGCGGTACGTCCATGCTGATGTGCTGGTAGACGACCTGCATCGGGCTGTCGCCGGTGTAGGGCTTGGAACCGGTGAGCATCTCGAACATCAGGATGCCGCAGGCGTAGACGTCGGTGCGCGGGTCGGTGGCGCCCTGCTCGATCTGTTCCGGCGCCAGGTAGGAGACGGTGCCCATGACCTGACCGGTCGTCGCCTGGCTCTCCCCGCTCACCGCCCGGACCAGGCCGAAGTCGGTGACCTTGACCCGGCCGTCCTCGGTGAGCAGCACGTTCTCCGGCTTGACGTCCCGGTGCACCAGTCCGGCCCGGTGCGCGGCGCCCAGCCCGGCCAGGATCGGCTCCAGGATGTCCAGCACGGTGCGCGGCGCCAGCGCGCCGCGGTCCCGCATCAGGTCGCGCAGGGTCCAGCCGGGTACGTACTCCATGGCCAGGAAGACGGCGTCGCCGTCCTGGCCCTGGTCGAACACGTTCACCACGTTGGGGTGCGAGAGCCGGGCCACGGCCTTGGCCTCGCGGATGAAGCGGGAGGTGAACTCGGGGTCACTGGCCAGCCCCGGGTGCATCACCTTGAGCGCGACGACCCGTTCCAGCCGGGTGTCCAGGCCCCGGTAGACGGTGGCCATGCCGCCGACGGCGATCCGCTGCTCGACCCTGTAGCGGGCATCGAGCAGCCGCCCGAGGAGGGGGTCGTGCAGGGCAGTGTCCATTCCAGGGAGTTTACGGGGCCCGGAGCCGGCTGCGGGCGCACCGACGGTCGAGTTGTTGCCGGACGGTAAGGACTGAGTGACCCGGGTCACCCCCCGGCCCGGCTCAGAAGGCCGGGGCCTCCGGGTCGAGCTCGGCGCGACCGGCCATCGGCGACGAGGCCTCGGCGTGGAAGCGGCGCGGGATCCGTCCGGCGCGGTGGGCCAGCCGACCGGCCTCGACGGCGTGCCGCATGGCCTCGGCCATCAGCGCCGGGTGCTGGGCCCGGGTGACGGCGGTGGCCAGCATCACCGCGGCGCAGCCCAGCTCCATCGCCAGTGCGGCGTCGGAGGCAGTGCCGGCGCCGGCGTCCAGCACCACCGGGACCTGGGCCCGCTCCACGATCAGCTGGAAGTTGTGCGGATTTCGGATGCCGAGGCCCGAGCCGATCGGGGAGCCCAGCGGCATCACCGCGGCGCAGCCCACGTCCTCCAGCTTGCGGGCCAGCACCGGGTCGTCGTTGGTGTACGGGAGGACCACGAAGCCGTCGTCGACCAGGGTCTCGGCGGCGTCCAGCAGTTCGATCGGGTCGGGCAGCAGGGTCCGCTCGTCGGCGACCACCTCGAGTTTCACCCAGTTCGTACCCAGCGCCTCGCGGGCCAGCCTGGCGGTGAGCACCGCCTCGCCCGCGGTGAAGCAGCCGGCGGTGTTCGGCAGCACGGCGATGTTGTTGCGCTGCAGCACCTCCAGCACCGAGCCGCGGGCGGCGGGGTTGATCCTGCGCATGGCCACGGTGGTCAGCTCGGTGCCGGACAGCCGCAGCGCCTGCTCCAGCACCTCCAGGCTGGGGGCGCCGCCGGTGCCCATGATCAGCCGCGAGCCGAAGCTGCGGCCGGCGATGGTCAGGGTGTCGTCGGACATCGTCTGTCAGCCTCCCTGGACGGCGGTGAGGATCTCGATCCGGTCGTCGGCGGCCAGAGCCGTGGCGGACCAGGCGCCGCGCGGCACGACCGTCTCGTTGACGGCTGCGGCTATGCCGGAGGGCGCCGAGCTGAGCTCGGCGACGACCTCGGCCAGGGTGGTGCCGGGGGCGACCAGGCGCGGGTCGCCGTTGACGCGGATGGCGAGGGTCGCCGTCACGGGGGTCGCGGGGGGCGTCATGAGCTGGCCTCCAGGAGGGAGAAGCGGGCGGGGGTGAACAGGGCGGCCTCCGGCGGCAGCACGCCGGTGGCCAGGTAGGCGGAGACGGCGTCGGCGGTGACCGGGGTCAGCAGCACGCCGTTGCGGTGGTGACCGGTCGCGGCGACCAGGCCGGGCAGCGCGGTGGGCCCCAGCAGCGGGGCGTTGTCGGGGGTGCCGGGACGCAGCCCGGCGCCGGTCTCCACCAGCGGCAGCTCGGTGATCCCGGGGACGAGCTCATGGGCGTCCCGCAGCAGCTCGTACACCCCGCCGGCGGTGACGGTGGTGTCGAAGCCCTGCTCCTCCATGGTCGCGCCGACGACCAACTCGCTGTCCTCGCGCGGCACCAGGTAGAGGTGCACGCCGCGGACCACGGCCCGGAGGTTGCGGGAGAGGAAGGGGCCGCCGGGCAGCGGCGCGCCCAGCGAGGTGGTCATCCGCAGCCGCAGGATCTGGCCCTTGACCGGGCGGACCGGCAGCCGCGCCTCCGGTGGCAGCCCGGGGACCTCCCCGGACCAGCTGCCGGCCGCGAGCACGGTCTGCCCGGCGGACAGCCGGGTGCCGTCCTCGGCGAGGGCGCCGACCACCCGGTCCTGAGCGTCCGTCAGCTCGATCCGGGCGGCCCGGGAGCGGTGGATCCGCACCCCGGCCGCGGTGCAGGCGCGCAGCAGCGCCGCGCCCAGCCGCCGCCCGTCCACCTGGTGGTCCCCCGTCACCAGCAGCCCGCCGCGGACCGAGGGCGCCAGCATGGGTTCGAGCCGGCGGCACTCGCGTCCGGTCAGCCACTCGGCCTCCAGGCCCAGCCGCTGCTGGAAGGCGTGCAGCTCGCGCAGTTCGGCGCGGTCGTCGGCGTCCAGCGCCGCGGCCAGGGTGCCGCAGGCCCGGTACCCGGTGGGCAGTCCGCTCGCGGCGGTCAGTTCGGCGGCGAAGGCGGCGTAGCGCTCGTTGGAGGCGATACCGAGGCGCAGCAGCTCCTCCTCGCCGTACTGCAGCTCGGTGACCGGCGCCAGCATCCCGGCGGCCACCCGGTTGGCGCCACGGCCCGGATCCGGGTCGAGCACGGTCACCGAGAGGCCGCGCTGGGCGGTCCGCCAGGCGGTGGCCAGGCCGATGATCCCGCCGCCGACGACCAGTACGTCGGTCGGTGCGTCGGTCGATACGTCGGTGTTGGTACGTGGCACAGGTGCCCACTCCCTTCGCCGGCATGACCCGGATCAGGTTCGGACGGTCGGAGGCCGGGGGCGCGGTCCGCCCTGCTGCCTCCCTCTCAGCCCGGTACGCCGGGCTCCCGTGGATGGTCCCCACAACTGTAGTCGTGCCTGCTCGGCCGTAGAGTGACGGGATGCGGATCGTCGTGGTCGGGGCCGGGATGGCCGGGGTGCAGACAGCGGTGGCGCTGCGGGACCAGGGGCACGAGGGGGAGGTGCTGCTGCTGGGCGCCGAGCCGCACCAGCCCTACGACCGGCCGCCGCTCTCCAAGGACGTGCTGCTCGGCAAGGCCGAGCACTCGCGCTTCGACATCGACTTCCCGGGCCGGGGCATCGAGTTGCTGCTCGGCCGCCGGGCCACTGGGCTGGACCCCGTACGGCGGGTGCTGGGCACCGACGGCGGGGAGCTGGAGTACGACCGGCTGGTGCTGGCGACCGGGGCCCGCCCGGTCGCCCTGCCCGGGCAGTCCGCGCGGAGGCATCTGCTGCGCACCCATGACGACGCCGTCGCGCTGAAGGGCGCGCTGCGCCCTGGGGCCAGGATCGTGGTCGTCGGTGCCGGCTGGATCGGCGCCGAGGCTGCGACCGTGGCCCGGCGGCTGGGCTGCGAGGTCACCGTGGTCGAGGCGGCGCCGGTGCCGCTGGCCGGTGCGCTGCCGGCGGAGATCACCGAGGGGATGCGCGGCTGGTACGCGGAGGCCGGCGTCGAGCTGCGGACCGGAGCCGCGGTCGGCGGCATCGTGGACGGGGACGTCCGGCTGGAGGGCGACCCCGGGGCGACGGTGCTGCTCACCGACGGCACCGAGCTGGGCGCGGACGCGGTGGTGGTCGGCATCGGCGCCCGCCCCGACACCGGCTGGCTCGACGGCTCCGGGATCGTCCTGGACGACCGGGGCGCGATCGCGGCCGACGACCGGCTGCGGACCTCGGCCGAGGGGGTGCTGGCCGTCGGCGACTGCGCCTCCTTCCCCTCCGCCCGCTACCGGACCCGGCTGATGGTCCACCACTGGGACAACGCGGTGCAGGGCGCCCGGGTCGCCGCCGCCAACGCGCTCGGCGGCGAGCAGCAGTACGACCCCGTTCCCTACTTCTGGTCCGAGCAGTTCGGCCGCATGGTCCAGTACGCCGGCCACCACCGCCCCGGCGACACCCTGCTCCGGCGCGGGGACCCGGAGGCCGCCGACTGGAGCGCGCTGTGGCTGCGCGACGGCGTCCCGGTGGCGCTGCTGACGGTGGACCGCCCCCGCGACCTGGTCCAGGGACGCCGGCTGCTGGAGCGGCGGACTCCCCTCGACCCGGTGCTCGCGGCCGACCCCGCGGTCCAGCTCAAGGCCGCCGTGCGGGCCTGATGGTGCGCGGGGGCGGCCGGGGATGGCAGTCTTGAGGGCGTGAGCCAGATTGATCCCAAGATTGACGCCCTGATTCCCGCGTGGATGAACGTCCCCGACATCGCCGAGCAGTGGGGGGTGGTGGTGACCAAGGTCCGGCGTCTCGTCGACGACGGCACCCTGCTCGCCGTCCGCCGCGGCGAGAACAACGCCCTGATGGTGCCGGCCGCCTTCATCGGCCCCAACGGCACCGTGAAGGGCATCTGCGGCCTGCTGACGCTGATGCACGACTCCGGGTTCACCGACGAGGAGATCCTGGAGTGGCTGTTCACCGAGGACCCCTCGCTGCCCGGCACCCCGGCCCAGGCCATGAACGAGAACCGCGGCACCGAGGTCAAGCGCCGCGCCCAGGCGATGGCGCTGTGAGCCGTTCGTCCGCGGTGGCTGCGCTGGACGAGGCCCGGCTCTACCTGTGCACCGACGCCCGGCGCGAGCAGGGGGACCTGCCAGAGTTCCTGGACGCGGTGCTGGCCGGCGGCGTGGACATCGTCCAGCTGCGGGACAAGGGGCTGGAGGCGCGGCAGGAGCTGGCGGCGCTGGAGGTCTTCGCCGACGCCTGCCGTCGGCACGGGCGGCTGCTGGCCGTCAACGACCGCGCCGACGTGGCCCATGCGGCCCGCCCGGACGTGCTGCACCTCGGCCAGGACGACCTGCCGGTGGCCGCGGCGCGGGCGATCCTCGGCGAGTCCGTTCTGATCGGCCGCTCCTGCCACGCCGAGGCGGAGGTGGACGCGGCGCTGACCGAACCGGGCGTCGACTACTTCTGCACGGGGCCGGTCTGGCCCACCCCGACGAAGCCCGGGCGGCACGCCCCGGGTCTGGAGCTGGTCTCCTACGCGGCCAAGCAGGCACCGGCGCGGCCCTGGTTCGCCATCGGCGGGATCGATGCCTCGAACCTGGACCAGGTGCTGGACGCGGGGGCGCGACGGATCGTGGTGGTACGGGCCCTGACCGAGGCGGCGGATCCGTATGCTGCGGCCGAAGCTTTGGCGGAACGTGTACGTCAGCGGGGCTGAGCGTTTGCGCAGTTCCCCGCGCCCCTTCTGTTTTAGGGGCGTGGGGAACTGCGCGAACAGCAACCGTCGGCCGAGGCGAGCGCTTCAGTACCGACGTGCGGTAGCCGCCCCCGCCAGCCGCCGCAGCACCCTCCGGGCCTCCGGCTCCACCAGCGGCGCAGCCTCCAACGCCGCCAACGCTTCCCCGCGGAGCGCGGCGATCCGCTGCTCGACCCGCTCCGGTGCGCCACTGCGCACGATCGCCGCCCGCAGCAGCCCCACCTCGTGGTCGCCCAGGTCCGGCGCTCCCAGCAGTTCGTCCAGCAGCCCGGCGTCCCCCGCCGAGCAGGCCGCCGAGGCCTCGGCCACCAGCAGCGTGCGCTTTCCCTCCCGCAGGTCGTCCCCGGCGGGCTTTCCGGTGACCTCGGGGTCGCCGAAGACGCCCAGCAGGTCGTCCCGGAGCTGGAACGCCTCGCCGAGCGGCAGCCCGAACGCGGCGTAGGCGGCCGTCAGGGCCGGATCCGCACCGGCGAGCAGCCCGCCGATCTGGAGCGGGCGCTCCACGGTGTACTTGGCCGCCTTGTAGTGCACCACCGTCCGGGCCCGGTCGATCGCGTCCTCGCGGTCCGCCCCGGCGAGGCCCGCGCTGGCCGGCTCCAGCAGGTCGAGGTACTGGCCCGCCATCACCTCGGTCCGCATCAGGTCGAACACCGGCTTGGCCCGGCGCACCGCCGCCAGCGGCAGCCCGCTGCCCCAGAGCAGTTCGTCGCACCAGGCCAGCAGCAGGTCGCCGAGCAGCAGCGCGGAGGCGGCCCCGAACCGCGCGCCGTCCCCGTGCCAGCCCTGCTCGCCGTGCAGGGCCTCGAATCGGCGGTGCACCGACGGCAGCCCGCGCCGGGTGGCGCTGCGGTCTATCAGGTCGTCGTGCACCAGCGCGCTGGCCTGCAGCAGCTCCAGCGCCGAGCAGGCGGCCACCGCGGCGTCGTCGTCCCGGGCGCCGCCGGCCCCGCGCCAGCCCCAGTAGCAGAAGGCGGGCCGCAGCCGCTTCCCGCCGCTGTCCAGGAACGCCCGCACGGTGCCGGTCAGCGGGCCCAGCTCCGGCGACACCGTCGCCAGCACCGCCTCCTGGCGGTCCAGGAAGCGGTCCAGGGTCCGGTCCACCCGGGAACGCAGCAGTTCCTCGTCGACCGGGCTGCCCGGAACGCGGGCGAGGTCGATCGGGGGGACAGGATGGGTGAGGGACACCGGCGGGCTCCGAGCGGGTACGGGAGCAGCCAGCGTAACGCGAGGGGTCCGCGGGTCCGGTGAGCGCATCCCCACCCGGAGCCCGCCCGGAGCGGTATCAGTAGGTGGACGGACGTTTCGGCATCGGTTCCAACGGCCGCTAATCTGCCTGCATGGCCCTCGGTACCTCAAGCGTCCGGCACGACAGCAAGCCCTCCATCCGGGAGCTCCTGGCGGCGGGCAAGTGCTCCTACTCCTTCGAGTTCATGCCGCCCCGCAGCGCGGAGGCGGAGGTCGGGCTGTGGAAGGCGATCCGGAGGCTGGAGGGTCTCGCGCCGACCTTCGTCAGCGTGACCTACGGCGCCGGCGGATCCACCCGCGGCCGCACCATCAACATCACCGGGCGGATCACCCAGGAGACGACGCTCACACCCGTCGCCCATCTGACCGCGGTCGACCACAGCGTCGCCGAGCTGCGCAACATCCTCGGCCACTACGCGGACCAGGGCGTGCGCAACATCCTGGCGCTGCGCGGGGACCCGCCGGGCGACCCGCTGGGCGAGTGGGTCAAGCACCCGCAGGGACCGGAGTACGCCTCCGACCTGGTCCGGCTGATCAAGGAGTCGGGCGACTTCTGCGTCGGCGTCGCCGCCTTCCCGGAGATGCACCCGCGGTCGTCCGACTGGGACGAGGACATCCGGCACTTCGTCGCCAAGTGCCGGGCCGGCGCGGACTACGCGATCACCCAGATGTTCTTCGACGTGGACGACTACCTGCGGTTCCGGGACCGGGTCGCGGCGGCCGGCTGCGACACCCCGATCATCCCGGAGATCATGCCGGTGACCTCGGTCCGCTCGCTGCGACGCATCCCCACGCTCAGCAACGCTGTGATCCCGCAGCAGTTCGCCGACCGGCTGCTGGCGGCCGAGGAGGACCCGCAGGCGGTGCGCGCGATCGGCATCGACTACGCCACCGAGATGTGCCGCAGGCTGCTCGCCGAGGGCACCCCGGGGCTGCACTTCATGACCATGAACTTCTCGACGGTGACCACGGAGATCTATCAGAACCTCGGCCTTGACCGCAGGGGCTGAACGGTACCGTGGTGCGCAGGGGCACGGCCGTGCCCGTTGCAGGCAGAGGTAGGTAAGCCCGTGGGAGTCATCGGACTTGCGGTGCTCTACGCCGCGTTCGCGCTGGTCGCGCTGTGGCTGCTGGGGGAGCTGCTGCTGCAGCACCGGGCCGCGCCGCACTGGCGGGTGCTGGCGCTGGTCGGCTTCCTCGCGCTGGTGGCGGGTGTGGCGCAGGGGTCCCTGCCGCTGATCGGCGGCGGGGTGGTGGCCTTCGGTGCGGGTCAGTACCTGGTCACCCGCTCGGTGAAGACCGGCGCCGCCAGCCACTGGTCGCTCCGCTCCCAGGACGGGTCGCTGCCGGGACCGCTGGCGGGGGTGCCGCTGCTGGCGAGCGTCTTCCCGGCGGGCGAGCCCGCACCGGTCGGCGACGGGGACGGGCGCGGGGAGGCGGTCCGGGTCGGCGAGGTCGGCCCGATCGAGGAGGCGCCCCCGACGATCGCCTACGACCCCGCGGTCTTCGAGCAGGAGGCGGCGGGGGAGGACCCCCAGCAGCTGCCCTACCCGGAGTACGCCGGGACCCCCTACGGCGAGACCCCGTACGCCGAGCCGCAGTACGCCCAGGGCCAGTACACCGAGGGCCAGTACGCAGAGGGCCAGTACGCCGGGACGCCCTACCCGGAGACCCCCTACACCGACTACCCGCAGCAGGACTACGGGTACCAATACCAGGAGTACGCGCAGCCCGCGTACGCCCAGGCGCAGCCGCAGGTCCAGTACGACACCAACGGCTTCCCGGTCCAGCCGGCGGAGCAGCAGCAGTACGCGCCGCAGGCCGACTACTCCTACGGCTACGAGCAGCAGTACCAGCAGCAGGCGCAGGCGTACGACCCCTCGGCCTCCTACGAGCAGCAGTACCAGTACGGCTACCAGCAGGAGCAGCCGCAGCCCGTCGAACAGCCGCAGCCGGCCGGCCAGGAGACCTGGCAGCAGCAGTACGGCTGACGCCGGGCTGACGCCGGGTCACGGCGTGCCGATCAGCTCCGCGGTGACCGCCGCCGACATGCCCACCCCGGCCAGCCCGCCGCCCGGGTGCGCCGCGCCGCCGACCAGGTAGAGGCCGGTCCTGGCGGCGCGGTTGGCGGCGTGGAGCCAGTCGCCACCGCCGCCGGCCAGCGCCGGGCCGGGGACGGAGCCGCCGGTCGCACCGGTCCGGGCCTCGGTGTCGGCGGGGGTGCGGACCTCGCGCCACAGCATCCGCTCCCGCAGTTCGGGGGCGGCGTGGGCGAGGACGGCGTCGGCGTAGGCCTCGGCGCGGCCGGCCGCGGTCCAGTCCAGCCGGCCGTGGGCCGGGACGGTCACCGTGAGCACGGCGGCCTCGTGCCCGGCGGGCGCGAGTGTCGCATCGTCAGGACGCAGCAGCTGCACGGTGGGGCGCTCGCACAGCCGCGGTGACTCCGAGAACAGCGCGTCCAGCTGGTCCAGCCGATCGGCGGCGTGCACGACGGTACGGTGCGCCGTCCCGGCGGGACGCGCGCCGCGCAGCGCGAGCAGCACGGTGAACCGGCCCGGCGCGGCCTCGGCGGTCGGCTGCTCGACGGCGGCGCCGAGCGCTCCCGGGTCGGTGTCGGCGACCACCACATCGGCGTCCAGCTTGCTGCCGTCCTCCAGCAGCACGCCGTCGACCCGGTCGTCGTCGCCGAGAAGCTGCTGGACCCGGGTGTCGAAGCGCAGCTCCACCCGGCGCTGCTCGCAGCGGCGCAGCACCGCGTCGGCGAGGGCGCGCATCCCGCCGGTGACGTACCAGATGCCGAAGCTCTGCTCCATGTACGGGATCGCCGTCAGCGAGGCCGGGGCCCGGCGCGGGTCGAAGCCGAAGCGCAGCGCGTACTCGTCCAGCAGCGCGGTCAGCCCGGGGTGGCGCAGTTCGCGTCCGGCGACGTCGGCCAGGCCCTGCGGCGGGAGCGGCCGGCGGAACAGGCCGCGCCGGGGCGACGGGAAGGGGTAGGGATCCTGGTGCAGGGCTGACGGATCGTCCGGCAGCGGTTCCTCCAGCAGCGGGCGGCGGGTGGCCTCCCACACCGCCCGTCCGCGCTCCAGCATCTCGCCCCAGCGCAGGCCAGCGCCGTCGCCCAGCGCCTGGTCCAGGGACTGGACCACCCGGGCCCGGGAGGCGTTGGCCAGTTCGACCGTGGTCCCGTCCGGCAGCCGGTGCACGGCGGCCGGCTCCACCGAGCGCAGCTCGACCTCGTCCTCCAGCCGGGTGCGGCCGGTCTTCAGCATCAGGTCGCGGTAGACGGCGGGCAGGGTGAGCAGGGTGGGGCCGGTGTCGAAGCCGAACCCCTCGCGCCGGTACTGCCCGACCATGCCGCCGTGGCTGTCGGCTGCCTCGCACACGGTGACCCGGTGGCCCACCGTGGCCAGCCGTGCCGCTGCCGCGAGCCCGCCCATACCTGCGCCGATGACGACGATTCGTGCCATGGGCACTGATCCTATGCGCCGCGGGGAGCGCTCAGTCCCGCACCCGCAGGCCGTTCATGATCAGGTCGATCAGCCGGTCGGCGTCGACCTCCTTGCCGCTGGTGCAGGCCCAGGTGACACCGCTGACCAGCATCATCACTTCCTTGATGACGACGTCGGAGCGGATCTGACCGCTCTGCTGGGCGCGCGCGAGCAACTGCTCGGAGGTGCTGTGCAGCACCCAGCCGGGGGAGTCGCCCTTCATCTTGTCCTCGGGCGGGATCAACGCGCTGGAGAGCCCGCGGAAGCGGTAGACGTGGGAGACCAGCCTGCGCAGCCACACGGCGAGGGCCTCGGCCGGGTCGGCCGCCTCGAGCAGCGGCTCGGCCTCGGTCAGCACCGAGGCCATCCACCGGTCCAGCACCGCGTCGATCAGGTTCTGCCGGGCCGGGAAGTGCCGGTACAGGGTGCCCGGGCCGACGCCCGCACGCTTGGCGATGTCGTCCAGGGAGGCGTCGGCGCCGTTCTCCAGGAACGCCTCGGTGGCGGCCGAGACCAGTCGCTCGTAGTTGCGACGGGCGTCGGCGCGCATCGGGCGGGCCGGTGGAGACGGCGGCACGGTCATCGTTCATCCCAGGGTTGATAAACGGAGAGTATCTCCGTATCGTTGTTCTTGGAACCGGAGACTCTCTCCGCTTTGTTCCCTTCCTCGTCATGACCTCATGGGAGAGCCATGCCCGAGAACATCATCGCTCCCGTCACCACCGCAACCCAAGACGTCCGGGCTGATCCGCCTGGTGAGGACGGTACCGGGCGGCGGCCACCGCGCCCAGGGCTCGCCCTCGCGGTGATCCTCATCTGCCAGTTGATGGTCGTCCTGGACGCCACCGTGGTCTCCATCGCACTCCCCGGCATCCAGCGCAGCCTGCACTTCTCCGCGGCAGGGCTGTCCTGGGTGCCGAACATCTACCTGCTGACCTTCGGCGGGCTGCTGCTCCTCGGCGGCCGCGCGGGCGACATCCTCGGACGGCGACGGCTGCTCACCGCGGGCATCGCCCTGTTCACCCTGGCCTCGCTGCTCGGCGGCCTGGCCACCACCCCGACCATGCTGCTGGTGGCCCGCGCCGCCCAGGGCGTCGGCGCGGCCGTGGCGGCGCCCAGCACGCTGGCCCTGATCGTCAGCAACTACCCGGACGCCGGGCAGCGGGCCCGCGCCATCGGGCTGTACTCCAGCATGTCGGCCGGCGGCGGCGCCGTCGGCATGATCCTCGGCGGAGTGCTGACCTCGGCCTTCTCCTGGCGCTCCGTCATGTTCATCAACATCCCGTTCGGGCTGGCGGTGGTGCTGCTCGCACCCAGGCTGATCCGCGAGCCGGAACGCCACCCGAGCCGCTTCGACCTGCCGGGTGCGGTCACCGCCACCCTCGGCAGCGCGTCGCTGGTCTACGGCTTCATCCGGGCCGCCACCGCGGGCTGGGGCGCGGCCTCCACGCTCGGCTGCTTCGCGGCCGCCGTACTGCTGCTCGGCGCGTTCGTGGTGATCGAGTCCCGCACCGCCCGGCCGCTGCTGCCGCTGCACCTGCTCACCCGGCGGGCCAGTGGCGGCGGTTACCTGGCCATGCTGATGCTGGCCGCGGGCATGTTCGGGATGTTCTTCTTCGTCACCCAGTACCTCCAGAACGTCCTCGGCTACAGCGCCCTGCAGACCGGCGCCGCGTTCCTGCCGCTGGTGCTGCTGCTCTTCGCCGGCGCGCGGATCGTCCCGAGGCTGGTGCCCAGGACCGGTGCGCGGCCCTTCCTCTACGGGGCGCCGGTGCTGCTCGCCGCCGGGCTGCTGCTGCTCAGCCGGGTCGGCGCCGACACCGGCTTCGCCCCGGGCATCCTGGTGCCGATGGTGCTGTTCGGCCTGGGCGCGGGCTGCACCATGGTGCCGCTGAGCCTCACCATCCTGGGCGGGGTCCGTCCGGAGGAGTCCGGTGCGGCGGCCGGGACGCTGCAGTCCATGCAGCAGATGGGCGGCGCGCTGGGCACCGCGCTGCTGCTGACGGTGTTCGCCTCGGCCACCCGGCACTCCGGCGGACGCTCCCCGCACGCCCTGTTCGCGCACGGGGTGGCCGACGCCATGGGCGTGGCGGCGCTGTTCGTCGCCGTCGCGCTGCTGCTGATCGTGGCGGTCATCCGCCCGAGCGGACGTCCGCGTCCTGACGCGGCAGGGCCCGTCGCTGCCGGCGCTCCCGCCGCCGTATCCGGTAGCGGCGGATCCGGGAGTAGGTGAAGCCGACGATCAGTACGCCGATCAATAGCAGCACCCCGGCGATGATCGCGGCGGGCACCGGGTGGAACAGCGCCAGCGTCACCAGGCTCGCGACCGAGAACTCCTCGAACAGGCTGACCGCTATGTTGCTGAACGGCTCGGGGGAGGTGTTCACCCCCATCCGGATGCCGCTCTTGACCAGATGGCTGACCAGCGCGGTGGTGCCGCCCATGGCCGCGGCGGCGAGCGAGGCCAGCGAGTCGTGGGCGTGCCCGGCGATCAGCGCGGCCACCACGGCCCCGGCGACCGGGCGGATCACCGTGTGCACCGCGTCCCAGGCCGAGTCCAGATAGGGGATCTTGTCGGCCACCACCTCGCAGAGGCACAGCAGCGCGGCGGCCACCAGCACGTCCGTCCGCTCCAGGCCGGGCGGGACGCTGCTGACGCCGTCGTAGCGGCCGAACAGGCCGAGCAGCAGCACCACGGCGTAGGCGTTGATGCCGCTGGCCCAGCTGCTGGTGAAGATCAGTGGAATGACCGACACGGTGGATCCCCCTTACCCGTGGGTCAACGGTGCACGCTCACCGTAGCCGACGCCACCGACAACGGGCCCGTTCCCCGGGGCGATCACTGAGTACCCGTACTCAGTCCTACCCATGCGGCTGGATGAGTAGAAGCGCGGATACCCCCCGACCTGCGCAAAGGGCAGAGTATGGAGCACCGGGAAGCACCGGTGACGGACTGGTTCGGGACCGCACCGCCGACACGGGGCGGCGGAGCGGGACCCGGCCAGAGGCGACACGGACACGTCGCCGTCCGGCCTCCTCGCAGGGGGAGGGGCAGGGGGATCCGGGGGGATCACGGGGGGAACGGGTGGGGCGGTGCCTGCAGGCCGGCGGAACGATCCGCCGGGACGCAGACACCGTCCCTTCCCCGTAGGCGGATCCATGGGCCGATCCGTCGGCCGATCCGTTCAGAGCAGTGAGAACTCCACCGGTCCCGCCGTGCCGGCGCCGGTACCGGCCGCGCTCGCCGCGGCGAGGCGGCGGACGGCCTCGCGCAGCACCTCCGGCGGCTGGGCGTAGGGCAGCCGGACGAAGCGCTCCAGCACGCCGTCCACGCCGAAGCGCGGGCCGGAGCCGATCCACACGCCGAAGCGCTGGGCCGCCTCGGCCAGTGCGCTGCCGCCCATCCCGCCGTCCCCGGTCCGGACCCAGAGCGACAGGCCGCCCTGCGGCATCCGGAAGGTCCAGTCGGGCAGCTCGGTCCGGAGCGCGGTGGTGAGCGCCTCGCGCTGCTCCCGGTTCCGGTCCCGCTGGAACGCCAGCACCTCGGGCAGGCACTCGGCCAGCAGATGACGGACCGCCAGCTGTTCGACCACCGGCGAGCAGACGTCCAGGCTGGCCCGGTCCGCGCAGATGCGGCGGATCAGGTCGGGGGCCGCCCTGATCCAGCCGATCCGCAGGCCGCCCCAGAAGGTCTTGCCGGCCGAGCCGACGGTGATCGCCGTGCCGCTCCGGTCGAAGGCGGCCAGCGGGAGCACCGGGGGGACGTCGTCGATGGCCATCTCGGCGATGGTCTCGTCCACGATCAGCCGGGTGCCGGTGGTCCGGGCCAGGGCGGCCAGCTCGCGGCGCTGCTGATCGGACATCAGCAGTCCGGTGGGGTTCTGGAAGTCGGGGATGACGTACGCGAGCGCGGGCGCGGCCTCGCGCAGGGTCCGGCTCCAGGCGTCCATCGACCAGCCCTCCTGGTCCAGCGGGACCGGCACCGCCCGGCCGCCGACGAAGCGGATCGCCTGCAGCGCGTTGGCGTAGCTGGGGGACTCCACCGCGATCCGCTCGGCCGGTCCGCCCAGGGCGCGCAGCAGCAGCGTCAGCGCGGCGGAGGCGCCGCTGGTGATCATGATCTGGTCCGGGGTGGTGGGCAGCCCGCGCTGGGCGAAGCGCTCGGCGACGGCCTCCCTGAGCACCTGCAGCCCGGCCGGGAAGGTGCCGTGGGTCCGGGTGTAGGCGGGCAGTTCTGCGACCGCGGCGGTCATCGCCCGGGTGATCCAGGGCTCGGCGGCCGGCCGCGCGGCGATGCCCAGGTCGATCACCCCGCCCCGGTCGGTCGGGTACGGCGAGAGGCCGGCCACCGGCATCGGCCGTCCCTCGGGCAGCGCGGTCCAGCTGCCGGAGCCCCGACGGCTCACCAGGAAGCCCTCGTCGCGCAGCAGTTCGTAGGCGGCGGCCACGGTGGTCCGGCTCAGGCCCAGCACCGTGCACAGCTCGCGTTCGGCCGGGAGCCGGGTCTCCACCGACACGCGTCCGTCCAGGACCAGCGTGCGCAGCGATCCGGCCAGGGCGCGGTAGGCGGGTTCGCGCGACCGCTGCCAGCTGCCCAGCGCGCGGTCCAGCTGGGTCGCGCCGATGGAGGAGCGAACGACCACGACCAGTCCACCTCTCATTGATTGGCCCTGGAAGGCCGGTCCACTTTCCCCCAGGGTGGCATCAGTACCCGAGGAATCCAAGGGGGGCCACCCGTGCACCGACCGACCGCCGACCGACCGCTCCGGCTGTTCCGACCGCTCCGGAACCGACCGCCCGCGCAGCTGGCCCGCCGGCTGGTCCAGCTCTACGTCGGCCTGGCCCTGTACGGGGCGAGCATGGCGCTGCAGATCCGCGCCGCGCTGGGGCTGGACCCGTGGGACGTCTTCCACCAGGGCCTGACCAGGCACATCGGGCTGTCCTTCGGCACCATCACCATGATCGTCGGCGCCGCCGTACTGCTGCTGTGGATACCGCTGCGCCAGCGCCCGGGCCTCGGCACCGTCAGCAACGTCTTCGTCATCGGCCTGTCGGTGGACGCCGCGCTCGCGCTGCTGCCGACCCCGCACGGAGTCCCGCTGCGGATCTGCCTGTTGATGGCGGGGATCGTGCTCAACGGCATGGCCGGCGGCCTCTACATCGGCGCCCGCTTCGGTCCGGGCCCGCGCGACGGCCTGATGACCGGCTTCTGCCGCCGGACCGGACGCTCGGTCCGGCTGGTCCGCACCACCATCGAGGTCACCGTGCTGGTGGTCGGGGTGCTGATGGGCGGCAGCGTCGGCATCGGCACGGTGGCCTACGCGCTGGCCATCGGCCCGCTGGTGCAGATCTTCCTGCCGCTGTTCACCGTGCCGGGCGGTCCGGCCGCGTCGGGGTCCGGGCCGGAGGCGGCCGCCCCCGCCGTCGCCCCCGCCGTCGCGCTCGAACGCGAACTCGTCGAGCCCGCAGAGCCCGTGGCCCGGTAGCGGACGGCGGCCCCGGCCGGATTGTCAGTGGTGGGGTGCAGCATGGCGCTGAGGGTCCGACCCGGGGCCTGCGGCATTGACGCAGGCCCGTGGGTGGGGGCTACCCTGAGGTTGTTCGAACGTAGATTCGAATAAGCGTCGATGGCAGGGAGAGGGAGGTGGCCGCGATGGCGGGGATGCCGAGCAGCACCGCGCGTGGGGCAGGACAGGCCGACCCGATCGAGGTCAGGGGCGGCCAGGAGCAGCCCACGCACTTCCTCTGGCGGGACCGGGTCTACGCCGTGCGCGAGGTGCTCGGCCACTGGACCGGGGGCCGCGAGGTGTGGCGGGTGCAGGCCAGCCCGGGCCGCTGCTTCGCCAGCGACGTGTACGACCTCAGCCTCGACCGCGCCGCCGGGCGCTGGACTCTCACCCGTACGCCGCTGCCGCGTACGCCGACGCCCGCCTGACGGCCGGATTCGAACGGGAGGACTGAACCAGCCATGAGCGACAAGGTGATCCCCACAGCACAGGTGCTGCAGTTGCCGCTGCAGGCGGCCAACCCGGCCGGTCCCGCCAACCCCGCCGGCCGGGTCGACTCCGCGGCCAGGCCCTACCGTCCGCCCTCGGACGTGCATCCGGTGCTGCGCCGGGCCGGGGCGCCGCCGGCCGCGCTGGACCTGCTGGCCCAGGCCTACCGGGGCCTGGACGAGGCCCGGAGCATGGAGGGCCCGCTGGAGCGCTACGCGGTGGCCCATCTCGCCGCGCTGCGGGCCTCGGCCGCGGTGCTCGCGGTGCGCGGCGTCCCCGAGGAGGGCCCGCGCAAGCGCGGCCGGATCCGCAGCGCCTGGGAGGTGCTGCCCGAGGTCGCCCCGGAGCTGGCCGAGTGGGCGGTCTACTACGCGGCGGGCGCCCCCAAGCGCGCCGCGGCGGAGGCGGGCATCGCCTCGGCCGCGACCATGCGCGACGCCGACGACCTGATCCGCAACACCGCGCTGTTCGTCCGGATGGTGCAGCGGCTGGTCGCGCTCAACCCGGTCCGCAGCGCCGAGGCTTCGGAGGGCTCCGCCGACCAGCGCGCGGTCTAAGGTTGGGGCAGCCAGATCCAGAACCTCCCGAGGAGCCCCTCCGTGTACCCGACCCGCCCCCGCAGTTCTCTCCGGACCGCCGTGGTGTGGGAGGTGGTCAGCGCCGCTCTCGCCCGCCGGGCCGGGGAACTGGGCCGACCGGTGCTGGACGTCCTGGACACCGGCGGCGGCACCGGCAACTTCGCCGTGCCGGTGGCCCGGCTCGGACACCGGGTCACCGTGGTCGACCCCAGCCCGGACGCGCTGTTCGCCCTGGAGCGGCGGGCCGCCGAGGCCGGGGTCACCGATCTGGTGCGGGCCCTGCAGGGGGACACCCAGACCCTGGCCGACCTGGTCGAGCCCGACAGCGTCGACGCGGTGCTCTGCCACGGGGTGCTGGAGGTCGTCGACGACCCGGCCGAGGCGCTGGGCCAGCTCACCGCCGGGCTGCGCAAGGGCGGACTGGTCAGCCTGCTCGCGGCCAACCGCAACGGCGCGGTGCTGGCCCGGGCCATCGCGGGCCACTTCGCCGAGGCCCGGACCGTCCTGGACGACCCGGACGGCCGATGGGGCGGCAACGACCCGATGCCGCGCCGTTTCACCGTCGAGGAGCTGCGCGCGCTGGCCGAGGGCGCGGGGCTGCGGGTCGCCGAGGTGCACGGCGTACGGATCTTCGCCGACCTGGTCCCCGGAGTGCTGGTGGACACCGAACCCGGCGCGGTCGAGGCGCTGCTGGCGCTGGAGCAGGCGGCCGCCGCCCAGCCCGCCTTCCACGCCATCGCCACCCAGCTGCACCTGCTCGCCGAACTGGACTGACGCAGCGGCGCACCTCACAGCGGCTCACAGCGACCTTGGAAACTTCGGTGCCGTTCCGGCCGTTCTAGGGATGGCTCCGATGGCGCACCGTGCCCCAAAAAGGCACGGTCGACCGTATGATTCGGGTAAAGCCAGCAAGGCATGACAGACCTGCCGGTGGGGCATAACGCAACACAAGCGGGATCCAGGGAGGACTGTCTGTCCTGACGGGGACGGCGGCGGTCGCCAGCAGCGACCAGAGTAGGAGGACGACGTGCCGCTCTCGGAGCACGAGCAGCGTCTGCTCGAGCAGATGGAGCGAGCGCTGTACGCCGAGGACCCCAAGTTCGCGACAGCGCTTGAAGGTACCGGCCTGCGCGCCCGTAGCCGCCGGACGATGTACGCGGCCGCGGCGGGCTTCGTGGTGGGTGTCGCCCTGCTCATGGGTGTCGCCGTGACCGGGCTCTGGTGGATGGGCGTGGTGGGCTTCGCGGTCATGCTGGCCTGCGCCGCGATCGCGTTCACCGCCTGGCGCCGGGCCCCCAGGATCGGTGTCGCCGACCCGCGCACCGGGGCGCCGCTGCGCAGGCGCAAGACCGGCGTGGTGGACCGCATGGAGCAGCGCTGGCAGCGCCGCCACGACGAGCAGCGCGGCGCCTGACCGGCGGAAGCACCGGACGGAGCAGGACCCGAACCGTAGAAGGCCCGGGGCCGGCAGCGGAAGCTGCCGGCCCCGGGCCTTCCCGGCTCACTGCTCCTCGCCGTCCTCCGTCCGGCGCCCGCGCCACCGCAGCCGGTCGGTCAGCGACTGCCAGCTCTCCCGCAGCCCGCGCACCAGCCGGGCCGAGGAGGGCGGGAAGAGCACGGCGCGGATCCGCACCGAGGGGCGGGCCGAGGCACGCAGCCCGTGCCGTACCGCCCTGACGTCCTGGCGCAGCGCGGTCGGCGGGGACGAGCTGGGCGCGTACAGCACCTGTTCGGTGGCCAGCGCCAGCCGTCCGGCCGCCGCTCTGGGCTCCTCCTCCAGGGCCCCCAGCTCGACGATCCTGGCCACCGTGCGCCGGGGCGTCTCGGCCTCGTCCGGGGGGATGCCGACGTCCCAGGCGGAGTCGATCATCTCGCGCCAGACCAGCAGCACCTGCTGGTCGCTCAGCTCCAGGGCCGTGCCACCGCGGCGCGGCGCGGGCGCCCCGGCCGTGGTCCCGGCGGCGCCGGGGCCGCCGGGACCTCCGGAGCCGCCGCCGGGGCCGTGCGGCAGGCGTCGGCGCAGCCGGTGGCTGCGGGCCCGCAGCCGCCACAGCATCGGGGTGAGCAGGATCAGCACCAGCAGGCCGGCCAGCACCAGACCGGTCAGCTCCAGCGGGGTCGGCCAGGACGAGCCGGTGCCGGTGCCGGTGGCGCCGGTGGCCGAGTCCTGGCCGCAGAAGCCCGCCCGGCGCTCCTGCACCGGGCAGCCGGCGCTGGTGCTGGCGGTGGGTCCGGTGGAGGTGCTGGTCTGGGTCGGCGCGGTCGAGGCGGCCGAGGTGCCGCCGGAGGTGGTGGCCACGGTGTAGTCGGGGGTGAAGCCCACGTGCGGGGTCGGCTCGAAGCGGATCCAGCCCACTCCCGAGAAGTAGAGCTCCGGCCAGGCGTGGGCGTTCTTGGTGCCGACCTTCCAGCTGCCGTCCGACTGCTGCTCACCGGGGGTGAAGCCGATGGCCACCCGGGCCGGGATGCCCAGCGAGCGGGCCATCGCGGCCATCGTCCCGGCGAAGTGGACGCAGAAGCCCTTGCGGTTGCGCAGGAAGTCCACCATGGCGTTGCTGCTGGTGTCG
Source organism: Streptacidiphilus jeojiense (assembly GCF_000719095.1). GTDB lineage: Bacteria > Actinomycetota > Actinomycetes > Streptomycetales > Streptomycetaceae > Streptacidiphilus > Streptacidiphilus jeojiensis. Next base: position 285,897 of record NZ_JOEH01000001.1, on the reverse strand, counting down.
TCCTTCACGGTGGTGTCGTAGGTGAAGCCGCCGGTGGTGGTGAACCAGTTCTGCAGGGCCACCGCCTTGTCGTAGGCGGTGGTGGCGCCGTGGGTCACCGAGACGGCGGTGTCGTGGATCACCGTGGGGAAGTTCTTCGGCAGCGCCAGATAGGTCTTGGTGATGTCGGCCGGGGCCGGCCCGGCCGCCTTGAGGGCGTCCTCGGACGGGTCCAGCGCCAGGCTGTTGACGGTGTACTGGAGGCCGCCGGCGTTCTGGCCGCCGTCGCCGATCAGGGTCCGGCCCTCGGGCTCGTACTTCCAGTCGCCGGGCACCTGGACCGAGGTCGCCGGATAGGGCATCGGCAGCCACTGCTGGACGTAGCCGGACTCGGTGCTGATCCTGGTCTGCACCGCCGTCTCGGGGGTGTTGTTGTCCAGGCCGGTCGGGTAGGGCAGCGGGTTGGGCACGTTCTGGACCTGGTGCTCGCTGGGGGTCCAGGCGACGCCGTTGAAGTCGTCCAGGTCGACGATCCGCAGGTACTGGTCGCCGGGGCTCTGCGAACTGGTGGTGTAGGTCAGGATGTTGACGTTGACGCTCTTGTTGAGCGAGGCGCCCAGCGAGGCCAGCGGGTTGACCGCGGTGATGATGTCGCCGTCCGAGCCGATCCCGCCGCCGCCGTGGCCGAGCCGGCCCACCAGGCCGGTACCCAGTCCGGGCAGGGCCAGCGGCAGCAGCAGCCCGATGGCCAGGGCGGCTCCGGCGATCCGGTAGCCGGTGCTGCTGAGCGGGTTGCCGCCGGTGGTCCCGGCCAGGGTGGCCGGGGTGCCGTGGAAGACCCGGCCCCAGCGGGACAGCCGGTCCTGGCCCTCGGCCATCAGCAGCGACAGGTAGCCGAAGGCGGAGAGCAGGAAGTACAGCCACAGCGCGCCGTGCGGATGCAGCCCGGTGCCGACCGAGTACAGCGCCAGCAGCGGCAGCCCGGCCAGGGCCACCCGCTGGTAGGTGGCCACCAGGGTGTCCACCACCAGCCCGATCAGCACCACCGAGCCGACCAGGATCAGCCGCAGGCCCTCGTGGGCCGGGGCCGGGGCGGCGTACTGGCCCATGTCGGTGATGCCGTCGCTGATCTCGCCGGTCAGGGTCTGCCAGGCGCCCGGGCCCGGCAGTATCCCGCCGACGGCGGTGCTGCTCGCGTAGAACAGCGTCAGCAGCAGCACGATCAGCAGCAGTTGGGCCAGCGGGACCAGCGGTCGCGGCACCGCGAGCCGGCGCAGTCCCAGCCCGGCCGCGGTGACCAGGGCGATCACGAAGGCGGCCTGGATCAGCCAGTAGGCGGGGGTGATCAGCGGCCACAGGCACAGCGCCGTCAACAGGGTCGCGGCGGCGCCGGAGAACGCGATCCGGGTACGCCCGTTCATGCGAGGCCCCTCTCCTGGGACGGCTGCTGGGACGGCTGCTGGGACGGCTGGGCCTTGCGGAAGGACTCCGGCCGGAAGGACTCCGCGGGCTGGTACGAGCCGGGGACCGAGGAGCGGCCGGCCCGCTGCCACAGGTCGGGCAGCGAGTCGCCGGAGCGGGCCGCCAGCACGGTCCAGCCGGCCTCGTGCAGCAGCCGGACCTGGTCGGATCCGGCGGGCGCGGGGCCGGCCGGGGCGACCGCGTCGGCGGCCAGACCGCGCAGGGTCCAGCTGGGGCTGTCCAGCAGCACCGCCACCGCGGTCGCGGTGCGCCGGCGCAGCCGGGAGAGCTCGGCCAGCTGCTCGTCCTCCAGCGAACCGAGCAGCGCCACCACCAGGCCCTCGCCGCCGAGGCGGAGCACCTCCTCGGCCGGGGCCAGGCCCTGGCCCTCGGAGAGCTGCACCATCGCCAGGGTGTCCAGCAGCAGTCCGGCGGCCTCCTCGGAGGCCCCGCCGAGGCCGCTGCCGCCGGCCCCGGTCACCGCGTCCCCGGTGTCGGTGAGCAGGCGTACCGCGTAGCCGCGCTCCAGCAGGTGCAGGCTGATCGAGGCGGCGGCGCTGACGGCCCATTCGAACGAGGAGGCCGGGCCGTTGCCCCGGTGGCCCGCGGACCTGGTGTCCAGCAGGACGGTGGCCCGGCTGCGCAGCGGCTGCTCCTCGCGACGGACCATCAGTTCGCCGTACTTGGCGGTGGAGCGCCAGTGCACCCGGCGCAGGTCGTCGCCGTGCCGGTACTCGCGCGGCACCACGTCGTCCTCGCCGGCCAGGGCGACGGCCCTGGAGTGGCTGTCGCCGTAGCCGGTCCACTCGCCGGTGAGCCTGACCGGGGCCAGCCGCTGCACCTGGGGGACCACGGTGAGGGTGTCGGCGGCGGTGAACGAGCGGGTCAGCTCGCACAGTCCGAAGGGATCGCCCAGGCGCAGCTGGAGCGGGCCGAGCGGATAGCGTCCGCGCAGGTCGGAGCGGACCCGGTAGGACACCTCGCGGTGCCCGCGGGGCTCCACCCGGTCCAGCACGAAGCGCGGGCGCGGTCCGAGCACGTAGGGGACCTTGTCCTCCAGCATCAGCAGCCCGGTGGGCACCCGGGAGACGTTGTCGACCCGCAGGTGCACCCGGGCCTCCTGTCCGGCCGGGGTGCGCGAGGGCGTCAGCCGCCGCCCGCTGGCGACCCGGTACCGGGTGCGCATCAGCATCAGCACGCTGACCAGCGGGAGCGCGGCGAGCAGCAGCGCGATCTTGAGCAGGGCGGGCTGGCCGAGCAGGTAGGAGCAGAGCGCGGCGGTGATCCCGGCGGCCAGGAAGGAGCGGCCGCGGGTGGTCAGTCCGCGCATCCCGGTGCGGAAGGTGCTGCCCCGGCCCGCCCCTCGGGGAGGCGGCGTCCTCGGCGGCGTCCTGGGCGGTGCGGCGGGCGGCACGTCAGCGCGCCGGGTGCGGGATGGGCAGCTGCAGCACCAGGTCGCGGACGACCTGCTCGGTGGTGCGCCGGCCGAGGACGGTCTCCGCGGTGGGCAGCAGCCGGTGCGCCAGCACCGGGACGGCCAGGGCCTGCAGGTCGTCCGGGATGACGTACTCGCGGCCGTCCAGTGCGGCGGCGGCGCGGGCGGCCCGCAGCAGGTGCAGGGTGGCCCGCGGCGAGGCGCCGAGCCGGAGTTCGGGCGCGGTGCGGGTGGCCGCGACCAGGGCGACGGCGTAGCGGCGCAGCTCGTCGGCGACGTGCACCCGGCGCACCGCGTCGATGGCCTTCACCACGTCGTCGGCGTGGGCGACCGGGCGCAGGTCGGCCAGCGGGGAGGCGCCGCCGTGCACGTCCAGCATCTGCAGCTCGGCGTCGGCGCTGGGGTAGCCGATGGAGATCCGGGCCATGAAGCGGTCGCGCTGGGCCTCGGGGAGGGGGTAGGTGCCCTCCATCTCGATGGGGTTCTGGGTGGCCACGACCATGAACGGGGACGGCAGCGGGTAGCTGGTCCCGTCGACCGTGACCTGGCCCTCCTCCATCGACTCCAGCAGCGCGGACTGGGTCTTCGGCGAGGCGCGGTTGATCTCGTCGCCGACCACGATCTGGGCGAAGATCGCGCCCGGCTTGAACTCGAAGTCCCGGCGGTTCTGGTCGAACACGCTGGTCCCGGTGATGTCCGAGGGCAGCAGGTCGGGAGTGAACTGGATCCGGCGCACGGTGCAGTCCACCGACCGGGCCAGCGCCTTGGCCAGCAGCGTCTTGCCGACGCCGGGCACGTCCTCGATCAGCAGGTGGCCCTCGGCCAGCAGCACGGTGAGGGCCAGCCGCACCGCCTCGGGCTTGCCCTCCAGCACGCTCTCCACGGAGGCGCGGACGCGCTCGACGACGGCGCCCAACTCGGCCGTTCCGAGGCCCTGCGGCACTCCCGCCGCCGCCGAAGGCGGCATCCCCCCGGCCTGGTGGTCCAGACTGGCGTGCTCGTTGAAGGTGGTCACCCGGTTACTCCTTGGCCCGTGTACGGGGCCGCGACCGGGCTGCCGGAATTGCCCCAGCCTCGGTCCTGGCCCCTCCGTGTGCGTCGACACGGCAGATGCATTGTTCCCTGTTCGGACCGACTACGTCACTCGACCGGACGAATAGCAGCTCAATGTTCCCGTTATTCGTCCGTTATGGACCGGTTATCCGACGCCAGGAGGGGCCATTGACTCTATGTCATGGTTTGGTCAGGGCTGGATCTCGCGCAGCAGGCCGGTGGTCACGTCGAACACAAAACCCCGGATGTCGTCGCGGTGCAGCAGGAACGGGGAGGTGCGGACCCGGGCCATCGACTGGCGGACGTCCTGCTCCAGGTCGGTGAAGGACTCCAGGGCCCAGGACGGCCTGATGCCGACCTCGTCCTCCAGCTCGCGCCGGAAGTCCTCGGTGAGGCTGAGCAGACCGCAGCCGGTGTGGTGGATCAGCGCTATCGAGCGGGTGCCCAGGGCGCGCTGGCTGACGGTGAGTGAGCGGATGGTGTCGTCGGTGACCACGCCGCCCGCGTTGCGGATGACATGGCAGTCGCCCAACTGCAGGCCCAGCGCGGCGTGCACGTCCAGCCGGGCGTCCATGCAGGCCACCACGGCGACGTGCTGGACCGGACGGGCGTCCATGCCGCCGTCGCGGTAGCCGGCGGCGTAGTCGCGGTTGCGGGCGACGAAGCTGTCGATGATCGAGGGGGAGCCGGTCGCGCTGGACGCAGCGGCCTGGGCGGAGGGCAGGTCGGGGGTCGTGGTCATACCTCTGACGTTAGTGGGAACCAGCGGTACCGCCAGCCCCGGACGGGGGTACGGAGCAGCGCTGTGACGCACCGCATACGCGCACGGGCCCGGTCGGCGGTACGCGCCCCGGCTCTGCTCCATTCGCGTGATCTTCCTCCGGGAGGGGTGGTGCGGCTGCCGGACATCGGCGTGGCGCGCCCCTCGGCGCCGTTCCGAAATGCAGGCTGACCTGCGGGTTAATCGGCGTGCGCCGGGGGGCGTGCGCCGTCGCATCCGATTGACCGGGGGACGCCGTGGAGTAAAGTGACGCGACGTTCGGCGCAGGGTTCCCACAACGGCGCGGAACGCTTCTCCTCACCCGCACGACGCGCACGTACCGGCCCGGCCTCCACCCGCTCCTCACCCGCTGCCGCCCCTTCCCCGGTGGCAGAGGGTTCCTTCCCCAAGGCGAGCGGGCGGGGACCAGGCGGCACGTGCCCCCATGAGAGGTACCCATTGAGCAGCGGCCCGGAGGCCAAGCACGTCCCGGTGATGCTCCAGAGGTGCCTGGACGTCCTCGCCCCGGCACTGACCGCGCCCGGGGCCGTCGTCGTCGACGCCACGCTGGGGCTCGGCGGCCACAGCGAGGCGCTGCTGCGCACCTTCCCGGAGGCCCGGCTGGTCGCCGTCGACCGCGACCCGGCGGCGCTGCGCCTGGCGGGGGAGCGGCTGGCCCCCTTCGGGGAGCGCGCGACCCTGGTGCACGCCGTCTACGACGAGATCCCGCAGGTGCTCGCGGACCTGGGCATTCCCGCTATTGAGGCCGCGCTGTTCGACCTCGGCGTCTCCTCGATGCAGCTGGACGAGGCCGACCGCGGCTTCGCCTACGCCCAGGACGCGCCGCTGGACATGCGGATGGACCAGACGACCGGCATCAGCGCTGCCGAGGTGCTCAACACCTACTCGCACGGCGATCTGGCCCGGATCCTCAAGGTCTACGGCGAGGAGCGGTTCGCCGGGAAGATCGCCTCGGTGATCCTGCGCGAGCGCGAGCGGGAACCGTTCAGCAACAGCGCGCGTCTGGTGGAACTGGTACGCAATGCCATTCCCGCGGCCACCCGCCGCACCGGCGGCAACCCGGCGAAGCGCACCTTCCAGGCCCTGCGGATCGAGGTCAACGGGGAGCTCTCGGTCCTGGAGCGCGCCATCCCCGGCGCGCTGGACGTGCTCGCGGTCGGCGGCCGAATGGCCGTCATGTCGTACCACTCGCTGGAGGACCGGCTGGTCAAGCAGGTCTTCGCGGCGGGGGCGACGGCCACGGCGCCGCCCGGTCTGCCGGTCGTACCGGAGGAGCACCAGCCCCGGCTGAAGCTGCTCACCCGGGGAGCGGAGCAGGCGACGGAACAGGAAATCGCCGAGAACCGCCGCGCCACACCCGTTCGACTGCGCGCGGTGGAGAGAATCAGAGCGTCCGTCAGGCAGGGGTAGCGGCGGGCGGGTCCGACCGGACCGGGCCGGCACGGAGTCGGCGCAGAGGCCGAACGGCGCAGCGAAGGAGCGGATGCAGGTGGCTCTCGGAAGAGTCGCGGGGGGGACCTCCCCGGCACGCCGGCGACCGCGGCCCGGCGCGGGGCGGACCGGGCGCGCAGCCGGCCGGGGCCCGTTCGCGGCGCTGGTCGTGCTGATACTCGCGGGCGGCCTGATCGCGCTGCTGCTGCTCAACACCGCGCTCAACCAGGGCTCCTTCCAGCTCACCAGGCTCCAGCAGCAGACCGACAAGCTGACCGACGAGCGGCAGGGCCTGCAGCAGCAGATCGGCTCCTGGTCGGCACCTGACGCCCTGTCGGCACGGGCCCGCAGGCTGGGCATGGTGCCCGGCGGCAACCCGGCCTTCCTGCGGGACGACGGGACGGTGCTCGGCAGCCCGGCCCCGATCGAGGCGGGCGCGGTGCCGCCGGTGGCGCAGCCGACCGCGAGCCCGTCGGCCAGCCCCAGCCCCAGCGCGAAGCCGAGCGCCAAGCCGAGCGCCAGTGCGCATGCGAGTGCGAGCGCCGGTGCGAGTGCGGTGGTGAAGGCCGATGCCAGGACCGCCGCCACCGCGAGCACGACCGCGGCCGCCACCGCAGGCACGACCGCCTTCAAACCGGGCACACGCACGAGCACAGGCACCGGCGTCAAGCCGGGCGCCACGCCCTCCAGCACGCCGACCGGCACCGCCCACTGACGGGGAGACAGCAGCCATGACCGCCCCCCGCCCACCGCGGCAGCGCCCCCCGCACCAGTCCGCCCGGCCCTCCGGCCGGCCGCAGCCCCGGCCGTCCGGTCGCCCCGCCGCCCGTCCGGCCCCGCGCCCGGCCCGGCTGCGGCTGGCCACCCCCCGGCGCCGGCTGCGGCTGCTGGTGGTCTCCCTCGGCGTGGTGCTCACCCTGTTCGTCGGCCGGCTGGTGCAGCTCCAGTTCGTGGACTCCTCCTCGCTCGCCGCCGCGGCCACCGTGAGCCTCTACCGGACCGACCCGCTGCCGGCCCCGCGCGGCTCGATCACCGACGCCGACGGCCGGGTGCTGGCGACCACCGTCGACGCCTACGACATCACCGCCGACCCCTACATGTTCACGCCGAGCCAGGCCCACATCGACGACGCGCCAGCGCAGGCCGCACAACTGCTGTCGCCGATCGTCGGGGTGCCGGTGGCGACCCTGACCAAGGCGCTCACCTCCACCGGCAAGGGCGACCGCTACGCGCTGCTGGCCAAGCAGCAGTCGCCGCAGACCTGGAACCAGATCACCGCGCTCCAGACGAAGCTGACGAAGACCGCCTGGAGCGGCCACTGCCTGACCGAGAACAACCTGGCGCTGAAGGCCGGGGACGACGGCCGGGTCGACGACGCCTGCGCCAACGTGCTGAACGGGGTGTTCCACGCCCAGCACGCCAAGCGGGTCTACCCGGACGGCTCGCTGGCCGCCAACGTCATCGGCTTCGTCAACAGCGACGGCGTCGGCAGCGGCGGCCTGGAGCAGCAGTACGACGCGCTGCTGAAGGGCAAGGACGGCAAGGTCACCTACGCCCAGTCCGGCGGCCGGGAGGTGCCCACCGCCGGGCAGCGCGAGACCGCCGCGGTGCCCGGGTCGACGCTGCGGCTCACCCTGGACCGGGACATCCAGTGGGACGCCCAGCAGGCCATCACCGACGAGGTGCAGGCGGCCGGCGCCGAGCGCGGCTACGTCATCGTCCAAGACGTCAGCAACGGGAAGATCCTGGCGATGGCGACCTCGCCCGGGTTCGACCCCAACGACCTGGCCCAGGCCGACCCGGCCAACCTGGGCAACGCCGCGCTCCAGGACGCCTACGAGCCGGGCAGCGTCAGCAAGCTGATGACCATGGCGGCGGTGCTGCAGCAGGGCGTGGCCACCCCGCTGACCCACGTCACCGTCCCCGGCACGCTGCCCAGGGCCGACCGGGTGTTCCACGACGACGTGGCCCACGGCACCGAGCAGCTCACCCTGAACGGCGTGCTCGCGCAGTCCTCCAACATCGGCACCATGCTGGCCGCCGAGCACCTGGGCTCCACCCAGAAGCAGGCGGACCAGGTGCTGTACGACTACCTGACCAAGTTCGGCATCGGCCAGCCGACCGGTCTGGGCTTCCCCGGCGAGACCCAGGGCATCCTGGCCCAGCCGAGCAAGTGGTCCGGGTCGCAGCAGTACACCATCCCCTTCGGCCAGGGCCTGTCGGTGAACGCCCTGCAGACCACCTCGGTCTACTCGACCATCGCCAACGGCGGGGTCCGGATCGCCCCCAGCCTGGTCGCCGGGACCACCGGCCCGGACGGACGGTTCGTCCCGGCCGCGGCCCCCAAGGAGACCAGGGTGGTCAGCGAGCAGACCGCGAAGACCCTGTCCCAGATGCTGCAGTCGGTGGTCGCCAGCCAGGAGGGCACCGGGGTGATGGCGCAGATCCCCGGCTACCTGGTGGCCGGCAAGACCGGCACGGCCAACCGGGTCGACCCGGCCACCGGCCGCTACTCGGGCTACACCTCCTCCTTCATCGGCTTCGCGCCCGCGGACAAGCCCAGGGTCACCGTGTCCTGCGTGATCCAGGACCCGGTCAACGGGCACTTCGGCGGTGAGCTCTGCGGACCGGTGTTCAAGCAGGTCATGGAGTTCGCGCTGAAGACCCTCCAGGTGGCGCCGACCGGCGCCGCGGCGGCGAACCTGCCGGTGAACTGGTGAAAGGCAGTGATGGCATGACCCCTCCCACCGATCCCAAGGCTTCGCACGCACCCTCGCTTGGCCCCGGGCGGGGCGGTACCGGTAACCTCACGGCCGTGCACCGAAGTGATCAGGAGACCCCGCCCCCGACGCGTGGAGCAGCGGCACCGCCCCGCCCGCAGGGACTGCCCGCCGTCCCGCTCGCCCAGGTCGCGGCCCTGCTGGGGCTGGACGCCGCGGGTCCCTGGCCCGGCGCGGTCACCGGCATCACCCACGACTCCCGGGCGGTCCGTCCCGGCGACGTCTACGCGGCCCTCCCGGGCGCCAACGCCCACGGCGCGGCCTTCGCCGCGCAGGCGGCCGCCAACGGCGCCGTGGCCCTGCTCACGGACCGCGACGGGGCCGTCCGCGCCGCCGACTGCGGGGTGCCGCTGCTGGTGGTGGACCAGCCCAGGGCCCGGATGGGAGCGCTCGCCGCGGCCCTCTACGGCCGCGCCGCCGAGCGGCTGCTGATGATCGGCATCACCGGCACCAACGGCAAGACCACCACCGCCTACCTGGTCGAGGGCGGGCTGCGCGGCACCGGCCGGGAGACCGGCCTGATCGGCACCGTGGAGATGCGGGTCGGCAGCGAGCGGATCAAGAGCGAGCGGACCACGCCCGAGGCCACCGACCTGCACGCGGTGCTGGCCGTGATGGCCGAACGCGGCGCGGACGCGGTGGTGATGGAGGTCTCCAGCCACGCCCTGGTCTTCGGCCGGGTCGACGGCGTGGTCTACGACGTCGCGGTGTTCAACAACCTGACGCCGGAACACCTGGACTTCCACCCGGACATGGAGGACTACTACCGGGCCAAGGCCGGGCTCTTCACGGCACGCCGGGCCAAACTGGGCGTGGTCAACCTGGACGACCGCTACGGCCGCAGGCTGGCCGCCGAGGCGGAGATCCCGGTGGTCACCTACTCGGCCACCGGCGACCCCGACGCCGACTGGCGGGCCGAGGCCGTGCACCTGGGCCCGGCCGGATCGACCTTCCGCGCGGTGGGTCCTGACGGCGCGTCGGTCGATGCCTCGGTGCCGCTGCCGGGTCCCTTCAACGTCGCCAACGCCCTCGCCGCGATCAGCGCCCTGGCATGTGCAGGACTACCGCTGGAGGAGGTCGCCGCCGGGATCGCCGCCGTCCCCGGGGTGCCCGGCCGGATGGAGCGGGTCGACCGAGGCCAGCCCTACGTGGCCGTGGTGGACTACGCCCACAAGCCCGACGCCCTGGAGGCCGCGCTGCGCTCGCTGCGCGAGGTCACCAAGGGACGGGTGCACGTCGTGGTCGGCTGCGGCGGCGACCGTGACCCCTTCAAGCGCGGGCCGATGGGCGCCATCGCCGCCCGGTTCGCCGACACCGCCATCCTGACCAGCGACAACCCCCGCTCGGAGGATCCGCTGGCGATCCTGCACGCCATGCTCGGCGGCGCCGCCGAGGTGCCCGAGGCGGAACGCGGTGCGGTCCTGGTCGAACCCGACCGGGCCCGTGCCATCGCCGCCGCGGTCGCCCTGGCGCATGCCGGCGACTGCATCCTGGTCGCGGGCAAGGGCCATGAGCTCGGCCAGTACGTCCGCGACGAGATCCGACCCTTCGACGACCGTGCCGTGCTGGGCGAGGCGATCCTCGCGTCGCATCGCGACGGCGACGCCAAGGAGTAGAGCCAACGTGATCCCACTGACCCTCGCCGAGGTGGCCCAGGCCACCGGGGGGAAGCTGCACGACGTTCCGGACCCGCAGGCCCGGGTCACCGGCCCGGTGGTCCACGACTCCCGGCAGATCGTCCCGGGCGCGCTGTTCGCCGCCGTGGTCGGCGAACGGGTGGACGGCCACGACTTCGCCGAACGCGCCGTCGCGGAGGGGGCCGTGGCGGTGCTGGCCGCCCGTCCGGTCGGCGTCCCCGCCGTGGTGGTCGACGACGTGGTGCAGGGGCTCAGCCTGCTGGCGCACGCCGTCACCGAGCGCGCCGCCGACACCACCGTGGTCGCGCTGACCGGATCCGCCGGGAAGACCAGCACCAAGGACCTGATCGCCCAACTGCTGGGCGCGCTCGGCCCCACGGTCTACACCGAGGGCTCGTTCAACAACGAGATCGGCCTGCCGCTGACCGCGCTGAAGGTGGCCGACTCCACCCGCTTCCTGGTCCTGGAGATGGGCGCCCGGCACAGGGGCGACATCGCCCACCTGACCGGGATCGTCCGTCCGTCGATCGGCCTGGTGCTGAACGTCGGCACCGCCCACATCGGCGAGTTCGGCAGCCGCGAGGGCATCGCCGAGGCCAAGGGGGAGATGGTCGAGGCGCTGCCGCCGGAGGGATGTGCGGTGCTGAACGCCGACGACCCGCTGGTGCGGGCCATGGCCGCGCGCACGCGAGCGCGGGTGCTCTACTTCGGCGAGTCCGCCGAGGCGCAGGTCCGGGCCGAGGACGTCCGTCTGGACGCATCGGGTCGTCCGGGGTTCACCCTGGTCACCCCCTCCGGTTCCGCGCCCGTTCAGCTCCGCCTCTACGGTGAGCACCATGTCTCCAACGCCCTCGCCGCCGCGGCCGTGGCCACCGAGTGCGGCATGGACGTGAAGCGGATCGCCGTCGCGCTGGGCGAGGCCGGCAGCCTCTCCCGCTGGCGGATGGAGCTGACGGACCGTCCGGACGGCGTCACGGTGATCAACGACGCCTACAACGCCAACCCCGACTCGATGCGGGCCGCCCTGCGCGCCCTCGCCGCGATCGGTGGCAGAGGGCCCGGTGCCCGCCGTACCTGGGCGGTTCTGGGGGAGATGCGGGAACTCGGCGAGGACTCCCTCGCCGAGCACGACGCGGTGGGCCGGCTGGCGGTTCGGCTGGACATCGCGACCCTGGTGGCTGTCGGCGGCCGGGAAGCGGCCTGCATGGAGCTGGGCGCACGGAACGAAGGTTCATGGGGTGAGGAATCGGTGCTGGTGTCCGATGTGGATGCGGCGATCGCATTGCTGCGCGAGCAGGTCGCGCCGGGGGACGTGGTGCTCGTGAAGGCGTCGCGCTCGGTCGGCCTGGAGCGGGTCGCCGAGGCCTTGCTGGCTGATGGCGTCTTGTCGAACGGAGCGGCCGAATGAACCCGACCCTCCTGGACCACGCCGCTACGGTGCAGCTGGCCAGTTCCAGCAGCTCGCCGATGCGTCAGATCCTGTTCGCCGCGGTCTTCGCGCTGGTCCTCTCGCTGGTCGGCACCCCGGTCCTGATCCGCATCCTGGCCAAGCACGGCTACGGCCAGATGATCCGCGACGACGGCCCCAAGGCCCACCACAGCAAGCGCGGCACCCCCACCATGGGTGGCATCGCCTTCATCCTGGCGACCCTGGTCGCCTATGCGCTGACCAAGGTCCTGGTGGGCACCCCGCCGACGGCCTCCGGGCTGCTGGTGCTGTTCCTGATGACCGGGATGGGCCTGGTCGGCTTCCTGGACGACTACATCAAGATCGTCAAGCAGCGCTCGCTGGGCCTGCGGGCCAAGGCCAAGATGGCCGGGCAGCTGATCGTCGGCGTGCTCTTCGCCATCGGCGCGCTGAACTTCGCCGACTCGGCCGGGATCCACCCCGCCTCGACCAAGCTCTCCTTCGTCACCGACTTCGGCTGGTCGCTGGGCCCGGTGCTGTTCGCGCTCTGGGCCATCTTCATGATCCTGGCGATGTCCAACGGGGTGAACCTGACGGACGGTCTGGACGGCCTGGCCACCGGCGCCTCGGTGATGGTCTTCGGCGCCTACGTCTTCATCGGCATCTGGGAGTACGGCCAGACCTGCGGCTCCGCTGCCAGTGCCGGACCGCTCTGCTACCAGGTCAGGGACCCGCTGGACCTGGCCGTGGTGGCCGCCGCGCTGATGGGCGCCTGCTTCGGCTTCCTGTGGTGGAACACCTCGCCGGCGAAGATCTTCATGGGCGACACCGGTTCGCTGGCCCTCGGCGGCGCGCTGGCCGGCCTGGCCATCTGCTCGCACACCGAGATGCTGCTGGCGATCCTGGGCGGCCTGTTCGTGCTGATCACCCTGTCGGTGATCATCCAGGTCGGCTCGTTCCGGATGACCGGCAAGCGGGTCTTCAAGATGGCCCCGCTGCAGCACCACTTCGAACTCAAGGGCTGGTCCGAGGTCCTGATCGTGGTCCGCTTCTGGATCATCCAGGGCCTGTGCGTCGCGGTCGGGCTCGGCCTGTTCTACGCGGGCTGGGTGACCGCCACATGACCGACGGCACCCCCGAGCGGACCCCAGAGCGGACCCCCGAGTGGAAGGGCCTGCCGGTCACCGTGGCCGGCCTGGGCGTCTCCGGAGTGCCCGCGGCCCGGGTGCTGCACGGACTCGGCGCCCGGGTCACCGTGGTGGACGGCGGGGACGGCCCCCGGCAGCGGGCGCAGGCCGAAGAGCTGCGCGCGCTCGGCGTCGAGGTGCTGCTCGGCGACGGGGCGAGCCTGCCCGAGGGCACCCGACTGGTCGTCACCTCGCCCGGCTGGCCGCCGCACAGCCCGCTCTTCCTGGCCGCGGCCGGGGCCGGGGTGCCGGTCTGGGGCGACGTGGAGCTGGCCTGGCGGCTGCGCAGGCCGCATCCGGCCACCGGCGAGCCGGCGCCCTGGCTGGCCGTCACCGGCACCAACGGCAAGACCACCACGGTGCAGATGCTCGCCTCGATCCTGACCGCGGCGGGCCTGCGCACGGCGGCCGTGGGCAATGTCGGGGTGTCCGTCCTGGACGCCGTGCTGGCCGAACAGCCGTACGACGTCCTCGCGGTGGAGCTCTCCAGCTACCAGCTGCACTGGTCCTCCTCGCTGCGTCCGCACTCGGCCGTGGTGCTCAACATCGCGGCCGACCACCTGGACTGGCACGGCTCGATGGAGGCCTACGCCGCCGACAAGGGCCGGATCTACCAGGGCAACAGCGTCGCCTGCGTCTACAACACCGCCGACCCGGCCACCGAGGCGCTGGTCCGCGAGGCCGACGTGGAGGAGGGCTGCCGCGCCATCGGCTTCACCCTCGGCCCGCCGGCCCTGTCCCAGCTCGGCGTGGTGGACGGCCTGCTGGTCGACCGCGCCTTCGTGGCGGACCGTCACAAGAATGCGGCCGAACTGGCCTCCGTCGAGGACGTCCGCCCCGCCGCCCCGCACAACATCGCCAACGCCCTGGCCGCCGCCGCGCTGGCGCGGGCCTACGGGGTCGAGCCGCGCGCGGTCCGGGACGGCCTGCGGGCCTTCCGTCCGGACGCGCACCGGATCGCCGAGGTGGTCGAGAGCGGCGGGGTGACCTGGATCGACGACTCCAAGGCCACCAACCCCCATGCGGCGGCCGCCTCCCTGGCGGCCTACCCCTCGGTGGTCTGGATCGCCGGCGGCCTGGCCAAGGGCGCCGACATGGACCCGCTGGTGGCCGGCGCCGCCAAGGCGCTGCGCGGCGTGGTGCTGATGGGCGCCGACCGGGCGCTGATCCGGGAGGCGCTGGCGCGACACGCCCCCGAGGTCCCGGTGATCGAGCTCCAGGACGGACAGACTGGTGCCCCGGCCATGGACGCGGCGGTACGCGCAGCCGCCGGGCTCGCCCGTCCCGGCGACACCGTGCTGCTCGCCCCGGCCTGCGCCTCCATGGACATGTTCACCAACTACGGTGAACGCGGCGACCTCTTCGCCGCGGCGGCCCGGGCGCTCGCAGAGGACTGACCCGCCGGAGCGCAGCAGCAACCAGTACCACCCAGGGGAGAGGGGGCCGTCGTGGCCGGTACGAAGGCGCGACCCGCCGCCCGGCCGGCCAGGCCGGGAGCGACCTCCGTCGCGGTGTTCCGCTCCAAGAGCCGCTTCACCGGGCCCGGAACCGCGCTGGGACGCTTCCAGCGGGGCCTGGAACGGCCGCTGACGCCGTACTACCTGATCCTGGGCTCCTCGGCGCTGATCCTGGTGCTCGGTCTGGTGATGGTGTTCTCCGCCTCCCAGATCGAGGCCAGGACCCTCGGCCTGTCCTTCACCTTCTTCTTCACCAAGCAGCTCACCGCGGTGGTCCTGGGCAGCGGGCTGATGTACGTCGCCGCCCGGCTGCCGGTGCGGCTGCACCGGGCGCTGGCCTATCCGCTGCTGATCGCGGTGCTCGGACTGCTGCTGCTGGTCGCGGTGCCGGGGGTGGGCAAGGCCGTCAACGGCAACCAGAACTGGATCAGCCTCGGCGGCTCGTTCCAGATCCAGCCGTCCGAGTTCGCCAAGCTCGCCCTGGTGCTCTGGGGCGCCGACCTGCTGGCCCGCAAGCAGCAGATGAAGATGCTGGACCAGTGGAAGCACCTGTTGATCCCGCTGGTGCCGATGGCGGTGCTGCTGCTGACCCTGGTGCTGGCCGGCGGTGACATGGGCACCGCGATGATCATCTGCGCACTGATGTTCGGCCTGCTCTGGATCTCCGGGGCGCCGATGCGGTTGTTCGGCGGGGCCGCCGCGGTCGCCCTGGGCTTCAGCACGCTGCTGATCGCCCTGGTGCCGCACCGTCTTGGCCGGATCCAGTGCATCGGGGCCACCAGTGTCCCCTCGGACGGCTCCTGTTGGCAGGCCGTTCAGGGAGTGTACGCACTGGCGGGCGGCGGTCTGACCGGCCGCGGGCTGGGTGCCAGCGTCGAGAAATGGGGTCAACTCCCGGAGCCGCACACGGACTTCATCTTCGCCGTGACCGGGGAGGAGCTGGGTCTGCTGGGGACGCTGTCGGTACTCGCCCTCTTCGCGGCACTAGGGTATGCGGGTATCCGCGTGGCCGGACGCACGAGGGACCCCTTCATCAGGTACGCAGCGGGAGGCGCCACCACCTGGATCATGGCCCAGGCCATGATCAACATTGGTGCGGTGCTGGGACTCCTTCCCATCGCGGGAGTCCCGCTCCCGATGTTCTCCTACGGGGGTTCGGCGTTGCTGCCGACCATGTTCGCGGTGGGGATGCTGCTCTGCTTCGCACGCAGCGAACCCGCCGCCAGGGCTGCTCTGGCCGCCCGGAGCAAGCGGACACGCAAGAACGCCCTGGGCAGACTCATCGGTCTGCCCCAACGGACCATCGCGCGGCTCGGGAAGGCCCGGCAGCGCAGGGAGCGGTGAATTTCGGTGCATGTCGTACTCGCCGGCGGGGGGACCGCCGGTCACATCGAGCCCGCGCTCGCCCTTGCGGACGCACTGCGCAGGAACGACCCCACGATCGGGATCACGGCGCTGGGCACGGAACGCGGCCTGGAGACCAGACTGGTCCCGGAACGCGGCTACGAACTGGCACTGATCCCCGCCGTACCGCTGCCGCGCAAGCCGACCCCGGAGCTGATCACCGTTCCGGGCCGGCTGCGCGGGACGGTCAAGGCGGTGCAGGACATCCTGGAGCGCACCAAGGCCGACGCGGTGGTCGGCTTCGGCGGCTACGTCGCCATGCCGGCCTATCTCGCGGCCAAGCGGGCCCGGGTCCCGATCGTGGTGCACGAGGCCAACGCCCGTCCCGGGCTGGCCAACAAGGTCGGCGCCCGCTACAGCGACTTCGTCGCCGTCAGCACCCCGGACAGCAAGCTGCGGGACTCCCGCTACATCGGCATCCCGCTGCGCCGCACCATCGCCACCCTGGACCGCAACGCGGCCCGCCCCGAGGCCCGCGCCTACTTCGGCCTGGACCAGCGGCTGCCCACGCTGCTGGTCTCCGGCGGCTCCCAGGGCGCGCGCCGCCTCAACGAGACCGTCCAGGCCATCGCGCCGCGGCTGCAGCAGTACGGGGTGCAGATCCTGCACGCCGTCGGCCCCAAGAACGAACTGCCCGCCATCGACGACATCCCGGGCATGCCGCCCTACCGGGTGCTGCCCTACGTCGACCGGATGGACCTCGCCTACGCCGCGGCCGACATGATGCTCTGCCGGGCCGGGGCGATGACCGTGGCCGAGCTCTCGGCGGTCGGACTGCCCGGCGCCTACGTCCCGCTGCCGATCGGCAACGGCGAGCAGCGGCTCAACGCCCAGCCGGTGGTGCGGGCCGGCGGCGGGCTGCTGGTGGACGACGCCGAGCTGACCCCGGACTGGGTGATCGCCAACCTGCTGCCGGTGCTGACGGACCCGCAGCGGCTGTGGGACATGAGCCGGGCGGCTGCCGAGTTCGGCCGCCGCGACGCCGACGAACTGCTGGTGGGCATGGTCTACGAGGCCATCGCCGCGCACCGCCGTGCCTGACGCCCCCTCGGTCCCGTCGGCCGAGGAGCAGTTGGACACCGCCGGGGCCGAGGAGGCCCCGGCGGCACCGCCGCGCGTCCCGTTGCGGCTGTCCCGGCGCGGCTTCGTCGTGCTGGGCGCGCTGCTGGCGGCGGTGCTGGGCACGGTCTGCTGGCTGGTCTGGTTCTCCTCGGTGCTGGACGTGCGGACCGTCGAGGTCTCCGGCACCCGGGTGCTGACCGCGGATCAGGTGCTGGCGGCGGCCTCGGTCCCGCTCGGCGGACCGCTGGAGCGGCTGGACACCGGCGCGGTGCGGGCCCGGGTGCTCAGGGCGCTGCCCAGGGCCGCCGACGCGCAGGTCAGCACCTCGCTGCCGCACACCGTGCGGATCCGGGTCACCGAGCGGCAGGCGATCGCCGCGATCGCCGGTTCCGGCGGCGTCTACACCCAGGTCGACGCGTCCGGGGTGCGCTTCGCCACCGGTCGCCAGGTCCCGAGCGGCGTGCCGGTGGTCGAACTGTCGCTCTCCGCCGCTGGCCGCGGCGCGCTCGCGGTCTTCCCCGAACAGGCCCTGGTCGCCGCGGCGGTGGATGTCGCCAAAGCGCTTCCGGCAGCGGTTTCCAAGCAGACCAGGTCGGTCGTCGTGCATTCGTACGACGATCTGGAACTGCAACTCGCGGACGGTTCCAAGGTGCTGTGGGGAAGTTCTGAACAGGACCAGCGAAAAGCCGTGGTGCTCACCGCGCTGCTCCGGCAGAAGGGCACGTCGTACGACGTCAGCGCCCCCGACGACCCCGCAGTGCGGCATTGAGTCGGGTAACGTCACAGCGGCGCGGTGTTGACGGACTGCCAGTTCCTCCCCGAATCTGGGTGGCCACCCCGGGTGAAAGTCCGGCACATTGATCACATAGCATCACAAGAAAAAAGCGCAGGCTCGGCGTGTCCGTTGAACGGGCAGGCTCGGAGACCTAGTGTCCTGTGACAGTAGATGATGGAAGAGTGACAGAGCATTAACCCTAAACCTCAGGTTCAGGGTTCGGGTCAGGGCCTCGCGTTCAGAGTTCCCGCCCCTTCGGCACCGTACATCCGAGGCGAGAGGCCTTCGACGTGGCAGCACCCCAGAACTACCTCGCAGTCATCAAAGTCGTCGGCATCGGCGGCGGTGGCGTCAATGCCATCAACCGGATGATCGAGGTCGGGCTCAAGGGCGTCGAGTTCATCGCGATCAACACCGATGCGCAGGCCCTGCTGATGAGCGACGCGGACGTCAAGCTCGACGTCGGCCGCGAGCTCACCCGCGGCCTCGGAGCCGGCGCCAACCCGGACGTCGGCGCCAAGGCGGCCGAGGACCACCGCGAGGAGATCGAGGAGGTCCTCAAGGGGGCCGACATGGTCTTCGTCACCGCCGGCGAGGGCGGCGGCACCGGCACCGGCGGCGCACCCGTGGTGGCCAACATCGCCCGCACCCTCGGCGCGCTGACCATCGGCGTGGTCACCCGGCCCTTCACCTTCGAGGGCCGCCGCCGCGCCAACCAGGCCGAGGACGGCATCGCGCAGCTGCGCGAAGAGGTCGACACCCTCATCGTGATCCCCAACGACCGGCTGCTGTCCATCTCGGACCGCCAGGTCAGCGTGCTGGACGCGTTCCGCTCCGCCGACCAGGTGCTGCTCTCCGGCGTCCAGGGCATCACCGACCTGATCACCACCCCCGGTCTGATCAACCTGGACTTCGCCGACGTCAAGTCGGTCATGTCGGACGCCGGTTCGGCGCTGATGGGCATCGGTTCCGCCCGGGGCGAGGACCGCGCCAAGGCGGCGGCGGTGATGGCGATCTCCTCGCCGCTGCTGGAGGCCTCCATCGACGGCGCCCGCGGCGTGCTGCTCTCCATCTCCGGCGGCTCCGACCTCGGTCTCTTCGAGATCAACGAGTCGGCGCAGCTGGTCAGCGAGGCGGCGCACCCCGAGGCCAACATCATCTTCGGTGCGGTCATCGACGACGCGCTCGGCGACGAGGTCCGGGTCACCGTGATCGCGGCCGGCTTCGACGGCGGGGCGCCGCCCACCATCGTCCGCGAGCCGGTGGTCCGCTCGACCAACTCGGCCACCCCGCCGCCGCAGCAGGAGCGGGTCGGCGAGTACAACCGGGCCGGCTCCACCGCCGCCGGGCGCAGCGTCCACACCATCGGCAGCGTCCCGCGCGCCGAGGAGCCGCCGCGCCACGTCGAGCCGCAGGCCCCGCCGCTGCCGCCGCACGTTCCGCAGACCCGGCCGCCCTACGTGGACAGCCCGGCCGAGGAGCTGGACGTCCCGGACTTCTTGAAGTAACCGGAGCCGCACTAGGCTGATCATCATGATCGGCCAGCGACTCACCCTCCACGACCGTGCTCACTTCGCCTTCACCGACCGGTGGGGCGGGGTGAGCACTTCGTCGTTCCAGGAGCTGAACCTCGGCGGCGCGGTCGGCGACGACTCCGCCGCGGTCCGCGAGAACCGCCGGCTGGCCGCCGCCGGCCTCGGCCTCGACCCGGCCGACGTGGCCTGGATGAACCAGGTGCACGGCAAGGACGTCGCCGAGGTGGCCGGGCGCCAGCCCGACGGCACCGCGCCCACCGCGGACGCGCTGGTCGGCGCCGGACCCGGGCAGGCGCTCGCGGTGCTCACCGCGGACTGCGTCCCGGTGCTGCTCGCCGATCCGGTGGCCGGAGTGGTCGGCGCCGCGCACGCGGGCCGCCCCGGACTGGCCGCCGGAGTGGTGCCGGAGGCGGTCGCCGCCATGGTCGCTCTGGGCGCCGAGACCGGTCGGATCACCGCCGCGATCGGGCCCTCGGTCTGCGGCCGTTGTTATGAAGTCCCTGTGAAACTCCGCGCCGAGGTCGCCGGGGTCGAGCCCGCGACCTGGTCCGAGACCAGCTGGGGCACCCCGGCGCTGGACCTCCCGGCGGGGGTGCGGGCCCAGCTCACCGCGCTCGGCGTCACGGTCGCGGACCTCCCGCACATCTGCACGATGGAATCGCCGGACCACTTCTCCTACCGCCGCGAGCAGCGCACCGGCCGCCTCGCGGGCTACGTCTGGCTGAACGGAACCACCTCATGACCGAGCCCCAGTCGCGCCTGGCCGAGTTGACCGCCAACCTCGCCGCCGTCGAGCGGCGGGTGGCCGAGGCATGCGCCGCCGCCGGGCGCGCCCGCGACGAGGTCACCCTGATCGTGGTGACCAAGACCTACCCGGCCTCGGACGTCAGGCTGCTCTCCTCGCTCGGGGTGCGGCAGGTCGCCGAGAACCGCGACCAGGACGCCGGGCCGAAGGCGCTGGAATGCCGCGACCTCCCACTCGTCTGGCATTTCGTCGGCCAATTGCAGACGAATAAGGTCCGTTCTGTTCTGAAGTACGCCGACATGGTGCATTCCGTCGACCGGATCCGACTCGTCGATGCGCTCTCCGCCGAAGTCCAGAAGTCGGAACGCCCCGAATTGGGATGCCTTATCCAGGTCGCCCTGGAGGGTGATCCGGAGTCGGGCCCGGCCCACCGCGGCGGCGCCCGCCCCGAACAGGTGCTCCAGCTCGCCGATGCGCTGGCCGGGGCCCCGGGTCTGCGACTTGACGGCGTGATGGCCGTGGCGCCGTTGCGCGGGAGGTACGCCGGTGACCCCGCGGGTGCTTTCGCACGCCTTGTGGAAATCGCATCTCTGGTGCACCGTCAGCATCCGGCTGCCACGATGGTCTCCGCGGGTATGAGTGGCGACCTGGAACAGGCGATCGCCGCCGGAGCGACACATGTGCGCGTCGGTACGGCGGTACTGGGTGTCCGGCCGCCCCTCGGGTAACGTCACCGGTTAGAAGATCAGATCGCAGAACAAATCAGGACAAGTAGGAATCTCCCCTGCATCGCGGGGTCAGACCGTGGATCGTAGAACCACCTCGCGCGAGCGGGGCGGCCGGTGACGGACCCGATCCACCACAGAGCGGAGGACAGGAGTATGGCCAGCGCACTGCGCAGGATGGCGGAATACCTCGGCCTCGTGGAGGACGAACGCTACGACGTCCAGGGTTACGACCCGGACGACGAGGACTACGGCCCCGAGCCCGAACCGCTTCGCAACACCGCCCGTACCGAGGAGGTCCCCCGCCCCGCCCCCGCGCCCGTCGCGCAGCCGGCGGCCGCGGCGGTGGTCGCCCCGATGCGGTCGGAGCCAAGGATGGCGCCAGTGTCGTCCATCACACCTGAACGTCGTCACGTGGAGAAGAGTGCCCCGGTGATCATGCCCAAGGCCGCCTCCGAGCGGGAGCCCTACCGGATCACGACACTTCATCCCCGAACCTACAACGAGGCCCGTACCATCGGGGAACACTTCCGTGAGAGCACCCCGGTGATCATGAATCTCACGGAGATGGACGACACGGATGCCAAGCGCCTCGTAGACTTCGCGGCTGGACTGGTCTTCGGCCTCCACGGAAGCATCGAACGTGTGACTCAGAAGGTGTTCCTTCTGTCTCCTGCTAACGTCGATGTAACGGCGGAGGACAAGGCCAGGATCGCCGAGGGTGGGTTCTTCAACCAGAGCTGACCAGAGCGGGACGATACGTGCGGATCACGTGACGCCGGGTAGCGGGGCTTCCGCTCCCGGCGGGCAGGCAGCAGGACGAGTTCGAGGGGACGAGCGGTGAACGTTGTATGGCAGGTGCTGTACATCGTGCTGATGGTTTTCTTCGTCATCCTGCTGGCCCGGCTTGTGATGGACTGGGTGCAACAACTAGCCCGCGAATGGCGGCCCGGCCGCGGGATGATCGTTGTGCTGGAGTGCATCTACACCGTCACCGATCCACCACTCAAGCTGTTGCGGCGGTTCATCCCGCCGCTGCGGTTCGGGGGCGTGGCGCTCGACCTGTCCTTCCTCGTACTGATCATCATTGTTTCGATCCTGATCTCCGTCGTGCAGGGGGCCGTGTGAACCCCGCAGGCCGCCGATTGTCCGACGATCACGTTGAGGTGAAGAGATGCCATTGACCCCCGAGGACGTGCGGAACAAGCAGTTCACGACCGTCCGCCTCCGCGAAGGCTATGACGAGGACGAGGTCGATGCCTTCCTCGACGAGGTCGAAGGAGAGCTGACCCGACTGCTCCGCGAGAACGAGGACCTGCGCGCCAAGCTGGCCGCGGCGACTCGCGCGGCCGCGCAGAACCAGCAGAACATGCGCAAGGAGCAGGACCAGCACCAGCGCCCCGGCCCCCCGGTGCCGGCCGCCATATCTGGTCCGCCCGTGCCGCAGCAGGGCATGCCGCCGCAGCTGCAGCAGCAGGGCCAGATGCAGCAGCCCGGCCAGATGCAGGGCCAGCCGCAGCAGCAGATGGGCCACCCCGGCCCGCCGCAGCTGCCCAGCGGTGCGCCGCAGCTCCAGGGCCCGCCCCAGCTCCAGGGCGGCACCATGGGCGGCCAGCAGGGCTTCGGCCAGCAGATGCAGCAGCCCGGCCAGATGCAGCAGCAGGGCCAGATGCAGCCGCCGCAGCACATGGGCGGCCTGCAGCAGATGCAGCAGCCGCACTTCCCGCAGCAGCAGCAGGGCCAGAACAACGACAGCGCGGCCCGCGTGCTGGCGCTCGCCCAGCAGACCGCGGACCAGGCCATCGCCGAGGCGCGTTCCGAGGCCAACAAGATCGTCGGTGAGGCCCGCAGCCGCGCCGAGGGTCTGGAGCGCGACGCCCGTGCCAAGGCCGACGCGCTGGAGCGGGACGCGCAGGAGAAGCACCGCGTGGCGATGGGCTCGCTGGAGTCCGCCCGCGCCACGCTGGAGCGCAAGGTCGAGGACCTGCGTGCCTTCGAGCGCGAGTACCGCACCCGGCTGAAGTCCTACCTGGAGACCCAGCTGCGTCAGCTGGAGTCGCAGGCGGACGACTCGCTGGCGCCTCCGCGCCAGCCGGCCACCGCGTCGCTGCCGCCGTCCTCGATGTCCCAGCCCTCGATGTCGCAGCCGTCGATGACCCCGGTCGGTGCGTCGCCCATGGGCGGGCAGACCTTCGGCGGTCAGCAGAGTTTCGGTGGCAACGGCCAGAGCTTCGGTGGCGGGCAGCAGCAGCCGAGCTTCGGCGGGAACAGCTTCAACCCGGGCGCGCAGCACCAGAGCGCGGGCGGCCAGCAGCAGATGGCTCCCGCCGCGATGACGCAGCCGATGGCCGCGGTGCGGCCGCAGCCGCCGCTGCAGCAGGCCCCGCAGCCGATGCGCGGCTTCCTGATCGACCAGGACGACGAGGGCTGACCCCAGCCCCCGCCGCCCCCTACCGCGGGCCCCTGCCGGAACGTTCCGGCAGGGGCCCGCGGTTTTGTCTTCCAGGGCGAGGGGGCTGCGTTTCGCACGTGGCGGGCCATGCAACCAGAAAGGGGCGCGGGGAACTGCGCGACCAGCCCGCTACGAAGGTGCATGGCTGGCAGCGCAGTTCCCCGCGCCCCTTTCGTTCAGGCCTTCCGCAGCCAGAACGTCAGGCTGAGCATCTCGTCGGTGAACGGCGTGGCCGACTCCCAGTCGGCTTCGCCGGAGGCGAAGTCGGTGGCGAGGACCTCGTCGGCGATCAGGGCCGCGTGGGCCGTCAGGGCCTCGACCGTCGTGGCGTCGTCAGACGTCCAGCGGAGCTGGATCCGGTCCGCCACGTCCAGGCCACTGTTCTTGCGGGCCTCCTGCACCTGCCGGATGGCATCCCTCGCGACGCCCGCCAACCGCAGCTCCGGCGTGATGTGCAGGTCGAGCGCGACCGTCGCGCCGCCCTCGTTGGCGACGGCCCACCCCTCCCGAGGGGTCTCCGTGACGATGACCTCATCGGGCGTCAGCTCGACCCTCTCGCCGCCGAGTTCCACAGACGCCGTGCCCGTGGCCCGCAGCGAAGCGGAGAGCGCTGCCGCGTCCGCCGCGGCCACCGCCTTGGCCACCTCCTGCACCCCCTTGCCGAACCGCTTGCCCAGGGCGCGGAAGTTGGCCTTGGCCGTGGTGTCCACCAATGACCCGCCCACCGCCGACAGGGATTCGAGCCCCGCCACATTGAGCTCCTCGGCGACCTGCGCCCGCAGCTCCGCCGGGAGTTCCTCGTACCCCTGCGCCGCGACCAGTGCGCGCGAAAGCGGCTGACGGGTCTTCACCCCGGAGTCGGCCCGGGTCGCCCGTCCCAGCTCCACCAGCCGCCGCACCAGCGCCATATGGCGCGACAGGTCGGCGTCGACCAGCGACTCGTCCGCGACCGGGAACTCGGCCAGGTGCACCGAGACCGGCGCGGTCGGGTCCACGGAGACGACCAGGTCCTGCCAGACCCGCTCGGTGATGAACGGGGTCAGCGGCGCCATCAGCCGGGTGACCGTCTCCAGCGCCTCGTGCAGGGTCGCCAGCGCGGCCGGCTCGCCCTGCCAGAAGCGGCGCCGGCCGCGCCGGACGTACCAGTTGGAGAGGTCGTCGACGAACGCGGACAGCAGCTTGCCGGCCCGCTGGGTGTCGAAGCCGTCCAGCGCCGCGTCCACCTCCTTGACCAGGGTGTTCAGTTCGGACAGCACCCACTTGTCGAGCAGCGGACGGTCCGCCGGTGCCGGGTCGGCGGCCGACGGCGCCCACCCGGCGGTGCGGGCGTAGAGGGCCTGGAAGGCGACCGTGTTCCAGTAGGTCAGCAGGGTCTTGCGGACCACCTCCTGGATGGTGTTGTGCCCGACCCGGCGCGCGGACCAGGGCGAGCCGCCGGCCGCCATGAACCAGCGCACCGCGTCCGCCCCGTGCTGGTCCATCAGCGAGATGGGCTCCAGGATGTTGCCCAGGTGCTTGGACATCTTCCGGCCGTCCTCGGCCAGGATGTGGCCCAGGCAGACCACGTTCTCGTACGAGGACTTGTCAAACACCAGCGTGCCGACCGCCATCAGCGTGTAGAACCAGCCGCGGGTCTGGTCGATGGCCTCGGAGATGAACTGGGCCGGGTAGCGCTTCTCGAACAGCTCGGCGTTCTTCAGCGGGTAGCCGTACTGGGCGAACGGCATGGAGCCCGAGTCGTACCAGGCGTCGATGACCTCGGGCACCCGGACCGCGTCCAGCGCGCAGCCGCTCCCGGTGCAGCGGAAGACCACCTCGTCGATGAAGGGGCGGTGCGGGTCCAGGTCGGACAGGTCCCGGCCGGTGAGCTCGCTGAGCTCGGCCAGCGAGCCCACGCAGGTGAGGTGGCCCTCCTCACAGCGCCAGATCGGCAGCGGGGTGCCCCAGTAGCGGTTGCGGGACAGCGCCCAGTCGATGTTGTTGTTCAGCCAGTCCCCGAAGCGGCCGTACTTGACGGTCTCCGGGTACCAGTTGGTCTTCTCGTTCTCCTCCAGCAGCCGCTGCTTGACCTCGGTGGTGCGGACGTACCAGGACGGCTGCGCGTAGTAGAGCAGCGCGGTGTGGCAGCGCCAGCAGTGCGGGTAGCTGTGCTCGTACGGGACATGACGGAACAGCAGGCCGCGGGCGTCCAGGTCGGCGACCAGGGCCTCGTCGGCCTTCTTGAAGAACTGCCCGCCGACCAGCGGCACATCGGGCTCGAAGGTGCCGTCCGGCAGCACCGGGTTGACCATCGGCAGGCCGTAGGCCCGGCAGGTGGCCAGGTCGTCGGCGCCGAAGGCGGGCGCCTGGTGGACCAGGCCGGAGCCGTCCTCGGTGGTGACGTACTCGGCGTTGACGACGAAGTGCGCGCCCTCCACCGGGACCAGCTCGAACGGCCGCCGGTAGCTCCAGCGCTCCATCTCGGCGCCGGTGAAGCGCTCGCCGGTGGCGGTCCAGCCCTCGCCGAGGGCCTTCTCCAGCAGCGGCTCGGCCACCACGACCCGCTCGTCGCCGTCGGTCGCCACCACGTAGTCGACGGCGGGGTGCGCGGCCACGGCGACGTTGGAGACCAGCGTCCACGGGGTGGTCGTCCACACCAGCAGCGAGGCGGCGGGCCTGTCGTCACCGCCGGCCAGCGGCCCGGAGGTGAGCGGGAAGCGGACGTAGACCGAGGGGTCGACGACGGTCTCGTAGCCCTGCGCCAGCTCGTGGTCGGACAGGCCGGTGCCGCAGCGCGGGCACCAGGGGGCGACCCGGAAGTCCTGGGTGAGCAGGCCCTTGTCGAAGATCTGCTTCAGCGACCACCACACCGACTGGATGTAGTCCGGGTCCATGGTGCGGTAGGCGTCGTCCAGGTCGACCCAGTAGCCCATCCGGTTGGTGAGGGTGGCGAAGGCGTCGGTGTGCCGGGTCACCGACTCCCGGCACCGGGCGTTGAACTCGGCGATCCCGTAGGCCTCGATCTCCGGCTTGCCGGAGAAGCCCAGCTCCTTCTCGACGGCGAGCTCCACCGGCAGGCCGTGGCAGTCCCAGCCGGCCTTGCGGGCGACGTGGTGGCCCTTCATGGTCTTGTAGCGGGGGAAGACGTCCTTGAAGACCCGGGCCTCGATGTGGTGCGCGCCGGGCATGCCGTTGGCGGTGGGCGGGCCCTCGTAGAACACCCACTCGGGGCGGCCCTCGGACTGCTCCAGGCTGCGCTGGAAGATCTTGTTGTCCTGCCAGAAGGAGAGGATCCCGTGCTCGAGCACGGGCAGGTCCACCTGGGCGGGGACGGGACGGTACTGGGTCATCAGGAGGTTCCTCCGGCGGGCGCGTCCGAGCTGTGCGGCTTCCGACGAAGGGACGAGGCCGAGTGCTGCGGGCCCCGCGGTACCACCCTTCTTGGCTGCGGCACGCGGACGTGCCGAGCCCCCTCATTAGGGGTTGCGGCCGGTTCTACTCGGTCCGCCCACGTGCTGCGAGCGCACTGGGCGGTGCCTTTCCTCCGGCGGCTCCGGGGTGATCTTCCCGTCGCGCACACCCCCGGGCTTTCACCGACCCCGGGTCGCTCCTGGCTGCGTTCGGCGGTACTCGTCCCCATCCACGCCTTGCAGCCCCGAGTCTATAGGGCCCGGCAAGAAGATTTTCCGCGCCGGGCGCCGTCCGCGCGCCGGTGACGCACCAGTAACGATGACGGAAGGCGATTATCAGGTCACGTTCTGGGCACACATTCGTCGAGCCGGGCGTGAGCCGGTAACCCGTGACCTCTGTTGCGGTATGTCCCGTTGTGGATGGATTCAGTACGCATTATCGTTCCGGCACCATGTCGTGTCGCCGTGCTCACGGCGGTGCGCCACCAGCAGCTCGGCCGCAGCACGCAGACGACAGTCGCAGACGCACACTCGCAAAGGGCAAAGGGGTCAGACGCATGGCGGACAAGGCAAGGAGCGGGGCTGCGGGCGCACGCCGCGCGGAGACGTCCGTGGCGGGTCCCGGAGACGTGGGGGAGGGCACCGTGGTGCGACACAAGACCGAGGCCGTGGCCAGGCCGGCCGCCGCCCGGCCGAGCGGCAGCAGGGCCAGGACCGCTCCGGCCGCTCCGGCCGACTCCGCGGCCGACACGCCGCCGGAGGCCCCGGCCGCGGCCGGGACGCTGCCGGTGCGGCCCGGCGAGGACCCCTGGACCGAGGCCGAGGTGGCCGAGCTCAGGACGGAGCTGGTGGCCGAGGCCGCCGCGCTCGGCGCCGAGATCGCCGCCTCCGAGGAGGCCGTCAGCGGCCTGATGCGGGACTCCGGCGACGGCGCCGGCGACGACCAGGTCGACGCCGGGACCAAGAACATCTCCCGCGAGCACGAGCTGTCGCTGGCCGCCAACGCGCGCGACATGCTCGCCCAGACCGAGCGTGCGCTGGCCCGGCTCACCGGCACCGGCTTCGGCCTCTGCGAGTCCTGCGGGGAGCCCATCGGCAAGGCCAGGGTCCAGGCCTTCCCGCGGGCCACCCTCTGCGTCCAGTGCAAGGCCAAGCAGGAGCGCCGCTAGCGGCCGCGGCGGGTGGTGCGGACCTGTCCGCACCACCCGGTGGGCGTACCGTACGCTCGACGTAAGACCACCCCTCTCGGTGTAGCGGAGAGCATCATCAGTACCCCAGGTTTCCAGAAGGCTCCGGCGGCTGACTCTGCCGCGCCGGTCGACCCTGCTGCCCCCGCCGACCCTGCCGTTTCCACCGATCCTGCCGATCCCGCCGCCGGGACCCCGGTGCGGCGCAGGCGCAGGATCGGCGTGCTGCTCTCCGTCGCCCTGCTCGCCTACCTGCTGGACCTCGGCAGCAAGCTGCTGGTCGTGGCCAGGCTGGAGTACCACGAGCCGATCAGGATCGCGGGCGACTGGGTGATGCTCCAGGCCATCCGCAACCCCGGCGCCGCCTTCGGCATGGGCGCGGCGATGACCATCGTGTTCACCGTCATCGCCACCACCGTGGTGGTGGTCATCTGCCGGCTGGCCCGCAAGCTCTACAGCCTGCCCTGGGCCATCGCCCTGGGCCTGCTGCTGGGCGGCGCCTTCGGCAATCTGACGGACCGTATCTTCCGCTCGCCGTCCACCTTCCGCGGCGCCGTGGTGGACTTCATCTCGGTCAAGCACTTCGCCGTCTTCAACCTCGCCGACTCGGCGATCGTCTGCGGCGGCGTGCTGGTGGTGCTGCTCTCCTTCCTCGGCACCAACCCGGACGGGACCACGATGCGCGAGCACGGCGGCGGGGACGGGACCGCGGACGGGACCACGGACAGTGGCAACGCGGACCGGACCGTCGAGCAGCAGCCCGCCGAGGACGGCACCGGCAAGGCCTGATGGCGGGCCGGGCCCGGGCGGTCCGGCATACTCGTTCAGGTGAGCACCGTTCCGCAGATCCGAAACCTGCCCGTACCCGACGGCCTCGAGGGTGAGCGCGTCGACGCCGCCATCGCCCGGATGTTCGGGTTCTCCCGCACCAAGGCCGCCGAGCTGGCCGCCGAGGGCAAGGTGACGCTGGACGGCTCCGTGGTCGGCAAGTCCGACCGGGTGATGGCCGGGGCCTGGATGGAGGTCGAGATCCCGGCGCCGCCCGCTCCGGTGCAGATCGTCGCCGAGCGCATCGACAATATGAAGATCGTCTACGACGACGAGGACCTGGTCGTGGTGGACAAGCCGGTCGGCGTCGCCGCCCACCCCAGCCCCGGCTGGACCGGTCCCACCGTCATCGGCGGCCTGGTCGGCGCCGGCTACCGGATCTCCACCTCGGGCGCCGCCGAACGCCAGGGCGTGGTGCACCGCCTGGACGTCGGCACCTCCGGGCTGATGGTGGTCGCCAAGTCCGAGCGCGCCTACACCCTGCTCAAGCAGCAGTTCCGGGACCGGGTGGTGGAGAAGAAGTACAACGCCCTGGTCCAGGGCCACCCCGACCCGATGTCCGGCACCGTGGACGCCCCGATCGACCGGCACCCCAGCAGCGACTGGAAGTGGGCCGTGGTCGCCAACGGCAAGCCGTCGGTCACCCACTACGACCTGATCGAGGCCTACCGGGCCGCCTCGCTGCTGGACATCAAGCTGGAGACCGGCCGCACCCACCAGATCCGGGTGCACATGTCCGCGCTGCGGCACCCCTGCGTCGGCGACATCACCTACGGTGCCGACCCCACCCTGGCCAAGCGGCTCAAGCTCACCCGGCAGTGGCTGCACGCGGTCCAGCTCGGCTTCGAGCACCCCGGCACCGGCGACTGGGTCGAGTTCCGCAGCGAGTACCCGGAGGACCTGGCCCGCGCCCTGGAGATCATCAGTGCCGAAAGCTGACACACCCGACATACGCGTGGCCGTCTCGGCAGCCGACCTGGAGACCGTCCACGCCATCAGGCGCGAGGTCTTCATCGTCGAGCAGAACGTCCCCGAGGACGAGGAGTGGGACGACCTCGACCCGACCTCGCTGCACCTGCTGGCCTTCGGCGCGGACGGCGGCCCGCTGGGCACCGGCCGGCTGATCCACGGCGAGCAGGCCCTCAAGCTCACCGGCCGGGACGGCACCGTACTGCTCGGCCGCCTCGCGGTCCGTGCCGCCGCCCGCGGCACCGGCCTCGGCGCGGCCCTGGTCCGGGCCATCGAGGAGCAGGGCCGGTCCCGCGGCGCCGTCGAACTGGAACTGCACGCGCAGACCCACGCGCTGGGCTTCTACCAGCGCCTCGGCTATGTCGCCGAGGGCCCGGAGTACCTGGACGGCGGTATCCCCCACCGCACGATGACCCGATCCCTGGCAGGCTGATCAAGAGCTGTCCGGAGACGGCGTCGGCGAGCGGGAGGGGTGGGCGGCGGGATGACCCAGCTGATGCTGCTCTTCATCGTGCTGCTGGCCTCGGTCGTCACCACTCCGCTGGCCGAGCGGATCGGGTTCCCGCAGCCGGTGATGATGACGCTGGTGGGCATCGTGATGGCGGTGCTGCCCTTCGTCCCCAACATCACCCTGGAACCGGACCTGATCCTGCCGGTGGTGCTGCCGCCGCTGATCTACGCCGCGGCGCAGCGCTCCACCACCCGCTACTTCAAGGCCAACTCCCGGGTCATCCTGCTGCTGGCGGTCGCGCTGGTCCTGGTCACCACGGCGGTGGTGGCCTGGGCGGCGCGTTCGATCATGCCCGCCCTGCCGCTGGGCGCCGCCGTCGCGCTGGGCGCGATCATCTCCCCGCCGGACCCGATCGCCGCCGCCGCGGTGGCCGGCAGCGTCGGCCTGCCGCGCCGGCTGATGGGCATCCTGGAGACCGAGGGACTGTTCAACGACGTCACCGCCCTGGTGGTGTACGGGCTGGCGGTGGACGCCGTGGTCAGCGGCCACTTCTCGACCCTGAACGCGGTCGGGCTGCTGGTGCTCTCGGCCGTGCTGGCCGTGGTCATCGGGGTGGGCCTGGGCTGGCTCAGCGGCAAGATCATGAGCATGCTGGACGACCCCACCCTCCAGGTCGCGCTCAGTCTGCTGGTCCCCTTCGCGGCCTACTCGCTGGCCGAGGAGCTGCACGGCTCGGGCGTCCTGGCCGTCCTGGTCACCTCACTGTGGATCAACGACCGCACGGTGGGCGCCGACGACGTCGGCTACCGGCTGGTCGGCAGCGCCTTCTGGGACGTGGTGGAGCTGCTGATCTCCGGCATGGCCTTCGGACTGATCGGCCTGGAGCTGGCCAGCGTCCTCAAGGAGGTCGGCCACCAGTGGACCAGCATGCTCGGGGACGCCGGGCTGGTCATCGTGGTGGTGGTCGGCGTCCGCTTCCTCTGGCTGCTGCCCGGCGCCTGGGTCACCCAGCAGTGGGACCGGCGCCGCGGCGAGCAGGAGGAGGCCGCGCCGCTGAGCTGGCGCGAGTCGGTGGTGCTGTGGTGGTCCGGGATGCGCGGGGTGGCCTCGGTCGCCCTGGCCCTGGCCATCCCGCTCAACGTCCACAACGGCTCGGCCTTCCCAGGGCGGGACGAGATCGTCTTCACCGCCTTCTGCGTGGTCCTGTTCACCCTGCTGGTCCAGGGCATGTCGCTGTCCTGGGTGGTCAAACGCCTGCACCTGAGCCGCGACGAGGACGCCGAGGACGCGGCCGAGCGCCAGCTCTGGTACCGCGTCTCCAAGGCCAGCCTGCGCCGGCTGAAGGAGCTCGCCGAGGCCGACGACCTCCCGGACGAGCTGGTCGAGCGGCTGAAGCAGCGTCAGACCGACCGCCTGGCCCGCAACCGCCCGGACATGTACGACGAGGACCAGCGGCAGGAACTGAAGAAGCGGGTCAAGCAGGTACGGCTGTTCCAGCAGATCGAACAGGAGATGCTCGCGGCGGGCCGCGCGGAGATGCAGTCGGCCCGGATGGAACCGGGAGCGGACCCGGAGCTGGTGGACCGGGTCATCCGGAGGCTGGACATCCGCAGCGCGCCGCAGCAGTAGCGGGTGGGGTGTTGTCCCCGATTCGGGGACAGGTTCGCGGGCCGGGGAGGGTAGCGTCCCGTCGCATGGACGACAGCGTGTACGTGGGCAATGCGGGTAAGGACGCGGCGTTGGACCGGGGGTGGCTGCTGGGGCACTTCAAGGACGTCGGCGATCCCCGGCACAGCGAGGCGGTGGAGATCAAGTGGGGGGGTCCATCCGCGCGGTGACGAGCGGGCCGAGTGGGTGCGCGGGGAGCAGCGGACCGCGCTGCTGGTGCTCATCAGCGGGCGCTTCCACGTGCAGGTCCCGGGGCGCAGCGTGGTGCTGGCTGAGCAGGGCGACTACGTGGTCTGGGGGCACGGGGTGGACCACTCCTGGTACGCGGAGCAGGAGTCGGTCGTGCTGACGGTCCGCTGGCCCTCGGTGCCCGGGTACGCGGTCGCGCCTACGCACGATTGACGAGCGGGTGCGGGGATTTCCGAGTTGTGTGTGTTCTGCGGTGATCAGGTGAGTACCGTGTGGCGGCACTGAAGGTAAGAGCCTCGGAGGACTCCTGTGCCCACCCGCATCCCGCGCATATCCAGCGCGCCCCGCCTGTCCCGTGCGTCCAGATCGGCCCGCCGTCTCTCGGCCGGCGTCGCCGCCCTTGCCGTGTCCGCCTTACTGGCTGCCTGCGGTCCGACGGCGGGGGCGGCGTCGGCCGGGCAGCAGCCGACGGCGACGGCCACCGCGGTGACGGTCGTCTCCGCCTCGGCGGACCCGTCCACCGCGGCGCCGACGACCGCGGCGCCCAGCACGGCGGCACCCACCACTGCGGCACCGGCCAGCGCGCACCCCAGCGCCTCGCCGTCACCCCGTCGGACCACCGCCGCGCCGACCCACCGGGCCACCACCGCCGCCAGCACGACCAAGCCGGCGACGCGGACGGTGACCAAGGCGCCCACGCAGGCGCCGACCAAGGCCGCCACCACGGCCGCGACGGGCTGCACGATCGTCTCCGCCGCCGGCAACTGCTACAAGGCCGGCCAGTTCTGCCGGAACGCCGATCTGGGGAAGACCACCGACGACGCCAACGGCAGGCTGCTGAAGTGCGCCATGGAGAGCGGCCGCCCGCACTGGCAGTACGCCTGAGGCCAGGGCATGCGGAGCGGGCGCCGGAAATCGTCGCGTTCGATACACTATGTTATGGAATGTGTACTCAGGGTAGCGGTCGGCAGGTTTCCGGCATGTGTCGTCGGTCTCATTTCGGAAAATGTCCGACGGTCCGTCAGATTAAGCTGACGGACCGTCAAGTATCAGGGCCAGCAGTGCGCCTATCCTCTGACGGTACGTCAGAAATCATGCGCAGAAAGGCCATTGCTGGTCCGATACCGCTTCGACTCCGATACCGCTGACGCATCTGCCGGACTAGCATCGACCGGGTTGTCGACGAGATGAGGACCGATGGCCACGGCCGTGTACGCCCCGTACCTGGAGAAAGCGGTAGCCCCGAGCGGGCTCGCACTGTTCCCCGGGCGCCCCGCACACGCTCCGCGCACCCTCGTCGACATCCTCGACGCCGCCGTCGCCGCCCACCCCGACGAGCCCGCGCTGGACGACGGCCGCAGCGCGCTGAGCTACCGCGCCCTGGCCGCCGAGGTGGACACGCTGCGCCGCCGCCTCGCCGCCGCCGGGATCGGCCGGGGCGACCGGGTCGGCATCCGGGTGCCCTCCGGCACGGCCGACCTCTACGTCGCGATCCTCGCCGTGCTCGCCGCCGGCGCCGCCTACGTCCCGGTGGACGCCGAGGACCCCGACGAGCGGGCCGCGCTGGTGTTCGGCGAGGCCGGGGTCCGCGCGGTGCTGGGCGCCGAGCGGGCACTCACCCTGACGGAGCAGGCCCCCGAGGCTGCTGCCGGGACCCCCGGGGCCACCCAGAGTCCCCAGGCCCCCCAGACGGCCCCCGCCCGTCCCGGCCTCGGCGACGACGCCTGGATCATCTTCACCTCCGGCTCCACCGGCAAGCCCAAGGGCGTCGCGGTCACCCACCGCAGCGCCGCCGCCTTCGTCGACGCCGAGGCCGCGCTGTTCCAGCAGGAGGAGCCGCTGGGCCCGGGCGACCGGGTGATGGCCGGGCTCTCGGTGGCCTTCGACGCCTCCTGCGAGGAGATGTGGCTGGCCTGGCGCTACGGCGCCTGCCTGGTCACCGTCCCCCGCTCGCAGGTCCGCAGCGGGGCCGACCTCGGCCCGTGGCTGGTGGAGCAGGAGATCACCGTGGTCTCCACGGTCCCCACGCTGGCCTCGCTCTGGCCCGCCGACGCGCTCGGCGACGTCCGGCTGCTGATCTTCGGCGGCGAGGCCTGCCCGCCTGAGCTGGCCGAACGACTGGCCACCGAGGGCCGCGAGGTCTGGAACACCTACGGCCCCACCGAGGCCACCGTGGTCGCCTGCGCCGCGCCGCTCACCGGCGAGGCCCCGGTCAGGATCGGGCTGCCGCTGGACGGCTGGGAGCTCGCCGTCGTGGACGAGCAGGGCCAGGTCGTCGCCATGGGCGAGAGCGGCCAGCTGGTCATCGGCGGCGTCGGCCTGGCCCGCTACCTGGACCCGGAGAAGGACGCCGAGAAGTACGCCCCGCTGGAGTCGGTCGGCTGGGAGCGCGCCTACCGCAGCGGCGACCTGGTGCTGGCCCAGCCCGAGGGCCTGGTCTTCCTGGGCCGGGCCGACGAGCAGATCAAGCTCGGCGGCCGCCGGATCGAGCTCGGCGAGGTCGACGCCGTACTGCAGTCCCTGCCCGGGGTCACCGGCGCAGCCGCCGCCGTGCGCACCGCGCGCAGCGGCAACCAGCTGCTGGTCGGCTACCTGGTCACCGACCAGGCGTTCGATCAGGAGGCCGCGGTCCAGCAGCTGCGGGCCGAGCTGCCCGCCGCCATGGTCCCGCTGCTGGCCCTGGTCGAGGACCTGCCGGTGCGCACCTCCGGCAAGGTCGACCGCAACGCGCTGCCCTGGCCGCTGGCCCAGCTGGAGACCAAGGGCGTCGCCGAACAGCTCTACGGCACCGAGGCCTGGCTCGCCGAGCAGTGGGCCGAGGTGCTCGGCGTGCCGGTGGGCAGCGCCAAGGACGACTTCTTCGCCATCGGCGGCAGCAGCCTCGGCGCGGCCCGCCTGGTCACCCTGATCCGGGCCCGTTACGCGGCCATCGCCGTCAGCGACATCTACCAGGCCCCGGTGCTGCGCGAGCTGGCCCGTCGGCTGGAGACCTCGGTCCAGTCCACCGGCGCCGTCCGCGAGGTCGCGCCGACCCCGCGCCGGGCCGGGGTGGTGCAGACCCTGCTCACCGTCCCGCTGCTCACCGTGGTCGGGCTGCGCTGGACCGTGGCGCTGGCCGCGCTGGCGCACCTGCTCGGCTGGTGGGGCTTCGGCTCCTCGGCCTGGGCCTCCTGGTGGCTGCTGGTGCCGGTCGCCGCGGTGCTCTGGTCCCCGGTCGGACGGATCGCGCTGGCCGCCGGCGGCGCCAGGCTGCTGCTGCGCGGCGTCGAGCCCGGCACCCACCCGCGCGGCGGCAGCGTGCACCTGCGGCTGTGGACCGCGGAGCGTCTGGCCGAGCTGAGCGGCGCCACCGACCTCTCCGGCTCCTGGCTGCTCCGCTACGCCCGCGCCCTCGGCGCCAAGGTCGGCCCGGACGTGGACCTGCACACCCTGCCGCCGGTCACCGGGCTGCTGAAGCTCGGCAAGGGCTGCGCGGTCGAGGCCGACGTGGACCTCAGCGGCTGGTGGCTGGACGGCGACCTGCTGCACCTCGGTGCGGTCCGGGTCGGCGCCGGCGCCGTCGTGGGCACCCGCTCCATCCTGTTCCCCGGCTCACGGGTCGGAAAGCGCGCCGAGATAGCTCCCGGCTCCGGCGTCACCGGCCAGGTCCCCACCGGCCAGCGCTGGGCCGGCGCGCCGGCGGTCAAGACCGGCCGGGCCAACCACGCCTGGCCCAAGGAGCGTCCGGCCCGCACCAGGGGCTGGGCCGCGATGTACGGGCTCAGCGGCGCCGGCCTCAGCCTGCTGCCGCTGCTGGCCGCGCTGCCCGCGGTGGCCGTGCTGGCCGCCCTGGTGACCCCCGGCAGCGTCGGCAGCGTGCTGGCGCAGGCGCTGGCCGCGGTCCCGCTGGTCACCCTCACCGGGTTCGCCGCCTACGCGCTGCTGGTCCTGGTCGCCGTCCGGCTGCTCGGCATCGGGCTGCGGGCCGGGCACCACCCGGTGCACAGCCGCACCGCCTGGCAGGCCTGGACCGTGATCCAGCTGATGGACCTGGCCCGCGGCAGCCTCTTCCCGCTCTACGCCGGCCTGGCCACCCCGGCCTGGCTGCGCGCCCTCGGCATGAAGGTCGGCCGGGGCGTCGAGGCCTCCACCGTGCTCGCCCTGCCCAGCATGACCACCGTCGGCGACGGCGCCTTCCTCGCCGACGACACCCTGATCGCCCCCTACGAGCTGGGCGGCGGCTGGCTGCGCATCGACGAGGCCGAGATCGGCGAACGCGCCTTCCTCGGCAACTCCGGGATGACCGCGCCCGGCCGCAGCGTCCCTGACCGCGGCCTGGTCGGAGTGCTCTCGGCCACCCCCAAGAAGGCCAAGAAGGGCAGCTCCTACCTCGGCATGCCGCCGATGAAGCTGCCGCGCCGGGCCGAGACCGGCGACCAGAGCCTCACCTACGCCCCCGCGCGCCGGCTCAAGCTGATGCGCGGCGCCATGGAGCTGTTCCGGATCGTGCCGGTGATGGCCGCGGTGGCGCTCGGCCTCAGCGTGCTGGGGGTGCTGGCGCTGATCGCCGAGCAGGGCGGGCTGCTGCTCGCCGCGGTCTGCTCGGGGGCCGTGCTGCTGGCTGCAGGAGCGGTCGCCTGCGTCGTGTCGCTGGCCGCGAAGTGGCTGCTCATCGGCCGTTTCAAGGCGGTCGAGCACCCGCTCTGGAGCAGCCATGTCTGGCGCAACGAGCTCGCCGACACCTTCACCGAGGTGCTGGCCGCGCCCTGGCTGCTGAACGCGCTGCCCGGCACCCCGGTGCTCAACCTCTGGCTGCGCGGCCTCGGTGCCGGCATCGGCCGCGGGGTCTGGTGCGAGAGCTACTGGCTGCCCGAGGCCGACCTGGTCACCCTCGGCGACGGAGTGAGCGTCAACCGCGGCTGTGTGCTGCAGACCCACCTGTTCCACGACCGGATCATGCGGATGGACACTGTCACCCTCCAGGAGGGTGCCACGCTGGGCCCGCACGGTATCGTCCTGCCCGGAACCACCATCGGCGCCCGCACCACCCTGGGACCCGCCTCCCTGGTGATGCGCGGCGAGTCCGTGCCCGCGGACAGCCGCTGGCTGGGGAACCCGATCGCGCCCTGGGTCCGCTCCGTCCCCTAGGACCGGGAGCACCCGCCTGAGCACCAACCGCACTGGAGCAGAGCAGCATTGAGCGCCAAGCAGACGTCGCCCCGTCCCCAGTCGGCAGCTGACCCGTACTTCCCGACCCACGGCGACGTCCGCTACCACGTGCACCGCTACGAGCTGACGCTGGACTACCGCCCGGCGCCCAACCGGCTCGCCGGGGCGGCCAGGCTCACCTGCCTGACCGGCCCGGACCCGCTCGCCGACGTGGTGCTGGACTTCGCCGACTTCCGGATCACCCGGGTGCTGGTCGACGGCCGCACGGTCCGCTGGACCCACCGCGCCGGCAAGCTGCGGCTGCGGCCGGCCCGGCCGCTGCGGCCCGGCGCCGCGTTCACCGTCGAGGTGCACTACAGCGGCAACCCGCGGCCGGTCCGCAGCGAGTGGGGGACACTGGGCTGGGAGGAGCTGGAGGACGGCTCGCTGGTCGCCAGCCAGCCGATCGGCGCGCCCTCCTGGTACCCCTGCAACGACCGGCCGGCCGACAAGGCCGCCTACCAGATGTCGATCACCGCGCCGAGCCCCTACGCGGTCGTCGCCAACGGTCGGCTGCTCACCCGCACCACCCGCGCCAGCAGCACCACCTGGGTGTACGAGCAACCGGCGCCCACCGCCAGCTATCTCGCCACCGTCCAGGTCGGCCAGTACCAGCAGCTGCAGATCTCGGCCGGACCCGTTCCGCAGACGGTGTACGCGCCCGCCCGGCTGATCGGCTCCTGCGTGCACGACTTCGCCCACCAGCCGGCCATGATGAGCCTGTTCGTCGACCTCTTCGGCCCCTACCCCTTCGGCGAGTACGCCGTGGTGGTGACCGACGAGGAACTCGACGTCCCGGTCGAGGCCCAGGGGCTGTCCACGTTCGGCGCCAACCACGTCGACGGCCGCCGGGGCAGCGAGCGGCTGGTCGCCCACGAGCTGGCGCACCAGTGGTTCGGAAACAGCGTCACCGTGGCCGACTGGCGGCACATCTGGCTCAACGAGGGCTTCGCCAAGTACGCGGAGTGGCTCTGGTCCGAACGCTCGGGTGGCCGCGACGCCGCTGCGCACGCCGCGATGGCCCACGCCAAGCTGAAGGCCCTGCCGCAGGACCTGGTCCTGGCGGACCCCGGTCGCAGCCTGATGTTCGACGACCGCCTCTACCAGCGCGGCGGGCTGGTCCTGCACGCGCTCCGCGGGGTTCTCGGTGAGGGCCCGTTCTTCGCCCTGTTCCGGGAGTGGGCCGACGCCCACCGCCATGCGGTGGTGACCACCGCCGACTTCACCTCACTGGCCCAGCACCACAGCTCGCGCCCCCTGCACGCCTTCTTCACCGAATGGCTCTACGTAGGCACCCTGCCGCCTCTCCTTTAGCTTTTAGGGGCGCGGGGAACTGCGCTGCCAACCATGCACCTCCGTAGAGGGCTGGCAGCGCAGTTCCCCGCGCCCCTAAAAGATCAGGCCGCTGCCCACACGCCGGGGCCGAGGAGTCCCTTGATGTCGCTGGCGAACCCGCTCTCCGCGTCGACCAGGAAGCCGAGTTCGAAGAGCACGCTCTTCATCCGGCCCTCCAGCAGCAGCCGGACCGGCGTCTCCCCGGGGTGGGCCCGCATCGTGCGCTTGAGTTCGGCGACCAGCTGCGGGGTGATCTTCCGCTCCGGGATGTTCAGTTGGATCGGCGGCTTGCCGCCCAGCTCCGCCGAGGAGATGTCCAGCGGGGCCATCTCCGAGCCGAAGATCGACAGTGCACCGTCGCGCTCGTTGAGCCGGCCCTTGACGGCGACCACGTTGTCCTCGATCAGCTCCTGCTGGATCAGCATGTAGTTCTTGGGGAAGAACAGCACCTCCACCGAGCCGTCGCGGTCGGCGAGCGTCACGATCGCCCACGCATTGCCGGCCTTGTTGATCCGCCGGTCCACGCCGGTGATCAGTCCGGCCAGCTTGACCTCGCCCTCGGTCCGGCCGGAGCCCAGCAGTTCCGCGATGGAGACGTCGCGGTTGCGGGCCAGGATGTGCTCGGCGCCGTCCAGCGGGTGGCTGGAGACGTAGAGGCCCAGCATCTCCCGCTCGGTCGAGAGCAGGTGCTTGCGCGGCCACTCCTTGTCGTCCAGGGTGAAGTCCAGGCCGATGCCGGGGGAGTCGCTGCCGTCGTCGATCGCGCCGAACAGGTCGTCCTGGCCGATCGCGGCCTGCTTCTTGACGCCGATGACGGCGTCGATCGCGGTCTCGGCGACGGCGACCAGGCCGCGGCGGGTGTGGCCGAGGGAGTCGAACGCGCCGGCCTTGATCAGCGAGTCCACCGCGCGCTTGTTGCAGACCGGCAGCTCGACCTTGTCCAGGAAGTCGGGGAAGGCCGTGAACTTGCCCTTGGACCTGCGGGTCTCCACCAGCGAGTCGATGACGTTCTCGCCGACGTTGCGGATGGCCTTGAGGCCGAAGCGGACGTCCTCGCCGACGGCGGTGAAGTCGGTGACCGACTCGTTGATGTCGGGGGAGAGGATCCGGATCCCGGCGGCACGGGCGTCCGCCAGGTAGATCGCCATCTTGTCCTTGTCGTCGCCGACCGAGGTCAGCAGCGCGGCCATGTACTCGGCCGGGTAGTTGGCCTTGAGGTAGGCGGTCCAGTAGGAGACCAGGCCGTAGGCGGCGGAGTGCGACTTGTTGAAGGCGTAGCCGGCGAACGGGACCAGCACGTCCCAGACCGCCTGGATGGCCTCGTCGCTGTAGCCGCGCTCCTTGCAGCCCGCGTGGAAGGGCACGAACTCCTTCTCCAGGACCTCCTTCTTCTTCTTGCCCATGGCCCGGCGGAGCAGGTCGGCCTGTCCCAGGCTGTAGCCGGCCAGCACCTGCGCGGCTCGCTGCACCTGCTCCTGATAGACGATCAGACCGTAGGTGGGGCCCAGGACTTCACTGAGCGGCTGCTCCAGCTCCGGGTGGATCGGGGTGATCTCCTGCTGGGCGTTCTTCCGCAGCGCGTAGTTGGTGTGCGAGTTCATGCCCATCGGGCCCGGCCGGTACAGCGCCGAGACGGCGGAGATGTCGGCGAACTCGGTGGGCTTCATCAGCCGCAGCAGCGCCCGCATGGGGCCGCCATCGAGCTGGAACACGCCCAGGGTGTCGCCGCGCTGGAGCAGTTCGAAGGTGACCGGGTCGTCGAGGGGGATGTCGTCGCAGACGACGTCCTCGCCGCGGTTGGCCTTGATGATCTTGATGCAGTGGTCGATGATGCCCAGGTTGCGCAGACCCAGGAAGTCCATCTTGATCAGCCCCATGTTCTCACATGAGGGGTAGTCGAACCCGGTGATGATCACGCCGTCCTTGTCGCGGCGGTGCAGCGGGATCAGTTCCAGCAGCGGCGTCGAGGAGAGGATCACCGCGGCGGCGTGCACGCCGGTGCCGCGGATCAGGCCCTCGATGCCCAGGCCGGTGTCGATGATCTTCTTGACGTCGGGTTCGTTCTCGTAGAGGGAGCGGATCTCCGTGCCCTCGTTGTAGCGCGGGTGCTCGCTGTTGAAGAGGTCCTTGAGCGGGACGCCCTTGCCCATCACGTCCGGCGGCATGGCCTTGGTGATCCGGTCGCCCATGGCGAAGGGGTAGCCGAGGATCCGCGAGGAGTCCTTGACGGCGGCCTTGGCCTTGATCGTGCCGAAGGTGTTGACCTGGGCGGTGTAGGCGGCGCCGTACTTCTCGCTGACGTAGCGGACCATCTGGTCGCGCTGGCGGTCGTCGAAGTCGATGTCGACGTCCGGGGGGTTGATCCGCTCGGGGTTGAGGAAGCGCTCGAACAGCAGGTCGTGCTCGATCGGGTCGAGCTGGGTGATCCCGGTGAGGTAGGCGATCATCGAACCGGCCGCCGAACCACGGCCGGGGCCGACCGGGATGCCGTTGTCGCGGGCGTACTGGCAGATGTCGGCGACCACGAGGAAGTAGCTGGAGAAGCCCATCGGGTCGATGACGCTCATCTCGAGCTCGATCCGGTCCAGGATGTCCTGGCGCGGCTCCTCGCCGAACCGGTTCTTCAGGCCCTCGTCGATCTTCTTGCGCAGATAGCTGACCTGGTTCTCGCCCTCGGGCACGTCGAACTGCGGCATCCGGTCGACGTAGGTGAAGACCTCCTGGTACGACTCGATCCGCTCGGCGATGGCGAGGGTGTTGTCGCAGGCCTCCGGGAGCTCGCGGAACAGCTCGCGCATCTCCTCGGAGGTCTTCAGGTAGTAGCCGGAGCCGTTGAACTTGAAGCGGTTCGGGTCGTCCTTGTTCTTGCCGACGCCGATGCACAGCAGGTTGTCGTGCGCGTCCGCCTGGTCGGCGGTGACGTAGTGCGAGTCGTTGGTGGCCAGCAGCGGGATCCGCAGCTCCTTGGCCAGCCGCAGCAGGTCCTCGCGGACGTCGCGCTCGATGCCCAGGCCGTGGTCCATCAGCTCCAGGAAGTAGTTCTCCTTGCCGAAGATGTCCTGGTAGGCCGCGGCGGCCTTGACCGCCTCCTCGTACTGGCCGAGCCGCAGCCGGGTCTGCACCTCGCCGGAGGGGCAGCCGGTGGTGGCGATGATGCCCTCGGAGTTCTGCGAGATCAGCTCGCGGTCCATCCGGGGCTTCATGTAGTAGCCCTCGATCGACGCGAGCGAGGAGAGCTTGAAGAGGTTGCGCAGCCCCCTGGCGTTCTGCGCCCACATCGTCATGTGGGTGTAGCGGCCGCCACCGGAGACGTCCTTGCCGCCCTCGCCGCCGGCGTCGGCCGCGTTGGGGCGGCCGCCCTGCTGGCCCCAGAAGGTCTGCTTCTTCTCGAAGCGCGAACCGGGCGCG
This sequence comes from Streptacidiphilus jeojiense, assembly GCF_000719095.1. GTDB lineage: Bacteria > Actinomycetota > Actinomycetes > Streptomycetales > Streptomycetaceae > Streptacidiphilus > Streptacidiphilus jeojiensis. Next base: position 243,979 of record NZ_JOEH01000001.1, on the reverse strand, counting down.
ACATACGCCTCGATGCCGATGATCGGGGTCACCGGGCTCTTGTCGGCCAGATGGAAGAACTCGTAGGCCCCGAACATGTTCCCGTGGTCGGACATGGCGATCGCGGGCATGCCCTGCCGCTCCACCTCGGCGATCATCTTGCCGTTCTTCGCGGCCCCGTCCAGCATCGAGAACTCGGTGTGAACATGCAGGTGAACGAAGCTGTCGGCCACGGTTGAGGCGCTCCTCGGGCAAGGGGGCGAGTGCGGGAAGCCTCTACCCTAGCGCGCCCTCACGGCGTGTCGGGACGGTCCTGCGCAGGTGTCTGCCAGACCACCGGCGGGGCTTGGGGCTTGGGGGTGAAGAGGGCGGTGAGGCCGATGAGGACGACCATGGCCGCGGCCGGCCAGGTGAGCAGGACGCCCTTGGCGGTGAGCTTCAGCGGGCCGTAGAAGGTCGATCCGGTGGGCACCGACTTGGCGGTGGCGATGACGTTCCCGCCGGGGCCGAGCGCGGTGCCGAGCTTCATGGCGATGTACCCGCCGAGCAGTCCGCCGGCGACCAGCCCGAGGGCTACGGTCACCCCGCCCTGGCGACGGCGGCTGAGCCAGTAGGCGACCGCGCCCGCCAGCAGGCCGGCGCAGCCGCCGATGATGGCGAAGGTCCCGTCGGCGCCGATCGCCTGCTCGCCCTCGGGGTCCTTGAGGTAGACCGCGGAGCTGTCCGCGTACAGCGGCACCTTGGGGGCCAGCCAGTGCCAGAGGAAACCGGCCAGCACGCCGAGCAGGGCGGAGCCCGCCAGCAGCAGCACGGCGATGAGCGCCTCGGTCCGGACGCTGCGCTGCGGCTTCCCGGCCGGGGCCGGTACCGGCGGGTACTCCGGTGGCGGTGCCTGGGCCGCCCCGGCCTGCGGCGCCGGTGCCTGGGCGGGGGTGTCCGCCGGGGACTCCTGGGCCGGGTCCTCGTGCGGGTTGTGAGAGGTGTCGGGTGCGGTCACCGCGTCATCGTCGCACGTGCGTGCTCAGGCACGGGTGGCGGCACGGCGGTAGGCCCAGGCGGCCAGCGCCAGCGACAGCACGCCCACCGCCGCGCACACCGCCAGGTCCAGCGCGACCGCCGTCCAGTCCGGGTGCGTCGCGAAGGTACGGGCCAGTGCCTCGACGCCGTAGGTGGACGGCAGCAGGTCCCTGACCCAGCGGATCACCGTGGGCATGTGGCTCGGCGGCAGCACCCCGAGCAGCAGCGCCGCCGACATGCCGAGCTGGCCCAGCAGCGTCGCGATCTCCTGACGGTTCGCCAGCAGCCCGCAGGCGGCGCCGATCCCGGACAGCGCGGCGCCCGACAGCGGCACCACCAGCGCCAGCACCCACAGGTGCACCCAGCTGAGCTGGAACAGCGCGCAGCCCACGGCGGCGGTGACCACCGTCCCGGGCACCGTGAACGAGGCGTACGCGGCGGCGGTCCCGAGCACCACCGAGGCGGCCGGGACCGGCAGCGTGGCGTAGTGGTCCAGGCCGCCGGTGGCGCGCAGCCGGCCGAAGTACTGGGCCAGCAGGTTGAGCGCCACGAAGGCGACCACCAGCACGGTCGAACCGGCCACCACGTCCTGGGCCGCCTCGGCGTCGGCGGACCCGGTGGTCACCACGCCGCGCATCATCACCATGATCCCCAGGGACTGGAAGGTGGCGACGAACAGCAGCGGGATCCTGGCCACCCGGGCCCGGGAGAGCTGGGCCCGGTAGACCGCGCCGAGCGCGGGGAAGAGGCGTGCCTGGGGTGCGGGCAGTACGGCCGTGGTCACTTGACCAGCCCTTCGTGTCGGCCGCCGAGCAGCAGGTACACGTCCTCGAGGCTGGGGGTGGCGAGCGAGAAGTCGTCGAGGGCGGCGAAGGCGGGTCCGCCGGTGATCTGCGCGACCAGGTCGCGGGCCTCGTCGGGGCTGCTGCGGACGGTCCAGCGGCGGCCGTTGACGGCGGCGCGCGGTGCGAGGGCGGCGACCAGCGGCAGGTGCAGCGGGGGCTCCTCGCGCCAGACCAGGTCCAGCCGGACGTCCCCGTCCACCAGCGCCTTCAGCCCTCCGGGCGTGTCGCAGGCGATGACCCGGCCCTCGTCGACCACCGCGACTCGGTCCAGCACCGTCTCGGCCTCGATGACGTTGTGGGTGACCAGCAGCACGGTGGTCCCGCTGGCGGCGCGGCGGCGGTCCACGGCGGCCCAGACGGCGCGGCGGGCCACCGGGTCCATGCCGGTGGTGGGCTCGTCCAGGACCAGCAGCGGGCGCTCGCCGACCAGCGTGGTGGCGAAGCAGGCGAGGCGGCGCTGGCCGCCGGAGAGCTTGGCCAGCGGGCGGTGGGCCAGGGGTTCCAGGGCGAGCTCGGCGAGCACCGCGTCGCGCTCGGCGGCCGCGGCGGGGCGGGAGAGGCCGCGGAGCCGGGCGGTGGTCTCCACCGCGAGGGCCACGGTCAGCTCGTCCAGCGCGGTGGACTCCTGCCCCAGGTAGGCGAGCAGCCGGGAGGCGCGGTCGGGGTGGCGCACGATGTCGTGGCCCAGCACCTCGATCCGGCCCCGGTCCGGCCGGAGCAGCCCGGTGAGCTGGCGGACCAGGGTGGACTTCCCGGCGCCGTTGGGTCCGAGCAGTCCGAAGACCTCGCCGCGGCGGATCTCCAGCGAGATGTCGCTGTTGGCGAGGACGGTCTTCGCCTTGGCACCGCGGCCGGTGCGGTAGGCCTTGGTCAGGCCGGTCACCTTGCAACAGTTCTCCGCGGGCGGCGCGGGGGCCGGGGGTGCGGGGGTTGCCTGGGTGTTCACGGTGCCCGACTTTAGCGGGTCGGCGCTGTCGCGGTTCCGGTGGGTTTGCCGGGCTCGCGTCGGAGGGGGGCTTGTCGCGCAGTTCCCCGCGCCCCTTCAGGGGCGCGGGGAACTGCGCGAACAGAAACCATCCGCGACGGTAACGGTCAGCTGTCGACCGTCACCGCCTCCCCACCCGGCACTCGCGCAGCGAGCTCTCGCCAGAACCCCGCGCGGATCGCATAGCGGTCGTGCTCGTCGATCTGGTCGTCCTTGTGGGCGAGCAGCCCGAACCTCGCCGCGTAGCGCAGCAGCTCGCCGTCCACCCGGTGCGGGATCCGGGGGTAGTCCGGCCACAGCACGGTGAGCCGTGCGGGATCGCCGAGCCGGTCGGTCCAGCGCCGGGCGAACACCTGGCCGACCTCGGTGGGGTCGCCGCCGACCGCGGTGATGTCCTCCTCGCGGTCGGCCCACTTCTGCTCGGCCGTGGTGAGCTGGGCCAGGGTGGGGATCAGGTCCGCCGGGCCGTTTCCCTCGCCTGGGCGGTCCACCATGCCGCGCTCGGAGGACCAGCGCAGCAGCGAGGGCGCGGGCGGCGGCGCGGACGCCGACCGCGAGGCGCCGAGCCCCGCGGCGATCTCCTTGGGGGTGGGGACCTTGGGCGTGGCCGGCGGGGACGGGCGCGCGGAGACCGTCGCCGAGGCGGTGACCAGTTCCTCCGGGGTGTCCGGGACCGCGGCCGGCTGCGGGGCGGAGAGGATCTTGGCGAACTCCGGACGGGGGTCAGCGGTGACCGCGGGAATCACCACCTCCCGCAGCTGGACCGAGCGGGTGATCCACTCCCGGTCCAGCACCCGCCGCTCGTCGGCCTCGGCTACCAGGTCCTCGGACTGGTTGAAGTCGCCGTCGGCGGCCTGGACCGCCCACAGGTGCACGGCCACCCCGTAGTCCTTGGCCGCGGTCATCCCCGGCAGCAGGTCGCCGTCGCCGGTCACCAGCACCACGTCCGCGCAGGCGCGGTTGCGGGCCAGTTCGGACAGTTCGGCGTGCATCGCCGCGTCCACGCCCTTCTGCACCATCCGGCCCTCGGCCCGGGTCAGCGCCCCGAGCCGGACGGTGACCCTGGGCATCACCCGCAGCCGCCGGTGCTCCGGCATCGGACGGCGGTCCGGTGCCGCGTCGAACCAGTAGATGCGCAGCAGCGGCAGCCCGGTCTCGGCCTCGGCGCGTTCGCGCAGCTGTCCGATCAGTTCATTCTGGTCGACGGTGATCCGTGAGCGTGAACTCTCGCCGGCCAGCAGGCTGGCTGCGGCCCCCAGCAGGTATCCGGCGTCCACAAGGACGACACAGCGATCCACGTCCAACACCTGCTTTCGTCTGCCGAGCGTTTCTCAGGCCGGCCGGTGTTCGGGGGTGGAACTGGTCGGAGTGCCCGGCCGCGCCCCGAAAAAGAAATTGGAGAACAGGCCCATACCCCACCGGAACGCAGCGTATCCAAGTGCGGGGACACACCGGAGGGGACACGCGCACATTGCCCCTGTGCACAATGGCCGCCGGTGCAGAATGGGCGATGGAGACGTGAACGGTGCAGGGAGATCATGCGTAGACGGTCGGTCCTGCTGCTGGTGTCCGGCGCGCTCGCGGTCGCCGGGGTGCTGGTGCCCTCGCTGGCGATCAAGCAGTCGCACGGGGACACCAGGATCACCGGCGTGGTGGTGAACGGTGGACAGCCGATCGTGCTGGGACCCACCGGCAGGGTCGACTTCGGCTTCAGCATCACCGCCGAGGACAACTCCGGGATCAGCTCGGTGGACGGCGTCGGCCTGTGGGGTTCCGACTACGGCGCGCTGCGCTCCTCGGCGATCCACTGCACCGCGAGGTCGGCGACGGTGTCGGTGTGCACCGGCACCTCCTCGGTGGACATCGCCGCGCAGCAGATCTTCGACAGCATGGCCGGCACCTGGTACGTCCAGGCCACCGCGCACGGGCGGGACGGCGACCGGCGCACCGAGACCAAGGCGGGCAGCTTCGCCATCCTCAAGGCGGGCCGGCTCAGCAGCTTCGGCGCGCCGCAGACGGCCGCGCCGGGTGCGACGATCTCCATCAGCGGGCTGCTGGAGCGGCCCGAGTGGAAGACCCAGCAGTGGGTGCCCAGCCCGGACCAGCCGGTCCGGCTGGAGTTCTGCGCCAAGGGCTGCACCGCCCCGGAGACCGTGGCCACCGTCAGCTCCGACAGCGAGGGCCAGTTCACCGCGAAGGTGCGGGTGGACCGCACCGGGACCTACACCTGGTCCTACCCCGGAAAGGACTGGGCCGAGCCGGTGTCCTCGTACGGGGTCCAGGTGACGGTGCGCTGACGTCTTCGCCTCAGTTGGGGTTGAAGGCCTGGCGGGTGAGCTCCACGGCCGGCAGCGACGGCAGCTTCGCCAGCACCGCGGTCTCCTGGCGCAGCAGCGCCAGCTCCGCGGTCAGCCGCTCGCTGGCCGAGCCGGCCCCGAGCAGCCGCTGCTTGTCCGCGGTGTCCAGCACCGAGGCCGCCGCCACCAGGTAGGACAGCACCATCGGGTCGTCGGGGAGCTCCTGCAGCCCGGTCACCGTGCTCTCCCGGGCGCCGGCCAGCCGCTTCTGGTAGGTGCGGAACAGCCGCTCGACGGCCTGCCCGAGCACCGACGCCTCCGGGCCGACCACCTCGGGCAGCCGTTCGACCTCGGCGGTGAGGTAGGGGCCGGAGGCGTCGAAGTCCAGCACCGTGAACCGGGTGGTGCCGGTCGCGATCAGGTCGTATCCGCCGTCCTCGCGGGTCTCGGCCGAGGCGATCTCGGCGACGCAGCCCAGGTCGTACAGGGCCCGCGCCGGATCCGGGCCGAAGCCGGCCAGTGCCTGGCCGCCGGGGTCGGTGCCCGGTTCCAGCCCGGTCGGCGCGGTCTCCCGGCCGGCCCGGATGCCGACCACGCCGAAGCGGTGCGGCTCCGGCCCCGCCAGCAGGTCCGCCATGAGACGGCGGTAGCGCTCCTCGAAGACGTTCAGGGGCAGCACCAGGCCGGGATAGAGCACTGTGCCCAAGGGGAAGAGGGGGAGCCGTTCCGTCACGAGCGCAAGAGTACTCAGGTGGCGGGGTCCCGCCGTACCGCTTCGCGCCCGCGGTCGGGCCGCGCCACGCCGTCCCAAGTCGTGATATGCGCAAACGGTCGTTGCCGGGGCTCCGTAGACTGGCCTGTGTGATTTCGCGAATCGACCTCCGAGGTTCCATCGACGACCCGCGCGCCGTACTGCCGCGCGCCGAGCTCGACGTCGAGGCCGCGCTTGAGAAGGTGCGGCCCATCTGCGAGGACGTACGCCATCGGGGCGTCGAGGCGCTGATCGAGATCACGGAGCGTTTCGACGGGGTACGGCTCACCGACATCCGCGTGCCGCAGGCGGCCGTCGCCGCCGCGCTGGAGCAGCTCGACCCCGACATCAGGGCCGCGCTGGAGGAGTCCATCCGCCGGGTCCGGATCGTGCACCGCGAGCAGCGCCGCACCGACCACACCACCACCGTGGTCCCCGGCGGCACGGTCACCGAGCGCTGGGTGCCGGTCGACCGGGTCGGCCTCTACGTCCCGGGCGGCCTGGCGCCGCTGGCCTCGTCCGTGGTGATGAACGTGGTGCCGGCGCAGGAGGCCGGCGTGCCCAGCCTGGCGCTGGCCTCGCCGCCGCAGAAGGAGCACGGCGGCCTGCCGCACCCCACCATCCTCGCCGCCTGCGCGCTGCTCGGCGTGGACGAGGTGTACGCGGTCGGTGGCGCCCAGGCGGTCGCGATGTTCGCCTACGGTGCGGGGGAGTGCCGCCAGGTCGACCTGGTGACCGGCCCCGGCAACATCTTCGTCGCGGCGGCCAAGCGGCTGCTCAAGGGCCGGATCGGGATCGACGCCGAGGCCGGCACCACCGAGATCGCGATCCTGGCCGACGACACCGCCGACGCCCGGCACGTCGCCGCCGACCTGATCAGCCAGGCCGAGCACGACCCCAACGCCGCGTCGGTGCTGGTCACCGACTCGCTCGCGCTGGCCGACGCGGTGGAGACGGAGCTGAAGGCCCAGGTCGCCGCCACCCGGCACGAGGCCCGGGTGCGGGAGGCGCTGTCCGGGAAGCAGTCCGGGATCATCCTGGTGGACTCGCTGGAGCAGGGCCTGGAGGTGGTCAACGCCTACGCGGCCGAGCACCTGGAGATCCAGACCGCGGACGCCCCCGCGGTCGCGGCCCGGGTCCGCAACGCCGGCGCGGTCTTCGTCGGCGCCTTCTCCCCGGTGTCGCTGGGCGACTACGCGGCCGGGTCCAACCACGTCCTGCCCACCGGCGGCTGCGCCTGCCACTCCTCGGGCCTGAGCGTGCAGTCCTTCCTGCGCGGGATCCACGTCGTGGACTACTCCCGGGAGGCGCTGGCCGGGGTCGCCAAGCACGTGGTGACCTTCGCCGACGCCGAGGACCTGCCCGGCCACGGCGACGCCGTGCGCGCCCGCTTCGACTGGACGGTGCCGAACGCATGAGCTCGATCCGCATGACGATTGACGACCTGCCGATCCGGGACGAGCTCAAGGGCAAGTCGCCCTACGGAGCACCGCAGTTGGACGTCCCGGTGCTGCTGAACACCAATGAGAACCCGTACCCGCTGCCGGAGGCCCTGGTCGCCAGGATCGCGGAGCGGGTGGCCGAGGCCGCCCGCAACCTCAACCGCTACCCGGACCGGGACGCGGTGGAGCTGCGCGAGGGCCTGGCCGCGTACCTGACGAAGTCCACCGGCTTCCCGGTGGCCCGGGAGAACGTCTGGGCGGCCAACGGCTCCAACGAGGTGCTGCAGCAGCTGCTGCAGACCTTCGGCGGCCCGGGGCGCGCCGCGCTGGGCTTCGCGCCCACCTACCAGATGCACGACCTGATCGCCCGGGGCACCGGCACCCACTGGACCCAGGGCCCGCGCGACGACGACTTCACCATCGACCTGGACGTCGCCCTCGCCGCGATTGCGGTGCAGCGCCCCGACGTGCTGTTCGTCTGCTCGCCGAACAACCCCACCGGCACCGCCGTCCCGCGCGAGACCGTGCTGGCGCTGTACGAGGCCGCGCAGGCGGTCAAGCCGACGCTGGTGGTGGTCGACGAGGCCTACATCGAGTTCTCGCACCAGCCCTCGCTGCTGCCGCTGATCGAGGGCCGCCCGCTGCTGGTGGTCACCCGGACCATGTCCAAGGCCTTCGGCGCCGCCGGGCTGCGGCTCGGCTACCTGGCCGCCGACCCGGCCGTGGTGGACGCGGTGCAGCTGGTCCGGCTGCCCTACCACCTGTCCTCGGTCACCCAGGCCACCGCGCTGGCGGCACTGGAGTTCACCGACACCCTGCTGGGCTACGTCGAGCGGCTCAAGGCCGAGCGCGACCGCATCGTCACCGAGCTGCGCGCGATGGGCCTTGAGGTCACCGACTCGGACGCCAACTTCGTGCAGTTCGGCGAGTTCGCCGACACCCACGCGGTCTGGCAGGCGATCCTCGCCCAGGGCGTGCTGGTCCGCGACAACGGGGTCCCCGGCCGGCTCCGGGTCACCGCCGGCACCCCCGACGAGAACAACGCCTTCCTCGACGCCGTACGCGCCGCAATCAAGGAGCTTTGACCACACATGTCCCGGATCGGGCGCGTCGAGCGCACCACCAAGGAGACCTCCGTCAAGGTCGAGATCGACCTCGACGGACGCGGGAAGACCGACATCAGCACCGGGGTCGGCTTCTACGACCACATGCTGGACCAGCTCGGCCGGCACGGTCTGTTCGACCTCACCGTCAAGACCGACGGCGACCTGCACATCGACACCCACCACACCATCGAGGACACCGCCCTGGCCCTCGGCGCCGCCTTCAAGCAGGCGCTGGGCGACAAGGTCGGCATCTACCGCTTCGGCAACTGCACCGTGCCGCTGGACGAGTCGCTGGCCCAGGTCACCGTGGACCTCTCCGGCCGTCCCTACCTGGTGCACACCGAGCCGGAGGGCATGGCGCCGATGATCGGCGCCTACGACACCACCATGACCCGGCACATCCTGGAGTCCTTCGTGGCCCAGGCGCAGATCGCGCTGCACGTCCACGTACCGTATGGACGCAATGCCCATCACATTGTCGAGTGCCAGTTCAAGGCGCTCGCCCGGGCGCTGCGGTACGCCAGCGAGCTGGACCCGCGCGCGGCCGGGATCCTCCCCTCGACCAAGGGCGCGCTGTAGCCATGAGTACCTCGACCATCGTCTTCGTCTTCCTCGGCCTGTTCCTGCTCGGCGGGGCCTACTCGTTCTGGAAGCAGAAGCTTCCCAAGGGCGTGGTCCTGCTGCTCGTCCTCGGCTCGGGCATGTGCCTGGCCACCGGGCTGATGCGGATCTAGGCCGTGCGCCCCCACCGGCGGAATCCACAGAAAGGCTGGCCCTGATGGCCAAGCGCGTGGTCGTCCTCGACTACGGTTCGGGCAACCTCCGCTCCGCCCAGCGCGCCCTGGAGCGCGTCGGCGCCGAGGCCGAGGTGACCTCGGACTTCGACACCGCTCTGAACGCCGACGGACTGCTGGTCCCCGGCGTCGGCGCGTTCGCGGCCTGCATGGACGGGCTCAAGGCGGTCCGCGGCGAGCGGATCATCGGGCGGCGGCTGGCCGGCGGCCGGCCGGTGCTGGGCATCTGCGTGGGCATGCAGATCCTCTTCGCCCGCGGCGTCGAGCACGGCATCGAGACCGAGGGCTGCGACGAGTGGCCCGGCACGGTCGAACCGCTGCAGGCCCCGATCGTCCCGCACATGGGCTGGAACACCGTCAAGGCACCGGAGCAGAGCGCGCTCTTCGCCGGCCTGGACAGCGACGCCCGCTACTACTTCGTGCACTCCTACGCGGTCCGCAGCTGGGAGCTGCCGCCCATCGAGCAGCTGCGCCCGCCGCTGGTCACCTGGGCCGAGCACGGCGAGCCGTTCGTCGCCGCCGTGGAGAACGGGCCGCTGTCCGCGACCCAGTTCCACCCCGAGAAGTCCGGCGACGCCGGAGCCACCCTGCTGAAGAACTGGATCGCCACGCTGTGAGCAGTGCAGACCGCCTCGTCCTCCTCCCCGCCGTGGACGTCCGCGACGGTCAGGCCGTGCGCCTGGTCAAGGGCGCCTCGGGCTCCGAGACCTCCTACGGCGAGCCGCTGGCCGCCGCCCTGGCCTGGCAGAGCGCCGGTGCCGAGTGGATCCACCTGGTGGACCTGGACGCCGCCTTCGGCACCGGCGACAACCGCGCCCTGCTGGCCGAGGTCACCGGCCGACTGGACGTCAGGGTCGAGCTGTCCGGCGGCATCCGCGACGACGACTCGCTGCGGGCCGCGCTGGCCACCGGCTGCGCCCGGGTCAACCTCGGCACCGCCGCGCTGGAGTCCCCGGAGTGGGTCGCCAAGGCCATCGCCGAGTACGGCGACCGGATCGCGGTCGGCCTGGACGTGGTCGGCACCACCCTGCGCGGCCGCGGCTGGACCAGCGAGGGCGGCGACCTCTACGAGGCGCTGGCCCGCCTGGACGCCGAGGGCTGCGCCCGCTACGTGGTCACCGACGTCGACAAGGACGGCACCCTCACCGGTCCCAACCTGGAGCTGCTGCGCAACGTCTGCGCCGCCACCGACCGCGCGGTGGTCGCCTCCGGCGGGGTGTCCTCGCTGCAGGACCTGCGCGACATCGCCGGGCTGATCGGTTCCGCAGCCGGCGGTCACAGGGGCGTCGAGGGCGCGATCGTCGGCAAGGCCCTCTACGCTCAGGCATTCACCCTCGAAGAGGCACTGGCCGCAGTGTCCTGAGGGACCGTCGAGTCCAGCCAGCACCAGGGAGATGAGCCCGTCATGACGGATTTTCCGACGGTTCGAATGAACGGCAACGGCCCTTGGGAGGAGCAGTTCGGCTTCTCGCGGGCCGTCGCGGCGGGTGACTTCGTGTTCGTCTCCGGCTGCACGGCCTGGGACGACGGCCGGGTCCTGTTCGAGGGCTCGCCCGCGGAGCAGGCCAGGGCCGCCTTCGGGGTGGCCGTGGCCTCGCTGGCCCGGTACGGGCTCGGCGCCGCCGACGTGGTGCGGACCAGGATGTACGTCACCCACGCCCGCGACGTCGAGGACGTGGGCCGGGTCCACAAGGAACTCTTCGGTGCTGTGCGGCCGGCCGCCACCATCGTTGTCGTCAGTGCCCTGCTCGACTCCCGGATGGCCGTGGAGGTCGAGGTCGAGGCGTACCGAAGGAAGGCCCAGTAGCGATGACCCTCGCCGTTCGTGTGATCCCCTGCCTGGACGTCGACGCCGGGCGGGTGGTCAAGGGCGTCAACTTCCAGAACCTGCGCGACGCCGGCGACCCGGTGGAGATGGCCAAGCTCTACGACGCCGAGGGCGCCGACGAGCTCACCTTCCTGGACATCACCGCGTCCTCGGGGGACCGGGCGACCACCTACGACGTGGTGCGCCGCACCGCCGAGCAGGTCTTCATCCCGCTCACCGTCGGCGGCGGGGTGCGCGAGGTCGAGGACGTGAACCGGCTGCTGCGGGCCGGCGCGGACAAGGTCGGTGTCAACACCGCCGCCATCGCCAGGCCGGAGCTGCTCCGGGAGATCGCCGAGCGCTTCGGCCGGCAGGTGCTGGTGCTGTCCATCGACGCCCGCAGGGTGCACGAGGGCACGGTGACGGCCTCCGGTTTCGAGGTCACCACCCACGGCGGCCGCCGCGGCACCGGGATCGACGCGGTGGAGTGGGCCGAGCGCGCGGCGGAGCTGGGTGCGGGCGAGATCCTGCTCAACTCCATGGACGCGGACGGCACCAAGGACGGCTACGACCTGGAACTGCTCCGCGCGGTGCGCAAGGTGGTCGGCGTGCCGGTGATCGCCAGCGGCGGCGCCGGCCGGCTGGCCGACTTCGCCCCGGCGGTGGCGGCGGGGGCCGACGCGGTGCTGGCCGCCAGCGTGTTCCACTTCGGTGACCTGCGCATCGGCGAGGTCAAGCAGTCGCTGCGGGAGGCCGGGCACCCGGTTCGCTGACGAACAGTCAAAGTACGTCAAATCAGCCGATAAGAGGCCGTGGTTCATCCACGGCCTCTTGTAATGTGCAAGCCCCTCCACACTTCCCTGACAACCTCCATCCCTCTCATTTACCTGCCTCATGTCTGGCGTTCTCCTTGCAGATCCTGTGTAGCTGCTTGGAAACAGGACCGTCTCTCTCGGCCAGTGGCGGATCCGCCCTGGGGTGCGTGTGGGGCAGGACCCGAGGGAGCACGTCATGGGGCAGGCACGTTTTCTCATCGTCACAAGACCGGTGTCGCCGTCCGTCCCGGCCGGCGAGTTTGCAGCCGGGGCACGCACGGTCTGGCGCCTGCTCGGGCCCAACAACCGGGAGTTGGGGCGCGGAGCCGCCGGCTTCGACACCCCGGAGCGCTGCCTGGAGGCGGTGCTGCGACTGCGGGCCGACGCCCACCGCGCCGTGGTGGCGGCGCTGCGGATCCAGCCCGGGGCGATGTGGGCCTGGCGGCTGAGCGTCGACGACCTGCCGGTGGCCGCCTCCGGGCGGGCCTACCGTCGGCAGCGTGAGTGCCAGTACAACCTGACGCAGTTCATCGATGCCGTGCCGCTGGCTGAACTGCCGCGCCGGAAACCGGAGTTCGCCGAGGCCAAGGCGGTCCGCCGATGAGCGCGGCCACTGAGTTGCGTCCCGCGGCCGACCCGGAGGGGACCGGCGACCGGCCGCGCCGGCTCAGCACCAACGCCGGGCTCGGCGACCGGCTCTTCGCGCTGGGCGCCCGCTCCAGCGGGGTGGTGGTGCTGCTGATCATGCTGGCCGTCGGCGGCTTCCTGGCCAGCCAGGCCACCCAGGCGCTGCGGGTGGCGGGATGGTCCTTCCTCACCGTCCAGCACTGGAACCCGGGCGGGCACCGCGGACAGTTCGGCATCGCCGCCGTACTCGTCGGCACCCTGCTGATCGGCGCCCTGGCGGTGCTGGTCGCGGTGCCGCTGGCGCTCGGGATGGCGCTGTACATCTCCGAGTACGCGCCGGCCGGGGTCAAGCGGACGATGATCACGCTGGTCGACCTGATGGCGGCGGTCCCCAGCGTGGTCTACGGGCTGTGGGGGTTCTTCTTCCTGGAGCACCGGATGACCGGCCTGGCCCGCTGGATCTCCACCTGGTTCGGCTGGATCCCGCTGTTCAAGGTGGACGGCGCCGATCCGCACGACCCGCTGGCGCCGGTGCCCGCCTACACCTCCTCGACCTTCATCGCCGGCACCGTGGTCGCGCTGATGATCACCCCGATCATGTGCTCGGTGATGCGCGAGGTGTTCGGCCAGGCCCCGGCCGGCGAGCGGGAGGCCGCCTACGCCCTCGGCTCCACCCGCTGGGGAATGATCCGCTCGGTGGTCCTGCCCTACGGACGGGGCGGGATCATCGGCGGCACCATGCTCGGCCTGGGCCGCGCCCTGGGCGAGACGATCACCGTCTACATGATCATCTCCATGGTCTTCACCATCCAGCCGCACATCCTGCAGAGCGGCGCCAGCACGGTCGCCGCTCTGATCGCCCTGCACTTCGGGGATTCCACCCCGTTCGGACTGTCCGCGCTGATGGCCGCCGGACTCGTCCTGTTCCTGATGACCCTGGTAGTGAACTTCGCCGCCTCGGCCGTCGTCGCCCGCAGCCGCTCCGGAGCAAGCACATGAGCCACACCGTCCCGGCCGCCACCGCGGTTGCCGCCACCACCACCGTGGTGGTGGCGCCCCCGGCGGACGGCACCGACGAGGTCCGCAGACGCCCGGGGGGCGCCCGGGCCAGTGACCGCTTCGCGCTGGTCGGCGCGCTGGCAGGCGGTGTCGGTGCCACCGTGCTGCTGTTCCGGTACCTGCTGCCGCTGAACGGGCCGCTCGGCTTCGTGGTCTGCTCCTGGCTGTGCTTCCTTGGCCTGTACGCGCTGCTGGTCGCCCAGGACGAGAACGGCCTGGCGGTACGGGACCGGCTGGCGACCGTGGTGGTGCACAGCCTGGCGGCGCTGGTGGTGATCGCCCTGGCCTTCACCGTCGGCTACACGCTCTACCAGGGCAAGGACGCGCTGCCGCACGGCAACTTCTACACCCAGGACATGTCCGAGGCGGACTCGCTGACCCCGCTGGTGGTCGGTGGCGTCAAGCACGCGCTGGTGGGCTCGCTGGAGCAGATCGGCATCGCCCTGGCGATCACCGTGCCGCTCGGGGTGAGCTGCGCGGTCTTCCTCTCCGAGGTCCCCGGCCGGCTGGCGCGCTTCGTCCGCACCGTGGTCGAGGCGATGACGGCGCTCCCCTCGGTGGTCGCCGGCCTCTTCGTCTACGTGGTGGTGGTGAGCGTGGTCCACTGGCAGCAGTGCGGGCTCGCCGCCGGATGCGCGCTGTCGGTGATGATGCTGCCGATCATCATCAGGGCCGGCGACGTGGTGCTGCGGCTGGTGCCGGCATCGCTGAAGGAGGCCTCCTTCGCGCTGGGCGCCGGGCGGCTGCGGACCGTGTGGCAGGTGGTGCTGCCGACCGCGCGTTCCGGGCTGACCACGGCCGTCATCCTCGGCACCGCGCGCGGCATCGGGGAGACCTCGCCGGTCCTGCTGACCTCCGGCTACAACAAGGCCTTCAACGGCGACCCGTTGCACAACCCGCAGGTCTCGCTGCCGCTGCTGGTCTTCACTCTGGTGCGGCTGCCGTCCAAGTGGCAGATCAGCCGGGGGTTCGGCGCGGCCGCGGTACTGATGCTGCTGGTCCTGGCACTGTTCCTGACGGCCCGTCTGATCGGTGGACGGGCGCCGGGAGAGCTGAGCCGACGTCAGCAGAAGCGCAGGGCGGGGGCATCGGCCCGGATCGCGACGCGCAATGCCCGACGGGCCGGAGCGGTCGCGGCGTCCCTGGCCCTGATCGCGGTGGGAGTGCTGTGGGGCGGCACGCCCCAGGCGTCGGCCGCGGCACCGTACGTCTCCATCGACGGCGCCGGCTCCACCTGGAGCAGCAACGCGATGGACGCCTGGACCACCAACGTCAAGCAGTACGGGATGACGGTCAACTTCAACGCCACCGGCTCCTCCGACGGCCGCACCAAGTTCAAGAACGGCACCAATGACTTCGACGTGTCCGAGATCCCCTACGGGATCACCGACGACGGCGTCTACGAGGCGCCCCCGTCCCGGCACTTCGCCTATATGCCGATCGTGGCCGGCGGTACCTCGTTCATGTACAACCTGAAGATCGACGGGCACCGGGTGACCACGCTGCGGCTGTCCCCGGACACCATCGCGAAGATCTTCACCGGTGTCATCACCAAGTGGAACGACCCCGTCATCGCGGCTGACAATCCGTCACTGACCCTGCCCGCCCGGCAGATCGTGCCGGTGGTGCGCTCCGACGGCTCCGGGACCACGGCCCAGCTCACCACCTGGCTGAGCAAGAAGGAGACCAGCCTCTGGAACGCCTACTGCGTCAAGGCCGGACGCAGCTCGCCGTGCGGGGTCACCTCCTTCTACCCGTTGGTCAACGGTCAGGGCTTCCAGTCGCTGGGCAGCTCGCAGAGCGTCTCCGGCTTCGTGGCCCAGGACAACAACGAGGGCTCCATCACCTACGTCGAGTACTCCTACGCGGTGCTGACCGGCTACCCGGTGGCGAAGATGCTCAATGTGGCCGGCTACTACGACGGCCCCACCGCGGCGAACGTGGCCGTGGCGCTGACCAAGGCGCAGATCAACTCGGACCTGACGCAGAACCTGGACCAGGTCTACGACAACCCGGACCCGCGCACCTACCCGCTGTCCAGCTACAGCTACATGATCCTTCCCACGGCGGTGGAGGACAAGTTCACCACCGCGAAGGGCAACACCCTCAGCGCCTTCGCCTACTACTTCCTCTGCCAGGGGCAGCAGAACGCCGACCGGCTCGGCTACTCGCCGCTGCCGATCAACCTGGTGAAGGCGGCGCTGATCCAGGTCAAGAAGATCCCCGGGGCCGAGGCCAACACGGTGAACATCGCCGGCTGCCACAACCCGACCTTCTCCACCGACGGCACCAACACCCTGGCCAGGACCGCTCCCTATCCGCCCGCCTCGGACAAGAAGGGCGGCAGCGGCGGGACCGGCGGGACCGGTGGCCAGACCGCCTCGCAGCAACCGGGCACGAGTGGCGGCAGCACCAGCGGCGGCACCTCGGGCGGCGGCAGCGCCACCGGTGGAACCGGCGCGGGCACGAACGGCACCGGCGGCGCCGGGTCGTCCGGGAGCGGCTCGTCCGGCGGAACCGCCGGCAGTTCGGCCTCGCAGACCGGCGGCGGCTCGACCGCGGGCTCCACCGGAGGCTCGGGCTCCGGTGATCCCGGACTGGTCGGCGGCGGGGGGAGCAGCGGAGGCGGCTCGACGAGCGGCGGCAACACCGTGCTCGCCAACCCGGTGACCATCGCGGCCAGCTCCGACGGCACCCTGCAGCATGTGCTGATGGTGGTCGCCGGGCTGCTGCTGGTCTCCATCGTGGTGCTGCCCCCGGTCCTGGCCGGTCGGGCCGCGCGCCGCCGGGGGGTCGAGCGATGAGACTGCTTCGTCGTGCGGTGCCGACCCGGGTCGCGCTCCGTTCCCGCATCCTCCGCACCGTCGCCGCGGCGGCCGTGCTGGTCACGGCGGGCCTGGGCTATGCCTCGCAGAACCTCGACCGGCCCGCCACCGGGACGGCGGCGGTGGGCAGCGCCGCCAGCCCTTCGATCCAGGTGGATCCGATGACCGGGTCCGCGGTGCCGATCGACCCCGCCGCCGGGAGCGGCAGTACCACGTCCGGATCCGGAACCGCCGTGGGAGGTTCGACGGCCGGCCCGAAGGCCCCGGTGGTCAGCGCCACCGAGTCGGCGCTGCTGCCGGGCCATCCGGTGGCCGCCTCCGCTGCCGCGGTGAAGGCCGTGACGGGGTCGTCGAAGGCGGTCAGCCCGGCGGCGGTGAGCTCCGCCGAGGGCTCGGCGGTGACGGTGACCGGCAGCGGACCCTTCGCCGGGCTTGCGGTGACGGTCGCTCAGACCGTGGACCTGGTCGACCAGGTGGTCCAGGTGACCTGGACCGGCGGCAAGCCCACCCAGCCCAACCCGACCACCTTCGCCACCGACTACCTGGAGCTGATGGAGTGCTGGGGCGACGCGGCCACCGGCCCGGACCGCACCCAGTGCGAGTACGGCGCCGACCGCGGCGACAGCCGGGGCGGTGACTACGTGGCGAGCCGTCAGCTGAACTACGGCAATCTGGTGGACCCGGCCGAGCCGCTGAAGCAGACCAAGCCCAACGTCAACGTGTACACCCCGTTCACCTCCTGGAAGGGGGTGACCGAGTCCGGCGCCGACAGCCAGTTCTTCGACGCGGGCACCACCAACGAGGTGCCCTTCGCCCCGACCCGGGCCAACGGCACCGGCCAGGTCTTCTTCGAGACCATGACCGGGATGGAGGCCGCGGGGCTGGGCTGCGGCGAGGTCGACGCCAACCAGAAGACCACGCCGACCGAGGGCCGGCAGTGCTGGCTGGTGGTGGTCCCGCGCGGGGAGACCGAGGTCGACGGCAACCCGCCGAGCGGCAACTCCGGCAAGCTGGAGTCCTCGCCGCTGTCCACCAGCAACTGGGCCCACCGCCTGGTGGTGCCGCTGCACTTCGCCCCGCTCGGACTCAACTGCCCGATCGGCGCGAACGAGCAGCTCACCTTCGGCAGCGAGCTGGTGGAGGAGGCCATCGTCCGGTGGCAGCCGGTGCTGTGCCGGAAGACCACCTCGATCTTCGGCTACACGCCCAACACCGACAACTCCGCCCGGCAGGCGCTGACCGCGGGCACCGACCCCGGCCTGGAGTACATCACCGACCCGGTGCCGGTCGACTCGGTGAAGACCGGTGCCACCCCGGTGTACGCCCCGCTGACGCTGTCCGGGGTGACCATCGCCTTCGACGTGCAGAGCCAGTCCTACTCCGGCACGCCGGCGGCGACCCGGCTGCTGGACGGACAGCGGATCCCGCAGATCAAGCTGACCCCGCGGCTGGTCGCCAAGCTGCTCACCCAGTCCTACCGCTACGCGGTCAACTACCAGGCCACGGACGTGCAGAGCAATCCGCTCGACCTGACCAGCGATCCGGACTTCCTGGCGCTCAACCCGGCCTTCGCCGACCTCTACTTCCCGTCCCGGATACCCGACATGCTGGTGCCCGAGGGCCAGTCGGACACCGCGAGGCACCTGTGGGCCTGGGTGCTGGCCGACCCGGACGCCAGGGCGTTCCTGTCCGGCACCAAGGATCCCTGGGGCATGGTGGTCAACCCCAACTACACCCTGGACACCCTGAACCTGCCCCGGGACGACTTCCCCAAGAAGGACCCGTTCTGCCAGCAGTTCCCCAACGACCCCGACAAGCGGCCGGCCTGGTGCACCCAGGACGCCCACCCCTACGCCCTGGACCTGCACGACGCGGCCAGGTCGGCCTCCCGCGGCGACACCCTCTCCAAGAGCATCTGGGACGCCACGGCCACCCCGCCGCAGCTGAAGAAGGGCAATCCGGAACCGCAGGGGCAGATCGGCATCCTGGCCGTCACCGACACCGCCACCGCGGCCCGCTACGGCCTGGACACCGCCGAACTGCTCAACGGCAACGGCGAGTACGTGGCGCCGACGGCGGACTCGCTGCTGGCCGGCGCGGCGGCGATGACCGAGGTGCCGGGCACCGGGGTGCTCACCGAGTCGCCCACGACCAAGGCGGCCGGCGCCTACCCGCTCACCATGGTCAGCTACGCGGCCACCGTTCCCACCCTGCTCCAGCCGGACGAAGGCGCGGCCTACGCCTCGCTGATCCGGTTCGCGGTCGGCGACGGCCAGACGCCGGGGGTCGCCCCCGGCCAGCTGGGCGACGGCTATGTGCCGCTGCCGGAGAGCCTGCGGACGACGGCGCTGGCCGCGGCGCAGACCATCGTGGACGACACCCCGAAGACCACCGCGGGCAGTTCGCCGTCGAGCGCGCCGAGCACCGGCAAGGCGCACGCCTCGGCCACCGCCGGGTCCGGCGGATCGTCCGGCGGCGGGAGCACCGGCGGCAGCGGGACCGGCGGGAGCACGGGCGGGTCCGGCAGCAAGGGCGCCGGCGGGTCCGGCGGAACCGGCTCCGGTGGTTCCGGCGGCAGCACCGGAGCGCCGTCGCCGTCCCCCTCGCACTCCACGGTGGTGCTGGCTCCCTCGGCCACCCCGGTGGTCACCCTGGCCCGGACCGCACGGACCGACGCCGGTGCCTTCCACTACCTGCTCCTCGGCCTGCTGGCGGCCGGTGCCGCCGCCGCGCTCGCAGGCCCGCTGCTGCCCCGTTACCTGCGTCGACGCCGCAGCTGACGCACCGGCTGACGCCGGGTCAGCACCTCAGACCACCATCCCGCCGACCGGAATCCCTCCGGGCCGTGATGCGCGCAGAACCGTTGAAAGGGATGCATCCCACCATGAAGAACTCGCTCAAGCTCGCCACCGCGGTCGCCGGCATCGGCCTGATGGCCTTCGGTGCCGGCACCGCCCAGGCCGACCCGTCGGGCACGCCCACCTACCGCCAGCTGGCCGGCGTCGGATCCGACACCACCCAGGGCGTCATGAACGCGATGTCCAACGCCATCACCATCAACGGCACCAAGGTGATCGGTTCCTACGACGCCACCGGCTCCGCCACCATCGCCACCCAGTCGGGGGCGGCCTGCCAGGCCGTGGCCCGTCCCAACGGCTCCGGCGCCGGCCGCACCGCCCTGCTGAACTCGCTCACCGCCGCCGACGGCTGCCTGCAGTTCAGCCGTTCCTCCAGCCTGAACACGACGGCCAGCATCCCCGGCCTGACCTACGTCCCCTACGCCATCGACGCGGTCACCTACGCGATCACGCCGAAGAGCTCGATCCCGCGCAACCTGTCGCTGGCGGACCTGCACTCCATCTACACCTGCGACCCCAACTACGTGGGCACCGCGCCGAACTACTCGATCCACGCGCTGCTGCCGCAGGCCGGATCCGGCACCCGCAGCTTCTGGGAGACCACGGTCGGCATCTCCGACACCGACGTGGTCAGCGGGAAGTACCCCTGCATCAGCGACACCAAGAACGGCAAGCCCATCGAGGAGCACGACGGCCGCGTCCTGGACGACACGTCCATCGCGCCGTTCTCCATCGCCCAGTACATCGCGCAGGAGTCGGGCACCATCACCGACCTGCGCGGCAGCGCGCTGCTCGGCAACATCGACGGCACCCCGTCGCTGCTGCTGAACACCGGCGCGACGGCCACCCGCGAGGTCTACAACGTGATCCCCAGCAGCAAGGTCGGCACCGCCCCGTACAGCACGGTCTTCGTCGGCGGCACCTCGCTGATCTGCCAGCAGACCTCGATCATCAAGAACTACGGCTTCGGACTCGACGCCAACTGCGGCGACACCTCGAAGACCAGCGGCTGACGTGCTCCCGCAGTTCCGGTCCGCAAGGCTCCACCCTCCCACCGAGAAGGCGAGTCCCACCGTGTCAACTACCGTCAACCGACTGCCCAAGCGCATCGCCCTGGGCACCGCGACCCTGCTCGCGGCCGGCTCCATGGCCATGATCGCCGCACCCGCCGCGCACGCCGACGACACCGTGCTCGGCACCCTCACGGCGACCCCGGCCTCCGGGGCCGACGACGACGGCATGTCCTTCACCTCCTCCGGAGGCTGCACCGCCGGCGGTAGCCGGGTGCAGATCTCCGTCACCGGTGAGGGCTTCACCACCGCCACCAATGTGACGCCGTCCGTCGACTTCACCACGCTGCCGACCACCACGGCCGGCGGCTACGTCTTCGGCCTGGTCGACACCATGCGCCAGGACGCCCAGGAGGCCGGCATCGCCGCCCTCTCCGGCAAGTACGTGTTCACCATGGTCTGCAAGAACGCCTTCGGCGCCACCACCTTCGGCTCCTACACCGGTGCCATCTGGTTCACCACGCCGACCACCTACCAGTCCACCGACCCGGCCGGCTCCCAGGTCACCGCCACCACGACCACGCTGGCGGTCAGCCCGACCGGATCGGCCACCACCGGCAGCCAGGTCACACTGACCGCGCAGGTCTCCCCGAGCGCCGCCGGGACCGTGCAGTTCCTGGACGGCACCACGGCGATCGGCGCCCCGGTCACGGTGACCAACGGCACCGCCACGCTCACCACCTCGGCCCTGGCCCAGGGCGCGCACCAGCTCTCGGCCGCCTTCACCTCCACCGACGCCGCCTTCGGCAGCTCCACCTCGACGGCGACCGCCTACACCGTCAGCGCCCCCGGCGCGGTGAACACCACCACCTCGCTGGCCGTGGTCCCCGGCGGCTCGGCCGCCCCCGGCACCCCGGTGGCGCTGACCGCCACGGTCGCGCCCTCGGACGCGGTCGGTTCGGTCACCTTCACCGACGCCAGCAACGGCACCACCCTCGGCACCGTCGCGCTCTCCGGCGGCAGCGCCTCGCTGACCGTCAGCAGCCTGGCCGAGGGCGACCACTCGCTCACCGCCTCGTTCACGCCCACCGACTCCACCGCCTTCGCGGCCTCCACCGCGACGGCCGTGCCCTTCACGGTCACCGCTCCCACCGGTGGCGGCACCGGCGGGTCGTCGACCGGCACGGAGACCATCAACACCTCCGTGGCACCCGGCGCGCTGGCCCTCAGCGTGGCCGGCAGCCAGGTCAACCTGCCGGCGCTGGCGCTCAACACCACCAGCACCCTGTTCACCACGGCCGGTCCGATCCAGACCGTCACCGTCACCGACACCCGGGCCGGCGCCCCCGGCTGGTCGCTCAGCGGCCAGGTCGCGGACTTCGCCTCCGGCAGCAACAGCATCAACGCCGAGAACCTGGGCTGGGCGCCCAACCTGGTCAACAAGGGCGACAGCGTCAAGCTCAGCCTGGGCGGCAACGTCGCCCCGGCCGACGGCGTGCCGTCCTCGGACACCGGCGTGCTCGGCCTGAAGTCCTCCCGCACCCTGGCCAGCGCCACCGGACTGGGCACCGCCCAGCTCGGCGCCGACCTCTCCCTGGTCGCCCCCACCTCCACGGTGGCCGGCGCCTACACCGGTGTGCTGACGCTCACCGTGATGTGACACCGCCTCAGCTGACCTGACGTCAGCCGCAGTCCCCTCCGCACGGCAGCCCGCCGTGCGGAGGGGGCACCGCCCCACCGCTCTCCCCGCCAGCGAAGGACGTCCGATGAGACCACGACGCACCGCACCGCACCAGCAAGGACGAGCACCCGCCCTGGTGCTGCTGCTGACGACCCTGGTCGCGGCGCTGCTCGCGCTCGGGACGGCCACCCCCGCCACGGCGGCGCCGGGCACGCCGGCCCCGCAGACCTTCGGCATCCAGCCCGCCTCGGCCAAGGGACCGGACAACCGCGGCTCCTTCAGCTACTCGGCCGGCCCCGGCGCCCAGGTCAAGGACCACGTCGAGGTCTGGAACTACGGCGACCAGCCGCTGCAGCTCAGCCTGTACGCGGCCGACGCCTTCAACACCGACACCGGCGGCTACGACGTGCTCCCGGCGGGGAAGCCCTCCAAGGACGTCGGCAGCTGGGTCCACCTGGCCACCGCGGCCGTCACGCTGCCGGCCCGGTCGCACCGCACGGTGCCGTTCACGCTGGCCGTCCCGGCCGGGGCCACCCCCGGTGACCATTCCGGCGGCATCGTGCTCTCGCTCCGGCGGATCACCAAGGACGCCAAGGGCAACGAGGTCGCCGTGGACGAGCGGGTCGGCACCCGGATCCACCTGCGGGTGCCCGGGGCACTCCGGCCGCAGCTCACCCTGGAGGGCGTGAGCACCGTCTACCACGGCACGCTCAACCCGTTCGGCACCGGCAGCACCACCGTCGGCTACACGGTCCGCAACACCGGCAACATCCGGCTGGCCGGACACCAGGCGGTCCGGGTGCGCACCGCCACCGGGTCGATCGTCACCGCGAAGGGACCGGCGGACCTGACCGAACTGCTGCCCGGCAACAGCTCGACCTACACGGTGACCGTCTCCGGCTTCTTCCCCACCCTGTGGTCCACCGCCTCGATCACCGTCGACCCGCTCGCGGTCACCGGGGACACCGACCCCAGACTGTCCAGCAGCACCAGCCAGACCCGCTTCGCCACCGTGCCGTGGACCCTGCTGGCACTGCTGCTGCTCCTGGCCCTGTTCGGCCTGAGCCGGTACCGGCGCTACCGGCGCACCAGGCGCGGCGCCGCCCCCGGCACCCCGCCCGGCACCGCGCTCGCGCCCGAGCCGTCACCCGCGCCCGCCGCGCCGGCCCCGGCCGGCTCCACCGCCGGCAAGGCGGCGGCCGCCGTCACCGCGCTGCTGCTGGCCCTCGGCCTCACCGCGATCGGCGGCGCCGGCGGAGCCCGGGCCTGGGCCGATCCGTCCGGCCCCGCGTCCGCGCAGGCCGGAACCACCGGGCCGGGCGCCCTGGCCTTCGACTACCCGTCCGGCCGTGACGACGACCCCATCGACACGCTGACCTCCGGGGCCTGCCCGCACGCCACCGACCAGCTGATGGCTTCCATCAAGGGTGCGGGCTTCCCGGCGGGCGGAACCTCGCTGCTGGGCCTGTCTCCGGTGTCGATCTACCCCGAGGCCGCCAACGGCGGCTATGTGGTGCCGCTGCCGCAGACGCTGCGGGAGACCGCCAGCGCGGCCGGGGTCACCCTGCGCGGCGACTACACCGTGGACGTCTACTGCCGGACCCGCTTCAACCCGGCCCACCTCAGGGACTTCACCGGCACCCTGGACTTCACCGCGCCGCGGAGCTGGAAGGCGAAGGACGTGGCCCCGGCCGGCTCGATCCATGCCGCGGTCAAGGCCACCGCGACCGCCCTCGCCACCCCGTCGGCGGCCCCGACGGTGGTGGCGGAACCCGCCGCCGCCCCCGCCGCCCCCTCGGCCGGTACCCCGGTCGGCTCGGTGGTGGCCATGGCCGGCGGCGGACTGCTGCTGGCCGGCCTCGGCACCGGCGCGCTGCGCCGGCAGCGGGCCAGGGCCAGGGCGGCCGGACGATGACGCTCACCGCACCCCCGCCCGCTGCCCCGCAGGAGCCCGCACCGGCCGGCCCGGCGGTCGCGCCGCGGAAGCCCCCGCGGCCCCGGCGCCCGGGCCGACCGGACGCCGCGGGCGCCTACGGCACCGCCCTGCTGATCCTGGCCGCCCTGGTCTTCGGGCTGCTGCTGGACATCGGCCCGATCGGCGACGTCCGGCACGCCAGGGACCGCGAGACCAGCTACGCGGCGCTGCGCAAGGACCTCGCCGAGGGCACCATCCCGGTGGGGCAGACCGACAGCAGCGGCACCCTGGTGCGCCAGGGCCGCCCGGTAGCGCTGCTGACCATCCCTCAACTCGGTTTGAAGGAAGTGGTCCTGGAGGGGACCACCTCCGGGGTGCTGGCCACCGGAGTGGGACACCGCCGGGACACGCCGCTGCCGGGGCAGGCCGGCACCAGCGTGCTGATGGGGCGTCAGTCGGGCTTCGGCGGTCCCTTCGGCCACCTGTCAGAACTGCGGCCCTCGGAGACCTTCACGGTCCTCACCGGCCAGGGCACCCAGACCTTCCGGGTGCTGGACGTGCGCCGGGCCGGCGACCCGGTGCCGCCCGCCCTCGCCGACGGCGCCGCCCGCCTGGTCCTGGTCACCGCCGACGGCCCGGCGTTCACCCCGGACGGACTGCTGCTGGTCGACGCCGACCTGGTCGGCAAGGTCCTCCCGGCGCCCGCCCGTCCGCTGGGCAGCGACGGGCTCGCGGCCGCCGAGAAGCCGATGGGGATCGACCCCTCGGCCTGGGTGCCGCTGGTGCTGTGGGCCGAGGCACTGCTGCTGGCCGCCGTCGGGGTGACCCTGGCCCGGCTGCGCTGGGGCCGCTGGCAGGCCTGGATCTGCGGCGTCCCGGTGCTGGGCGCGCTCGGGCTGTCCGTGGCCGACCAGGTGGTCCGGCTGCTGCCCAACCTCATCTGAACCGATCGTCAGGATCTGAAAGGCCATCATGTCGGTTACCCCCAGCAGTGCAGAGACGGTGGAGATCCCCGCCGTGGTGGACGGCCAGGGGCGGGAGGCCGCCCGCCCCGGCGGGCTGGAAGCCCTCGCGGTCTCGGCCTGGTTCGGCGACCACAAGGTGCTGCAGCAGGTCTCGCTGCGGATGCCGGCCGGTGAGGTCACCGCGCTGATCGGCCCCTCGGGCTGCGGCAAGTCCACCTTCCTGCGCATCCTCAACCGGATGCACGAGCTGGTCCCCTCCGCCACCCTCAGCGGCGAGGTGCTGCTGGACGGCGAGGACGTCTACGCCCCGGGCCGCCGGCTCACCGATGCCCGGCGCCGGATCGGCATGGTGTTCCAGAAGCCCAACCCCTTCCCGGCGATGTCCATCTACGACAACGTCACCGCGGGCCTCAAGCTCACCGGGGTCAGGACCGGGCGCGGCGAGCGGGACCTGCTGGTGGAGGAGTGCCTGACCAAGGCCGGGCTGTGGAAGGAGGTCAGGGACCGGCTGCGGCAGCCCGGCGGCGCCCTGTCCGGCGGCCAGCAGCAGCGGCTCTGCATCGCCCGCTCGCTCGCGGTCCGGCCGCAGGTGCTGCTGATGGACGAGCCCTGCTCGGCACTGGACCCCACCTCGACCCGGCGGATCGAGGAGACCATCAGGGAACTGGCGGACGAGGTGACCATCGTCATCGTCACCCACAACATGCAGCAGGCACAGCGGGTCTCCGACCGCTGCGCCTTCTTCCTGGCCGCCCAGGGCACCCCCGGCGGCATCGTCGAACACGGCCCCACCGGGGCCATGTTCGACGCACCGCAGGACCAGCGCACCGCCGACTACGTCAACGGCCGCTTCGGCTGAGCCGGTTACATCCCCAGCTCGGCCGCCTGCACCCGGTCCACGGCCTCCTTGTCGCCCTCCAGCTCGACCTGGGCCTGGTCCTGACGTCCCATCACAAACAGCAGCAGCTCGCCCGGCTCGCCGGTGACGGTGACCACCGGCGTGCCCTTGCGGGCGACCGCGGTCTGCCCGTCCGGGCGGCGCAGCACCAGTCCGGAGGGGGAGCGGCGGCCGTTCATGGAGGCCGACTGGGCCAGTCGCCTCCAGAGCACGTCGGCGAACTCGGGGTCCAGCACCCGCGGCGCCCAGCCGTCCTGGGCGCGGCGCACGTCCTCGCCGTGGACGAAGAACTCCACGGTGTTGGCGAGCTCGTCGGCGCCGGGGATGCCGAACAGGGACAGCCGCGGCGGCCCGGTGCGGATCAGCTCCAGCAGTTCGGGATAGGGCTTGGCGGCGAACTCGCCCTGGATCTTGGCGAGCCGTCCGGCCAGGGGCTTGATCATGATGCCGCCGGCCGCGTCGGGACGGCGCTCGCGGACCACGACGTGTGCGGCCAGGTCCCGGGTGGTCCAGCCCTTGCAGAGGGTGGGCGCGTCCGGGCCGGCGCTCTCCAGTAGGTCAACCAGCAGTAGGCGTTCGCGTCGGGCATGGTTCGACATGCGTTCAGCCTACGTCTGATGGGTCGTCAATGCGCGGCCTCATTCCTCCGGACGGCCCCGGACTGTGCCGGACCGCTCACCGCAGCGGCGCGGTGAGCTGCGGGCCGGCCGGGTCGTGCTCGATGGCGCAGGTCGCGGTGCGCCGCCCACCCCGGTAGGAGGCCAGGTCGGGCCAGATCACCCCGCCGACCACCAGTGGCCTGACGGTCTGCCGGGCCCGGACCGGGGCGGTGACCGGATAGCAGAGGCTGTTGGCCTTCTCGACCAGGGCGACCCCGGTGGTCAGCCCGGCCGGGAGCTGCAGCAGCCCGATCACCTGGCCGTCGTGCGGCTGGTGGCAGTCCTTCCTGCTGTAGCGGGAGGTGGCTCCGGTGTGCCCGGGGGCGTCGAAGCAGTCGCCGGGGCGGAGCAGCAGGTAGGGCAGGGTCTGCGGAACCGGCGAGGGGGACGGCGGGGGCGGGCTGCTGGGCGCCGGGCTGGCACTCGGACTGGCGCTCGGCGAGGCGGAGGCCGGGGCGGCGGCGGCCTTGCGGTGGCCGCCGCCGGCGAGGACCACCACCAGTACGGCGGCCACCACCAGCGCCAGCAGCCCGGCGGCCACCGCGAACGTGCGCCGCCGGGCCGTGGGCCGGTTCGTGCTCATGTTCCCCAGGATGCCCGCTGGGCGGGTCTCAGCGCAGCGGTGCGGTCAGTTTGGTGCCGCCGATGTCGATGGTGAGCACGCAGTACCCGGTGTGGTCACCGTTCCTGTAGGCGTCCAGCACCGGGTAGAAGACACTGCCGGAGAGGTCCGGGCTGCCCGGCTGCCGCTGGTAGACCGTGGAGTTGATGGGGTGGCAGATGCTGTCGGCCTTGGAGCTGATGGCGTCGTCCGTGGTCAACCCGCTGGGGATGGTCACCACGGCGGTCACCTGGCCGTCGTGGGAGCTGGTGCAGTTGCGCACGGTGATGTCGTCGACGGTGAAGGTGATGGCCGGGTCGCTGTAGCACTGACCCTTCTTCAGCTCGACCGCCTTGTAGGTGAGGTCGCTGGAGGAGGCGCTGGGCAGCGCGCTCGGCAGGTCACTGGGCAGATCGCTGGGGAGGTCGCTGGGCAGCTCGGACGGCAGGGACGAGGGCAGCGTGCCGGAGGGCAGCACCAGCGGGGAGCTCTGCGACGCGACCGGGGTGTTGCCGTTCCCCGAGCCGTGCATGGCCACGGCTATGCCGGTGCCGACGATGGCCAGCGCGACCACCGAGCCGACCACGATGGCGACGGTCTTGCCCCGTCCGCCGCCGTTGCCGCCACCGGGCGGTCCGTACGGCGGCTGGAGCTGTCCCGGGTACTGCGGCGGCCCGTACGGGGGCTGCTCCGGCTGGCCGGGGTAGGGCGGCTGGCCCGGGTACTGGGGCTGGTTGGGGAAGTTCTGGTACTGCGGCGGCCCCGGATAGGGCTGCGGCGGACCGAAGCCGGGAGCGGGCTGCTGCGGGGGCTGCTGCGGCGGCTGGTCCTGGCCGCCGTAAGGCGGTTGCTGAGGAGGCGGCGGGTAACTCATGGCGTACACAATGCCGGTAGGTAAGGGGTCGATGAGAGCCAGGTCGAACAAAAAGCCTCATCGACTCGGCCGGATCCGGGGAATTCACCTGGATCATCCCCATATATCCGTGCTGCTCCCCGCCGGCCCGCCGCCTTGGCACAATGGACGGCATGTCCGCATCTCCCGCCGCCCCCGGCAGCACCGCCCTGGCCCCCGAGGTCGCCGCACGTCTGAAGCGCGACCCGCAGGGGCTGGTCCCCGCCGTCGCGCAGCAGTACGACACCGGGGAGGTGCTGATGATGGGTTGGATGGACGACGAGGCCCTGCACCGCACCCTCACCACCGGGCGCTGCACCTACTGGTCCCGCAGCCGCAGCGAGTACTGGGTCAAGGGCGACACCTCGGGCCACCTCCAGCTGGTGAAGTCGGTCGCCCTCGACTGCGACGGCGACACCCTGCTGGTCCAGGTCGACCAGGTCGGCGCCGCCTGCCACACCGGCGACCGGACCTGCTTCGACGCCGGGCAGTTGCCGGTCTCGGCCCCCGGCACCACCTCGACCTGATCGGATACGCTGCGCAACCATGACCACCGGCACCGTCAGCCCCGATCTCGAGACCTTCCGCAAGCTCGCCGTGGACCGCCGGGTCATTCCGGTGGTCCGTCGGCTGCTCGCGGACGGGGACACCCCCGTCGGCCTGTACCGCAAGCTCGCCGCCGAACGCCCCAACACCTTCCTGCTGGAGTCCGCCGAGCAGGGCCGGTCCTGGTCCCGGTACTCCTTCGTCGGCGTCCGCAGCAGCGCGGCGCTGACGGTGGACCAGGAGGGACGGGCCCGCTGGCTCGGCGACCCGCCGGTCGGGGTGCCCACCGAGGGCGACCCGCTGGAGGTGCTGCGGGCCACCGTCGAGGCCCTGCACACCCCCCGGGACCTGCACCGGGACGGTGAACTCCCGCCGTTCACCGGCGGGATGGTCGGCTACCTCGGCTACGACGTGGTCCGCCGGCTGGAACGGCTGCCGGTGATCGCCCCGGACGACCTGGGCCTGCCCGAGCTGACCATGCTGCTCGCCACCGACCTGGCCGTGCTGGACCACGCCAACGGCACGGTGATACTGATCGCCAACGCGGTGAACCACGACGACCGTCCCACCGGTGTCGACGCCGCCCACGCGGACGCCGTGGCCCGGCTGGACGCGATGACCGCGGACCTGGCCCGCCCGGTGGACGCCGGCGCCGCCGCGCTCACCCCGGTCGCCTCGGTCGACGCGGTCTCGCCCTTCGGCGGCGCCCCCTACCGGGCCGCCGTCGAGGAGGTCAAGGAGCGGATCAGGGCCGGCGAGGCCTTCCAGGTGGTGCCCTCGCAGCGGTTCGAGGTCCCCTGCCCGGCCAGCGCCCTGGACGTCTACCGGGTGCTGCGGGCCACCAACCCCAGCCCCTACATGTACCTGTTCCGCTTCGCGGGCACCGCCGGCGGCGCCGACTTCGACGTGGTCGGCTCCAGCCCCGAGGCGCTGGTCAAGGTCGAGGACGGGCGCGCCATGGTGCACCCCATCGCCGGCACCAGGCACCGCGGCGCCACCCCCGAGGAGGACGCCGCCCTGGCCGCCGAGCTGCTGGCCGACCCCAAGGAGCGCGCCGAGCACCTGATGCTGGTCGACCTAGGCCGCAACGACCTGGGCCGGGTCTGCGCCCCCGGCAGCGTCGAGGTGGTGGAGTTCATGACGGTGGAGCGCTACAGCCATGTGATGCACATCGTCTCCACCGTCACCGGCCGGGTCGCCGCCGACCGCACCGCCTTCGACGTGCTCACCGCCTGCTTCCCGGCCGGGACGCTGTCCGGGGCGCCCAAGCCCCGCGCCATGCAGATCATCGAGGAGCTGGAGCCCACCCGGCGCGGCCTCTACGGCGGCTGCGTCGGCTACCTGGACTTCGCCGGCGACTCCGACACCGCCATCGCCATCCGCACCGCGCTGATCCGGGACGGCAGGGCCTACGTCCAGGCCGGCGCGGGGGTGGTCGCCGACTCGGTGCCCGAGAGCGAGGACGCGGAGTGCCGCAACAAGGCCGCCGCCGTGCTCCGGGCGGTGGCGGGCGCGAGCACCCTGCAACCGGTGCGGTGACCCTGCGTCCGGCCGCCGCGCGGGCTCAGGGCACACTGGAACGGTGACCGCGCTGCCCGTGACCGAACCAGAGACCGAGACCCCTGACGGGACCCCCGCCGAGGACGCCGCCCCGCGCCGTCCGGACCGGCGCAGCCTCGCCCTGATGCTGCTGCTCACCGTCGTCGGTGCGGCCGTGGTGCTGCTCGCCGCCGGACAGACCTGGGCGCACGGCAGCGTCGCCTTCCAGACCACCCGGCTCAAGGTCTCCGCCAGCGGCTCCGAGACCAGCGGACTGCCCGGGGCGCTGGCCCTGGTGGCGCTGGCCGCCGCGGTGGCCGTCTTCACCGTGCGCGGCGTCGGCCGGGCCGTGGTCGGCGCGCTGCTGGCCCTGGCCGGTGCCGGAGTGGCGGTGACCGCCCTGCTCGCCGCCACCGGGGACGGCGCCCTGGACAGCAAGGCCGCCCGCGCCGTCGGCCTCACCAAGGCCACCGCCACCGGGGTCGGCCACACCCTCTGGCCCTGGGTCGGGGCGCTCGGCGGCGTCCTGCTGCTCCTCGGCGGCCTGCTGGTGCTCGCCAGGGGCCGCGACTGGCCGGGCATGTCCGCGCGCTACGACGCCCCCGGTAAGGCGGCCGGCCGCCCCCGCGGAGCCGCCGCGAAGCGCGCCACGCCCGACCAGGAGACCCCGGCCGACCTGTGGAAGGCCATGGACCGGGGCGAGGACCCGACACGTTAGGTCACAGTGGGCCACCCCGCACGGCGGCGCGGACCGGCGTACGGAACAATGTGCAGCGAGAGTCAGCATTGAGAGACACCGTGCAACCAAGGAGCAGCAATGTCGGGTAGTGCCCACGGACACACCACCGCCGCCTGGACCGGGGTGACCATCTCCTTCATCGGCTTCTTGCTCGCCGGTGTGGCCATGGTCATTCCCAGCCCGATCCTGGTCATCGTCGGACTCGTGCTGGCCCTGGTCGGCCCGGGCGTCGGCAAGATGCTGTCGGCGGCCGGCTACGGCAAGAAGGTCGACACGGCCCCGAAGGTCGACACCGCCAAGAAGACCCCGGTCGGCACCGGCGCCTCGCACTGACCGTGTCGGATGCGGCGGGTCGCCCCGCCCCCCGATCCCTGACCGCGCCGGCGGTCGCCCTCGCGGCGGTCGGCGCGGCGACGGCGTATGTGGCCGAGGTCGATCCCAACCACCCCGGCCACTACCCCACCTGCCCGTTCCTGCTGCTCACCGGCTGGTGGTGCCCCGCCTGCGGCGGGCTGCGCTGCGTCCACGAGCTGACCCGCGGCGACCTGTCGGCCGCCGTGCACGACAACGTCCTGGTCGTGGCCTCGGTGGTGCTGGCCACCGTGTTCTGGGCCCGCTGGACCTACCGCGCGGCGCGCGGGCGGCGCAGCCCGGTGCCCGGCATCCCGCGCCGCTGGACGTGGGGCCTGATCGCCGCCCTGGTGGCCTTCACGGTGCTGCGCAACCTTCCGTTCGGCTCGTTCCTGGCCCCGCCCTCGGTCCCGCTGTCAGGGCTGTGACCAGCGGCGTCGTGTCCAGCCAACGAGACCGGGCGTGGCTCGATGCAGGCCATGGCGGTTCCGGCGGATACCATCGACAGCGGCTGGAAGCAGCCGGGCCAATCTCCACCACCCCGCCATCCACACCTGCAGAAGGGGGCGTCCAGCGTGAGCGTGCTCGACGAGATCATCGCCGGAGTCCGTGAGGACCTCGAAGAGCGCCAGAAGCTGGTGTCCCTGGACGAGCTCAAGGAACTGGCCGTCCAGGCCCCGCTGGCCAAGGACGGCGTGGCCGCCCTGCGCGGCGACAGCGTGCGGGTGATCTGCGAGGTCAAGCGCTCCAGCCCGTCCAAGGGCGCGCTGGCCGCGATCGCCGACCCGGCCGCCCTCGCCGCGGACTACGCCGCGGGCGGTGCCGCCGCCATCTCGGTCCTCACCGAGCAGCGCCGCTTCGGCGGCTCGCTGGCCGACCTCAAGGCGGTGCGCGCGGCGGTCGACACCCCGCTGCTGCGCAAGGACTTCATCGTCACCGCCTACCAGCTGTGGGAGGCCCGCGCCGCCGGCGCCGACCTGGCCCTGCTGATCGTCGCCGCGCTGGAGCAGCCGGCGCTGGAGTCGCTGATCGAGCGGGCCCAGTCGATCGGGCTGACCCCGCTGGTCGAGGTGCACGACGAGGAGGAGGTCGCGCGCGCGGTGGACGCCGGCGCGCGGATCATCGGCGTGAACGCCCGCAACCTCAAGGACCTCAAGGTCGACCGGGACACCTTCGCCAATGTCGCGCCGTCCATCCCGTCGCACATCGTCAAGGTCGCCGAGTCGGGCGTCCGCGGCCCGCACGACCTGATCGCCTACGCCAACGACGGCGCCGACGCCGTCCTGGTCGGCGAGTCCCTGGTCACCGGCCGCGACCCCAAGGCCGCCGTCGCCGACCTGGTCGCCGCCGGCGCCCACCCGGCCATCCGCCACGGCCGCTGAGAAACCCGCTACCCTCATGGCCATGTCCCCCCGCCTCCAACCCGGATGCAAACTGCGTCGAGGGTCGTCCTCCGCCGCTGCTCCCCTCCGGGCGGGTACCGGGCACTCGTTCCTCGCACCCGATCCCCACCCTCCGGTGCGCATCGGCTACGTCCTCCAGCGCGGCTGCCGCGCGCCCGCGCGCCGCGTGCTGGGGCGGCGCGTCCGCTACGTGATCGGCGCCGAGCCGGGCCAGGTCCCCGGCCGCCGATGGCAGGGCCCGCGCAGCTAGAGGACTGTCCGCAGCAGCTCAGCCATGCAGCACCGTAGGGGCGCGGGGAACTGCGCGAGAAACCACCCACATGCGTGCACTGCTGAACCCTGCCGACCCACACCCTCGTTGCGCTTACGACGCCCCTGCCCACCTCACACATCTGAGGACCAGTCATGTCTACGCACGCCCTCACACCCGACGGCCGTGGCTACTTCGGAGCCTACGGCGGCCGCTTCATCCCGGAGGCCCTGGTCGCCGCCGTGGAGCAGGTCGCCGACGAGTACGAGAAGGCCAAGGCCGACCCCGCCTTCGGCGCCGAACTCGCCGCCCTGCTCAAGGACTACACCGGACGTCCGAGCCCCCTCACCGACGTCCACCGCTTCTCCGCCGAGGCCGGCGGAGCCCGCATCCTGCTGAAGCGCGAGGACCTCAACCACACCGGCTCGCACAAGATCAACAACGTCCTGGGCCAGGCCCTGCTCACCCGCCGGATGGGCAAGACCCGGCTGATCGCCGAGACCGGTGCGGGCCAGCACGGTGTGGCCACCGCCACCGCCGCGGCGCTCTTCGGCATGGACTGCACCATCTACATGGGCGAGGTCGACACCCAGCGCCAGGCGCTGAACGTCGCCCGGATGCGGATGCTCGGCGCCGAGGTGGTCCCGGTCACCTCCGGCAGCCGCACCCTCAAGGACGCCATCAACGAGGCCTTCCGCGACTGGGTCGCCAACGTCGACTCCACCCACTACCTCTTCGGTACCGTCGCCGGACCGCACCCCTTCCCCATGATGGTCCGTGAGTTCCACCGGGTGATCGGCATCGAGGCCCGGGCCCAGGTGCTGGACCGCACCGGCGCCCTCCCGGACGCCGTGGTGGCCTGCGTCGGCGGCGGCTCCAACGCGATGGGGATCTTCTACGACTTCATCCCCGACGCCGGCGTCCGGCTGATCGGCATCGAGGCCGCCGGCGAGGGCGTGGACACCCCGCGCCACGCCGCCACCCTCACCAAGGGCGACCCGGGGGTGCTGCACGGCTCCCGCACCTACGTGCTGCAGGACGAGGACGGCCAGACCATCGAGAGCCACTCCATCTCGGCCGGCCTGGACTACCCGGGCGTCGGCCCCGAGCACGCCTACCTCAAGGACTCCGGCCGCGCCGAGTACCGGCCCTGCACCGACGACGCCGCCATGCAGGCCCTGCGGCTGCTCTCCCGCACCGAGGGCATCATCCCGGCGATCGAGAGCTCGCACGCCCTCGCCGGGGCGCTGGAGCTGGGCCGCGAGCTCGGCCCGGACGCGACCATCCTGGTCAACCTCTCCGGGCGCGGGGACAAGGACATGCACACCGCCGCCGAGTACTTCGGCCTGCTCGACGGGGAGACCAAGTGAACACCCAGCTCAGCGGAGTCCTCGCAGCCGCCAAGGCGGAGGACCGGGCCGCCCTCATTGGCTACCTCCCGGCCGGCTTCCCGACCATCGACGGCGCCGCCCAGGCCGTGCAGGCGCTGATCGACGGCGGCGCGGACGCGGTCGAGATCGGCCTGCCGCACAGCGACCCGGTGCTGGACGGGCCCACCATCCAGACCGCCGACGACATCGCCCTGCGCAACGGGGTCCGCACCAGGGACGTGCTGGAGACGGTCCGTCAGGTCACCGCGGCCAACCCGACCGTGCCGGTGCTGGTGATGACCTACTGGAACCCGGTGGACCGCTACGGCGCCGCCCGTTTCGCCGCCGACCTCGCCGCCGCCGGGGGAGCCGGCTGCATCCTGCCCGACCTGCCGGTCGAGGAGGCGGGCCCCTGGCTCGCCGCCGCCGAGGAACTGGGCCTGGCCACGGTGTTCGTGGTCGCCCCGTCCAGCCGGGACCAGCGGCTGGCGACCATCACCGCCAGCGGCACCGGCTTCGTCTACGCGGCCGCGGTGATGGGTGTCACCGGCAGCCGCAACCAGGTCGGCGAGATGGCCGAGGACCTGGTGCGGCGCACCCGGGCCACCACCGACCTGCCGGTCTGCGTCGGCCTCGGCGTCTCCACCGCGGCGCAGGCCGCCGAGGTGGCGGCGTTCGCCGACGGGGTGATCGTCGGCTCCGCCTTCGTCCAGCGGATCCTGGACGCGGCCTCCCCGGAGGCCGGCTACGCGGCCGTCCGCGAGCTCGCCGCCGAGCTCGCCGAGGGCGTCCGCAAGCGTTAGCCCCAAGCGGCGGCCCCCGCCCCGGGGCCGCCGCCGCGAAGTCGCCCTAAACCCGCCACGCGGTCACTCGTTCAGGTGAGTGGCCGCGTGGCGCGTATCCCCGTGAGTGCCCTCCTCGTTGATGATCCGGCAGGTGGCTCCTTTTGGCGCCGCCCGTGCGCGCCCGCACGACCGCGATCAGAGGAGGTCCACCGTGGCTGTCTCCACCCGTGCCCGGGTGACCCGTGCGGCCGTCGCCGCCGTGGCGCTGGCCGTCGCCGTGGGCGCCGAGGCCAGCGTGGGCAGGGCGTTGTCCGAGGGCGGCCGGCAGCGGTTGGTCGCGGAGCAGACGACCGGCTACGACCGGACCGACCCCCTGGTCGCCAGCCGCAGCGTCCAGCGCCCCGTCCTGATCGCCGACGTCCCGCAGCGCAAGGTCCTCAACGGCCTGCCGGCGCGGCTCGCCCCGGACGGCGCCGGCGTCGACGTCGGTTATGCCGACGCCCCCGTGGTGCTCACCCTCTTCGAGGACTTCCGCTGCTCCTCCACCCGTGACTTCGAACGCCGGCAGGGCGCCGAACTGGCCGCCCTGGCCGCCCGGCACCAGGTGCTGGTCCGCTACGTCATGGAGTCCTCGCTGGACCAGCGGCTGCCCGGTCCCGGCGCCGTGCTCGCCACCAACGCGGCCAGGGCCGCCCTGTCCCGGGGTGCCTTCCCGCTGTTCCACGCGCTGCTGTTCGCCAACCAGCCGGACGAGTGGGTGAACGGCTTCACCGTGCCCCGGCTGCTGGCCATCGCCGGCACGGTGCCGCATCTGCGCGGCCCGGCCTTCGACACCGAGGTCCGCACGGTCTGGTACCGGAGCTGGGTCGACGCGGCGCAGACCGCGTACAACGACGCGCACGTCCGATTCGGGACGCCCTCGATGCTGGTGGACGGCAACGAGGTGGACCTCGGCGCGCAGCACGAGCTGCTGAGCGACCCCAAGGCGCTGGGCGCCTTCGTCGCGCAGGCGGCCGCGCGGAAGGCGACTGCGGAGCAGTACTGACCGTCCTGAGCAGTACTGAACAGTCATGAATCGCAGGGAGGCGATGCCGGATGGCCACGGATCAGATGGCCCGGGCGGGTGGGAAGCAGATGGAGCGCAGGCGCCGCGGCGCGATCGTCACGGGGATCGGCACCGCCGCGCGGCTCGGGCTCGCGGTGGTGTGGGCCTGGGCCGGGCTGGCCAAGATCTCCGATCCCGAGGCCGCGGCGCAGGCCGTGCGCGCCTACCGGCTGCTGCCGGAGGCCCTGGTGAAACCGTTCGGCTACGGGCTGCCCTTCCTGGAACTGGCGCTGGCCCTGCTGCTGCTGGTCGGTCTGGGCACCCGGGTCGCGGCCGCCCTCTCCGGACTGCTGCTGCTGGTCTACATCGGGTCCATCGCCTCGGTCTGGGCCCGCGGGATCTCCATCGACTGCGGCTGCTTCGGCGGCGGCGGCGCGGTGAGCGCCTCGCACACCGCCTACCTGCAGGAGATCTTCCGCGACATCGGCTTCCTGCTGCTGGCCGGGTGGCTGGTCAGGTGGCCCCGCACCTGGGCCTCGCTGGACGGCCTGCTCGCAACGGACTGACCCACCGCAGTAGTTCAACATGTCCCCGGATATTTGGTGATGACGCAGCAATGAGCCAGAAGAACAGCAGTGAAGCCAAGCGCACCGCGCGCGAACGGATGCAGGAGGAGCGCGCCGCCCAGGAGGCCAAGACCAAGCGGCTGCGCAAGTTCGGCATCATCGGCACGGTGCTCGCCGTGATCGTGGTGGCCGTGGTGATCGGCGTGCTGGTGCAGAACAGCCGCACCAGCTCGTACGACGCCGCCACCCAGGCCCCGGCCGGGACCATCGGCACCAACAAGCTGATCATCCCGGTGGGCTCCTCGGCCGCTCCGTCCACGCTCACGGTCTACGAGGACCTGCGCTGCCCGGCGTGCGGCTCCTACGAGAAGAGCTTCCACACCACGGTCAACCAGCTGATGGCCCAGGGCAAGATCCACGTGAACTACCACGTGGTCTCGTTCATCGACCGCAACGACAACGGCTCAGGGTCGAAGAACGCCGCCAACGCGGTGGCCTGCGCTCAGAACGTCGGCAAGTTCCACGGCTACCACGACGTCCTCTACGCCAACCAGCCGGACGAGACCGACGACGCCTGGGCGGACAAGTCCAAGCTGATCACGCTGGCCAAGCAGGTCCCCGGGCTGGACACGCCCACCTTCGAGTCCTGCGTGAACAACAACAGCTTCGGGGCCTGGGTCACCGCGGTGCAGAAGGACTTCGACAAGTCCGGCTACACCTCCACCCCGACCATCCTGCTCAACGGCACCTCGGCCTACCCCACCTACAACGGGGAGCAGATCAGCACGGCCAACCTGATCAAGTGGGTCGACGCCGCCAACAAGGGCAAGACCCCGGCGACGATCTCGCCGTCGGCCTCGGCCGCGCTGGTCTCCCCGAACGCGTCGCCCAGCGCCGGCTGAGTCCGGACGCCCCGGCCGGGCCGATACGCAGTCAGCGGGACCGTCGCAGCAGGCCGCCCTGGTGGGCGGCGGCGATCGCGGCGGTCCTGCTGTCCACCCCGAGCTTGTCGTAGACATGGACCAGATGGGTCTTCACGGTGGCCTCGCTGATGAACAGCCGCCGGGAGATCTGGCGGTTGGTCAGGCCCTCGGCCAGCAGTTCCAGGATCTCGGTCTCGCGCGGTGAGAGCGTGGGGCGGCCGGCCCGGACCCGGCCCAGCAGCCGGGCCGCCACCGGCGGTGCGAGCACCGTCTCGCCGCGGGCGGCCGCCCTGATCGCGGCGGCCAGGTCCTCCGGCGGGGCGTCCTTGAGCAGATAGCCGGTGGCGCCGGCCTCGACGGCCGCCAGGATGTCGCCGTCGGTGCTGTAGGTGGTCAGGATCAGCACCGCAGGGGGATCGGACAGTGCGGTGATCCTGCGGGTGGCCTCGACACCGTGCATCCCGGCGCCCATCTGAAGGTCCATCAGCACCACGTCGACCCGGTCCGTGCCCGCCGGTGCGGCCTCGGCCAGGAAGCGCAGCGCGGCGGCCCCGTCGGCGGCCTCGCCCACCGGGTCCAGCTCCGGCAACTCCTCCAGCAGGGCGCGCATCCCGCGCCGCACCACCGGGTGGTCGTCCACCAGCAGCACCCGGATCACCGGTCCGCCTCCGTCTGCTGCGGAACGGCCAGCGGCAGCGACGCGGCCACGACGGTGCCCTCTCCCGGGGTGGACTCGATCGCCAGGCGGCCACCGAGGTCGGTGATCCGCTCCCGCATCCCGTGCAGACCGAACCGGGGCCGGTGGTCGTCATCGCCCGTCGCCCGGTCTGCCCCCCGACCTGTCTCCCATTCTGCGGCGAAGCCCCGTCCGTCGTCGTAGACGTCCAGGGTCACCTGGTCGTCCAGATAGCTGAGGGTCACCGCGACCCGGTCGGCGTCGGCGTGCCGCCGCACATTGGCGAGCGCCTCCTGGGTCAGCCGCAGCAGCGCCACCTCGGCCTCGACCGGCAGCGGGCAGGCCTCGCCGTCTTGATGGAACGACACCCGGGGAACCGGGCCGTACCCGGCGGTGACCCGGCGCAGTGCCTCGGGCAGGGTGGTGTCCTGCAGCGACGGGGGAGTGAGCGCGGCGACGAAGCGACGTGCCTCGGCCAGGTTGTCGGCGGCGGTGCCGCCGATCTCCCGGATCCGCTGCCGCGCGGTCCCGGCGCCGTCCGGCAGCGCGTTCTCCGCCGATCGGGACAGCAGCACGATGCTGGACAGGCCCTGGGCCAGGGTGTCGTGGATCTCCCTGGCCAGTCGCTGCCGCTCGGCCAGCCGGCCGGCCTCGCGCTGGCTGGCGGCCAGTTCGTCCCTGGTCCGCACCAGGTCGTCGATCAGCCGCTGCCGGGTCGAGCTCTCCCGGTACAGCACCGAGTAGCCGTAGGCGGTGAGCACCGCCACCACCGCGCCCACGCACGGACCTATCACCTTCGCCGCGGTCAGCCCGCCGTCGGTGCCGGCCTGCGCCGCGACCACGACCCCGGTCAGCGCCGCGACCACCGGCAGCGACCAGCGCGGCGGCAGCAGGTGCAGCCCGATCAGGAACAGCGGGAACACCACGTAGCCGGCCGCCGGGTCGACCGCGGTCAGCCCGGTCCACAGCGCCGCGACCCCGGCGAACCAGATCCTGGAGGCGGCACGCGAGGAGCGCACCCGGGGCAGCCCGCCGCAGGCGTAGGCCGCCCCCAGCGCCACGCCCAGCAGCACGCCGGCCGCTCCGGCGCCGTTCACCAGGCCCGCCACCAGCAGCGCGTAGAACATCGCATGCAGGGCGGCGCCCATCACCCGGACGGCGGGCAGATGGACGGCTGGGGCGTCGGTACTGGTCACAGCGTTCGAGCCTAAGGCCGTCGGCACCGCTGTCCGGCCTGCGCCGGTATCAACCTTTCGATGGATTCGGGACCACTCCTCTCCCTGATGGGCGCGGACGCCGGTGCCGCCAGGGTGGAGGCACGGTCCACTCCTGGAGGATTTCCGGTGTTCATCGCCCTGCGCGAGATCAGCTTCGCCCGCGGGCGCTTCGCCCTGATGGGCGCGGTCGTCATGCTCATCACCACGCTGGTCGCCTTCCTGTACGGGCTCACCGGTGGGCTCGCCGCCGACGCCTCCTCGGCGGTGGCGCGGCTCCCGGTCGGTTCGATCGTCTTCGCGGCAGGTCAGGGCTCCTCGCCCCAGGTCTCCTTCAGCAACAGCAGCGTCGGCCCGGCCCAGCTCGCCGCCTGGCAGTCGGCCCCCGGGGTCGGTTCCGTCGCCGCCCTCGGCATCGCCATGTCCCGGCTGACCAGCGCCGACAGCACGACGTCGGTCAGCGTCCTGGGCGTCCCGGCCGCACTGCTGCCACCGCTGGAGTCCGGCAGCGCGCCCGCCGCCGGGCAGGTCGCCGTCGGCGCCGGGACCGCTCGGGCGGACGGCGTCAGCGTCGGCAGCAGGGTCACCGTCGGCGCGCGGACCCTCACCGTCTCCGGCATCACCGCCGACCGCTCCTACGGCCACGCCCCCAGCGTCTGGACCACCGAACCGACCTGGCAGCAGCTCAGCGGGGCCACCGCCCCCAGCGCGCTGGCCGTCGACCCCGGGACCGCCGACACCACCGCCCTGGACCGGCTGCAGAACACCAGGACCGTCGGCCGCGCCGCCGCCCTGGCCGGTATCGACGGGTTCTCCGCCGAACAAGGCAGCCTGCGGATGATCCAGGGCTTCCTCTTCGCCGTGAGCGCCCTGGTGGTGGGCGCCTTCTTCACTGTCTGGACCGTACAACGCGGCACTGACATCGCCGTCCTCAAGGCCGTCGGCGCCTCCAGCGGCTACCTGGTGCGGGACGCCCTGGCCCAGGCGCTGGTGCTGCTGCTCGGCGGCACCATCACCGGCGCGGCCGTCGGTGTCGCCGGCGGCGCCCTGCTGAGCAGCGGCGGCCTGCCCTTCGTCCTCAGCGGCGCCACCGTCGCCGTCCCGGTGCTGGCCATGGTGGTGCTCGGCCTGGCCGGCGCCGCCCTAGCCGTCCGCCGGATCACCTCCGCCGACCCGCTGACCGCCCTGGGAGCCAACCGATGAACGGCCTCACCCTGCAGGACGTCGTACTCACCTACCCGGACGGCGATCGCCGTCTCACCACCCTGGACCGGGTCAGCCTGCACGCCGCTCCCGGCACCCTGACCGCCGTGGTCGGACCGTCCGGCTCCGGCAAGTCCAGCCTGCTCGCGGTTGCCGCGACGCTGCTGCGCCCCGACTCCGGCCGGGTCCTGGTGGCCGGGCGGGACACCGCCGGGCTGAGCCCCAGGCAGGCCACCGAGCTGCGCCGGGACCGTATCGGCATCGTCTTCCAGCAGCCGAACCTGCTGGCCTCGCTGACCGCCCTGGAACAGCTCCAGGCCATGGCCCATCTGCGCGGCGTCAGCGCCAAGGCCGGTCTGCCCCGCGCCGAGCGGCTGCTGGCCTCGGTCGGCCTCACCGACGGCAGGCAGCACCGCCGCCCGCACCAGCTCTCCGGCGGCGAGCGCCAGCGCGTCAACATCGCCCGTGCGCTGTTCGCCGAGCCCGCGGTGCTGCTGGTGGACGAGCCCACCTCGGCGCTGGACCACGACCGCGGCGCCCGCATCGTCGACCTCCTGGCCGCGGTCACCCGCGACCACGACACCGCCACCGTGATGGTCACCCACGACCGCGGCTTCGCCGCCCGCGCCGACCGGACCCTGGAACTCACCGACGGCAGGCTGTCCTGAACCAAAATCGGTGGCCCGCCCCGGCCCGTACCGGCAAGCTCATCGCATGAATGTGCTGCTGGCCGGCGTCGTCGGCTCGACCGCGTACGGGCTCGCGCACCAGGGCTCCGACATCGACGTGCTCGGCATGTTCGCGGCGCCCACCGCGGACCTGCACGGGCTGCACCGGCCGCAGGAGTCGGTGGTCAGGTACAGCCCCGACAGCACCTTCCACGAGGCCGGGAAGGCCGTACGGCTGATCCTGTCCAGCAATCCGACGGCCAGTGAGATCCTCTGGCTGGAGGAGTACCAGGTGAGCACCCCGCTGGGGGAGGAGCTCGTCGCGCTGCGCGGCTCGCTGCTGTCCGAGCGCGGGGTCCGCAGCGCCTACCTCGGCTACGCCACCCAGCAACTGCGCAAGCTGCTGACCCGCGAACCGGAGCAGGCCGCCCGCGCGGCCAAGCACGCCCGCCACCTGGTCCGGCT
The DNA here is from genome assembly GCF_000719095.1 of Streptacidiphilus jeojiense. Taxonomy (GTDB): domain Bacteria; phylum Actinomycetota; class Actinomycetes; order Streptomycetales; family Streptomycetaceae; genus Streptacidiphilus; species Streptacidiphilus jeojiensis. The sequence continues at coordinate 202,408 of NZ_JOEH01000001.1, read as the reverse complement.
GCTGCGCCAGGCGGAGGAACTGCACACCACCGGCCGGCTGACGGTCCGGCTCGCCGACCCGGACGAGGTGCGCCGGTTGGGGGAGTGGATCGCGGAGCGGCCGGAGCGCGCCGAGCCGCTGCTGTCCCGGGCCGAGTCGGTCCTGGACGGTCCCGGAATGCTGCCGCAGGCACCGGACGAGGCCGCCGCCGACGCCTGGCTGCGGCGGGTCCGGCGGGCCTTCTACAGCTGAAGGCAAGGCTAACCTTGCAGGTCAGAGGGGCAGTAAGGCAGTACTTCCTTACTGGAACAAAACTTGGACAGAGTCTAGTTTTACTGATGTGACCAGTACCGCAGCACGTATCGATGCCCCCGTCCCGTCGTCCGCCACCCCCTCCGACGTACCCTCTGCCGAGTCCATAGCCGCGACCGCCGAGGCGTACGCCCACACCCACCGCGACGTCAGCGGCGGGTGGCTGCGTCCGGCCGTGTTCGGGGCGATGGACGGGCTGGTCTCCAACTTCGCGCTGATGGCCGGCGTGGTCGGCGGGGACGTCGGGCACCAGGCGATCGTGCTGACCGGGCTGGCCGGACTGGCGGCCGGTGCCTTCTCGATGGCGGCGGGGGAGTACACCTCGGTGGCCTCGCAGCGCGAGCTGGTCCAGGCCGAGCTGGAGATCGAGCGGCTGGAGCTGCGCCGCAACCCGGGCGAGGAGCTGGCCGAGCTGGCGCAGCTCTACGTGGAGCGCGGCGTGGAGCCGCGGCTGGCCTTCGAGGTCGCCCAGCAGCTGACCGCCGACCCGGAGCGGGCCCTGGAGGTGCACGCCCGCGAGGAGCTGGGCATCGACCCGGAGGACCTGCCGTCGCCGCTGCTCGCCGCGGTCTCCTCGTTCGCCGCCTTCTCGATCGGCGCGCTGCTGCCGCTGCTGCCCTACCTGCTCGGCGCGACCAGCCTGCTGCCCGCGCTGGGGCTGGCCGTGGTCGGCCTGTTCGGCTGCGGCGCCGTGGTGAGCAAGGTGACCGCGCGCAGCTGGTGGTTCAGCGGTCTGCGGCAGCTCGCGCTGGGCACCGCGGCGGCCGGGATCACCTTCGCGCTGGGCCACCTGATCGGTGCGCACATCGGCTGACCTGCGGGGGTTCGTCCGGGGCCGGGACAGGTCCGGGTGGTGTTACTCACACCATGCGGACATATGAACCCCCTGTTTCGCACGCCTGTCGTTCGGGCACACTTGCGAGGACGTCCGAGCTCTCCCTACCCCACGAGAACCGGGCGGTTCCTGATCCGCCGCGCGTGGCCGCACCTCGGGCCTGACCTGCTGCGTTGTCCACATGATGGACTCCAGAATCCACTTTGTGGAATCCACGGCATCATGTAACCTGCACGAAATCGCAGAGGGCCAGCGTCGTCCCGGATGCGCATGTGAATTGTGACCATGCCGAACACGACGACACGACGGGAGAGCCGATGCTGTCTGCGTCCCCGCAGTCTTCCCCCAAGCCCTACTGGGCTCTGGCGGACGCGCGCCCCGCTCAGCAGGGCCTGTACGACCCCAGCAATGAGCATGACGCCTGCGGCGTCGGCTTTGTGGCGACGCTCACCGGCAAGGCCGAGCACCGCATCGTCGAGCAGGCACTCACCGTTCTCCGCAACCTCGAACACCGCGGCGCCACCGGTGCCGAGCCCGACTCCGGCGACGGCGCGGGCATCCTCACCCAGGTCCCGGACGCCTTCCTGCGCGGCAAGGTCGACTTCACCCTCCCCGCGGCCGGCTCCTACGCCGTCGGCATCGCCTTCCTGCCCGACGCGGACGAGGCCGACGCCGCAGCCGTGGCGGCCATCGAGGCCGTCGCCGCCGAGGAGGGCCTGACCGTCCTCGGCTGGCGCGACGTCCCGGTCACCCCCGACCTGCTCGGCGTCACCGCCCGCTCGGTCATGCCGCGCTTCCGCCAGCTCTTCGTCGCCGACGCCGACACCGACGCGGGGGCCGGCCGCTCCGGCCTGGAGCTGGACCGCGTCGCGTTCGTGCTGCGCAAGCGCGCCGAGCGCGAGGCCGGTGTCTACTTCCCCTCGCTGTCCGCGCGCACCCTGGTCTACAAGGGCATGCTCACCACCGGCCAGCTGGAGCCGTTCTTCCCCGACCTGTCGGACCGCAGCTTCGCCTCCGCCATCGGCCTGGTGCACTCCCGCTTCTCCACCAACACCTTCCCGAGCTGGCCGCTGGCCCACCCGTACCGGTTCATCGCCCACAACGGCGAGATCAACACGGTCAAGGGCAACCGCAACTGGATGACCGCCCGCGAGTCCCAGCTCGCCACCGACCTCATCCCGGACAACCGCAACGGCCAGGGCCTGGACCGGATCTTCCCGGTCTGCACCCCGGACCACTCCGACACCGCGTCCTTCGACGAGGTCCTGGAACTGCTGCACCTCGGCGGCCGCACGCTGCCGCACGCCGTGCTGATGATGATCCCGGAGGCGTGGGAGAACCACGCCACCATGGACCCCGACCGCCGCGCCTTCTACCAGTTCCACTCCAACCTGATGGAGCCCTGGGACGGCCCGGCCTGCGTCACCTTCTCCGACGGCACCCAGATCGGCGCGGTCCTGGACCGCAACGGCCTGCGCCCGGCCCGCTACTGGATCACCGAGGACGGCCTGGTCGTGCTCGCCTCCGAGGTCGGCGTGCTGGACATCCCGCAGGACCAGGTGGTCCGCAAGGGCCGGCTGCAGCCCGGCCGGATGTTCCTGGTCGACACGGCCGCCGGCCGGATCGTCGAGGACGAGGAGATCAAGGCCGAGCTCGCCGCCGAGAACCCCTACCAGGAGTGGCTGCACGCCGGCTCGATCACCCTGGACGCGCTGCCCGAGCGCGAGCACATCGCGCACACCCACGCCTCGGTGACCCGCCGTCAGCAGACCTTCGGCTACACCGAGGAGGAGCTGCGGGTCATCCTCGCGCCGATGGCCAAGACCGGCGGCGAACCGCTCGGCTCGATGGGCACCGACTCGCCCATCGCCGCGCTCTCCGAGAAGCCCCGGCTGCTGTTCGACTACTTCACCCAGCTGTTCGCGCAGGTCACCAACCCGCCGCTGGACGCCATCCGGGAGGAGCTGGTCACCTCGCTGTCCAGCAACCTCGGCCCCGAGGGCAACCTGCTGGACGCCGAGGCCGCCTCCTGTCGCTCCGTCACCATCCCCTTCCCGGTGATCGACAACGACGAGCTGGCCAAGCTGGTCCACATCAACGCCGACGGCGACCTGCCCGGCCTCAAGGCGGTCACCCTCTCCGGCCTCTACAAGGTCTCCGGCGGCGGCGCAGCCCTGGCCGCGCGGCTCACCGAGATCGCGGCCGAGGCCGACGCCGCCATCGCCGACGGCGCCCGCATCATCGTGCTGTCCGACCGGCACTCCGACGCCGAGCACGCGCCGATCCCCTCGCTGCTGCTCACCGCAGCCGTGCACCACCACCTGATCCGCACCAAGCAGCGCACCCACGTCGGCCTGATCGTCGAGGCCGGCGACGTCCGCGAGGTGCACCACGTGGCGCTGCTCATCGGCTACGGCGCCGGCGCGGTCAACCCCTACCTGGCCATGGAGTCCGTCGAGGACATGGCCTCGTTCGGCAACTTCGTGGACGGCGTCGAGCCCGAGAAGGCCATCCGCAACCTGATCTACGCGCTGGGCAAGGGCGTCCTCAAGGTGATGTCCAAGATGGGCATCTCCACCGTCGCCTCCTACCGCGGCGCGCAGGTCTTCGAGGCCATCGGCCTCTCCCAGGACCTGGTGGACACCTACTTCGCCGGCACCACCACCAAGCTCGGCGGCGTCACCCTGGACCAGATCGCCCAGGAGACCGCCGCCCGGCACGCCCAGGCCTACCCGGTCTCCGGCATCTCCCCGGCCCACCGCCGGCTGGAGATAGGGGGCGAGTACCAGTGGCGCCGCGAGGGCGAGCCGCACCTGTTCGACCCCGAGACGGTGTTCCGGCTCCAGCACTCCACCCGCACCAAGCGCTACGACATCTTCAAGCAGTACACCGGCCGCGTGAACGAGCAGTCCGAGCGCTTGATGACGCTGCGCGGGCTCTTCAAGTTCGCCGAGGGCCGTACCCCGATCCCCATCGACGAGGTCGAGCCGGTCTCCGAGATCGTCAAGCGGTTCTCCACCGGCGCCATGTCCTACGGCTCCATCTCCATGGAGGCCCACGAGACCCTCGCCATCGCTATGAACAGCATCGGCGGCAAGTCCAACACCGGTGAGGGCGGCGAGGACCCCGAGCGCCTCTACGACCCGCAGCGCCGCTCCGCGATCAAGCAGGTCGCCTCCGGCCGCTTCGGCGTCACCAGCGAGTACCTGGTCAACGCCGACGACATCCAGATCAAGATGGCCCAGGGCGCCAAGCCCGGCGAGGGCGGCCAGCTGCCCGGCCACAAGGTCTACCCGTGGGTCGCCCGCACCCGGCACTCCACCCCCGGCGTCGGCCTGATCTCCCCGCCGCCGCACCACGACATCTACTCCATCGAGGACCTCGCCCAGCTGATCCACGACCTCAAGAACGCCAACCCGGCGGCCCGCATCCATGTGAAGCTGGTCTCCGAGGTCGGCGTCGGCACGGTCGCGGCCGGCGTCAGCAAGGCCCACGCGGACGTCGTCCTGGTCTCCGGACACGACGGCGGCACCGGCGCCTCGCCGCTCACCTCGCTCAAGCACGCCGGCGGACCCTGGGAGCTCGGCCTCGCCGAGACCCAGCAGACGCTGCTGCTCAACGGCCTGCGCGACCGCATCGTGGTGCAGACCGACGGCCAGCTCAAGACCGGCCGCGACGTGGTCATCGCCGCGCTGCTCGGCGCCGAGGAGTTCGGCTTCGCCACCGCGCCCCTGGTGGTCTCCGGCTGCATCATGATGCGGGTCTGCCACCTGGACACCTGCCCGGTCGGCGTCGCCACCCAGAACCCGGTGCTGCGCGAACGCTTCAGCGGCAAGCCCGAGTTCGTGGTGAACTTCTTCGAGTTCATCGCCGAGGAGGTGCGCGAGATCCTCGCCGAGCTGGGCTTCCGCACCATCGAGGAGGCCGTCGGCCACGCCGAGCTGATCGACGCCACCAAGGCCGTCGACCACTGGAAGGCCAACGGGCTGGACATCGCCCCGCTGCTGCACGTGCCCGCGCTGCCCGAGGGCACCGCGCTGCACCGCACCACCGAGCAGGACCACGCCCTGGACAAGGCCCTCGACAACCAGCTCATCGAGCTGGCCGAGCAGGCCCTGCTGCACGGCGAGGCGGTCCGCGCCCAGGTCCCGATCCGCAACGTCAACCGCACCGTCGGCACCATGCTCGGCCACGAGGTGACCAAGCGGTACAAGAGCGAGGGCCTGCCCGAGGGCACCATCGACATCACCTTCAACGGCTCCGCCGGACAGTCCTTCGGCGCCTTCGTCCCGCGCGGCATCACGCTGCGTCTTGAGGGCGACGCCAACGACTACGTCGGCAAGGGCCTGTCCGGTGGCGTGCTGGTGGTCCGCCCGGCCCGGGACGCCGCCGCCATCGGCGCCGACGCCCAGGCCCACGTCATCGCCGGCAACACCATCGGCTACGGCGCCACCGCGGGCCGGATCCACCTGCGCGGCAAGGCCGGCGAGCGCTTCGCCGTCCGCAACTCCGGCGCCACCCTGGTCGTCGAGGGCGTGGGCGACCACGGCCTGGAGTACATGACCGGCGGACGGGTCGTCATCCTCGGCGAGACCGGGCGCAACCTCGCAGCCGGCATGTCCGGCGGCATCGCCTACGTCCTGGACATGCGACCCAACAACGTCAACACCGGCATGGTGGGCATCGAGGCCCCCGACGCGGCCGACCGCGAATGGCTGCGCGACACCGTCCAGCAGCACTACGAGGAGACCGGCTCCACCGTGGCCGCCGAACTCCTCGCCGACTGGGGCAGCGGCGTCTCCCGCTTCTCCAAGATCATGCCCCGTGACTACAAGGCCGTGCTCGCCGCCAAGGACGCCGCCGAGCGAGACGGGCTCTCCGAGTCCGCGACCACCGCGAAGATGATGGAGGCTGCCAACCGTGGCTGACCCCAAGGGCTTCCTCACCACGCCCAAGCAACTCGCCGAGCGCCGCCCCGTCGACGTCCGCATCAAGGACTGGAACGAGGTCTACGTCGAACGCAGCCTCCTGCCCATCATCACCAAGCAGGCCGGCCGCTGCATGGACTGCGGCATCCCGTTCTGCCACAACGGCTGTCCGCTGGGGAACCTCATCCCCGAGTGGAACGACCTGGCCTACCGGGACGACTGGAACGGCGCCATCGAGCGCCTGCACGCCACCAACAACTTCCCGGAGTTCACCGGGCGGCTGTGCCCCGCGCCCTGCGAGTCCGCCTGCGTCCTGGGCATCAACCAGGACCCGGTGACCATCAAGAACGTCGAGGTCACCATCATCGACAAGGCCTGGGACAACGGCGGCGTCGCCCCGCAGCCGCCCGAGCGCCTCTCCGGCAAGACCGTCGCCGTCGTCGGCTCCGGCCCCGCCGGACTCGCCGCCGCCCAGCAGCTCACCCGGGCCGGCCACACCGTGGTCGTGTACGAGCGCGCCGACCGCATCGGCGGCCTGCTGCGCTACGGCATCCCCGAGTTCAAGATGGAGAAGCGGCACGTCAACCGGCGCGTCGAGCAGATGCGCGCCGAAGGCACCCGGTTCCGCACCGGCGTCGAGGTCGGCGTCGACGTCACCGGCCGCCAGCTGCGCGAACGCTTCGACGCGGTCGTCGTCGCCGCCGGCGCCACCACCGCCCGCGACCTGCCCGTCCCCGGCCGCGAGCTGGGCGGCATCCACCAGGCGATGGAGTACCTGCCGCTGTCCAACAAGGTGCAGGAGGGCGACTACGTCGACTCCCCGATCAGCGCCAAGGGCAAGCACGTCATCGTCATCGGCGGCGGCGACACCGGCGCGGACTGCCTCGGCACCGCGCTGCGCCAGGGCGCGGCCTCGGTCACCCAGCTGGAGATCATGCCCCGCCCCAGCGACGACCGCCCGGCCAACCAGCCCTGGCCGACCATGCCGATGACCTACAAGGTCACCTCCGCGCACGAGGAGGGCGGTGAGCGCGTCTACGCGGTCAACACCACCCACTTCACCGGCGACGAGGACGGCAACGTCCAGGAACTGCACCTGGTCGAGGTCGAGTTCAAGGCCGGCCGGTTCGAGCCGATCCCCGGCACCGAGCGCTCCATCCCGGCCCAGCTGGTCACCCTCGCCATGGGCTTCACCGGCACCGACGTCCAGAACGGCCTGGTCGAGCAGCTCGGCGTCGACCTGGACGCCCGCGGCAACGTCGCCCGGGACGGGAAGTTCGCCACCAACGTCGACGGCGTCTTCGTCGCCGGCGACGCGGGCCGCGGCCAGTCCCTGATCGTCTGGGCCATCGCCGAGGGCCGCTCGGCCGCCAAGGCGGTCGACAGCTACCTCTCCGGCCGGGCCTCCACCCTGCCGGCCCCGATCCGCCCCACGGACCGTCCCGTCACCGTCTGACGGTCCCAAGGAATTCCGGGGCGGCTCACACCTGAGCCGCCCCGGTGGTCCCGGAAGCCACACCCCCGGGATCTGCTCCACCGCGTCCCCGCCAGCGCCGCCGGATCGCACGCGGAGAACAACAAAGGCACCTGCCTCTCGTCCCCGACCAAGGTTGAGAGGCAGGTGCCGCCGTGTTTTTGTATTTGTCTCTAGGGGCGCGGGGAACCGCGCGAACAGTCACCCCCACCCACGGCTAGGTCCGGATCAGACCTGAGCCGCACTCCGCTTCCGGTTCCGCCGTGAAACCGTGAACCCGGTGCCCACAGCGGCCAGCGCCGCCGCCCCGAGGCCGGCCGACAGCAGCGCCGAGTCGTTCGACCCCGTCGACGTCGTGGAGGCCGTGTCGCTCACCGCGAAGCTGGTCACCGTGTCGCTGTTGTCGTACCGGTGGATCGGCTTCACCGAGGCGACCGAACCGTCGGCGTTCAGCAGCACCTGCTTGTTGTTCGGGTCCCAGAAGTCGAACGCCGAGGTCAGCGAGCCGGCCGAGGCGTCGAAGGACGCGTCGCCGAGGCGGCCCGTCTTCCAGTTGTCCTCGATGAACTTGGTGATCGAGGCCTGGGTGGTGAAGGTGTGGTCGACGCTGTTGGTCTTCGCGTAGGGCGAGATCACCAGCAGCGGCTGACGCGGGCCGGGGCCGCAGCGGTCCGCGTACCCGCCCAGCGGAGCGGTCTTCTTGGCGGTGGCGGCCGCCGTGCACGCCGCCGCGTCCTGCGCGGTGTCCGCGGAGCCGTTGGTCGGGGTGTGGTAGACGTGGTCGTACCAGCCGTCGGAGTCGTCGTAGGCGATCACGACGGCGGTCGAGGACCACTCCGGCGACTTCTGCAGCGTGTTGATCTGCTTGACCAGGAAGTTCTGCTCGTCGGTCGGGTCGGAGTAACCGGCGTGGCCGTCCTGGTACTCGGCGGCCTTGACGAAGCTCACCGCGGGCAGCTTGTCGGCGGTGACGGCCTGGTCGAAGTACGACAGGTCGTAGTTGTGGTTCGCCTGCCCGTTGTGGCCGATCTCGTTCAGGCTGGCCGGCAGGGTGTGGTGCGGGTTGGACGTCGAGGCGTAGTACGCGAACGGGTTGTGGTGCGCGCTGTAGTCCTCGGAGGCCGCGCCACCGATGTTGGTGTGCGTGTTGCCCGCGCACTTGGCGTAGGTGCCGGCCGCGCCCGTGTAGGGGGTGCTCGGGGAGAAGCCGCCCTGGAACCAGCCCCAGGTGACGTTCTTCTTGTTCAGCAGGTCGCCGATGTTGGTGCCGGTCATCTCACCCAGCGCACTGGTGCTGGTGTGGTCCGTGTCCGCGCAGTCGTCGTAGGCCGGGTCCGGGTCACCGGTGATGGTGCCCACGCCCTGGGCGTTCGGCGAGTGCACCGTGTACGAGTCCGGGGTCGAGGTCTGCACCGGGTTGGTGGTACTGCCGGTGCCGCTCACCGAGACCACGCCGTGGGTCTGGCCGGCGATCAGGTTGAGCGCACCCGGGGTCGACGGACCGTAGGTGTTGCTGAACGAGTTGTCGTTCAGGGTGTAGTTCTGCGCGTAGTTCCACAGCGCGGTGACCGTGTTGCCGTCGTAGTAGTCCATGCCCAGACCGGGCGCCGCGTACAGCCCGCCGGAGCAGGTGTCGTGGTCCGTGTTCTGGACGAACAGGTTGGCCAGGCCGCTGTTGTAGGCCAGCTGCTCCGGGCCGTAGTTGTGGTTCTGGTCGCACGTCAGAGCCTGCGCGGAGCTGAGCCGCTGCGGCGCGTACAGGTTCGGGTTGCTCGTCAGCAGACCCGAGTTGGTCAGGTTGTTGACCTTCTTCGGGGTGCTCTTGGCAGCCTTGAACGTCGTCCCGTCGGTGTTCGCCGCCTTCGGGTAGGTACCGAAGTAGTGGTCGAAGGAGACGTTCTCGTCATAGATGACCACGAGGTGCTTGATCGGGGTCGTCGTCGTCACATGGGTGGGGCGCGGGTCCCCGCCGTGTCCATGGCCTCCGTCCCAGGCCCAGGCCGGAGAGGTCCCAGCCGCCGCCACCAGTGCCGCCGCGCCTACGAGGGCCGCCCATCGGGCGCCCCTCCTGCCACCAGTCACTATCGCCATAACGAGTCCCTCCGCAGGACAAGAAGACCGAGTTCGTTTCGCCCCGCATCCTCCGCCGCACGCACGTCGGGATGCGTGCCCGCAGATGACCGGAACGTGAACGCCATATGAGAAGACGATGAGTCAGTGCGCGTAGACCGCACCAGTATCCACAGAAGGCGACACCCGAGTCAGTACTTTCAGCTCATCAGTGCGCTTCCGAAACTGTCCTTCGCATCACGCACGCCCGGCAGCACGAAGAAGTACCCGCCGCCGAACGGCGTGATGTAGTCCACCAGCGGCTCACCCGCCAACTTCTTCTGCACGGCTATGAACTGACGGTCCAGATCCTGCTGGAAGGCGCAGAAGACCAGGCCCATGTCGAGGTTGCCGTTGCTGTCCGTGCCCCGGTCGTAGTTGAACCCGCGGCGCAGCATCCGCAGCGAGTCCGAGCCCGCGGTGCGCGGGTTCGCCAGCCGCATGTGGCTGTCCATCGGGATCACGTCGCCGGTCGGGTCCGCCGAGTAACGGGGGGCGTCCGTCTCCACCTGGCCGTCCAGCGGAGCCCCCGACTGCTTCACCCGGCCGAACATCCGCTCCTGCTCGTTCAGCGACACCCGGTCCCAGAACTCCACCAGCATCCGGATCAACCGGACCGCCAGGTAGGAGCCGCCCTGCGCCCAGGCGGGCTCGCCCTGCGCCGGGGTCACCCAGACCACCTGGTCCATCGTCCGGGCGTCGTTGACATCGGGATTGGCCGTGCCGTCACGGAAACCCAGCAGGTTGCGCGGCGTGCCCGACGGCCGCGGCGGCGACGAGAAGCCGTCGATCCGCCAGCGCACCTGCATCGCCCCCCGGGTGTGCTGGGCCAGGTCGCGCAGGGCGTGCGCCACCGTGTCCGCGTTGTCGGCCCCCAACTGCAGCAGCAGGTCGCCCTGGCAGTACGCCGCGTCCAGGTCGTCGTCCGGGAAGGACTCCATCGGGCGCAGCAGCTTCGGCTTGCGGGCGGACAGCCCGAACCGGCCGTCGAACAGCGAGGAGCCCACCGCCAGGGTCACCGTCAGACCGTCCGCAGGCACCACCGGGCCCAGCACACCGGAGTCCGCCGGCGGTGCGCCGATGCCCAGCGGCTCCGGCACCCCGCCCGCCATCAGGAACCTGACCCGCTCGGTCAGCGTCCTCAGCAGCGCCGACAGCCCTGCCTTGTCCTTCGCCGTCACATCGAACGCGACGAACGCCGCGCAACGCTGCTTGTCCGTCAGCACACCGCTCTGGTGCACCCCGTGGAAGGCGAAGACGCCGTCGGCGCTCCCGCCCTGCGACGAGGCCGAAGCCGAGGGCGACGCCGCAGCCCCCGAGAGCCCCACCGCGGCGGCCCCGGCGGCTCCCGCCGCCACCGCACCGCGCAGCACCGACCGCCGGTCCACCTGTCCCGAACCAACCGTCACGACGTCCTCCGCACATCACACACAGCCGCCACCGGCGCCAACTCCGTCACCAACTCGCCGAACACCGCGTTCAGCTGCTCGCGCTCCGCCGTCGACAGCGTCGACAGGGGCACCCGGCCCAGCGTCGACAGCTCGTTCGACGCCGCCTTCATCGCCGTGTCGATCGCCGGCAGCGAGGGCATCCTGGTCACCAGCAGCGGCCGCAGCAGCGACAGCGACTCCGCCGTTCCCTGCAGGTTGGCCTGCGCCGTCGCCAGGTTCGAGCCGCTCCCGTAGTCCGTCCGCGCCGTCAGCTCGAACTGGATCGTGTTCTCGACGATCTCGTGCGCCCGCAGCCCCAGGTCCAACGGATCCATCTGCGCCTTCGCCCAGTCGGTCCTGAGCTGCTGCACGTCCTTGGTCAGCTGGGCCGCGACCGGGCGCAGCGACGCCGCCGACTGGCCGTGCCACAGTCCGTACTCGAGCCGGTGGAACCCGGTGAAGCCGGGGTCGGTCAGACCGCCCGGCAGGCCCTTGGTGGTGCCGTTGATACTGCCGTCCAGATCGCCGAAGGTCCCGTACGCGGCGCCCAGGCGCTCGTAGTCCAGGTGCGCCGGCAACCAGGCCTTCTCGGCGGCGGCGACATCGCCGCTGTCCACCGCGGCCTGCAGCGCCTGCACCGCCGTGATCAGCGCCGGGAGCTGGGCGGCCACCCACTTCTGGTAGGCCAGCGTCGGCGGCACCAGGTCCTGCTGGGTCACCGGCACCACGCCCGGGGTATCGGTCCCGCCCGTGCCCGGGACCACCACGGTGGGCCCGGTGATGGTGTCGACGTCCTGCGGCAGGCAGGAGAAGGCGTACTTCCCGGCCGCCAGCCGCACCACCATCGACCGGGTGGTGCCGGGGCCGAGCTCCTCGACCTCGCCCAGCACCGCGCCGGTGGCGGGATTCTTGAGGTAGGCCTCCTCGGACTGCGGGCCGGTGTTGCTCACCTCAAAGACCTGCAGGCCCGCCTGCGGCTTCGTCCAGCCGACCCCACAGCCGCCAGGCGACACCTGCACCGTGGTGTGCGGCAGGCCGGGGTAGTCGTCGGCCACGGCGGCCGTCCTGGCCGGGGCGGATCCGCCGCACCCGCTGACGACCGCGAGAGCGGCCACCGTCCCGGCTATCAGCCAGGGCCTGATCGACCCCAGCGGCCCTGTCGGCCCCGTCGGCCTCCGCACCACGCACCCCACAACCTGACAACCGCGCTCCGACCTGCATTCTCGACGCAGATGCTAGACATGTCGGACAGCCGACCGATAGCCCGGACGGAATCGGTCCCCAGAGTTCCGCGGGCGTTCACCTCTCGTATGCGTTCGGGAACGCTGCGGATTGTTCAAGGAACCGTCATCCGCACGACATCTGACGCTCCATGAGGGCTTCTTCACTACTCACCGGTAAGACCTACGCTCGGTGTTATGCGCCGAGCAAAAATCGTCTGTACTCTAGGGCCCGCCACCGACTCGTACGACCAGATCAAGACCCTGGTCGACGCCGGTATGGACGTGGCCCGCTTCAACCTCAGCCACGGCTCCTACGCCGAGCACGAGGAACGCTACCGCCGGGTCCGCAAGGCCGCCGACGAGACCGGCCGCAGCGTCGGCATCCTCGTCGACCTCCAGGGCCCCAAGATCAGGTTGGAAACATTCGCGGAGGGTCCGGTCCTCCTGGAACGCGGTGACGAGTTCACCATCACCACCGAGGACCACCCCGGGGACCGCAACGGCTGCGGCACCACCTACAAGGGCCTCAACGCCGATGTGACCCCGGGCGAACGCATCCTGATCGACGACGGCCGCGTCGCCCTCGACGTCGTCGCGGTGGACGGACCCCGGGTCCGCTGCACCGTGGTCGAGGGCGGCATGGTCTCCGACCACAAGGGCCTCAACCTTCCCGGTGTGGCCGTCAGTGTCCCCGCGCTCAGCGACAAGGACGTCGCCGACCTGCGCTGGGGACTCCGCATCGGAGCCGACATCGTCGCGCTCTCCTTCGTCCGCAGCGCCGCCGACATCGCCGACGTGCACGCGATCATGCGTGAGGAGGGACGTTTCGTCCCGGTCATCGCCAAGGTCGAGAAGCCCCAGGCGGTCGACAACCTCGAAGGCATCGTCAACGCCTTCGACGGCGTCATGGTCGCCCGCGGAGACCTCGGCGTCGAGATGCCGCTGGAGCAGGTCCCGCTGGTCCAGAAGCGGGCCATCAAGCTCTGCCGCCGCAACGCCAAGCCCGTCATCGTCGCCACGCAGATGCTCGACTCCATGATCAACGCCTCGCGCCCCACCCGCGCCGAGGCCTCCGACGTCGCCAACGCCGTCCTCGACGGCGCCGACGCGGTGATGCTCTCCGGCGAGACCAGCGTCGGCAAGTACCCCACTGAGACCGTCCGCACCATGGCCCGCATCGTCTGCGCCGCCGAGGAGGACATCATCGAGGCCGGGCTGCCGCCGCTCACCGAGAACAACAAGCCCCGCACCCAGGGCGGGGCCGTCGCCCGCGCGGCCGCCGAGATCGGCGACTTCCTGGGCGCCAGGTACCTGGTCGCCTTCACCCAGTCCGGGGACACCGCCCGGCGGCTGTCGCGCTACCGCTCGCCGATCCCGGTGCTGGCCTTCACCTACGAGCCGGCGGTGCGCAGCCAGCTGTCGCTGAGCTGGGGCGTGGAGACCTTCATGGGCCCGCTGGTGGAGACCACCGACGAGATGGTCGCCCAGGTCGACAACGCCCTGCTGGCCATCGGCCGCTGCGAGCGGGGCGACATCGTGGTCATCACGGCCGGCTCCCCGCCCGGCCTGGCCGGCTCCACCAACCTGGTCCGGGTCCACCACGTGGGCGAGGACGACAGCCCGCGGGACGTGACCGTCTGAGCCTTCGGGCAGAGCCGCAGGACGCGAACGTGACCGGGCCCGGTCGGTGAGTAACCCTCACTGACCGGGCCCGGCCTGTTGGTTGACTGTGCATCAGCGGCGCGTGTCAGTGACCGCCCTCGTCCACCACGGCGACCTCGTCGATGTTGCGCTCGATGTCCTCACGCTTCAGGCCGACGGCGAGCGCCCAGTAGTAGACGGCCAGCGAGAAGACCGCGATGAGGCCCATGTCCCACCAGAGGTGGATGTGGCCCTCCGAGCCGACGCCGAAGCCGCCCTGCCAGGAGATGATCCCGATCCCGACCAGGTAGACCGGCAGCCACTGCGCCGCCTTCCAGTCCAGCTGCGGGGCGTTGGGCAGGTTCTTGGCCCGGGCGTACCAGGCGTAGGAGCCGAGGAGGATGTAGCCCAGGATGATGGCCACTCCGAGCCGCCAGAGGGTGGCCCAGCCGGCCCAGTAGATGATCAGGCTGGCGATCACGAACGACACCGGGGCGATGACCTGCCCGGCGGGCAGCCGGTAGGGGCGCTCGCGGTCGGGCAGCTGCTTGCGCAGCACGCCGTAGGCCAGCGGGGCACCCGCGTACATCAGCACGCTGGCCGAGGTGATGAAGCTGACGAGCTGCTGCCAGCTGGGGAACGGCAGGAAGCAGACGACGCCGGTGACGAAGGAGATGATCAGCCCGAACCACGGCACGCCGCGCTTGTCGGTCGCCTCGAACAGCTGCGGGGCGTAGCCGTTGCGGCTGAGACCGTAGGAGATCCGGGAGGTCGAGGTGGTGTAGATCAGACCGGTTCCGGCCGGGGAGATGATCGCGTCCAGGTAGAGGATCCAGGCCAGCCAGCCCAGTCCGATCACGGTGGCGAGGCCGGCGAACGGACCGCTGATCCCGGTGTAGGCGAGGTTCGCCCAGCCGTGCACGAAGGAGGAGCCGGGCAGCGCGCCGATGTAGACCACCTGCAGCAGCATGTAGATCAGCGCGCCGATCGCCACCGAGCCGAGGACGGCACGGGGGATGTCCTTCTTGGGGTTGCGGCTCTCGCCGGAGAGCTGGATCGCCTGCTCGAAGCCCAGCAGCGCGAAGATGATCCCGCTGGTGCTGATCGCGGCGAGGATGCCCTTGGCGCCGAACGGGGCGAAGCCCTGCGAGGTGAAGTTGCCGCCGTGGAAGTGCGTGATGGCCAGGACGAAGATGGCGAGCAGCGGGATCGCGATCTTCCACCAGGTCGCCGCGCTGTTGGTGTGGGCGAGCAGGCGCACGCCGAGGAAGTTCACCGCGACGAACACGGCCATGAGTACGACGGCGATGACGAAGCCGGACAGTGTGAGCGTCCCGTTGGAGTGCTGGAAGCCGGACGCCCAGGACCAGTGCTGGGCGTACCCGATCATGGCCTCGACCTCGATCGGTGCGACCGTGGCCGCCTGCAGCCAGGAGAACCAGCCGAACGACATCCCGGCGAGGCCGCCGAAGGTGTAGTGCGGGTAGCGGGCGGTGCCGCCGGCCACCGGGAACATCCCGCCGAGCTCGGCGTGCACCAGCGCCAGCAGGACGATCGCGACCGCGCCGATCCCCCAGGAGATGATCGCCGCCGGCCCGGCGACCACGACGGCCTCCTTGGCCCCGAAAAGCCACCCCGAACCGATGATCGACCCGACGGACGCCCACATCAGTCCGATGAGGCCGATTTCCCGCCGCAGCGAGCGGTCACCGGTGTCGGGGGATTTGGACAACAGATCAGTGGGTGCCATGCGGGCGCCACCTCTCGACATAGCTGGCAGGGCAGGTGGGGTTGTTAAGCGGCCGTTAAGGGCTGGATCAGATTAGGTGCAGATTGCGCTCATGCATAGATGTCAGCACTGAATACTTGCGTTCTCTTGAGCTTCTTCACACCTGCTTCCCAGGAGAATCACCGGCGGAAGCCCCTCTAGGCAGGGGGCATCATCCCTGGTGGCGGCCGTGTGGCAAGGCAGCGCTGGGCGGAGCCCGGATGGAACGTGAACCAACTTGAAAACTTGAGCATTACTTGAGGAAAGCCGTCGAGGTCAGGATCCGGGCATGGGTATGGCTATTGAATGATCGTCATCCCCGTCGCCCCTATACCCCGATCGAACGATTGCATTCCCCGCGCGGCATGGTCAGTACTTGGCCCCGACATGCTCGTCCATCAACGCCACAGACGCCCTCCGCGCGACGGAGACCGTGTGGACGCCGTCCCGTCGGCTGCGGGTGCGCCATTCGACGCCGAGTCGGTCGAGAGTGCCTGTGTAGATGTCGCGGATATCGGCGGACCTGTTGGTGAACTCGTAGCGGATGTACTCGTGCCGTCGCTGCTCGCCGTCTGTCGTGCGCTGTGCCCAGTTGTGCGTCCTGCTGCCGTCCGAGTGGAAGAGACCCCGGATGAGGCACCAGTTGTGGGTATGGGTCACCTGGCGCTGCCAATCGGCCAGCAGGATCGGCCGGTCGTGCTTCTTGCCGGGGCCGTGCTGTGGGAACAGGCATGGCAGGTGCCGTGAGTAGACCTTGACGCTCGTACAGCCACGCGCTTGGACGCGACAGACGGCGTTGTAGGGCAGTACCGCTCGCATGGCGGCCTCTGCAGCGTCGATCAATCCGGGCCAGGTATCGGAGCAGGCGATCGTCAGGTTGTGCACGCGATGCTGTCTTGGGCGGACGATGTGCCCGTCGCCGAGATAGAGCCCGAGGAGGTACGCGTAGGCTGCTTCGTCAAGGTCGTCGCCGTCGCATCGATGGCAGGTGGATCGACGAAGGCCGGGCAGAGCATCGCGCGCTGCACGGTCCTGGTGGAGCCACCAGGCGACAGTCCCTTTGGGGACGCCGAGCGAGCGGGCGACGGACGCGTTGGACTGTCCATGCTGGCAAGCGGCCAGGGCCTGCCGACGGGTTTCATCGGGCCAGTACATGGCCTCAGGGTGCGGAGCATGAGGTCGAATGATCCGGCGATTGCCCAACAGTCATTCGTATGCGTGAATCGCGTCAAGGTCGACTCGGCGGCACCACCCGCAGGAGGGCTTGACCGTATCGTGAGACACGTGTAGTGACGCTTCACATGACATGAACCGCCTCAGCGCAATGATGACCTTGGAAACGAAGGTGTGTGCCGGGTGCGGGATTCGAACCCGCAAGCCTTTCGGCGCGGTTGTTTGAGAACCGTGTGTATGCCATTCCACCAACCCGGCTGGCCTGCGGAAGGAACCATATCGTGTTCCCTGGTCTTCGTGCAGCTAGGTAGGCTCTTGCACGTACCCCCGCGTCAACGAGGAGCACCGTGACCGCCGCCGACGAGCAGCACGAGCAGCATGTCCCGCCGACGACGACCCGTGTGGTCATCGCCGAGGACGAGGCATTGATCCGTCTCGACCTCAAGGAGATGCTCGAGGAGGAGGGCTACACCGTCGTAGGTGAGGCCGGGGACGGTGCCGAGGCGGTGAAGCTGGCGACCGAGCTCCGGCCCGACCTGGTGATCCTCGATGTGAAGATGCCCATCCTGGACGGCCTGTCCGCCGCCGAGCAGATCCACGAGGCGCACATCGCGCCCACCCTGATGCTCACCGCGTTCTCGCAGCGCGAGCTGGTCGACCGGGCACGGGACGCCGGCGCCATGGCCTACATCGTGAAGCCGTTCAACAAGAGCGACCTCGTCCCCGCCATCGAGATGGCGGTCTCCCGCTACAGCGAGATGCGCGCGCTGGAGGAGGAGATCGCCGACCTCAGCCTCCGCCTGGACACCCGCAAGCTCGTGGACCGCGCCAAGAGCGTCCTGCAGACCAAGTTCGGCCTCACCGAGCCGGCCGCCTTCCGCTGGATCCAGAAGACGTCCATGGACCGCCGCATGACCATGAAGGCCGTCGCTGAGGCGGTCATCGAGGAGGGCGCAGCCCAGGACGCCAAGAAGAAGGCACCGGCGGCCCCGTCGGAGCCGCCGGTGTCGGAGGCCTGAGGCGGCGCTCCCTGCCTGCAACGGCATTCGCCGTAGCACGACCGCACCCACCGTCTCCGGGGCTCCGCCCCGAAAGCAGCAACAAGCAGGAGCGGGGGCGGCCGGGCCCCGGCGCGAAGCGTCGGCCGTGCGCCGGGGTGGGCCGAACCGGGGTCACTTTCGGGACAAGGTGTCACTTGATCATGCCCAAATGCCCGAATTGACCCGACTCTCGCGTACCAGAAGTGACCCAACGTACCGAAAGTGACCCGAGTTCACCCGATCAGGGTGCAACCGTGGGCCGGGCAACCACGTGCTCTGCGGCATGAACGAACACGAACTGCGCCAGCACGCCCTGCGCCTCGGCGGCTTCCTGTCGGTCGATCGCGCGCGCAACATGGGCTGCTCCGAGCGGCAACTTCGCACGCTGCTGCGGGACTACGGCTGGTACCACCCGGAGCCCGGACTGCTCGCTCCGCCTGGAGCGCCCTCAGCTGTGCCCCTGCTGCGGCTCAGGGCCGCCCAGGCTGCGAAGCCACACCTCGTAGCGAGTCATCGGACCGCCGCCAGGCTGCACGGCATCACCGTCCTGCAGCGTCCGGGGGAAGCCGCCAGACCCATCGAGGTGACCGACCCCCGTCCCGAGCGGGCGCGCACGCGGGTCGCCGGGGTGCTCGTCCATCGCCTCCCGCTGGGGCCGCACGACTCGACCGCAGTGGAGGGCCTCCGCTGCACCACGATTCTCCGCACCCTGACCGACCTGCTCCGGAGCGAGCCGCGCAATACTGCGGTGGCTGCCTTGGACTCCGCACTGAATGCGGGACTGTGCACCGAAGAGGACGTGCGGGCGCACCTGGCCGGGGCGAGCAATCGACAGGCGACCAGCACTGCGCTCCGGTGGGTCGAACTCGCTGACGCCCGTAGCGAGTCTCCGCTGGAGACCGAAGCCAGACTGCTGATGTACGACGCCGATGTCCACCCGCGAACGCAGGCCGAGGTGGCGACGGCGGCGGGCGTCCGGCGAGTGGACTTTATCTTCGACCGGGAGGGCCTGGCCGTGGAGGTCGACGGCGCTGAGCACCACTGGACGCCGGACGGCCAGCGACGTGATCTGCGCCGTTTCAACGACCTGGCGACAAGTAGTGCAGTGCGCGCAGTCCTGCGTTTCTCCTGGCAGGCCATCTTTCTGCGACCGCACGCATTCCTGGACGAGATCGTGAACCAGTTGGAGCTGCTGGGTTGAACCGGGGTCACTTTCGGTACATTGGGTCACTTCTGGTACGCGAGAGTCGGGTCAATTCGGGCATATGGGCATGATCAAGTGACACCTTGTCCCGAAAGTGACCCCGGTTCGGCCCAACCCCGGCGCACGGCCGACGCTTCGCGCCGGGGCCCGGCCGCCCCGGCTCCTGCTTGTTGCTGCTTTCGGGGCGGAGCCCCGGAGACGGTGGGGCAGATCGCGTTACGGCGAATGCCGTTGCAGGCAGGGAGCGTCCCCGCCTGCAACGGCATCCATCAGTACCGACGGTCCGTCAGTCCTCGCCGAGGTAGGCCTTCCGTACCGACTCGTCCGTCAGCAGGTCGGAGCCCGTTCCGGAGAGGACGATGCGGCCGACCTCCATCACGTGGCCGGTGTCCGCCAAGGACAGTGCGGCCTGGGCGTTCTGCTCGACGAGCAGGATGGTGGTGCCCTGGTTGCGGAGCTCGACGATGGTCGCCATGATCTTCTGCATCATGATGGGGGAGAGGCCCATGGAGGGCTCGTCCAGCATCAGCAGCTTGGGCTGGGACATCAGTGCGCGTCCCATCGCGAGCATCTGCTGCTCGCCGCCCGACAGGGTTCCCGCCGCCTGCTTCCGGCGCTCGCCGAGGATGGGGAACAGGTCGTAGGCGCGTTGGACGTCGGCCTGGATGCCGTCCTGGTCCTTCCGGAGGAAGGCGCCGAGGAGGAGGTTCTCCTCGATGGTCATGCGCGGGAAGATGTGCCGGCCTTCCGGCGAGTGGGCCAGGCCCAGCGACACGATCTTGTGTGCGGGGACCGAGCCCAGCGGCTGCCCGTCGAAGCGGATGCTGCCGCCGATGGGCTTGAGCAGGCCGGAGAGGGTGCGCAGGGTGGTGGTCTTGCCGGCGCCGTTGGTGCCGATCAGGGTGACGACCTGGCCTGCCTCGACGGTGAAGGAGATGCCCTTGACCGCCTCGATCTTGCCGTAGGCCACGCGGAGGTCTTCGACCTCGAGCAGGGCGGTCACTGGTCCTCCTCAGGAGTGGCATCGGTGGCGTCGGGAGTGGCGTCGGGAGTGGCATCGGAGGCGGCGTCGGAGGCGGGAATGCTGCCGTCGGCCTCGCCGGCGGCGCCGGCCTCGGGGGTCGCCTCGTACGGCGTGCCCAGGTACGCGGCGATGACGCGTTCGTCGGCCTGGACCACCTCCGAGGTGCCCTCGACCAGTTTCTCGCCCTGGACGAGGACGGCGACGCGGTCGCAGAGGTTGAAGATGAACCGCATGTCGTGCTCGATGACCAGCACGGCGATACCGCGGTCGCGGATCGCGAAGACCAGCTCCTCCGTCGCCCGGGTCTCCTGCGGGTTCATGCCCGCGGTGGGTTCGTCGAGCAGCAGCAGGCCGGGTTCGCTGGCGAGGGCGCGGGCGATCTCGAGCTTGCGCTGCTCGCCGTAGGGGAGGTTGCGGGCGAGGTGTCCCGCCTTGCGGGCGAGGCCGGTGAACTCCAGCAGGGCCATGGCCTTCTCGCGGGACTCGGCCTCCTCGCGGCGGTAGCCGGGGCCGCGGAGGATGGCGGAGATGATGCCTTCCTTGGTGCGGGTGTGGCGACCGACGAGGACGTTCTCCAGGACCGTCATGTTGTGGAACAGCCGGATGTTCTGGAAGGTGCGGGCCATGCCGGCCTGGGTGACCTTGAAGGGCTTGGGCGGCAGCACCGTGCCCTTGTAGGTGACCTGTCCCTCGGTGGGGATGTACAGGCCGGTGAGGCAGTTGAAGAAGGTGGTCTTGCCGGCTCCGTTGGGGCCGATCAGGCCGATGATCTCACCGGTGTTGACGGTGAGGTCGACGTTGTTGACGGCGGTCAGGCCGCCGAACCGCATGATGACGCCACGGGCTTCGAGAAGCGGGGTGCCGGTGGCGGGGGAGTTGCTGGAGCTGTTCTCCAGGGTGATGTCGGTCATCTGGTTCACGCCCCTGCGGTGCTGAGTTCGGCGGCGGATTCGGTCTCGTCCTCGTGGAACTCCAACTGCCGCTGCTTGTTGGCGATCAGGCCCTCGGGCCGGAACCGCATGAAGAGGATCAGCGCGATGCCGAACAGCAGGAGCTGGTAGCTCTGCAGGAACTGCAGCTTCGCCTGGAGGAGGTAGAAGAGCGCGGCACCGATCAGCGGACCGGTGACGGTGCCCATGCCTCCGATGACGACGGCGGCGAGCAGGAAGGCGGAGTTCGGCGGTACCGGTCCGGCGAAGACGAAGGGGTCGGGGACGACGCTGAAGCCGACGTGCGCCATGACGGTACCGGCGAGTCCGGCCAGGGTGGCGCCGAGGGCGAAGGCGAGCAGCTTGAAGCGGAAGGCGTTGATGCCCATGGCGGTGGCTGCGGTCTCGTCCTCGCGGATGGCGACCCAGGCGCGGCCGATGCGGGAGCTGCTGGAGCGGCTGAAGACCAGCACGATGATGGCGATGAACACCAGCATCAGTTCGAAGTAGTTGGCGAACCGGCCGAGGGTGATGCCGCCGATGGTGTGCGCGTTCCCGAGGTTGAAGCCGAAGATGCTGAGGTCGGGGATGTTGGGGATGCCGTTGGGGCCGCCGGTGACGTTGGGCCCTGATACGCCGTCCAGGTTGTTGACGACGATGCGGAAGATCTCACCGAAGCCGAGGGTGACGATGGCGAGGTAGTCGCCACGGACCCGCAGGGTGGGGGCGCCGAGGATGACCCCGAAGATGCCGGACACTGCCGCGCCGGTGATCGCTGCTGCCCAGAACGGGAAGGTGACGTGCAGCGACGAGGTGGCGGCCCCGGAGACCAGTGCTCCGGTGTAGGCGCCGACGCCGAGGAAGGCCACGTAGCCGAGGTCGAGGAGGCCGGTGAGGCCGACGACGACGTTGAGGCCGAGGGCGGTGGCGCCGAAGATCAGCAGGTTCACGCCGATGGAGGCGTTGGCGTCGCTGTTCTGGGTGAAGGGGAAGATCGCGGCGGCGACGAAGGCGCCGACGGCGGTGAAGACGCGGTGCCTGCTGGTGATGTCGGTGAGTCGGCCGAGGGCACCGGAGCGGCTGAGCGCCCAGGCGGCGAAGACGGCGGTGATGAGGAAGCCGCCGAAGAGTTCGCCGTAGCTGGTGTCGATGCCGAAGGTGAAGATGCCCAGGCCGAGGGCGAGGGCCAGAGTGATGATCAGGAGTTCGACGGCAACCGGCAGTGCGGGTGCGGGCCTGAGGTCGGGGCGCTTGCCCGGGTAGCCGACGACGCGCTTGAGCGGGTTGTCCGCGTCCGCGGCGACGCCGTCGCGGGGCAGGCCCAGGGCGCCGAGCAGGGCGACCAGCGAGGCGATGCCCGCGACCCAGCCACCGCTGGCGAGGTTGGCGAGGCCGCCGAGTTCGTCCGCGATGGCGATGAGGGTGAACCAGGTGGTCGCCAGGGCGCCGAAGGCGACGATGACGGTTGCGCCCTCGGCGCCGCCGGGGGCGAGCCAGCGCAGCCCCGGGACGCGGTAGCCGGTCAACGCGTAGAGCAGCACCAGGAGGCCGGCGACGAGGGTGACCCACTGCAGGCCGCCGGGGTACCCGTTGACGGTGAGGTCGCCGGGGAACGCGGAGCTGTAGGTCCAGGCGAGGAAGGCGGAGGCGGCGGTGGCCAGTCCGCCGACGGCGGCGAGTCCGCGGGCGGCGGCTTCCGGCAGCGGCAGCGCGGGGCGCAGGGCCGGTGTCTGCTGCGTGTTGATGGTGTCGGTCATGTCGTTCACGCCCTGTCCGCGACGCGTTCGCCCAGTAGGCCCTGTGGTCTGACCATGAGCACGAGGATGAGGATGACGAAGGCCCAGACGTCCTGCCAGGCGCCGCCGCCGAACTGGCTCATGCCGGGGATCTTCTCTATGTATCCGGCGGCGAGGGATTCGGCGACGCCGAGCACGATGCCGCCGAGCATGGCGCCGTAGATGTTGCCGATGCCGCCGAGGACGGCGGCGGTGAAGGCCTTGAGGCCGGCCACGAAGCCCATGTCGAAGGAGACCTGGCCGTAGCGCAGGCCGTGGGCGACGCCGGCGACGGCGGCGAAGGTGGCTCCCAGGATGAAGGCGATGACGATGACGCGGTCGGTGTCGATGCCCATGAGCTTGGCGGTGTCCGGATCCTGCGCGGTGGCCTGCATCGCGCGGCCGGTGCGGGTGCGCTGGACGAAGTAGGCGAGGAAGAGCATCGAGGCCACGGCTGCGACCACGACGAAGATGTCCGCCGACTGGAAGGTGATGGAACCCAGGTGGAACGGGCCGCCGGGGAGCGAGGGGAAGACCCGGGGCGACTTGGCCTTGGGGTAGAAGCCCCAGACGAGTTGCTGCAGGGTGATGGAGAGCCCGATCGCGGTGATCAACGGTGCGAGGCGCGGCGCGTTGCGCAGTGGCCGGTAGGCGAAGCGCTCGGCGAGAACGGCGATGACCGTGGCGGTGACGATGCCGCCGAGGAGCATCAGGGGGAGTGCGATCCACATGGAGGTGCCCGAGCCGAGGCCCAGGTACACGGTGAGGGCGCCGAAGCCCCCGGTCATGAAGATCTCGCCGTGGGCGAAGTTGATGAGCTGGACGATGCCGTAGACCATCGTGTAGCCGACGGCGATGAGTCCGTAGGTTGCGCCGAGAAGCAGGCCGTTGGCTAGGTTTTGCGGCAGTTCGTGCACCGCAGGCCTCCGTTGTCAGGGGCGGGTGAGCCGGAAATGGGCGTGGGTACGGGATGCGCGGGTGCGGGAGCGCGGGTACCGGAAACGTGGGCCGATGTGGCACCGCGCGGGGGCGCCTGACCTGCTGCGCCCCCGCGCGGTGCTTGTGCTGTACGGGTGTTGACGGTGTGTCAGCCGGAGAAGGTGCCGGTCTTGACGGTGGCCCAGGCGCCGTTCTTGACGCCGTAGACGGTGAGCTGCTTGTTGGTGGCGTCGCCGTACTGGTCGAAGGAGACCGTGCCGGTCACGCCGCTGAAGTTGACGCTGCCCATGGCGGTCTCGACGGCCTGGCGCGGGTTGGCCGGGAGCTTGCCGCTGTTGGCGGCGGCGACGGCCTTCACGGCCTCGATGATCGCCCACGCGCTGTCGTAGGAGTAGCCGCCGTAGGCCGCGTAGGGGTCCTTGTAGCCGGCTGCCTTGTAGTCGGCGACGAACTTGGTGGCGGACGGCAGGGTCTCGACCGGGGCGCCCACGGAGGTCGCGTAGTCGCCGTTGGCGGCGGCACCGGCGAGCTGGATGTAGGTCGGGTCGTACATGCCGTCGCCGCCGATGAGCGGGACGTTGTAGCCGGCTGCCTTGAGCTGCTTGGTGAGCGGACCCGAGTCGGGGTACTCGCCACCGAAGTAGACGAAGTCGGCCTTGGAGTTCTTGATGGCGGTGACGGTGGACGAGAAGTCGTTGGCGCCGCTGGTGACGTGGTCCTGGCCGACCACGGTGCCGCCGAGCTTGGTGAACTCGTCCTTGAAGGTCGCAACCAGGCCGACGCCGTAGGTCAGCTTGTTGTCGACCAGGAACACCTTCTTCTTGTTGAGGGTGCTGTAGGCGAACTGGGCCGCGAAGGGGCCCTGGATGGCGTCGGTCGTGGCGGTGCGGAAGTACGACTTGAACGGGCGGGTCTTGGTGCCGGTCGCCCAGTTCG
The DNA here is from genome assembly GCF_000719095.1 of Streptacidiphilus jeojiense. Lineage (GTDB taxonomy): Bacteria > Actinomycetota > Actinomycetes > Streptomycetales > Streptomycetaceae > Streptacidiphilus > Streptacidiphilus jeojiensis. The sequence goes on along the minus strand of NZ_JOEH01000001.1, from coordinate 177,688 downwards.
GGCCCTGGGTCAGGGCGGGGTTGGTGTTCGCGGGGGAGACCTCGACCAGGTTGGCCTCGTCGAAGATCTTCTGCATGGAGACGGCGACGCCGGAGTTCAGCGGGCCGACGACGCCGATGACATTGCTGTCCGCGACCAGGGCGGTGGCGTTCTGCTGGCCCTGCTGGGGCGACTTCTTGTCGTCCAGTGCCGAGATCTTGAAGGTGACGCCGGGCACCTCGTGCGTGGAGTTGGCGGTCTTGATCGCCAGGTCCACGGAGTTCTGGATGCCCAGGCCCAGGGCCGACAGCGAACCGGTCAGAGGGGCGTCCACGCCGATGGTGACGGTGGTGGACCCGGCGGCGGCGCTGGAGCTCCCACTCGAGCTGGAGCCGCTGTTGGCGCGCGATCCGCACGCGGTGAGGCTGAGGGCGCCGGTTACGGCAAGAGTGGTGACGATGAGAAGCGAACGGTTTCGCACGATCAGTCCTTTCCTCTGGGCGAGGGTCGAACCGCGCGCAGGCCCCGACCTGTCGATCCGATGGCGCGGTGACTGGCCGTGACTCTAGGCCCCCACCAGGGGCTTCGGCAGAGCCAACGCGCACTGTGTGATGGTCTTGTTATGACCTGAGGAAAACTTGAGGCTTGATCCGGCCACCACGGTTCGGGGTGGGATTTCGCCCTGATTCCGGTCGCCGAACCGCGAATCCGATGATCGCCCAGCTCAGCCCGGTGATGTGACCACGGTGGACGGAACGGGCGGGAGCGAAGCGGGGGTTCGGCCGCAGCGCACGTCGATCTCGCGGCTGAGGTCGTCGCCGTAGTTTTCGCCGAGGATTTCGCTTTGCGTCTGTATTGCGCGCAGGTTACTCAACGTTACGTCGACGAAAGGCAGCTGGTCCCGCGCGGGCGTCCTGGAACAGTCGCGGACGTCGGCCAGTACCAGCACGATCCGGGTTTCGGCCGGTAGGACGACGATCGGCAGCGGATCCTCGGTGGTGACCTGAAGTCCGGCGTAGGGCTGGGCGATGTGATGGATCGTCACCGGATCGGAGTCCCGGTCGACGAAGGAGAGCAGGAATGCGAACCGGCTGCTTCGCGGGTCGTTGCCGGGAGCCATGCCGGCGTAGTGCACATCGGTGATCTGCGCGGGCCAGGGGACGGGACCGCGGGTCTGCCCGGCCTGGGGGCGATGGCGCGGGATGTCGCCGACGGTCGCCAGGGCGAGTGCGCCGGCCGCCGCGAGGATCGCCGCCGTGAGCAGTCCGCGGCGCAGTGGCCGGCCGAGACCGTGCCACCAACTGCTCAGCCGCCGCTCGACCCCGAACTCCGTCGGCTCGTTGACCTGCAGCTCCGCAGCCATGGTTGACGGGTCGTCAGCCGACTCCAGCGGACCGACACCGCCGACCGGCTCGGGCCGCTCGGGCCGTTCGGGCCGCCCGCGACCACCGGTCATCGCCCGCACCCCCTAGTCGAGGCGGGCGATGCCCGGTGCCGTACCGGGGCGGACCCGCACGGCCATGGTGCCCCCGCGCCGCCCGGGCCGCGCGGGTTTCGGCACTCAGGTGTCGCGGAGCATGCAGGTGAGCCTGCAACTGGTGATGCGCCGGCCCTGGTCGTCGGTGACGGCGATCTCGTAGGTCGCGGCGGTGCGGCCCTTGAAGACGGCGGTGGCGACACCGGTGACCAGTCCGGAGGTGGCCGAACGGTGGTGGGTGGCGTTGAGGTCGACGCCGACGGCGTAGCGGCCGGGGCCGGCGTGCAGCATCGCGCCGACCGAGCCCAGGGTCTCCGCGAGGGCCGCCGAGGCGCCGCCGTGCAGCAGGCCGTAGGGCTGCTGGTTGCCCTCGACCGGCATGGTGCCGACGACCCGGTCGGGGGAGGCCTCGACCACCCTGATCCCCAGCCGCTCGCCGAGGTGGCCGCCGGAGAAGGTGCTCAGGTCCACGCCCAGTTTGGTGAAGTGGTCGATCACGTCCTGCGGGATCTTGAAGGCGGGACCGGGCTCAGGGGGCCGCTCGGACATGGTGCTCCTGACGTCGTTGTACGGGACTGCCTGTGATCGTACGACTCCCTTCGGCGGCGTTGATGGGGGGCACTGTCAGTGGCGGGCCATAGGATTTCGTTCGGCAGTGGCAGGCAGCTGGGCGTGGACGGAAGAAGTGGTGGCAGGCATGGCGAGTACGACCGGAAGCAACGGCAAGGCGGCGAAAGGGGCGGCCCGGCCCAGGCTGCTGCTGCTCGACGGCCACTCCATGGCGTACCGGGCCTTCTACGCCTTCCCCGCGGAGAACTTCGCCACCTCGACCGGGCAGCCCACCAACGCGGTGTACGGCTTCGCCTCGATGGTCGCCAACATCCTGCGCGACGAGGCGCCGACGCACTTCGCGGTGGCCTTCGACGTGTCCAGGAAGACCTTCAGGGCCGGGATCTACCCGGAGTACAAGGCGACCCGCTCGGCCTCCCCGGAGGAGTTCCGCGGCCAGGTCGAGCTGGTCAGCGAGCTGCTGGACGCGATGAAGGTGCCGCATCTGCGGCTGGCCGAGTTCGAGGCCGACGACATCATCGCCACGCTGGCCACCCGCGCCGCCGCCGACGGCTTCGAGGTGCTGATCCTCACCGGTGACCGCGACGCCCTGCAGCTGGTCACCGACGACGTCACGGTCCTCTACCCGACCAAGGGCGTCTCCGAGATGACCCGCTACACCCCCGAGAAGGTGTTCGAGAAGTACGGGGTCACCCCGGCCCAGTACCCCGACCTGGCGGCGCTGCGCGGCGACCCGTCCGACAATCTGCCCGGTATCCCCGGGGTGGGGGAGAAGACCGCCGCCAAGTGGATCGGCCAGTACGGCTCCTTCGCCGAGCTGGTCGAGCACGCCGACGAGGTCAAGGGCAAGATCGGCGAGAAGCTGCGGGCCGGCCTGGATGCGGTGAAGCTCAACCGCGAGCTCACCGAGCTGATCCGGGACGTCGAACTCCCGCTCGGTGTGGACGAGTTGGGTCGCAACCCGTACGACAGGGAGGCCACCCTGCTGCTGCTGGACACCCTGGAGTTCCGCAACCAGGCGCTGCGCGACCGCCTGTTCGCGGTGGACCCGGGCGCCGGCGAGGGCGCCGAGGGCGCGCCGACCGCGACCGGGCCCGGCGTCGAGGTCGACGGTGAGCTGCTGACCGACGACGGCGCCCTGGCGGCCTGGCTGGCCGAGCACGCCTCCGGCGCCGTCCGCACCGGGCTGGCCGCCGACTACAGCTGGGCGCTGGGCGAGGGCTCCGTCAGCGCGGTGGCACTGGCCGTCGAGGGCGGTCCGGCCGCCTGGCTGGACCCGGCGGTGCTGGCCGAGGCCGACGAGCGCGCCTTCGCCGACTGGCTGGCCGACCCCGAGCGCCCCAAGGCGCTGCACATCGCCAAGCAGGTGATGCGGGCCTTCGCCGAGCACGGCTGGCGGATCGAGGGCGTCACGGCCGACAGCGCCCTGGCCGCCTACCTGGAGAAGCCCGGGCGCCGCACCTTCGGCCTGGACGTGCTGGCCGAGGAGTACCTGGGCCGCCAGCTGGACGCCGGCACCGCCGCCGACAGTGGCCAGCTGGCCTTCGGCGACGAGTCCGGCGACGCCGAGGACCAGGCGCTGGCCGCCGCCCAGGCGCTGATGGTGCAGGCCCGCACGGTGCTGGACCTGGCCGAGGTGTTCGAGACCCGGCTGGCCAAGGACGGCGCGCTGGAACTGATGCGCGAGGTCGAACTGCCCATCGCCGCGCTGCTGGCGCGGATGGAGCGGGCCGGCATCGCCGCCGACCTGGACTGGCTCACCCAGCTGGAGATCCAGTTCGGCGCCGCGGTGCAGCAGGCGGTGAAGGAGGCGCACGCGGCCGTCGGCCACGAGTTCAACCTCGGCTCGCCCAAGCAGCTCCAGGAGATCCTCTTCAACGAGCTGGAGCTTCCCAAGACCAAGAAGATCAAGACCGGCTACACCACCGACGCCGACGCGCTGACCTGGCTGGCCGGGCAGACCACCCACGAGCTGCCGGTGATCCTGCTGCGGCACCGGGACCAGACCCGGCTGCGCAGCACCGTCGAGGGCCTGATCAAGACGGTGGCCGCGGACGGCCGGATCCACACCACCTTCAACCAGATGGTCGCCGCCACCGGCCGGCTCTCCTCCACCGAGCCCAATCTGCAGAACATCCCGGTGCGGACCGAGGAGGGCCGGATGATCCGCCGGGCCTTCGTCGTCGGCGCCGGCTACCAGGAGCTGCTGACCGCCGACTACAGCCAGATCGAGCTGCGGATCATGGCGCACCTGTCCGAGGACGCGGCGCTGCTGGCCGCGTTCTCCAGTGGCGAGGACCTGCACACCACCGTCGGCTCCCAGGTGTTCGCGGTGGAGCCGCCGCAGGTCGACGCGGAGATGCGACGCAAGATCAAGGCGATGTCGTACGGACTGGCGTACGGGTTGTCGGCCTTCGGCCTGTCCCAGCAGCTGAACATCGCCACCGGCGAGGCGCAGCGGCTGATGGACACCTACTTCGAGCGCTTCGGCGGGGTGCGGGACTATCTGCGGCGTGTCGTCGACGAGGCACGCAACACCGGCTACACCGAGACCGTGCTGGGCCGCCGCCGCTACCTGCCGGATCTGACCAGCGACAACCGGCAGCGGCGGGAGATGGCGGAGCGGATGGCGCTGAACGCGCCGATCCAGGGCTCGGCCGCGGACATCGTGAAGATCGCCATGCTGAAGGTGGACGCGGCGCTGACCGGCGCCGGACTGTCCTCGCGGATGCTGCTGCAGGTTCATGACGAGATCGTGCTGGAGGTGGCTCCGGGGGAGCGGGAGGCGGTGGAGGATCTGGTGCGGCGGGAGATGGCGGCGGCGTATCCGCTGGCCGCGCCGTTGGACGTCTCTGTCGGGGTCGGGCGGGACTGGGAGACGGCGGCGCACTGACGTTCCGTCAGGTTCGGGAGGGTTCTGAGGGGTGTCTGGCTGCGGACCGTAGTGGGCTTGTCGCGCAGTTCCCCGCGCCCCTAGGGGGCTGCAACTGACCCACAGTGGGCATGTTGCACCTACCTAGGGGCGCGGGGAACTGCGCGACCAGCCAGGCAAGCGCCGCACCCGATCGCCTCGGTAGAACCTGTTCTCATTTCGCGGCCCCCGCGTTACCGTGCGGGGCGGCGAGACGAGGGAGGTGGCCGATGCGTGCACTGCTGGCTGCGGCGATCGGGGTGGCGGTCGCCCTGGGTGTGGCCCTGGTGATGGTGCCGTTGGCGCACCAGGGCGGTCCGACCTCGCCCAAGCCCCTGCTGACCAGCGCTCCGGCGCATCCGTAGGGGGGCGGGCCCGCCGATGCGACGTCGCCTGAGCCTGGTCCTGGTCGCCCTCGCCGCCTTCCTGGCGGTGCTGGGTCCGATGGTGCGCTGGTACGACTATCCACGCGTGGTCGAGGTGCCCGCCAACCAGTACCAGACCGTGGTGCTGCAGGCGAAGGACGCCACCCTGATCGACTACAGCACCCTCACCGGCGTCCCGCACCAGACCGTCACCATCGTGCAGACGCTCAAGGGCGACGCCGCCGCGGCCGCCGCCGAGAAGAAGCGCACCGGCCGCGACGTCGTGGTCTGGGACGGCCTCTCCTACGTGCTGGGCACCGACGGCAAGATGATCTCCAGCATCCCCGAGGTCTACGTCTTCGACGCGCACACCCAGGAGCCGGTGCACTGCTGCGGGGAGAGCGTCGACGGGGACCCGGTGACCCGTACCGGCATCGAGTACAAGTTCCCCTTCGACACCCAGCCCAGGGACTACCAGTACTACGACCCGCAGACCCGCACCTCCGCGCCCATCCTCTACCAGGGCACCCGGGAGTACCGGGGGATGAAGGTCTACTACTTCACCCAGACCATCCCCTGGACCCGGGTCGTCTTCCCGAAGACCATGCCGGCCGGGATCACCGGCCTGACCCCGGCGAGCATCACCGCCCTCGGCTACCAGCGCTGGTACACCACCACCCGCGAGTTCTGGGTGGACCCGGTGACCGGCGCTCCGGTCAACGGCGAGGAGCAGCACCACGAGGAACTGCGCTTCGCCAAGGGCAGCGGCAAGGCGCCGGTCACCGTCTTCGAGGGCGACGTCAAGATCCGCCCCGACTACCTGGACGCGACGTTCCGGCAGATCAGCTCCCAGCGGCAGCTGGTGCTGGGCATGACCACCTACCTCCCCTGGGGTGCGCCGGTCCTGGGCGCGGTGCTGCTGGGGCTCGCCTTCCTGTTCGAGGCGCGCGGGCGCAGCAGGGGTGACCGGAAGGGGAAGCGCGGGTCAGTCGGCGACGGTGACGAAGACGGCGGTGCCCGGCAGGTACCGCCCCCGCAGCGGGCTCCAGCCGCCCCACTCCTGGGTCAGGCCGTCGGGCCACTCGGGCTCGACCAGGTCGACCAGTCGGAAGCCCGCTGAGGTCAGCTCGCGGACCCGGTCGCCCATGGTGCGGTGGTGCTCCACGTAGACGGCGCGGCCCCGCTCGTCCTGCTCCACGTAGGGGGTGCGGTCGAAGTAGGAGGAGAGCGCGGTCAGCCCCTCGGGGCCGGGTTCGTCCGGGAAGGCCCAGCGGATCGGGTGGGTGACCGAGAAGACCCAGCGCCCTCCGGGCCGCAGCACCCTGCGCACCTCGCGCATCAGCAGCGCGGTGTCCGCGGCGAACGGCACCGCCCCGTAGGCGGAACAGGCCAGGTCGAAGCTGGCGTCGGCGAACGGCAGTACGGTGGCGTCGGCCTGGACCAGCGGGACCGGGCGGAGGCCGAGGTCCTCGTCGATCCGTCGCGAGTGCTGGAGCTGACGGTACGACAGGTCCAGGGCGACCGGCCGGGCCCCCTGGGCGGCCAGCCAGCGCGAGCACTGGGCGGCGCCGGCGCCGATCTCCAGGACGGTGCGGCCGCGCAGCGCGGCCGGATCGCCGAGCAGCCGGGCCTCGGCCTCGTCCAGGCCCTCGGGGCACCAGGTGAATCTGGCGTCGCCGAGGAAGCCGCCGTGCTCGTCCTGGTACTCGTCGGCGTTGCGGTCCCACCAGTGCCGGTTGGCCCGGCTGCTCTCGGTGGTCCCGGCCTCGCGGCGGACCGCTTCGCCGTCGTCGTCCCAGGCGGCTGAGGAGCGGTCCGGGGCTGCGTCGCTGTCATGGTGCGTGGTCATCTCACAGGTAGCGTAACCTTGCTCCTGTAGCGTCCGGGAGGCGCCGGAAGGGTCGTCGCGAGAGTGCTGATTTGACCGGTTTGTCCGGTCTGTGTGGGGCTCTCCCGCACTGCGGCATCCCGCATTGACCGTGCATGGCTGTCCCCGTATGCTACAAGTTGCGCTGCGGGCCTGCGCGCCTCGGACGGAGCAGGTCGCGCTCGCATCTGTTGAAGACCCCACAGTCACAGCCCGGGGTATCGGCTTCCAGTAGATCTGGATGTGGCGATACACCGGCTCAACCCTGTCTGGTCCTTGGTGGAGCGATAACGGGTCCCCGGCGCAGTAGTACCTACGACTTCATGTCCGTACCGGAGCCCTTTTCCTAATGACGACCAGCAGCACCGAGGCCCGTACCACCCCGCAGGTGGCGGTCAACGACATCGGCGACGCAGAAGCCTTCCTCGCGGCGATCGACGAGACCATCAAGTACTTCAACGATGGCGACATCGTCGAGGGCATCATCGTGAAGGTCGACCGTGACGAGGTCCTCCTCGACATCGGTTACAAGACCGAGGGCGTCATCCCCTCTCGCGAGCTGTCCATCAAGCACGACGTCGATCCCCATGACGTCGTCAAGGTCGGCGACAACATCGAGGCCCTGGTTCTCCAGAAGGAGGACAAGGAGGGTCGTCTCATCCTGTCCAAGAAGCGCGCTCAGTACGAGCGTGCCTGGGGCACGATCGAGAAGATCAAGGAAGAGGACGGCATCGTCACCGGTACCGTCATCGAGGTCGTCAAGGGTGGTCTCATCCTCGACATCGGCCTCCGTGGCTTCCTGCCGGCCTCGCTGGTCGAGATGCGTCGGGTCCGCGACCTCCAGCCCTACGTGGGCAAGGAGCTCGAGGCGAAGATCATCGAGCTGGACAAGAACCGCAACAACGTGGTCCTGTCCCGCCGTGCCTGGCTGGAGCAGACCCAGAGCGAGGTCCGTCAGACCTTCCTCACCACCCTGCAGAAGGGTCAGGTGCGCTCCGGCGTCGTCTCCTCCATCGTCAACTTCGGTGCCTTCGTGGACCTGGGCGGCGTCGACGGCCTGGTGCACGTCTCCGAGCTGTCCTGGAAGCACATCGACCACCCGTCCGAGGTCGTCGAGGTCGGCCAGGAGGTCACCGTCGAGGTGCTCGACGTGGACATGGACCGCGAGCGCGTCTCCTTGTCGCTGAAGGCGACCCAGGAGGACCCGTGGCAGCAGTTCGCGCGGACCCACCAGATCGGCCAGGTCGTCCCGGGCAAGGTCACCAAGCTGGTTCCGTTCGGTGCGTTCGTCCGCGTGGACGAGGGGATCGAGGGCCTGGTCCACATCTCCGAGCTGGCCGAGCGCCACGTGGAGATCCCGGAGCAGGTCGTCCAGGTCGGCGACGAGATCTTCGTCAAGGTCATCGACATCGACCTCGAGCGTCGCCGCATCAGCCTCTCGCTGAAGCAGGCCAACGAGTCCCTCGGTGCCGACCCGGCCTCGGTCGAGTTCGACCCGACCCTGTACGGCATGGCTGCCTCGTACGACGACGCCGGCAACTACATCTACCCGGAGGGCTTCGACCCCGAGGCGAACGACTGGCTGCCCGGCTTCGAGAAGCAGCGTGAGGAGTGGGAGCGCCAGTACGCCGAGGCGCAGACCCGCTTCGAGCAGCACCAGGCCCAGGTCATCAAGAGCCGCGAGGCCGACGCCGAGGCCGCTGCCGCTGGTGAGGGCGCTGCCCCCGAGGCCGCTGCCGCCGGTGCCGGTGCGGTCTCCGGTGGCTCGTACTCCTCGAGCAGCGACGAGACCTCGGGCGCCCTGGCGACTGACGAGGCCCTCGCCGCCCTGCGTGAGAAGCTCGCGGGCGGCCAGAGCTGAGGCTCTGACCTGCTGCGGTAAGCAGTGAGCAGTACCTGAACAGTGGCCCCACCCGGTTCGTCCGGGTGGGGCCACTGTCGCGTTCATGGCCGCGTTACCCCATCGGTATGCAGTTGCAATATACAAACATCAACATCCTTGGAGCGCAGGCGAACTGATCTTCGCAGAGGCGAGTCCGAAGGGATGATGGATGACGCAGCAGTTGGAGGCAGGCGGGTTCAGCCGCAGGGGGTTCCTGCGGGCGGTGGGGGTCAGCGGCGGGGCCGGGACGATGTTCGCGGCCATGGGCGCTCTGGGCCTGGCGCCCACCGCGACGGCGGCGACGCCGGCGTTCTCGGCGCCGAGCGCCTCGGACTTCCACCTCACCGGCCGCAAGGCGGCCAAGGTCGTGATCCTCGGCGGCGGTGTGGCCGGCCTGGTGTCGGCGTACGAACTGGGTAAGGCGGGGTACGACTGCACGATCCTCGAACCGCGCAGCCGCACCGGCGGCCGGAACTTCACCGCACGCGCCGGAACCGAGCAGACCGACCTGTTCGGCAACAGCCAGACCGCGCGGTTCTCCGAGGGCCAGTACATGAACTGCGGCCCGGCGCGGCTGGCCCAGTGGATGGTGACGCTGGACTACTGCCGTGAACTCGGGGTGCCCATCGAGGTGTTCACCAACACCAACGCCGACGCCTACATCTACAACGAGAGCTCCGGGATGACGCCCGGGAACCCGGTGCGCTACCGCACGGCCAAGGCCGACACCTACGGCTACGTCAGCGAACTGCTGGCCAAGGCCACCGACAAGGGCGCACTGGACCAGCAGCTGACCGCGGCCGACCAGGAGCGGCTGCTGGCCTTCCTGGAGGACTGGGGCTCCATCGGCGCCAAGGCGGACGGCTTCGGCTACACCGGCAGCAGCAACCGCGGCTTCAGCACCTACCCCGGCGCGGCCGGGACGCCGGGCACCGAACTGGCGCCGGTGCCGGACGTCTCCTCGGTCTTCGCCTCCGGGGTGGGCCGCTACTTCTCCTTCGAGTTCGAGTTCGACCAGGCGATGCTGATGTTCCAGCCGGTCGGCGGGATGGACCAGATACCGAGGGCGCTGACCCGCGCCGTCGGCGCGCAGAAGGTCAAGCTCGGCTGTCAGGCCACCGGCATCACCGAGACCGGCAGCGGGGTCGAGGTCTCCTACACCGACGCGGCCGGGCGCAGCCGGGCGGTCACCGCGGACTACTGCATCGCGGCGATGCCCCCGCACCTGCTGGCCAAGCTGCCGCACAACCTGGGCAGCGCGGTCCAGGCCGGGCTGGCCTCGATCACCCCGGCCTCGGCCAGCAAGATCGGCCTGGAGTACCGCAGCCGCTGGTGGGAGACGGACCACCGGATCTACGGCGGCATCACCGAGACCGACCTGGACCTCACCCACATCTGGCACCCGTCCTACGGCTTCCACGGCGAACGCGGCGTCATGATCGGCTACTACAACTACGACACCGACGCCGACCGGTACGGCAGGATGACGCCGGCCCAGCGCGAGGCCCGGGCGGTGTCGCTGGGGGAGCGGATCTACGGCTCCAAGTACCGCACCGAACTGGCCTCCTCCTTCTCGCAGTCCTGGCGCTTCATCCCGCACCTCGAGGGCGCCTGGCACAACCTGCCCGACAACAGCCCCGACGCGGCGGTGCTCAAGCCGCTGGTGGAGCCGGCCGGGCGGGTGCTGTTCGCCGGGGACTGGCTCTCCTACATGGACGCCTGGCAGCACGGGGCGATCCTGTCCGCGCGCAAGGCGGTGACCGCGCTGCACAGCCGGGCGCTCAAGAGCTGAGCATGAGCGCGCACTGAGGATCGAGCTGCGCGGGGACTCCGTCCGGGCGGTCGGGCGAAGTCCCCGCGCAGCTCACGGCAGGTGGGGGTGGCGGGGGCAGATGAAGGGGATCAAAAGGGATATCAGGGTGTTCTCACCGTGATTCTGGCCATAGTCTGAGTTACTTCCTATTCAGCTGGATATGGGCGAAAGTTCCAGGAAACCCTCTTCCTGACGCAAGGCGCCCTCTCCATGCACGCACCCTTTTCCCGTGTCGGCGGACCCTTCGCCGCCGTGGGGCGCTTCAGTCATCGGCGCCGGCGCTGGGTGCTGCTCGCCTGGGCGCTGCTGATCGCGGTCGGTCTGCTGTTCGGCACCAAGGTCTTCGACACCGCCGCGCCGACCGCTGCCGCCGCCGGGTCCGAGTCCGCGACCGGGAGCGCGCTGCTGGCCTCGGCCAGCTCGTCGGACCTCAGCATCACCGCCCTGGTGGACGGGAAGTCGGTGGACGACTCCGCGGTACGGGCGGCGGTGACCGCAGCGGCCGTCGACCTCTCGCACATCGCCGGGGTCACCGGGGTCACCGACGCCTACAACGGCGGCGGTACGGCGCTGAGGTCGAGCGACGGCACCGCGAGCCTGGTCGAGGTCCAGCTCGACACCGCCGGCAAGAGCACGGTGGCCGCGGTCTCCCAGCGCCTGGAGGCGATCGGGTCCGCCTCGGGGACCACGGTCGACCTCGGCGGCACCCAGGTCCTCAACGCGCAGGTGCAGCAGCAGACCCAGAAGGACACCGAACTGGGCGAGCTGGTGACCCTGCCGCTGACCCTGCTGGTGATGGTGCTGATCTTCGGCGGCTTCCTGGCCGCGGGGCTGCCGCTGATCGGGGCGGTCGGTTCGATAGCCGGGGCGTTCCTCGCCCTGCTGGGCTTCAGCCGGATCATGCCGATGGACACCAGCGTGCTGCCCATCGCCACGGTGCTGGGGCTCGGACTGTCGATCGACTACGCGCTGCTCATGGTCAACCGCTTCCGCGAGGAGCGCGGCCACGGCGCGGACGTGGCGGCCGCGGTGGAGCGCAGCTGTGCGACCGCCGGACGCACCATCACCTTCTCGGCGGTGACCGTGGCCGCCGCCCTGTCCGGGCTGTTCGTCTTCGTCAGCCCGATCTTCCGCGCCGTCGCGGCGGCCGGGGTCAGCGTCGTGGTGATCACGGTCCTGTCCGGGCTGACCCTGGTCCCGGCCCTGCTGGGGTTCGTCGGCGGGCGGATCAAACCGCTGCCGGCCGGCCGGAACTCCGACGACGGGGTCTTCGCCCGGACTGTGCGCCGGGTGCAGCGCCGTCCGCTGCCGGTGGCGATCGGGGTCACCGTGCTGCTGCTGGCGCTGGCGGCGCCGTTCGCGACCGCGCATGCGCAGAGCGCCGGGGCGGACGTGCTGCCGAAGTCCTTCAGCAGCCGGGTGGTCGCGGACGCGCTGGAGAGCCGGTTCCCGGCGCAGCAGCAGGCGGCGGTCACCGTCGCGGTCCAGGGCTCGACGGCGCAGGCCGAGAGCTATGCGGCCGAGGTACGCGCGCTGCCGGGCGTCACCGGTGCGACGGTGGCGTCCGTCGGCGACGGGCTGGTGAGCGTCGCGGTGAGCGTGGACGGCGGCACCCAGGGCAGCACGGCGCAGCGGGTGGTCGGCGAGCTGCGGGCCGACCGCGGCGGGCTGACCACCTGGGTGACCGGCGACGCGGCGACGGTGGTCGACTTCAAGCACGAGGTGTCGACCCGTGGGCCGTGGGCGCTGGGACTGGTGGTGGGCGCGACCTTCCTGCTGCTGTTCCTGATGACCGGCTCGCTGCTGGTGCCGCTGAAGGCGCTGCTGACCAACCTGCTGTCGTTGGGGGCCTCGCTCGGGGCGATGACCCTGGTCTTCCAGGACGGCTGGTTCAGCGGGCTGCTGGGGTTCACCCCGACCGGCGGGTTGGAGGCGTGGATCCCGGTCCTGGTGTTCGCGTTCGCCTTCGGCCTGTCCATGGACTACGAGGTGTTCCTGCTGGCGCGGATCAAGGAACTGCACGAGGAGGGCCATCGCTGCCGCAAGGCGGTGGAGCTCGGGGTGCAGCGCAGCGGACGGATCATCACCTCGGCCGCGCTGCTGATGGTGGTGGTCTTCGCCGGGTTCTCCACCGGGAGCATGCTGGACATCAAGGAGATCGGCCTGGCGCTGGCGGTCGCGGTGCTGGTGGACGCCACGCTGGTGCGGATGCTGCTGGTGCCGGCCACGATGACGCTGCTGGGCCGGGCGAACTGGTGGGCGCCGGGCTGGCTGCAGCGGTTCCACGCCAGGATCGGGCTGCGCGAGGGACAGACCCTGCCGCCGCTGCGGGCCGGCTGGGGGACGCTGGGCAAGGCACTGCTGCCGCCGCAGCGACCGCCGCAGCGGGTGCCGCAGCGGGTGTCCGAGCCGATGCGGGGCGGCTCGGTCTAAGCTGCCCGCATGCTGAAGGTGGGACTGACGGGCGGGATCGGTGCGGGCAAGAGCGAGGTGTCGCGGCTGCTGGCCTCCTACGGGGCGGTGCTGGTCGACGCCGATCTGATCGCCCGTGAGGTGGTGGCGCCGGGGACGCCCGGGCTGGCGCGTGTCGTCGCCGAGTTCGGGCCGGAGGTGCTGCTGCCGGACGGCGCGCTGGACCGGCCGAAGCTGGGGTCGATCGTGTTCGCGGACCCGGCGCGGCTGGCGGCGCTGAACGCCATCGTGCATCCGCTGGTGCGGGACCGCTCCGCCGAGCTGGAGCGGCGGGCCGGGCCCGGCGACGTGCTGGTGAACGACGTTCCGCTGCTCGCGGAGAACGGGCTGGCGAAGGTGTTCGACCTGGTGGTGGTGGTCGACGTGGCGGAGGGGACCCGGCTGGACCGGTTGGTGCGGCTGCGCGGGATGCCCGAGAAGGAGGCGCGGGCCAGGATGGCGGCGCAGTCCTCGCGCGAGGACCGGCTGGCGATCGCCGACCTGGTGATCGACAACGACGGCCCGCTGGAGGCGCTGGAGCCGCAGGTCCGTGAGGTGTGGGCGGAGCTGCGGCGTCGGGCGCAGCGGTCGTAGGAAGGTCCAAAAGGGTAAACAATCTGTTGACGCTGCATGTGGATGGTTCTACGTTTCGTTGAAACGCCGTCACGGATCGCCGTTCGGACGACCGTTCGACCCATCCTGCCCGCAGGCCGTCCCCTGCCTCAGGTCCTCCCTTTCTGTGGACTCACCTACCTGGAGGCATCAACGTGGATACCTCGCGCCCGGACGCGGCACCTGCACCAGCCGTCCATCCCGTGGACGAACTCCTGCCCGCACCCAAGCTGATTGCCTATGCGCTGCAGCACATCGCCGCGATGTACGCCGGGGTGGTCGCGCCGCCGCTGATCGTGGGCGCCGCGGTGGGGCTGTCGGCCACCGAGCTGACCGTGCTCATCGGCGCCGCGCTGCTCACCTCGGGGCTGGCCACCCTGCTGCAGACGCTGGGGGTGTGGAAGGTCGGCTCGCGGATGCCGTTCGTCAACGGCATCAGCTTCGCCGGGGTCGCCCCGATGCTGGCGATCGCCAGGACGACCGACCACGGGCATGCGCTGCCGGTGATCTACGGCTCGATCCTGGTCGGGGGCGCGGCGATCTTCGTGGCCGCGCCGTTCTTCGGCAAGCTGGGGCGGTTCTTCCCGCCGGTGGTGAGCGGGACGGTGATCTGTCTGATCGGTCTGTCGCTCTTTCCGGTCGCCTTCGGCTGGGTGACCGGCAGCGACCCGGCGGCCAAGGACTACGCCTCGGTGTCGCGGGTGCTGCTGGGCGGCACCACGCTGGTGGTGGTGCTGGTGCTGAACCGGTTCCTGACCGGGTTCCTGCGCAGCATCGCGGTCCTGCTGGGGCTGGTCGTCGGCACGCTGCTGGCGATCCCGTTCGGGCTCTTCGACGCCTCGGCGCTGAGCGGCACGCCGGTGTTCGCGGTGCCCTCGCCGTTCCACTTCGGGGCGCCGGAGTTCCAGGCCGGCGCGATCGTCTCGATGCTGATCGTGATGGTGGTCTCGATGACCGAGAGCACGGCGGACATGCTGGCGCTGGGCGAGGTCGTCGAGATGCCGGTCACCGAGGACACCATCGCGGCCGGGCTCCGCGCGGACGGGGCGGCGACGTTCGTCGCTTCGGTGCTGAACGGGTTCGCGGTGTCGGCGTTCGCCCAGAACATCGGGCTGATCGCGCTCACCCGGGTGCGGAGCCGGTACGTGGTCGCGGTGGGCGGGGTCGTGCTGATCCTGCTGGGACTGTTCCCGGTCGCCGGGGCGATCGTCTCGATCGTGCCGCAGCCGGTGCTGGGGGGCGCGGGGTTCGCGCTGTTCGGGACGGTGGCGGCCAGCGGGATCAAGACGCTGGCGCGGGCCGGGCTGGGGGACAGCAACAATCTGCTGATCGTGGCGGTGGCGCTGGGGTTCGGGGTGCTGCCGATCGCGTCGCCGAACTTCTGGGTGCGGTTTCCGGAGGTGGTGCAGACGGTGATGGGGTCGGGGATCAGTGCAGGATGCCTGGCGGCTATTGCTCTGAATTTGTTCTTCAACCATCTGGGGCGGCGGGACGCTGAGGCGGCGGGGGAGGTTTCGGTCGCAGAGGCGGAGCCGACGTTGGTGCACTGACGGTTTGGTGGCGGGTGCGGGTTGTTGCATGGCTGGTCGCGCAGTTCCCCGCGCCCCTGACGGGGCTGCAACTGATCCACAGCGGTTCAGTTGCAGCACCCCAGGGGCGCGGCCAGCCCGCTACGGCCTGTGGTCGATCGCCCTGCCGATCCACGCCGAGTGCGGCGGCAGGGTGATTGACGGTCCATCAGGGATGCTGGAAGGGAAGGCGGCCAAGGTTTCCACCGACGGGGTGTCCAGCGGGACGGTACGGGGTTCGTGGGAGAGGTTCACCGCTGTGCGGTAGTGGCCGCGGTGGAGGACCAGCCAGCGGTCGGTCTCGTCGAAGGTGACCTGGACCGTCGAGAGGTCGGGGTCGGTGAACTCCGGGTGGCGGCGGCGCAGGGCCAGCAGGGTGCGGTACCAGGCCAGTAGTTCGGCGTGGGGCTTGCGGTGCGGTTCGGTCCAGTCGAGCTTGGAGCCGAGGAAGGTCGCCGCGGCCTGCGGGTCGGGGACCTCCTCGGGGCGCCACCCGTGCCCGGCGAACTCGCGGCGGCGGCCGTTGCGTACCGCCTCGGCCAGGTCCGGGTCCTGATGGTCGGTGAAGAACTGCCAGGGGGTGCGCGCACCCCACTCCTCGCCCATGAAGAGCATCGGGGTGAAGGGGGAGGTGAGCACCAGGGCCGCGCCCGCCGCCAGCAGGCCGGGGTCCAACTCGGCGGAGAGGCGGTCGCCCAGGGCGCGGTTGCCGATCTGGTCGTGGGTCTGCAGGTAACCCAGCAGCCGGTGCGCCGGGATGCGGTGCACCGGCAGCGGCCGGCCGTGGCTGCGCTCCCGGAACGAGGACCAGGTGCCGTCGTGGAACCAGCCCCGGGTCAGGGTCTTGGCGAGACCGGCGATCGGTCGGGCGGCGAAGTCGGCGTAGTAGCCCCGGGCCTCGCCGGTGAGGGCGGCGTGCAGGCTGTGGTGGAAGTCGTCGCTCCACTGGGCGGCCAGGCCCAGGCCGCCGGCCTCGCGGGCGGTGATCAGGCGCGGATCGTTGAGGTCCGACTCGCCGATCAGGAACAGCGGCCGTCCGGTCGCGGCGGCCAGCGCGTCCACCGCGGTGGACAGTTGCTCCAGGAAGTGCACGGCCCGGCTGTCGACCAGGGCGTGCACGGCATCCAGGCGCAGCCCGTCGATGCGGTAGTCGCGCAGCCAGGCCAGGGCGCTGTCGACGAGGTAGCGGCGGACCTCGTCCGAGCCGGGCGCGTCCAGGTTCACCGCCGAGCCCCAGGGCGTGTGGTGACGGTCCGTGAAGTACGGGCCGAAGCGCGGGAGGTAGTTCCCGGACGGTCCGAGGTGGTTGTGGACCACGTCCAGGACGACGCCCAGGCCGCGGCGGTGGGCGGCGTCGACGAAGCGCTTCAGGCCCTCCGGGCCGCCGTAGGGCTCGTGCACGGCCCACAGGGAGACGCCGTCGTAGCCCCAGCCGTGGTTCCCCGGGAAGGGGCACACCGGCATCAACTCGACCAGGTCGACGCCGAGTTCGACCAGGTGGTCCAGGCGGGCCGCGGCCGCGTCGAAGGTGCCCTCCGGGGTGAAGGTGCCGATGTGCAGTTCGTAGATGGTGCTGCCGGGCAGCGCGCGGCCCTGCCAGGGGGTGGCCGACCAGGAGAAGGCGGAGTGGTCGGTGAGCTGGGAGGGGCCGTCCGGGCCGTCCGGTTGGCGGGGCGAGCGCGGGTCGGGGAGCAGGGTGGCGTCGCCGTCCAGCCGGAAGCCGTAGCGGGAGCGGGACGGGTCGGCCGGGGCGGTGGCCTCCCACCAGCCGGGGCGGGCCCGGTTCCGGGCCATGGCGGTGGTGCTGCCGTCGACCTCTACCTCGACGCGGTGGGCTGTGGGGGCCCAGAGCTCAAAGCGGTGCGGCATGGGTCAGGGCTCCTGGGGGGTGCGGACCAGCAGGGCGACGGGCAGGTGTGCCAGCAGGGAGGCGAGGGGGACCTCGCCGGTGCGGGTGGGGCCTTCGGTCAGGGCGTCGGTCCATTCTCCCGGTGGGAGGGGGAGGGTGGCGCCGTTCCAGCCGGTCTGTTCCAGGCGGGAGGGCAGGCGGGTCGCCAGGGCCAGGACGTTGTCGCCGCGGAGGTAGGCGATGGCGTTGTCGTGGGTGGGGACGGGGGTGTAGGAGCTGGTGAAGGACTCGGGGTGGGTGCGGCGGAGGCGTAGGGCCGTGGTGGTGACGTGGAGTTTTTCTGGTGCGGGGGGTGCTTGGTTGCTGTTCGCGCAGTTCCCCGCGCCCCTGGAGGAAAAAACGACCGGGTGGCGGTTGTCGGGGTCGACCAGGGTGTGCAGGGGGTGTTCGCTGCCCTGGTAGAGGTCGGGGACGCCGGGCATGGTGAGGTGCAGCAGTGTGGCGGAGAGGGTGTTGCTGCGTTCGTAGGGGGCCAGGCGGGCGGTGAAGGCGGCGATGCGGGCGGCGAGTTCCGGAGTGCCGGGGACGGCTCGGGCGAAGTCCTCGACGGCGCGCTCGTAGTCGGCGTCCTGGGTGGTCCAGCTGGTGCGCAGCTTGGCCTCGCGGACGGACTTGAGGGCGGTGGCGGCCAGCCGGTCGGCGTCGATCGGCCAGGCGGCCAGGGCGGTCTGCAGGATCAGGTAGGCGGCGTTGGCGTCGCCGTCGGGGGGCGGCAGCAGCTTGGTCCAGGCGGCCAGTTCGGTGCGCCACTCGTCGGGCAGCTCGGCCAGTACGGCCAGGCGGGCCCGGGCGTCGGCGCTGCGCTTGGTGTCATGGGTGGAGAGCACCGTCATGGCGGCCGGGCGGTCGCGCTGCATCCGGGCGCAGTAGGCGTGGAACTCGGTGGGCGTGAGGCCGGGGTTGCCGGGGTCGCCGCCGACCTCGTTGAGCGAGAGCAGCGGGTAGCGGCGGTAGAAGGCGGTGTCCTCGACACCCTTGGCGGCGACCACGGAGGCGGTCTGGGCCAGCCGGATCCGGAACTCGTCCTTGACCGGGCTGCGGCCGTAGCGGCCCAGGGCCAGGTCCCTGACCAGGTCGGCGGTGGCGGCGTGGTGGGCCGGCAGCAGGGTGCGGGCGGTGGCGGCGGCGCCGGTGAGCCGTTCGATGTCGGCGGGGGTGTCCGGCTCGCCGGGGACCGGGTAGGGCCGGTAGACCGGGTAGGCGGCCAGGGTCGCGGCTATCGCCTGGCGCAGCGCCCAGACCGGATGGTCCCGCAGTTCGGGGGCGTCGTCCGCGCATATCGCCGTGGCCAGCCGGGTGAGCCGGCTCACCTCGGCGGCCAGCGCGCCCTCCGGGGCCGTCATCTCGGTGCGGCCGCGCCGCGCGGCGGCGGTGGCGCTGTCGACCGGGGCGCCCAGGTGGTCGGCGTAGACGGCGGTGAGGGCCGCCGTGCCGGGGCCGTCGGTGAGCACGCCGTCGATGCGGCGCAGCGCGTCGTAGCCGGTGGTGCCGGCACAGGGCCAGTCGTGCGGGAGCTCCTCGTCACCGGTGAGGATCTTCTCGACCGCGACGTACGCCCCGCCGGTGGCCTCGGCCAGCCTGGCCAGGTAGCCGCGCGGGTCGGCCAGGCCGTCCGGGTGGTCGATGCGGAAGCCCTCGACGACGCCCTCGGCGTGCAGCCGCAGCAGCACCTCGTGGGTGGCCCGGAACACCTCGGGGTGCTCGACCCGGACGCCGACCAGGTCCGAGACGGTGAAGAAGCGCCGGTAGTTCAGCTGGGTGCGGGCCATCCGCCACCAGGCCAGCCGGTAGAACTGCTGGTCGAGCAGGTCGGCGAGCGGGAGCTGCTCGGTGCCCGGCCGCAGCGGGAAGGCGTGGTCGTAGTAGCGCAGCACCGGCTCGCCGTTCCAGCTGTCGGTCTTGAGGTGCGGCAGTTCGGCGCCGAGGCGGTCGGCGAGGACGGGCAGCAGGATCCGGCCGGCCCCGGCCGCCCAGTCGACGTCGAACCAGGACGCGGTCGGGGACTGCGGGCCCTCGCGGAGCAGCTGCCACCAGGCCGGATTGCGGTGGGCCGGGACCGGGGCGGCCATGTGGTTCGGCACGGCGTCCACGATCAGGCCCAGTCCGTGGGCGCGGGCGGTGACGGACAGGGCGCGCAGGCCCTGCTCGCCGCCGATCTCCTCGCGGACCCGGCTGTGGTCCACCACGTCGTAGCCGTGGGTGGAGCCCGTCACGGCCTCCAGGACCGGGGAGAGGTGCAGGTGGGACACGCCCAGCCGGGCCAGGTAGGGGACTGCCCGCCCGGCCTCGGCGAAGCCGAAGCCGGGCTGGAGCTGCAGTCGGTAGGTGGCCGTCGGGGGCGGCTGGGGACTCGGGAGGTCGCCCCCCGGGAGGTGGGGCACCTGTGCGGCGGTCATGCCCCACGCTTACCCCGTTCGGGGCCGTCGCACGACCCCGAAGGGCCCACCCGGGGGAAAAGCGGCTGGTTCAGGCCGGTCGTTGGAGCACCATCATTGACCGGTCCGCCAGGTGCAGGCCGTCCCCGGCGCGGACCTTCTGGCCGGTGCCGGGGGCGATCACCCAGGGCAGCGCGGTGTCGACGACGACCTGCCACTCCCGGCCGTGGTTGATCGGGACGGTGAAGTCGATGCCCTTGTCGCCGGCGTTGAAGAGCAGCAGGAAGGAGTCGTCGGTGATCTTGCCGCCGCGCCGGTCCGGCTCGGAGATGGCGTAGCCGTTGAGGAAGACGGTCAGCGACTTGGCGTAGGAGGCGGACCAGTCCTTGTCGGTCATCTCCTCGCCGCCGGGGGTGAACCAGGCGATGTCGGTGAGGTCGTCGTGGGTGCCGGAGACCGGGCGGCCGTGGAAGAAGCGGCGCCGGCGGAAGACCGGGTGGTCCCGGCGCAGCCAGACCATGTGCCGGGTGAACTCCAGCAGCTGGGCCGAGGTGTCCTCAAAGGACGGGGTCTCCTCGCCCGGCGGCTCCTCCTCGGGGGAGGTCGGCATCCGGCTGGGGCCGATGGCGGCCTCGGGCCACTGCACCCAGGAGATCTCGCTGTCCTGGCAGTAGGCGTTGTTGTTGCCGCCCTGGGTGCGTCCGAACTCGTCGCCGTGCGAGAGCATCGGCACGCCCTGGGAGAGCATCAGGGTGGCGATGAAGTTGCGCTGCTGACGGCCTCTCAGCGCGAGCACCCCGGCGTCGTCGGTCTCGCCCTCGGCGCCGCAGTTCCAGGAGCGGTTGAAACTCTCGCCGTCCCGGTTGTCCTCGTGGTTGGCCTCGTTGTGCTTGTTGTTGTAGGAGACCAGGTCGCGCAGGGTGAAGCCGTCGTGGCAGGTGACGAAGTTGATGGAGGCGATGGGGCGGCGGCCGTCGTCCTGGTAGAGGTCGGAGGAGCCGGTCAGCCGGGAGGCGAACTCGGCCAGCGCCGCGTTCTCCCCGCGCCACAGGTCCCGGACGGTGTCGCGGTACTGGCCGTTCCACTCGGTCCACAGCGGCGGGAAGTTGCCGACCTGGTAGCCACCCTCGCCGATGTCCCAGGGCTCGGCGATCAGCTTGGCCTGGGAGACGATCGGGTCCTGCTGGACCAGGTCGAAGAACGAGGACAGCCGGTCCACCTCGTGGAACTGCCGGGCCAGGGTCGCCGCGAGGTCGAAGCGGAAGCCGTCGACGTGCATCTCGGTGACCCAGTAGCGCAGCGAGTCCATGATCAGCTGGAGCACGTGCGGATGCCGCATCAGCAGGCTGTTGCCGGTGCCGGTGGTGTCCTCGTAATAGCGGCGGTCCTCGGCGAGCCGGTAGTAGGCGGCGTTGTCCAGGCCGCGGAAGGCCAGGGTCGGGCCCAGGTGGTTGCCCTCGGCGGTGTGGTTGTAGACCACGTCCAGGATGACCTCGATGCCGGCCGCGTGCAGGGCCTTCACCATGGACTTGAACTCCTGCACCTGCTGGCCGCGGTCCCCGAGCGAGGAGTAGGCGCCCTGCGGGGCGAAGAAGCCGATGGTGTTGTACCCCCAGTAGTTGGCCAGCCCCAGGTCCACCAGCCGGTGGTCGTGGACGAACTGGTGCACCGGCATCAGTTCGATGGCGGTGATGCCCAGCTTCACCAGGTGCTCCACCACGGCCGGATGCGCTATTCCGGCGTAGGTGCCCCTGATCTCCTCGGGGATGCCGGGGTGCAGGAAGGTCAGGCCCTTGACATGGGCCTCGTAGATGACGGTGCGGTGGTAGTCGGTGCGCGGCGGCCGGTCGTTGCCCCAGTCGAAGAAGGGGTTCACCACCACCGAGGCCATGGTGTGCGGGGCGGAGTCCAGGTCGTTGCGCTGCTCCGGCGAGCCGAAGTGGTAGCCGTAGACCGACTCGTCCCAGTCGACCCGGCCGCTCATCGCCTTGGCGTAGGGGTCCAGCAACAGCTTGGAGCCGTTGCAGCGGTCCCCGTTGCGCGGTTCGTAGGGTCCGTGCACCCGGAAGCCGTAGCGCTGCCCTGGCTGGACGCCGGGGAGGTAGGCGTGCCGGACGAAGGCGTCGGTCTCCCGCAGCTCGACCGAGGTCTCCGATCCGTCGTCCCCCAGCAGGCACAGCTCGACCCGCTCGGCGACCTCGGAGAACACGGCGAAGTTGGTCCCGGCGCCGTCGTAGGTGGCACCCAGGGGGTACGGATGTCCCGGCCAGACCTGCATCGTCGTCAACAACTCCCACTAGTGCCCGCGCCGACCCCGGCAGAGAAGATCGGCAACCGTCAGGTGCCCTATGCCCAGGGAAGGGCTCCGTCATGTCCACTCGCATCGTGTCGCAGCGCGTGCCCGCTCATGGCGGTTTCCCGGGTACTTCGCCCGAACGGGTGTCCCAGTGGCCCACGGTGACGGTGTGGCAGCAGTGTCGAAGTGGGCGCTGAATCCGGGTCGGCCACAGTACCCTTGATCGTCCGGAGTCACCCGGACGGGCTACTGCGGGCGCTCCGGCGCGGTACGTTGTCGGCGACGGTTCGGCGACTGCCCGGCAGCGCTGCGGTTGACGTCGTGTGCCCGCTGCGTTCAGCGGGGTCGAAAGGAACGGTGAGGTCCGGGATGGTCGTCCCCGACGGGGGTGCCGCAGGAGGCACGGCGCGGGGAGAGGCCCCGACCACGGTCGTCCGAGGCGGCCCGGGGCGGACCGTACCGCACCAGCCGGGGCCGATGGAGCCGTCGCTGGCCTGGCCCGCCGCCGCCTGGGACGAGGCCAGGCTGCGGGTCCGCAGGGCCGGCCGCGCCTACGTCTGGCTGAACCTGGTCGAGCAGCGGCTGCGCTCGGTGGTCGCCGAGGTGCTGCGCCCGGTCTACGAGCCGGTGCACGGCGAGGACTGGGTGATCGCCGCCGCCGGACCGGCCGGCGAGGAGTGGGTGCAGCGGGCCGGCGCGGTCCGCGAGGTCAGCCGGCGCAAGGGCTACCTGCTGGACCCGGACGACGACAACCTTGTGGTGTTTCTCACGCTGCCGCAGCTGCGCGAGCTGATGGTGCAGCACTGGCCGTGCTTCGAGCCGTTCCTGAGCGACCGTCGGGAGGTCGAGGTCGCGCTGGACGAGCTGGAGGTCGCCCGGCACGTGGTCTCCCGCAACCGGGCGCTGTCCGAGAACGTGCTGGCCCAGGCCGAGCGGGCGGCCGCCCGGCTGCTGCAGCTGCTGGACGGCCGGGTCGACGCCACCCGGCTGCGGGCCCCGGTGGACGTGGTCGAGGAACTGGTGGGCGACCGCTACGCCGACGTCATCGGGGTGCACCCGGACCGGGTCAGGCTGCAGCGCGACCTGCCGGTGGAGGACCTGCTGGCCGGGGCCCGCCGGCTGGACGCGGTGGGGATCTCGCTCAACCTGCTGTGCCAGAACTTCACCGGGCGGCGGCTGGTCGGCCTGGCCGACAGCGGCTGCCGGATCCGGCTGCTCTTCCTCAACCCGGCCAGCAGCGCGCTGCGCCGCCGCGAGCGGGAGCTCGGCATCGGGCGCGGCGAGCTGGGCAAGGCCGTGGAGACCAACATCATGCACGTCCGCCGGGTCCGGGCCCGGCTGCGGGACGCCGGCTCCTTCGAGATCCGGGTCTACGACGAGATGCCGCGCTTCTCCGCCTACCTGGTCGACGGGGACGGCCCGGACGGGCTCGGCGTGGTCCAGGCCTACCTGCGGCGCTCGCGCGGGATAGAGTCCCCGGCGCTGGTGCTGCGCGGCGGGACGCCGGGCCCGATCCTCTCCGGACGGCCCCCGGAACCCGGCCTGTTCCAGGTCTACCAGGAGGAGTTCGAGGGCGCCTGGAGCGACTCCCGCTCGGTGTCCTGACCCCCCGTCCTGTTGTCAGTGGTGCGCGGGATGATGGTGACGCACGCGGACGAGAGGACGACACGCCATGAGCTGGCTGCACGACACCCTGGTCGGATTCGACCTGGAGACCACCGGGACCGACCCCGCCGAGTCGCGGATCGTCACCGCCGCGCTGGTGGAGGCCGAGGGCGGCGAGGTGGTGCGCGAGCGGGACTGGCTCGCCGACCCCGGCGTCGCCATCCCGGACGAGGCCGCGGCGATCCACGGGATCGTCACCGACCGCGCCGTGGCCGAGGGCCGTCCGGCGGCCGAGGTCGCCGAGGAGGTCGCGGCCGCGCTCTGCGAGTACTGGCGGGCCGGGGTCCCGGTGGTGGTCTTCAACGCCTCGTTCGACCTCAGCCTGCTCTCCGCCGAGCTGCGCCGGTACGGACTGCCCTCGCTGGAGCAGCGGCTGGGCGGGCGGGCCCCGGGGCCGGTGCTGGACCCGCTGGCGGTGGACCGCGCGGTGGACCGCTACCGCAAGGGTTCGCGCACCCTGCAGAGCGCCTGCGCGGTGTACGGGGTGGAGCTGGCCGACGCGCACCGGGCCGGCAGCGACGCGCTGGCGGCGCTGCACGTGGCGCTGGCGCTGGGCCGGAAGTACCCGCAGGAGGTCGGCGGCCTGGACCCGGCGGAGCTGCACACCCGTCAGGTCGGCTGGTATGCGGCCTGGGCGACGGGGCTTCAGGAGTGGCTGCGGAAGAAGGACCCGCACGCGGTGGTGAACGTCGACTGGCCGACCCGCGCGGCGGTCAGCTGACCCTCTCCCCCCGTGTGGAGAGGGTCAGCCGACCGGGTAATCGGGGCGCTACCGGGGGTATACGCCCGGGCGGCGCGAACGGTTCGTCAGATCAGAAGCCGTCCTGGGTGCTGTAGACGGGCGCCGGGGCCGGTGCGGGGGCGGGGACCTCGCGGCGCGGCTCGGCCGGCTCCGCGGTCGGTTCGCCGTGGCCCAGCTCGGGCAGCCAGCCCAGCCAGCGGGGCAGCCACCAGTTGCGCTCGCCCAGCAGGCTCATCACCGAGGGCAGCAGCACCGCGCGGATCACCGTCGCGTCGATCAGGACGGCCACGGCCAGGCCGATGCCCATCTGCTTCATGGACTGCATGTCCAGGGTGCCGAAGACCGCGAACACCGCCACCATGATGGTCGCCGCGCTGGTGACCACTCCGGCCGTGGTGGTGATGCCGTGGGCGACGGCCGCCCGGGTGGACAGGCCCCGGTCGTGCGCCTCCTTGATCCGGGAGACCACGAACACGTGGTAGTCCATGCTCAGCCCGAACAGGATGACGAAGAGGAACAGCGGGACCCAGGTCTCGATCGCGCCCACGCCCGAGGTGCCCAGCAGCGAGGCGCCCACTCCGTGCTGGAAGACCAGCGTCAGCGCCCCGTAGGAGGCGGCGACCGAGAGCAGGTTGAGCGCCAGCGCGGTCAGCGCCACGGTGACCGAGCGGAAGGAGAGCAGCATCAGCAGGAAGGCGAAGCCCATCACGAAGGCGAACACGGGCAGCAGGCTGCCGGTCATCTGCGCGTTGAAGTCCTCGGAGCCGGCCGTCTGACCGGTGACCGCGGCCTCGGTGCCGGCGACCTTGCCGAAGGTGTCCGGGACCAGCGTGCCGCGCAGTGCGGCGAGGGCGTCGCTGCTGGTCCTGTCGTTGCCGCTGCCGGCCATCGGCACGTCAACGGTCTCGATCTGCTGGGCCGGGTGGCGGGTGACCGTGATCGGGTCGTGCAGCAGTCCGGTGGCCACGGCGCGGGACTTGAAGTCGGCGAGGGCGGTGGCCATCGCGGGCGAGTCCAGCCGGTCGGACTTGATCACCACGGTGGCCTGGTTGGGGTTGCCGGGGAAGGCGGCGGCGATCTTCTGCTGGGTGGCCACCAGCGGGTTGCCCTTGGGCAGTTGCTGGGCGAAGGTCAGGTTGGCGGTGTGCATGGTGAGCAGCGGCACGGCCAGGGCCAGCAGGAAGGCGGTGGCCAGCCCGGCCGAGACCAGCGGGCGGCGCAGCACCCGGCCGAGCACGGCCCGCCAGAAGGCGCTGCCGGCCTCGGCGCCGGCGCCGGCGGTGGAGCGCATCATCCGACGGCCCAGGAACGGCACCCGTCCCTTCATCACCCGGTCGCCCAGCATCGACAGCAGCGCCGGGAGGACGGTGACCGAACCCAGCACCGCGGTGATCACGACCAGGATGGTGGCCATGCCCATGGCCTGGAAGTCGGCGATGCCGGTGAGGAACATCCCGGCCATGGCGACGACCACGGTGAGCCCGGAGACCATGACGGCCCGTCCGGAGGTGGCCGCGGCGATCTTCAGCGCGGCCTCGGGGGAGTGGCCCTTGGCCCGCTCCTCGCGCTCGCGGCGCAGGTAGAAGAGGCAGTAGTCGACGCCGACGGCCAGCCCCACCAGCAGCATCACCGAGGATGCGTCGTCGCTGGTGTGCAGCAGATGGCTGCTCAGCGCGACCAGCCCGCCGGCGGCGATGAAGGCGGTGAGGGCGAGCAGCACCGGCAGTACGGCTGCGACCAGCGCGCCGAAGGCGATCAGCAGGATGCCCAGGGCCAGCGGCACCGCCGTCCACTCGGCGCGGCTGAAGTCGTGGCTGAAGGCGTCCTGGAACCACTTGTCGGCGCTGGCGTCGCCGAACTCCTGGACGGTCAGGTCGGTGTGGCGGGCCTGGACGCCGGCGACGGCGGCCAGCACCGGGGCGACCCGGTCGGCAGCGGTGTCGGGGTCGCCGGCCATGGTGACCACGACCAGCGCCGAGTGGCCGTCGGGGGCCACGGTGCCGTTGGTGTAGGGGGACTTCACGGCCGAGGTCGCGCCGGTGGCCTTGACGGCGGCCATTGTGTCGTCGACGACGGTGCGGAAGCGCGGGTCGGTGGCGGTGAAGGAACCGCTCTGGATCAGCACGGTCTCGGTGGCCGGTGAGTGCAGCCCGGCCGCGGCGATCATCTGGTCGGCCCGGCCGGACTGGCCCAGGGCGTTGTCCTTGTCGGTGGTCTGCAGACTGCCGGCCATTCCGCCGAGGACGGTGGCCAGGACGACGAACAGCAGCCAGCCGAGGACGGCGGTCTTGCGGTGCCGGGCACTCCAGCCGCCGACGGCGGCGGCCAGTCCCAGCCGTCGGGGCGTCTGCGCCCCCGGCTTCGAATTCGTGCGGGCATGCGATGTCACGGTGGTCCCCCAGGGCCGGATGCGGACGGTACGGGCGGGTGCGGAAGCTCATCAACGAAGCTAGTGAGCGGGCTTCCGGCGGGACATCCGGCCAGCGGGCGGGCCTTCCCTGGGTCTGGCACCAGGGTCTCCCGGGGGCTAGCCCTACCCCTGCCCCCCGGTCCCCCTCAGGGTCCGTCTCCGCCCTGAGGGGGAGGGGACTCCACCCGGGGGACGAGGAAACCGCCGGTGGCGGCGGGTGAAGATAGGTCCCGGACATCTAAGGCTTCTGTGAGCTCCGCAGGACCAAGGACCCGACTTGCCGCGCGGCTAGTCGGCTTCCTATGATGCCGACACCACACTTACTTGCCGACCGGCTAGCACTGCCGAACCGATCGCGCTGCCCGTGCACTGTCGCCGGGGCGGAGTGATCCACGCCTTGGAGGCGCACCCAGATGTTTCATCGGATAGGACGCACCGTCGTGCGTCACCCGGTCTGGACGATCGTGGCGTGGATCGTCGCGGCCGTCGTGATCGCCATGACGGCGCCGACGCTGGCGTCCAACAGTGACGAGAGCAGCTTCCTGCCGAAGAGCTACGAGTCCATCCAGGCGATGACGCTCCAGCAGAAGGCCTTCCCGGCGGCCTTCACCCCGGCCGCCGAGGCGCTGTTCCAGCGCACCGACGGCCAGCAGCTGACCGCGGCCGACAAGGCCGAGATCTCCTCGATCACCACGCAGCTGAACAAGGAGACCATCAAGGACGTCCAGGGGGTCTTCCCGGGCGCCTACTCCTCCGACGGCAAGTACGGCCTCAGCCTCGTCAAGATGGACGACAAGAGCAACGGCCAGCCCTCGCAGGCGGACGCGGCCAAGGCGTTGCGCGCCGACCTGGCGACGCTGACCAAGGGCACCGACATCAACGCCAAGCTCGGTGGCTCGGCGGCCCAGGTCCTCGACCAGCAGGACGCGTCCAAGCGCGGTCAGTCGCTGATCGGCATCGGCACCTTCGTGATCATCATCGTGGCGATGATCCTGATCTTCCGTGCGCCGCTGATGGCGATCCTGCCGCTGCTGCTCATCGGCGTGGTCGCGATGGCCGCCAACGGTCTGATCGCCGACATCACCAAGCTGCTCGGGCTGGAGTCCAACTCCTCGGTGTCCGGCATCCTGATCGTGGTGCTGTTCGGTGTGGGCACCGACTACATCCTGTTCCTGATGTTCCGTTACCGAGAGCGGCTGCGGGCGGGTGACGACTCCAAGGAGGCCATGATCACGGCCGTCGGCCGGGTCGGCGAGGCCATCGCCTCCGCCGCCGGCGCGGTCATCATCGCCTTCCTGGCGCTCTCGCTCTCCTCGGTCTCCTTCCTCAAGCAGATGGGCCCGGCGCTGGCCATCTCGGTCGGCGTCACCCTGATCGCCGGTCTGACCCTGGTCCCCGCCGTCTTCTCGCTGATCCCGCCGCGGGTGCTGTTCTGGCCGTCCAAGAAGTGGCAGGTCGAGCCGCAGGGCTCGGCCTTCGCCAAGGTCGGCCGCGGCGTGCAGCGCAGGCCCGCCCTGGTGGCCATCGTCTCCGGCCTGCTGATGGTCGTCCTGGCGCTCGTCGCCACCAGCTACAAGGCCAGCTTCGACTTCGCCTCGGGCTCGATGCCCAAGACCAAGGAGTCGATGGTCGTCCAGGACATCATGACCAAGGCCTACAGCGCCGGCGCCGCCCAGCCCACCCAGATCTACCTGACCTCGGAGAGCGGCGCGCCGCTGGACAAGACCGCGGTGGCCGCCTTCGACCAGAAGATCACCACGGTCCCCGGTGTGAGCACGGTGTCCCCGGCGACCTACAACAAGGACGCCAGCACCGCCAGCATCTCGGTGATCCTCAAGTACGACCCGCAGAGCTCGGCCGCCATGAACACGGTGGACAGCATCCGCTCGGTCGCCCACGCCAACGCACCCAACGGTGACAAGGCGCTGGTCGGCGGTGTCTCCGCGATCTACAAGGACATCAACAAGGCGATCAACCACGACTACCTGGTGGTCTTCCCGGTCGCCGGCATCCTGATCATGCTGATCCTGGGCCTGATGCTGCGAAGCGTGGTCGCGCCCTGGTACCTGATGGCCTCGGTCGGCCTGGGCTTCGCGGCCACCCTGGGCGCCACCGTGCTGATCTTCCAGCACATCCAGAACCAGTCGGGGCTGATGTTCATGCTCCCGGTGTTCATGTACCTGTTCGTGGTGGCCATCGGGACGGACTACAACATCCTGATGATCTCCCGACTGCGCGAGGAGGCCCGCGAGGGCCGCGAGCCGAGGGAGGCGGCCGCGCAGGCGCTGCGCCACGCCGGTCCCACCGTGGCGGCCGCCGGCGCGATCCTGGCCGGGACCTTCGCCAGCATGATGCTGGCCGGGAACACCCTGTTCGCCGAGATGGGCTTCTCGATCAGCTTCGGCATCGTGATCGCGGCCTTCGTCATGGCGATGTTCTTCACCCCGTCGCTGACCGCGCTGATCGGGCACGCCGCCTGGTGGCCCGGCCGCGCCGACCGCCGCTCCGCCGGCCCCGGCGAGAGCCTCGTGGTTGCGGGCAACGTCCCGGCGTCGCTGGACGAGAGCGACGACGTGGACTCCGCCTCGCGGAGGTAGCTGCCCGGTCGGGGCGCTGAACAGCACACGCAGGTGAGGGCCGTCGTACTTCGGTACGGCGGCCCTCACCTGTTGCGGTTCGGACCCGTCCGGACATGTAGAGGTGACGCCTTCTGAGAGGACACCCATGGCGATCCGCACCGAAGCCGAGTACGAGGCGATGTACCGGGAGCACTACCCCGACGTGCTGAGGTTCGTCGCCCGCAGGGCCGAGCCCGCGCAGGCCGACGACATCGTCGGGGAGACCTTCCTGACGGCCTGGCGCAAGCGCGGCGAACTGCCCGCCGAGGTGCGGCCCTGGCTCTTCGCGACGGCCCGGAACGCGATGCTCAACGCTGGCCGCGGCCGCCGCCGGCGGCAGGCACTGGCGGTGCGGATAGCCGAACGGCCGGACCCCGGCCATGATCCGGCTCCGCACGTCGACGCCCGGCTGGATCTCGCCGACGCCTGGCGCCGGCTCTCTGCGGGCGATCAGGAGGCGCTGGCCCTGGTGGTCTGGGACGGGCTGAGCGATGTCCAGGCCGCCGACGTGCTCGGCTGCTCGCCCTCGGCGTTCCGGATGCGGCTGTCCCGGGCCCGGGCGCGGCTGCGGGAACTGCTGCAACTCACGGCCCCGGCCGTCCCGTTCGTCCCGGCCCAGCGCGGTGCCCGATGAGGCGCCGCAAGGACCGCAGTGCTGCCGCCGTCGCCCCTGCCGTCGCCCCTGCCACCGAGAACGGAAACCCGATGACCGAGAACCTCGACCTGGACCTGCTGCTCTCCGGGCACGACCCGGCCCCGGCCCGGGAGCTCACCCTGGCGGAGGCCGCCCGCTGCGAGGCGCTGCTGCAGAGCATCCGCACCGAGGGGCACGGCCCCCGGACCGTCCCGGCCCCGAGGCGTCGCCGGCGGACCGGTCGGATCCTGCTGGCCACCGGTCTGCTGACGGCGGCCGCGGCCTGCGCGGCCGTGGTGGTCGCCCCCACCGCGGTCCAGCGCGTCCGCGACCTGATCTCCTACGGCAGCCCGCACGCCCCCATGTTCACCTCGGCCGAGCTGGCCTCCTGGACCAGCGACGCCGCTCCCGCGACGGCGGACGGCTCGGGGGCGAAGTGGTGCGACCGCGCCCTCCAGGACGCCCCTGGCAACGGCAGCCCGCAGACCGTGACCGTCGCCGACCTGCGCGGATCGATCGCCAGCGAGATCGTCTCACGGGCCGGGAACGTGTTCCTGTGCATGGCTGGCTCCGGCGGCCAGGGCTTCTGGGACACCCTGGACCCGGTTCCGGCGAAGCTGGCCGACCGGGCCGTCCTGATCGACACCGGCGGCGCCCACGGCGTGGGCAAGGGCAAGGCGGGATTCGGCTACAGCACCGGATTCGCAGGCAACGGCGTCCGCAGCGTGACGGTGAACTCGGGCGGTCACCGGACCACGGCGCACATCCAGAACAACCGCTGGACCGCCTGGTGGCCGGTCGCGGACATGTGGGCCACCCCGGGAGGCGACACCGTCACCGTCAGCTACACCGACGGCTCGGTCCGGACCTTCCCCGACTCGGACCTCTACGTCACCCGGTAGTGCCCTGGCCGTCGTGGCGGTCGTCCAGGATGTCCGCCATCGCGTCGGACAGCGCCTCCAGTGCGGTCACCGCCTCGGCCAGCCGTTGCGGGCCGAGGCGGTCGACCAGTTGCCGGGCCAGCTCGCCGTGGGCCGGTCCGATGGCGTGCACGGCGGCGCGGCCCGCCTCGGTGGCCAGGATCAGCTTGGCCCGGCGGTGCGCCGGGTTGGGCCGGTACTCGGCCAGGCCCTGTTCCACCAGCAGGTCCGCCAGCCGCTGGACGCTCTGCCGGGTGATGCCCATCGCCCTGGCGATGCCGGCCACGGTCAGCGGTTCCACCAGGACGGCGCCCAGCACCTGCCAGCGGGCGGCGGTGAGCCCGATTGGGCGGGACAACTGCTCGGCGGCCTCCAGGAACAGGCCGTTGGCCCGGAACGAGCCCAGCGCGGCGGCCGAGAGCAGGGCGCCGGGGGAGGGCGGTGCGGCCAGGGGTGCGAGGGTGGGCGAGACGGCGGGCGCGGTGTCGGTCATGCGGCGGAGACCAGGCCCATCAGCTCGCCGTACGCGGCCGATTCGGAGCGGCCGAACAGCCGGAACCAGGCGTCCAGCACGGCCGGCCGCCAGATGCCCAGCTGTGCGATGACCTCGCGGGCGAAGGCCACCGAATCGGTCGGACCGGCGGTGATCAGCCCGCGGTCGTTGACGGCGTCGGCCTCCTGGTACCGCTTGCCGCCCTGGTAGCCGGTCATCGCCAGGTACTCGGCAGCGGCCCCGGTGTGGTCGCGGTCGTCCAGCAGCCCGGCCGCCCCGAAGCCGAAGACGGCACCGCAGATCGCCGCCACCGGCACACCGGCGTCCAGGAACTGACGTCCCTTAAGTGGGAACTCGGTGTGGTCGCCGGCCTCCCAGCAACCGCCGCCGGGAACGATCAGCATGGCGCTGTCGGCGGGGGCGAGCCCGTCCAGGCCCAGGTCGGGGACGACGGTCACCCCGCCCATGGTGCGGACCGGCTCCCGGTCGACGCCGACGGTGCGGATGTCGTGGGTGGCGCCGCCGATCTGGAAGGTACCGCTCCGGATCTGCGCGACCGCGAGTGCGGCCTCCCAGTCGGCGAGGCCGTCGTAGACGGCGAGATGGACGATCGGTGCGACTGCGCGGGTCTGCTCCGCCTGATTCGTCATGACAGCATTCTGTCACTTCGACAGCATGCTGTCGATAGCTAGCGGGCCGGATGCCCCAGGTACTCCGGCGGCACGGCGTCGGTGAGCCAGACGCCGTTGGCGCTGACCCGGAATCGGTGGCCGTCGGCCGCCATCCGGGCGGCGTCGACGGTGAGGACGACCGGGCGGCCCCGGCGGGCCCCGACCCGGGTGGCGGTCTCCGCGTCGGCGGACAGGTGCACGGCGTGCCGGTTCATCGGACGCAGGCCCTCGCGCCGGATCGCGTCCAGCACCTGCGGATGGGTGCCGTGGAAGAGCTGCGCCGGCGGCTCGGCGTCCTCGTAGCCGAGGTCGACCGGGACGGAGTGGCCCTGGCTGGCCCTGATCCGGGTGCCGGTCGGGTCGAAGGCGAAGCGGCGCTTGTCGTTCTGCTCGACGACGAGGTCGAGCTGCTCCCGGGTCAGCCGGTGGTTGTGCGCCGCGAGGGCGCTCAGCAGGACGTCGACCTCGACCCAGCCGGCCGGGTCCAGGGTCAGGCCGATGCGGTCGGGGTCGTGCCGCAGCACCAGCGAGAGGAACTTGGAGGTTCTCACCATTCGCTTGTCGGATGTGGATTCGGACATGCGGCGAAGGTAGCGGGCGGCTGCGGCCCGGGTCACCTGATTATGGGTCAGGCGGCGAGCGAGGCGCGCCGGGTGGCAGTCCGCAGTGCCTCGTCGTGGCGGCGCAGCAGCAGCCGGGCCAGCTCCGGGGTCGCACCCAGCGGCGCGGCGACGGTGTCGACACCCGCCGCCGACGCCTCGGCGGCGATGCGGTCCGGGAGCAGGCCAGGGGCCAGCAGGTAGGGGGCGACGGCGATGTCCGTCAGACCGCGGGCGCGCAGCGCGGCGACCGCGTCGGCGACCCGGGGCGGGGCGGCGGAGGCGTGGGCGACCTCGACCGCGCCCCAGCCGCGGGTCCGCTGCCAGTCGGCGGCGACCTCGCGGGTCACCGCGTTGGCGGCCGGGTCGGAGGAGCCTGCGGCGGCCAGGACGACCCCGGTCCGCGCCGAGGGACGTACCCCCGCCTCGGCCAGACGCCGGTCCAGGGCGTCCAGCAGCAGCGGCGAGGGGCCCAGCACCGCGCCCTGGCGGACGGTCAGCCCGTGCTGCCGCGACGCGGCCTCCGCCAGCACCGCCGGGATGTCGCTGCGGGCGTGGAAGGCGTGGTTCAGCAGCAGCGGGATCGCGACGACCTGGTCCCGGAACCAGGCGGGTGCCGCGGGTTCACCGGGGGGTGCGACGGGTCGCCCGCCGAGCGACTCCAGCACCTGCGGGATCCGGGGCGCGCAGTGGTCCAGATAGCCCACCTCGACCGGCAGGTCGGGCCGCTGCGCCCGCACCAGCGCCGCCAGGTCGGTGACCGTGGCGGCGTGGCGCGGGTCGCGGCTGCCGTGCGCGACCAGGAGCAGGGTGGAGCCGGTGGTCATCGACGGGCCACCAGCAGCCCGCGCGAGCGCAGCACCCGACGCTCCATCGGGGCGAAGATCAGCAGCTCGATGCCGATGCCGACGATCAGGATCAGCAGGATGGTGGAGAGCACCCCCGGCATGTCCTGGACCTCGCGGGCGTTCTCCAGCGACTGCCCCAGGCCCAGGCCCAGCGCCGGCGAACTGGCGATCAGCTCGGCGGCCATCAGCGAGCGCCAGGCGAAGGCCCAGCCCTGCTTCAGCCCGGCCAGGTAGCCCGGCAGCGAGGCCGGGAGCAGCACGAACCAGATGCCGCGCAGCCCGGTGGCGCCCAGGGTGCGTCCGGCCCGCAGGTACAGCGGCTGGACCTGGTCCACGCCGGCGACCAGGCCGTTGGCGATGGAGGGGACGGCACCGAGCAGCACCACGGCGTAGATGGTGGCGTTGCTGAGTCCGAACCAGATGACGGCGGCCGGGACCCAGGCGACCGACGGGATGGACTGCAGCCCGGACAGGATCGGCCCGATGGCCGCCCGGACCGGCTTCACCTTGGCGACCAGCAGGCCCAGCGGCGTGCCGATGACGACCGAGGCCAGGAAGCCCAGGGCGCCGCGGGACAGCGAGGTCCAGATGGTGCCGAGGATGGTGCCCTGCAGCCACTGGTCGTAGAGGCTGTTCCAGACGTCCAGCGGGCTGGGCAGCAGGTCGGGCCGTTTGATGTGGGCCGCGTAGGCGAGCTGCCAGACCAGCAGCACCAGGGCTATCGCGACCAGCGGCGGGACCACCTTGCTGATCAGGATGGAGCGCAGCGGGGTGCGTTCGACGGTCTGGGTCTCCAGGGCGTCGAGGCCGGCCCCCAGTGCGGCGTCGTCGGCGGCCTTGTCGGTGACGTTTGCGGTGACGTTTCCGGTGACGTTCCCGGCGGCCTCGGGGGCCGCCTCGGTCAGCTGCTCAGTGCTGGACATGGCGGCGGATCTCCCCTCGGAGCTGGTCGGTGATCTCGACGGAGAGGTCCGCGACCGCGGCATCCTCGATACGGCGCGGCTGCGGCAGGTCGATCCGCCACTCGCGGGCGATCCGTCCGGGCCGCGAGGACAGCAGGACCACCCGCTGGGCCAGCCGGACGGCCTCGCGGACGTTGTGGGTGACGAAGACGACCGAGACGGCCGTCTCGGCCCAGATCCGGGTGAGCTCCTCGTGCAGCACGTCGCGGGTGATGGCGTCCAGGGCGGCGAAGGGCTCGTCCATCAGCAGCACCTTGGCGTCCTGGGCGAGCGCGCGGGCCAGGGCGACGCGCTGGCGCATGCCGCCGGAGAGCTCGTGCACCCGCTTGCGGTGGGCGCCGCCGAGGCGGACCAGCTCCAGCAGCCGCTCGGCCTCGGGGCGGCGCTCGGCGCGCGGCAGGCCGCGCAGCCGCAGCGCCAGCTCGATGTTCTGCCCGGCGGTCAGCCAGGGGAACAGCGCGTGCTCCTGGAACATCAGCGCGGCGCGGCCGCCGGGGACCTCGATGGTGCCGCTGCTGGGCCGGTCCAGCCCGGCGACCAGGTTGAGCAGGGTCGACTTGCCGCAGCCGGAGGCGCCCAGGAGGCAGACGAACTCGCCGGGGGCGACGCTGAGGGTGATGTCGTCGAGCACGGGGTGTTCTGCGCCGGGACGGCCGAACGACTTGCTGACGTGGTCGAGCGTCACGGCGGGCGGTTCCGTGGCGAGGGCGGGGCCGGGCAGTTGGTCGGTGACTACCGAAGCCATTCGGTCACCTCCTGGAACGGTGCGGGAAAAGGGACGTGGTGCGGACGGGGTGGGGCCGGGGCCCGTCCCGCAGGCATCGACATGGATGCGGGACGGGACCCGGAGCGTGTCACTGCGTGCCGGTCACTGGGTGCCGAGCCCTGCCGCGGAGACGGTCGGCTGCCCCGCCGCGGTGAGGACCTTGTTGAGCAGCGTGAGGTCGTAGATGCCGGTCAGGTCGGGCTTGGCCAGCAGACCCGCGGTGACCGCGTGCTGGGCCTCGGTCTGCAGCGAGGAGGCCAGCGGGTCGTTGGTGACCGCCAGTTCGGACCAGGCGGCGTCCAGCACCGAGGTCGACAGGGCCTTCTTGGTGAGGGTCTTCAGCGCGGCGTTGGCGTCGGTCTTGGCCTCGGCCGGGTTGGCGGTGATCCAGGCGTTGGTGTCCACGGACGCCTTGAGCACGGCCTGGACCACGTCGGGGTGCGCCTTCAGGAAGGTCTGCGAGACGATCACGTTGGTGGACACGAACTTGCCGTCCGGCCACAGGCTCTTCTCGTCGACCAGGATCTTCGCGCCCTCGGCCACCAGCTTGGAGGCGGTGGGCTCGGGCACCCAGGCGCCGTCGATGGCACCGGTCTGGTAGGCGGTCGGGGTGAGCGAGTTGTCGGTGCGGACCACCGAGACGTCGCCCTTGCCGGACTTGGCGTCCACCTTGAAGCCCTTGGTGGAGAGGAAGTTGAGCAGCGCCACGTCCTGGGTGTTGGCCAGCTGCGGGGTGGCGATCTTCTTGCCCTTGAGGTCCGCGATGCTCTTGATCTTCGCGGGGTTGACCACCAGCTCCGCACCACCGGTGGTGGCACCGGAGATGATCTTCAGCGCCGCGCCGTTGGACTTCACATAGCCGTTGATGGACGGGGAGGGGCCGATCCAGGCGATGTCGATGGCGCCGGAGTTCAGTGCCTCGATCTCGGAGGGGCCGGCGTTGAAGATCTGGGTCTTGATGGTGGTCGAGCCCAGGTCCTTCTGGAACTGCCCGTTCTGGATCCCGATCAGCGGCGTCGCGTGGGTCAGGTTGGCGAAGTAGCCGATGTGGACGGTGTCCGCCGAGAGCTTGGCGCCGGTGGCGGAACCGGAGGCGGCGGCCGAGGTGGCTCCGGACGTGGAGTCCGACTTGGAACCGTAGCCGCAGGCGCTGAGCAGACCGACGACGGCCAGACCGGCACCGGCCGCGGCGAGTGAACGTCTGGTGCGGGTGCGGGAGAGAGCAGACATGGAGGGGTCCTTAACGATGGTCGGCAGGAAGGAACAGGAGGTGTGACGGAGCGTCAACAGCCCGTGCCGCGACAGTCGGCTATGCCGCCCTGTCCCGCACCGAGCGCGCCGCTGCCGACCCGCCCGCCTTCCTTCGCCATGCGGGAGAAAGCCTCGCCGCCCATCGTGTGCTTCCCTTCCTCGGTTGTGCCGGTCAGAACGCTTCGCCGACCATGCCGGCGGTGAGCGTGGTGCCGTCGGCCTGGTCGATCAGCAGGAACGATCCGGTGTGCCGGTTCACTGCGTAGCGGTCCAGCGCCAGAGGTTCGGCGGTGCGCAGCACCACCTGGCCGATGTCGTTGACCTGGAGGCTCTCCGGCTGGGGGACCCGGTCCAGGGTGTCGATGTCGATCCGGTAGGGCAGCTCCTTGACGATCGCGCGGACCGTGCGGGTGGTGTGCTTGAGCAGCACCCGGTCGCCGACCCGCAGCGGCCGCTCGTGCAGGTGCGAGACGGTCGCCAGCACGTCCTGGGTCGGCTCGGGGGCCGCCCCGGCCGCGATCAGGTCGCCCCGGGAGACGTCGATGTCGTCGGCCAGACGGACCGTCACCGACTGCGGGGCCCAGGCGATGTCGGTCTGCTTGCCGAGCACGTCGATCCCGGCCACGGTGGTGGTCAGCCCGGACGGCAGCACCGTCACCGGGTCGCCGGCCCGCAGCACGCCGGAGGCCAGCTGGCCGGCATAGCCGCGGTAGTCCAGGTGCTCGGCGCTCTGCGGGCGGATGACGTACTGGACCGGGAAGCGGGCCGGCTCGTCCGAGGGGTCGGAGCCGACCGGCACCGTCTCCAGGTGCTCCAGCAGGGTCGGGCCGCCGTACCAGTCCATGTGCGCGGAGGGCTCGACCACGTTGTCCCCGGCCAGCGCCGAGATTGGGATCGCGGTCACGTCCGGGACGCCGAGCGAGGCTGCGTAGGCGTTGAACTCCTCGGCGATGGCTGCGAAGACCGGCTCCGCGTAGTCGACCAGGTCCATCTTGTTGACGGCCAGCACGACGTGCGGGACCCGCAGCAGCGCGGCGACCGCGGCGTGCCGGCGGGTCTGCTGGACCACGCCGTTGCGGGCGTCGACCAGGACCACGGCCAGCTCGGCGGTGGAGGCGCCGGTGACCATGTTGCGGGTGTACTGAACGTGGCCCGGGGTGTCGGCCAGGATGAAGCGGCGCCGGGCGGTGGCGAAGTAGCGGTAGGCCACGTCGATGGTGATGCCCTGCTCGCGCTCGGCGCGCAGCCCGTCGGTCAGCAGCGCCAGGTCGGGGGCCTCCTGGCCGCGGTTCTGGGAGGCGGTGGTGACCGCCTCCAACTGGTCGGTGAGGATCGACTTGGAGTCGTGGAGCAGTCGGCCGACCAGGGTCGACTTGCCGTCGTCGACGGAGCCCGCGGTGGCGAAGCGCAGCAGCGCGGTCGCCGTCCCGGACTCCAACGCGGGGGTGGGCTGGTGCAGTTCGGTGCTCATGCTTAGAAGTACCCCTCGCGCTTGCGGTCTTCCATGGCGGCCTCGGACACCTTGTCGTCGGCCCGGGTGGCCCCGCGTTCGGTCAGGCGGCTGGCGGCGACCTCGGTGACCACGTCGGCGACGGTCGTCGCGTCGGAGTCGACGGCGCCGGTGCAGGACATGTCGCCGACGGTGCGGTAGCGCACCAGGCGCCGCTCGACGGTCTCGCCGGCCTTGGGGCCGCCCCACTCGCCGGCGGTCAGCCACATGCCGCTGCGCTGGAAGACCTCGCGCTCGTGCGCGTAGTAGATGGCCGGGAGTTCGATGTTCTCCCGCTCGATGTACTGCCAGACGTCCAGCTCGGTCCAGTTGGAGAGCGGGAAGACCCGGACGTGCTCGCCGGGGGAGTGCCGGCCGTTGTAGAGCGACCACAGCTCGGGGCGCTGGCGGCGCGGGTCCCAGGCGCCGAACTCGTCGCGGAGCGAGAACACCCGCTCCTTGGCGCGGGCCTTCTCCTCGTCGCGGCGGCCACCGCCGAAGACCGCGTCGAAGCGGCCCTTCTCGATGCCGTCCAGCAGCGGCACGGTCTGCAGCGGGTTGCGCAGCCCGTCCGGGCGCTCGCGCAGCCGGCCGTCGTCGATGAAGTCCTGGACCCTGGCGACGTGCAGCCGCAGGCCGTGCTCGGCCACCGTGCGGTCGCGGTACTCCAGCACCTCGGGGAAGTTGTGGCCGGTGTCCACGTGCAGCAGCGCGAAGGGGACCTGGGCCGGCCAGAAGGCCTTGAGCGCCAGGTGCAGCATGACGATGGAGTCCTTGCCGCCGGAGAAGAGGATCACCGGGCGCTCGAACTCGCCGGCCACCTCGCGGAAGATGTGGACGGCCTCGGCCTCCAGCGCGTCCAGGTGCGACAGCGCGTAGGGGTTCCCGTAGGACTCGGAGGTCAGGATGTCGGCAGCGGTCGTCACGCCAGTCCCCTCTCGGTGAGCAGTGCGTGCAGGGCGGCGGCCGAGTCGGCCACCGGCTGGGTGTGCGCCTGGATGCGCAGGTCGGGTGCGGTGGGGGCCTCGTAGGGGTCGTCCACCCCGGTGAGGCCGGAGATCTCGCCCGCCGCCTGCTTGGCGTACAGGCCCTTGACGTCGCGCTCGGAGCAGACCTCGACCGGCGTGGCGACGTGCACCTCCAGGTACGGCGTCCCCTGCTCGGCGTGGCGGGCGGCGACGGCGGCGCGGGAGGCGGCGTAGGGGGCGATCACCGGCGCCAGCACCTTGACGCCGTTGGAGGCCAGCAGTTCGGCGACGAAACCGATCCGCTGGATGTTGGTGTCGCGGTCCTCGGGGCTGAAGCCGAGTCCGGCCGAGAGGAAGGTGCGGATCTCGTCGCCGTCCAGGATCTCCACCCGGTGGCCCTCGGCGCGCAACCGGTCCGCGAGCGCCAGCGCGATGGTGGTCTTCCCGGCGCTGGGCAGGCCGGTCAGCCACACGGTGGCGCCGGCTGCGGCCACGGCGGCCGCCGGGGCGGTCGCTGCGTCGACGGTGGTGGTCATCGGTTTCTGCTCCAAGCTGGTTCGGGTGGTGCTGTGGGGGCGTCAAGGGCGCACGGGGTAAGAGTGCTACAGGAGTCTGAGAGCTTCCTGACCTACAGGTGAATGCCGCACTCGGTCTTGCCGGCTCCGGACCAGCGGCCCGAACGAGCGTCCTCACCTGCGAGGATGCGCCGGGTGCAGGACTCCGGGGAGCAGCCGATGGACGCGTAGCCGTCGCTGAGCAACAGGTTCAGCAGGATGCCGTGCTCGGCGACGTAGGCGTCCACGTCGTCCTGGGTCCAGCGGGCGATCGGGGCGATCTTGACCTTCTGCCGCTTGGCGTCGTAGCCGACGATCGGGGTGTTCGCCCGGGTCGGCGACTCGTCGCGGCGCAGCCCGGTGGCCCAGGCGTCGTAGCCGGCCAGGCCGCGGTTGAGCGGCTCGACCTTGCGCAGCGAGCAGCAGAGGTCCGGGTCGCGGTCGTGCAGCCGCGGCCCGTACTCGGCGTCCTGCTCGGCCACGGTCTGACGGGGGGTGAGGGTGATCACATTGACCGGGTAGACCTCCGCGACGGCGTCGCGGGTGCCCAGGGTCTCCGGGAAGTGGTAGCCGGTGTCCAGGAAGATCACGTCCACTCCGGGCAGGGCGGTCGAGGCCAGGTGGGCGACGACCGCGTCCTCCATGGACGAGGTGACGGCGAAGCGGCGGCCGAAGGTCTCGGCGGCCCAGCGCATGATCTCCTGGGCGGAGGCGTTCTCCAGGTCCTGGTTCGCCTGCTCGGCGAGGGCCTGCAACTGCTCGGGCGTCCTGGTCGGTATGTCAGTCTCTGTTGCCATCTGACGGTCCCCCAGATGTGGATGAATGCGAAGAAAGCAGGCCAAGGAACTTCAGCGAGAACGCCCGACAACAGCTCGCGCATTCCCAACTCCCGTGCCCCCCTTCCTCGCTGGGGCGCAGGTCCTCGTCCCCGCAGTACGGGCAGTAGAACGGTGCGGCTCGCTCACTCACTTCAGGGCCCCTTCGTCGGCGCGCAGCGCCCACTCGGCGAAGCGCTCGTCGTCGGTGCGCTCCTCCTCGAAGCGGCGCAGGACGCGCTCGATGTAGTCGGGGAGTTCGGCGGCGGTGACCTTCAGGCCGCGCAGCTTGCGGCCGAAGCCGGCCTCGAAGCCCAGGCTGCCGCCCAGGTGCACCTGGAAGCCCTCGACCTGCTCGCCCTCGGCGTTGAGGACCAGCTGGCCCTTGAGCCCGAAGTCGCCGGTCTGGATCCGGGCGCAGGCGTTGGGGCAGCCGTTGATGTTGATGCTGATCGGCTGGTCGAAGTCGGGCAGGCGCTTCTCCAGGTCGGAGATCAGGTCGTGGCCGCGGCCCTTGGTCTCGACGATGGCCAGCTTGCAGAACTCGATGCCGGTGCAGGCGATGGTGCCGCGCCGGAAGGAGGACGGGCGGACCTGGAAGTCCAGCGCGTCCAGGGCCGCGACCAGCGGCTCGACCTGGTCCGGCGCCACGTCCAGGATGATCATCTTCTGCTCGACCGTGGTCCGCAGCCGGTCCGAGCCGTGGGCGGCGGCGACGTCGGCGATCTTCGCCAGGGTCGGGCCGTCGATGCGGCCGACCCTGGGAGCGAAGCCGACGTAGAAGTTGCCGTCCTGCTGCGGGTGGACGCCGACGTGGTCGCGCCAGCGGGTGCTGGGCTCGGCCGGGGCCGGTCCGTCGATCAGCTTGGTCTTGAGGTAGTCGTCTTCCAGGATCTGACGGAACTTCTCGGGGCCCCAGTCGGCCATCAGGAACTTCAGCCGGGCGCGGGTGCGCAGTCGGCGGTAGCCGTAGTCGCGGAAGATGCCGACCACGCCGGCCCAGACGTCCGGGACCTGCTCCAGCGGGACCCAGGCGCCCAGGCGCTCGGCCAGTCGGGGGTTGGTGGACAGGCCGCCGCCGACCCAGACGTCGAAGCCGGGGCCGTGCTCGGGGTGGACCACGCCGACGAAGGCGATGTCGTTGATCTCGTGCACCACGTCCTGGACCGGCGATCCGGAGATCGCGGTCTTGAACTTGCGCGGGAGGTTGGAGAACTCCTTGTCGCCGATGTAGCGCTCATGGATCTCGTCCACGGCCCAGCTGCCGTCGATGATCTCGTCCTCGGCGATGCCGGCCACCGGCGAGCCGATGATCACGCGCGGGCAGTCGCCGCAGGCCTCGGTGGTGGACAGGCCCACGGCCTCCAGCTTCTGCCAGATCGCCGGGACGTCCTCGATCCGGATCCAGTGCAGCTGGATGTTCTGCCGGTCGGTGATGTCGGCGGTGCCGCGGGCGTAGGTCTCGGAGACCTCGCCGATGGCG
This sequence comes from Streptacidiphilus jeojiense, assembly GCF_000719095.1. GTDB lineage: Bacteria > Actinomycetota > Actinomycetes > Streptomycetales > Streptomycetaceae > Streptacidiphilus > Streptacidiphilus jeojiensis. Next base: position 135,725 of record NZ_JOEH01000001.1, on the reverse strand, counting down.
CGCAGCTGAGCGGTGGTCAGCCGGCCGCCGTCGATGCGGACCCGCAGCATGAAGTGCTCGTCGTCCAGCTCGTGCGGCTCCAGGATGGCGGTCTTGCCGCCGTCGATGCCGGCCTTGCGCTGGGTGTAGAGGCCCCACCAGCGCATCCGGCCGCGCAGGTCCGCCGGGTCGATGGAGTCGAAGCCGCGCTGGGAGTAGATCGTCTCAATGCGTGTCCGCACATTGAGACCGTCGTCGTCCTTCTTGAACTGCTCGTTGGCGTTCAGCGGAGTGAAGTGACCCATGGCCCACTGGCCCTCACCGCGGTGGCGGGTCACCTTGCGGGTGGCCGCCGGGCGGCGCGCGGCGGCGTCGTCGGGGGTGGGGGTGGAGGCCATGGTGCAGTCCTTCGGCAGAGTGGCGGGGGCCTGGCGGAGCGGTCTCGGATCCCGGTCTGCACGGCGCCGTTGAGCTGCACGGATGTACTCACTCGTGCGGGTGGCGGATGCGGTGGAACCTGACCGGACCGACTGGCGGCGGGCAACGGCGGCGGCGTGGGCGGCTCAGGTCACCGGACAGATGGCGCTGGACATGCGGCCGAGGTCGACGTGAAGTCGACCTACCAAGGCGGTTCCGGCACCAGACATGGCAGAAGCGTCGCATGCCGAGCTTTCTCGCGTCCACCACCGTCCGGAATATGAACAATTGTGTCTCATCTGATGAGACAATCAGACCGCCGGGCGGGTCCGGTCCACGATCGCGGCGAGAGCCAGACCGGTCGGCAGCGTACCGAAGGTGGAACCCCGGTCGCCGCCCAGGCGGGAGAGGCAGAACGCGTCGGCGACGGCCGCCGGGGCGTGCCGCAGCAGCAGCGACGCCTGCAGCAGCAGCGCCAGCCGCTCCACCACCCGGCGGGCCCTGGTCTCCAGCTCGGCCGGGTCGGCCAGCTCGGTGAGCAGTTCCTTCAGCGCGGTGTCGAAGTGCCGGTCGGAGCCCTCGGCCAGTCGCAGCTCGGCCAGGAAGGCCTCCACCACCTGCGGCTCCCGGGCCAGCACCCGCAGCACGTCCAGGGCGTTCACATTGCCCGAGCCCTCCCAGACCGAGTTCAGCGGGGACTCGCGGAACAGCCGGGGCATCCCCGACTCCTCGACGTAGCCGTTGCCGCCCAGGCACTCCAGCGCCTCGGCGGCGACCACCGGACAGCGCTTGGTAATCCAGTATTTGGACACCGCGACCGCCAGGCGGCGGAACTCCCGCTCCGGCGCGGTGTCCGCGTCGAAGGCGGAGGCGAGCCGCAGCGCGGTGGCGGTGGCCGCCTCGGACTCCAGCGCCAGATCGGCGAGGACGTTGCGCATCAGCGGCTTGTCGACCAGCGGGCCGCCGAAGGCGCTGCGGTGCGCGGCATGGTGCGCCGCCTGGGCCAGGGCCTGCCGCATCAGCGAGGTGGAGCCCAGTACGCAGTCCATCCGGGTGGCCGCCACCATCTCGATGATGGTCGCCACCCCGCGCCCCTCGGGGCCGAGCCGCTGCGCCCAGGTGCTGCCGTCGAACTCGATCTCGGAGGAGGCGTTGGAGCGGTTGCCCAGCTTGTCCTTGAGCCGCTGGATCCGGAAGGTGTTGCGGCTGCCGTCCGGGAGCACCCGGGGCAGCACGAAGCAGGTCAGCCCGCCCGGGGCCTGCGCCAGCACCAGGAAGACGTCCGACATGGGGGCGGAGCAGAACCACTTGTGGCCGGTCAGCGTGTACTCGCCGTCCGCCGCCAGCGGCTCGGCCCGGGTGGTGTTGGCGCGGACGTCCGAGCCGCCCTGCTTCTCGGTCATCCCCATCCCGGCCAGCACGCCGCGCTTGCCCTGCGGGGCCCGCAGCCCGAAGTCGTACGAGCGCGAGGTCAGCAGCGGCACCCACTGCTCGGCCAGCGCCGGGTCGGTGCGCAGCGCGGGGACGGCGGCGTGGGTCATCGAGACCGGGCAGCCGTGCCCGTACTCGGCCTGCGACCACACCATGAATCCGGCCGCCCGGCGCAGATGCCCGTCCGGACGGGTCCAGGCGTCGCCGGTCAGCCCGGCGGAGACGGCACGGTTCATCAGCGAGTGCCACGCAGGATGAAACTCGACCTCGTCGATCCGGTTGCCGTAGCGGTCGTGGGTGCGCAGCACCGGCTCGTGGGTGTTGGCCAGCTCGCCCCAGTGCTGCGCCTCGGCCGAACCGGCCGCCCGCCCCAGCTCCCCGAGCTCGCCGTCGATCTCCGCCAGCCGCTCCGGCGCCGCGTACCGGGCCACGCCCTCGCGCAGCGCGGCGTCGGCCCCGTAGACGTCGTAGTCGACCAATGGCGGGGCCTGGTTGGTGACCTCGTGGGTGCTCATGTCAGCCACCGTAGTTCGCTCCCTGCCCCTAGCCCAGTCTGAACCGGGCCGCTGTCCGGATCAGGCCGGGGGAGAGCCGGCCCAGTACCCGGGCGGCCTTGGCCTCCACCGTCACCGGGACGAAGGGGCGGTCGTCGGCGACCGCCTTGACGATCGCGGCGGCGACCTTCTCGGGCGGGAAGTTGCGGCGGGCGTAGAGCCCGCTGACCCGGCGGCGCTGGGCGGTCTGCTCGGCGTCGTCCAGTCCGGAGAAGGTGGTGCTGCGGGTGATGTTGGTGTTGACGATGCCCGGGTAGATCGCCGACACCTTGATGCCCTGCCCGGCCAGCTCGGCCCGCAGGCAGTCGGAGAGCATGGAGACCCCGGCTTTGCTGGTGGCGTAGGCGGCCAGCATCCGGGACGGCAGGTAGGCGGCGGCCGAGGCCAGATTGACGATGTGTCCGCCCTCGCCGCGCGCGGCCATCAGCGCGCCGAAGGCGCGGCAGCCGTGGATGACGCCCCAGAGGTTGACGTCCAGCACCCGCTTCCACTCCGCCTCGGTGGTCTCCAGGAAGCTGCCCGAGTGCCCCACGCCGGCGTTGTTGACCAGCACGTCGGGGACCCCGTGCTCGGCGGCGACCTTGGCCGCCAGGGCGTCCATGGCGGCGCCGTCGGAGACGTCCACCTGGTAGGCGTGGGCGGTCGCGCCCAGCAGCCGGGCCAGCTCGACGGTGCGCTCGGCGGACTCCAGGTCCCGGTCCAGCAGCACCACCTCGGCACCGCGCTCGGCGAAGGCCAGCGCGGTGGCCCGGCCGATGCCGCTGCCGGCGCCGGTCAGCACCACCAGCCGGCGCGGGGCCCTGGGCAGCGCCGGCCCGCCCTCGTGGTGGGCGGTGAACTCGCGGACCATCCGTGCCACGGTGGTTCCCTTCTCCAGCAGCGCTCCCCAGTGGCCGACCGGGATGGTGCGCCGCCACAGCTGCGGCGCCCATCGCTCCAGGCCCTCGGTCAGCGCCGGACTGACGTAGTTGTCCTCGGTGAGGGTGATCGTCTGCACCGGTACCAGGGTCGGCCGCTGCCCGGGGTTCAGCAGCCGGGGCAGCATGTTGGCGCGGTAGAGCCCGATGCCGCGCACCGCGTCCCCGGCCAGCTCCCGGGCGGACCGGGGGTCGCCGGCTCTCGGGGTGACCCCCTCGACCAGGCGCAGCACCGAGTCCCAGCGGGCCGCCAGCCCGTGCTGCCAGGCGAGCGGTGCCAGCCCGGGCAGGTGGAAGGCGACGATGTACCAGGAGTGCGCCGCCTGCCCGGCCAGCTGGGCGAGGTGACGGGGCGTCGGCCTGGCGAAGCGGTGCCGGGCCCAGTGGCCGATGTGGTCCAGACAGGGCCCGGAGATGGAGGTGTAGGAGGCGATCCTGGCCTCCGCGCCGGGGCGGGTGACCGCCTCCCAGGACTGGATCGAGCCCCAGTCGTGCGCCACCACGTGCACCGGCCGGTCCGGGCTGACGGCGTCAGCGACGGCCGTCAGATCGTCGGCGAGGTGCTCCAGACGGTAGTCGCGGACCCGCTCGGGCCGGCCCGAGCCGCCCGCCCCGCGCACGTCGTAGCGGACCACGTGGTGGTCGGCGGACAGGTCGGCGGCGACGTCGTCCCAGACCCGGTGGGTGTCGGGGTAGCCGTGCACCAGGACCACGGTGGGGTGGGCCGGGTCGCCCTCGGCGTGGACCGAGAGCGGCAGCCCGGAAGGTCCGGTGACGGTGAGGTGGCGGGCGGCGGCGGTCATCGGCTCTGCTCCCAGCGCCGCACGTGCGGCAGGTCGTCGTCCAGCCAGTAGGCGTCGTCTTCGGTGACCACCAGCAGCTCCTCGAACTTCAGCCCCACGTCCCGGAAGCCCACGTGCGGCTCCACCGCCCACAGCCCCGGCGTCGGCGGGTGCTGCGAGGAGCGGCCGTCGGCCCAGAGCGGGCTGCGGCCCTGGACCCGCTCGCTGACCAGTTCGCGGCCCAGCGTCTGCAGGGTGCGCACGCCGAAGCCGAACAGGTTCACCCCGGCCGGGCCGCGCTGGACCGTCCTGGTCACCTGGTGGCCGATCACCCGGCCCGGGTAGACCCGGTGCCGGTTGTCGTAGCCGTGCTTGGCGATCAGCGCGTCCACCGAGGCGTACACCTCGTTCAGCGGCCGTCGGGCCCGCACCTCACGGAGGATCAGCTCGCGGTATTCGCGCAGGTCCTGGGCGATCATGTCCCAGATCGGGTTGTCGCCGACCTTCCCGGCGTAGCCGATGTCGGCGGTGTAGCCGTCCACCACCGGGGCGCAGTCCAGGACGAAGCACATGCCCTCCTCCAGCCGCCTGCCGCTGGCGAAGAACTGCAGCGGGGTGCGGAAGTGCCGGAAGGCGGTGCGGTCGCCGAACCAGGCGAAGGGGATGTGGAAGAAGTCCTGGACCCCGGCCGCGACCAGCTCGCGCCGCAGCCGGCCGGCGGCCTCCCGCTCGGTGACCCCGGGGGCCAGCCAGGCGGCGACGCTCTCGGCGCAGCCGTAGGCGAGCTGCTGCAACTCGCGGAACCGGTCCAGGTCCTGGGTGTCGTAGGGGAAACGGGGCGGGCTCTTCACCGCTGTGGTCATCGAGGTCATCGAGGTCATCGGGGTCATCGGGGTCATCCGTCCAGTTCGAGGCATTCGCCCTCGGGGGCGCGGGACACGCAGACGAGCATCTGGCCCTCGGCCCGCTCCTGGTCGCTGAGTCTGCGGTCGCGGTGCTCGACCGTACCGGCCGTGACGCTGCGCCGGCAGACGCCGCAGAAGCCCTGGCGGCAGGAGTACGGCGTGGCCGGGTCGTGGTCGCGGAGCACGTCCAGGGCGGAGCGGTCGGCGGGGACGGCCAGGGTCACCCCGCTGCGGCGCAGCCGCAGGGTGAACGGCCGGCCGTCCTTGACCGGGGCGGCGCTGAAGCGTTCGAAGTGCAGCGCCCGGGCGGGGGATTCGTCGAAGGCGGCGCGGACCGCGTCCAGCATCGGTGCCGGGCCGCAGACGTAGACCGCGGCGCCGGGGGCGGGGGCGTGGCCGAGCAGTTCGGCGGCGTCGGCCGGTCCGCCGTGCTCGTCGTCGGGGCGGAACACCACACGGCTGCCGTCCGGGTCGAGCGCGGCGAGTTCGGCGGCGAAGGGCATGGAGGCGCGGGAGCGCCCGGTGTGGACCAGCCGCCAGTCCAGTCCGCGCCGGGCCGCCTCGCGGGCCATCGGCAGCAGCGGGGTGATACCGATGCCGCCGGCGATCAGCAGTACGGCCGGGTCGGCGGCGAAGGGGAAGGCGTTGCGCGGGTGACTGACCGTCAGTCCGCTGCCGACGGCGAGGTCCTGGTGGACCTCCAGGGAGCCGCCGGCGCCGCCGTCGATCCGGCGTACCGCGATCCGGTAGCTGCCACGGTCGGCCGGGTCGCCGTTGAGCGAGTACTGCCGGCGCAGCCCCGAGGGCAGGTCGACGTCCAGGTGGGCGCCGGGCTGCCAGCCGGGCAGCGGGCCGCCGCCGGGAGCGGCGGGGCGCAGTTCCAGCGAGACGACGTCCTCGGCCTCGACGGTGCGGGCGGCCACCACGACCTGGAGCCGGGCCGGCGTCAGCGGTAGCGGGCCGCGGCGGCCGTAGCGGTTCCTGCGGGTGCTGACGGGCAGGTACAGGCGGGTGGCCCGGTCCAGGAAGCGCATGAAGCGGTCGTCGCGTCCGCGTCCGTACAGGTCGGGCGGGGGCGGCAGCGGGGTGGGTTCGGGGCTCATGGGATGGCGTGGTCCTCGGGGTCGGTCCGCGGGGGGCGGTGCGCGGTTCGGTGCGCGATCAGTGCGCGATCAGTGCGCGGCGGCGCGGGCGGCCGGGGAGCTGCCGAGGTAGGCGACGGCCTGCCGGGTGGAGCCCTCCTGGGTCGGGTGGTAGTCGCGGCGCAGGTAGCGGGCGGCCGAGCGGGCGGCCCTGCCCAGGTGCGGCAGCAGCCCTCGTCCGGACGCCGCCGTGTACGCCCGCCAGCTGGGCCGCGCCGCGCCGGGCCGCAGCGTCGGATCGTTGGCCATCAGGAACCGGACGCCGCGGACCCACAGCTGCACCAGCACCGGGCCGGTGATCGCCATGGCCCGGATGCGTCGGGCGTATCCCGGGTCGAGGTGCCGGAGCAGGTCGAAGGCGACGCTCCGGTGCTCCACCTCCTCGGCGCCGTGCCAGCGGAGCAGGTCCAGCATCACCGGGTCGACCCCGGCCCGGTCCAGCCCGTCCGCGTTCAGCACCCAGTCGCCGAGGAAGGCGGTGAAGTGCTCGATGGCGGCGATCACGGCGACCCGTTCGATCAGGTTCTCCCGGGCCGCCGTGCCGGTCAGCTCCGGGTGCTCGCCCAGCACCCGCTGGAACAGGTACTCGGCCTGCCGGGTGTAGGGACGAGGGTCCAGCCCCTTGGCGAGCAGGTGGTCCAGCACGCCCTGGTGCGCCTCGGCGTGGATCGCCTCCTGGCCGACGAAGCCCAGCACCTCCTCGCGCAGCCGCTCGTCGCGGATCAGCGGCAGCGCCTCCTTGAAGGTCCGGACGAACCAGCGCTCGCCCTCGGGGAGCAGCAGGTGCAGCACATTGATGACATGGGTGGCCATCGGCTCGCCGGGGATCCAGTGCATCGGCAGCGCGTTCCAGTCGAACTGCACGTTCCTGGGCTGCAGGACCAGGTCGTGGTGCTCGCCGTCCCCGGCCGGGCTGTGGGGCATGGGTCCTCCCTGACCGATGTCTTATTGATGCTTACTCAACAGTAGGGTCTATTGAGGACAAGTCAATAGACTGTGCACATGGTTCGTTCCGCCGGCTCCCGGCTGTCTCCCGCCGACCGCAAGACGCAGATCCTCGCCGCCGCCCGCGGCCTGCTGGAGCGTCGCAGCATCGAGGACCTGTCGGTGGAGGCGGTGGCCGACGAGGTGGGGGTCTCGCCCGGGCTGCTGTTCCACTACTTCGGCTCGCAGCGCAGGCTGCGGCACGCGGTGCTGCGTGCCGTGGCCTCGGAACTGCTCGACCACGTCCGCCCCGACCCCGCGCTCACCGCCTCCGCGCAGCTGCGTTCCGGTATCGACACCTTCGTCGAGCAGGTCTCCCGGCACCCCTCGGTCTACCTCGCCGTGGTCCGGCTGACCACCACCGGCGACAACCCGGAGATGAAGGCGCTGCACCGGGCCATGCGGACCACCTTCACCGAGTGGATCACCGAGGGGCTGGTGGCGGCCGGGATGCCGCCGAACCCGTCGGTGGCGATGGCGGTGCACGGGTGGCAGGCCTTCATGGAGGAGGTGGTGCTGGCCTGGCTGGACCAGCCGGCGGCGGAGCGGATGGACCGCGCCGAGCTGGTGGAGCTCTGCCACCGGGCCTGCTACCAGCTGGTGATGGTGGCCCTGGACGACCCCGAGGCCTGGGAGCGGATGCTGCCGGCGCTGCGGGCCTGAGCGGGATCCGGCCCAAGCCGGGTGCAGCCGGTTCTTGGAGGGGTCATAAGTTCGGCTTATGCACTCATAGACCGGGGCCGGGTACTGTTCCTCGATCACTCTTAGGCATGCTTACCCTTACCGGAGTCTCGTCTGCCGTCCAGATCGAAGGAAACGCCACATGCCTCGCCCTCTGCGGGTCGCCATCGTCGGAGCCGGCCCTGCCGGCATCTACGCCGCCGACGCCCTGATGAAGTCCGACGTCGCGGCCGACCCCGGTGTCTCCATCGACCTGTTCGAGCGGATGCCGGCCCCCTTCGGACTGATCCGCTACGGCGTCGCCCCGGACCACCCGCGGATCAAGGGCATCATCACCGCGCTGCACCAGGTGCTCGACAAGCCGCAGATACGTCTCTTCGGCAACATCGACTACCCCGGTGACCTCAACCTGGACGACCTGCGCCAGTTCTACGACGCCGTCATCTTCTCCACCGGCGCCAGCGCCGACCGGGCGCTGAACATCCCCGGCATCGAGCTGGACGGCTCCTACGGCGCCGCGGACTTCGTCTCCTGGTTCGACGGCCACCCGGACGTCCCGCGCACCTGGCCGCTGGAGGCGGAGAAGGTCGCCGTCCTCGGCGTCGGCAACGTCGCCCTGGACGTGGCCCGGATCCTCGCCAAGACCGGGGACGAGCTGCTCCCCACCGAGATCCCGGCCAACGTGCACGAGGGGCTGGTCGCCAACAAGGCGCTGGAGGTGCACGTCTTCGGACGCCGCGGCCCGGCCCAGGCCAAGTTCAGCCCGATGGAGCTGCGCGAGCTGGACCACTCGCCGAACATCGAGGTCATCGTCAACCCCGAGGACATCGACTACGACGAGGGCAGCATCGCCACCCGCCGCTCCAACAAGCAGGCCGACATGGTCGCCTCCACGCTGGAGAACTGGGCCATCCGGGACGTCGGCGACCGCCCGCACAAGCTCTTCCTGCACTTCTTCGAGTCCCCGACCGAGGTGCTCGGCGAGGACGGCCGGGTGGTCGGGCTGCGTACCGAGCGCACCGAGCTGGACGGCACCGGCAATGTGAAGGGGACCGGCAGGTTCACCGACTGGGACATCCAGTCCGTCTACCGTGCCGTCGGCTACCTCTCCTCCGAACTGCCCAAGCTGCCCTGGGACGAGGAGACCGGCACGGTGCCGCACGAGGCCGGACGGGTCGTCGAGAACGGCGAGCACCTGGCCTCCACGTACGTGACCGGCTGGATCAAGCGCGGTCCGGTGGGCCTGATCGGCCACACCAAGGGCGACGCCAACGAGACCGTCGCCAACCTGCTGGCCGACTTCCAGGCCGGGAGGCTGGCGGAGCCGGCTGCGCCGGAGGAGGACGCGGTGACGGAGTTCCTGGCGTCGTCGGGGGTGCGGTACACGACCTGGGACGGGTGGTACCGGCTGGACGCGGCCGAACGGGCGCTCGGAGAGGCGCAGGGGCGGGAGCGGGTGAAGATCGTTCCGCGGGACGGGATGCTGGAGGCTTCGGGGGCGTAGGGGGGTGGGGGGCGAGGTTGTGCGGCCGGTGCACGGAGGTGCGTGGTTTGTCGCGCAGTTCCCCGCGCCCCTGAGCGTGTGCCTGGTCGGGGTCTGCTGGTTGGATACTCTCTGAGGGTGCAACCAGCAGGCGAAACGCCACCCCCCAAGGCCCGGCACAGAGCCAGGCCGTCCCGGCGCGCCGGTGGGCGGCGGGCGGGCGCGCCGTACCGGACGATCGCCTGGCAGCTGGTCAAGGACACCACCAACACCTGCATGGAGTACCGGGTGACCGGGCTCGCCGCCGAGGTCGCCTTCTTCACGCTGATGTCGGTGCCGCCGCTGCTGCTCTGTGTCGCGGGGACACTGGGCTACCTCAGCGCCGGCACCATCAAGGTGCTGGAACAGGACATCCTGAACGCGGCGGCGACCGTGCTGTCCCCCTCCTCCATCGATCAGACCGTCAAACCCCTGTTGAACAGTGTCTTCAGCTCCGGCCGGCCCGACCTGATCTCGATCGGCTTCATGCTGGCGCTCTGGTCCGGCTCCCGGGCGCTCTACGTCTTCGTCGAGACCGTGACCATCATGTACGGGCTGGAGGGCAAGCGCGGGATCATCCACACCCGGATGCTGTCGCTGGGCCTCTACATCGTCGCGCTGATCGTCGGCACCATCGTGCTGCCGCTGGTGGTGGCCGGCCCCGGGCAGGTGGTCGACGCCTTCCCGGAGTCGGCGGGGCTGGTGCACGCGCTGTACTGGCCCGGGGCGATGGTGCTGTCGGTGGTCTTCCTCACCACCCTCTACCACGTGGCCGTCCCGGTGCGGACGCCGTGGAAGGAGGACCTGCCCGGGGCCCTGGTCGCGCTGCTGGTGCTGGTGATCGGCAGCGGGGTGCTGCGGTTCTACCTGGTGCACGCCGTCGAGGGGCCGACCGTGTACGGGTCGCTGGCCGCGCCGGTCGCGGTGCTGCTGTGGATCGGCGTGACCGCGATGGCGGTGCTGGTCGGCGCGGCGATGAACGCCGCCATCGACCGGATGTGGCCCAGCCGCGAGACCGCGATGGCCAGGGCCGAGAACGAGCGGGCCCGCGAGGAGGCCGCTGCGGAGCTGATACGCCGCGCCGAGGCGCGCCGGGCGGCGGTGCGCAACAAGGCCGCCAACCCGGCGCCGGAGGGCGAGGAGGCGGAGGGCGAGGCCCCGTCCGAGTACCCGGAGCGCTGGGCCGACTTCCTGGCGCCGACCAACCTCCGCGACCGGATCCAGTCCAGGAAGATCCGCCGCCGCAACCCCTACCCGCCGCCCGAGGACCCGAAGGACCAGCGCAGGCGCGGCGGCTGGGAGCGCGGCCGCCGCGGCCGCGGGCTCTGACCCCGGGTCAGGCCCGGATGTCCGGATCCTGCTGCGTCACCCGTCCGGAGATGGAAAGAATGTACGCATGGGTGACGGGTGGATCGCGCTGATCGCGGCCGGCGCAGCAGTCGCGGGCGGCCTGGTGACCGGGGGGTTCACCCATGTCGCCGGCGCCCGGCGGGCGGACGCGGTGCTGGAGGCGGTGCTGACGGCCTTTCGGGACCAGCGGACCGCCCGTGAGCTGGAGCTCAGGCGCGGCGCCTACGCGGACTTCCTGGCCGCCGCCGAGGTGCTGGTGCTGACCCGCAGGACCCGGGTCGGCGACGCCTCCGACCTGCCGGCGCTGCGCCGCGCCTTCGCCGCGGTGCTGCTGGCGGGGCCCCCGGAGGCGTGCGGCGCCGCACGTGAACTGGTCGACCTGCTCGGCACCGGGCACGGCTCGCTGGACCAGGTCGAGGCCCGCAGGGAGGCCTTCGTCGAGGCGGCCCGGCAGGCACTGCGCCCGGGTGAGGTCGTCAGCGCGTAGACCTCCGTCCGCCTGCTCGGTCACACCGGGAGCCGCTACTCTCAGCGTCCGTACAGGCTGACCAGACGACGGGGGAGCTGACCGAGTGAGCAGTGTGAGTACGGGGTCCGTGGGGACGGGCCGGAAGAACCTGGTGCTGACCGCGATGATCTTCGCGGTGGCGATGACCTTCATCGACCAGACGATCGTCTCGATCGCGGCACCGAAGATCCAGAGCGAGCTCGGGTTGTCGAGCACCGGGATGCAGTGGGCGGTCAACTCCTATCTGCTCACCATGGCGGCGCTCTTCGCCTACGGCGGCCGGCTGGCCGACACCGTGGGCCACCGCAAGATGGTCACCATCGGGGTGATCGTCTTCGCCGGTGCCTCCGCGCTGTGCGGGCTGACGCCCAAGGGCAGCCTGGCCGAGACCTGGATCGTGGCCTTCCGCGCGCTGCAGGGCGTGGGCGGCGCGATCATGTACCCGGCGGCGCTGGCCATCGTGGTGAACACCTACGAACTGCGGGAGCGCGGCCGGGCGCTGGCCCTCTTCTTCGGCATCGCCGGCGGTCTGACCGCGGTGGGGCCGCTGCTCGGCGGCTACCTCAGCGCCTGGACCTGGCGGGCCATCTTCTGGGTCAACATCCCGATCGCGCTGATCGCGCTGGTGCTGATCGTGCTGTCCAAGCCGGAGACCCGGCACCGTCCGGCGCCGATGGACTACCGCGGCCTGGTGCTGATCGCCGCCGGGGTCGCGCTCAGCGTCTTCGGCTTCCAGCAGTCGAACATCTGGGGCTGGAGCAACCCCGGCATCGGCCTGAGCATCGGCCTGGGACTGCTGCTGCTGGTGGTGTTCTTCCGCTACGAGAAGACCGTCGCCTCGCCGCTGATGAACGTCTCGATCTTCAGCAACCGGGCGTTCGTGGTCCAGAACGTCATCCTGGGCGTCGCCATGATGGTGTTCGTCCCGATGTTCTTCTTCGCCAGCGAGTACGCCGCCGTCGGCTTGGACGAGAAGCCGTCCCAGGCCGGGGAGAGCCTGCTGTACTTCTTCCTCGGCTTCGTGGTCGCCGCGCAGATCGGCGGGCGGATGCTGGACCGGGTCGGCGCCAAGCGCCCGGTCGTCATCGGCTGCGCCGTCGCGGCGGTCGGCTTCTACCTCTGGGCCCAGCGGTTGACCACACTCGACTTCAACAAGGAGATGTGGATGATCGTCATCGCCGGTGCCGGGATGGGCCTGATGATGGGCCCGGCCAACACCGACGCGGTCAACCGGGCCTCCAGCCTCTCCTACGGCGAGGCCACCGGGATCACCCAGACCGTGCGCAACTACGGCTCCAGCCTCAGCCTGGCCATCCTGGGCACGGTGATGGTCACCGAGACCCGCTCGCACCTGGTCTCCTCGCTCACCGCCCAGGGCCTGACCCACGCCGAGGCGGTCAAGGCGGCCGACGCCAACTCGGGCACCGGCTCCGGCGGCAGTACGGCGGGCATCCCGCACTTCGTCCGGCTGGACTTCGCCCGGGCCACCCAGACCGTCTTCTACATCATGGCCGGGGTGATGGCGGTGGCCTGCCTGGTGGCGCTGTTCGGCCTGCGCCGCGGACTCCAGGAGCAGCCGGAGCCCCAGGAGTCCGACGACTCGGCCGTCACCGCTGCCTGACGGACACTCAGAACAACTGCGGCTACGCGCCGGTGGCGCCCTTGAGGGCGCTGCCGGCGAGCCACTGGGTCCAGCTCAGGTTCCAGTCGCCGTAGCCGTTGCCGGCGGCGACGGTGTCCTTGGAGTGGATCACCTTGACCACGTCGCCGGGGATGACCTCGTTGTAGAAGCTCTTGGCGGTGCCGTCGTCGGCGAGGCCGACGCAGCCGTGGGTGACGTTCTCCTTGCCCCCGTAGGTGTCGGCCCTGGGGTTCTGGTGGACGTAGGTCCCGGACGTGGTGATGTGCACCGCCCAGTAGTAGTAGCCCAGATAGGCGTCACCGAGGCCGACGGTGCGCGAGTCCATCAGCACCTTCTGCGCCTTGTCGAGCACGACCATCACGCCGTTCCAGGTGTCCAGACCGGGCTGGCCCGCGGTGATGGGGATGCGGGTGGTCCTCCCGGCGTTCACCACGGTCATCTGGTGGGTGCGCACGTCCACGGTGGCTATCAGCGAGCGGCCGACGGTGAAGTGCCGTACTGTCTGCGAACCCAGATGCACCGTCACCTCGGTGCCGGGCTTCCAGTAGCTCTGCGGGCGGAAGTCCACCCGCTCGCCATCCAGCAGGTTGCGGTCCTTGATCCAGCTCCAGGCCCCGGTCACGCCGCCGGCCTGGACCGTCAGCCACTGCTCCACCGCGGCCCGCTGCGAGGCCGGGACCGGGTGCGCGAAGGTGACCGAGACGGGCATGCCGACACCGACGGTCTGGCCCTCGCCGACATTGATCTGCGCGTCCGCCAGCACGGCGGGCTCGGGCACGGTGGGTCCGGTGGGGGAGGGCGAGGCCGAGGGGGTGCTCGGGGCGGCCGAGGGCGAGGCGCTCGCGGCGGGCGCGCTGCTCGCCGAGCTGCCGGCGCCGGCCTGCGGAGCACCGCCCAGCCCGGCGGCGGCGTTCGAACCGCTTCCTGCTCCGCCCCCCGCCGAACAGCCGGCCAGCGCCAGCGCGACGAGGGTCGCCGCCCCCGAGCCGATCAGGCCGTTTCTCCGACGGACGGTGCTGCGCTGCGCGTTCATGGTCCCCCCACAAGCGTTTCCGAGTTCTCGAATAGCCTCACGCAACCCCGTTCGAGTTGGTTGCACCCGTACCGGCCGGAAAAACTGATGGCAGCCGGCGCCGGCGCCCGGTTACGCTGGCCGCCGCATCCGGGAGCAGACACAGCGGGGACAGGAGGTGAGGACGTTGATGGCGATCACGGTGCAGCACATCGTTCCCACTCCTGCGGTCCCCGCCTGACGCCACGTCAACCGGGGCCGCCCTTCGAAGGGTCTCCCTTGTCCGACGCTGTCATCAGCACACCTTCCGACACCGCGCATCCGCTCGCCCGCTACGGCTGGGACGAGTTGTGCGCCGAACAGTTCACCCTGCACGCCGGGGCGGGCCTGCTGCCCGGACGGGTCGTCCGGGTCGACCGCGGCCTGTGCGAGGTCGTGGTCGCGGACGGCGGCGAAGCCGTCCCGCTCCGGGCCGACATCGCGCCGGTGGCGGTGCACGACCCGCTGCACTACGTCTGCACCGGCGACTGGGCGGTCGTCGGCCCCGCCGCGTCCGGCCCGGCCGTCCGCGCGCTGCTGCCGCGGCGCACCTCGGTGGTACGGTCCACCTCCTCCAAGCGGTCCGAGGGGCAGGTGCTGGCGGCCAATGTGGACACCGTGGTCATCGCCGTCTCGCTGTCCGTCGAACCCGACCTCGGCCGGGTCGAGCGCTTCCTGGCCCTGGCCTGGGAGAGCGGGGCGCAGCCGCTGGTGGTGCTCACCAAGGCGGACGCGGCCCCCGACGGCGACCACATCAGGGCCGACGTCGAACGGGTCAGCCCCGGCGTCGGCGTCCTCGTGGTCAGCGCCCTGACCGGGCAGGGGATGCCGGAACTCGCCGGCCGCCTGCCCGGCACCAGCGCCCTGGTCGGACTGTCCGGCGCGGGCAAGTCCACCCTGGCCAACTCGCTGACCGGGCGCGCCGGTTCGACCGCCGGAGCGGTCCGCCCGGTCGGCGGCTCCGGCAAGGGCCGGCACACCACCACCGCCCGGGAACTGCTGCCGCTGCCCGGCGGGGGCGTCCTGATCGACACCCCCGGACTGCGCGGAGTCGGCATGTTCGACGCCGCGCAGGGGCTGCAGCAGGCCTTCGCCGAGATCGAGGCGCTGGCGCGGGACTGCCGCTTCGGCGACTGCGGCCATGTCGCCGAGCCCGGCTGCGGGGTGCTGGCGGCCCTGCGGGACGGCCGGCTGGACGAGCGGCGGCTGGACAGCTACCGCAAGCTGCGCCGGGAGAACGAGCGGATTGCGGCGCGGACCGACGCCCGGCTGCGCGCCGAGCAGTTGAGGCGCTGGAAGGCCGCCGACCGGGAGCGGGGTGCGGCGCTGCGGGCGAAGGGACGGCGCTGACTCAGTCGTCCGACGGCCCGCCGTCCGGGGGCCTGCGCCGCCCGCTCCGGTCCCTGGAGCGGCCGCGGGGCAGGCCCTGCCCGTCGTTCCACAGCGTGAAGCCGATCGCGGCGACCGCCAGCAGGGCGATCACGATGCCGACCAGCACCACGCCGACCATGGTGACCTCCCGGAATCCGCCTACCTGTGTGGTGCCCGGTCGGTCCGGCTCCCACACCGGCGGCGACCGGGATCACCCGGTGACAATCCTGTTGCCCGACCGTCGAACTGACGGGTCCTTGGGTCGGCGGGTACGGGGTAGGAGGTGGTCGAGGGCGTCGGAGCGACGCCCCCGGAACCCCTGGCAGAGGAGACAACCATGAGGTCCCTGCGTGGAGACGCGACGGAGACCGAGCGGCCCGTCGTCGAGGAGCGGCGGTACGCCCGGCGCCGCGTCCCCTGGTACATCAGCATCCCGATCACCTTCGTGGTGATCGTCGCGCTCTTCCTCGCCGCCGGGAAGTTCAACTGGCTTCCCTCGCTGCCCAACCCGTTCGGCACCACCACCGTCGACCGCAGCCAGCCGGCGGTGCTCCAGTCGATCGAGAACATGAGCCACTACGAGGCGGCGGACGGCAACTTCCAGCTGGTCGTCGACATCGACAAGGAGGCCAAGTTCCTGCCCTCGGCGCTGCTCGGCAAGCGCACCCTCTACGTCGCGGCCGGCACCGTCGGCTCCTACGTGGACATGGGCAAGGCCGGGGTGACGGTGAGCAAGGACCGCAGGAGCGCGACCATCGTGCTGCCGCACGCCGCGCTGGACAAGACCGCGCTGGACCCGAAGAACTCCTACACCTACGCGGAGCAGCGGGGGCTGTTCAACCGGATCGGCGACTTCTTCTCCAGCAACCCCAACAACCAGCAGCAGCTGGATGTCCTGGCCGCACAGAAGATCGAGGCCGCGGCCGCCGCCAGCGGGCTGACCACCCGCGCGGAGCAGAACACCAGCGCCATGCTCAAGGGACTGCTGGGCTCGCTCGGCTTCACGTCGGTGACGGTCACCTACAAGTGAGCTGAGGCACACGCCAAGGGCACCAGGTCATCAGGGCATCAGGGGAGGTCCGCCGGACGGCGGGCCTCCCTCCCGTTTTCCTGGGAGTATTCCGTCAAATTCTGCGCTCATCCGTTCCTAAGAATTCATTAGGAAAGTTACGTGAGTGTTGCAGCCATGGAGCAGACGCAGCGCAGCAGGGCAGTGGGACGGGCGGTCCGTCGAAGGTCGGAATTCCTCATCGAGGCATTCCGGCCGCCGGGCGTCAAGCCCAGGCGCAGGGTCCATCTGCCCGACCGGGTGCCCAGTACCCGGCTGGTCGACTCCCCGGTCTTTGTGATCTCCACCCAGCGCTCCGGATCCACCCTGCTGCGGGTGCTCCTCAACAGCCACTCGCGCATCCGCGCCCCGCACGAGCTGCACCTGGACTCGCTCCGGGTCGACCTGGGCGCCGACTACGTCGACGGGATCATGGACGAGCTGGGCCTGGCCCGGCAGACGCTGGAGCACCTGCTCTGGGACCGGGTGCTGGACCACGAGCTGCAGCGCAGCGGCAAGGGCGTCATCGTCGACAAGACCCCGTCCAACGCGCTGATCTGGCGCCGCATCTCCACGGCCTGGCCGAACGCCCGCTACCTCTTCCTGCTCCGGCACCCCGGTTCGGTGCTGGAGTCGATGCTGGCCAGGCACAACGACTTCACCCGCGAGCGGGCGATCGACGACGTGGCGACCCAGATCGCCGCCGTGGACGAGGCGCGCCGATGTCTCGACGGCCTGACCCTCACCTACGAGGACCTCACCGCCGAGCCCGAGCGCGAGACCCGCCGCATCTGCGACTACCTGGGCGTCGACTGGGAGCCGCAGATGCTCGACTACGGCAAGCAGGAGCACGGCCCCTTCAAGCCCTACTTCGGCGACTGGAGCGAGAACATCGCCTCCGGCCGGGTCCAGCAGGCCAGGCCGCTCCCGTCGGCGGCCGAGGTCCCCGCGGTGCTCCGCGGCATCACCCGGACCTGGGGCTACCCCGGCTGAGCGGTCGGGCCTGCGGTCGGTCAGCAGGCGCAGGCGATGCCCGAGCGGGGGGCGGTGAGGTCGTCGACCGGGCGCTGCTCGCCGCCTTGGGCGGTGTCGAAGGCGAAACCCTCGCGGACCCAGTACTCGAAGCCGCCGAGCATCTCCTTGACCGGGTGGCCGAGCCGGGCGAAGGCGAGGGCGGCCCGGGTGGCGCCGTTGCAGCCCGGGCCCCAGCAGTAGGTCACCACGGTGGCGCCCGGGGCGACCAGGGCCGGGGCCAGCTCGGCGATCCGGGCGGTGGGGATGTGGACCGCGCCGGGGATACGTCCCTGCGCCCAGGCGGCGTCGCTGCGGGTGTCCACCACGACGATCCCGTCCACCCCGGCCTGCAGGTCGGCGTGGACGTCGGAGACGTCGGCCTCGAAGGCGAGCCGCTCGGCGAAGTGCGCGGCGGCGACGGCCGGCTCGGCCGCGGCGACGGAGAGAACGGCGCTGGTGGGGACGGTGCTGGTGGGGACGGTGGTCGTCATGCTGACTCCTCGGGGCGGCGGTATCGCGTCGCACCGATCATGTCGCCGCAGCCGGGGTGCCCACGAGTGGCGTGAACGCCGGTGCTCGTGAAGATTCCGCCAGCGGGCGGGCCGTACGCCCATGTCCGATTCCCGCCAGTCCTCGGCTTCCGGATGCCGCAGACTGGGAGCTGTGATCGACGAGGAGAGCAGCTACCGAGCGGTGAGCAGCCGCGACGCACGCTTCGACGGCGTGTTCTTCACCGCCGTCCGGACCACCGGCATCTACTGCCGCCCCAGCTGTCCGGCGGTGACGCCCAAGCGGCAGAACGTGCACTTCTACCCCAGCGCCGCCGCCGCCCAGGCCGGCGGCTACCGGGCCTGCCGCCGCTGCCGTCCGGACGCGGTTCCCGGCTCGCCTGACTGGAACCTGCGCGCCGACCTGGTCGGCCGCGCCATGCGCATGATCGGTGACGGGGTGGTCGACCGCGAGGGCGTCTCCGGCCTGGCCGCGCGCCTCGGCTACAGCGAGCGGCACCTGACCCGCGAACTGGTCGCCGAACTGGGCGCGGGACCGCTGGCGCTGGCCCGCTCCCAACGCGCCCACACGGCGCGGCTGCTGCTGCAGACCACCGACGTCAGCGCCACGGACACGGCCTTCGCTGCCGGGTTCGCCAGCGTCCGCCAGTTCAACGACACCATGCGCGAGGTGTACGGGCTCACGCCGACCGAGCTGCGGCACAAGGCGGCCCGCTCGTCCCAGCCGGCCCAGGTGCCGGGGACGATCCCGCTGCGGCTGGCCCACCGGCAGCCGCTGGACGCCGCGCACCTCTTCGACTTCCTGGCGGTCCGGGCGGTGCCCGGCGTCGAGGAGGTCGTTGCGGCGGGCAGCAGGGGCGCGGTCCGCACCTACCGCCGCACGCTGGCACTGCCGGGCGGCCCCGGCGTCGCCGAGGTCGACCAGCCGCGCAGGTCGCAGGGCTGGCTGGACTGCCGGCTGCGGCTGACCTCGCTGCGCGACCTCACCACCGCGGTCCAGCGGATCCGGGCCCTGTTCGACCTGGACGCCGACCCCGACGCGGTCGACCGGGTGCTGGGCGCGGACCCGTGGCTGGCCCCGCTGGTCGCGGCCCGACCCGGGCTGCGGTCGCCCGGCCACGTGGACCCGCAGGAGCTCGCCGTCCGCGCGGTGCTCGGCCAGCAGGTCACGGTCGCGGGGGCGCGGACGCTGGCAGCGCGGCTCGCCGAGCGCTACGGTCTGCGGCTGGCAGCCGCCGACGGGGGCCTGACCTCGCTGTTCCCGTCGGCCGCGGCCCTCGCCGAGGCCGACCCGGCGGACCTGGCGATGCCGGCCGCGAGGCAGCGGGCGCTGCGGGGGCTGTGCGCGGCGCTGGCCTCCGGCGAGCTGGACCTCAGCCCGGGCGTGGACCGGGAGCAGACCTCGGCGGCGCTGCTGGCGCTGCCCGGGATCGGCCCCTGGACCGTCTCCTACGTCCGGATGCGGGCCCTGGGCGACCCGGACGCCCATCTCCCGACCGACATCGGCGTCCGCCACGGGCTGGCCGCGGCCGGCGCCGCCGAGGCGGTCGACGCCTCGGGGTGGCGGCCCTGGCGCTCCTACGCGGTGCACCACCTGTGGGTGGCCGCCACCGAAGCAGGCAAAGAGAAGCAGAAGCAGAAGCAGGACTGACGAGGGAGCATCTGATGACCAGTTACTCGACCATGGACTCACCGCTGGGCGTGCTGCTGCTGGTGGCGGACGGGCAGGGGCGGCTCTCGCATGTGCTCGCGCCCAACACGAAGGGCCAGGTGAGCAGCCCCGACCCGGACTGGATCGAGGATCCGGCGCCGTTCGCCGAGGCCGTCGCCCAGCTCACCGCGTACTTCGAGGGCGAGCTCAAGGAGTTCGACCTGCCGCTGGCCCCGGTCGGCAGTGAGTTCCGGCAGCGGGTGTGGGACGCCCTGGACACCATCCCCTACGGCGCCACCGTCACCTACGGCGAACTCACCTCGGCGGCGGGCCGACCGGCCACGTCGGTACGGGCGGTCGCGGGCGCGGTGGGGGCCAACCCGCTGCTCATCGTCCGCCCCTGCCACCGCGTCCTCGGTGCCAACGGCGCGCTCACCGGCTTCGCCGCGGGGCTCGATGCCAAGAAGCTCCTCTTGGGCCTGGAGTCCAGGGACCAGTCACTTTTCAACTGACCGTCACCACAACAGGGGCGCGGGGCTCTGCTCGATGAAAAGCAGGCGCTGCCAACCATGCACCTCCGTAGAGGGCTGGTCGCGCAGTTCCCCGCGCCCCTTAGGCTGTGGGTGGTTCCTCGCCGAGGGCGATGGCGAGGTGTTCCAGGCCGCCGAGGGCGCCCATCACCGCGGCGCTGTCCTCCGCCGAGATCAACGACAACGCCGCGGCCATCCGCCGCTCGTGCGCCTGCTGCCAGTCGGCCAGCTGGCGGTGCCCCGCCTCGGTCACCGCGATCCTCGCGGTCCTGCGGTCGCCCGGGTCGGCCTGCCGGTCCACGAAGCCGGACTCCAGCAGCTTCCCGATGAGCCCGCTGACGGTGTTCGGCGCCAGCCGCTGACGCGCCGCCAATTCGCCGACCCGCAGCGGCCCCGTGGCCAGCGTCTGCAGCAGTTCGACCTGCGCCATCGGCAGCGACTCCCACGGGTAGTCCGTACGGATGCTGCTGCGCAGGGCGCGACGCAGTCGGGTCACCACGTCGGTGAGTCGCTGCACCTGCGCGGGATCGACGGTGTGGGGAGCTGCGGCGGTCGCCGCGGTCGCTGAGCGGGGGGCAGGATCGGACATGGAGCACAGACTAGTGCGGCGCGCTGTCAGCGCTGCTAGCGGGACACCCAGCCGCGCTCGTACGCGTGCCAGCCGAGCTGCATCCTGGTGGTGACCTCGGCGAGGTCCATCAGCCGCTTCACCCTCCGCTGCACCGTGCGCAGGCCCAGGTCGAGCTGCTTGGCGACGCTCACATCGGTCATCCCCACCAGCAGCAGCGAGAGGATCTGCAGGTCCACGTCCTCCGGCTGCTCACCGGCGTCCCGCACCAGCGCCCGCTTCCCGGAGGCCTCGGACACCCGCAGCGGCAGGGCGGACTCCCAGACCGAGTCGAAGAGCCCGGTCAGGGCCTCCAGCATGCCGCCCGCGCGCACGATCAGGGCGGAGGGTTCGCCGGGGGCGTTCAGCGGGCGCAGCGGCAGCATCGCCAGCGAGCGGTCCGCCATGATCAGCTTGGTGGGCACCCGGTCGGCGACCCGGATCTCCTCGTCCCGGTCCAGGGCGGTGAACAGGGCGACGGCGTTGCCGGGGTCGTCCAGTGCGGCGCGCTCCAGGACCACCCGGTAGTCGACGCCGCGGGCCACGGCGATGGGCTCGGCACCGTTCTCGTCGCCGCTGACCGCGATCGGCGAACTCGTCACCAGGGCCAGCACCTCGTGCTCCGCGCCCAGCTGCAGCTGCTCGAAGCGGTGGCGCACCGCGGCGGCCCCGGTGACCACCTCGATGAGGTCGCCCAGCGAGAGGCCGACGGCGTTGCGGCGGTACTCCTGCGCCAGGATCTCCACCGACCGCTCGGCCTGGGTGAGTTCGTGCCTGCGCTGGGACAGGAGCGCTCCCAGCGCCACCGCGGGCGGCGCGGCCACGTACCGGCCGGGCTCCAGCGAGGACTGCGCGACCAGGCCCAGCTCCTCCAGGACGTCGAGGGAGCCGGCCACCAGGTCGCCGTGGTGCAGGCCGAGCTTGCCGGAGAGCTCGTCGACCGAGGCGGAGCCCAGCCCGACCAGCAGCCGGTAGACCTCCTCGCTCACGTCGTCCAGTCCGACGAAGCCCAGCACCTGACCCGCCTCGCTTTCGCGCCGCCGTCCCGCCCGGGAAGCTGGAGTAATAGGAGTAGTTGAAGGTCATCATGCCTGGCCAGGAGCTTTCCGGGTAGTCGGGACCCTGTGGAGGAAGTGTGGTTGCGCGCCACGGGGTGATCCGATTCGCCCGTTCCGCCCGGTGAGCGGGGTCGGGACGTGGACAATGGCGTCCGTCCGGGGTGCGGAATTGTCGCTGAGGAGACGAATCGATGAGCAGCCAGGGTGGACCCGCGTCGGGTGGGGCGGACGGTTCCTGGTGGGACGCCGTGTACGAGGGGCCGGGGGACGAGGTCCCCGACGCACCGCGGGCCGAGGCCGGAGCCGGGTCGGTGGACGACTGGTTCGACTCGGCCAGCGGCATGCTGAGCGGTGCGGTCCCGTCGCCCCCGGTGCCGCCGTCGCCCCCGGCGTCGCGGAGCGAGGAGGACGCTGCCCCGGGCGGTCCGCCCACCCTGGTCGACGGTCCGCCGAGGGACGCCGAACCGCCGCTGCCGCCGCTGCCGGTGCGTCCGCCCCGGATACCGGCGCTGAAGCCCGACCCCAGGGCCGTCCCCGCGCAGCGGGCCTCGGAGGAATCTGACGACCTGTTCGATCCCTACGACCCCTACGACCCCTATGACGACATCCCGGACATCCCGGTCCCCCCGCTGCCGAGCACCGCACCGAGCACCCCCACGGCACCGAGCATCCCCTCAGCACCGGTGACCCCCGCGCCGCCCGCCGTACCGGCCGCGCCGAAGGTCGCGGCGCCGCGGATCCCGGTGCCCCCGGCCCGACCGCTGCCGGGCGCGCGTCCGACGGAGCGTTCCTCCGGTGACGAGCCGGAGCCCGCGGCGCTTCCGGCGGCCGACCCCGACCTGCTGGTCGGGATGGTCCCGGACACCGCCCTGGACGGGGCCCGCTACGGAACCATGACCCTGCTCGCCGCCTCGGTCCGTGGTGACCGGGCCCGGCGCCGCGGCGAGGTCCGCGGCGACCGGCTGCTGACGCTGCGCTTCGGCGAGGGCAGCGAGGCGCTGCTGCTGGTGGTCATGGCGACCCCGCCCCCCGAGGAGAGCCCCTCGCTCGCCGACGACGCCTGCCGCCAGCTCGCCGCCTCGGTCGGCCGCAGCCGTGGCGAACTGCTGGCCGATCTCCGGGTGGGCGCGCAGGAGCGGCTGCGGTACGGGCTGCAGCGGCTCACCGCCCGGGCCGCGGTCCGGCTGCAGCGGGTGCCGCAGTCGGGCTCGTCCACCGAACTCAGCGGCACCGGCGGATCGTTGCACGCGCTGCTGGCCCCGCTGGACCCGACCAGCAGGCTGCGGGCGGGTTTCGGCCTCGGCCCCGGCGGCCTGCTGCTGCTCGGCGACGACGCCTGGTACGACGCCTACGCCGGACGCCGGCTGGTCGGCTCGCAGCAGCCGGCCGGGGCCGGCGCAGAGAAGCCCTCGGGGGCGCCGCGCAGCCCGGACCGTTTCCGCTTCCGGGTGGTGGTGCCGGAGCCCGGCGACGTGCTGCTGCTCTGCAGTGAGGGCCTGGACCGGCCGCTGCGTGAGGAGCCCGCGGTGTCCGACTTCCTCGCCGACCACTGGGCGCACCCGCATCCGCCGGGCCAGGTCGACTTCCTGCGGCAGATCCAGGTGCGCGCCGAGGGTTACACGGCGGACCGCACCGCGGCGGCGATCTGGGAGGACTGACCCGGCGGGCCGGGGGCGGGCGCGGTCAGTCCTCGGCCTGCCCGGGTACGGCGTCGGCGGGCACGGCGTCGGCCGGTACCGCGTCCGCGGGCTCGACGGCGGCGGGCTCGACCGGGACGGGCTCGGCCGCGGGCTTGGCGAATTCCACGGCCGGAGCGGGAGGCACCGGAGCGGTCCCGTAGACCGGGGCCTGCATCGCCGCTGCCATCGAGTAGGGGTGTCCCGTCCCCGGTCCCTGCATGATCCGCACCTGCTGACGGCTGGTCACCCGACGCACCATCAGGATGCCGAGCACGGCGGCCGCGATCCGCAGCGCCCCGATCACGAACGCCCAGACGAACCACGCGGTGGAGACCGGGACGCTGATGTCGTCGCCCAGTTCGTTGCTGTGCCGCATCAGCATGGCCAGCGGGGCGTAGGGCAGCGCGAAGACCAGCTGGCTCAGGGCGAAGGTCAGCCACCAGAAGGTCACCAGCAGGGTGCGCGGCCGGCGCACCGGCTGCTCGGCCAGCGGCTCGGCGGCCCGCCAGATGTCCCCGGCCACCAGCCGGGGGAGCACCAGGTAGGCGAGCGGGACGAACCAGCCGCCGATCGCCCAGCCGGGGCTCAGCCGCTGCTGGCCCGGGGCCAGCACCGCGGAGAGCCTGGCGGACCTGAAGAACCAGATGATGAAGGTGACGGCGGTGCCGAGGACCAGCAGCAGTTCCAGCACCAGGAGCAGTGCGGCCCCGCCGTCGGTGGCGGTGGCCGCGTCCAGGTGGCTGCCGGAGCCGTCCGCGGCTATCGAGTGCGACAGCGCGAGGCCGTAGCCGTCCAGGCCGACGAAGAGCAGCGACACCAGCAGGCCGACGGCGAACAGGATCTGTACGGCCAGCGCCAGCCCGGTCGGCGCCGTGGGCACGGTGTAGGCGACCGGGTAGTAGGCCGAGGGCGGCGGCTGGGCGCCGCCCCAGCCGCAGGCGGAGCACCGTCCGTAGGGGTCGAGATACGGGGACGAACAGGACGGACAGGGCAAGGTGACTCCACCTGGGAAAGGCCCGCTCATCGGCGGCGGGGCGGCTGATGCTACCGAGCGGCCGGGTGGCCGTCCATCGGCCCGCCCGGCCCGCTGCGGCGGCGTCACCGCAGGTGGAGCGAGTCGTCCAGGTATTCGCCGATGTGCGCCAGCGCCGCCTCCCGGCCGGCCCCGGGCACTCCGGTGACCACGGGCGTGCCGAAGCCGTCCAGCAGGGCGCCGAGCCGTACCGCGAAGCGCTCCGGGTCGACGGCCCGGAACTCGCCGGCTGCGATGCCCTGGCGCAGCAGTGCCACCAGGTCCGTCCGCCAGGCGGCCTCGATCACGGCCTGCCCGGTGCGCATCGCCTCGACGGCGAGCGAGCGGCCCCAGACCTCCACCCACAGGGCCCAGCGCGGGTCGCCGATGCCGGTCGGCAGGTAGAGGGCGACGTAGTCGTCCAGCCGCCGGGCCGCCGGCGCGTCCGAGCGGAGCGCGGTGCGGCGGCGCTCGCCCAGTTCGGACTCGCTCCAGCCCAGGGTCTCCAGCAGCAGCTGGTCCTTGCTGCCGAAGTAGTAGAGGAGGTGTCCCGCGCTCATGCCCAGGCGCCGTCCGAGCCCGGCCATGGTCAGTGCGGCCAGCCCCTGCCCGGCGATGGCGTCCATCGCCGCGGCGAACACCTCCTCGCGCGGCGGCGCGGGGCGTCGGCCCTGCTCCCGGTCTGGCACGCCGGTCCCTCCGATGGCGTTGGAATGTCGTTCTAACCCAGTAAAGCAGCCGGACCGGAGCCGGACCGGCGCGCCCGTTCGAAATCATTCCGGCTCCCGGCGCATGGGATCGACCTGCCCGGGTACACGACCGCCCGAAGTCAGTCCTGATCAGTGAGCGATCGACCGCGTGGAAGCCGTTCATGCCGGTCACATCCCAGGGAGGAGCACCATGAACAGCAGTACCAAGGTCATGACGAGGAGCACCGCCGCTGCCCCGCAGCGGTCCGCGGAACCCGTCGCGGACGTGGCACTGCCTGCCTTCGCCGACCCCGCCGCTGTCGTCCACCCCGCCGCTCTCCTGGACCCGGCCGGTGTCAGTCCCACCGACGCCCGGGCCATGTCCAAGGTGATGTTCGCCCGGCTGGCGACGCTGGAGGAGGGCACGCACGAGTACCAGTACGTGCGCAACACCCTGGTGGAGCTGAACATGGCGCTGGTCCACTTCGCCGCCGCGCGGTTCCGCACCCGCAGCGAGCCGATGGAGGACATCGTCCAGGTCGGCACGATCGGCCTGATCAAGGCCATCGACCGGTTCGACCCGGCCCGCGGGGTGGAGTTCCCCACCTTCGCCCTGCCGACCGTGCTCGGCGAGATCAAGCGCTTCTTCCGGGACACCAGCTGGGCCGTGCACGTGCCGCGCCGGCTGCAGGAGCTCCGGCTCGCCCTGGCCCGGGCCGGCGACGACCTCGCCCAGGCGCTGGACCGCTCCCCGACCGCGGCCGAGCTGGCCGCGCACCTCGACATCACCGAGGAGGAGGTCTGCGAGGGCCTGGTCGCCAGCAACGCCTACTCGGTGAGCTCCCTGGACGCCCAGCCCGGCGAGGACGAGACCGAGGGCTCCTTCGCGGACCGGGTCGGCACCCTCGACCCCGGGTTGGAGGGCATCGAGAACCTGGAGTCGCTCAAGCCGCTGATGGCCGGGCTCAGCGAGCGCGAGCGGATCCTGCTGTCGCTGCGCTTCGGAGCCGAACTGACGCAGTCCCAGATCGGCGCGGAGCTGGGCATCTCGCAGATGCACGTCTCCCGGCTGCTGACCCGGGCCCTGGACAAGCTGCGGGCGCACCTGCTCGTCGAGGAGTGACCGTGCCCGAGCTCGGAGCGGACGCGATCCCGCGCTTCGCCGTGCACCTGCGCGAGGTCGGAGCCGTCCCGGTACTGGCCCTCACCGGCGAGTTGGACCACGACACCGCCCCGGCCCTGCGGGAGCGGCTGGCGGAGGCCCTGGCGCGGGCCGGACGGGCGGGACGCCGTCCGACCGTGGTGGTGGACTGCTCCGAGCTGGCCTTCTGCGACTCCACCGGGCTCAATGTGCTGCTGGCGGCCCGACTGCAGGCCGACGGTCAGGGCGTGGTCATCCGGCTGGCCGCGCTGCGCGGCCATGTGGTCCGGATGTTCGACATCACCGGCGCCGGGACGGTGTTCAGCGTCCATCCCGATCTCGACGACGCGCTGGCGGCCGCGTGATGGGCCAGGACACGGTCAGGCGCACCCCGGTCCTGCCACCCGGCGGCCAGATCCGGCGGCTGGCCCTGACCGGCACCGCGGGGCCGGTCGGACGGGCCCGCGACTTCTCCCGCAAGGCGCTGACCGACTGGGAGTGGCTGCCGGGGCGGACCGAGGAGCAGCAGGCGGTGGCCGAGGACGTGCTGCTGCTGGTCTCGGAACTGGTCACCAACGCCTGCCTGCACGCCGGCGGGCCGACCGAGCTGGCGCTGCGCTGCACCGGGGAGCGGCTGCGGGTGGAGGTCTCCGACCTCAGCCCGCACCAGCCCCACCCGCGCACCCCGCACCAGGCGGCCCGCCCCGGCGGCCACGGCCTGCACATCGTCACCCGGCTGGCCGAGGTCTGGGGCAGCGCCCCGTCCGAGCGCGGCAAGACGGTCTGGCTGGAGGTCCGGGCGGCCCGCTGAGGTTCAGGCCCGGGGCTGCTGCTGGGTGATGCAGTGAATGCCGCCCCCGTTGGCGAAGATCTCCCGGGCGTCGACCAACTCGACCTTCCGGTCCGGGAAGTGACGGGCGAACAGTTCGGCGGCGGCCTGGTCGCGGGGGTCGTCGAAGGCGCAGAGGACGACGGCGCCGTTGCAGAGGTAGTGGTTGATGTAGGAGTAGTCGACGGGTTCGCCGTCCTCCTCGAAGAGCACGGTGGGGGCCAGGAGTTCGACCACCTCCAGCCGGCGGCCGCGGGCGTCGGTGGAGGCCCGGAGCAGGTCGGCGATCTGCCGGGTGACCTCGTGGTCGGGGTGGGCCGGGTCGGGCTGGCTGTGCACCGCGACGGTGCCGGGCTTGAGGAAGGCGGCGACGATGTCGATGTGGCCGCGGGTGCCGAAGCGCTGGTAGTCGCGGGTCAGGCCGCGCGGCACCCAGATCGCCTTGGTGGTGCCCAGGTGGGCGTGGATCTCCGCCTCCACCTGCTCCTTGGTCCAGTCCGCGTTGCGGCCCTCGCCGAGCTGCACGGTCTCGGTGAGCAGGACGGTGCCCTCGCCGTCGACGTGGATGCCTCCGCCCTCGTTGATCAGGCGGGAGGCGAAGCGGCGGACCCCGGCCAGGGCGCTGACCTCCTCGGCGATGTGCTGGTCGTGCTCCCAGCTGGCCCACTCCTGGGCGCCCCAGCCGTTGAAGACCCAGTCGGCGGCGGCCAGGCCGCCCTTGCCGTCGGTGAGGAAGGTGGGGCCGATGTCGCGCATCCAGGCGTCGTCCAGCGGCCGTTCGACGATCTCGACCTCGGCGGAGACGTAGCCGCGGGCGGCCTCGGTCTCGCCGAGGGCGACCACCAGCGTCACCGGCTCGTAGCGGACCACGGTGTTGGCGACGGCGGCCCAGGCCTCCCGGGCGGCGTGCAGGTCGTCACCGGTGAAGGTCTCGTTGGGGGTGGGGAAGGCCATCCAGGTGCGGTCGTGCGGCTGCCACTCGGCGGGCATCGAGTAGCCCAGCTCGGCGGGGGTCTGCGGGTCGGGGATCTGAGGGTTCGTCATGGTGCTTGTCCTTAGAGGAAGTAGAGGCGGCTGAGGGAGACCGAGTCGGCCGGGACGGACTGCAGCAGCTCGCCGTCCAGGGAGACCAGCCCGGTGGCCGGGTCGACGTCGACGGTGCCGGTGCGGCCGTTGCGCAGCATGTCGCGCGGGCCGATGCCACGGGTGTTGCGGACCGCGACGCGCCGGCGCCGGGTCGGCATGGCGTCGCCGTTGTCGACGGCCGCCTGGGCGACGAAGGCCACCGAGATGTCGGCGGCGGTCGCCCCGTGCGCCCCGAACTGCGGGCCCAGCACCAGCGGTTCGCAGCGGTCGGTGGAGGCGTTGGGGTCGCCGGTGACCCCGTAGGCGGGGAAGCCGGACTTCAGCACCAGTTGCGGCTTGGCGCCGAAGTGGTCGGCGCGCCAGAGCACCAGGTCGGCGAGCTTGCCGACCTCGATGGAGCCGATCTCGTGGGCCAGGCCGTGGGCGATGGCGGGGTTGATGGTGAGCTTGGCGATGTAGCGCAGCACCCGCTCGTTGTCGTCGCCGCCGCTGCTCTCACCGAACGAACCTGCACCGTCCATGGGGCCCAGCTCGTACTTCATCTTCCCGGCCAGGGCGAAGGTCCGGCGCACCGTCTCGCCGGCCCGGCCCATGCCCTGGGCGTCGGAGGAGGTGATGCCGATGACGCCCAGGTCGTGCAGCACGTCCTCGGCGCCCATGGTCCCGGCCCGGATCCGGTCGCGGGCCATCGCGGCGTCACCGGGCAGGTCGACCTTGAGGTCGTGCGCGGAGACGATCATGCCGAAGTGCTCGCCCAGCGCGTCCCGGCCGAAGGGCAGGGTCGGGTTGGTGGAGGAGCCGATGACGTTGGGGACACCGGCCATCTTCAGCACGTTGGGGACGTGTCCGCCGCCGCAGCCCTCGATGTGGAAGGCGTGGATGGTCCGGCCCGCCAGCACGGCCAGGGTGTCCTCCACGGACAGGCACTCGTTCAGCCCGTCGGTGTGCAGGGCCACCTGGACGTCGTGCTCCTCGGCGACCCGCAGAGCGGTGTCCAGCGCGCGGGTGTGCGCGCCCATGTCCTCGTGCACCTTGAAGCCGGAGGCGCCGCCCTCGGCCAGGGCCTCGACCAGCGGTGCGCCGTCCGAGGAGGAGCCGCGGGCCAGGAAGCCGATGTTCACCGGCCAGGCGTCGAAGGCGTTGAAGGCGTGCCGCAGCGCCCAGGGCGAGTTGACGCCGACCCCCCAGACCGGGCCGAACTCCTGGCCGATGATCGTGGTGACGCCGGAGGCCAGCGAGGCCTCCATGATCCGCGGCGACAGCAGGTGCACATGGGTGTCGATGGCCCCGGCCGTGGCGATCATGCCCTCGCCGGAGACGATGGTGGTGCCGGTGCCGACCACGACGTCCACCCCGTCCAGGGTGTCCGGGTTCCCGGCCCGGCCGATGGAGCAGATCCGGCCCTCGCGGATGCCGATGCTGGTCTTGCGGATGCCCTGCACGGCGTCGATGACCAGGACGTTGCTGATCACCACGTCGCAGGTGTCGCGGACGGCGGCGGCCTTGAGGTGCAGGCCGTCCCTGGCCGTCTTGCCGAAGCCGGCCAGGAACTCCTCGCCGGGCTGCTGGGAGTCGGACTCGACCCGGACGATCAGACCGGAGTCGCCCAGCCGGACCCGGTCGCCGGTGCGCGGGCCGTGCACGGCGATGTAGTCGGCGGGGGAGATGGTGCTGCTGGGCCCGGGGCGGCCGTGGCAGCCGTGGGCGTCGAAACCGCTGGCGGTCACTGGCCGTCCTCCTGGTACTGGGTCAGATATCCGGTGGCGCGGGCCTTCTCCAGTGCCGCCTCCCTGGCGCCGGGGGCGTCCAGCGGGCCGTCCACCAGGCCGGCGAAGCCGATGGCCACCCGGGCGCCGCCGATCGGCAGCAGTTCCACCTCGACGGTCGCCCCGGCGTCGAAGCGCACCGTGGAGCCGGCCGGTACCGCCAGTCGGGTGCCGTAGGCGGCGGCGCGGTCGAAGGCGAGCCGCGGATTGGCCTCAAAGAAGTGGAAGTGCGAGGTGACGCTGATCGGCACCGGCGAGGTGTTGCGCACCGGCAGCCGTACCGGCGCTTCGGGTGCCTGGTAGCCCTCGCCGGTGCCGGGCAGTGCGGCCCCGGGGGCGTCCGAGCCCAGCGATCCGGCGCCGCGGAACGGGTCGTCGATCACGCAGAGCCTGGTCCCGTCGTCGAAGACCGCCTCCACCTGCAGCGTGGTCACCACGTCCGGGACGCCGGGCAGCACGTCGGCGGCGGTCAGCACGGACCGGCCGGCCTCGACCGCCTCGGCCAGCCGCCGGCCGTCACGGGCGGCCTCGCAGACGGTGTCGGCGATCAGCGCGGTGGCCTCCGGCACATTCAGCCGCACCCCGCGCGCCCGCCGCGCTCGGGCCAGCTCGGCGGCGGTGAAGAGCAGCAGCCGGTCCCGCTCGGTCGGTGTCAGTCGCACAGTGCCTCGTCCCGGTCTTTAGAACGCCGTTCAAACCCTCGCTGGCATTGAACCCCGACCGACTGGTCGATGTCCAGCAAGGAGCCGGGACGCGCCGGACTCCGATTCCGGCATTGCCGCTGATACCTTCATCCGACAGGATGAAGCCCAGATAAACGTGACGTTTTTCCGCAGTCGCCGGCCAGGGGCCGCCGACCTCCGGGAGTCACGGAACCGACGACCGGCAGGGAGAGCAATGGCGTCCGCACCCCAGTCGCCGCGCCTGCCCACGGAGCTTCCGGGACTCACCTTCCTCTCCTCGTCCGGCGGTCTGATGGCAGCGAGCCTGCAGGGCGATTCGGAGTCCGGTGAGGCCACCCCCGCCTGGCTGGCGCCGGCCATGGCCGCCAACGGGATCGGCTCCTTCGACTGGGACCTGCACAGCGACATCGTCGACGGCGACGACCGCGCCTGTCTGATCCTCGGCATCCCGCTCGACGACGGCACCGGGCACCGCCCCCCGCCGCTGAACTCCGAGTCCTTCCTGGCCATGCTGCACCCCGAGGACGCCCCGATCGTGCGGCGCCGGGTGGCCAGGGCGGTGGAGACGCTGGGCCAGTGCGGCGCCTACTACCGCACCGTCTTCGCCGACGGCGAGATGCACGCGGTGCGCTTCCGCGGACGGGTCCTGGCCGACGAGCGCGGCAGGCCCTCGCACATGGTCGGCTTCGTCTGGGACGCCACCGCCGAGCTGCACAAACGGGTGCGCGCCGACCATCTGGCGGTGCTCCGCGAGGAGCGCACCCGCTTCATCAAGGAGGCCGCCCGGGCCCTGTCCGAGGCCACCAGCATGAACGACGTGGCCCGGGTCTTCACCGAGCTGCCGCTGCCGGGCATCCCCCCGGACGGGCTGATCCTGGCCGTGCTGGAGAACGGCCGGATCCAGATCCTGCGCTCCACCGGCTACGACCCGGACACCGCGCCGCCGCCGCACAACCACGTCCCGCTGGACGCCGACCACCCGGCGGCGCTGGCGCTGCGCACCCGCACCCCGGTGTTCATCTCCAGCCGGCCGGAGTACCAGCAGCGCTTCCCCGGCGCCTGGGCGCCGATGGTGCAGCACACCAGGCACAGCGCCTGGGCCTTCCTGCCGCTGATCGCCAGCGGCCGACCGCTGGGCGTCTGCCTGGTCAGCTTCGCCGAGGACCGCGAGCTGGACTCCGAGGACCGGACCCTGCTCAGCACCCTGGGCGGCATGGTCGCCCAGTCGCTGGCCCGGGCCCGGCTGCACGACGCCGAGCACGAGCTGGCCGCGGGCCTGCAGCGGGTGCTGCTGCCGCGCCGGGTGCCGCCGCTGCCCGGGTTCAGCACCGCGGTGCGCTACCTCCCGGCCGGGACCGGGCTGCAGATCGGCGGCGACTGGTACGACGTGGTGCCGCTGCCCGGCGGCCACGTCGGGCTGGTCATCGGCGACGTGCAGGGGCACGACGTGCACGCCGCCGGGGTGATGGGCCAGCTGCGGATCGCGCTGCGCGCCTACGCCGCCGAGGGCCACCCGCCGGCCGCGGTGATGGCCCGCGCCTCACGCTTCCTCGCCGACCTGGACACCGGGCACTTCGCGACCTGCCTCTACGCCGAGGTCAACGTCGACTACGGCGCCGTCTACGCGGTGCGCGCCGGGCACCTGGACCCGCTGGTGCGCCGCGCCGACGGCAGCGCCGCGGTCCAGCCGGTGGCCGGCGGGCTGCCGCTGGGCATCGACCCGGAGAGCGCCTACCCGGTCACCCGGTTCACCCTGGACCCTGGGGAGATGCTCCTGCTCTGCACCGACGGACTGGTGGAGACCCGCACCATCGACATCGACGAGGGCATGGAGCGGCTGCGCCGTACCATCGCCGGTCCGCACCCGGAGGGGCCCGCGGCCCTGGAGGCGCTGGCCGACCGGCTGGAGGAGCAGGCTGCCGACAGCCATGACCGGGACGACGACATCGCCCTGCTGCTGCTCCGCTGGGAGGGCCCGGCCGAGAGCCGCCCCCGGCAGCTGCGGCGCCGGATCCAGCAGGCCGACCTGGCCCAGATCTCCGAGGTGCGCGGCGAGCTGCGGGACGCGGTCCGGCGCTGGGGTGTCGGCGACCTCGCCGACACCGTGGAACTGCTGACCTCGGAGCTGGTCACCAACGCCCTGGTGCACACCGACCGGGACGCGGTGCTGACCGCCCGCCTCTACCAGGAGGGCGGCCCGGAGGGGCCGGCCCGGCTCCGGGTCGAGGTGGACGACGAGTCGGACCTGTGGCCCCGCCGCCGCACGCCCGGGGAGCAGGCCTCCTCCGGGCGCGGGCTGATGCTGGTCGAGGCGCTCTCCGACGCCTGGGGCGTGGACCCCCGGGGCAGCGGCAAGCGGATGTGGTTCGAGCTGATCCACCGTCAGCCGAAGGCCGCCGACCCGGAACCTCAGCCGTAGAGCTGTTCCAGGTCCTTGAGCTTCTGCTCCAGCGAGTCCAGCCTGGGCAGGGTCAGCGTGTCGTCCTCCGCCGAGAGGTCGAAGGTCCGCTCCTCCGGCCTGGGCCGCACCGGCAGCTCGACCACCGGCGGGACCGGGGTCGCGGGGGTCTCCGTCTCCAGCGGGTCGTTGTCGGCTATGACGGGCTCCGCGGCCGGTGAGCGCTCACCCGCGGCCGTACGCGGACCGGCCGGGGCCGGCAGCTCCGCCTGTGCGCGCAGCCCGCGGGACCAGCCGCGGCTGCTCAGCGCCCGCAGCTCGGCCCGCTCGTGCCGGGAGGCCCGGCGCTGCTCGTGCCGCTCGATCTCGCGCTGCCGCTTGTCGTCGCGGACCTCGTCGACCGCCTCGTCCAGGCTGCGGACGTTCTCCAGCAGCATCAGCGACCAGGCGGCGTAGGTCTCCCGGGGCGCCCGCAGCCAGCGCACGATGCGGATCTGCGGCAGCGGACGCGGCACCAGGCCCTGCTCGCGCAGCGCCGCCCGGCGGGTCTGCTTCAGCGCGCGGTCGAACAGCACCGCGGCCGAGAGCGACATCCCGGCGAAGAACTGCGGCGCGCCGTGGTGGTCCACCCCGCGCGGCGCGTGCACCCAGTTGAACCAGGCGGAGGCGGCCGCGAACAGCCACACCAGGATGCGCGAGCCCAGCGCCGCGTCGCCGTGGCTGGCCTCGCGCACCGCCAGCACCGAGCAGAAGCACGCCGCCCCGTCCAGGCCGAACGGCACCAGGTACTCCCAGCCGCCGGACAGCCCCAGGTTCTGCACGCCGAAGCCGACCAGCCCGTGGAAGGACAGCGCGGCGGCCACCGCGGCGCAGCAGAACAGCAGCACGTAGGAGGCCGAGCCGTACAGGGCCTCCTTCTTGCGCCGCCGTTCCTCGCTGCGCTCCCACGAGTCGGTGCTCGCACGGGAGGCGGAGCCGCGCGACCGCAGCAGGGTCGCCAGCCCCGCGATGAGAAGCAGGCCCGTGACGGCAGCGACGCCCCACCCCAGCGTTGTGTCGGAAACTCTCATGCCCCTGCCCAAACCTCGGAGCTCAAACGTCCACGACCCCGGCCGGTGCCGAAGTGGGAACCATCCTGGCTCAAACCTCCGGGGCGCATGATGCTTTTGGGATGGATACACCGGAAGGGTGTATCCGTCGTTGGTGTACACACCGGGTAGGGTGGCCGGATGCCCCCCGTGTCCACCCGCTCCCGCCTGCGGCTTCGCCCCTCCGAAGGGTCCGGGGCCGGGCGTCGCGGACCGGAGCGGCGACTCGGAACGCCGGCACTGCTGCTGCCTCCTGTGGTAGTGG
Source organism: Streptacidiphilus jeojiense (assembly GCF_000719095.1). Classification (GTDB taxonomy): domain Bacteria; phylum Actinomycetota; class Actinomycetes; order Streptomycetales; family Streptomycetaceae; genus Streptacidiphilus; species Streptacidiphilus jeojiensis. Next base: position 101,436 of record NZ_JOEH01000001.1, on the reverse strand, counting down.
CGTTGACGCTGGGCCTGTGGGGCATCGGCCGGGACCGCAGTCTCTGGGGCGACGAGGCGGTCAGCCTGGAGGTCGCGCACCGCAGCACCGGGCAGATCTGGGCGCTGGTCCACCAGGTCGACGCCGTGCACGCGCTGTACTACCTGCTGCTGCACGGCATGTTCCAGCTCCACGACGGCGGCCCGGCAATGCTGCGGCTGCCCTCGGTGCTGGGCACGGCGGCAGCGGCGGCCGGGGTCGCCCTGATCGGACGCCGGCTGGCCGGACCCCGGGCCGGGCTCGCCGCAGGCCTGGTCCTGCCGGTCTTCCCCGCGGTCCAGCAGTACGCGCAGGAGGGCCGCTCCTATGCGCTGGTCATGGCCGCGGTGGTGTTCAGCGGGCTGCTGCTGCTCCGGGCGGTGGAACGCCCGAGCGCCGGGCGCTGGTGCGGCTACGCGGCAGCGGCCCTGGTCACCTGCCTGCTGCACGAGTACGCGGCCCTGGCCATCGCCGCCCACGCGGTGACGCTGCTGCTGGCGCGGGTGCCGCGCCGGGTGTGGGCGGGCTGGGCGGCGGCCATGGTGGCGGTACTGGCCGGCCTGGCCCCGCTGGCCGTGGCCGGGGCGGAACAGGCCCAGCAGGTCGCCTGGATCACCGCCCCGAGCACCGGGACCGTGCTGTTCGCCGCCGGGATGTGCCTGCTCGGCGGGCTCTGCGCGCTGGTGCCGCAGCGGCAGTCCGGCGCCGTCAGCCTGCGCGGCTTCGCGCTGCCGCTGCTCCTGCTGCCGCAGGCGGTGCTGCTGGGCGTCTCGCTGGTGCACCCGGTCTACCTGGACCGCTACGTCCTGTTCGAGTACGCGGGCCTGGCCCTGCTGGTGGGCTCGGCGCTGGACGCGCTCGGGCGGCGGCTGCCCCGGCTGGGCTGGCGCGCGCTGCTGGCCGTACCGCTGGCGCTGCTCCTGCTGCTGCCGGTGGAGATGCAGCTGCGGACCCCGCAGAGCCGGTCCGACGACCTGCAGGGCACCGCCAGGGCGGTCGCCGCGCTCGCCGAGCCGGGGGACGGGGTGCTCTTCATGCCGACCTCGCGGCGCCAGTCCGAGCTGGCGTTCCCGCAGGACTACGCGGGGCTGACCGATCTGGCGCTGTCCGCCCCGGTGGCCGGTTCGGCGACGCTGGGCGGCGTCGAGCTGACGCCGCAGCAGATCACGGACCGGATGGCGGACTTCACCCGGATCATCACCGTCCGCACCAAGGGGAAGGGGCCCTCGCCGACCGCGGCGGCCCGGGACCGGGCCAAGCAGGCGGAGCTGACCTCGGGGTTCCAGAAGTGCACCAGCCTGGAGGTCAAGGGCGTCGAGATCAGCCTCTACGCCCGGCCCGGCGCCTGCCCGTCCCGCTGATCGGCCGCTGCGCCGGGACCGCCGTCCTCGGCCAGCCACACCGGCACGCCCCCGAAGGTCCGGACCAGCCGGGCCGCCTCGGCCCGCAGCAGTACGGCCTCCGGGCTGGGGGAGACCTCGGCCAGCGAGGCCAGCGCGGGGGCGATGCCGATGGCGAAGCCGATCAGCTCGCGCAGCCGCAGCGACTCGGCGAAGCCGTGCCTGGCCCCGGCGAGGTTGCCGTCCTGCTGGGCGATGGAGGCGAGGTGCCGCCAGGTGTAGGACAGCAGCAGGTCGTCCCGCTGCTGCTCGGCCCCGGCGTGGGCGCGACGGTAGGCGGTGCGGGCGGCGGCCGGGTCCTTCAGCAGGTTCTCGGCGACCAGTCCGCGGCGGAAGTCCAGCAGCGGACGGCCCGGCGCGTCCGGCGGGAGCATCGCGGAGGCCCGGCCGAGGGCCATCTGGGCCTCGTCCAGCCGGTCGTGCACCCGCAGCAGGGTCGCGCAGTAGGCGAGGTAGCCGCGGGCGCAGGCGGCGGCGGCCCGGGTGCCGTCGACCCGCGCGCCCGCCTCGGCCAGCCGCAGCGCGCTCTCGGCCTCGCCCCAGCCGCGGTTCTCGAAGAGCGAGCGCTCGATCAGCAGCTCGGCCCGGTCCAGCGCGGCCTCCGGGGAGTGCGCGGCGGCGGGCTCCAGCAGCGCGGCGGCCGGCTCCCAGCAGCCGCGGGAGCGCAGCAGCCAGACCGTGGCGCCGCCGTCGGGCGTGGCGGCCCCGGGAGCCGAGTCGTCGGGGACCGATCCGTCGGGGTTCGGGATCGCTGTCGTTCGCTGGTCCGACGCGCCTCGGTTGACCGACAAGGACGGCTCCCCTCCGTGCTGCTGGGCCGGTGGTGACGGAATTGCAACACGCAGTCGACCACCCGCGCCAGATCAATCACAGATCCAGTTCGAACTGACGTGGCGTCAGTTCGAGCCGCCGGTGCGGAGCAGTTCCCGCGCCGCGGAGTTCACCGGCTGCGGAACGCCCTCCAGATCCAGCTCGAACAGGGCCACCAGCAGCTGGTCCGCCCGGTTGCGGGACTCCTGGTTGTAGCCGGCCAGGGTGAACATCACCGGCTGCAGCTCGTCGGCGTGCAGGGTGTTCAGCCACAGGCACTCGACCGCGCGCAGGTCGGCCGGCTCGGTCCAGGTGTCGACCTGGGCCACGACCGTGGTCCCGAGCAGGCACACCCCTTCGCGGTCCTGCGAGTCGGACACCTCCAGGGTGCCGAAGCCCAGCCACTCCAGGTAGCGGGCCGCGGCCAGGATCGCGTCGTCCGAGTTCCGCACCGGATGCGGGACGAACGGCGGCCGCGAGGGCGCCGGGCGGCGGCCCACCGGTGGCTGCGCCGCGGGCGGCTGCCCCGGCTGCGGGCCGGACGGGTACGGGCCGGCCACGGGCTGTCCCGAGGGGTGCTGCACCGCGGGGCGCTGGACCGTCGGCGGCTTGGGCGGCGCGATCGGCACCGGCCTGCGGTCGGTGTCCACCGGCAGGCGCACAGTAGCCCCGCAGGAGCAGGTGAACTCGGGCTGCGGCCACTGCTCGGACCGTCCGCAGGACGGGCAGCGCATGCTCAGCCAGGAGTCCTCCCAGGAGCGGAACCGCACCTGGACCGGCACCCCGCCGCGCAGCAGCGGCACCTTGAGGCTGGCCCCGCAGGGGCACGGGAAGACGGACGGCTCGTAGGCGTGCTCCCGACGGCAGGACGGGCAGCGCACCGGGCGGGCAGCGGGCTGTGGCGCCCCCTGGCTGTCGGGCTGCGGCGTGGCGGGCATGACTAACCGTCCGTTCCGGTCGGGGCGGGCTGCGCCCTAACATCCTCGCTGATCCAAACGGGTTCGGGGAGGCCCTTTATCGGACGGGACGGTGCGGATCGCGGGTGATCAGCCGCCGATGGCCGACATCGGACGGTCCGGCTGCCGGAAGTCGGCGCTGCCGATGGCGTGGCCGGGGCCCTTGCCGGCGATCGAGTCGCGCCAGGCGGCCTCGACCGCGTCGTCGTCGGCACCGCCCCTGAGCAGGGCCCGCAGATCCGACTCGGTGGCCGCGAACAGGCAGTTGCGCAGCTGGCCGTCGGCGGTGAGCCTGACCCGGTCGCAGCCGCCGCAGAAGGGTCGGGTCACGCTGGCGATCACGCCGATGACCGCGTCGGTCCCGACCACCCGCCACTCCTCGGCGGGCGCGTTGCCCTCGCGGGGCAGCGGCGCCAGCTCGAAGCGCTCGCCGAGCCGGGCCAGGATCTCGTCGGCGGTGACCATCCTGGCCCGGTCCCAGGCGCCCTGGGCGTCCAGCGGCATGGACTCGATGAAGCGCATCCGGTAGCCGTGCTCGACGGCGAAGGCGGCCAGCTCGGCGATCTCGTCGTCGTTGACGCCGCGCACCGGCACCGCGTTGACCTTCACCGGCGCCAGCCCCGCCAGCTGGGCCGCGGCCAGGCCGAGCAGCACGTCCTGGAGCCGGTCGCGGCGGGTGATCGCGGCGAAGCGCTCCGGCCGCAGCGTGTCCAGGCTGACGTTGACCCGCCGCAGACCGGCCTCGCGCAGGGCGGCGGCGCTGCGGGCCAGGCCGACGCCGTTGGTGGTGATCGACAGCTCCGGGGCGTTCGGCAGCGCGGCCAGCCGGGCGACCAGGCCCGGCAGCCCGCGCCGCAGCAGCGGCTCGCCGCCGGTGAGCCGGACCGTGCGGATGCCCAGCCGGCTGGTCGCCAGGGCGACCAGCCGCACCAGCTCGTCGTCGGTCAGCAGCTCCGGTCGCGGCAGCCAGTCCAGGCCCTGCTCCGGCATGCAGTAGGTGCAGCGCAGGTTGCACCGGTCGGTCAGGGACACCCGCAGATCGGTGTGGACCCGGCCTAGACGGTCCGTCAGGGGGGAGGCGGTGGTGCAGGGCATTGGCCCAGTAGAACGGCCGTACCGGGCAACGGTCCAGCGGGTGAAGCCCCGGTGAACGGGGGAGGCGGCGGCGGCAGGGCTGTAGTTTCGTCCAACGCGGGGTCCGGGTCCCTCCCGGCAGACTGGACGCATGCCCTCCACACCTGTCGCCCTGCTGCTGGCCGCCGGCGAGGGACGCAGGTTGGGGCTGGGCCCCAAGGCACTGCTGCCCTACCAGGGGCGTCCGCTGGTCGAGCATGCGCTCGCAGTGCTGCGGGCGGGGGGCTGCGAGCGGATCGTGGTCGTGCTGGGCGCGGGGGCCGAGGAGGTCCTGGCGACGGCCGAGCTGGGGGACTGCACGGTCGTGCGCAACGGGGACTGGCGCACCGGGATGGGGTCCTCGCTGCGCGCGGGCCTGGGTGCGCTGCCTGCGGATGCGCCAGCGGTGCTGGTCTCGCTGGTGGACACGCCCGGGGTGACGCCTGCGGCGGTGGCGCGAGTGCTCGCTGCGGAGGGGTTCGCCGCGGCGGCGTACGGGGGGCGGCGGGGGCATCCGGTGCGGATCCCTGCGGGGTACTGGGGGGAGGCGGCGCGGGGTGCGGTGGGGGACGCGGGGGCGCGAGCGCTGTTCGCTGCGCGGGCCTCGGAGCTTCTGTTGGTGGAGTGTGGGGACGTTGCTTCGGGAGACGACGTCGACACTGTTGGCCAATGGGAGCGGTGGCGGGGTTAGCCGTCTGCTCTACCTGGTGCGTGGTTGTTCGCGCAGTTCCCCGCGCCCCTAGCTGATTGCAAGCGGGCCAGTTGCAGACCCCTGGGGGCGCGGGGAACTGCGCGAACAACCATCTACGGTCAGTCAGCTGTCCCCAGAGCCTGACCCAAGCGCACGGCGATCTCCCGCATCTGCGGGATGAGCCCGCCGCTACGGGCTTCCAGCGCCTGCACCCGGGCCTCGGGCCCCGAGATGGAGAGCGCCGTGGGCGTGGGGGCGCCGGGGACCAGGACGGCGATGCAGCGGACGCCGATCTCCTGTTCCTGGTCGTCGACGGCGTAGCCACCGGCCCGGACCGCGTCGAACTGGGCGAGCAGCCGGGCCGGGTCGGTGACGGTGTGTTCGGTGTGGGCGGGCAGCGCCGCGCTGCCGAGCACACCCGCCGCCTCCTCCCGGGGCAGCTGCGCCAGCAGGATCTTGCCGACGGCGGTGCAGTGCGGCTGCACCCTGCGGCCGACCTCGGTGAACATCCGCATGGAGTGCCGCGAGGGCACCTGCCCGACGTAGACGACCTCGCCGGCCTCCAGCACCGCGAGGTTCGCGGTCTCGCCGGTTGCCTCCATCAGCTCGGCCAGGTAGGGCCGGGCCCAGCTGCCCAGCAGCCGCCCCGCGGTCTCGCCGAGGCGGATCAGCCGGGGGCCGAGGGTGTACCGGCGGGCGGTGTCCTGGCGGACGTACCCCTGCTGGACCAGGGTGCGGACCAGGCGGTGGATGGTGGGCATCGGCAGTCCCGAGGCGGCCGCCAGATCGCTCAGCGTGCTCACCCCGCCCGAGTCGGCGAGCACCTCGAGCAACTGGAAGGCGCGCTCGACGGACTGGACGCCTCCGGAGCGGTCTGCCGGAGCGTCGATCGATGCGGGGGATGCCGCCACAGGACTACCTTCCAGGGCAGGGGTACGGTGTGCCGCGATCAACATCAACAAAGTGTTGAAATTCTGTATCGCGGAAACTAGCCTCCACCTTACAGAAGACCGAGGGTACCGAGCACGCCTTTCGATCATCATCCTGAAGGAGCATTGGACCATGGCAGGACCGCAGGAAGCCGAACCCGCCTCCATCGTCGTCGCCGGCCTCCCGGTCGACCGGGGCGAGGAGGTGCTGACGCCGGAGGCGCTCGCCTTCGTCGCCGACCTGTCCCGCCGCTTCGGGCCGCGCCGCCGCGAACTGCTGGCGCTGCGCAAGGAGCGCCGCGCCCGGATCGCCGCCGAGGGCACCCTGGACTTCCTCCCCGAGACCGCCGCCGTCCGCAGCGGCGACTGGAAGGTCGCCGCCGCACCCCGGGCCCTTCAGGACCGCCGGGTCGAGATCACCGGCCCCACCGACCGCAAGATGGTCGTCAACGCCCTCAACTCCGGTGCCAAGGTCTGGCTCGCCGACTTCGAGGACGCCACCGCGCCGACCTGGAGCAATGTCGTCGAGGGGCAGATCAACCTGATCGACGCCTTCGAGCGCCGGATCGACTTCAGCACCGGCGCCGGGAAGAGCTACGCGCTGCGCCCCGACGCCGAACTCGCCACCGTCGTGGTCCGCCCGCGCGGCTGGCACCTGGACGAGGCGCACCTGCTGGTGGACGGCGAGCCGGTGGCCGGCGCCTTCGTCGACTTCGGGCTGTACTTCTTCCACAACGCCGCCCGGCTGCTGGCCCGCGGCGCGGAGGACCCCAACTCGGGCCCGTACTTCTACCTCCCCAAGACCGAGAGCCACCTGGAGGCCCGGCTCTGGAACGAGGTCTTCACCCACGCCCAGGAGGCCCTCGGCATCCCGCACGGCACCGTCAAGGCCACCGTCCTGATCGAGACGATCACCGCGGCCTTCGAGATGGACGAGATCCTCTACGAGCTGCGCGACCACGCCGCCGGGCTGAACGCCGGGCGCTGGGACTACCTCTTCTCGATCATCAAGAACCTGCGCGACGCCGGGGAGCAGTACATCCTCCCGGACCGCAACTCCGTCGGCATGACCTCGCCGTTCATGCGCGCGTACACCCAACTGCTGGTCCAGACCTGCCACAAGCGCGGCGCCCACGCCATCGGCGGGATGGCCGCGTTCATCCCCTCCCGCCGCGACCCGGCCGTCAACGCGGCCGCGATGGAGAAGGTCACCGCGGACAAGGAGCGCGAGGCCGGCAACGGCTTCGACGGCTCCTGGGTGGCCCACCCCGACCTGGTGCCGATCTGCCGGACCGCGTTCGACGCGGTGCTCGGCGACCGGCCCAACCAGAAGGACGTCCAGCCGGCCGGCACCGTCACCGCCGCCGAACTGCTGGACATCGCCGGCGCGGACGGGGAGTGCACGGCCGTCGGACTGCACAACGCGGTCCAGGTCGGCATCCGCTACATCGAGGCCTGGCTGGGCGGGTTGGGGGCGGTCGCCATCTTCAACATGATGGAGGACGCCGCCACCGCGGAGATCTCCCGCTCGCAGATCTGGCAGTGGATCTACAACGGGGTGGTGCTGGACGACACCGGCGTCAAGGTCACCCCGGAGCTGGTCCGCGAGCTGGTCGCCACCGAACTCGCGGAGCTGCGCAGCGAGTTGGGCGACGAGGCGTACCAGGCCGGTCGCTGGACCGAGGCCGCCGGGCTGTTCGAGCAGGTGGCGCTGGCGGAGGAGTTCCCCGACTTCCTGACCCTGCCCGGCTACGCCCTGTTGGGCTGAGCGGGCAGCAACGACCGGCGGCGGTGACCGGGAACAAACCTGGGGAGGTCCTTCCTGGTCACCGCCGCCTGATTGCCTGTCGGCACGACCTGTCAGCGGCAGTTGGGCCGCCGGCCGTGGTTGGCCTTGCGCCTGCGCCAGCTGCGCTTGCGGGTCTTCTTCGACATGACGCCTCCCGAGGATCGTGTCCTACGGGGCAGATGATGGACCGTCAGAACAGTTGTGGCTAGGGCAGGGGCTTCTTTGGCTGCGGACCGTAGTGGGCTTGTCGCGCAGTTCCCCGCGCCCCTAACCCCCAGGGGCGCGGGGAACTGCGCGACAAACCAGGCAGGTGCCGCACGCTACCGCCAGGGATCCAGCACCAGCTTCCCCACGGTCCGCCGAGCGCGCAGCTCACTGTGGGCCCGGGCCGCCTCCGACATCGGGTACGCCTCGCCCACCAGCGGGTTGAGCTCGCCCGCGGCAACCATCCGCAGCAGCTCCGCCATCGGCTCGGCATGCAGCGCGGGCTTGCCCACACAGTGCATCAGCCAGAAGCCGACCACGGCGGTCGAGTGCGCCATCAGCTTCCCCGCGGCGACTGCCGTGGGCTCGGTGCGCGAGGCCATGCCGTAGGTCACCAGGCGTCCGAACGGCGCCAGCGCGGCCAGCGACGCGTCGAACACCGGGCCGCCGGTCATCTCCAGCACCAGGTCGACCTTGGCGCCCCCGTTGGCCTCGACCAGGCGCTCCTTCAGCCCCTCGGCCTCGGCCTCCACCGCGACGTCCGCGCCGAGCTCCAGGGCCAGCTCCCGCTTCTCCTTGCTGGACGCGGTGGCGATGATCCGTCCGGCCCCGAAGCGCCGGGCCAGCTGCACCGCCAGCGAGCCGGTGCCGCCCGCCGCCGCGTGCACCACCACGGTCTCGCCGGGGGCCATCCGTCCGGCCGTCCGCAGCAGGTGCCAGGCCGTCAGGCCCTGGACGACCAGCGCCAGTGCGGCCCCGTCGGACACTCCGTCGGGCACCTCGGTCGCCATGTTCTCCCAGGCCACGGCCTTCTCGGCGTAGCCGCCGGTGGCGGTGAGCGCGACCACCCTGCGGCCGTCGGCGGTCAGGCCGACCACCTCGCCGCCGGGCACCATCGGAAGGGTGCTGCGGGAGAGGTAGGAGTCCTCCACCGAGTGGGTGTCCGCGTAGTTCACGCCGACCGCGGCGACGTCGATGAGCAGCTGCCCCGGCTTGGCCACAGGATCGGGCAGCTCGACCGGCCGCAGTACCTCGGGGCCGCCGAACTCGGTGATCTGGATCGCCCGCATACCTGACTCCTTACCAGTGGGTAACACCTTGGAGTCCCAACATACCGGCTGGTATGTCATCCGGGTACGCCGCGGCCCCGGATCCTCGCCGTGGATCCGGGGCCGCGGTCCCCGGCGGCGCGCAGGGCGCTGCCGGGGAGCCCGGGTGCCACACCGTCCAGCGGCACCCGGAGTTCAGGGGGTTCTGCACCGGCTCAGGTGCGGGAGGCCAGCTCCTTGGCCGCGTCGGCGGCCGCCTTGGCGATCCGGTCCTCGTTGACCGTGGTCAGGTGGCCGTTCTCGACCACCGGGCGGCCGTTGACCAGCAGCAGGGTCAGTGGCGGCAGCGCGCCCAGGGTGAGCGCGGCGATCGGGTCGGCGATCGAGGAGTGCATCACCCCGTCGATCTTCCACAGCGCCAGGTCGGCGAGCTTGCCGACCTCGATGGAGCCGATCTCGTTCTGCCGGCCCAGCACCCGGGCGCCGCCCATGGTGCCGAGGCGCAGCGCCTTGCGCCCGGTCAGCGCGTCGGGGCGGCCGTGCAGCCGGTTGATCAGCAGCGCGTTGCGCAGTTCGGTGCCCAGCTCGCCGGACTCGTTGGAGGCGGTGCCGTCCACGCCCAGGCCGACCGGGACACCGGCCGCGAGCATGTCCGGGACCCGGGCGATGCCGGCCGCCAGGCGGGCGTTGGAGGACGGGCAGTGCGCCACCCCGGTGCCGGTCTCGGCGAACTTGGCGATGTCCGAGTCGTTCATGTGGACGCAGTGCGCCATCCAGACGTCCTCGCCCAGCCAGCCGGTGGACTCGAAGTAGTCGGTCGGGCCCATGCCGAACAGCTCCTTGCAGAACTGCTCCTCCTCGGCCGTCTCCGAGCCGTGGGTGTGCAGCCGTACGCCCTTGCGGCGGGCCAGCAGCGCGGCCTCGCGCATCAGCTCGGTGGAGACCGAGAACGGCGAGCAGGGCGCGATGGCGATCTGCAGCATCGAGTCGAAGGAGGCGTCGTGGTAGCGGTCCACCGCCGCCTCCGAGGCGATCAGGATCTCCTCGGTCTGCTCCACCGCGTGGTCCGGGGGCAGGCCGCCGTCCTTCTTGCTGCGGTCCATCGAGCCGCGCAGCGCGGTGAAGCGCATGCCCAGCTCGGCCACCGCCTCGATCTCGGCGCCGAGGATGTCGCCGCCATCCTTGGGGAAGACGTAGTGGTGGTCGCTGGCCGTGGTGCAGCCGGACTTCAGCAGGGCCGCGGTCGAGCCCTGGGCGGCTGCGTGGACCAGGCGGTCGTCGATCCGGGCCCAGGTCGGGTAGAGCGCGACCAGCCAGTCGAACAGGATGTTGTCCTGCGCCAGCCCGCGGGTGATCCACTGGTAGAAGTGGTGGTGGGTGTTGACCAGGCCCGGGGTGACCAGGTGGCCCTCGGCGTTGATCCGGCGCACCACGCCCTGCAGCCACTGCGGGGCGGGGCCCTCGCCGACCGACTCGATGCGGTTGCCGGCGATCACCACGTGCCCGCGGGTGTACTCGTTGTCGGCGGCGTCCACGGTGGCGATGGCCGCGTTCTCGATGACGATGCGCTCGTCGGAGGACGGGGGAAGGAAGGTCATCTGCTGTCTCAGCTCCTCGGCGATGGCGGTGTGGGCTCCGGGTCCCACAAGAACCGCCGTCGGGTGGGGCTGCCCAGGGCGGGACGGCGGGAGAATCCCTGGGGTGGTGCTGGAGGAAGGCTATGCCACCGGGATGACCGGGGTCACGCCCTCGCGGTGCACCGTACCCTCGATCAGACCGTACGGGCGGTCCGCGGCGAAGTAGACCTCGTTGTTGTTCTTGAGGCCGAACGGCTCCAGGTCCACCAGGAAGTGGTGCTTGTTGGGCAGCTCCAGGCGGACCTCGTCCACCTCGGCGCGGTTGTTCAGGACCCGGCTGCCCATCGCGTACAGGGTCTGCTGCAGCGAGTAGGAGTAGGTCTCGGCGAAGGCCTCCAACAGGTGGCGGCGTACGTGGGTGTACGAGCGCTCCCAGTTGGGCTGGGTCTCCTCGCCGCTCCAGGAGTGCGCCCAACGGGCCGTCACCTGGGTGGCCAGGATCCGGTCGTAGGCCTCCTTGAGGGTGGTGTACTTGTCCTTGATGTAGCCCCAGAACTCCGAGTTGGTGGAGTTCATGACGGTCAGTTCCTTGAGGCCGGTGATGACCTCGAAGCGGTCGCCGTCGTAGGTGATCTGCGCGGTGCGGATCTCGCCGCCGTTGCGGACGAAGGAGTGGCCGACCTCCTCGGACCCTATGAAGCGCGCCGAGTTGTCCGGCGTGCGGATCCGGTCCCAGGTGTACTCCTCGATCCGGATCCGGGCCCGGCGGATCGGCTCGTTGTTGTCGACGAAGTGCCGGGCCAGGTGGATGCCGAAGGCCTCGGCCGACTCGATGCCGTGCTCCTTGGCGAACGCGTACACCGTGTTCTTGGTGGTGTCGGTCGGCAGGCAGTTGGCGTTGGAACCGGTCAGGTGGACGTCGTCCAGGTCGCCGGAGAGGGCGACCGAGACGTTCAGGTCCTTGATCTCGTGGCGGGTCGTGTCCCGGTAGATGCGGACGACACGGGTCTCCGCCTTTCCGTACTGGTTCTGGCCAAGAACGTGAGCCATGGGATCTCTAGCTTCCTCGGTAGACGGAGTACCCGTACGGGTTGAGCAGCAGGGGTACGTGGTAGTGGGCCTGGGCCGGGTCGACGTCGAAGACGATGGAGACCTCGGGGAAGAAGGGGCCCTCGGTGGTGAAGTTCAGCCGCAGCACCGTCCCCGCCGCCGTGTCCGGGACCGGCAGGTCCTTGCAGCGGCCGTCGGCGTCGGTGCTGGAGCCGCCGAGGACGGTCCAGCCGCCCCCGGCCCCCCGCTGGGCCAGCTCGACCGGGACGCCCTCGGCGGGGCGGCCGGTGCTGGTGTTCAGCACATGGGTGGAGATGGACGTCATGATGCTCCGTCAGTCCTCGGTGAGAAGGCGGTCGATACGGATGTCGTTGATCTTCCGCAGCTCGCCGCGGACGGTCTCGCGCTCGGTCGCCGCGTCGTTGCCGTAGCGCTCGCGCAGGGCGCCGAGCATCGTCCCGGCGGTGCGGCCGGTGGCGCAGATCAGGAAGACATGGCCGAACTTCGCCTCGTAGTCGGCGTTGGCCTGCGCCAGCTCGTCCAGCAGGGCGCGCTCGGCGCCCTGGACGCCGGACTGCTCGCGCTCGGAGGTCGCGTCCCCGGCCTTGGGCTGCCCGATCCGGGCGTGCCCCGCCATCGCGTCGCTCAGGTCGGCGGCGCTGAGCCCGGCCATCGCCGCGGCGTTGGCGGCGTGCACGGCTTCGGGGTCGGCCCAGGGGCCGGCGGCGCGGACCAGCTTCGCCCAGGTGGGGCTGGTGCAGATCTCGTCGAGCCCGGCTTCGAGCCGGGAGAGCGCGGAGGTGGACAGGGCCACGGATGACCTCCTACGAGGGGGGTGTCACCAAAAGCTAGGTCCACCACCGCCGTACGTCAACAGTTTGTTGAAAAAGTGTTGCGCGTCGGCGTTCAGGCGTCCTTCGTGGTCGCCTGCTGCCGGTTGAGGTAGTTGTAGACCGTGAAGCGGCTGACGCCGAGCGCCGCCGCGACGGTCTCCACGCCGTGCCGGATGGTGAAGGCGCCGCGCTCCTCCAGCTGTGCCACCACCCGCTGCTTGCTGGCGCGGTCCAGCGCGGTCAGCTCGACGCCGCCGAACTGCCGGCGCACCTCGCCGAGCAGCCGGTCCAGCGCGCTCTCCAGTCCGGGCAGTCGCACGGCGACGGCCGGCTGCTCCTCCCACTCCAGCAGCACGTCGTCCGGCCGGGCCTCGGCAGGGCTGACCGCGGTGGCGCCGACGGCGTCCAGGAGCGGCTTGATGGCCTGTGCCAGCGGGTGCTCCTCGCGGCTCATGCGCCGTCCTCCTCTCGCTCGGCTATCGGCCGGCCGGCCTCGTCCAGGGTGCTGACCTGGAGCGAGATCCGGGTGGCGCCGCTGGCCAGGGTCTCCCGGAGCAGTCGCTCCACGGCCGCGAGGGCGGCCGCGGCCTCCCCCTCCGCGCTGGTGCCGAACGGGCCGACGTCGACCGTCAGTCCCGCCTCGTCCACGGCGCGACGGGCGGCCTTGGCATGGTCGGGGAAGCCGTCGAGTTCGAACGGCTCTGTCGTGAACTCCACCTTCAATCGCACGGGCGCAGCGTATCCGACCGCTGTGCGGTCGGGCGGAGTGCCGATCGGCCATTTTCAACATTTTGTTGCGGCGGCCCTTGACAGTGACTCGCGGCCTCGTGCGATAGTTCCATCAAGCAGAAACGAGCTTCCGTATCGTGGAATTGAATGGGTGACCGCATGACCGCCGCCGCGCAGAAGCAGCACAACTGGCTCGACCAGCGCTGGACCGTGAACCTGTCGATCCTCTTCACCGAGCTCCCGCTGTTCGAGCGCCCCGCCGCGGCGGCGGCAGCCGGCTTCGACGCCGCCGAACTCTGGTGGACCCTGGACGGCCCCACCCCGCCCGACAGCGACCTGGACGCGCTGCGCCGCGCCTTCACCGATGCCGGCGTGCAGCTCACCGGGCTCAACTTCGACGCCGGGAACATGGCCGCGGGCTCCAAGGGCCTGCTCTCCCGCCCGGCCGAGTCCCAGCAGTTCCGCGACAACATCGCGGTCGCGGTCGGCCTCGCCGACTCGCTCGGCTGCCGCTCGCTGAACGCCCTCTACGGCAACCGGGTGGAGGGGGTGGACCTCAAGGTCCAGGACGAGCTGGCGCTGGAGAACCTCACCCTGGCCGCGCACGCCGCGCACGGCATCGGCGCGACCCTGCTGGTCGAGGCGCTGAACGCGCCGGAGGCGCCACTGTACGGGCTGCTCTCCAGCAAGGACGCGGTCGCGGTGGTGGACCAGGTCAACGCGGTCACCGGACTCGACAACACCCGCTTCCTCTGCGACCTCTACCACTTGGCCCGCAACGGCGAGGACCTCGTGTCGGTCATCGACACCTACGCCGACCGCATCGGCCACGTACAGGTGGCCGACGCCCCGGCCCGCAACTTCCCGGGCTCCGGCGAACTGGACTTCCCGTCCCTGCTGAGCCGTCTCGACGGCGTGGGCTACACCGGCTACGTCGGCCTGGAGTACAAGGCCGGACCGGAGCAGGACCCCTTCGCCTGGCTGCCCCGGGACCTGCGCACCAGTGCACGGGCCTAACCACTGACTGCCTTAGGGGCGCGGGGAACTGCGCTGCCAACCGTGCACCTCCGTAGAGCGCAGTTCCCCGCGCCCCCATCTGGTTGCAGCCTCCCTCGGCCCTTGACTGACCCTCACTTGTTTTGGAGTAACCAATGAGCAGGATCGCCTTTATCGGCCTCGGGATCATGGGCAGCCCGATGGCTGCCAACCTGGTCAAGGCCGGGCACACGGTCACCGGGTACAACCTGACCCAGCCGGCCATCGACAAGCTCGTGGCCGACGGCGGTCGCGCAGCGACCAGCATTGCCGAGGCCGTCGCCGAGGCCGAGGTGGTCATCACCATGGTCCCCGCCGACCCGCAGGTCGAGCAGGTGATCCTGGGTGAGGGCGGTGTCCTGGAGAACGCCAAGCCCGGCACCCTGGTCATCGACATGAGCAGCATCACCCCGCAGACCTCCATCAAGGTCGCCGAGGCCGCCGCCGCGAAGGGGATCCGCACCCTGGACGCCCCGGTGTCCGGTGGCGAGGCCGGTGCGATCGAGGCGGTTCTCTCGATCATGGTCGGCGGCGGCGCCGCCGACTTCGCCGAGGCCAAGCCGCTGTTCGACGTGCTGGGCACCACGGTCATCCACGTCGGCCCGGCCGGCGCCGGACAGACCGTCAAGGCCGCCAACCAGCTGATCGTCGCGGTCAACATCCAGGTCGTGGCCGAGGCCGTGGTCTTCCTGGAGAACGCCGGCGTCGACCTCCAGGCCGCGCTGGACGTGCTCGCGGGCGGCCTCGCCGGTTCCACCGTGCTGAACCGCAAGAAGGCCAACATGGTCGACCGCCAGTTCGCCCCGGGCTTCCGGATCGACCTGCACCACAAGGACATGGGCATCGTCACCGCCGCCGCCCGCGCCGTCGAGGCGCCGCTGCCGGTCGGCTCCCTGGTCGCCCAGCTGGTCGCCTCGGCCCGGGCCAACGGCGACGGTTCGCTGGACCACTCGGCACTGCTGCGCGGCGTCGAGCGCCTCGCCGGACGGAAGGTCAACTGACATGGCCCGTATGACTGCCGCCCAGGCGGCTGTTGAGATCCTCAAGGCCGAGGGTGTCACCCACATGTTCGGTCTGCCGGGTGCGGCGATCAACCCGTTCTACTCCGCGATGCGGACCAACGGCGGGCTGACCCACATCCTGGCCCGCCACGTCGAGGGCGCCTCGCACATGGCGGAGGGCTACACCCGCGCCAAGGCCGGCAACATCGGCGTCTGCATCGGCACCAGCGGCCCGGCCGGCACCGACATGATCACCGGTCTCTACTCGGCCAGCGCGGACTCGATTCCGATCCTGTGCATCACCGGGCAGGCGCCGGTCTCGAAGCTCCACAAGGAGGACTTCCAGGCCGTCGACATCACCTCCATCGCCAAGCCGCTCACCAAGATGGCGATGACCGTGCTGGAGCCGGCCCAGGTGCCCGGCGCGTTCCAGCAGGCCTTCCACCTGATGCGTTCGGGCCGTCCCGGCCCGGTCCTGATCGACCTGCCGATCGACGTCCAGATGGCCGAGATCGAGTTCGACATCGAGACCTACCAGCCGCTGCCGGTCTACAAGCCGTCCGCGAGCCGCGCCCAGATCGAGAAGGCGCTGGACCTGCTGCAGGCCTCGGAGAAGCCGCTGATCGTCTCCGGCGGCGGCGTCATCAACGCGGACGCGGCCGACCTGCTGGTCGAGTTCGCCGAGCTGACCGGCGTCCCGGTGGTCCCGACCCTGATGGGCTGGGGCAGCATCCCGGACGACCACGAACTGACGGCCGGCATGGTCGGCCTGCAGACCTCGCACCGCTACGGCAACGCGACCATGCTGGCCTCGGACTTCGTCCTGGGCATCGGCAACCGCTGGGCCAACCGCCACACCGGCGGCATCGACACCTACACGGCCGGACGCACCTTCGTCCACGTCGACATCGAGCCGACCCAGATCGGGCGGGTCTTCGCCCCCGACTTCGGCATCGTCTCCGACGCCAGGGCCGCGCTGGAGCTCTTCGTCGAGGTGGCGCGCGAGCGCAAGGCGGCCGGACAGCTCAAGGACCGCAGCGGGTGGGCGGCGAGCTGCCAGGAGCGCAAGGGCGAGCTGCTGCGCAAGACCGACTTCGAGAACGTCCCGGTCAAGCCGCAGCGGGTGTACCAGGAGATGAACCTGGCCTTCGGCCGGGACACCCGCTACGTCACCACCATCGGCCTCTCGCAGATCCAGGCCGCGCAGATGCTGCACGTCTACGGCCCGCGCAACTGGATCAACGCCGGCCAGGCCGGGCCGCTGGGTTGGACCCTGCCGGCCGCGCTGGGTGTCGCCACCGCCGACCCCGAGGGCACGGTCGTCGCGCTCTCCGGCGACTACGACTTCCAGTTCATGATCGAGGAGTTGGCGGTGGGGGCGCAGTTCCAGATCCCCTACGTCCACGTCGTCGTCAACAACGCCTACCTGGGCCTGATCCGCCAGGCGCAGCGCAACTTCGACATGGACTACCACGTCCAGCTGTCCTTCGAGAACGTCAACGCCCCCGAGGTCAACGGCTACGGCGTGGACCACGTCAAGGTCGCCGAGGGTCTGGGCTGCAAGGCGATCCGGGTCTTCGACCCGAGCGAGCTCGGTGCCGCGTTCGAGCAGGCCAAGAAGCTGATGGCCGAGTTCAGGGTGCCGGTGGTCGTCGAGGTCATCCTGGAGCGCGTCACCAATGTCTCGATGTCGGGCAGCGACATCGACAAGGTGAACGAGTTCGAGCCGATCGCCGAACGCGCCTCGGACGCGCCCAGCGCCCTGCTCAACACCCTGGGCTAGCCCCCACCGACTCCCCCCGCGCCGGTAGATCCATTCCGGTCGTGCCCGCCGACGCGGGGGGCCCACCCGTCGCCCGCCACCACCCTTCCAAGGGCGCGCTGCGCGCGACGCCTCCTGATCTTCCTCTCGGCGGCGTGACCCATCCCATGATGGAATCCGGTCGTGCCCGCGCCGCCGGGAGGAGACCCACCATGTATGGCGCAAACCGGAAGATTGAGGACGCGATGACCCAGCAGCAGGAGACCACCGGTCATGTGGTCGTCGCACCCGACAAGTTCAAGGGCAGCCTGACCGCTGCCGAAGCCGCCGAGCACATCGCCGCAGGCATCCTGCGGACCGCGCCCGGCACCGACGTCCGTACCCTCCCCGTCGCCGACGGCGGCGAGGGGACCGTGCTGGCCGCGCTCGCGGCGGGCTACCGCCGCGTCGCGCTGACGGTGAGCGGCCCGACCGGCGAGCCGGTCGAGGCGGCCATAGCCGTCCGCGAGGACACCGCCGTGGTGGAGGCCGCGCAGGCCAGCGGGCTGACGCTGCTCCCCGGCGGGGTTCCGGCGCCGCTGACGGCGAGCAGCTACGGCACCGGGCAGTTGGTCGCCCGGGCGCTGGACCTCGGCTGCACCCGGATCGTCCTCGGCCTGGGCGGAGTCGCCTGCACCGACGGCGGCGCCGGCCTGGTCCAGGCCCTCGGCGCGACGCTGCAGGACGCCGAGGGCACCGATCTCCCCCCTGGCGGCGCCGCCCTGAGCCGGCTGCACCATCTCGACCTCGGACCCGTCGCGGGAGCGCTCCGCGGGGTCGAGGTGGTGATCGCCAGCGACGTCGACAACCCGCTGCTCGGCGAGCGCGGCGCCCCCGCCGTCTACGGCCCGCAGAAGGGCGCGGGCCCGGCGGACGTGGCCGAGCTGGACGCGGCCCTCGCGCACTGGGCCGACGCCGTCGCCAAGGCCACCGGCACCGAACTGCGCGAGGCCCCGGGGGCCGGCGCCGCCGGCGGACTGGGCTTCGGCGCGATGGCGCTGCTGGGGGCCCGTATGCGGCCCGGGATCGAGCTGCTGCTCGATCTGCTGGGCTTCGACCGGGCCGTGCGGGGAGCCGGCCTGGTCGTGACCGGCGAGGGATGCCTGGACGTGCAGACACTGCACGGCAAGGCCCCCGCCGGGGTCGCCGCGGCGGCCGCAGGGGCGGGGGTCCCGGTGGTCGCCGTGGCAGGCCGACTCGAACTCGACGCGCCCGCCTGGCGCGGCGCCGGCTTCGCCGCCGCCTACGAACTCGCGGCGCTGGCCGGTCCGGGGGCGACGGCGGCCGAGAGCATCGCCCGTGCCGCCGAGCTGGCCGAGCTGGCCGGGGAGCAGATCGCTCAACGCTTCCTGCTCTGACCGCCGGGCGATGTGGAGATTCGAACGTTGACGTTTTGTTGAAGCCGCCCGTAGTCTCCCCCTACCACCTGAGCCGCAGCATCCGTTCCGCGCCGCAGCACCGATCCCGGAGGTTGAGTTGACCCAGGTCTTCCGATCCCGTCGCGCCGTCCTCCCCGAGGGCGAGCAGGCCGCCGATGTCGTGGTCCGCGAGGGGAAGATCGTCGAGGTGCTGCCCTACGGGCAGGCCGACGGTGGCCAGAACGACGGTACCCGGACCGACCTGGTCGACCTGGGCGACCTGGCCCTGCTGCCCGGTCTGGTCGACAGCCACGTGCACGTCAACGAGCCGGGGCGGACCGAGTGGGAGGGCTTCGCCACCGCCACCCGCGCGGCCGCCGCCGGCGGCGTGACCACCATCGTGGACATGCCGCTGAACTCCATCCCGCCGACCACCACGGTCGCCAACCTGGAGGCCAAGCGCAAGGTCGCCGACGGCCAGACCTTCGTCGACGTCGGCCTCTGGGGCGGTGCGATCCCCGGCAACACCGCGGATCTCGAACCGCTGTACCGGGCCGGGGTGTTCGGCTTCAAGAGCTTCCTCGCCCCGTCCGGGGTGGACGAGTTCCCGCATCTGACGGGCGGTCAACTCGAAGAGGCCCTCGCCGAGCAGGCCCGGATCGGCGCCCTGGCCATCATCCACGCCGAGGACCCCGCCGTCCTGGATGCCGCACCGCAGCAGCCCGGCCCGCACTACTCGGACTTCCTGGCCTCCCGGCCGGACGACGCCGAGGCCACCGCGGTGGCCGGCCTGCTGGCCGCCGCCCGGCGCACCGGCGCCCGGGTGCACATCCTGCACGTCTCCTCGGCCGCCGTGCTGCCGCTGCTGCGGCAGGCCCGCGCCGACGGCGTCCAGGTCACCGCCGAGACCTGCCCGCATTACCTCACACTGGCCGCCGAGCAGGTCCCGGACGGCGACACCGCCTTCAAGTGCTGCCCGCCGATCCGCGACGAGTCCAACCGCGACCTGCTCTGGCAGGCCCTGGCGGACGGGGAGTTCGCGGCGGTGGTGTCCGACCACTCGCCGTCCACGCCGGACCTCAAGCACCTCGCCCGCTACGGCGGCAACGGCGACTTCGCCGCCGCCTGGGGCGGCATCGCCTCGCTCCAGCTCGGCCTGCCGGCCATCTGGACCGAGGCCCGCCGCCGCGGCTTCGCCCTGGCCGACGTGGTGCGCTGGATGAGCTCCGGCCCGGCGGCCCTGGTCGGGCTGTGTACGAAGGGGGCCATCGCCCCCGGCAAGGACGCCGACCTGGTCGCCTTCGACCCCGACGCCGCCTTCACCGTCGACCCCGAGGGCCTGCACCACCGCAACCCCGTAACCCCGTACGCAGGCCGTTCGCTGACTGGCGCCGTCCGTACCACCTGGCTTCGCGGCCAGGTCGTGGACGTCGACGCTGACGCCCGTCCGATCGGCCGCATCATCGCCCGAGGAGAAGCATGACCGAGAGTCAGCAGCCCGCCGCCTTCACCGAGTTGGTCAACCTCGCAGCCCGCGGTCTGGGCGCCGGCGTGGTGGACGCCAATGACGAGCTGTTCGCCGAGAAGGAGAACCTGATCGTCGCTGCGGCCGCCGAGTTCCGGCCGCACACCTTCGGGCACAAGGGCCAGATCATGGACGGCTGGGAGACCCGCCGCCGCCGGGGCGCCGGCGCCGACGAGCCGCACCCCACCGACGACGACCACGACTGGGCGGTGGTCCGGCTGGGCGCGGCCGGCGTGGTCCGCGGCGTCATCGTCGACACCGCCCACTTCACCGGCAACTACCCGGAGACCGCCTCGGTCGAGGCCGCCTCCGTCCCCGGCCACCCCTCCCCGGCCGAGCTGGCCGCGGCCGAGTGGACCGAGATCGTGCCCCGCACCGCGCTCAAGGGCGACACCGCCCATGAGTTCGCGGTCGACAGCGAGCAGCGCTTCACCCATGTCCGCCTCAACATCTGGCCGGACGGCGGCGTGGCGCGGCTCCGGGTGCACGGCGAGGTCGTCGCCGACCCGCGCGACCTGGACGGGCTGACCTTCGACCTGGCCGCGCAGGAGCACGGCGGCGTCGCCACCGGCGCCTCGGACCGCTACTTCTCCTCCCCGCACAACCTCAACTCGCTGGGCCGCGCGGCGGTCATGGGCGAGGGCTGGGAGACCCGGCGGCGCCGCAACAAGGACAACGACTGGGTCGAGCTCAACCTGGCCGGCACCGGCGAGGTGCTGGCGATCGAGCTGGACACCACCCACTTCGTCGCCAACTGCCCGGGCTGGGCCTCGGTATCCGGCCGCGACGCCGCCAGCGGCGAGTGGTTCGACCTGCTGCCGCGCACCCGGCTCCAGCCCGACACCCGGCACCGCTTCCGGGTCGCCCCGCAGCGCCCGGTCGACGGCGCCCGGCTGAACGTCTTCCCGGACGGCGGGGTGGCCCGGCTGCGGCTCACCGGCCGGCTCACCGAGGCGGGACGGGCGGCCCTGGCGCTGCGCTGGTTCAACCTGGTGCCGGTCGAGGAGGCGGTGCAGGCCCTGACCGACGCCGGCCTGACCCGAGCTGAGGCTGCGTCAGTCACCGGAGCCCGTCCTTTCGCTGACGCCGCGTCGGCGCAGTCCGCGGTTGCCGCACTGGCGCCCGCCGACACCCCCGACGGCGCGGAGACCTCCCGCCGCCGGGCCGCGATCTGGCGGCTGCTGGGCGTCTGAGACGACGGCCCGCCCAGCAGCTGCCGCACCACCCTTCACCTTTCCCTGAGCCACTACCGAGGTACCGCCATGCCTGAAACCAGCACCGCCAAAATCCTCACCACCGAGTCCGGCGCGCCCGTCGCCGACAATCAGAACAGCGCCCAGGCCGGCATCGGCGGCCCGGTGCTGATCCAGGACCAGCAGCTGATCGAGAAGCTCGCCCGGTTCAACCGCGAGCGCATCCCGGAGCGCGTGGTGCACGCCCGCGGTTCCGGCGCCTACGGCTACTTCGAGGTGACCGACGACGTCACCCCGTACACCCGTGCCAATTTCCTGAACACGGTCGGCAAGCGCACCGAGGTCTTCCTGCGCTTCTCCACCGTGGCCGGCAACCTCGGCGCCGGCGACGCGGTGCGCGACCCCCGCGGCTTCGCGCTGAAGTTCTACACCGAGGAGGGCAACTACGACCTCGTCGGCAACAACACCCCGGTGTTCTTCATCAAGGACCCGATCAAGTTCCCCGACTTCATCCACTCCCAGAAGCGCGACCCGTTCACCGGCGTGCAGGAGGCGGACAACGTCTGGGACTACTGGTCCTACTCGCCCGAGTCGCTGCACCAGATCACCTGGCTCTTCGGCGACCGCGGCATCCCGGCCTCCTACCGCCACATGAACGGCTACGGCTCGCACACCTACCAGTGGGTCGCCGCCGACGGCGCCGCCTACTGGGTGAAGTACCACTTCAAGACCAACCAGGGCGTGCGCAGCCTGGACGCCGGCCAGGCGGCCGAGCTGGTCGGCCAGGACGCCGACAGCCACCAGCGCGACCTGCACCAGGCCATCGAGCGCGGCATCTTCCCGTCCTGGACGGTGCACGTGCAGCTGATGCCGGTGGCCGAGGCGGCCGACTACCGCTTCAACCCGTTCGACCTCACCAAGGTGTGGCCGCACGCGGACTACCCGCTGCACAAGATCGGGCGACTGGTCCTGAACCGCAACCCCGACAACGTCTTCGCCGAGGTCGAGCAGGCCGCGTTCTCGCCGAACAACTTCGTCCCCGGCATCGGCCCCTCGCCCGACAAGATGCTCCAGGGCCGGCTGTTCGCCTACGCGGACGCGCACCGGTACCGCCTGGGCGTCAACCACACCCAGCTCTCGGTCAACGCCCCCAGGGCCACCACCGCGCAGAACTACGGCCGGGACGGCCTCGGCGCGGCCAACACCGCGGGCCGGGCCAAGAACTACGAGCCCAACTCCTACGACGGCCCGCGCCAGACCGACCAGGCCCTGGCCGCCCCGACCGCGGTGCACGGCTGGACCGGCACCCATGCGGCCCTGGCGCACGCCAAGGACGACGACTTCTTCCAGGCGGGCGAGCTGTACCGGCTGATGTCGGACGGCGAGAAGGAGCGTCTGATCGCCAACCTGGCCGGCTCCATCGGCTCGGTCGGCCGCGACGACGTGGTCGAGCGGGTCCTGCCGTTCTTCCACGCGGCCGACGCCGACTACGGCCGGCGGCTGCAGGCCGCCGTCGAGGCGATCCGCAACGCCGACGAGGCCTGATCCCCGGCTGATCGGCGGCTGATCGACGGCTGACCCCAGGCCGATCGGCGGCAGTGAACCAGCGGACCCCGGTGCAGCGTCGCACCGGGGTTCGCTCTTCTGTTCTATTCTGCGATTCCGGTAGCGGAGTGGCAGCGGACGGTGAAGAGTGTCCCCCGGGGGGACCGTCCGCACGTCTCATTCCGGAGGCTCGCACCGATGCCCGAAGTCAAAGCCCCATACGCACCTGGAACCCCCTGCTGGGTGGACCTGATGGTCCCGGACCAGCAGGCCGCACTCGACTTCTACCGCGACATCCTCGGCTGGCAGGGCGAGCCCGGGGCCGCCGAGACCGGCGGCTACGCGGTCTGTACCTACAAGGGCCTGCCGGTCGCCGGCATCGGCCCGACCATGGACGAGTCCACGCCCACCGTGTGGACCACCTACCTGGCCACCGGCGACGCCGAGGCCACCGCGGCCGCCATCGGCAAGGCCGGCGGCACCATCATGATGCCGCCGATGGACGTGATGACCCTCGGCCGGATGATGGTCGCGGTCGACCCGGCCGGCGCGGTCTTCGGCGTCTGGCAGCACAAGGACTTCATCGGCGCGCAGCTCGTCAACGAACCGGGCGCGCTGGCCTGGAACGAGTGCAACTCCCGCGACGCGGAGGCCTCCGGCGCCTTCTACAAGACCGTGTTCGGCCTCGGCGTCGGCCCGATCCCCGGCGCGCCCGAGGGTCCCGGCGGCTACCTCACCATCCAGGTCGACGGACGCCCGGTCGGCGGCATCAACCCGATGACCGACGAGAACTTCCCGGAGGAGGTCCCCTCGCACTGGATGACCTACTTCTGCGTCGACGACACCGACAGCACCGTGGACGCCGCCGTCAAGCGCGGCGCCAACGTCACCTCGGCGCCGCAGGACACCCCCTTCGGCCGGATGGCGGCGCTGACCGACCCCTGGGGCGCGTCCTTCTCGATCATCCAGGACATGCCCACGGGCTGACCCCGGACCATCGGACTGACGTACGGTCATTCCCGCTTTCCGTGCAAGCCATGCCCATCAGCCGTGTCGCTGATTACTCTGATGGGCATGGCGGCACAGAACAGCACCCGTCCGGCCGATGCGGCCCCACCTTCCGGGGCCCCGCGCGGCCCGGTCGCGCGTGCGCTGCGGCTGCTGGAGGCGGTGGACCGGCACCCGCACGGGAGCACCCCGGTCGAGCTGGCCGCCGAGGTCGGGCTGCCGATCGAGGCGGCCCGGCGGCTGCTGCGCACCCTGGAGCGCGAGGGCTACCTGCAGCGTCTGGACGACGGCGCCTACGTCATCGGCGGTGCGCTGGCCCTGCTGGGCGAGGGCAGCCGCGAGCTGATGATCCAGTCCCGGCTGCTGGCCAAGCTCTCCTCACTGCGGGACGAGCTCGGCGCCGCCGTCTACTTCAGCCGGTACCAGGACGGCGAGGTCTCCGTGGACGTGGTGGTGGACAGTCCGTCCACCCCGAGCGTCCACGAATGGGTGGACTTCCGGGCCACCGGCCACGCCAGCGCCCTGGGCAAGTGCCTGCTCGGGCAGCTGGACCACGACGGCCGCCGGGACCACTTCTTCCGCCACCCGGCCGCCCGGTTCACCCCCAGCACCGAGATCGACCAGACGGTGCTGCTGCACCGGCTGGACCGTCAGCCGGCGACGGTGCCGGTGCTCGACCTCCAGGAGTACGCCCTCGGGACGGTCTGCGCGGCGGTGCCCGTCACGGCCGGGGGAAGCGTCGGCGCGCTCGGCTTCTCGCTCCCGCTGGACCAGTCCTTCCGGCTCCGCGAGACCGCCGAGACCCTCGCCTCCCGCGCCGCCCCGGTGCTGCTGGCGCTGTCGCTCTGAGATTTCCGCCCGGCCGGCGAACCCGCAGGCCCCAGCCCTGTCCATGGGGGTCGCCGCGACATACGTTGAAGGTATGACACGCGGACGAGAACTGGCACTGCTTGCCTGGGACGACCGGACCGGAGAACTGGACGGTGGACCCGAGCTCGGCTGCGCCCTCGCCGGGGCGGAACTCCTCGATCTGCTGGAGGCGGGACGGCTCGGCATCCGCGGCGCCAATCTGACGCTGCTCGGCCGGACCCAGACCGAACCGCACACCGGCGACCCGCGGTTCGACCGCGCGATCGCGGTGATCAAGCTGATCCCCGAACCCAAGGTGGTCCAGGCCTGGATCAAGCGGCATGCGCCGGAACTCAGGGACAGCTACCGCGCCCTGCTGGAGGACGAGGGCACCATAGCCCCCCGGCGCGGCCGCCGCCTCGGCCTGATCCCGACCTCCCGCACCGCGCTCGCGGACCCGTCCGAACGCGACGGGCTGATCGCCCGGCTGTCGCTGCTCGCGACCGAGGACGAGCCCTTCGCGGCGCTGGCCCACCGGGCCGGCCTCACCCCGCTGCTGTTCCCGGGCCCCGAGCAGGAGGAGCTCCGCGAGTCCATCGCCGAGACCACCCGCTCCCTGAGCGAGGCCCTGCCGGCAGCCGCGGACCCGGAGGTGCTTGCCGACCCGGACACCGCCGTCCGCACGGTGCTCCGCCAGGTCCGCGACGCGGTGGTGCAGCTGCGCACGGCCGGCCCGAAGAAGCGCGGCGGCTACGACTCGTTGTCGCACAACTCGCCGGGCGACTCCACCACCAGCATCGCCGGCCTCGGCGGCGGAGGCATCTGATCCGACGCCGACGGCGAGGGCGCGGCCACCAGGGGCCGCGCCCTCGCCGTCAACGGACCGAGGACTGGGAACTGCTGCTGACGACTGGTCAGCCGACCATGTCCTCGAGTCGCTTGCCCTTGGTCTCCTTGACGAACTTGGCCACGAAGGGGATCGAGAGCGCGGCGAAGACCGTGTAGATGACGTAGGTCGTGGTGAGGTTCCAGCCCGCGAGGCTCGGGAAGGTCGCGGTGATCACCCAGTTGGCGATCCAGTTGGCCGCGGCGCCGACACCCAGCGCGGCGGCGCGGATCCGGTTCGGGAACATCTCGCCGAGCATGACCCAGACCACGACGCCCCAGGACATCGCGAAGAAGAAGACGAACGCGTGGGCGGCGATCAGCGCCACCATGCCCTGGCCGTGCGGCAGCGTTTCCCCGGACTTGGCCGAGAACGCCCAGGCCTCAAAGGCCAGCGAGACGGCCATGCCGGAGGAGCCGATCAGGGCGAGCGCCCGGCGTCCGATCCGGTCGACCAGGATCATCGCGACGACGGTACCGACGATGTTCACGATCGAGGTGGTGAACGAGTACAGGAAGGACGAGCTCGGGTCGATGCCGACCGACTGCCACAGCGTGTTCGAGTAGTAGAAGGCGACGTTGATGCCGACCAGCTGCTGGAACACGGCCAGGCCGATGCCGACCCAGACGATCGGCTTGAAGCCGAAGCGGGCGCCGAGCAGGTCCTTGAAGGTGGACTGGTGCTCGGACTCCATGCCGGCGCGGATCTCGGCGACCCGGGCGTCCAGGTCCCGGCTCTCGCCCTCGACCTCGGCGATGACGGCCTTGGCGCGGTCGGTCTTGCCGACCGAGATCAGGAAGCGCGGGGACTCGGGGATGGCGAACGACAGCAGCCCGTAGACCACGGCCGGGACCACCATCACGCCGAGCATGACCTGCCAGGCCTCCAGGCCCAGCAGGTGGCCGCGGTCGTTGCCGCCGGCGGCGTTGAGCAGGCCCCAGTTGACGAGCTGGGAGATGGCGATGCCGATGACGATGGCCGCCTGCTGGAACGAGGCCAGCCGGCCGCGGTAGGCGGGCGGTGCGACCTCGGCTATGTAGGCGGGGCCGATGACGGAGGCCATGCCGATGCCGAAGCCGCCGATGACGCGCCACAGCGCGAGGTCCCACACGGCGAAGGAGAGCGCCGAGCCGACGGCGCTGACGGTGAACAGCACGGCGGCGATCTGCATGACGCGGATGCGCCCGATCCGGTCCGCGACCCGCCCGGCCACGGCGGCGCCGATGGCGCAGCCGATCAGCGCGATGGCGACGACCTGGGCCAGCTCGGCGGAGCCGATGCCGTACTTGCTCTGGATCGCACCGGTGGCGCCGTTGATGACGGAGCTGTCGTAGCCGAAGAGGAAGCCGCCCATGGCAGCGGCGGCGGTGATGAAGATGACGTGGCCCAGACTGTCGCCGGCGCTGCGAGGGGGCCTGGCGGACGTGGGCAGGGTGGTGCTGGTCACTGCGGTGCTCCTTGGCGTCCGGCATCCTCGCCGGACTTGAAGGCTGTGGCTTGAAGACTTTGGTCAACCAGCTGAGAATATGCCTTCAAGATGTGAAGTCAAAGTGACCTAAATTCGGGCAGGTGGGAGTACATGACACGTCACAAGTTGAACAAAACGCGCTCCGCCGCGTCCACCGTCTGTTCCAGCAGCACCGCGATCGTCATCGGGCCGACTCCGCCGGGGACCGGGGTGACCAGGGCGGCTCGTTCCATCGCGCCGGCGAAGTCGACGTCGCCGACGTTGCCGGGGTTGTAGCCGGCGTCGACGACGACGGCGCCGGGCTTGAGGTCGTGGCCCTTGATGAACTCGGGCCTGCCGACGGCGGCCACCACGATGTCGGCGGCGGCCAGATGCGAGGCCAGGTCGACGGTCCGGGAGTGGCAGTAGGTGACGGTGGCGTCGCGGGCCAGCAGCAGCATGCCCATCGGCTTGCCCAGGATCGGGCTGCGGCCGACCACGACGGCCTGACGGCCGCTCAGTTCCACACCGTGGGCGTCGAGGAGGCGGATGATGCCGCCCGGGGTGCAGGAGGCGAAGCCGGGCTCGCCGAAGGCCATGGCGGCGAAGGAGTGCATGGTGACGCCGTCGACGTCCTTGGCCGGGGCGATGGCCTCGAAGGCGGCCCGCTCGTCGATGTGCGCGGGGACCGGGTGCTGCAGCAGGATGCCGTGCACGCCGGGGTCGTCGGAGAGCGCTCGCACCGCGGCGACCAGCTCCGCCGTGGTGGTCTCGGCGGGCAGCCGGACCAGGCGGGAGTCGATGCCCGCCTTGGCGGAGCGGTTGCGCTTCATGGTGACGTAGGTGACCGAGGCCGGGTCGTCGCCGACCAGGACGGTGGCGAGGGCGGGCCGGACGCCGTGCTCCTCGAACAGGGCCTGCGCCCGCAGGGCGCAGCGTTCGACGATCTGCCGGGCGAGGGCGGTACCGGACATGAGCTGGGCGGACATGGGCGGATCCCGGTGCTGGAAGGGTGTGCCCAGGCGCGCGGCTTCGCTCCGAAGGCGGGTCGCTCCCCGGTGGTGGTCCACCCAAGCGCCAGTTACGGCCCGCCCGGGAAGCATAGGTCATCCGCCTCGCGGGCCCGGGGGCCTCAGGCGATCCGGCGCGGCAGGTCGCTGACCCGCAGCGGGTGGTCGTGGTGGATCGGGCCGCTGTGGCTGCTGAGCGGCAGGCAGGTGCCGCCGCGGCGGTGGGCGACGATCTCGGCGGCGACGGCGACCGCCGTCTCCTCCGGGGTGCGGGCGCCGAGGTCCAGGCCGATGGGGGAGCGCAGCCGGTTCAGCTCGACCTCGGTCAGGCCGGCCTCGCGCAGCCGGTCCAGCCGCTCCAGGTGGGTGCGGCGCGACCCCATCGCGCCGACGAAGCCCAGCGGCAGCCGCAGCGCCCGCTCCAGCAGCGGGATGTCGAACTTGGCGTCGTGCGTCAGCACGCACAGCGCGGTGCGGCCGTCCACCCGTCCGGCGGCGACCTCGGCGTCCAGGTAGCGGTGCGGCCAGTCGACGACGACGGCGTCGGCGGTGGGGAAGCGGCGCTCGGTGGCGAAGACCGGCCGAGCGTCGCAGACGGTGACGTGGTAGCCGAGGAAGCCGCCGATGCGGGCGACCGCCGCGGCGAAGTCGATGGCCCCGAAGACGATCATCCGCGGGGCGGGGACGTGCGACTCGACGAAGAAGGTGACGGTCCGTTCGGAGTCGGCGTCGGTCTCCGCCGAGGTGGCGTCGGGGGTGCACGGCCGGCCGTCCAGCGCCAGCGTGAACTGCCCGGTGCGCCCGGCGTCCAGCATGGCCCGGCCGTGGGTGGCGGCGGCCCGTTCCAGTGCCGGGTACCGGCCGAAGGTGCCGTGGTGGGTGTCGCCGGTGACGGCCAGGGCGGAGCCGAGCATGGCGGCCGGTCCGGCGACGGCGCGGACCAGGGCGACCGGGGTGCCCGAGTGGATGTGGGCGAGGGCGGCGTCCAGCCCCTCCGAGGCGCCGGGGACGACCGGCTGGACGAAGACGTCGATGATGCCGCCGCAGGTCAGACCGACGGCGAAGGCGTCCTCGTCCGAGAAGCCGAAGCGGTGCAGCTCCGGCTTCCCGGACGCGAGCGCGGACTGGCACAGCTCGTAGACCGCCCCCTCCACGCATCCCCCCGACACGCTGCCGACGGCCTCGCCGTCGTTGTCCACGGCCAGCGCCGCCCCGGGATCGCGCGGGGCGCTCCCGGAGACGGACACCACGGTGGCCACGGCGAAGGAGCGACCCGCTGCATGCCAGGCGTCGAGCTGCTCGGCGATGTCCTGCATGGGTGGCTCCTTCGGAAGGTGGAGGGGGGATGGGGGATGGGGGGAGGAGGGCCGGCTAGTGGATGCCGAGCCAGGCCTTCAGCGGGTGCAGGGCGAAGAAGACGACGAACACCAGCGAGAGCGACCACATCAGTACGCCGGGCTCGCGCCACTTGCCCGCGCCGGCCTTGATGACCACGTAGGAGATGACACCGGCGCCGACACCCGCGGTGATCGAGTAGGTGAACGGCATCAGCGCGATGGTGAGGAAGGCCGGGATGGCCACCTCCCGGTCGCCCCAGTCGATGTGGCGGGCCTGGGTGAGCATCATCGAGCCGATCACGACCAGGGCGGCCGCGGCGACATGGCCCGGGACCATGCCCGCCAGCGGGGTGAAGAAGAGCATGAAGGCGAAGACCGCGCCGGTGACCACGCTGGCGAAGCCGGTCCTGGCGCCGTCGCCGACGCCGGTGGCGGACTCGATGAACACCGTCTGGCCCGAGGCGCCGGCCAGGCCGCCGATCGCGCCGCCGGCGCCGTCCACCAGCAGGGCCTTGGACAGTCCGGGCATCCGGCCCTGCTTGTCGGCCAGCCCGGCCTCGGTGCCGATGCCGATGATGGTGGCCATCGCGTCGAAGAAGCCGGCCAGGACCAGGGTGAAGACCGCGAAGCCCGCGCTCAGCGCGCCCATGCCGTGCGAGCCGAAGGCGCCGAACAGGTCGATGTGGCCGAAGAGCCCGAAGTTCGGGGCGGAGACCGGGTTGCCGGGCCACTTGGGCACGGACAGGCCCCAGGTGCTGGCCGGCAGGTTCAGCGCCGCCTGCAGGATCAGTGAGAGCACGGTGCCGATGGCGATGCCGATCAGGATCGCGCCGCGGACCTTGCGGACCTGGAGCACGAAGATCGACAGCAGCGTGATCGCGAAGATCAGCACCGGCCAGCCGGTCAGGTTGCCGATGGAGCCGAGCTGGACCGGGGTGTCGGAGTGCGCCGCGTCCGGGACGCGGGTCACGAATCCGGCGTTGACCAGGCCGATCAGCGCGATGAACAGCCCGATGCCGATGGTGATCGCATGCTTGATCGCCAGCGGGATGCCGTTCATGATCATCTCTCGGAGTCCGGAGACGACCATGATCACGATCAGTGCGCCGTAGATCACGCAGAGGCCCATCGCCTGCGGCCAGGTGACGTGCGGGGCCATCACGGCGGCGAGGGTGTTGGAGACGCTGAGCCCGGCCGCCGCGGCGAGCGGGGCGTTGCCGACCACGCCGAGCAGGATGGTGGTGACCGCCGCCGCCAGGGCGGTGGCGGTGGTGACCTGAGCGTGGTTCAGATGGGCGCCGTTGACGTCCGCGACCGAGAGGATGATCGGGTTCAACAGCAGGATGTAGGCCATCGCCATGAAGGTGGTGAGGCCGCCGCGGATCTCGTTGCCGATGGACGAGCCACGGGCGCTGATCTTGAAATAGGCGTCCAGCGCGTTCTTCGGCGCGGGATGGGCCGGCGACGGGGACGGGGACGAGGTGGCGTCCGCGTCGGTCTCGGCGGTAACTCTGGATTCCGTGGGGATCTGGGTCACGGGTTCCACTCCCAAGGTTCATAGGGGGTTGGGGTGGGGCTCGCGGCCGGCCTGATGGCCCGTCTGGTAGGGGAACAGGGGACGGTGCGGCTCGCAGGTGGTGCTGTCCGTCCGTACGGCTCCGGCGAGAGCGGTGTACGGGCGGTGGTGCTGATCCGGTCGTGCGCCTGGTGGTTCATGCCTGTACCTCGGTACTGCGGCTCGGTACTGCGGTGGTGCAACCCCGGGGCGGATCTGTGGGAAGACAGGACGGCCGCCCCGGGGAGGTTCATGACGGACCCTCAGGTCCCGGTGATGTGTTCCGGACGGACCGGCACCCGGTTCAGGGCCAGGCCGGTCGCGGCGCGGATGGCCGAGACGATGGCCGGCGTGGAGGAGAGGGTGGGGGCCTCGCCGACGCCGCGCAGCCCGTACGGGGCGTTGGGGTCGGCCAGTTCCATGATCTCGACCGGCTGCGGCGGGGTGTCCAGGATGGTGGGGATCAGGTAGTCGGTGAAGGAGGGATTGCGCACCTTCCCGTCCTTGGTGATGATCTCCTCCATCACGGCCAGCCCCAGGCCCTGGGTGGAGCCGCCCTGGATCTGCCCGATCACCGACAGCGGGTTCAGCGCCTTGCCGACGTCCTGGGCGGCGGCCAGCTCGACCACCTTCACCAGGCCCAGCTCCACGTCCACGTCCACCACCGCGCGGTGCGCGCAGAAGGTGTACTGGACGTGGCCGAAGCCCTGCCCGGTCTCCTTGTCGAAGGGGACGGTGGGCCGGTGGTGGTGCTCGCGGGTCAGGTCGATCGCCTGGTCGCCGAGCAGGTCCACCATGGAGATCAGCACGCCGGCCGAGGCGGAGACGACCTTGCCGCCGATCAGCGAGAGGTCGTTGTAGGTCCAGCCGTAGCGCGAACGCCCCAGGTTGAAGAGCTCGTTGCGGACCGCCTCGGCGGCCAGCTTCACCGCGCCGCCGGTCATGTAGGTCTGCCGGGAGGCGGAGGTGGAGCCCGCCGAGCCGACCTCGGTGTTGGCCGGGTGGATGGTGACCTGCTCGACGCCCAGCTCGGTGCGGGCGATCTGGCCGTGCACGGTGACGCCGCCCTGGCCGACCTCGGCCATCGCGGTGTGCACCATGGCGACCGGCTCGCCGCCGATGACCTCGAGACGGACCCGGGCGGTGGAGTAGTCGTCGAAGCCCTCGGAGAAGCCGACGTTCTTCAGGCCCACCGCGTAGCCCACGCCGCGGACGATGCCCTCGCCGTGCGAGGTGTTCGACAGCGCGCCGGGCAGCTCGCGGATGTCCAGGTGGTGCTCGGTGTCCAGCGGCGGCGGCAGCGGCAGGTCCTTGACCTTCTGCAGCAGCTCGGCCACCGGCGCCGGGGCGTCGATGACCTGACCGGTCGGCAGGTGCGAGCCCTGCGAGACGGCGTTCAGCTGGCGCAGCTCCACCGGGTCCATGCCCAGCTCCGCGGCCAGCCGGTCCAGCTGGGTCTCGTAGGCGAAGCAGGCCTGGACCGCGCCGAAGCCGCGCATCGCGCCGCAGGAGGGGTTGTTGCTGTAGTAGGCGATGGCCAGCACGTTGACGTTGGGCACCTCGTAGGGGCCCACGCTCAGCGAGGAGGCGTTGCCGACCACGGCCGGGGAGGCGGAGGCGTAGGCGCCGCCGTCCAGCACGATCCGGGCGTCCATGTAGACGAGCCTGCCGTCGCGGGTCGCGCCGTGCTCGTAGCGCATCTTCGCCGGGTGGCGGTGGACGTGCCCGAAGAAGGACTCCTCGCGGGAGTACACGATCTTGACGGGCTTTCCGGTGCGCTGCGCCAGCAGGCAGGCGTGGATCTGCATGGACAGGTCCTCGCGGCCGCCGAAGGCGCCGCCGACGCCGGCCAGGGTGAGCCGCACCTTGTTCTCGGGCAGCCCCAGCACCGGCGCCACCTGCTGGCGGTCCACGTGCAGCCACTGGGTGGCGATGTACAGGTCGATGCCGCCGTCCTCGGCGGGCACCGCCAGGCCGGACTCCGGGCCGAGGAAGGCCTGGTCCTGCATGCCGACCTCGTACTCGCCGACCACCACGACGTCGGCCATGGCCCGGACGTCGTCGTTCACGCCGAGGCCGGAGACGACCTTCTGCGAGTGCACCACATTGCCGGAGGCGTGGCCCCGGTACTCCTCGGGCTCGTGGACGTAGCCGAAGGTCTCCGGGTTCTGGCAGTGCTCCTCGGTGGTGATCGGGGCGAGCACCTCGTACTCGACCTTGATCTTCGCCAGCGCCCGGCGCGCGGTCTCCGGGTGGTCGGCGGCGACGATGGCGACGGCCTCGCCGTGGTAGCGGACCTTGCCGAAGGCCAGTGCCGGCTGGTCCTGGATCTCCAGGCCGTAGTACTTGCTGCCGGGGATGTCCTCGTGGGTCATCACCGCGTACACGCCGGGCTGGGTCAGCGCCTCGGTGGTGTCGATGGAGAGGATCCGGGCGTGGGCGTGCGGCGAGCGCAGCGCCATGCCCCACAACATGTCCTCGTGCCACAGGTCGGAGGAGTAGGCGAACTCGCCCCTGACCTTCAGCGTGCCGTCGGGCCGCAGCGGGGAGCCGCCGATGCCGTCCGGGTGCGCGGTGGTGATGTCCTGGAGGTTCTTCTCACCGCGGATGGTCCGCGTGGCGGAGTTGCGGGCACTCACTGGGACACCTCCGAGCTGTTACTGCTGCACTTGCGGGCGGAGGCGAGGCGGACCGCGTCCATGATCTTCTCGTAGCCGGTGCAGCGGCAGAGGTTGCCGGACAGGGCCTCGCGGATGTCGCTGTCGCTGGGCTGCGGCTCGCGCTCCAGCAGGTCGTGGGTCTGCACCAGCAGGCCGGGGGTGCAGAAGCCGCACTGGACGGCGCCGGCGTCGATGAACGCCTGCTGCACCGGGTCCAGGCCGTTCTCGTCGTCGGCCAGGCCCTCGACGGTGCGGACCTCGCGATCCTGCACCTGGCCGGCCGCGACCAGACAGCTGCAGACCGGCGAGCCGTCCAGGTAGACCGTGCAGGAGCCGCACTCGCCCTGCTCGCAGGCGTTCTTGGAGCCCGGCAGGCCCAGCCGCTCGCGCAGCATGAACAGCAGGCTCTCGCCCTCCCAGACGTCGTCGGCCTCGACCGGCCGACCGTTGGCGTTGAAGGTCACCCTCATGCTGCTGCGCTCCTCAGGGACTGCGTGTACTCGTTCCAGGTCCAGGTCAGGGTCCGCCGGGCCATCACCGCGAGGGCGTGGCGGCGGTAGGCCGCGCTGCCGCGCACGTCGTCGATGGGGGAGGCGGCGGCGGAGACCAGCTCGCCGAAGCGCTGGACGGCGGCCGGGCCGATCAGGCCGCCGCTCTGCCACAGGCCGCGCTCGGCCAGCTCGTCGGCGAGGAACTGCTCGGCCTCGGGGGCCCGGCGCGGGGTGGGCGCGGCGGAGCCGATGCCGGTGCCGACCGTCCCGTTCTTGGGGTGCAGCGCGAAGCCGAACGCGCAGACCGCGATGACCATGGCGTTGCGGGTGCCGATCTTGGAGAACTGCTGCGGCCCGTCCGCGACCGGGATGCGGACCGCGCGGATCAGCTCGTCCGGCTGCAGGCTGTTGCGTTTGACCCCGACGTAGAAGTCGTCGATGGCGATCAGCCGGGTACCGCGCACCGACTCGGCCTCGACGAACACGTCCTTGCCGGCCGCCAGCAGGGCGGGGTGGGCGTCCCCGGCGGGGGAGGCGCCGCCCAGGTTGCCGCCCACGCTGCCGCGGTTGCGGATCTGCGGGGAGCCGACCGTGTTGCCCGCGATGGACAGGCCCTGCAGCGGTCCGGACAGCTCCTTGGTGATCCGGGCGTAGGGCACCGCGGCGCCCAGCCGGATCACCTCCCCGTCCTGGCCCTCGTAGGTTCCTGACTCCCACTCGGTGAGCTCGGTGATGCGGTTCAGGTCGAGCAGGGCGCCGGGGCGGTGGCGGTCGAAGTTGAGCTCGACCATCACATCGGTGCCGCCGGAGATCGGCAGCGCGGACGGGTTCTCGGCCTTCGCCGCGAGTGCCTCGTCCCAGGTGGCGGGCCGCAGGAACTCCATGCGGTGACTCCTTTGTCAGACGTGCGGTGTGTCGTGCTGTGGGGGTCTGCTGCAGCTGTGCGGGGTTGTGAGCAGTAGACAAGCGCCGGGGGGTGTGTCGGCAGTCACTGATGGCATGAACCCCTCGGTACGGAGCCACCGGAGCCGCTGTACTTTTCTCCAACCGATGGCCCTCCGTTCACGGCGTCGTCACCGGGCGGACCCGCGTCGGAATTCAGGGGCTGAGCTGCCACCCCGAGGCGTAGTGTCTGGCGGATGAGCAACCCCTTCCTGAGCCCCAGCCCCCTGCCGTTCGAACTGCCGCCGTTCGCCGAGATCCGCGAGGAGCACTACCTCCCCGCCTTCGAGGCGGGCATGGCGGAGCAGCTCGCCGAGGTCGCCGCCATCAGCGGCATTTCAGGGACCGGCAGCCCGGAGCCGCCGACCTTCGAGAACACCATCGAGGCTCTGGAGCGCTCAGGCGCCGTGCTGAGCCGGGTGTCGCTCGCCTTTTCCAACAAGACCGCGTCCGACACCACCCCGGGCCTGCAGGCGTTGGACGCCGAGATCAGTCCCCGGCTGGCCGAGCACAGCGATGCGATCAACCTGGACCAGGCCCTCTTCGCCCGGATCGACGCGCTCTACCAGCAGCGCGCCGAGCTGCGGCTGGACCCGGAGTCGGAGCACCTCCTGCAGCGCTACCACGACCGCTTCGTCCGGGCCGGGGCGCGTCTGGGCGAGGCCGAGCGGGACCGGTTGCGGCAGATCAACGCCGAGCTGGCCTCGCTGGGCACCGCGTTCGAGCAGAACGTCTTCGCCGACACCCGGGCGGCCGCCCTGGTCCTGGACAGCGCCGAGGAGCTGGCCGGACTCCCCGAGCTGGCCGTCGCGGCCGCCGCCGAGAACGGGCGTGCGCTGGGACGCGACGGCAAGTACGTACTGAGCCTGCAGAGCTACAGCAACCAGCCGGAGCTCGCGTCGCTGGACGATCCCGCGGTGCGCCGCCGGCTGCTGGCCGCCTCGCTCGGGCGCGGCGCCGGGTCCAACCCCGACCTGATCCGGCGGATGGTGGTGCTCCGCGCCGAGCGCGCCGCGCTGCTGGGCTTCGCCAATCACGCCGAGTACGTGGTCGCCGACCAGACAGCCGGCAGCACCGAGGCCGTGGAGACCATGCTGACCGGACTGGTCCGCCCGGCGGTCGCCAACGCCCGCCGCGAGGCCGAGGCGCTGGCCGCCGAGGCTGGCGTGGAGCGGATCGAGGCCGCCGACTGGAAGTACTGGTCCGAGAAGGTCCGCAAGGCCCGCTACGACGTCGACGCCTCGGTGATGCGGCCCTACCTGGAGCTGGAGTCGGTGATCCGCAACGGCGCGTTCTTCGCCGCCGAGCAGGTCTACGGGCTGAGCTTCACCGAGCGCACCGACCTGGTCGGCCACCACCCCGACAGCCGGGTCTTCGAGGTCAAGGACGCCGACGGCAGCCCGGTCGGGCTGTTCATCGGCGACTGGTTCGCCCGCGAGTCCAAGCGCGGCGGCGCCTGGATGAACGAGGTGGTGCTGCAGTCGCACCTGCTGGGCACGCTGCCGGTGGTGGTGAACAACCTGAACATCGTCAAGCCCCCGGCCGGCGAGCCGGCGCTGCTGAGCTGGGACGAGGTCACCACCCTGTTCCACGAGTTCGGCCACGCGCTGCACGGCCTGCTCTCCGACGTCCGCTACCCGCTCGCCTCCGGGACCCAGGTGGCCCAGGACTTCGTCGAGTACCCCTCGCAGGTCAACGAGATGTGGGCGGACTGGCCGCTGGTGCTGGCCAACTACGCCAAGCACCACGTCACCGGCGAGCCGATGCCGGCCGAGCTGGTCACCCGGATGAAGCAGGCCGAGAGCTTCGGCGAGGGCTTCCGGACCGTGGAGTACCTGGCCGCGACGCTGCTCGACTGGGCCTGGCACACCGTCCCGGCCGGGACCGACCCCGGGGACGTCGAGGCCTTCGAGACCGCGGCGCTGGAGCGGTACGGCATCGCGATGCCGGAGATCCCGGTGCGCTACCGCAGCGGGTACTTCGCGCACATCTTCGCGGGCGGGTGGTACGCGGCCGGGTACTACGGCTACATCTGGTCCGAGGTGCTGGACGCGGACACGGTGGAGTGGTTCAAGGAGAACGGGAAGTCGATCCGGGAGAGCGGGGAGATCTTCCGCAGGGAGCTGCTGGCCGTCGGCGGGAGCAAGGACGCGATGGCGGCGTTTGCGGGGTTCCGGGGGAGGGGGCCGGAGATCGAGCCGTTGTTGGTGCGGAGGGGGCTGACCGGCTGATCCGCTGTGGGTGGCTGGGCGCGCAGTTCCCCGCGCCCCTGGGGTGCGTTCGGGGTTGCTCCATGGTGGGTTGGGTCGGGTAACGTGCGGCAACGCGCTTGCCACAAAACGTCAACCCGGAGGTATCCCCGTGCGGATCGGAGCACTGCTCGCGCCTGCCGCACCGCGGCTGCGCCTGCTGGCCGGGCGCGAGGAGCTGGACCGGGTGGTGTCCGGGGTGATGACCACCGACCTGCACGATCCCGGGCGGTACCTGCAGGGCGGTGAGCTGGTGCTCACCGGGATGCTGTGGCGCAGCGGCGCCGAGGACTCGGAGCGGTTCGTCCGGGGCCTCGCCGCCGCCGGCGCCGTCGGGCTGGCGGCGGGCGAGGCCGAGGTCGGGCCGGTGCCCGAGGACCTGGTCGCGGCCTGCGAGCGGCACCGGATGCCGCTGTTCGCGGTGCCCGAGGACGTGGCCTTCGCGCAGCTCACCGAGTACGTGGTGCGGCAGGTGTCGGCGGACCGGGCAGCCGACCTGTCGGCGCTGGTGGACCGGCACCGCGTGCTGGTCTCCGCCAGCGGCGGGGCCGGTCTGGACGCGGTGCTGGAACTGCTCGGCGGCGATCTGGACCTGGACTGCTGGGTGCTCACCCCCAGCGGCCGGGTGGTCGCCGGACCACCCGACCGGCTCAACGAGGCCGAACGGGACCAACTGGTCCGGGCCCATCTGGACGGCCAGCGCCGCCGTCCCGGCCCGTCGGTCCGGGCCCGGGTCGGTAGCCGGCAGTTCTCGGTGCTGCCGGTCGCCGCGGAGGGCACCGGGCTGCTGGCGCAGTGGCTGCTGGCGGTCGAGGGCGACGTCACCGAGTGGACGCCCAAGCGGCAGCAGCTCGCCGAGAACCTGGCCCGGCTGGCCGGGGCCGAGCGGGAGCGCCGGGACGAGAGCCGAAGGCTGCGGATCCGGCTGGCCGACGAGGTGATCACGCTGCTGCAGCGGGACGCCCCGCCGGAGGAGCTCAGCCGGGCGCTGGAGGCCTCGCTGGCGATGGCGCAGACCGCCCTGGGCACCCCGATGCCGGACTCCTGGGTGGTGGTCTCGGCCGAGGGCCAGGGGCTGCCCGAGGGTGCGGCGCGGGCCGCCTTGGTCGAGGCGCTCACTGGCGCGGACGACCGGGCCCTGATCGGCGGCGGCGGGACCGGCGCGATCCTGCTGGTCCCCGAGCCGGCCGACGGCAGCACCATGGCGGAGCTGCTGCGGGCCCTGCTGGCGCCGCTGGAGGCGGGGCTCGGCGCGGACGGACGGCTGACCCTGGGCGCCAGCGCCCCGGCCGCCTCGGCGGGCGGGCTGCGCGGCGCGCTGGAGGAGGCCCGGCACGCCCGCCGGATCGCCGCCTCCCGGGTCGGCCGGATCTGCGTCAGCGGCCCCGAGGAACTGGCCTCGCACGTGCTGCTGCTCGCCGCGGTCCCGGACGAGGTGCGACGGGCCTTCCGCAGCAGGCTGCTGGACCGGGTCATCGGCTACGACCTGGAGCACCAGGCCGACCTGGTCCGCACCCTCGGCGCGTTCCTGCGCTACGACGGCTCCTGGACCCGCTGCGCCGCCGCGCTGCACGTGCACGTCAACACGCTGCGGTACCGGATCGGGCGGATCGAGGAGCTGACCGGGCGGGACCTGTCCAAGCTGGAGGACCGGGTGGACTTCTACCTGGCCCTGGAGCTGTCCTGACGCCACCCGCCCGGGTGAACGCGGACGGCGGCTGACGGCGGGTCAGCGCAGACTGGGGCCATGCGCCGTCCCCTCCTGCCCGCCGCCGCAGCCGTACTGGCCTCGGCCCTCATGCTGGCGGGCTGCAGCAGCACCGGCGGGCTGCGGGCCGAGGAGGCCGCCCGTTCGGCCGCGGCGGCCGGCGGCGGCTCCGGGGTCACCACCCCGCGCTGGACCTTTGCCATGGTCACCCACGCCGGCAGCGGCGACTCCTTCTGGGACACCGTCCGCAAGGGCTCGGAGCAGGCCGCCGCCAAGGACAACATCAACTTCCTCTACTCCAACGACGCCAACACGGCCAACCAGGTGCAGCTGGTGCAGGCCGCGATCGACCAGAAGGTCGACGGACTGATCGTCACCCTGGCCAAGGGCGACGCGATGAAGGACGTGCTGGCCAAGGCGGAGGCGGCCGGGATCCCGGTGATCAGCGTCAACTCCGGCGAGGAGTACGCGGCGAAGTTCGGCGCGCTGACCCATGTCGGCCAGGACGAGTCCACCGCCGGGAAGGCCGCCGGGGCCGAGCTGAAGCAGCGCGGGCGCCGGAGCGTGCTGTGCGTCATCCACGAGCAGGGCAACGTCGGCCAGGAGCAGCGCTGCAACGGCGCCAGGGCCGGTTTCGGCGGCCCGCTGCAGGTGCTCTACGTCAACGGCACCGACCTGCCGGACGCCAAGGCGGCGATCTCGGCGAAGCTGCAGGCGGACGCCTCGGTGGACACCGTGCTGACGCTGAGCGCGCCGCTGGCCGCCACCGCGCTGCAGGCGGTCGGCGACGCGGGCCGGGCGGCCGGCAGCACCGAGACCGACACCTTCGACCTCAGCAGCCAGGTGGTGGCCGGGCTGAAGTCCGGGACGGTCGGCTTCGCCGTGGACCAGCAGCCCTATCTGCAGGGCTACGAGGGCGTGGACCTGCTCTGGCTCTACAAGTACAACCTCAATGTGCTGGGCGGCGGCAGCCCGGTGGCGACCGGGCCGCAGATCCTCACCGCCAAGGACGCGCCCGCGCTGGCCCAGTACGTCGCCAGGGGGACCCGATGAGCGGTCCTGACCTGCTGTCAGCGGGGGACGAGCGGCTGGCTCCCCGGTCCGCGGTGCGCCGGCTGATGGCGCGTCCGGAGCTGGGCGCGCTGGTCGGCGCGGTGGCGGTGTTCCTCTTCTTCGCCGTCGTCACCAGCACCTTCCTCACCCCGGGCGCGCTGGGCACGGTGCTCTACTCGGCCTCCACCATCGGCATCATGGCGGTGCCGGTGGCGCTGCTGATGATCGGCGGCGAGTTCGACCTGTCGGCCGGGGTGCTGGTCACCACCGCGGCGCTGGCCTCGTCCATGGTGTCGTACCAGTTCACGGCGGTGACCTGGGTCGGGGTCGGGGTCTCACTGGTGGTCACGCTGGGCATCGGGCTGTTCAACGGCTGGGTGCTGACCCGGACCCGGCTGCCCAGCTTCATCGTCACCCTGGGCACCTTCCTGATGCTGACCGGCGCCAACCTGGGCGTGACCCAGCTGGTGGACGGCACGGTGGCGACCAAGTCGATCGCCGACATGCAGGGCTACCGCTCCTGCGCCTGGCTGTTCGCCGGCTCCTTCACCGTGGGCGGGCTGACGGTCCGGGCGACGGTGTGGTGGTGGCTGGGCCTGGTGCTGGTTGCCGGCTGGCTGCTGCTGCGGACCCGCTTCGGCAACTGGGTCTTCGCGGTGGGCGGGGACGCCGACGCGGCCAGGGCGGTGGGGGTGCCGGTCGGCCGGACGAAGATCGCACTGTATCTGGGGGTGGCGCTGTGCGCCTGGATCCTGGGCCAGCACCTGCTGTTCTCCTTCGACACGGTGCAGTCCGGCGAGGGCGTCGGCAACGAGCTGATCTACATCGTCGCCGCGGTCATCGGCGGCTGCCTGATCACCGGCGGCTACGGTTCGGCGGCCGGCTCGGCGCTGGGGGCGGCGATCTTCGGGATGACCAGCAAGGGCATCGTCTACGCCCAGTGGGACCCGGACTGGTTCAAGTTCTTCCTCGGCGCGATGCTGCTGCTGGCCACCCTGCTCAACTCCTGGGTGCGGCGCCGGGCGGAGCACGGATGACCGCCCCGCCGCCTCCCTTGCTGGAGCTCTCCGGGATCGGCAAGAACTACGGCAGTGTGCTGGCGCTGCGCGACGTCGGCCTGGTGGTCGAGGCCGGTTCGATCAGCTGTGTGCTGGGTGACAACGGCGCCGGCAAGTCCACCCTGATCAAGGTGGTCGCCGGGCTGCACGCCCATGACACCGGCTCGTACCGGATCTCGGGCGAGGAGGTGCACCTCTCCTCGCCGCGGCAGGCCCTGGACCGGGGCATCGCCACCGTCTACCAGGACCTGGCCGTGGTGCCGCTGATGCCGGTCTGGCGCAACTTCTTCCTCGGCTCGGAGCTGCAGCGCGGCCGGGGTCCTACCGCTCGGCTGGACGTCGCCGCGATGCGGGCCACCACCCGGGAGGCGCTGCTGCGGATGGGCATCGACCTGCGCGACGTGGACCAGCCGATCGGCACCCTCTCCGGCGGCGAGCGGCAGTGCACCGCGATCGCCCGGGCGGTCCACTTCGGCGCGAAGGTGCTGGTCCTGGACGAGCCCACGGCCGCGCTGGGGGTGAAGCAGTCCGGGGTGGTGCTCAAGTACGTCGCCGCCGCCCGGGACCAGGGGCTGGGCGTGGTGCTGATCACCCACAACCCGCACCACGCCTACCTGGTCGGAGATCGCTTCCTGCTGCTGAAAAGAGGGAGGATGGCCGGCAGCCACACCAGGGCGGAGATCACCCTGGAACAGCTGACGGCCGAGATGGCCGGAGGCTCCGAGCTCGCCGAACTCAGCCATGAGCTGCGGCGCGCCGGGGTGGTGCCAGCAGATCCCGGTGAAGGAACGGAACCGACCACGTGACCACCCCGCGTACCCCGTACACCCGCGTCTCCGGACTCAGCGCCGCCAGGCGCCGGACCGCCCCGCGCCGCGACGGCGCCCCCCGCCCCGGGCTGCTGCGGCTGCCGACCGTGGGCATCGACATCGGCGGCACCAAGATCGCCGCCGGGGTAGTGGACGGCGAGGGACGGATCCTGGAGCAGCTGCGCACCGAGACGCCGCACAAGAGCAAGAGCCCCAAGGTGGTCGAGGACACCATCACCGAGCTGGTGCTGGACCTGGCGGACCGTCACGACGTGCACGCGGTGGGCATCGGCGCGGCCGGGTTCGTGGACGCCGACCGGTCCAGGGTGCTCTTCGCCCCGCACCTGTCCTGGCGCAACGAGCCGCTGCGGGAGGCGCTGAGCTCGCGGCTCAGGCTCCCGGTAGTGGTCGAGAACGACGCCAACGCCGCCGCCTGGGCCGAGTGGCGCTTCGGCGCCGGCGCCGGCACCGACCACCTGGTGATGGTGAACCTGGGCACCGGCATCGGCGGCGCCATCGTCCGCGACGGCTGGCTGGAGCGCGGGCGGTACGGCATGGCCGGGGAGTTCGGCCATATGACGGTGGTGCCGGGCGGGCTGCGCTGCCCCTGCGGCAACCGGGGCTGCTGGGAGCAGTACTCCTCCGGCAACGCCCTGGTCCGCGAGGCCAGGGAGCTGGCCGCGGCCGAGTCGCCGGTGGCCCAGCCGCTGCTGGACCGGGTCGACGGCGACGTCGCGCTGATCACCGGCCCGCTGGTGACCGAGGCGGCGCAGCAGGGCGACGCGGTGGCGGTGGAACTGCTCCAGGAGATCGGCCACTGGCTCGGTCTGGGCATCGCCAACCTGGCCGCGGCACTGGACCCGGGCCGCTTCGTGATCGGCGGCGGGGTCTCCGCGGCCGGCGAGCTGCTGATCGGCCCGGCCCGCGAGGCGTTCCGGCGCAACCTGACCGGGCGCGGCTTCCGGCCCGAGGCGGACATCGTGCTGGCCCGGCTGGGCAACGAGGCCGGGCTGGTCGGCGCGGCCGACCTGGCCCGGCAGGTGGCGCGCCGGTTCCGCACCGTGAAGCGCAGCCGGGTGGAGCGCCGCTCCGGCGGATGAACGATCAATTGCCTTGATTCACAACTGAACTGATCACACGTCAGTCAACAGGGGGTAATTTTTCGCCCGGAAATACTGACGCAACGTCAGGGAAACCGAACCGCTGGACCTTCCGGTTGGATGTGCGCGGCTGGGCCGCGCCGCTCGACCCCGACGGGAGGCACTGCGCAGTGATTCCCTATCCAAGTTGGCTCAACTCGGGTGACAACACGTGGCAGTTGGTGGCCGCGACGCTGGTCGGCCTGATGAGCATTCCCGGTATCGCGATCCTCTACGGCGGTCTGGTCCAACGCAAATGGGCCGTCAACACCATGCTCATGGCGT
The DNA here is from genome assembly GCF_000719095.1 of Streptacidiphilus jeojiense. Classification (GTDB taxonomy): domain Bacteria; phylum Actinomycetota; class Actinomycetes; order Streptomycetales; family Streptomycetaceae; genus Streptacidiphilus; species Streptacidiphilus jeojiensis. Next base: position 58,344 of record NZ_JOEH01000001.1, on the reverse strand, counting down.
TCAGCGCGTTCTCCATCGTGCTGGTCGCCTGGGTGCTCTACGAGTTCAAGATGAGCTTCGGCAGCCCGCTGCACATGGGCCCGGGCATCCTGCGCGCCGCCGTGGGCAAGCCCGGGACCATCACCGGGGCCAAGGCGGAGATCGGCCAGGCCAACATCCCGCTGGTCAGCGGGGCCGGTCTGATGCCCGCCTTCCGCTTCCCGCAGTCCACCCTGGCCTACTTCCAGTTCGCCTTCGCGGCGATCACCCCGCTGCTGTTCCTCGGCAGCGTCATCGGCCGGATGAACTTCAGGGCCTGGCTGCTCTTCGTGCTGCTCTGGTCCGGGATCGTCTACTCGGTCAACGCCTTCCTGCTCTGGGGCGGCGGCTGGTGGGCGCAGATGGGCGCGCTGGACTACTCCGGCGGCTATGTGATCCACCTCGCCGCCGGGACCTCGGGCTTCGTGGCAGCCGCGGTCGTGGGACCGAGGCTGGCCAGGGACAGAGCCAGGGCCGTGCCCAACAACCTGCCGCTGGTGGCCTGCGGCGCGGGCTTCCTGTGGCTCGGCTGGAACGGCTTCAACGGCGGCGACATGTACTTCGGCGGCCAGAACGCGGCGGCGGCCGTGCTGAACACCAATCTGGCCACGGCGGTCGCCCTGCTCGCCTGGGTGCTGCTGGACATGTTCGCCGGCGCGCAGCGCAAGCCCACCTTCCTGGGCGCGGTCAACGGCATGATCGTCGGCCTGGTCTCGATCACCCCGGCGGCCGGCTTCGTCACCGGCACCGGCGCGATCCTGGTCGGGCTGATCGCCTCGGTCCTGGTCTGGCTGTCCTGGAACAAGCTGGCCAAGCTGAAGTTCATGAGCCGGGTCGACGACGCCCTGGGCGTGGTGCACACCCACGGTGTGGCCGGACTGGTCGGCGGGCTGCTGGTCGGCCTGTTCGCGGATCCGGCGATGGCCATCTACTACAACAAGGACGGCAGCGCCGTCTCCGTCTCCGGTCTCTTCCACGGCCACCCCAAGCAGCTGGCGCTGCAGGCCGGGGCGGCCGGGACGATCATCGTCTGGGACGGTCTGATGACCTTCGTGATCCTCAAGGTGATCGGACTGTTCGTCAGACTCCGTTCCCCGGACGAGGTGTTGGAGCTCGGCGACCTCGCGGCCCACGACGAGGAGGCGTACCCGAGCGAGGAGGGCCTGGCGGCCGTGGGCGCCGGCGCCGCCAGCACCGGCCCGCCGCCGACGGAGTCCCCGGCATCGGCCAAGAGCGCCGAACCAGCCGCTGAACCGTGAAACTGATCACGGCCGTCCTCCCGACGGCCGGCTTCGAACAGGTGCAGCAGGCGCTGCGGACCCTGGGTATCCCCGGGATCACCGTCAGCACCGTGATGGCTCCACCACTCGGACGGGTACAGGGAACTCCCAGGTTCGAGGTCTACCGGGGAGTACGCCGGCAGATCGCCCTGCGGCCCGCCGTGCGGATGGACATCGTCACCACCGACCTGGACGCCGTGGACGTGGTCCAGGTCATCACCGTCGCCGCCGGGGGCACCGGTGGCGCAGTATGGGTCCTGCCGGTCGACACCATCGTCAGGATCCGCACCAAGGAGCGCGGGGAGGCCGCGCTGTAGCGCGACCGCAGGCGGAGGCGGCGGGCCCCGACCGAGGAGTGTTCACCCTGGAATCAGGGGTAGTTCACCCGTGCAGGTCGGGGCCCTGTCCGTTCGGCCGGGGCACTGTTCGCCGTCTTGACCAAGACACGCTACTCTCGGCGCTCATGCCGGGCTGCTGGCGCGGACACAGCTATATCCCGGCGGGCTTTAAGCTTTCGGCTAGAGGTCCACAGGCTCCATACGCGAAGGTGTCACCCTTTATGGACAAGCTGGTACAGCACTCTTCCCACGACGCGTCCGACGACGACGGCGCGCCGACGGCACTCCCCGAGTACACCGAGCGACTGGCGACCCTCGAAGGTTCCGGCATCAAGCGGTTGCTGCCCACCCAGGCGCCCTATCGGTGGAACATCCGGCGGCTGGGTCTCGGACGGGTGCTGGACGTGGGGTGCGGCCTCGGGCGCAATCTGCAGAACTGCTCGCCGGACAGCGTGGGTGTGGACCACAACGAGCACTCGGTGGCCACCGCCCGGGCCCGCGGACTCAACGCCTACACCCCCGAGGAGTTCAACGCCTCGGAGGACGGCGAACCCGGGCGCTTCGACAGCCTGCTCTGCGCCCATGTGCTGGAGCACCTGGACCAGGACGTCGCCGAGGACCTGCTGACGACCTACCTGCCCTCGGTGCGGCCCGGCGGCAAGGTGGTGCTGATCACCCCGCAGGAGGCCGGCTACGCCAGCGACGCCACCCATGTGCGCTTCGTCGACCTGGACGGGCTGCGCGACCACGCCGAGACGGCCGGGGTCGAGGTGCTCCGGGCCTACTCCTTCCCGCTGCCGCGCGCGGCCGGGCGGACCTTCAAGTACAACGAGTTCGTGATGGTGGGCAGGCTCCGTCCGTAACGGGAGCTGACACGCCTTCCGGCTTCCCCGCCCGTACCGCCGCCGATGCCGCTGCCCACTCCGGCGTCCGGCCCTCCGCGGCTGAGGTGCGCCGCCCCGGACGGGTGCAGGATGGACTGATCACCCAGTGGCAGCGACAGACGACGAGGAGAGCCATGCGCCTCACCAAGATGTCCCACTCCTGCGTCCGGCTGGAGCGGGACGGCCGGACCCTGGTGCTCGACCCCGGTGTCTACTCCGAGGCCGAGGCCCTGGACGGCGCCGACGCCGTCCTGATCACCCATGAGCACTTCGACCACTTCGAGGAGTCCCGGCTCCGGGCCGCCGCCGAGGCCAACCCGGCGCTGGAGATCTGGACCAACGGCGCCGTGGCCGAGCAGCTGACCGGCCTGGGAGTGGGGCGGGTGCACCGGGTCGGGCACGGCGACGCCTTCACCGCGGCCGGCTTCGAGGTGGAGGTGCACGGCGAGTGGCACGCGCTGATCCACCCGGACATCCCACGGGTCGGCAACGTCGGTTTCGCCGTCGACGGCAAGGTGTTCCACCCCGGGGACGCGCTGACCGTACCCGATCGGCCCATTCCGACGCTGCTGCTACCGGTGCACGCGCCCTGGTCCAAGACCGGCGAGGTCGCCGACTACGCCAGGGCGGTCGGCGCCGAGCGCGCCTTCGCCCTGCACGACGTGCTGCTGAGCCCGCTGGGGCTGGCCGGGGTGGAGCGCTTCATCGGGCTCCTGGTCGAGGACGCCGGCTACGAGCGGCTGGCGCCGGGCCAGGGCGTCGAACTGCACTGAACCGGGCCGCGCCCGGGCCCAACGCGGGGCAGGCCCGACGCGGGGCAGCCCGCGTCGGGCCCGGGCCGGGGTCCCGACCTAGGCGGTCAGCAGCGGGCGCAGGAAGCCCGACTCCAGCCGGACCACCAGCGGCGGACCGTAGCGCCGGGCCGCCAGCACCACCGGTACCGCGACGACCGCTCCGACGACGAGGCCCACCAGCACGTCGTGCGGGTAGTGGGCGCCGACCCAGATCCGGGAGAAGCCCATCACCAGCGCGGCCAGCGCCGCGATGATCCCGAGCCTGCGGCTGATCAGCCAGATCGCGGCCGCGGCGGCCGCCGCGATGGCCGAGTGGTTGCTGGGGAAGGACCAGTCGCCGACCCCGGGGCAGGGCTGGACGGTCGCCGGGGAGGTGATCACCTGGCAGGGCCTGGCCTCGTCGAAGACGCTCTTGACGATGTCGTTGACGACGTACGCCAGGACCACCGCGACCGGGACGGCCAGCGCCATGGCCATGGCCACCGAGTCGCGCGAGCGGCGCGCCTGCCACCAGCACCAGACCATCATCAGCGCGAACAGGCCGAGGCCGTAGCTGGCGTACCAGGAGACCAGGTCGTCGAACCAGTGCGGGGCGTTGGCGGCCCGGGTGATGAACCAGTGGTAGAGGCTGCCGTCGATGGAGGCGCCGTCGAGCGCGGCGAGCTGTACGGGGAAGTGCTGGATCACTGAGCCGCCTTGGCGTCCCGGCGGCTGCGCAGCAGCTCCAGGGCGATCGGGATCAGCGAGACCACGACGATCAGGGCGATGATCGGCAGCAGGTACTTGTCGATGCTGGGGATGGTGTTGCCGAGGCCGTAGCCGGCCATGGTGACCCCGACGCTCCACAGCAGGCCGCCGACGACCTGCCACAGCGTGAAGGTGCGGACCGGCACGTTCAGCGCGCCGGCCATCGGGTTCAGCACGGTGCGGACCACCGGGATGAAGCGGGCCAGCACGATCGCCTTGGCGTACCCGTACTTGGCCAGGATCTCCTCGGCCCGGACCGCGCCCCGCTGCAGGTGCTTGTTGCTGCTGCGGGCCAGCAGCGCCTTTCCGCCCTTGGCCCCGATCACATAGCCGACCTGGGCCCCGACCAGCGCGCCGACCACGGCGGCGACCAGGACCTCGGCAAGGTTGAGGTGGACGCCGTTCTTGCTGGTGGTGCAGAGCAGCCCGGCCGTGAACAGCAGCGAGTCGCCGGGCAGGAAGAAGCCGACCAGCAGTCCGGTCTCGGCGAACAGGACGACGGCGATGCCGATCGCCCCGAAGGAGGCGAGCAGCGAGTTCGCGTCCAGCGGGTTCACCGCCAGATTGATCAGGGCCGTCGGATCCGGGGCCATGGACGTCACACTCCTGCGATGGGGGACACTGTTCGAGTCCGGGCGCTATCGTCTACATGTGTGTAGACGTTCAGTGCCACTGTAGTGGATAGCCGCGGTAGGCCTGTGGGAGGCGAAAGTCCTTGACGATGATCGGACCGCAGCGTCGCCACCCCGGCGAGCTGGAGGCGAGCGTCCTCGCCGTGCTCTGGGCCGGGGAGCGGGCGCTGACGCCCGGCGACATCCAGCGTGCCATCGGTGGTGACCTCGCCCGGACCACGGTGAACACCATTCTCACCCGGCTCTTCGACAAGGGAGTGGTGGTCCGCACGCGTGTCGGGCGTGCCTTCGCCTACGCGCCGGCGCAGGAGGCCCAGGACGCGCCCGGGCTCGCCGCCCGGCGGATGCGCTCCGAGCTGGAGAAGGAGGCGGACCGCCCCACCGTGCTGGCCCGCTTCGTCTCCGGGCTGAGCGAGGACGACGAGCAGGTGCTGCGCGCCCTGCTCAGCCGGGAGGCGGGCCAGGACGGGCCGGAGGCCGGCCGGAACGGGTCGGGGCCGGTCGACGGGGGTGGTCGGTCGTGACCGTCAGCGTCTGGGCGCCGCTGCTGCTGCCGCTGCTGCTCGCGCCGCTGCTCGCGCTGCCCTCCATGGGGGCCCTGCCCGATCTGCTGCCGCCCAGGGCCGCCGCCTGGCTGCTCACCGCGACCGCGGCCGGCCTGTCCGCCGCGGGGGCCGCGGCGCTCGCCCTGCTGAGCGTAGCGGCGCTGCTGCACCTGCCGTTCGTCGCCGCGGTGGGCCACCTCGACCTCCCGGTCGCCCGGCATCTCGCCCCGGGGGCGGTGGTGCCGGTCGGCGCGGCCGCGGCGCTGGTGCTGGTCGTGCTGGCGGTGCGGGCGCTGCGGGTGCTGCGCCGGCACCGGGCGGAGCACGCCGAGGCCAGGTTGCTGGTCGCGCTCCACGCGGGCGCCGGGGCCGGCGACCTGATCGTGCTGCCGGACCGGCTGCCGGACGCCTACGCCCTGCCCGGCGGGCTGTTCCGGGGCGGCCGGGACCGGATCGTGGTCACCGCGGGCATGATCGAGGCGCTCCCCGCCGACGAGCGCGAGGTGCTGCTGGCGCACGAGCGGGCCCATCTGACCGGGCGTCACCACCGCTTCCTGCTGCTGGCCGACCTGGCCGTGGCGCTGCACCCGCTGCTGCGTCCGCTGCGTGACGGCGCCGCGTACAGCCTGGAGCGCTGGGCCGACGAGTCGGCCGCCGAGCGGGTCGCCGACCGGCGGCTGGTGGCCCGGGCGGTCGGCCGGGCGGCGCTGGCGGGGGCTGGCGCGGGTGCGCTGCGGATGGCGGCCGGACCGGTGCCGCGCCGGGTCGCCGCGATGCTGGAGTGCCGGGCCGCGCCGCGCCGGCGCCGGGCCTCGCTGCTGGCCGCCGCGGTGCTGGCGGGCGCGCTCGGGCTGTCGCTGGGCACCACCCTGGACGCGGCGAGCGATCTGCACGAGCAGGTCGAGGCGGCACAGTCGGCGCCCTGGTGGCACGGGCCGCACGGCGCCCACGAGGCCGGCGACAGGGCAGCGGGCGGGACCCGGGACGGAGCGGTTCACGGGGCGGTCGACAAGGCGGTCGACCGGGCGGTGGACGGGGTCCGGGACGGCGCACGGTAGCCGCGCGCCCCGGTGGGCGAAGATGGGCGCATGTCCTTCACCACGCTGACGTTCGAGCTCACCACCGGCAGCCGCGAGGCCGCGGTGGACATCACCGACCGCTGCGACGAGTTCCTGCGCGAGGCGGCCGCGGGCCGCGACGGCCTACTCAATGTCTTCGTCCCGCACGCCACCGCGGGCGTCGCCGTGATCGAGACCGGCGCGGGGAGCGACCACGACCTGCTGGCCGCGCTGCGCGAGCTGCTGCCCGCCGACGACCGCTGGCGGCACCGCCACGGCAGCCCCGGGCACGGCCGGGACCACGTGCTGCCGGGGCTGGTCGCCCCGCACGCCACCCTGCCGGTGGTCGACGGGCGGATCGCGCTCGGCACCTGGCAGTCGGTGGTGCTCGTCGACACCAACAGCGACAACCCCCGGCGCACCGTCCGGCTGTCCTTCCTGGGCTGATGGGGCGGGTGGCTACACGAGTGACCAAATGGGTGACGACACGTCAGAATTTCATGGCATGGACACTATGGAAACGGGTTACCCGTCGGTATAAATGTGCGTGACGCACGTCACCCCGTGTGCCACCCATCTGCCGTGGAGGCCCCATGCGCTCACCCAGCGCACGCTCGCTCCGCACCGCGACCCTGACCCTCCTCACCACCCTCGGCCTGGCCGGCGCCGGTCTGGCCGCCGCGCCGGCCCACGCGTCCGAGCCCGGCTACGTCGCCCTGGGGGACTCGTACTCCAGCGGCGTCGGCGCCGGCAGCTACATCAGCTCCAGCGGCGACTGCGAGCGCAGCACCAAGTCCTACCCCTACCTGTGGCAGGCCGCCCACAGCCCGTCCTCGTTCTCCTTCGTGGCCTGCTCCGGCGCGACCACGGCGGACGTGCTGAGCAGTCAGCTCTCCACGCTCAGCAGCTCGACCGGACTGGTCAGCATCAGCATCGGCGGCAACGACGCCGGCTTCTCCAGCACCATGGAGACCTGTGTGCTGGACGGCACCAGCTCCTGCCTGTCCGCCGTGTCCACCGCCGAGACATACATCAACGGGCCGCTCGCCGCCAAGCTCGACGCCACCTACGCGGCGATCAGCGCGCACGCGCCCAACGCCCACGTGGTGGTGCTGGACTACCCGCACCTCTACCAGGTCCCCGGGACCTGCCTGTTCGGCATCAGCGACACCTCCCGCAACGCCATCAACGGCGCGGCCGACGAGCTGGACAGCGTGATCGCCAAGCGCGCCGCCAACGCCGGCTTCACCTTCGTGGACGTCCGCGGGGCCTTCACCGGCCACGAGATCTGCTCCAGCGACTCCTGGCTGCACAGCACCACCCTGCCGATCGACGAGTCCTACCACCCGACCGCAGCCGGCCAGTCCGGCGGCTACCTCCCCGGCTTCACCTCCGCCGCGGGCTGATCCGTCGGACCATGGTCGTCATGAACGACGACCGCACTAACGAGGACCGCACCAACGAGGACCGCAAGGGTCCGTCCTTCGTCCACCACGTCGAGCTGTGGGTGGACGACCTCGCCGCAGCCGAGCGCCAGTGGGGCCCTGTCCTGCTGGCACTCGGCTGCGCGCCGTTCCAGCACTGGGAGCACGGCCGCAGCTGGCGCGGCGGTGACGGCAGCTACCTGGTCATCGAGCAGTCGCCCGCTATGCGCGCTGGCGGGCACGACCGCATGCGCGCCGGCATCAACCACCTGGCGCTGCGTGGCGAGCGCGGGCCGGTGCTGGCGGCGGCGCTGGCCGGGGGCTGGACGCAGCGGGTCGACACCGGGCGGGCCGTGCACCTGGTGGACGGGCAGGGGTTCGAGGTCGAGGTGGTGTACCGGGAGGGGGATCAGGCCGGGGAGGAGGCGTAGAGGGCGTCGATGTCGTCGGAGTAGGTCTTGGCGACGGCGCGGCGGCGGATCTTCAGGGACGGCGTCAGCAGCCCGCGGTCCTCGGTGAACTCGCCGGGGAGGACCCGGTAGGCGCGGATGGACTCGGCACGGGAGACGGCGGTGTTGGCCATGGCCACGCTGCGCTGCAGTTCGGCCTGCAGGTCCGGGTCGTGCCGGGCCGCGGTCGCCGGGGACTGGTCCGGCTTGCCGCGCTGCCGCTGCCAGCGCAGCAGCGCCTCGGCGTCCAGCACCAGCAGCGCGCCGATGTAGGGGCGGTTGTCGCCGACCAGCATGCAGTGCGCCACCAGGGGGTGGGACCGCACCCGGTCCTCCAGCACGGTGGGGGCGACGCTCTTGCCGCTGCTGGTGACGATGATCTCCTTCTTGCGGCCGGTGATGGTGAGGTAGCCGTCCTCGTCCAGATGGCCCAGGTCCCCGGTGGCGAGCCAGCCCTGACGCAGGGTCAGTCTGCTGGCCTCCGGGTCGTCCAGGTACCCCTGGAACACCTGGCCGCCGCTGATCCACACCTCGCCGTCCTCGGCGATCCGCACCGTGGTGCCGGGGACGGGGTGCCCGACCGTGCCGAAGCGCGGCTTGTCCGGCGGGTTGGCGGTGGCCGCCGCGGTGCACTCGGTGAGGCCGTAGCCCTCGTAGACGGTGATCCCCGCGCCGGCGAAGAACAGTCCCAGCTCCCGGTTCATCGCCGAGCCGCCGGACATGGCGTGCCGCACCCGGCCGCCCAGCACGGCCCGCACCTTGCTGTAGACCAGCCGGTCGTAGACCTGGTGCTGCACCCGCTGGGCCGCGGTCGGTCCTGGGCCGTCGCCGAAGGCGTGCCGCTCAACCGCCGCGGCGTAGCGCACCGCGGCGTCCACGGCCTTCTCGAACGGTGCGAGCTTCCCGGCCTCCTCCGCCGCCTCGCGGGCCCGCTGCATCAGCTTCTCGAAGATGTACGGCACGGCGAGGACGAAGGTCGGCCGGGCCGACTCCAGCGCCGGCATCAGGTCGGCCGGTGCCAGGCTGGGTTCGTGCGACAGCTGCACCCCCGCGCGCAGCGCCGCGACCTGCACCATCCGGCCGAAGACATGGGCCAGCGGCAGGAACAGCACGGTGGCCGGCTGCTCGCTGGCCTTGTTCTGGAAGACGTCGTGGTAGCGGGCCACGATGTTGTCGGTCTCGGCCGCGAAGTTGGCGTGGGTCAGCACGCAGCCCTTGGGCCGTCCGGTGGTCCCGGAGGTGTAGATGACGGTCGCGGTGGACTCCGGGGTGACCGCCTGCCGGTGCCGGTCCAGCAGGTCGTCGGGGACGCCGCGGCCGGCCAGGGCCAGCGCCCGCAGCGCCCCGGCGTCCAACTGCCAGATGCTGCGCAGCTCCGGCAGGCCCTCGACCACCGAGCCCACCGTCATCGCGTGGTCCTCGTGCTCGACGACGCAGGCCACCGCCTTGGAGTCGGCGAGGATCCAGCGCACCTGCTCGGCGGAGGAGGTGGGGTAGACCGGGACCGGCTGGGCGCCGATGGTCCACAGCGCGTAGTCCAGCACCGTCCACTCGTACCGGGTCCTGGACATCAGGGCGACCCGGTCGCCGAAGCGGACGCCCTGGTGCAGCAGGCCCTTGGCGATGGCCACGACCTCGTCGCGGAACTCGGCGGCGGTGACGGTCTGCCAGCCGCCGTCCTCGGTGCGCCGGGAGAGGGCGGCCAGACCGGGGTCCGCGACGGCGGTCGCGAAGACGGACTCGGCGAGGCCGCCGTGGGTCGGCGGTTCCGTGAGGGCGGGAACCGAGAACTCGCGCACACTTGCTCTCTCCGTCGGCGGCGCCGTTTCTGCGCCGGTCTGTGCCGGAAAGTTACCCGAAGGTAAAACCTCTGGCCAGGGGTCCGCAGTCGATCTCCACCGATCCCCACCGATCTCCACGTGATGTGCACGCGTGGATCGGGTCAGGTCGTGCACACCCGTTGACGGGGCGTCGGGGCCGGACATAACTTACCAGTCAGTAAGTTCAGCTCTCCCCTCATCGGAGGCCGTTCATGTCCGCCGTCCCAGCCGTCCCGGCCGTTCCCGCCGCCACTTCTACCACCGCTCTGCGCACGGTGACCACCGCGGACGGGGCCTCGCTCGCGGTCCGGACCGACGGCCCCGAGGACGCCCCGGTCACCCTGGTGCTGGCCCACGGCTGGACCCTGGACGCCGGCGCCTGGGAGCGGCACGCCCAGGAACTGTCGGCCGACGGCACGGTACGGGTGGTCCGCTACGACCAGCGCGGCCACGGCGGCTCCACCGGCGGCAGCGCCCGGCCCTGGAGCATCGACCTGCTCGGCGAGGACCTGGACCGGGTGATAGCGGAGACCGCGCCGAGCGGTCCGCTGGTGCTCGGCGGCCACTCCATGGGCGGGATGACGGTGATGGCGCTGGCCGCGGCCCGTCCCGAACTCTTCGCCGAGCGGGTGGCCGGAGTGCTGCTCACCAGTACCTCCGCCGGGCAGCTGGACCCGCGGGGCCGCCGCGGTGCGCCGCTGCGGCTGCGGGCGCTGGGCCACGTCGAGTCCGCCTTCTTCGGCTACTGCTCGCGGACCGCCGAGCGCTCCGAGCGGATCCGCACCCGGCTGCCCGGCCCCGACGGGCGGCTCAACCCGTACCTGGTCAAGCGCTACCTCTACGGCCCCAGGGCGGCCCGCGAGGCCGTGGTCGCCGGGGCACGCATGATCCACGCCTGTCCGATGGCCGCGGTCGCCGACTGGTTCCCGGCGCTGATGCTCCATGACAAGGCGGGCGCGCTGGGCGCGTTGCGGGGGACGCCGGTGGAGATCGTGGTCGGCTCGCTGGACCGGCTCACCCCGGTCGCGCACAGCCGTCGGCTGCTGGAGGAACTGCCGGAGGCGCGGTTGGAGATCGAGCCGGGCTGCGGCCACATGCTGCTGATGGAGCGGCCCGAGGCGGTCATCGGCCCGCTGCGGAGGCTCTGCGCCGGGGCGCTCGCGCACTGACCGGGCCCGGACAGCGGGCCGTTACCGCGGGCCGGAGAACGCGACCGTGGGCCGGGAAAGCTGTAAGTGAGCGAAGCTCGAACTGACGCGCCCACTGGTAGTAGGCTCTCGCCGACACAGCGCCATCCCTGCCACCACCGTCCCTCATCCATGCCGTCCAGTCGCGTCCGCCTCCGCGTGCACCTCCTGCGGTCGGTCCGGAGGAGTCCATGCGCATTCGCAGCAGGTCGATCCGCGCGAAGATCGTCGCGCTGCTCCTGGTCCCGCTGGTCTCGCTGACCGGCGTCTGGACCTGGACCACGGCCACCAGCGTCGACCAGGTATGGGGCCTGGTCCAGGTGAGTTCGGACTACCGCTGGTTCGGCACACCCGCCGACGACCTCTCCCGCGCGCTGCAGGACGAGCGCAGGGCGGCGGTCGCCTATGTCGCCGCGGCCGTCGGCAAGGGCGACCGCGCCGCGCTGCAGAAGGCGGAGGCGGCCACCGACCAGCAGGTCGCGGTGTTCCAGGAGCACGCCACCGACGGCGGGCGGCTCGACGATCTGACCGGTGCTCAGAAGCTGGCGCTGCAGGGCATCCAGGCGCAGATCGGCGGCCTGACGATGGAGCGCGCCCAGGTCTCCGGGCACAAGGAGGACTGGGACGAGACCTTCACCTGGTACACCGGCGCCCAGGACCCCTTCTTCAACCTGCGGCTGGCGATGAGCAACTTCCAGGCCGGAGACCTGACCCGGGAGGCCGGGAACCTGATCGAGCTGGTGCGCGCCCGCGAGTACCTCTCGGAGGAGGACGCGCTGATGTACGGCGCCCGGGCGACCGGCTTCTTCAGCTCCGGCGAGTACCAGCAGTTCCTCACCGTCAGCGACGGCGAACGGCTGCTGTTCCAGGTGCACGTACCGCAGTTGCCGGACCAGGAGCAGACGCTCTTCCAGGACTTCACCACCGGCGAGATCTACACCCGGGTGAACAGCCTGGAGGCCGCGGTGAGCACGCTGGACGCCCAGCAGGCGCCCAAGCTGATCGACGGCGCCGCCTGGGTGGCCAGCTACGGCACGGCGCTCAGCCAGCTGTCCCAGCTGGACACCCAGTCGGCCACCCTGGCCGGCAACCGGGCCAGGTCGTACGCCATGGGCGTGATCTGGCGCGCCGTCGCGGTCGGCCTGATCGGACTGCTGGCGGTGGTGCTCACGCTGGTGCTGTCGCTGCGGATCGGCCGCGGCCTGGTCCGCGAACTGGTCGGGCTCCGGGACGACGCCTTCGACCTGGCCGGGGTCCGGCTGCCCGAGGTGATGCGCAGACTGCGCGGCGGCGAACGGGTCGACCTCGCGGCCGAGGTGCCCCAGGTGACCGTGCGGCCCAGCGGCAACGACGAGATCGCCCAGGTCGGCCGGGCCTTCAACGCGGTGCAGCGGGCGGCCGTCGAGGCCGCGGTGGAGCAGGCCGACCTGCGCCGCGGCGTCGCCGCGGTCTTCGTCAACCTGGCCCGGCGCAGCCAGGCCCTGCTGCACCGTCAGCTCACCCTGCTGGACGAGATGGAGCGCCGCGCCGACGACCCGGACGAGTTGGAGGACCTGTTCCGGCTCGACCACCTCACCACCCGGATGCGCCGCCACGCCGAGGGCCTGATCATCCTCTCCGGGTCGGCGCCCGGCCGCAACTGGCGCCGCCCGGTGCGGATCCTGGACGTGGTGCGGGCCGCTGTGGGCGAGGTCGAGGACTACGCCAGGGTGCGGGTGCACCGGATGCCGCAGGTCGCCGTGGTCGGCGGGGCGGTGTCCGACATCGTGCACATGATCGCCGAACTGGTCGAGAACGCCGCGGTGTTCTCCCCGCCGCACACCCAGGTCAGGGTCCAGGGCGAGGAGGTGGCCAACGGCTTCGTCCTGGAGATCGACGACCGCGGTCTCGGCATGGGCGAGGAGGCGATGGCGGCGGCCAACGAGCGGCTCGCCACCGGCGGCGACTTCGACCTCAGCGACACCGACCGGCTCGGACTGTTCGTCATCAGCAGGCTGAGTGCCCGTCACGGGGTGAAGGTGTCGCTGCGGCGATCCCCGTACGGGGGGACGACCGCGGTGGTGCTGCTGCCGCGCGAGCTGATCACCGAGGTGCCCTCGCGGGGCGGCGACGCCCCGGTGGAGGAGTCCGAGGCGACGGCCGAACACCCGCTGCCGGCCAATCAGTTGCAGACCGCCTCGCTGCAGGTGACCCGGTCGCGGACGCGCCGGGAGCTGCCGACGGGCACCGGCGGCGGCACCGGGGCGGGCGAGGACGGGCAGCCCGGCGGGCCCGGGACGCCCGGGGACCCCGGACCGCAGCGCAGGAGGAGCGGGCCCCGGCACGCGGCGCCGTTCCCGGCCGCGGTCCCGGAGGTCCTGGAGGTCCCGGGGCAGGAGCAGGGCCTGGCGGCCCTGCCCAAGCGGCGTCCGGTGTCCAGCCGTGCCGACTCCTACCTGGCGGCGCGGGACGCGTCGCTGCGGGAGGCGCCGGTGCGCGAGGTGCCTGTGCGCGAGGCATCCGTGCGCGAGGCGCCGGTGTCCGATCCGGCGCCGCTGCTGCCGCGCCGGGTGCGGCAGGCCAGCCTGGCCCCGCAACTGCGGGTCGCCGCCCAGGAGTCCGGTGCGGAGCACGCCGAGCACACCGATCCGGGCGGGCCGGCGCAGCCCGCGGTGCGCGAGCGTTCCCCCGAGGAGGTACGGGCCACCTTCTCCTCGTTCCAGCGCGGCCTCAGCCGGGGCCGCGGTCGGGTCGGCGCCGAACAGGGCCAGGCGCTCCCGGCCGACGATCCGCACGCCGCCCGCGCGGACGCAGCCCCCGAACCCTCAGCGGAAGGACCCTCCCGATGACCGTACCGACCACGAACTCCGGCGACCTCAACTGGTTGCTCGACGATCTGGTGCGCCGTGTCCCCGAGGTCCGGCACGCGGTCGTGCTGTCCAGCGACGGTCTGGCCACCGGGGCCTCCTCGGGGCTGACCCGCGAGGACGCCGAGCACCTGGCCGCCGTCGCCTCCGGGTTCCACAGCCTGGCCAAGGGCGCCAGCAGACACTTCAAGGCCGGCGGCGTCAGACAGACCATGATCGAGCTGGACCACGCCTTCCTCTTCGTCACCGCCGCCGGGGACGGCAGCTGCATGGCGGTGCTCAGCGAGGCCGAGGCCGATGTCGGCCTGGTCGCCTACGAGATGGCGCTGCTGGTCAAACGGGTCGGCGAGCACCTCGGCAGCGAGCCCCGGGCGGGCCTGCCCACGGGGCGGTGAGTGGCGTCGTGCGGAATACGGGGGGCCCTGGCGGACGGGGCAGGAGGGCCTGGGGCGACAGCTCCTGGGAGAACGACGGAGTACCGGAGGAAGAGGGCGCCGAACAGGACGGCGCCCCCCATCAGGACGGCGGCGGTGAGGACGGCAGGCACGAGGGCGGCAGGCACGAGGACGACGGCTCGCTGCGGGACGGCCAGCCGGCGGAGGAGGACTGGGACGACGACGCCGAACTGTCGCAGCTGGTCCGCCCGTACACGCTGACCCGGGGCCGGACCCGGCACGCCGAGGGCGCCGCGTTCGACGTGATCGCCCAGGTGGTCGCCGCGGACCGGGACGGTCTTGCCGACCCGGACGGGACGGAGGGCGCGGACGACCCGGAGCACCAGCAGATCCTGGAGCTGGTCCGGTCCGCTCCGCTGTCGGTGGCGGAGATCGCCGCGGAGACCGATCTGCCGCTGGGCGTGGCCCGGATCCTGCTGGGAGACCTGCTGGACGCGGAACTGATCCGGGTGAGCCGGCCGGTACCTGCGGCGTTGTTGCCGGATGTGAGTGTGCTCCGCGAGGTCATTCAGGGGTTGCGGGCTTTGTAGCGGTTTCTGACGGGCTTTCGGGTGCGGGCTGTAGATGGCTTGTCGCGCAGTTCCCCGCGCCCCTGGGGGGCTGCAACTCACCCACGGTGGGTAAGTTGCACCTACCCAGGGGCGCGGGGAACTGCGCGACAAGCCACCCCCCTACGGCCGCCCGTGCACCTCAAGGAAGGTCCGCACAGCGGATTCCAGCGCCCCCTCGATCCATGCGGGCTTCAGACTGGTGTGCTCGCCCGCGAAATGCACCCGTCCCTCGACCGTGCGCCCCGCCGCATGCAGCTCGTGCAGCTGGCCGGGGGTGAAGACGACCGCCTCGCCCAGCGCGTAGCGGGCCCGGGCCCAGGACTGGGTCGCGCCGGTGCCGGTGAACTCCCGCCGCACCACCGGGCCGAACAGCGCCTCCAGGTCGTTCAGCGCGAACGCGTACCGCTCGCCGTCGGTCAGTGAGTCCCACCGCATCGCGTCGTCCGACCAGGTGTACGCGGCCAGGACCACGCCGCCCTTGGAGCCGTCGGGTGCGTGCGAGGGGAAGTAGCTGAAGCGGCTGGGGCTGTCGGAGACGCACCCGCCGCCGGTGAAGCCGCCGGCCCCCTGCTCCCAGAAGCGGGTCCTGAACTCCAGCAGCACCTTGGTCGCCGAGTCGTAGTGCAGCTCGTTGACCGCGCGCCGCTTGGGGTAGGACATCAGCGGTTCGACCTGGCAGAAGCGCAGGGCGCTGAAGGGGATGGTGACGATCGCGTAGTCGCCCTCGAAGGTCTCGGTCGGGGCCACCGGCCGGCCGGTGAAGCCGGACTCGGACCCGGTCTCGGCGGTGGTCTCCACCCGTACCCCGCCGGCGGTCTGAACCAACCGGGTCATCCGGCGACCCATCCGCAGGTCGTTGCGCAGCGGCTCGGCCAGCGCGTCGGTGAGGGTGGCGGTGCCGCCGGTGAGCTCCCAGTAGCGGCCGGTGGGGGAGATGGCGGCGTGGTCCATCAGGGTGGGGATCAGCGAGTAGTGCAGCCGTGAGGTGAGGTTCTCCAGGGTGCCCGCGGCCTGGATCTGGTCCAGGGACCAGCCGGCCTCCTCCACCAGGAAGCGGTGGGTGGAGTAGCCGTCGTACTTCTGCAGCAGCTTGGACCAGCCGTCGATCTGGTCGGCGATCGGGCCGCCGGGGACGGTCACCGGCGCCAGCACCTGGTTCACCGCGGCGGTGGTGGTCTGCGTGCTGTCCACCCCGAACGAGGCGTTCACCGCGGCCGGGGCGCTCGCGTAGCGGGACCGGGTGGTGGCGCTGCCGTTGACCCGGATCAGGGTGCGGTTGGTGGCCGCCGGAGCGGTGAAGCCGGGTGCGTCCGGACCGTTGCGCCACTGCGTGCCGGTGAAGGACTGGTACACCACCGGCGGTGTGCTGCCGGTGGGCTCGGCGCCGGGGGCGACGTCGGCGTTGTAGAACAGCCGCCGCTTCAGCTTGAGTTGGTCGGCCAGGGCGAGGACCAGCGGATGGAAGTCGGGCAGTCGCATGGCCCCGGCCTCGGCGTGCAGGGCGGGGTCGGTGAAGACGCCGCGGAAGGTCTTGACCCGGCCGCCCACCCGGTTGCCGTTGGCCTCGATCACCACCACCTCGTGCCCGGCCCGCTTCAGCAGCCCGGCGACCGTCAGCCCGGCCACTCCGGCGCCGACCACCAGCACCTTCTTGCGCGGGGAACGGGGCGGCAGCTGCCCGTCGATGAGGATCTTCAGGTACTCCAGCTTGAGGTCCTCCCCGTTGTCGCCGACCAGCAGCATCTTGCGGGCCAGGTCCCGGCTGACCTCGGGGTCGGCCCCGCCCGGATATGACGCCGGGTCAGTTCCCTTCTCCGGTCGGGACGGGGCCGGTGCGAAGCCGGTCGCGCCGAAGAGTGCGGCGGCCGCTCCGGTGCCCAGGACGGTCCTGCGTCCCATCGCGGTACGGGCGTTGGGGACGGGGGCGGGGCCGGTTCGGCGGAGGAAAGCTGGCATGGGGACTCCTGGGGTGCTGAACTGCCGGTCAGGGGCCGTGGGATGGCCCCGGGTCCAGTCTCTGCACGGTTCGGCCGCGAACGGCCGATTCACTCGTTCGGCGTCGAGTCCTCCGCCGGCGTCGCCACCACCCCTGCTGAATCAGATGTTTGAGAGGTATTCATCCTCATGGGTGGGTTTGCCGGATCTGCCCCATGCAGCGCAGCGCCGTCGGGCAATCCTTGCGCATGGCTCCGTCCCACCACCATCACCGGCAGTGCACCGTCCCGCCACCACCACCCGTGCCCGCGCCGCCGAAGCCGCCCGTCGGCGGTGCGCCGCCGACGTCGTTCCCGAGCTTCCCGTCCTTCCCGTCGTTCCCGCACTGCAGCACGCCGCCCGCGCCGCGTCCGACGCCGACTCCGACGCCGACCCCGCACCCGACCCCGCACCCGACGCCGCATCCCACGCCGCGCCCGGTGCACCATCCGGCGCCGGTCGTGGTGGTGCACCACCACCCGGCACCGAAGCCGACGCCGCGTCCGACCCCGCCGCCGCACCCGCTCGCGGTGCTGCCCACCCCCACGCCGCACGCCCAGGTGCACACCACCACCGCGCCGCCGCGCATCATCACCGACACCGCGGCCCCGGCCACCAACGGGTCCCCGGAGGCGGCGTTCATCCTGGTCGCGGTGACCCTTCCGGCGCTGATCGCGGCCGGTGCCAGCTTCATCAACCACGCTGTCGGGAGGCACCGTTGATCCTCGGTTTCATTCTCTTCGTCCTGCTCGGCACGCTCGCGGCGGTCGGGGTGCTGGCGGCCTTCGGCCGTACCGCACGGTCCAGGGAGGGGACCTTCTCAGGCGGCGCGCTCAGCTTCCTGGGCTCGGCCTCTCTGTCCTCGTTCATCCTGGTGGCCGCCTTTCTGATCGCCGGCTCCTGGTCCAACATCAACACCGCCCGCGGGCACACCTTCGACGAGTCCCGGGCCCTCAACGCCGCCTACACCGACGCCGACACGACCACCCGTCCGCTGCTGACCAGGTACGTCACCTCGGTCATCGACGGCGAGTGGGCCACCATGTCGCACGGCGACGCCGATCCGGCCACCTGGAGCGACCTGGACGCGGTGCGCGCCCACGTCGAGGCGCTGCCGGCCGCCAACCCCAGCAGGGCCCAGGAGTTGACCGACCTGGCCAGCGTCTACACCACCCGTCAGATCCGGTTGGCGGACACCCAGGCCTCGCTGCCGGCCCCGCTCTACCCGGCGTTGATCGGTGCCGGACTGCTGGTGCTGCTGTACGCACCGATCGCCGGACTGACCTTCCACCTGCGCGAGTCGATCGCCCTGGGGCTGGTCGGCGCGGTGGTCGGCTTCGGCATCTACCTGGTGCTGCACATGACCCACCCGTACACCGGCCCGGTCCATGTGACCCCGGTCGCCTACACCCAGAGCCTGGCCCGCTTCGCCCAACTGTCGGCGGGTTAGCGGGGATCCGAAACCGTCGCCGACCAGCGGTGCCGCCCCGCCTCCCCCGCTCCGCGCAATCCCGCTAGGATCTCGCGGGTGGACCCGATATCCCGCCGCAACGGCGCTGCCGCCGCCCCCGTGGCGCTCAAGATCCTTGTGGCCGGCGGGTTCGGGGTGGGCAAGACCACGCTGGTCGGCGCGGTCAGCGAGATCCGTCCGCTGCGCACCGAGGAGCAGTTGAGCGAGGCCGGGCGGCCGGTGGACCGGACCGAGGGGGTGGAGGCGAAGACCACCACCACCGTGGCGATGGACTTCGGCCGGATCGACATCCGCGAGGGCCTGGCCGTCTACCTGTTCGGCACCCCGGGCCAGGACCGCTTCTGGTTCGTCTGGGACGAGCTCGCGGTGGGCGCGCTGGGTGCGGTCGTGCTGGCCGACACCCGGCGGCTGGACGAGTGCTTTCCCTCGGTGGACTACTTCGAGCGGCGCGGCATCCCCTTCGTGGTGGCCGTCAACTGCTTCGAGGGCGCACGCCCCTACCCGCTGGAGCAGGTGCGCGCGGCGCTCGACCTCGGCGCGGAGATCCCGCTGGTGCAGTGCGACGCCCGGGTGCGGGACTCGGCCAAGGCGGTGCTGGTCTCCGTGGTCGAACTCGCCCTGAGCGCCGCGAGCCCGGTGCCCGCCGTCCGTCCCGGCGAGTGAGGCGCCGCTGTCGGGGAGCAGCACCCCCGTCCCGGCTCACGGCTTCGCGGCGGATGCGCTCCCGGTCGGGATCACGGCGCTGGTGAGGGTCTGCGGGTCGTCGGTGAACACCCGCAGGTAGGTCGAGCCGCTGCCGCCCGACGGGTTGCCGCGGCGGATCAGCCGGTAGCTGCCGGAGCCTCCGGGGGCCAGCATCGACGGGCCGGACTCCACCCTCCAGTCGAAGCTGGTCCAGGCGCTGCTGCTGGAGGCGAACTGCGGGGTGAGCACCGCGTCCGAGGTGTTCGTCAGTCTGACGGTCAGTGCGGTGACGGCGGACGAGCCCTTGCCGGCGGCGGTCGTGGTCCGTACCGCGGAGATGTCCATCCTCAGCGGCACCGGCGAGGCGACCGCGACCGCCAGGCAGAGCAGCGCCGGGACGGCGAGCAGGGCGGGCAGCGCCACCCGGAAGCGGCGGTCGGCGAGCAGCCGGGGCCGCCACTGCCGGAGCCCCTGGTAGTCCTCCTGCGGGCAGCTGGCGAAGGCGATCAGCCACAGCGGGGCCAGCAGCACGAAGTAGGTCTCGGGGGAGCGCGGCGCCAACAGGAAGGCGGGCCAGGGGAGCAGGGCCAGGGCCGGGGCCAGCCGCCTGGGGTACAGCAGCAGCGCGACCAGGGTCGCGGCCAGCAGCAGCGCGGCGGCGTAGGAGTACATCGCCAGGTTGCCGGAGCCGGAGGTCAGGTAGTAGCTGATGTCGATCGCGCCCAGCCCCTGCGGGGTGGCGTGCTGGGTGAGCACGCTGCCGATCCCGCTGACCCAGGCGCCGCCGTCCCGGATCATGAAGGGCAGGTTGACCAGCAGGAAGGTGCCGAGGGCGATGGCCGCCCAGCGTCCGGTCACCAGCAGCGCGCCGCGCCAGGGCAGTTCGCCGCGCCGGGCCAGCAGGATCCCGAGGAGCAGGAACGGCGCCAGGAACCAGCCGAGCTGGTGGGCGGAGGCGGCGATGCCCAGGCACAGCGCGGAGACCACGCCCCGCCGGCCCAGCACCCCGCCGGCCCCGGTACGGGTCCACCGGTGCACGGCGACGGCGAGGAAGGGCAGCGCCAGGAAGACCGGGTAGCCGTTCCTGACGTAGAAGAAGTACCAGCTCATGCCGAAGCAGACCAGGGTGGCGGCGGGGCGCAGCTGCACCGGCAGGGTCCGGAACATGAACAGCGCGGTCGCGCTCAGCGCGGCGAAGGCGAACAGGCCGAGCACGGGCACCCAGGAGGGCAGAGAGCCGACGAAGGGCGCGGCCAGCAGGGCGCTGAGCGGCGGGTAGCTGAAGGTGTCCGCGAACCGGCCGTTCATCAGCGGGGTAGTGCCCACCCCGAACTGCTGGGCGAAGTGCGGCCAGTGCCGTCCGTAGACGTGGCCGCCGGCGGCCAGGGCCCGGGCCGCGAGGGTGACCAGCGGCCCCTCGTCGTCCTGGTACGGCCGCTGGCTGGAACCGACCGACCCCACGAAGATCGCGGCGAAGCGCAGGAAGCCGGCCAGCAGCACCGCCAGGTCCACCCGGACCAGCGCCCGCTGCCGGCGCACCGTCAGCGCCAGCACGGCCAGCAGCACCAGCGACGCGTACAGCACCAGCAGCAGCACCAGCACCTTGTGGTTGGCGAGGGCGTGCGAACGGATCGCGTCGGCCATGCCCTGGAACAGGGAGAGCACGGCGAGCAGGCTCAGCGTCCGGTGCAGGTACGAGGGACGCTCCTGCCCGGACTCCGGGCGCTGGCGCAGGACCGTGAAGCGACGGCTGGTCAGAGCCGTGGAAGGAACGGACATACTAAGAGAAGGTCCCCAAGTTCGGTCAAATGACTCGGTCGTCGAGGCCAAGCTAGTGGACCGGGGTAAGACCCGGGGCGCGACTCGGGTGAACACCTGGTGCGAAAGTCACCGGTGCGCCGCTCGGTGCGCCCGGGCACGGCCGGCTGCGCCGGGGCCGGATGCGGGCTTCACCTCGCCCGGAACCAGTACCCTGGTGCTCCGCCCATCGGCGTAGTCCGGCCGGTGCCGCGGGCCGGATTCCCCGGCCGCGCCGGACCGAACTCCCGGGGCGCCGGCGCCGTTCGGGGCGGTGAGCGGCCTGCGCCCGCGCGACCGCGGCCGTTCGTCCGTAAACCTGCTCGACAGGGCTCACAATTGTTCTTCACCGGACTGGCACATCTGGGAGTCTGTCCGGCAGAGGTGGGCGAGGGGAGGGGGAGGCAGCCGTGGCCGGACTCGCCATGCAGCCGGACGCCCACGGCCGTCTTCCGCGTCCCCGGTTCCGCTGGCGGTACGGCCTCGGCCTGCTGCTGCTGCTCTGCAGCCTGCTGGCGCTGGTGGCGGTGGGTCAGTTCGCCGGCTGGATCGGCTCCGGGCGCGGGCGCGCCCAGGCCGAGGCCGCCGCGGACTACCGGGCGTCCACACTGCTGCTGGCACTCCGGGGGATACCCGCGGCCGGCTCCCCCGGGGCGGTGCCGGTGGGGGAGGCGGCGTACGCCGGCGCGGTGCGCCGGGTCGGCGGCCAACTGCTGGACGCCCGCTACGGTCCGGCCCCCGGCCAGGTCGCCCTGACCGTGCGGATCACCGGTACGTCCGTGCGCGGGGCGCTGAGCGGACACCGGACCACGACGGTGCGGCACTGCTACGCCTACAGCTGGACGGGTGCTCCGGCCGCGGCCGTGCGGAGTTCGACGGACTGCCCGCCGGTGGCGGCCGACCTGTACCTGTCGGCCGGGAAGGCCGAGGTCCTGGCGGGCCGGCTGGCCCTGCTGTCCGGTACCGCGGCGGCGCGGCAGGCGGATCTGCCCGGTCTGCTGTCCGCCGCCAAGGCGCCGCCGAACACGGCATTTCAGCGGACGGAGGTCTCCGCGAGCCCGAAGAGCAGTACCGTCGTCACTGCGATCTCCGATCCAGAGGACGGCTGCGTCTTCGTCGAACTGAGCTCCGGGGTGCTGACCGCCTGGCCCGCTCCGCTGCTGGCGGCGTGCACGCCGGCTCGCGCGACCCAGGCCGTGCAGGTCGGTTGAGTCCGGGTCAGTTTTCTTGTCACCATGTTGCAAGAAATAGTAAGCAGCTTGCGCTTCATGACATACACTTGCGGACATGACACGACGACTTGCTGAAGTGGCGAAGAAAGTCGGGGTCAGCGAGGCGACGGTCAGCCGCGTCCTCAATGACAAGCCCGGCGTCTCCGAGAACACCAGGACGGCGGTGCTGACCGCACTCGACGTGCTCGGGTACGAACGGCCGACGCAGCTCCGCGGGGAGCGCTCCCGGCTGGTCGGCCTGGTGCTGCCGGAACTGCAGAACCCGATCTTCCCGGCCTTCGCCGAGGTGGTCGGCGGGGCGCTGGCCCAACAGGGGTTCACCCCGGTGCTGTGCACCCAGACCGCCGGCGGGGTGTCCGAGGCCGACTACGTCGAACTGCTGCTGCAGCAGCACGTGTCCGGGGTGGTCTTCTTCGGCGGCCTCTACGCGCAGGCGGACTCCCCGCACGAGCACTACGAGCGGCTGGCCCAGCGCGGCCTGCCCACGGTGCTGCTCAACGCGGCCATAGACGGGCTCGGCTTCCCGCAGGTCTCCTGCGACGACGCGGTGGCGGTGGAGCAGGCGATGGGACACCTGGTCTCGCTGGGCCACCGGAAGATCGGCCTGGTGCTGGCCACGCCGGACCACGTGCCCTCCCGGCGCAAGCTCGCCGCGGCCCGGATCGCCGCCGAGCGGGCCGGTGTGGAGCTGCCGGACGAGCACATCGAGCACGCGCTGTTCTCGCTGGAGGGCGGCCAGGTCGCGGCGGGACGGCTGGTGGCCCGCGGGGTCACCGGCATCATCTGCGCCAGCGACCCGATCGCGCTGGGCGCGGTGCGCGCGGTGCGCCGGGCCGGGCTCACCGTCCCCGGCGACGTCTCGGTCGTCGGCTACGACGACTCCTCCTTCATGACCTGCACCGACCCGCCGCTGACCACCATCAGGCAGCCGATCGAGGCGATGGGCAGGGCGGCGGTGGACCTGCTGGCCAGCGAGATCGCCGGGGCCAGGGTCACCCACGACGAGCTGCTCTTCGAGCCGGAGCTGGTGGTCCGCGGCTCCACCGGGCCGGTGGGCGGCCGGGGCTAGCGCGGCCGGATCCGCACGCAGCGCACTGTCAAGGGGTCGGACGGTAATCGTCCGACCCCTTTGTCATGCCCTCTCGTTACCATGTCGAAATCTTGCAATCTTTGGTCGACATATTGTGGTCATCTGCTTGCGATGGTTAAGTGTCCCGCATCACAGCGCAACGACACCCTGAATCGCCACCCAGAAGGGTCCTCACAATGACCAGTGAGCGACTGACCAGTCCTCGCACCCGTAGAACGGCCGCCCTGCTCCTCGCGGCAACTGTCGGACTCACCGCGGCCGCCTGTGGCAGCAGCACCAAGACTGCTTCCAACGGCGGTAGCGCCAGCGCGGGTTCGGGCGGCGGCAAGGTGACCATCAGCATCGACTGCGAGCCGCCGACCAGCCAGCCGGTTCCCCGTCAGCAGTGGGTCGACGACATCGCCGCGTTCGAGAAGCAGAACCCCAACGTCACGGTCAAGAGCATCGACACCTTCCCGTGCGAGACGCCGGCGCTGTTCACCGCCGCCCTCGCCGGGCACACCGAGCCGAACGTCTTCTACACCTACTTCACCGACAAGCAGCAGGTGCTGGACTCCGGCCAGGCCGCGGACATCACCCAGTACGTCAACACCACCAGCGTGCCCACCCTGAACGACATCCTCCCGTCCGTGCTGGACGGCCAGAAGTCGGACGGCAAGCTGTACGGCATCCCGCGGAGCAACTACTCCATGGGCATGATCATCAACCGCAACCTGTTCAAGCAGGCCGGCCTCAACCCGGACAAGCCGCCGACCACCTGGGCGGAGGTCGCCACCGACGCCGCGGCGATCCAGAAGCTGGGCGGCGGCATCAGCGGCTACGGCGACTACAGCGCCGGCAACAACGGCGGCTGGCACTTCGTCGCCGAGATGGACGCCCTCGGCGCCCCGGTCGTCAGCAGCGACGGCAAGACCGCCGCCTTCAACAACGCCCAGGGCCTCGCCGTCCTGCAGAACCTGCACGACCTGCGGTTCAAGGACAGCGCCATGGGCACCACCCAGCTGTTCAAGTGGGGCGACCTGCAGAAGCAGATGGCCACCGGCAAGCTCGGCATGTACATCGCGGCGCCGGACGACATCACGTACATGGTGCAGCAGCTGAACGCCAAGTACTCGGACTACGGCATGGGCCCGATCCCCGGCACCGACGGCCCCGCCAAGGGCACCCTGGCCGGCGGCGACGACTACATGTTCAACGTCAAGGACACCCCGGACCAGATCAAGGCCGGCGTCGCCCTGGTCAACTTCCTCAAGCTGACCATGGGTCAGGGCCAGTTCAACTACGCCCGGGCCAAGAGCACCAACCAGGCCGTCGGACTGCCCGAGCCGGAGTTCTACTCGGGTGCCTCGCTGCAGGCCGACAACACGCTCAAGGCCGCCAACGCGACCATGCCGGTGAACAACTACGCGCCGTTCATCCAGGCCGCGGTCCCCGGTGACCTGGAGCCCGGCAACGCCCAGGACATCTACAAGGTGCTGGACACCGCCATGGCGTCCACGCTGACCAACACCAACGCCAACCTCCAGCAGCTGCTGAAGACCGCGGAGACCCAGGTCAACCAGGTCCTCGCGAACAAGTAGCCGGCAACCGATCCGAACGCCGGAGTGGGGCGGCCGCCAACCGGGCCGCCCCGCCACCGTCGTCCCCGTCCAGGCATTGTCAGGAGCCCCGATGGCGGCAATCGAGGTACTGGTGAGCACCACCGAACCGGGGCCCACCCCCCGGCGCACACCGCGCAGGCAGGGCGACTTCGTCCGGGAGCTGCGGCGCAACGTCAGCGCCTACGGCTTCCTGATCGGAGCGCTGCTCTGCTTCGGCCTCTTCTCCTGGTACCCCATGGTCCGGGAGTTCATCATGAGCTTCCAGAAGCAGAAGCTCGGCCGTACCCAGTGGGTCGGCATGCACAACTTCAACCAGATCTGGAACGACCCCAGCTTCGGCCAGGCCTGGCGGAACACGCTCTACTTCACCCTGCTCGCCCTGCTGCTCGGCTACGTGGTGCCGTTCTTCGTCGCCATCGTGCTCAACGAGTTCCGGCACGCCCGCGCCTACCTGCGGGTCGTGGTCTACCTGCCGGTGATGCTGCCCCCGGTCGCCTCACTGGTGCTGTTCCAGTACTTCTACAACCCCGAGTACGGCCTGTTCGACCACATCCTGCACGCGGTCGGGCTGCCCACGCTGCAGTGGCTGCAGTCGCCGAACACCTCCATGATCGCCGTGGTGATCGCCTCCACCTGGATGAACATGGGCGGCGCCACCCTGATCTACCTCGCCGCCCTGCAGGGCATCCCCGGTGAGCTCTACGAGGCGGCGGAGATCGACGGGGCCGGCATCCTGCGCCGCATCTGGCATGTGACGATCCCTCAGACCCGACTGATCCTCAGCATGCTGCTGATGCTGCAGATCGTGGCCACCATGCAGGTCTTCGTCGAGCCCTTCGTGCTCACCAACGGCGGACAGGGGGTCGACAACTCCACCACCACCATCGTCTACCTCGTCTACCAGTACGCCTTCAACTTCAGCAACTACGGCGCCGCGTCGGCCCTGGGGCTGCTGCTCCTGCTGGTGCTCATCGTGTTCGCCCTCATCTACCGGTGGGTCAGCCGCCGAGCGGAGCAGTGAGGTCAGCCATGGCAGTCGCAGTCGACACGTCCACCCGAACCCTGGTCTCCCGGGTCCAGCTGAACCGCCCGCGCGGGCGGATCGTCTACTGGTCCGTGCTGGTGCTGACCCTGGTGGTGTTCACCCTGGTCTTCATCGGACCGCTCTACATGATGGTCACCGGCGGCCTGAAGACCACCGCCGAGGCGATCCAGAGTCCGCCCACGCTGTACCCGCACAAGATCACCCCCGGCACCTACAGCACCGCCTGGACCCAGCTCAACCTGGCCAAACTGCTGACGAACACGCTGATCTACGCCTTCGGAGCGCTGCTCCTCCAGCTGGTCTTCGACATCAGCGCGGCCTACGCCTTCTCCAAACTGCGCCCGGTCCTCGGCAACCTCGTGCTGGGTGCGATGCTGGCCACCCTGATGATCCCGGCCATGGTGCTGATCGTGCCGCAGTACCTGACCGCGATCGACGTGCCGATCCTGCACGTCAACCTGCTCAACACGCCCTGGGCGATCTGGCTGCCCTCGGTGGCCAACGCCTTCAACATCTTCCTACTGAAACGATTCTTCGACTCGATCCCGCAGGAGCTGCTGGACGCGGCCTCGATCGACGGAGCCGGATCGATCCGGATCCTCTGGTCGATCGTGCTGCCGATGTCCAGGCCGATCATCTCGGTGGTGTCGATCTTCGCCCTGGTCGCGGTCTGGAAGGACTTCCTCTGGCCGCTGCTGGCGGAGCCCTCCCCGACCAAGCAGACCCTGAACGCCGGCATCTACTCGCTCTCCCAGGGCGTCCCCGAGAACGTGCTCATCGCGGCCTCGGCCATCTCGGCGGTGCCGACGATCCTGTTCTTCCTGTTCTTCCAGCGCAACATCATGGCCGGCCTGACCGCGGGCAGCCTCAAGGGCTGACACCCCGACAGACTGCCGCGGACACCCTCCCGCAGTGCCGCGCCCCGTCCCGTGATTGGTCCTGCCCGGGACCGGTCCCTCCCCGGACCGGTCCCAGGCGGACCAGCCTCGTCCCCGACAGATGGAGACCCCTACCGTGCACGAGCCCCAGTGGTGGCGCGGCGCCGCGATCTACCAGGTGTACGTACGCAGTTTCGCCGACGCGGGCGGCGACGGAGTCGGCGATCTCGCCGGCGTACGCTCCCGGCTCCCCTACCTCTCCGACCTCGGTGTCGACGCACTCTGGTTCACCCCCTGGTACGCCTCGCCGCTCGCGGACGGCGGCTACGACGTCGCCGACTACCGTGAGATCGACCCGGCCTTCGGCACCCTCGCGGAGGCCGAGAAGCTCATCGCGGAGGCGCTCGACCTGGGCATCCGCACCATCGTCGACATCGTCCCCAACCACGTGTCGGACCAGCACGTCTGGTTCCAGCAGGCACTGGCCGCCCCGCCGGGGTCACCGGAGCGGGCCCGCTTCTGGTTCCGCCCCGGCCGCGGCGAGCACGGAGAACTGGCGCCCAACAACTGGCGCTCCCAGTTCGGCGGCTCCGCCTGGACCAGGGTCACCGAGCCGGACGGCACGCCGGGGGAGTGGTACCTGCACCGCTTCGCCCCCGAGCAGCCCGACCTCAACTGGGACCACCCGGAGATCCGCCGCGAGCACGAGGACGTGCTGCGGTTCTGGTTCGACCGGGGCGCGGCCGGCGTCCGCATCGACTCGGCCGCCGAACTGGTCAAGGACCCGGCCCTGCCGGACTACGACTACGAGGCGCCGCACGCCCCGGACGAGCCGCACCCCTACATCGACCGGGAGGAACTGCACGACATCTACCGCTCCTGGCGGGCCATCGCCGACTCCTACCCGCAGCCCCGCGCCCTGATCGGCGAGGTCTGGCTGCCGGACCCGGTGCGCTTCGCCCGCTACCTGCGGCCGGACGAGCTGCACACCGCCTTCAACTTCGGCTTCCTGGCCTGCCCCTGGGACGCGGTCGAACTGCGGGACACCATCACCACCACGCTGGCCGTGCACGCCCCGGTGGGGGCCCCCGCCACCTGGGTGCTGGCCAACCACGACATCACCCGCACCGCCACCCGCTACGGCCGCGAGCACACCGGCTTCGACTTCGCCGACAAGGCCCACGGCATCCCGACCGACCTGGAGCTGGGCACCCGCAGGGCCCGTGCCGCCGCACTGCTCTCGCTGGCCCTGCCCGGATCGGTCTACCTGTACCAGGGCGAGGAGTTGGCGCTGCCGGAGGTGGAGGACATCCCCGCGGACCGGATCGAGGACCCGATGTACCACCGCACCGGCGGTGTGGACCCGGGCCGCGACGGCTGCCGGGTACCGATCCCCTGGTCCGGGGTGGTCCCGCCGTACGGCTTCAGCCCGCCGACGGCCGAGGCCGAGCCGTGGCTGCCGCAGCCGGCCGCGTGGGCGCGGCTCGGCGCGGAGGCCCAGGACGGCGACCCGGCCTCGATGCTGACGCTCTACCGGCAGGCGCTGCGGATCCGCCGCGACGAAGCTGCGCTGGGCGACGGGCCGATGGAGTGGCTCACCGCGGAGGCGGACGGCGCCGCGCTGGGGCCGCGGGTGCTGGCGTTCCGGCGCGGTGCCGGCTTCACCTGCCTGGTGAACCTCTCCGACGCGGCGGTGCCGCTGCCGGGGCCTGCGGCGGCCGAGGTGCTGCTGGCCAGCGGACCCACCCCGGGCGGCCTGCTGCCCCCCGATACGGCGGTGTGGCTGCGGACCACCTGACAGGTCCTCAGCGGTGCCGCTTCGCGCCGTCCCGTACGTGCCGAGGGTCGCGTACGGGGCGTCGCAATTCTTTGCACAGCACTTGCATGGCTGGTCGCGCAGTTCCCCGCGCCCCTGTCTGGTTGCAACTGAGCCAGTTGCACTCGCTCAGGGGCGCGGGGAACTGCGCGACCAGCCATCTAGGGTCCGCAGATGCACGCCTACCCCACCACGGTCCCGCTGACCTCCCCCAATCCCATGCGCCCGCCGCCAACCCCCGGCGCACTCCCGCGAATCGTCACCGTGTCCCCGTCCTGCAGAAACGCCCGTTCGCTCCCGTCGCGAAGCCGCAGCGGCCGCTCCCCGTTCCAGCCCAGCTCGATCAGCGAGCCCCGCTCGGCGTCCCCCCGGCCGGACACCGTGCCGGAGGCGTACAGGTCCCCGGTGCGCAGCGACGCGCCGTTGGCGGTCAGATGGGCCAGCATCTGCGCCGGCGACCAGTAGGTGTCGCGGTAGGGCGGCCGGGAGACCACCTCCCCGTTCAGCAGGATCTCCAACTGCAGGTCCAGCCCCCAGGGTTCCTTCTCGGCCAGGTACGGCAGCGGCTCGGGCCGCTGGTCCGGCCCGGCAACCCGCGCCGCCTCCAGCGCGGCCAGCGGCACCACCCACGGCGAGACCGAGGTGGCGAATGACTTGCCCAGGAACGGCCCCAGCGGCTGGTACTCCCAGCGCTGCAGGTCGCGGGCGCTCCAGTCGTTGACCAGGACCACGCCGAAGACATGGTCGGCGAAGGCCCCGGTGCCGACCGGTTCGCCCAGCGCCGACGGTGCGCCGACGACGAAGCCGACCTCGGCCTCGATGTCCAGCTTGAGGGTGGGGCCGAAGTCGCCGGCCGCCCGCTGCCCGCAGGGCCGCCGCACCACCGTGCCGGAGGGCACCACCGTGCCGGCCCGGCCGTGGTAACCGACCGGCAGGTGCTTCCAGTTGGGCAGCAGCGGCTCCGCCGTCTCGGGGCGGAAGATCCGTCCCAGGTTGGCGGCGTGCGCCTCGGAGGCGTAGAAGTCGACGTAGTCGGCGACCTCGACCGGCAGGTGCAGCATCACCTCGTCGACGCGGTGCAGGTTCCGCTCGCAGAAGCGGCGGCGTTCGTCGGTCTCCAGCATCCGGCGGACCTCGGCGCGGACATAGGCCCACTCCCGCGGTCCGCGCCGCAGGAACCGGTTCAGCGAGCCGGTGGCCAGGTCCGCGCCCAGCGGGGTGCCGGCCCACATCGCGGCCAGGTCCAGGACGTGCTCGCCGATGGCCACCCCGACCCGGGGCCCGCCGACCGGCCGGCCGCCGCGCAGCGGCGTGAACACCCCGTAGGGCAGGTTGTCGAGGGTGAATCCGGAGCCGTCCGGGACCGGGACCCAGCTCATCCCTCACCGCCGGGCCCGCGACCGCTCCAGCTCCAGGCGTAGCGGCCGTCGTCGACGGCCCGGCCGCCCTCGGCCAGGTCCAGCGGGCGGAAGGTGTCGACCATCACCGCGAGTTCGTCGAAGAACTCGGCGCCGATGGAGCGCTCGTAGGCGCCGGGCTGGGGGCCGTGGGTGTGGCCGCCGGGGTGCAGCGAGACCGAGCCCTGGCCGATGCCGGAGCCCCTGCGGGCCTCGTAGTCGCCGCCGCAGTAGAACATCACCTCGTCGCTGTCGACATTGGAGTGGTAGTAGGGCACAGGGATGGACAGCGGGTGGTAGTCCACCTTGCGCGGGACGAAGTTGCAGATCACGAAGCCGTTGCCCTCGAAGACCTGGTGCGCCGGCGGCGGCTGGTGGACCCGGCCGGTGATCGGCTCGTAGTCGCTGATGTTGAAGGCGTAGGGGTAGAGGCAGCCGTCCCAGCCGACCACGTCGAAGGGGTGGGTGGGCACGGTCAGCACGGTGCCGCCGATGGCGCCGCCGACCCGGTGCTTCACGTAGACGTCCACATCGCCGTCCACATCGCCGTCGGCGTCGCCACCGAGGTCCTCGGCGAGCAGCGGTCCGACCGGTCCGCGCAGGTCGCGCTCGCAGTAGGGCGCGTGCTCCAGCAGCTGGCCGTACCTGGACAGGTAGCGCCGGGCCGGGGTGATGTGGCTGTTGGCCTCGACGGCGTAGAGCCGCAGCGGGGCGTCCCCGGTGGGCAGCCAGCGGTGCGTGGTGGCCCTGGGCACGATGACGTAGTCGCCCTGGCCGACCTCGATGCTGCCGAAGACGCTCTCCAGCACCCCGCTGCCGGACTCCACGTACACGCACTCGTCCCCGGTGCCGTTGCGGTAGAGCGGGGAGGGCAGCCCGGCGGCGACGTAGCCGATCCGGACGTCGGCGTTGCCGAGCACGGTGCGGCGGTCGCGGACCGGGTCAGCCTGGCGCCAGCTCTCGCCGGGGAAGAGCTCGTGCAGCCGGAAGTGGTACGGCTTGAGCGGATGGTTGGGCTCGGGCTTGTCCTCGGGGAGCTGCCAGACCCGGCTGTCCACCATCGCCGAGGGCAGGTGCCGGTGGTAGAGCAGCGACGAGTCGGAGGAGAAGCCCTCCTCGCCCATCAGCTCCTCGAAGTAGAGCCGGCCACTCTCCGCGTCCCGGTGCTGGGTGTGCCTCTTCGGGGGGATCGTGCCCGCGCTGCGGTAGTACGCCACCTTCGCCTCCTGAGCGACCTGAGCGACTCTGACCAGGGCGCACGCCCTCGGGGTCGCCGAAGGGCCTGCCCTCACATCCCACGGCCCGGCCCTGCCGCTGTCAAGCAGTGGACTCCGGAGCCGGCCGGGGTCAATGAGCCGAGTGGCAACGACCTGGACACACGAATGTAACGATCACCCAGCCTTTCAGAAAGTTGCTGCAAGGTCTTTCCATGCCGCTCACACGCCTGTTACGTTCCTCCCCAAGCCCGACGGCAGCAACGGTGCGTCGGCTCGGGGAGGTTCCTTCGCAGGTGCCGACCCACCCACTCGGGCATCCACCCTCCAAGGAGTTCACAATGCGTCGTGGCATTGCGGCAGCCGTTCTGGCGGCAGCGATAGCGGTTTCTGCAAGCGCTTGCGGGAGTAGCAGCAGCGGAAGCAGTGGTTCTGGCGCCAAGGCCGACAGCCCGGTCACCATCACCTGGTGGGACACCTCGGACGCGACCAATGAGGCCCCCACCTACAAGGCCCTGGTCGCCGCCTTCGAGAAGGCCAACCCGACCATCACGGTGAAGTACGTCAACGTCCCCTTCGCCGACGCGCAGACCAAGTTCCAGACCGCCGCGGGCAGCTCCGGCGCCCCGGACGTGCTGCGCGCCGACGTCGGCTGGACCTCCGGCTTCGCCAAGGCCGGCTACCTGGTCCCGCTGGACGGCACCGCGGCCACCGCTGACAGCAGCTCCTTCGAGAAGCAGCTGGTCACCCAGGCCAGCTACAACGGCCACCAGTACGGCGTGCCGCTGGTCACCGACACCCTCGGCCTGATGTACAACAAGGCGCTCTTCGCCAAGGCCGGCATCACCGCGGCCCCCACCACCTGGGACGAGCTCAAGGCCGACGCCGCGCTGGTCAAGCAGAAGGACGGCGTCGACGGCTTCGAGTTCAACGCCGCCTCCTACTACGCGATGCCGTTCCTCTTCGGGGAGGGCACCGACATGATCGACGCCTCCTCGCAGAAGATCACCGTCAACTCGGCCGCCGCGGTCAAGGGCATCGACACCATCAAGAGCCTGCTGGCCAGCCCCGGCGTCACCAAGCTGGACACCACGGCCAACGCCTACGCGACGATGATGGACAAGTTCGGCAGCGGCAAGATCGCCATGATCGTCCAGGGCCCCTGGGAGACCACCAACGTCTACAAGGGCTCGGCCTTCACCGACAAGAGCAACCTCGGCGTGGCCCAGGTCCCGGCCGGTTCCACCGGCAAGGCCGGCGCCCCGATCGGCGGCCACAACCTGGTCGCCTACGCCGGCGCCGACACCGCCCACCAGGCCGCCTCGGAGAAGTTCATCGCCTTCATGACCTCGGCCGCCTCGCAGGTCACCATCGCGACCAAGAACGCGACCCTGCCGACCCGGTCCGACGCCTACACCTCCGCGGTCACCTCGAACCCGGGCATCGCCGCCTTCCAGGCGATCCTGGCCGCCGGCGTGCCGCGCCCGGCCGTGCCCGAGTACAGCTCCATGTACACCCCGTTCAACACCGACCTGCTGAAGATCCTGGCCGGCCAGGAGAGCACCCAGACCGGTCTGAACAACGCCTCGGTCGCCATCAAGAAGCTGGTCCCGTCCTACGCGACCCAGTGACCCCCGGCCCGGCGGGCCGGTCCCCGATCCGGGACCGGCCCGCCGGGCGCCTGCCGTGCCCCTCGCGCCGTACGAACAGCCGCAGATCCGAAGAGGTGTCAGACCGATGACCGTCGCCGTCCAGGGCAGAGCCCGCAAGGAGCGCCGCGACCGCGAACCCCGGCCGGGGCTGATCGCCCGGCTGCGGCGTTCCTACGACCAGCACTGGTACGCCTGGGTGATGTGCACCCCGGTCGTCGTGGTGCTGGCCGTGCTGGTCGGCTACCCGCTGGTGCAGGGGGTGATCCTCACCTTCAGCAACGCCAACAGCCTCAACGTCGGCCGCACCATCGGGGTGAACCACATCCCGGACAGCTACACCTGGATCGGCTTCCACAACTACGTCGACCTGCTCACCGGCCCGGACAACCAGCTGGTGCCGCACTTCGTCTGGACCGTCGTCTGGACCTTCGTCTGCGTGGTGCTCACCGTCGGCACCGGCCTGGGCCTGGCCGTGCTGATGAACCGGAAGATGCGCGGCCGCGCCGTCTACCGGATGCTGCTGATCCTGCCCTGGGCGGTGCCGACCTTCGTCACCGTCTTCTCCTGGCGGCTGCTGCTCAGCGACGGCGGCGCCGTCGACGGGCTGCTCGGCGCGCTGCACCTGCCCCAGCCCAGCTGGCTCAGCGACCCGCTGGCGATGAAGGTCGCCGCGATCCTGGTGAACACCTGGGTCGGCTTCCCCTTCATGATGCTGTCCTTCCTCGGCGGACTGCAGTCCATCCCCAGCGAGCTCTACGAGGCCGCCGAGATGGACGGCGCCACGCCCTGGCAGCGCTTCACCCAGGTGACCCTGCCCGGGCTGCGCCCGGTGAGCAGCACCGTGACGCTGCTCGGAATCATCTGGACCTTCAACCAGTTCAATGTCATCTACCTGCTGTTCGGCTCCAACGGAACCGACAGCGTGCAGATCCTGGTCACCTACGCGTACCAGCTGTTCTTCGGTCAGATGCCGCAGGACTACGCGGAGTCGGCGGCGGTGGGTGTGATCTGCCTGTCGATCCTGGTGGTCTTCACCGGCTTCTACCGCCGCTGGATGACCAGGAACGAGGCCGCGGCATGAGCACCAGCGTCCTCCCCGAACCCGGCGACACCGCAGGAGCAGACCCGATGTCCACCCTCACCACAGCCGACCGGCCCGTCGCGGTCGGTGCCGCGAAGCCCGCCCGGCGCCCGCTGCGGCGCGGCGAGCGCGGGAAGCTCGCCTCGGTGGGCCTGCACAGCCTGCTGACGGTCTGCGCGTTCGTCGCGGCCTTCCCGGTGGCCTGGATCCTCTACATCTCCCTGGGCGCCGGCAAGGACGACTACCTGCACCCGGGCCGGATCTTCAGCCGGATGACGCTGTCCAACTACAGCTTCGTCGTCAACCACACCGGCTTCGGCACCTGGATGCTGAACTCGCTGATCGTGGGCCTGGGCACGATGGCCGTCGGCGTGCTGATCTCGGCCAGCGCCGGCTACGCGGTCTCCCGGATGCGCTTCCCGGGGCACCGCCCGCTGATGTACACCTTCCTGCTGACCCAGATGTTCCCGGTGTCGGTGCTGATGGTCCCGCTGTACAAGATCATGGCCAACCTGGGCCTGCTGGACACCTACCAGGGCCTGATCCTGATCTACTGCTCCACCGCCGTCCCCTACTGCGCCTGGCTGCTGAAGGGCTACTTCGACACCATCCCGGTGGACATCGACGAGGCGGGGCGGATCGACGGGCTCTCGCCGTTCGGCACCTTCTGGCGGCTGATCGTGCCGCTCGCCAAGCCCGGCCTGTCGGTGGCGGCGTTCTACACCTTCCTCACCGCCTGGGGCGAGGTCGCCTTCGCCTCGCACTTCATGCTCTCCGCCGACAAGTACACCCTCGCGGTAGGACTGCAGACCTACATCAGCCAGTACAACTCCCAGTGGAACTACATGGCGGCCAGCGCGGTGCTGATCGCCATCCCCGCCGGAGTGGTGTTCTACCTGGTACAGAAGCACCTGGTGGCCGGCCTCACCGCCGGCGGCACCAAGGGCTAGCGGCCCGCGCACTCCTGACTACTCGACCGTCTCTGAGACCCAAGGGATCCCATGACCCCCCAGCACCCCGCCAACCCGACCGCCCCTGCCGCCGACTCCGGCCGCAGATCCGGCTGGTGGCGCGACGCGGTGATCTACCAGGTCTACCCGCGCAGCTTCGCCGACGCCGACGGCGACGGGATGGGCGACCTGGAAGGTGTCCGCAGCAGGCTCCCCTACCTGCGGGACCTGGGCGTCGACGCGGTCTGGCTGTCCCCCTTCTACGCCTCGCCGCAGGCCGACGCCGGCTACGACGTCTCCGACTACCGGGTCGTCGACCCGATGTTCGGCGACCTCGCCGACGCCGAGCGGCTGATCGGCGACGCGCACGGTCTGGGCCTGCGGGTGATCGTGGACATCGTCCCCAACCACGCCTCCGACCAGCACGCCTGGTTCCGCCAGGCACTGCGCGAGGGCCCCGGCAGCCCGCTGCGGAACCGTTTCCACTTCCGTCCCGGCCAGGGCGAGGGCGGCGAACTGCCGCCGAACGACTGGGAGTCCATCTTCGGCGGACCCGCCTGGACCCGTACCGTCAACAGCGACGGCACCCCGGGGGAGTGGTATCTGCACCTCTTCGCCCCCGAGCAGCCCGACCTGAACTGGGAGAACGCCGCCGTCGCCGACGAGTTCCGCTCGGTGCTGCGGTTCTGGCTGGACCTCGGCGCCGACGGCTTCCGGATCGACGTCGCCCACGGCCTGGTCAAGGCGGCCGGGCTGCCCGACATCGGCCGCCACGACCAGCTGAAGCTGCTCGGCAACGACGTACTGCCGTTCTTCGACCAGGACGGCGTGCACGAGATCTACCGCGACTGGCGCCGGATCCTGGACGAGTACGGCACCGACCCGGACACCCGTCGCATCGCCGTCGCCGAGGCCTGGACTCCGACGGTCCAGCGCACCGCCAACTACCTGCGCCCCGACGAGCTGCACCAGGCCTTCAACTTCCAGTACCTGGGCACCGCCTGGGACGCCGAGGCGCTGCGCGAGGTGGTGGACCTGACCCTGGACGCGATGCGCCCGGTCGGCGCCCCGGCGACCTGGGTGCTGTCCAACCACGACGTGGTCCGCCACCTCACCCGGCTGGGCGACGGCAACGACGCCGAGCAGGACCTGCGCCGGGCCCGCGCCGCCACCCTGCTGATGCTGGCCCTGCCCGGCTCGGCCTACCTCTACCAGGGTGAGGAGCTGGGCCTGCCCGAAGTGCTCGACCTGCCGGACGCGGTCCGTCAGGACCCGGCCTTCACCCGCGCCAAGGGCACCAACGCCGAGGGCCAGGAGGGGATGCGCGACGGCTGCCGGGTGCCGCTGCCCTGGTCCGGCACCGAGGCCCCGTTCGGCTTCGGCCCGGTGCCCGGCGGCCCCAGCTGGCTGCCGCAGCCCGCCGAGTGGGCCAAGCTCGGTGTGGAGGCCCAGACCGGCGACCGCAGCTCCACCCTGGAGCTGTACCGCGCCGCCCTGAAGGCCCGTCGCGAACACCCGGCGCTGGGCACCGGCGACAGCGTGACGTGGCTGGACGCCCCGGCCGGGGTGCTCGCCTTCCGCCGCGACAGCCCCGACGGCGCGTTCGCCTGCTTCGCCAACACCGGCGACCAGGCGGTGCGGCTGGCCGCCCCGGGACGGCTGCTGCTGGCCTCGGAGCCGGTCACCGTTGTGGAGGACGAACTGGTGCTGCCGGCCGACGCCACCGTCTGGTGGGCCGTCTGAGATGGGCTCTCCCTCAGCGGCGTCCCCGTCGGCTGCGTCGCCCCAGCCGGCGCAGCCGACGGCTCGGCTCGCCGACATCGCCGCCCAGGCCGGGGTCAGCGAGGCGACCGTGTCCCGGGTCTTCAACGGCCGGGCCGGGGTCTCCCCGACGACCCGTCAGTCGGTGCTCGCCGCCCTGGACGTGCTCGGCTACGACCGCCCGGTGCGGCTGCGGCAGCGCAGCGCCGGACTGATCGGGCTGATCACCCCCGAGCTCAACAACCCGATCTTCCCGGCACTGGCCCAGGTCATCGAGCAGGTGCTGACCCGCTACGGCTACACGCCGCTGCTGTGCACCCAGACCCCCGGCGGCTCGACCGAGGACGAACTGGTCGACATGCTGGTGGAGCGCGGCGTCACCGGCATCGTGTTCGTCTCCGGGCTGCACGCGGACACCACGGCCGACATGGAGCGCTACGCCCGGCTGGCCGGCCGCGGTGTGCCCTATGTGCTGATCAACGGCTACAGCGAGCGGATCTCCGCGCCGTTCGTCTCCCCGGACGACCGGGCG
Organism: Streptacidiphilus jeojiense; assembly: GCF_000719095.1. GTDB lineage: Bacteria > Actinomycetota > Actinomycetes > Streptomycetales > Streptomycetaceae > Streptacidiphilus > Streptacidiphilus jeojiensis. The sequence continues at coordinate 21,141 of NZ_JOEH01000001.1, read as the reverse complement.
GCGATGCGGATGGCGGTGCAGCACCTGGTCGAGCTCGGCCACGAGCGGATCGGGCTCGCCCTGGGCCAGCGCCGCTTCGTCCCGGTGCTGCGCAAGCTGGAGGGCTTCACCGCGGCCTGCCGCGAGCTCCTAGGCCAGTCCGACGAGGAGATCGCCGGCCGGATCCAGCACACCCTGTTCAGCGTCGAGGGCGGCCACGCGGCAGCGGCGGCGCTGCTGGAGGCCGGCTGCACCGCCGTGGTCTGCGGCAGCGACCTGATGGCCTTCGGCGTCATCAGGGCCGCCCGCCAGCACGGCTTCCACGTACCGGGCGACGTGTCGGTGGTCGGTTTCGACGACTCCCCGCTGATCGCCTTCGCCGACCCGCCGCTGACGACGATTCGTCAGCCGGTCGAGGCGATGGGTGCGGCGGCGGTCGACGCGCTGCTGGAGGAGATCAACGGCAACGCCCTGCACCGTGCCGAGTTCGTCTTCCAACCCGAGCTGGTCGTCCGGGGCTCCACCGGGGCGGCCCGCCCGCGCGTCTGAGGGGTCGCGCGGGCCCGCAGGAGAGCGGGACCGGACGGGAGGTGCCTCCCCGTCCGGCCCCGCTTCCGGCATGCCCCGGGATCCGCGCCCCGGACACCCCGGGCCCGGAAATAACCTGTTGCACCTGCGGCGATGCCGGATCCCATACTGACGGGGCCAATCCGCAGACACTTCAGGAGAGTTGTGTTCAGTAGTTACCGCCGGGTCTTCGTGGAACCGGGCACCGTCGCCTTCGCCCTCGCCGGGTTGCTCGCCCGGTTCCCCATGGGGATGACCGGAGTCGCCGCCGTTTTCATGATCACCGGCTGGCGGCACTCCTACTCGCTGGCCGGCTCGCTGGCCGCCACGGTGCTGGTGGTGGTCGCCGTGGCGGGCCCGCAGATATCCCGGCTGATGGACCGTCACGGCCAGGCCAGGGTGGCGGTTCCGGCCGTGCTGGTGTCGACCGCCGGCGGCTTCGCCGAGCTGCTGTGCCTGCGCTTCGACGGCCCCGGCTGGCTGCTCTTCGGCACCGCCGCGGTCACCGGCCTGGGCCCCAACATCGGCACCATGTCCCGGGCCCGCTGGGCCGCGTTGTACCGGGGCGACGAGGAAGTGCTGCACAGCGCCTACGCGTTGGAGGCGGTGATCGACGAGATCTGCTTCATCCTCGGCCCGCTGGCGGCGACCGTGCTGGCCACCGCCCTGTTCCCGGCCGCCGGCTTCCTGGCGGCCGGAGTGGTCATGCTGCTGGGGACGGTGCTGTTCTGCGCCCAGCGGCGCACCGAGCCGCCGGTGGCCCGGGCCGGCGCGGACGGTGCTGACGGCGCGGACGGTACGGACCGCGCGGCCCGCGGCGGCTCCGCGCTGCGCTCGCCCGGGCTGCGGGTCCTGGTGCTGACCCTGCTGGCCACCGGCGGGGTGTTCGGCGTCAACGAGATCACCGTCATCGGCTTCGCCGACCACCTCGGCCACAAGGCCGCTGCCAGCCTGGTGCTGGCCTGCTACGCGCTGGGGTCGTGCCTGTCCGGACTCGCCTTCGGGCTCTGGAAGCCCAAGGGCGCCGCCGCGGTGCGACTGCCGCTGTGCCTGCTGTTGATGACGGCGCTGCTGGCGCTGCTGCCGCTGGTCGGCAGCCTTCCGACGCTGGCCGCGGTGCTGTTCGGGGCCGGGCTCAGCACCGCGCCGACCATGGTGACCGGCATGGGCCTGGTCCGCGACTGCGTCCCGCCGCAGAAGCTCAACGAGGGCTTCGGCTGGGCCGTCACCGGCCTGCTGCTGGGCGTCTCCGGGGGCGCCGCGCTGGGCGGTTGGGCGGTGCAGCACCTGGGCCCCGGTGCCGGGTTCCGGATCCCCGCGGCGATGAGCGGTCTCGCCCTGCTGATCGCGCTGCTGGGCCGGCGCGGACTCGCCGCGCCGGCCGCCGGCGCCGTCCGGCCGGAAGGAGAACGTTCCGAAGCGCCCGGACCGGTCAGTCAGGTGCAATAGGGTGCGATGCTGTACGGCAGCGGACCGACACTGACTGGGGAACACTTGCTCAAAACCTTCGGGGGGCGACCCCCCGCACCCCCACGTGAACACGTGTCGGCCGGCCCCTGCGCCAGGACTTCCCGAGGAGAAGCTGAGTGAACACCGCACGGCTGGCGGATATCGCGGCACAGGCCGGGGTGAGCGAAGCCACCGTCTCCCGGGTGCTGAACGGCAAGCCGGGGGTCTCCGCCACCACCCGGCAGATGGTGATCGCCGCCCTGGACGTCCTGGGGTACGAGCGGCCCACCCGGCTGCGCCAGCGCAGCGCCGGGCTGATCGGACTGATCACCCCGGAGTTGAGCAACCCGATCTTCCCGGCCTTCACCCAGGTCATCGAGCAGGTGCTGACCCGCTACGGCTACACGCCGGTGCTGTGCACGCAGACCCCGGGGGGCTCCACCGAGGACGAGTTGGTGGAGCTGCTGGTCGAACGGGGCGTCACCGGCATCTGCTTCATCTCCGGGCTGCACGCGGACACCAGCGCCGACACCGAGCGCTACGCCAGGCTCACCGGCAAGGGCGTCCCCTTCGTCATGATCAACGGCTACAGCTCGAAGATCGCGGCCCCGTTCATCTCCCCGGACGACCGTGCGGCCATGCAGATGGCGGTGCAGCACCTGGTGGGCCTCGGCCACCGGCGGATCGGACTGGCGGTGGGCCCGGCCAGGTTCGTGCCGGTGGAGCGCAAGCTGGAGGGTTTCGCCGAGGCGATGCGCACCCGGCTGGGCATGGAGCCGGCCGAGTCCGCAGAACTGGTCCAGCACTCGCTGTTCAGCGTGGAGGGCGGCCAGGCGGCCGCCGGGGCGCTGCTGGACAAGGGCTGCACGGCGATCGTCTGCGGCAGCGACCTGATGGCCTTCGGGGCGATCCGCGGGGCACGCTCGCGGGGCCTCTCGGTGCCCGGGGACGTGTCGGTGGTCGGTTTCGACGACTCCCCGCTGATCGCCTTCGCCGACCCGCCGCTGACGACGATCCGTCAGCCGGTCGAGGCGATGGGCGCGGCGGCGGTCAACGTCCTGCTGGAGGAGATCGGCGGCAACCCGGCGCAGCGCGGCGAGTTCGTGTTCCAGCCGGAACTGGTGGTCCGCGGCTCGACCGGGGCGGCCCGGCCGCGCGACTGACGGCGGAGAACGGCACAGCACAGCACGGCACAGCACGGCACAGCACGGCGGGGGCACCGGGCAACCGCCCCGCGCCCCCGCCGTGCTGTGCCCGCTCGGCCGGGTCCCGCTCAGCTGAGGTCGGCTCAGGTGAGGTCGGGGTCCAGTTCCATGCCCAGAGCCGTCAGGTAGAGCCCCAGCACCAGCCGCGCCACCGTCGGGTACGCCCCCAGCGGCTCCGACGCCTGGCACTCCGCCTCCGCCGTCACCGACTTGAGCAGGTCCGGGTCCACCTCGGGACCGAAGACATAGGGGGCCAGCGCGGGTTGGGCACTGCCGGTCGCGCGCAGGTGCGCGGCCGCGGCGGCCACCGATCCGGGCTCGTCCAGCGCGGCCGCCACCACCGGCACGGCCAGCCGGGCGGCCAGCAGCACCGCGGTCACCTCGGCGAGCTGCAGCGCCTCGGCACCGCCGACGGTGGCGAGCACCACGCCGTCAGCGGAGGTGTTGATGGCGAACAGCCTGGCCCGGTCGGCGCGGGCGAGCCCGGCCTCGGACAGCCGTACGTGCAGGGCCTCGGCCAGCAGTGGGTGCGGGCCGAGCGTGTCGGTGACCCTGACCTCGCCGGGGATGCCGCTGACGGCGTCCCGGAAGGAGTCGGAGGGACCGGGCAGCAGCGGCACGACCACCGGGGCCGGACGCTCCTCGGCGGCGGCCGCGCTCAGCAGCGCGGCGAGGGTCTCGGTGCCGTCGCCGTCGGTGCCGTTCGCGGACAGGTACCCGGCCCGCGCGTCGATCCCGGGCTGCTCGGCGCGGATCAGCGCGACCAGCTCGTCGGCGATCTGCTGCGTGGCCGGAGTGGCCTCGGCGGGTACGGCCAGAAGCAGCGCGGGGGCCTCCGCGGGGATCTCGTGGCGTTCGGGCCGACGGTGCCGGCCGCGTGCCCTGGTCCCGGGCGTGCGGACGGGCAGCGGTGTGCTGGGGGTGGCGGCAGAGCTCATGTCGGACGATCGTAGGTCATGTGTGCGGACTGCTGAAGTCGGGCACCCTTCTTTGCGGTTCAGCGGCGTGGCCATACCCCCTGAATCATCCTCAAATCCGGTCATATATTTGCGGCGCCTGTGCGCGTTGCAACCGGATCACGGTGAGCAGCGTCACATAGGTGTGCGACGCACATGATTACTGACTGTGTGTCACCGGGGCGCTGCGCGCTGTGGATCTTGATTGCCGGTCGGCGGCGCGTTGCAGTGCGCCCGTAGCCCAGAGCGACGAGTCAGGTGGCTTTTGTCCCTTTCGATCCGTCAGCCCAGCATTACGGAGCGGAAGTTGTCACATGTGGTGAACGCACGTGCACGCGCATAAGCAGCTGCACGTGCAAGTGCACTGGCGTTATCATCACGTGCAGTGAGGCGCCTCTCTGGCCCATCCTGCACGGCTCGCACAACCAGGAGACACCGATGCTTCGCATGTACAACGGCATGGCCGCCACGGAGATCGAGGGTGTGGTCTGGCAGAAGAGCCGTCTGAGCAATTCGCAGGGTGACTGTGTCGAGTTGGCCCGGCTGGCGGACGGCGATGTGGCGGTGCGCAACTCGCGGTTCCCCGAGGGGCCGGCCCTGATCTACACACGGGCCGAGATAGCGGCGCTGATAGACGGGATGAAGAAGGGCGAGTTCGACCACCTCGCCGAGCCGGCCTGAGCGCCGGAGCGGTCGGCGGCCCGGACCCCGGTCCGGCCCCGACCGCCGCTGGACCCGGCCGGCGGCCGGACCCGACACACGGAGCGGCGGTACCGGGGGAGTCACTCCCCCTGGTACCGCCGCTCCGTCTGTGTCTCCCCGATGTCCTGGAGCGCGCCCTCCTGGAGGGCGGCTGCCTCGTCGAGCTCGAACAGGGCCCAGACCACCTTTCCGGCGGCCACCGGGTGCCAGCCCCAGGACTGGCTGAACGAGTCCACCAGGTGCAGGCCGCGTCCCGACTCGGCGACCCAGTCCGGCTCCCGGGTGACCGGACCCGAGCTGCTGGGGTCGCTCACCGCGCACACCACCTGCGGCGCCCGCCGGACCAGGCTGAGGCGTATCAACGGGGTGGGAGCCTGCGGGGCGTCGCCGAACTTCTGGGTGATCGGTCCCGGGCTGCCGGCCCCGCGCTTTCCCCAGGCGCTGGTCCGCTGTTCGGGCACGCTCGCGGCCGCGAGCGCGTGGCGCAGCGCGTTGGTCACGAGTTCGCTGGTCACCAGGGCGATGTCGTCGAAGAGGTCGCCGAGACCCCATCGGTTCAACGTCAGCTTGGTGAACTCACGTGCGGTGCGCACGGATTCCAGCCGGGGGGCGAGGGCGCAGTTGACCACGTCGGGGTCCGTGGCCAGTGCCGGGCTCAGGCCCATGAAGAGCTCCTCCCATAAGGGCGCTGCAGGCATTTCTGCCGAGGTCTGCCCTGCCGGGGTCGCGCGCGCGACGCCGAGCTCCGCCGCGTCACCGAACGGTTGACGGGGCGGTGGCGCGGAGTGGCGTGAGGGGGGAGCGGGCTCCCCGCAGGACTGCCAGTGGGTGTGCATGTGCACGTGCATCATGCTCCTCCCCGCTCACGCCAGATGCAAGGGTGGATTCACGTGCATGTGCGACCCGGGCATCTGCACGTGCATCTTCGTGTGCAAGGAGTAGTCTCATGGTTGCTCGCCGCAGGCGTCACTACTGACGTGGGGCCATCCCGTCCGGGTTCTTGACACAAACCTGTCCGTTTGGGCACCCTTCGCCACCGGACAGTGGCAGACTGTGCGCTGATTTCATTGGGTGGAGGTTCAACGGAATGACCACAGTTCAGCCGGGGAGCGGCTCGATGGTGCGCCGTATCCTCCTCGGCTCCCAGCTGCGCCGACTCCGTGAGGCTAAGGGGATCACCCGTGAAGACGCGGGCTACACCATCAGGGCCTCCGAATCGAAGATCAGCCGCATGGAACTCGGCCGCGTCAGCTTCAAGGAGCGGGACGTGACGGACCTACTGAGCCTGTACGGCGTCGATGACGAGACCGAGCGCGCCGCTCTGGTGACCCTGGTGCGCGAGGCCAACCAGGCCGGGTGGTGGCACAGTTTCAGCGACGCCATGCCCAACTGGTTCCAGACCTACGTCGGCCTGGAGGAGGCGGCGGCGCTGATCCGCACCTACCAGGTGCAGTTCATCCCCGGCCTGCTGCAGACCGAGGACTACGCCCGGTCGATCATGCTGCTGAACCGCCCGCACACCGACCCCGGTGAGCTGGAGCGCCGCATCAACGTGCGGATGCGCCGTCAGAAGCTGGTCGCCGAGGGCGACGGGCCCCGGCTCTGGGCCGTCGTCGACGAGGCCGCGCTGCGGCGTCCGGTGGGCGGCCCGGCGGTGATGAAGGCCCAGATACAGCGCCTCATCGACGCGGCCGACATGCCCAACATCGTGGTGCAGGTGATGCCGTTCCGCTTCGGCGGCCACGCCGCGGAGAGCGGTGCCTTCACCATCCTGCGCTTCCCCGAGCAGGACCTGCCCGACGTGGTCTACCTGGAGCAGCTCACCAGTGCCCTGTACCTGGACAAGCGCGACGACGTGGACCAGTACGTCCAGGTGATGGAGCGGCTCAGCGTCGACAGCCTGACCCCGGAGAGCAGCGTGGAGCTGCTGTCCTCGCTGCTCAAGGAGATCTGATCCGGGCGGTCCGATCCGGATCGCCCGGGGCCGGTCAGGGCTCCAGACCGTAGCGGGCGAACAGGTCCGCGCGGATCAGCGCGTAGGACGTCTCCGCCCCGGGCAGCAGCATTCCCATGCAGGCGCCCATCAGGGCGCTGCGGAGCACCGCGTGCTCCGCGACCGGGTCGGCGGCCCCGCGCCGCCGCAGCACCCCCTGGAGCAGCGCGCCGAACCGCCGCTGCTCCTCGTCCTGGATGAACCCCTCCGCGCTCGGCGCCAGGATCAGCGCCAGATGGGTGCGCATCAGCGTCGGCCGGTCCCGGGTCAGCGTCAGCACCGTGTCGATCGAGGTGGCCAGCCAGAGGTCCGGCGGATCGGTCTCGGCCAGCTTCGCCAGCTCCGCCGCCAGGGACAGGTGCATCAGCCGGTGCATCGAGGACTGCAGCAGGTAGCGCTTGCCCGGGAAGTAGTACGAGACCAGGCCCCTGGCCAGGCCGGCCCGCTCGGCTATGTCGCCGAGAGTCGTGCCCGTAAAGCCCCGTTCGTCCACCAACTCGACGGTGGCCTGCATGATCCGCGAACGGGACCGGGCCCGCATGGCCTCGTTGACTGATGCGCGTCGGGGTGACATGGTGCTCCTGCGTTCATTGGCTGCTGGCCAATATACGGCCACGCTCGAACGCGTGTGGCCGCCCGGGTAGTTCGCCGACGCGGGGGATCGGCGAACTACCGGGCGGCCCGCCCGAACCCCGTACGGGCGGGCTCTCAGGGGCGCTGGACGGCCTATTCCGCGGCCGAACCGGCCGGTGCGCCGTCCAGAACGTCAACTCCCGTTCCAGGGGCCGTCACAGGGCCCGCGCCGGGCGCCGGGACCGGGTAGTCCGGCACCGGGTGGGCGGCGGCCGTGGCCCGTGCCGTCCGCCGGTCCTGTACCGCGCCCAGTGCGGTCACCAGCAGCCCCAGCAGCGCCACCCCGGCCACCACGCCCACCGCCCGGTGATCGGCGCTCAGTTGGGCGTGCACGCCGCCGCTGCCACCGCTGGTCACCACCGCGGTCACCACGGCCAGCACCACCGCGCCGCCGATCTGGAACGAGGTGTTCACCAGCCCGGAGGCCAGCCCCTGCTCGTCGTCGGCGACCCCGTCGGTGGCCTGGATGTTGAGCGAGGGGAAGACCAGCGCGAAGTGGATGCCGAGCAGCACCATCGACGGCAGGATCACCGTCAGGTAGTCCGAGTGCGGGCCGATCCGCAGGAAGTTGGCGTAGCCCAGCAGCGCGGCCGGGAAGCCGACCAGCATCAGCTTGGTCGTCCCGAAGCGGTCCACCAGCGCGCCCATCCGGGTCGCCGAGGCCACCACCAGCACGCCGGCCGGCAGGAAGCCCATCGCCATCTCCAGCGCGGACCAGCCGAGCAGCGACTGCAGGTACAGCGTCGCGATGAACTGGAAGCCGACGTAGGCGCCGAAGCAGGCCAGCGCGCCGATGTTGGCCCGGGCCACCAGCCCGTTGCGGAAGATCCCCAGCCGCACCAGCGGATGCGCGGTGCGCTGCTCCACCGCGACGAAGGCCGCGAAAAGCGCCGCCACCCCGACCAGCGACAGCACGGTACGGGCGCTGCCCCAGCCGACCCCCTGGGCCTGGGTGACGGTGTAGACGAGCAGCAGCAGGCCGCCGGTGGCGGTCACCGCGCCGAGCAGGTCGTAGCCGCGTCCCTCGCGCTGCGGTCGCTCCTGACGCGGGATCAGCCTGCTTCCGGCCGCCAGTGCCAGCAGTGCCAGCGGGAACGGCAGCAGGAAGGTCCAGCGCCAGCCGACCTCGGTCAGCAGCCCGCTGAGCACCAGGCCGAGCGAGAAGCCGCTGGCGCCGCAGGTGGTGTAGATGCTCAGGGCCCGGTTGCGCTGGTGCCCCTCGGGAAAGGTCGTGGTGATGATGGACAGGCCGGCCGGCGCGGTGAAGGCGGCGGCGACGCCCTTGACGAACCGGGTGGCGATCAGCAGTCCGCCGTCGTCCACCAGTCCGCCGAGCAGCGAGGCGACGGCGAAGACGGCGAGCGCGGCGAGGAACACCCGTCGCCGCCCGAGCAGGTCGGCGGCCCGCCCGCCGAGCAGCAGCAGCCCGCCGTAGCCGAGGACGTAGCCGCTGACCACCCACTGCAGCGACGTGGTGCTCAGATTCAGGTCGGTTCGGATCGAGGGAAGGGCGACCCCGACCATCGACACATCCAGGGCGTCGAGGAACAGGGCCGCGCAGAGGACGACGAGGGTGCCCCAGAGGCGGGGGCTCCATCGGGTAGTGGTGGTGGCTGTGGTCATGCGGAGGAGACTACATGCATGTGCATTCAATGCACGTGAATTAAATGTTAACTCATTAAGTTCCGCTGCAACTGCTACACTGCTCTGGTGAGCGCTCCCACCGACCCCGAGCTCGTCGAAGCCTGGCGCACCCTCCTCGCCCGCCAGGCCGCCACCGCGTGCGCCCTGGACCGTGAGCTGAACGAGCGTCACGGCCTGGGCATGAGCGAGTTCGAGGTGCTGGAACGCCTGGTGGAGGGCACCTCGGGGGACTGCGCCGCCTCGCTCCGGGTGCAGGAGCTGGCCACCTCGGTCCACCTCAGCCAGAGCGCGCTGTCCCGACTGATCGCCCGCCTGGAGAAGGCCGGCCTGGTCGAGCGCTCGATGTGCCCCGAGGACCGCCGCGGCGTCTCCGTCTGTCTGACCCCCGCCGGCCGCGACCGCCACACCGACGCCGTGCCGACCCACCGCAGCGTGCTCGCGGAGATGCTGACCGGCTGAAGCCCGTCCCGCCCCCGTCTTCTTTCGGTGTGCCTCTTGTCGAAAGAACTCTTTCGAGCGTAACGTTTCGAAACATGTCTTCCGAAGAGTCGCGGCCGCTGAGAACCCTCACCGATCCCAAGGCCATGCGCGCGATCGCCCACCCCACCCGGATCGCGCTGCTGGAGGCCCTCGGCCGGGACGGTGCCCTCACCGCCACCGAGGCCGCCGCCGTGGTCGGCGAATCGCCGACCAACTGCGCCTTCCATCTGCGCACCCTGGCCAAGTACGGCTTCGTGGAGGAGGCCGGCGGCGGCACCGGTCGCCGCCGGCCCTGGCAGCTCAAGCACGTGGGCTTCCGCTTCGACGAGGACACCGTGGAGGCCAATGCCCTGGCCGGCTTCCTGTGGGAGACCTGGCTCGCCCGGCTCGCCAAGGTCGCCGGCCGCCGGGCCGGCTTCTCCGAGGAGTGGCGCAAGGCCACCAGCGCCTCGGAGATGGTGCTGTACCTCACCCCGGAGGAGGCCAAGGCCTTCCACGAGGGGATGGCGGACCTGGTGCTGCGCTACCACGACCGCATGGAGAACCCGGCGCTGCGCCCGCCCGACAGCCTGCCGCTGGAGCACATCCAGTTCACCTACCCGTACGACGCGGTCCGATGAGGCGCCTGCTCGCCCGGCGCGAGCTCCGCTGCTTCATAGCCGGACAGGTGCTGTCCACGCTCGGCGACAGCGCCATGTGGATCGCCGTCGGCATCTGGATCAAGATGCTCACCGGCAGTTCCTCGGCCGCCGGGCTGTCCTTCTTCGCCTTCATCGTCGGCAACGCCTGCTCCCCGGCCGCCGGGCTGCTGGTGGACCGGGTCCGGCGCCGTCCGCTGCTGATCCGGCTGAACCTGCTGGCGGCCGTGGCGATCCTGCCGCTGCTGCTGGTCCACGGCCGGCACGGCCTGTGGATCATCTACACCGTGATGGTCGGCTACGGCTTCCTCAACGGCCTGATCGCCTCGGCCCAGACCGCGCTGATGCAGACCGTCGTCCCGGCCGGGGAACTGGGCGAGGCCAACGGCCTGCTGCAGACCCTGCTGCAGGGGCTGCGCCTGGTCACCCCGCTGCTGGGCGCCGGCGCGGTCGCCGTGGTCGGCATCGGCACCCTGGTCGTGGCCGACGCGGCGACCTTCCTGGCCGCCGCCCTGCTGCTGGTCCTGATGCGGACCGAGGAGCCGGCGCCGGTGCGTTCCGCCGAACGGATGACGCGTCAGGTCACCGCGGGCGTACGGCATGTGCTCTCGGTCCCGGCGCTGCGGCAGCTGGTGCTGGCCGCGGTCCTCGCGGTCACCGCGTTCGGCTTCGCGGAGTCCGTCTGCTTCGCCGTCGTCGACCAGGGCCTGCACCGGCCGCCGGCCTTCCTCGGTGTGCTCACCTCGGCCCAGGGCGCGGGCGCCGTCGTCGCCGGGATCGGCGCGGCCGCCCTGATGCGCAGGATCGGCGAGGGCCCGCTGGTCGCCCTCGGCCTGGTCGCCGCCGGGGCGGGCTTCCTGCTGCTGGCGCCGGGGATCCTGGCCGCCGCCCTGCTGGGCACGGCCCTGGTCGGGGCCAGCCTGCCGTGGATCCTGATCGGCCTGGTCACCTCGCTCCAGCGGCGCACCCCGCCCGAGCTGATGGGCCGTGCCGACGCCGCCTTCAACGTCCTGGTCACCGTCCCCCAGGCGGCCTCCATCGCGGTCGGGGCGGCGCTGCTGGCCGTCGTCGACTTCCGGCTGCTGCTGTGCGCCATGACCGCGCTGATGCTGCTGGCCGCCGCCTTCCTGGGCACCCGCCGGGACCAGCGGACCGACCGGACGCCGGAGGCGGCCGCCGAAGCGACCGTGCAGACCGTGGCGGGGGTCGAACCGTGACGGCGGGGCCGGACGACGGGCCGACCGAGGGGCGAGTACTGCTCCTGGCGTAGGCGGGCGCCCGAGCGGGTCAGCCCCGCACGCCGGCCCGCTGGGCGGCGGCGGCCTCGCGCTGGGCGGCCCGGACGGCCTCCTCGACGCAGCTCTCGGCGCAGGCGTCCGGCATCGCCGGGTGCCTGCCGATGATGATCACGCCCAGCACGATGCAGACCAGGCCGACGGCCTCGCCGGCCAGCGCCCCCGGGGTCAGCCGGAGCCGGTCGCCGAGGAATCCCACCCCGCAGGCGATCCCCGCCAGCGGCTGGGCGGCGGTCAGGGCCGGCAGCGACATCCGCAACGGGGCCGACTCGAACGCGCTCTGGACCAGGATCAGGCCGATCACGCCGATCGCCACCACGGTCCAGGTCTGCCAGCTGCTCAGCAGCAGGGCCAGACCGCCGTGCTTGAACCGCTGTCCCGCGGTCCGCGTCAGCGCGTCCTGGAGGCCGTAGAGCAGGCCCGCGGCCAGCGCCAGCAGGGTGGCCTCCTCGAACAGCGGCAGCCGTCTGGCGATGGAGACCAGCAGCAGGGCGACCCCGGCCACCACTCCGAACACCAGCCAGTGCCGGAGCACCCCGGCCTCGGTCCCGCCGCCGGTCGGCTCCCCGCTGGTGATGAACGCGGTGACCCCGGCGGCCAGCAGCAGTACCCCGCCCCAGCCGGAGCGGCCCAGCCGCTGGCCGGTGATGGTCCGCGCCAGCAGCATGGCGAACAGCAGATTGGTGGCCAGCAGTGGCTCCACCAGTGAGATCCGTCCGGCCGACAGCGCCATCGCGCTGAGCACCTGGCCGCCGACCATGAAGGCGATCCCGAGCAGCCACTCCGGCTGTCGCATCAGCCGCAGCAGCAGCCGGTAGGACAGGATGTCGGAGCGCGGTGCGCGCTGCGCCGCGTGCTGCTGGAGAACGAAGCCGAGTCCCAGCAGACATGCAGCGCCCACACCGAGCAGAAACACCGTCACGAAGTGTTCACCCCACGTCCCAGCCCGCACTGACCAGCCGGAATTCCTGCTCTCCGCCTGCCCACTGCCGGTTCGTCCATACGCCCGTGCTCACGCGGACGTTTCGGACACCGTCTGTTGCGGGGAAGCCTAGCGCGGTCGGCTGGGAATGGCCTGCGCGTCAACGCAAATCACAGCCGGGCGGGAAAGGCTTCAGAAACCTCTCAGGCCGACTGCAGAAAACCTCAGAAACCCCTCAGATGAGCACACGCAACCCGGGTGCGAACACCAGTGCCAGCGGTGCGCTGAGCGCGGCCAGGGTCGCTGCGGTGAGCCGCAGCCGCCGGGCCACCGGCAGCCGCGGCTCACCGGCGAGCAGCCGCTCCACCCGTCCGGGGACCTGGTCCAGCAGCCCGGGACACTGCGGGACGGGGCCGTGCGCGGTGTTCAGCTCGACCAGGGCGACGGCGGTGGCCAGCCGTCCGTGCCGGCGCGCGGCGGAGTCGTCGGCAGCCAGCTCCACCAGCCGTCCCACCTGCTCGCGGAACAGCCGGAAGATCCCGGCTCCGGGGAAGCCGCTGTTGAGCGCCTCGGCGCACTGCAGCAACCAGTGGTGCCTGGCCCGAACGTGTCCGCGCTCGTGCTCCAGCACCGCGGCCAGCTCCCGGTCGCTCAGCCGGTGCAGCGCACCGGTGGTGACCACCAGACGGGTGGCCGGACCCGGCAGCGACCAGGCGTTCGGCTTGGCGCTCTCCAGGACGACCAGCCGCTCGCCGGCGTCCGTGCGGCGCACCCGCTCCAGCCCCGAGGGCAGTTCCGGGGCCCGCAGCCGCAGCTCGCGCAGCCGGCGCCGGCGCAGCGCACGCGCCGAGCGCACCTCGCTCCCCAGCGCCAGCGCGGTACGGGCGCCGCCCACCGCGAGCAGCACGGCGGCGGCGACGGCCCAGGGGCGGGAGAGCGGTATGCCGTAGGCGGCCTCGACACCGCGCGGCGCTCCGGAGAACAGCAGGGTCCGCACCTCCGGCCAGGCCGCGGCCGCGGTCAGCAGCAGCGCCAGGCCGCAGCAGAGCAGCGCGGCCAGCACCAGGCACTGCCAGGCCCAGAGCGCCAGCACCGGTTCGCGCTCGGCCCAGCGGGCCCGGGCCAGCAGCCGGGGACCGGCCGTGGCCAGTACCAGGCCGAGCAGCAGTAGGGCGGGCAGCGCGTTCAACCAGACCTCCGCCGGCGGGACCCAGGACACGCGACACTGCGTGCGGGCCAAACCTATGCGGCACGGGGTCGCCGTGGCAGCGGAATACGAAGGGCGTGACGCACGCCACGCCGCCGCCGGCAGCTGCCCGGACCGTCGGCGGCCGGCGGTTCAGATGGCCAGCAGCATGGTGAACATGCCCAGGCCCAGCACCATCCGGCAGGCCTGCGGCAGTTCCGGCGCCCCCAGCAACCGGCCCGTCACCGACCCGCGCCCCGGCGTGCCACCCCCGGCGAGGGCCGGCGCGGCGATCAGCCGGGCGCCGGCCAGCACCGCGTACCCGCCGAAGAACACCAGCAGCGCCCCGGTGACCAGGGGCACCCCGGCGCCGGCGGTCGCGGTGGCCATCCCGGCCATGCCCGGCATCGCGGCCTGCCCGCCGGCACCCGCCGCTCCCAGCCCGGCGCCCATCACCACGGCCATGTAGACCATCGCCAGGTGCCCCACCCCGTGGTAGAGGTGGTGCCCCCGGTGCCCTTGGGACGCCCCGCCGGCAGGGAGCAGGCCCACCGCGAGCGACCACACCGCCGCGACGCCGAAGAGCACCACCCACACCGCCGCGGGCACCTCCTGCCCCAGCCCGAGCGGCAGCGCCATCGCCGCCATGCCCAGACCCTTCAGCGCCTCCGAGGCGTCGAGCTCGCGCTCGGCCCGGGAGGCGCTCCTGCGCACCAGCCTGACCAGGCAGTACAGTCCGGTCGCTCCCATCAGTCCGGTCAGCAGCCATTCGACGGCGGCGGGACCATGCATCCGGTCTCCCCTCGAGTCCTGTTCCCACCATGACGCTGAGTGGCCGAGAACTACAGGGCGCAACAGGGGGCGCACGAGTGCAGTCGCCCGCCTGTCACCCCCCGGTGCCGCCGTCCGCGCCCTGCCCCGCCCCGGATGTCGGGGTCCTCCCGGGTGCACTCCCTGAGAACCGCCGTACTCCCACGGGAGTACGTGGCCGATTCCCTGCCTCAGTGGGACTACGTGGCTGGTGGGGCTGAATCATCCCCCGGTCTGTCTTCCGGTGGGACGGAGATCGTTAGGTTGGGGATGCCCGAGCCCCCAGGCCGCAGCACGGAGCACCACCGCCTCGGAGGCCAAGCATCCAGAAGCAGGAACGAGACCTCGACCATGGGCCGACTGATCCGCATTCCCCGGCAGCGCAGCGCCGGTACTGGCGCAACCACCCCGCCGCCGCGTGCCGTCATCGTGTCGGCGAGCGTCGGGGCCGGTCATGACGCGGTCGCGGAGCAGCTCGCCGCACGCCTGGAGGAGGCCGGGATGGTCGTGGACCGCCACGACTTCCTGGACCTGATGCCGGGATCCACCGGCCGGGTGTTCGTCGGCTCGTACCACGGCATGATCTCGCGGGCCCCGTGGACCTGGAAGCTGCTCTACGGCGGGATGGACAACCCGCGGATGGCCGGGATCCAGGCGTCCCTGTTCACCGCCCTCGCCGGGCGCAGCATCCGCAGGGCGGTCCAGGGCGACACCACCCGCATGGTCATCGCGACCTACCCGCTGGCCAGCCAGGTCCTGGGCCGGCTGCGGCTGCGCGGCAAGGTCTGCACCCCGGTGCACACCTATCTCACCGACTTCTCGGTGCACCAGCTCTGGGCCGCCCCCGGCGTGGACGCGCACCTGGCGCTGCACCAGGTGGCCGCCGTCCAGGCCCGCGCGGTCGGCTGCGCGGACGTCTCGGTGGTCGCCCCGCTGGTGGACCGGCGGTTCACCCCGGCGACGCCGGAGTCCCGCTTCGCCGCCCGGGCCCGCTGGGGCCTGCCGCAGGACGCACGGCTGGCGCTGCTGGTCGGCGGCTCCTGGGGCGCCGGCGAGCTGGAGCGCACCGTCGCGGACGTCGAGGCGGCCGACCCCGGGATCACCTGCGTCGTCGTCTGCGGCCGCAACGAGGGGCTGCGCGAGCGCCTGCTCGCCGCCGGGGTCAAGCACGCCCACGGCTGGGTGGACGACATGCCGAGCCTGATGCACGCCGCCGACGTACTGGTGCAGAACGCCGGCGGGATGACCGTCCAGGAGGCCGTCGCCAGCGCCCTGCCGGTGGTGACCTACCGCTCCATACCCGGGCACGGGCTCACCAACGCGGCCGCGCTGGACGAGGCCGGCATCGCCCGCTGGGCCCGGCACTCCGGCGAGCTCGCCGGGGCCCTGGCCGGTGCCCTCTCGGACCGGGTCACGCCGATCTCGGCGGCCCGCCGTCCCGGCGCGGACGCCGTCCAGGTCCTGCTCGCCTACGCGGGCCTGGACCGCCTCGCGGCTGTCGGCGACGACGCGGTCGCAGACCCGGCCGCGGGCTCGGCCGCCCGCTCCGCCGTCGCCCTGCCCGCGGTGGCCCTCCCCGCCGCCGCGCTTCCCACCGCCGTCCCCGCCACGATGGAGTCCGTCCGTTGAGCCGCGTAGTCAAGGCAGCCGCCGCCGTCGCCGGGGGCCTGGCCCTCGCCCACGCCGCCCCGGCCGTCACCGCCGTCCAGCCGCTGGAGACCCTGCGGACCCGGCTGCTCCCCGGCTACGGCGGGCAGGGCGCCCCCGACCACATCGCGCTGACCTTCGACGACGGCCCCGACCCGCTGTCCACCCCGCGCTTCCTCAGCCTGCTGGAGAACCGGGGCGTCAAGGCGACCTTCTTCCTGCTGGGCTTCATGCTGGAGCGCGACCCCGGGCTCGGTCGGGCGATCACCGACGCCGGGCACGAGATCGCGGTCCACGGCTACCTGCACCGCCCGATGGTGCTCCGTACGCCCGGACAGACCCGCGACGACCTCACCCGCGCCCATGCGCTGGTCACGGAAGCGACCGGGGAGACCCCGCGCTGGTACCGGCCCCCGTACGGCGTCGCCACCACCTCGGCGCTGGTCACCGCGCGCGGCCTGGGGATGCGCCCGGTGCTGTGGACCAGCTGGGGCGCGGACTGGCGCGCCGGTGCCACCGGCAGCTCGGTCTTCGACACGGTCACCCGCAATCTGCGCGGCGGCGGCACCGTCCTGCTGCACGACTCCGACTGCACCTCGGCCCCGGCCTCCTGGACCGCGACCCTCAGCGCCCTGCCGCGGCTGCTGGACCACTGCGAGGAGCAGGGCTGGAAGGTCGGCCCGCTCGCGGAGCACGGCCTGTAGTCACCCCTGCTCCTTATTACGCCCGACGTCTGCGACGGCACCCCGGCCCATCGGCCGGGGTGCCGTTCTGCGTGATGGGGCAGGTCGGGCGAGAGTGGTCTGTGAGGTGTGTCATTTCCGCTCCGTCGACCTTCCCTTGAACAGAAGAACCTTCTGTATATACGGTGTCCGGACAACAGTTCCTTCGGTACAGGCAGGGTTGTCATGCAAAATCTCTCGCCCGAACTCCCTTCGGCAGTCAGCCCTGCCTGGATGCGGCTCAAGGAGGCCGTCGAGGCGATCCGACCGCTGCAGTCCAAGGACGGCTCCATCGACCTCAACTCCCGCGGCGCCGGGACCCGTGACGAGGCCGACGCCCTGCTCACTGCCATCACCGCCGCGGTGCGCGAGCTCGCCCCCCACTTCCCGCACGACGCCGCCTACCTGGACGCCGTGGTCACCGACCTGGAGCGCTGGCGCGCCTCCGGTTACGCGGTGCCCGACTTCCTGGACTCGCTGCTCGCCTTCCAGCCCGCGGCGCAGCGCGAGGACGGCCTGCTCCACCTGGTCGTCTTCCCGATGTACACGCAGAACGGCAACCCGGACCGCAACATCGAGGCCGTGCTGCTCACCGTGGTCTGGCCGGACTGGCTGGCGGAGCTGGAGCGCACCCGCTTCGACAACCCGATGTTCGTACCGATCACCTTCATCGACTTCACCTCCGGGTACGACACCAACTCCGCGGTGCTGTTCCCCGAGACGGTCGCGGTGCGCGAGGCCCCCGAGCGCTTCACCTGGGGCGGCATCTTCTGCGACCGCGAGGCCGCCCGCTTCCGCGCCGTCAGCAGCGCCGCCGTCGGTGCCCTCGGCCTGGACATCCCCGCCGACGCCGCCGCGCTGCTCGACGACCAGAAGCTCTCCCAGGAGACCTTCGTGCTCTGGGACCTGATCCACGACCGCACCCACAGCCACGGCGACCTGCCGTTCGACCCCTTCATGATCAAGCAGCGCAGCCCGTTCTGGATGTACGGGCTGGAGGAGCTGCGCTGCGACCTCACCGCCTTCAAGGCCGCGGTCCAGCTGGAGAAGGAGGGGCAGCCGCACTCCGGCCCGATGGGACGCAACGTGCAGTACGCCATCCTCTTCGACCGGATGTTCCGCTTCCCGGTCAGCGGCGGCCGGGTCCGCAACTACGACGGCCTGGGCGGCCAGCTGCTCTTCGCCTACCTGCACAAGCACGACGCGCTGCGCTGGACCGACAACCGGCTCCGGATCGACTGGGACCGCGTCGCCGACGTCACCACCGACCTCTGCACCGAGATCGAGACCCTCTACCGGGACGGCATCGACCGGCCCAAGACCGCGCACTGGATCGCGGCCTACCAGCTGGTCTCGCGCTACCTGACCCCGCACCCCGCCTCGGTGTGGGCCAAGGGCCCCGACGCGCTGCCGCTGACCGAGCACAGCGACGCCAAGTCGCTCAACAAGGCGCTGTGCGACGCCGTCCTGCCGGACGAGTTCCCGCTCAGCATGTTCTTCGAGGCCCTGTCCAAGAAGCTCGGCGGGGTCATCGCCTCCACCACCGGGATCACCGGCACCAGCGAGCTCCGGAGCGCCGCATGAGCGCCGGCACGGCGGCCACCGCCGGGTCCGCGTCCGCGTCCGCGCCCCTGCCGATGCAGGGACGCGTCGTCGCCGTAGCCGGCGCCACCGGTCCGGCGGGACGGGCGGCGGTACGGGCGCTGGCCGCCGCCGGTGCCACCGTGGCCTGCGCCGGGACCGACCCGCGCCGGCTGGACGCGCTGCTCGACGCCACCCGCCGCGCGGTCCCCGGCGCCACCGTCGTCGGCCAGGTGCTCGACCTGCTGGACCCGCAGGCCGCGGGGGACTGGTCCGACCACATCGAGGCCGAGCACGGCAGCGTCGACGGGCTGATCCACCTGGTCGGCGGCTGGCGCGGCAGCAAGAAGTTCACCGACATCGACCTGTCGGACTGGGACTTCCTGCACGACCAGCTGGTCCGCACCCTGCAGCACACCACCCTGGGCTTCCACGACGCGCTGCTGCGCAGCCCGCAGGCCCGCTTCGCGGTCGTCTCGGCGGCCGGCGCCGCCAAGCCCACCGCGGGGAACGCCGCCTACGCGGCCGCCAAGGCCGCGGCCGAGACCTGGACGCTGTCGCTCGCGGACTCCTTCCGCACCCTGGTTGCCGCGGAAGAGCAACCCGAGCGTGCGGCGGCTGCCATCCTGGTCATCAAGGCCCTGGTCACCGATGAGATGCGGGTGGCCAAGCCGAACGCCAAGTTCGCCGGCTTCACCCACGTCGACGACCTGGCCACCACCATCACCGACCTGTGGAACCGACCCGCAGCCGACCTGAACGGACAGCACCTGTGGCTGACGCCCCGATGACCGAAGCCGCCACCACCAGCACGGACGCCCAGCGCCGTCACGACCCCTCCGTACGCGGCTTCGCCAGCGACAACTACGCCGGCGTCCACCCGGAGGTCCTCGCCGCCCTCGCCCTCGCCAACGGCGGCCACCAGATCTCCTACGGCGAGGACGAGTACACCTCGCACCTCCAGGACGTCTTCCGCAGCCACTTCGGCGAGCGGGCCGAGGCGTACCCGGTCTTCAACGGCACCGGCGCCAACGTGGTCGCGCTGCAGGCGCTGCTGCCGCGCTGGGGCGCGGTGGTCGCCGCCGAGACCGCCCACATCAACGTCGACGAGTGCGGCGCACCGGAGAAGATCGCGGGCCTCAAGCTGCTCACCGTCCCCACCCCGGACGGGAAGCTGACCCCCGAACTGATCGACCGTCAGGCCTGGGGCTGGGGCGACGAGCACCGCGCCCAGCCGCTGGCCGTCTCCATCACCCAGAGCACCGAGCTCGGCACCCTCTACACCGCCGAGGAGATCCGGGCGATCTGCGACCACGCCCACGAGCGCGGCATGCTCGTCCACGTGGACGGCTCGCGCCTGGCCAATGCCGCTGCGTCGCTGAACCTCCCGCTGCGGGCCTTCACCACCGACGCGGGCGTGGACGTCCTCTCCTTCGGCGGCACCAAGAACGGGCTGCTGATGGGCGAGGCCGTGGTGGTGCTCAACCCGGACGCGGTGAAGAACATCCTCTTCCTGCGGAAGATGTCGATGCAGCTCGCATCGAAGATGCGCTTCGTCTCGGTGCAGTTCGAAGCGCTGCTGAGCGGCGACCTCTGGCTGCGCAGCGCGAGCCACGCCAATGCGATGGCCCGCCGCCTCGAAGCCGCGGTCCGCGACATCGACGGCGTCGAGGTGGTCCGCCCGGTCCAGGCCAACGCGGTCTTCGCGCTCCTCCCGCGCGAGGTCAGCGAGCGCCTGCAGAAGAGCTACCGCTTCTACTTCTGGAACGAGCACACCGGCGAGGTCCGCTGGATGGCGGCCTTCGACACCACCGAGGCCGACATCGACTCCTTCGCGGCGGCGATCGCCGAGGAGATGGGCAAGCGCTGATCGGGTCGGGTTCGGCAGAAGGGCCCCGGGGTTGTGAACCCCGGGGCCCTTCGTCTGCGGACGTGGGTAACTTGGGGCCCATGACGATCAATCTCTCGGCTGTGCCCGGGCTGACCCTGCGCCCCTGGCGTGCGGAGGACCTGCCGTCGCTGGTCGCGGCCCACCAGGACCCGATGATGCAGCGCTTCCTGGACAACCGCGTCGCGGGGATGGCGGAGGCCCGGGTGTGGCTGGCCGCCCAGGAAGCCGGCTGGACCGACGGCACGCGGTGCAGCTTCGCCGTCATCGAAGACGTACGGGCGGAGGCGGGCCCCATCGGCCATGTGGTCGTGAAGAGGCTGGGCCTCGCCGGCCCCGGTGGCTCCGGTGGCTCCGGTGGCGACGGTACGGCCTCGGGCCCCGCCGAGATCGGGTACTGGACCGCGACGGGGGTCCGAGGACGCGGGATAGCCCCGGCCGCGGTGTCGGCCGTCGCCGAATGGGCGCTGCGGCAGGTGCCCCGGCTGCAACTGCTCCACAGCGTGGAGAACCACGCCTCCTGCCGCGTGGCCGAGAAATCGGGCTTCGCCTTTGCCGACCACCTACCGGCCCATCCACCACGCTTCCCGGACGAGGGACACCGACACGTCCGTGAGTCCACGATTTGACTCCACCTGGGCCGTCCACGTAGTGTCCTGCGAGTTGCCCTGCGGACAGCGGTGGCGGCGAAACCCCTTATGAGACGGCATGGCTCTTCTTTGGCATGCCGTTTATCGGGAAAACGGCGGAATTGGCTCGGACCGAGAAATTCCGCTAGAGTTTCACTCGTCGGAACGGGCCGGAAACGGTCTGGTACGGTGGAAAACGAAGGAAGCGCCCGGAG